>NZ_JBTMWU010000001.1:60000-1209970 GCF_054489375.1 Devosia sp. A449 | reverse complement strand
ACATGGATGATCCCGATGGCAAAGCCCTTTTCACGGCGCAGGGCGGCGAACTGGGCGTCGAGGTCGGTGGTGATGCGCGCCGCCGCGGCATAAGCTTCCGAGGCATTGGCGGTGGCCAGGGTGCGTTGAATGCGCTGGATGGGATAGGAATGTGCCAGATCACCGGGGATCCGGCGGACATATTGCAGCACCGTGCCGCGGCGCACGACGTAGGGCGGGAGTTTCATTGCGTCATCCATGTTATGCACTATGGTGGACAGCTGCGTCCGTTACAAGCGCAGCTGCGGCACGCAAAGCATTGATGGTGACCACGAATGGGACGGGCAAAAGAATGAAGAAAATATAGCGGTATCAGTTGTTTGGCGCAATATGACGTTGGTCATATGATGCATTTTGACAGCTGGGTCTTGACCTGTTTCTTCGCTTCCGCCTTGTCATGCCGTCTCCCCTTGAGGGAGAAGGTGCCCCGAAGGGGCGGATGAGGGGTCCCTTTCCTTGAGCATCCAAGCATGGGCGCACTCCGCACCCCTCACCCTGAAAATCTGCTGGACGCAGATTTTCTGTCCCTCTCCCTCAAGGGGAGAGGGAAGCTCCGGGGATTAGGCCACCGCCGCCGCTACGGTCGCCTTCACGCCCTCTTCAAACAGCTCATCGAGATGGGTCGCCACCGTCTCGCCAAAGCTCTGGTTGTCGCCCAGATCGCTGCCGAACACTTCGGTCAGCCCAGCCAGCCCGATATAGAGTGCTTCGGCATCGTCGCCGGCATCGGCGGCAATCGCCAGCATGCGCATCGCCAGCGGATCGCGCACATCGATGCTTTCGCCCGTCTCGTCAATGCCGGTGACATAGCGCATCCACGCCGCCACCCCGAGCCCCAGCCGCTCGAACGGCAGGCCCGCCGCCAGCCGGTCGCGGATCGTGCCCAGCAAACGCTGCGGCAGCTTTTGCGAACCGTCCATGGCGATCTGCCAGGTGCGGTGCTGCAGCGCCGGATTGCGGAACCGTTCCAGCAACTGGTCGCGATAGGCACCCAGATCGACGCCGGGCATATCCAGCGTCGGCATGGCTTCCTCGGTCATCAGCCCATGGATGAGCGTGACGAAATCAGGGTCGCCCATCACGTCGGAAATATAGTCATAGCCCGCCAGATAGCCGAGATAGGCCATGGTGGAATGGCTGCCATTGAGCATGCGCAGCTTCATCCGCTCGAACGGCTCGACATCGGCGACCAGTTGCGCCCCGACCTGCTCGAAAGGCGGACGGCCCTGCGGGAAGTCATCCTCGATCACCCATTGGGTGAAGGGCTCGGTCATGATCGGCCAGGCGTCTTCCACCCCGATCAGCTCGGTCACCGTGGCGCGGTCGGCATCGGTCGTGGACGGCACGATGCGGTCGACCATGGTGCCGGGAAACGCGGTGTTGCCGACATAGTCCCCCAGCTTTGCATCGCGCAGGCGGGCTAGTGCCGTGACGATGCGCTTCACCGTCGCCCCATTGGACGGCAGATTATCGCAGCTCATCACCGCAAACGGGGCAATGCCCGCCGCCTGCCGCCGCGCCAGCGCTTCCACGAGCATGCCCGGTGCCGATTTCGGCGCGGTCGGATTGGCCAGGTCATGCACGATATCAGGATGGCGCTGGTCCAGCTCGCCGGTCGCCGGATCGTGGCAATAGCCCTTCTCGGTCACCGTCAGCGAGACGATGCGAATGGCTGGGCTCGCCATCAGCGCCAGCAATTCCTCGCGCTCGGTATTGGCATCCAGCACCTTGAGGATCGAGCCGATCACCCGGGGATGGGTGCCCGAGGCGTCACGCACGGCGACCGTATAAAGCCCGTCCTGCGGCGCCAGCGCTTCCTTGGTGTCGGGCCGGCGCAGGCTGGCGCCGACAATCGCCCAATCGGGGTGCTCGGCCAGCAGATCGTCGACATAGACGGCCATATGCGCGCGGTGGAAAGCGCCAATGCCCAGATGCACGATGCCGGGCGTGACGCTGTTGCGATCATAGCGCGGCACGGCAATGCCGGCAGGAATTTGGCTCAAGGTTTCGGCGCTCAAACGCGTCATGGAAGTCTCCGGCGGTAAAATCGGGTAAACCATAGGGCTTTGCGATCTTGTATGGAAGATACTGACTTGCAGGCAAATCAGCTTTACCGGCATAAGCCTCAAGCAAATCGTGGAGGGCAAGAGTTTTGGCACAGCAGCGCTTCGTCAGCATCGGTGAATGCATGATCGAAATGAGCGGCGGCGAGGATCGCCAATATCGCCTCGGCTATGCCGGCGATACGCTCAACACCGCCTGGTATATGCGCGCTCTGCTCGGCGCCGACTGGTCGGTGGATTATTTCACCGGCCTGGGCGAGGACCGCTATTCCGGCGAAATCCGCGAATTTCTCGACAGCAACAACATCGGCACCAGCCATATCCGCACCGTGCCCGGCCGCCGCCCCGGCCTCTATATGATCCATCAGGACAAGGGTGATCGCCACTTCACCTATTGGCGCGACACTTCCGCCGCCAAGCTGCTGGCCGACGACAAGCCTGCACTGGCCGCTGCCGTCGACGGCGCCTCGATGGTGTATTTTTCCGGCATTACCCTGGCGATTCTGGCCCCCCGCGCCCGGGGCCGGTTGCTCGGCGCCATCGTCAAGGCGCGCGATGCCGGCGCTAAAATCGTCTTCGACACCAATCTGCGCCCGGCCTTATGGACCAGCCCGCGCGTCATGGGTGCCGTGCTCACCGCCGCCGCCAGCGTCTGCGATATCGTGCTGCCCACCCATACCGACGAAGCGCCACTGTTCGGCGACGCCTCGGTCGACGCCACCGCCGACCGCTATCTCGCGCTCGGGGTCAGTGAAGTGGTGGTCAAGGATGGGGCCGGCGAAGCCCTGATCGCCACCGCCACCGAACGCGTCCGCCTCGCCCCAAAACCCGGCGCCAAGGTGGTCGACGCCACCGGCGCCGGCGACAGCTTCAATGGCGGTTATCTGTCAGCACGCCTCGCCGGCAAGTCGCTGCTGGAAGCCGCCGAAAACGGCCACCGCGTCGCCGGCGTGGTAATCGGCCAAAAAGGCGCACTGGTCGATCCGAAGCTGCTGGGCTAGCGAGCTAGAACGCCCGGTCGCCCTGCTCTGCCATATAGGCCAGTTCGTCCGGCGTGCTCTCGCGCCCCAGCGCCTTGTTGCGGAACGGGAACCGACCGAAGCGGGCAATGCAATCGCGGTGCCCGGTCATGAATTTCAGCGATTCTTCGCCGAACTGGGCGAAATGCTTGCAGCCCTCGTCCTGGATCACCAGCGATTCCGCATGCATGAACGGCATGTACAGGAACATCCGCCGCTCCATCGCAATCGCCTGATCGGCCCCGGCGGCAATCGCCTCCTGCGCCAGCGCCAGGGCCATCTTGTCCTGCGCAAACGCCTCGGGCAAACCGCGATGCAGCTGCCGCGAAAACTGATCCAGCACGATGATTTCCGCCAGCCGGCCCTCGGGCGTCTGGCGCCATTCCCAGGCTTCGCCCAGCGCGACCCTGGGCAGCGTGTCGGCAAATTCCGCCGCCAGCGCCGCATCAAATTCCGGCTTGCCGCCGAACCAGTCCTCCATGCCGTGCTCGACGAACCAGAATTTTGTGACGTCTTCAGCGCTGCGCATGCGTGTCTCCCAACACAACCGGACCCGCGTGTCTTCTAGCACGCGCGGCCCGGGATTGTAGCCGCTTGCGCTTACCCCAGCAGCACCTTGATCCGATTACCCGACGGGTCCTGCGTTTCAATACCGCCCTCAATCGCCGCAACGGGAGCCCCAGCCGCCGCCAGCCGCGCCTTGAGGCCGTCCAGCGTCGCCGCATCCGGCAGCACAATGGTGAACCAGCGCAATCCCGCCGTCCCCGCCGGCGGCAGAGTCGCAGCCGGCCCGGACCAGATATTGAAGGCGATGGTATGCGGCATGTAGTCGAGCCCCACATCGCCCATGCCGAAGGAGTTGATCAGCAAAAACCCGGCAAAGCCGATGACGTCGCGATAAAAACCCATCGACTGGTTCAGGTCATTCACATGGACATGCACGTGGCCGATCCGCGTCCCCGCCGGCATCCGCGCCGCCAGTACCGGCGATGGCCCCAGTTCGGCCAGCAGCCCGTCGAGATCGATGGGGTCGCGGCCCGAATGCGGCTTGCCATCGGCGGTCACGGCATAGGTTTCGCCCTTGTCGGGATCGCCCAGCGTGCCGCGCCATGGCGTTTCGAGGGTAATCTCAATGCCATTGCCGTCGAGGTCCCACAGATAAATCGCTTCCGACACCAGATGGTCGGTCGGCGAAATCCGCACATTGCGTTGCAGTGCCCGCACCGCCATCTGCGCCAGATCGGCGCGCGTCGGCAGGTGGATGGCCACGTGATACAGCCCGATGCTGCGCGGCACCACCGTGCCGATAGCGCCGGTTTCCAGCACGAGCAATGGCTTGCCGCCGGCGCCCAGCGTCAGTGCATTGCCGTCCTCGGCGATCAGCTCAAGCCCGACCACATCCTGCCAGATCGCCAGTGCCTTGGCGCGGTCGGTCACGGCCAGATGCACCGGCCCCAGCGTCGTGCTCAGCGGCAGAATGGGTTTTGATTTCACATTGGTCTGTACGGAGGTGTCGATCATGGCGAATTCCTGAATTCCTGTTGACCTATCATATGGGTCCGACCCACGATCGCACCATCATCGCTGTGCCGAAGGCATTGTTCGTCAAAGCCCAGGCAATCAGGCGGTGTTTTTTTGCTGCCATTTTTCAGGAGACGTTGAATGACCAAGATCATGTACACCGCCCGCGCCACCTCCACCGGTGGCCGCGTTGGCCATGGGGCCACCGATGACGGCGTACTCGACGTCACCTTGACCTCGCCCAAGGAAATGGGCGGCGATGGCGCACGCGGCACCAATCCTGAGCAGCTCTTCGCCGTCGGCTATTCCGCCTGCTTCCTCGGCGCCATGAAGGGCGCCGCCCGCAAGAGCGGCGACACCCTCCCCGAAGACACCAAGGTCACCGCCGAAGTCAGCTTCCGTGACCGCCCGGATGGCGAAGGCTTCTGGATTCAGGCCGCCCTCAAGATCGACATCCCCGGCATGGACAAGGCCAAAGCCGACGACATCGTCAAGCGCGCCCACATCATCTGCCCTTATAGCGAAGTCAGCCGGAAGGGCTTTGATGTGACCCTTGACGTGATCTAGCACTCAGCCGGATACCCCCTCCCAACCTCCCCCTGACAGGGGGAGGAGAAGGCCGGCGGATGGTCAATATCCTGCAACACACGCGATGGGATTCCTCCCCCTATCAGGGGGAGGTTGGGTGGGGGTATCCGGCAAAAACCGCCGGGGCTCCCACCCCGGCGTTTCCGTTCAAACCACCAGACCCTTGGTCAGCTCCAGCGCCTGCCGTTCGAACAGCCGGCGATAGATGCCGCCATTGAGCCGGATCAGCTGGCCATGATCGCCTTCTTCGACGATGCGGCCCTTGTCGAACACCAGCAGCCGATCCAGCGCCCGCACCGTCGACAGCCGGTGTGCGATCACCAGCGTGGTGCGGCCGACCATCAGCCGTTCCATCGCCTGCTGGATCTGCACTTCGCTCTCGCTGTCGAGGCTCGATGTCGCCTCATCGAGGATCAGCACGCGTGCATCGGCCAGGAACGCCCGGGCGATGGCGACGCGCTGCCGCTCCCCACCCGATAGCTTCACCCCGCGCTCGCCCACCAGGGTTTCATAGCCCTTGGGCAGGTTGAGAATGAAGTCATGCGCATTGGCCTGCTCTGCCGCCTGCTCGATCTCGGCGCGGGTGGCGTCGGGGCGGGCATAGGCGATGTTTTCGGCCAGCGTCCGGTGAAACAGGATCGGTTCCTGCTGCACAATGGCGATCTGGCCGCGCAGGCTGGCCTGCTGCACCTCGGCAATATTCTGGCCGTCGATGCGGATGGCGCCTTGCTCCAGATCATAGAGCCGCTGGGTCAGCTTGACGAAAGTGGTCTTGCCGGAGCCCGAATGGCCCACCAGCCCGACGCGTTCGCCCGGCGCAATGCGCACCGAGAAATCGCGATACAGCGGCGTCGGATGCGCGCCATACTGGAAGGTGACATTGTCGAACACGATCTCGCCCTTGCCGATGGCAATGGCTTTCGCACCCGCCTTGTCGTCGACACCAAGCGGCGTCTTGTCGAGCGCCACCAGTTCTTCCATGTCGTTGACCGCCCGCTGCAGATTGCGGATGTGCTGCCCCACATCGCGCAGATAGCCCTGCAACACGAAGAACATGGCGAGCACGAAGGTGATGTCGCCCGGACTGGCCAGCCCGCGTTGCCACATCAACAGGCCAGTGCCGAGAATGCCCGCCTGCATCGTCACCATCATAAAGCCCTGAATGGTGCCGCTTAGCGTGCCACGCTTCCAGGTGCGGCGCGTGCGATGGTCCCAACGGCCCAGCACCCCGCGAAGCCGCGACTCTTCACGCTCCTCGGCGCCAAAGGCTTTCACCACCGAGTTGCAGCTGACCGCATCGGCCAGCGCGCCGCCAAGCCGGGTGTCCCAGGCATTGGCGAGGCTCGCCGCCGGCGAGACGAAGCCCATCGAGAGCAGCACGGTGACGCCGATATAGATCAGCGAGCCCAGCCCCACCACCAGGCCCATCACCGGCCAATACGAGCCCAGAATGACGGTGGCGCCGACCAGCATCACCAGCGACGGCAACAGCGCCACCAGCAGCACGTCATTGAGCGAATCCAGCGCCCACATGCCGCGCGTGATCTTGCGCACCGTGGAACCGGCAAAGCTGTTGGCATGCCAATCGGTCGAGAAGCGCTGCACCCGATAGAAGCCATTATTGACGATGGTGGCCATCATCCGCAGCGTCAGTCGGATAATGCCCTGAAAGATGAACCAGCGCAGCACGACGCTGACCAGGCCCAGGCTGGCGACGATGGCAAAGGCGCGCAACGCCGCGCTCGCTGCCGAGGCTTCACCGCCGGCAATGGCATCAACGATCTGGCCGGAAAACACCGGCACCATGACTTCGGCCAGCGTGCTGACAATCACCAGCACGCAGATCAGCGCGATCAGGCCGGGCCGCGTGGTCCAGTGCCGAAAGGTAAAGCCGAGCACGTTGCGATAGGCATCGGCACGGAAATCGAGTTTCTTGCGACTCATATTGGCAGTCCGGTTCCGTTCTCCGGCAACCGGCCCTCAAAAGCAGGGGATGAAAGGCACAGCCGGAGCGGGAGACGAAATGATCCCCGTCAGATCAATTGGGCTGTGATGGAAAAACCGCGAGCAGCGAGCCAAAACTGGCGGGCCGCGAAGGGCGAGAACCTAAGCTCGGTTATCGCCGCGAGGGAGGGTGGTGAATGTCACTGTCATACAACGCCTCCCATGTTCGAGATCTGAAGCGGTGGACGATTTGTAGCCAAAGCGTTCGGACTTGCCAACGGGGTATTTTTGCAACGTGGCAATAGTGATGCGCGAAAGACACAGGGGGTGTTCGCGCACTGTCTCCCTTCTCCCCTTGAGGGAGAAGGTGCCCGAAGGGCGGATGAGGGGTCTCTTGCTACAGCATCAAAGCATGGGCGGGCGCAGAACCCCTCACCCTGCAATTCTGCTGAACGCAGAATTGCTGTCCCTCTCCCTCAAGGGGAGAGGGGAGCACGGTGGTGGGTAGCGCCCGCCCCCCATCCGGGTCTAACCTCGCGCCAACCGATTCAACACCAAGAGGCCTTCGCCCAAATGACCATCGATCCCGTCAAGCTCGACAAGCTCGCCCAGGTTGCCATCAAGGTGGGCCTGCAACTGGCCGAGGGCCAGGATCTGGTGATGACCGCACCGATGAGCGCCGCGCCGCTGGTTCGCCGCATCACCGAGCATGCCTATAAGGCCGGCGCCGGTCTGGTCACCACCATCTATTCCGACGAGGAAGCCACCCTCGCGCGCTACAAGCACGCCAACAATGCCAGCTTCGACAAGGCCGCCGGCTGGCTCTATTCGGGCATGGCCGACGCCTTCAAGAACAACGCCGCGCGCCTCGCCATTGCCGGCGACAATCCGATGATGCTGGCCGGGCAGGACCCGGACAAGGTGACCCGCGCCATGCGCGCCAACTCGGCCGCCTACAAGCCGGCACTGCAACTGATCACCGGCTTCGACATCAACTGGAACATCGTCTCCTATCCCAGCACCGCCTGGGCCAAGCTGGTGTTCCCCAATGACAGCGAAGAAGAAGCGGTCACCAAACTGGCCGACGCCATCTTCAAGGCGTCCAGAGTCGATCAGGACGATCCGATTGCCGCGTGGGCCGAGCACAATGCCAATCTCAAGAAGCGCTGGACCTGGCTCAACGGCAAGGCTTTCGCCTCGCTCAAATATACCGGCCCCGGCACCGACCTCACCGTCGGTCTGGCCGATGGTCACCGCTGGAAGGGCGGCGCTTCGGAAGCCAAGAACGGCATCACCTGCAACCCCAATATCCCGACCGAAGAAGTGTTCACCACGCCGCACCGGATGCGCGTCGACGGCTATGTCGCCGGCACCAAGCCGCTCAGCCACAATGGCGCGCTGATCGAGGACATGCAGGCCCGCTTCGAGGGCGGCCGACTGGTCGAGTTCAAGGCCAGCAAAAACCAGGACCTGTTCAACAAGGTGCTCGACACCGACGAAGGCGGACGCCGGCTGGGCGAAGTGGCACTGGTGCCGCACTCCTCGCCGATCTCGGCTTCCGGCATCCTGTTCTTCAACACGCTCTACGACGAAAATGCCTCCTGCCACATCGCGCAGGGCCAGTGCTATTCGGACTGCTTTATCGACGGCAAGGATCTGACCCAGGACGAGATCAACGCCCGCGGCGGCAACAGTTCCAACATCCATATCGACTGGATGATCGGCTCGGATAAGATCGATATCGACGGCGTTCATGCCGATGGCAGCACCGAACCGGTGATGCGCGGCGGCGAGTGGGCCAACTAAGCCAGCAAACCGCAAGAAAACTGTCAGCATGCTGGCAGCAAAGGAGAAGAAAACTGGCGGCGTGCTGCACGCATGCTGCCAGTTTCGCGGCATCAAAGGGGGACGGATATGCGCCGATCGCTGACGATGTTACTGCTGGCCATGCTGGCGCAACCGGCCTTGGCCCAGAGCGTGATCGACAGCGATTTCACCATCGAAGTGCCCACCGCCAAGGGCGATCCGATCGTCGAAAGCACCACGCTGGTGCCGCTGCTAACTGACACCTGCTACTATTGGCATTTGCGTTTCGCCAAGACCAAGGGCGACGTGACGGTGAGCGAAATCTACACCCTGCCCGCCCCGCCGGCGAACTGGGATATCGGCGACAGCAGCCTCATCGTCATCGCCGACGACCAGCGCAGCGTTGCCTCCGAGCTGACGCTAACCCCTTATGATGGCTGGGTTTCCAGCGGCTGGTGCATCTCCGAAGGCGACCCGGAGGGGGACTATCTGTTCCAGATCAAAAGCGGCGACACCACGCTGGGCACCTTCGCGTTTGAATTGCAGGCGCTGTAAATCAGCCCCGGAATTCGTTGCTCGCAATCGACTCCGGCTTCATCTGGATCGAAAAACCCGGCAGCTTCGGCGGCATATAGGCGGCATTGCGGATGTCGCAGGGCTCGATGAAATGCTCGTGCAGATGATCGACATATTCGATCACCCGCCCCTCCTTGGTCCCCGACACCACCAGATAGTCGATCATGCTAAGGTGTTGAACATATTCGCAAAGTCCGACACCGCCAGCATGCGGCCACACCGGCAGACCATATTTCGCCGCCATCACCAGCACCGACAGCACCTCGTTGAGCCCACCGATGCGGCAGGCGTCGATTTGCACGATGTCGATGGCGCCGTCCTTGATGAACTGCTTGAATAATATACGGTTTTGGCACATCTCGCCGGTCGCCACCTTCACCGGGGCGATGGCCTGGCGGATGGCGCGATGCCCGGAAACATCGTCGGGGCTGGTCGGCTCCTCGATGAAATAGGGGTTGAACCGGCTCAGCTTTTGCACCCAATCAATCGCCTGATCGACCTCCCAGACCTGGTTGGCGTCGATCATCAGGTAGCGGTCCGGCCCCATGATCGAGCGGACGATTTCCAGCCGGCGGATATCGTCATCGAGATCGCGGCCGACCTTCATCTTGATATGCTGGAACCCTTCGGCGACCGCCTCGGTCGCCAGCCGGGTCAGCTTCTCATTGGAGTAGCCCAGCCACCCCGCCGAGGTGGTGTAGCACTGGTAGCCCTCGGCCTTGAGCGTCGCCATACGCTCCGCCTTGCCGGCCTCGGCCTGGCGGAAAATCGCCAGCGCCTCCTCCTGCGTGATGGCATCGGTTAAGTAGCGGAAATCAATGATGGAAACGAGCTGCTCCGGCGTCATATCCGCCACCAGCTGCCACACCGGCTTGCCCGCCATCTTGCCCAACAGGTCCCACACCGCATTGACCACCGCGCCGGTGGCCAGGTGCATCGCCCCCTTGTCCGGACCGATCCAGCGCAGCTGGCTATCGCCGGTCACATGCCGCCAGAACCGACCCGGATTCTCGGCAATCCACTCCAGCTCCAGCCCGATCACGCGGCTTTCCAGCGCCCGAATGGCCGCCACCACCACCTCATTGCCGCGCCCGATGGTGAAGGTCAGGCCATGGCCCTCATGCGCGCCATCGGTACCCAGAATGACATAGGCCGCCGAATAATCCGGATCAGGATTCATCGCGTCCGACCCATCCAGCGTGGCCGAAGTGGGAAAGCGGAGATCATGGGTGGCGAGGGAGGTGATCTTGGTCATGTTCATTCCATTGATAGTCCGGTCCCTCACCCGCCGCGGTGCGGCGACCTCTCCCCGAAGGGGCGAGGTGAGGCGGGCTCACTGCAAACCATCGGCTCCTGCGTCCCCTCGCCCCGTTGGGGAGAGGGTCAGGGTGAGGGGGCCGCACTCACCGCCAGTTCGATTTAAGCCGTCCAGCCACCATCGATGATGTGGATCTGCCCGGTCGTATAAGTCGCCCCGGCCAGATAGACCGCCAGATCGGCCACCTCTTCAGGCATGGCGATGCGGCCGATCGGCTGGCGGGCGATGAAGGCCTTCTTGGCCGCTTCGAAATCGCCGGTGGCGTGCCAGCGTTCATGCAAGCTCGGCGAATCCACCGTGCCGGGGCAGATGGCGTTCACGCGGATACCTTGCGTGGTGTAGTCGGCAGCGATGGACTTGGTCAGCCCGATCACTGCGGCCTTGGAAATCGTATAGGCGGCCCGGTTGGGCACGCCCTTCACCGAGGAAGCGACCGTCGCCATGTTGATGATGGTGCCGTCCTGGCGCGCCAGCATTTGCGGCAACACCGCCTGCACGGTGCGCACCTGGGCCCGCACATTGAGGTCGAGCGCGAAATCGAGATCGGCGTCGCTCATCTCCAGCACCGTGCCGGAATGCACCACGCCGGCGCAGTTGAACAAAATGTCGATATGACCGATCTCGGCCACCGCCGCCTTGACCGCCTCGACCGACAGCACGTCCAGAGACCGCGTGGTAACCCCCGCCATGCCGTCCAGCTCGGCGAGCTTGGCTGCGTTGATATCGGTGGCAATGACGCTGGCGCCGGCCTTGACGAAGGCCTCCACCGAAGCGCGGCCAATGCCCTGTGCAGCAGCAGTGATGAGAACGATTTTACCAGAGAGGTCGGCCATAAAGTGGATCCTAGAACTATCAGTCAACACCCTCCCCCTTGCGGGGAGGGATCAAGGGTGGGGGGCGTCTGGCCCCAATCATCGGGGCTCTCGCACCCCCTCCTAGCCTCCCCCGTCAAGGGGGAGGTACAGCGTGGTGGGTGTGGCGATTTCTCGCCACACCCAATGTTAGCTTAGTCGTACAGCACGGCGGCGATTTCGGGATCGGCCATGTTGGACTTGTCGTAGTAATAAAAGCCGGTGTCGATAATCGGCGGCAGGGCTTCGCCCTTGAGCGCCTTGACGGCGGCGGCGACGGTTTCGTAGCCGATGCCGACCGGGTTCTGGGTGATGGCGCCGTTCATCAGGCCGCTTTCGACCATGCCCTTCTGGGCCGCGCCGGAGTCGAAGCCGATGACCACGACATCGCTGTTCAGTTCCTGCTTGCCATTGGCAACGCCGATGGCTGAGCCTTCATTGGAGCCGAAAATGCCCTTGAGATCGGGATTGGCCAGCAGGATCGACTTGGTGATTTCGGTGGAGGCGAGTTGGTCGCCGCCGCCATACTGAACCGACACCACTTCGATATTCGGATAGGCTTCCTTGATGCGGTTGACGAAGCCTTCGACGCGGTCGATGCCGGTACGGCTGGTCTGGTCGTGGGCGACCACGGCAACCTTGCCTTCGCCACCGATCAGTTCGGCCATCTTGTCGGCGGCCAGCGCGGCAGCGGCCACGTTGTCGGTGGTGGCAGTGGTCAGCGGAATGTCGCTGGCGACGCCGGAGTCAAAGGCGATGACCGGAATGCCGGCGGCCTTGGCCTGTTCCAGCAGCGGGGTTGCAGCCTGGCTGTCGAGCGCGGCAAAGCCGATGGCGTCCGGGTTACGCGACAGGGCGGCGGCCAGCATATCCATCTGGCGGTCGACCTGGGTCTCGCTCTCGGGGCCTTCAAAGGTCACGTTGACGCCCAGTTCAGCGGCGGCCTTGTCGGCACCGGCCTTCACGGCCTGCCAGAACTGGTGCTGGAAGCCCTTGGAGATCAGGGCGATGTCATAGGCCTCCTGAGCCAGGGTCGCGCCGCTGGCAGAGAGCAGAGCAACGGCGCTGAGGGCGCCAAGCAGGGTACGTCTAAGCATGTAAAAATCCTCCCATGGAGTTGAAAATTCGTCGTCTGGCGAGGCGTTGCCGCCTTCTTGTTGGCGCCCAAGGGCGCGGGAATATCCGACGCCTATAAAGTGCGGCGCCGCAGGATATCGGCGTAGACGGCCAGGATAATGATCGAGCCGGTCACGACCGTCTGCCACTCCTGAGCCACCGAAAGGATGCGCAGGCCATTGGCCAGCACGGAAATGATGAGCGCGCCGATCAGCGTGCCGAGCACGGTGCCACGACCGCCCGATAGCGAGGTGCCGCCAATGACCACGGCGGCAATGGCGTCCAGCTCATAGCCCTGCCCCAGCGCCGGCTGCGCCGAATTGAGCCGGCTGGCAATCAGCAGCCCCGCCACGCCGCAAATGGAGCCGGCCACCGCGTAAACCGCGATCTTCCAGCGATCGACATTGACGCCCGACAGGCGCACGGCCTCTTCATTGCTGCCCAGCGCAAAGGTGTAGCGGCCCAGCGCGGTCTTGCTCAGCACGAAGGCCGCCAGCAGCGCCACGCCGAACAGGATCACCACGCCATTGGGAATGGGCAGTCCCGGGACCAGCGCCCCGACCAGCGAGCCCTGGGCGATCTGGGTGAAGCCGGGTGTATCGTTGAAATAGATCGGCCGCGTGCCGGAGATGACCAGCGACAGGCCCTTGAGGATCAGCATCATGCCCAGCGTGGCAATGAAAGGCGGCACTTTGAGCTTGGCGATGATGACGCCCGACACCAGCCCACAGCCGGTGCCGGCCAGGATCGCCGCAGCCACGCCAAAGGGCAGCGGCAGGCCGAGATAGGTCAGCACCACGCCGGTGATCACCGCGCAGAAGGTCATCAGCGTGCCGACCGACAGATCGATACCGCCGGTGATGATCACCAACGTGGCGGCGATGGCCAGCACCCCATTGACCGAGGTAGCCTGCAGGATCGCCAGCACGTTCTGGGTCTGCATGAAATTGGGCGAGGCGAGGCTGAACACCACCACCAGCGCGATCAGCCCGGAAAAGGCCAGCAGTCGGTGAAAAGCACCGGAAATACGCGGGCCGGATTTGGCTGCGGCGGCTGCGGTATCGGTCATGCAGACCTCCGTTCAGTTGTCGTTTCGGCAACGCTGCTCGGGCGCTGGGTCGCCAGTCGCATGATCTCTTCCTGCGATGCGCCACCCGGCAATGTGCCGGTCAGCCGCCCTTCGCACATCACCGCGATGCGGTGGCTGAGGCGCAGGATTTCGGGGAGTTCGGAGGAGATGACGATGATCGCCCGGCCCTGGGCGGCCAGCGCATTGAGCAGCTTGTAGATTTCCGCCTTGGCGCCGACATCGATGCCGCGCGTCGGTTCGTCAAAAATAAGAATATCGCAGTCGCGCAGCAGCCATTTGGCGATGACCACTTTTTGCTGGTTGCCGCCCGACAGCAGGCGGGCCTCCTGGGCATCGCTCGGGGTCTTGATCGAGAGTTGGCGGATATAGTTTTCGGCCGTCTCGTGCATGGCGCCGTCATTGATCACGCCAGCGGGGCCGGTGAAACGCTCCAGACTCGCCAGCGCAATATTGTTGCGCACGTCCAACCCGGTGGCGAGACCGAAATGCTTGCGGTCTTCCGACAGATAGCCAATACCGGCCTGCACGGCGTCGCGGGGCGAGGAGATGCCGGCGCGCTTGCCATTGACCCAGATTTCGCCGCTGTCGCGCGGATCGGCGCCAAAAATGGCGCGGGCCACTTCGGTGCGGCCGGCGCCCATCAGCCCGGCAAGGCCGAGGATTTCGCCCTTGCGCACCGAAAAACTGACATCACGGATATCGCGGCCCCGGTTGAGGTTGCGGACTTCCAATGCCACTGGAGCGCCGGTGGTGTTGGGAATGGACAGCGCCTCATTGGTCAGCGTGCGGCCCACCATCATCGAAATGACGGTTTCGATCGGCGTGTCGGCGGCCGGCACGGTGCCGACATATTCGCCGTCGCGCATTACCGTCACCCGGTCGGAGATGCGTTTGATCTCGTCCATCTTGTGGGAAATATAGACAATGCCGACGCCCTCGGCCTTGAGCCGGTTGATGATGGTGAACAGCTCGGCGATTTCGGCATCGTTCAGCGCCGCTGTCGGCTCGTCCATGATCAGCACGCGGCTGCGGTAGCTCAGCGCCTTGGCGATTTCCACCATCTGCTGCTTGGCGATAGTCAGGCTTTCGACCCGCACCGTCGGCTCCAGCCGCAAATTCATCGAGTCGAAAATAGCCTGGGTGGCGCGGTTGAGCGCCCGTTCGTCCAGCAAGAAGCCCCGGCGCGGTTCGCGGCCGATAAAGATATTCTGCGCCGCCGTCAGGTCGCGCATCAGCGCCAGTTCCTGATGGATGATGCCGATGCCCATATCCTGGGCCTGACGCGGCGAGGTGATCTCCACCGGCTGGCCATCGAGGCGCACTTCGCCCGCGTCGCGGGTATAAACGCCCGAGAGGATTTTCATCAGCGTCGACTTCCCGGCGCCGTTCTCCCCCATCAGTGCATGGACTTCCCCCGCCTGCAGTTCGAAGCGCGCACGCGACAGCGCCCGGACACCGGGAAACGATTTATCGATGTCGAGAAGCTCGACGAGGGGGGGCATTTTTTCCTCCGAAACGCATTCTTGCGATGCGTATGCGAACAATCTATTCATAAATGAAAGTTGGTGGCAAGGACTAACATGTCAGAGGACAATGACCGCTATCGCGCGCCGGCGCTCGACAAGGGCCTCGATATCATCGAGCTGCTGGCCCAGACGCCCGACGGCCTGAGCCAGGCCGAGATCGCCAAGGCGCTCGAGCGCTCGCCCAATGAAATCTATCGCATGCTCGACCGGCTGGTGCGCCGCGACTATGTCCGCCGCACCCCGGAAGACCGCTACATGATCACGCTCAAGCTGTTCGAGCTGGCCCATGCCCAGCCGCCACTGCACCGCATGATCAGCCAGGCGATGCCGGCGTTGCGCCAGTTTGCCTTCAAGGCGCAGCAGGCGGTGCATATGGTGGTGCAGGACCGCAATATCCTGGTGGTCATCGCCCAGGTCGACGGGCCGGGCTATTGGAATGTGTCGATCCGCGTCGGCAGCCGCATCAGCCTGGTCAATACCGGCTCTGGCCATGTCTTCCTGGCCTTTGCCAGCCCGGAAGAGCGGGTACTGATGCTGGAAGAACAAGGGCTTGGCAGCCCCGAACAGATGCCCAAGGGTCTTGAAACCCGGCTCATGGATGTGCGCGAACAGGGCTATGAGATGATGCCCAGCGCCCAGGTGTCGGGAGTGTCCAACCTCACGGTGCCGATATTGGGGCCGCTCGGCTCGGTGATCGCCGTGCTCACCTGCCCCTATACCCAGCGTCTCGATAAACTCGATGCGCCCAACATCCAAACCGTGCTCAAACTGCTGCAACAGACCGGCCAAGACGTGACGCAACGGACGACGGAAACCTAGGCGGAAACCATGCGCATCCTCGATACCCATCTGCACCTCGTCTATCCCGACCGCTTCGCCTATCCCTGGCTGGGCAATGCCCCGGCGATCAACCGGCTGTGGAGCGTCGAGGCCTATTTTGCCGAGGCCCTGCCGCTGGGCATTGAATCGGCGCTGCATATGGAGGTCGATGTCGCCGAGGCCGACAGCATGGCCGAGAGCGAATTCGTGCTCACCCTGCCCCGGATTGCCGGCGCCATCGCCGCCTGCCGGCCCGAGCAGATGAATTTTGTCGATCAGATCGAGCAGCTTGCCGGCCATGCCCATATCAAGGGCGTGCGCCGCATCCTGCATGACCAGCCGGACGAATTGAGCCAGTCGGATTTGTTCATCGAGAATATCCGCCACCTGCCCGATTATGATCTGAGCTTCGACCTATGCCTCCGGGCCGACCAATTGGCGCTGGGCACCATGCTGGCGCAGCGGGCGCCCGATGTCAGTTTCATCCTCGACCATTGCGGCAATCCCGATATCAGCGGGTCCGGGCTCGATCCGTGGCGCGCCGCCCTCAGCGAAATCGCCCGCAACCCCAATGTCACCGGCAAAATCTCGGGGCTGGTCAATCACTGCGCCCCCGGCTGGACCGCCGAAACACTGCGCCCCTATGTCGAGCATATGGTCGAGAGCTTTGGCTGGGACCGGCTGGTTTGGGGCAGCGACCATCCGGTCGCCACCACTACTGGCGGCACGCTGACCGATTGGGTCGCCGCTATCCGCCATATCGTCAAAAATGCCAGCGCCGACGAGCAGGCAAAGCTGTTCCACCGCAATGCCGAGCGCATCTACAAGGTGTAAATTCTTCACTCACAGGTGAAGCAAAAACCGGCCGAGCGGCAGCATGCCTGTCAGCATGCTGGCAGTTTTCTTGTGGTTTGCTGCCAGCATGCTGCTGATTGTCTTGCGATATTGCGCCAGCCGGCAAGGCGAGGCACAGTCATGGCAACGAGGATCCAATCATGGCCCATATCAGTCCCGACCGTATTGCCGTTTCCACCTGGTCGCTGCACCGCCTGCTCGGCACCACCTATCCGCATGATTTGACCACCACCGAGATCGGTCCGATGCAGGAGACCTATGGCGAGGGCGATGAATCGCTGCTCGGCCTACCCTCGGTGCTGGCCAATCATGGCTATCGCCGGCTGGAGATCGTTTCCTTCCATCTGCGCAGCCGCGATCCGGTCTATCTGGCCGAGCTGCGCGACCAGCTGCGCATTGCCGAGGTCACGCTGCAGACGCTGTTGATCGACGCCGGCGATATCAGCCATCCCGAACATGGCGCGCGCGACCAGGCCTGGATTGCCAGCTGGATCGAAATCGCCAATGCGCTGGGCGCCGAAAATGCCCGCATCATCGCCGGCAAGCAGAAGCCGACCCGCGACGCGCTCGACCGCTCGGTCAAGGCGCTGAACGCCCTGGCCGACGGCAATGCCGGCTCGTCGGTGCGGCTGGTGACGGAGAACTGGTTCGACCTGCTGGCCGAGCCGGCCCATGTGCATTATCTGCTCGACAAGCTGGATGGCCGGGTTGGGCTATTGGGCGATTTCGGCAATTGGAGCGGCGCCAGCAAATATGCCGATCTCAAGTCGATTTTTGGCCGGGCCGAGCTGTGCCACGCCAAGGCGAGTTTCATCGATGGCGATCTGGATGAGGCGGATTACGGCCAGTGCATAACGCTGGCGGAAAAGGCTGGGTATAAGGGGCCCTATACGCTGATTTACGACAGCGAGATCCCCAGTGAATGGCATGGGCTGGCGGCGGAGCGAGATTTTATTACGACGCGGGATGTGTAGGGCTGGTTGGCTCATCCGGGTTGGGGAGGGATCGCACCCCTCACCCTAGCCCTCTCCCCTGAGGGGCGAGGGGATTTGGCTGGTGGGTGAAGGCGATATCTCGCCCCATACGCGATGGGCTCCCTCCCCCTTGAGGGGAGGGCCGGGGTGGGGGTGTCGGAGGCCCCATTAGCTCGGTATTTTTGGAGAGCACGACACCCCCACCCTAACCCTCCCCTCAAGGGGGAGGGGACAGATCGGGTTTGTTGGTGCCTCAGCTCACGCCAGCGGCTTGAGATCTGCCAGCAGGGTCGGGAGCAGTTCGGTTACGGTGGGGTGGATGTGCATGGTGTGCAGCATGGTGGTGTAGGGGGTGCCGGCGGCCATCAGTTGCAGCAGGGATTGCACCACTTCGTCGCCGCCGATGCCGAGGATGGCGGCGCCGAGGATCAGTTTGGTTTCGGCGTCGACCAGCACTTTCATCAGGCCCTGGGTTTCGCCGCGTTCGCGGGCGCGGGCGACTTTACTCATCGGCATGGTGGCGATCAGCGCCTTGCGGCCGGATTGGCGCACTTCCGTTTCGCTCATGCCGATGCGGCCGAGCGGCGGATCGATGAACAGGCCATAGACCGGAATGCGCCCGGCGAGAGAACGCTGGCCCTTGTCGAGGATGTTGTCGGCGACGATCTCGAACTCGTTATAGGAGGTATGGGTGAAGGCACCGCGGCCATTGCTGTCGCCCAGGGCCCAGATGCCCTTGGCGGTGGTGCGCAGATGATCATCGACCGGGATGAAGCCGCGCTCGTCGGGTTTGATGCCGGCGGCGGCCAGATTGAGGTCGGCGGTGTTGGGACTGCGGCCCAGCGCCACCAGCAGATGGGTGCCTTCGACCGAGGCCAGTCGTGCGCCACGCTTGAGCGAGAGCAGCACGCCATGGCCGGCCCGGGCCACCGCATCGACAGTGGTGTCGAACATGAAGGTGACGCCCTCGGCTTCGAGGATGCTGCGGATGGCGGCGGAAATATCGGTATCTTCGCGCGGCGCCGGGCGCGACCCGCGCTCGATCACCGTCACCTTGGAGCCGAAGCGGGTATACATCTGAGCGAATTCGAGCCCGATATAGCTGGCCCCGACAATGATCAGATGATCCGGCAGGGTGTCGATATTCATCATCGAGCTATTGGTGAGATAGGGCACGCTGCTCAGGCCTGGCCAGTCCGGCAAATGGGCGCTGGCCCCGCTATTGATGAAAATCTGCGGCGCGGTCAGCAGGCGCTTGCCGGCCTTGACCGCAGTGGGCGACACAAAGCTGCCGGTTTCCTTGATGATCTCGAGCGTTTTGAGGCCGCCCAGCCAATCGGTAAGGCTCCGGACCGAGGCGCCCACGACCCGGTCCTTGCGGGCCTTGACCGCCTTCATGTCGACGCTCACCGGGCCTTTGACCGTGACCCCGAAGGCAGCGGCCTGCCGGGCCGACCAGGCCATGCGGGCGCTGGCCACCAGGGTCTTGGTGGGGGTGCAGCCGGTATTGACGCAGGTGCCGCCGAGATGCTCGCGCTCGATCAGCGCGACTTTCTGGCCGGAATTGGCAAGCTTGGCCGCCAGGAACGGGCCGGCCTGACCGGCGCCGATAATGATGGCATCGAATTTTTCCGGCATGACCGCTCCCCAAATCGGCGCGAGTTTACGGCGGCGCTGGCCCCGACGCCAGTAGGACAAGGGGACCTCAGGCAAATTCGCCGGGCGCGCAATTGACACGATAGCGCTCACCGCTATTGTCCGCTCCCCCACAGTTTTTTAGGACCCCGCGCATGGACCATGCCGCCCTCGCCCAAACCATCGATGACGCCTTCGAAGCCCGCGCCGAGATTCGCATCGATACGGAAGGAGCGGTGCGTGAGGCCGTGGAAGAAGCGCTGGCGCTGCTGGATAGCGGCGCGGTGCGGGTCGCCGAAAAGATCGACGGCAGCTGGCAGGTCAATCAATGGCTCAAAAAGGCCGTGCTGCTGCATTTCCGACTGACCGAAAATCGCCTGATCGACGGCGCGCCGGGCGGCTCGCATTATTGGGACAAGGTGGCGACCAAATTTGAGGGCTGGGGCGCAGCGGAGTTCCGCAATGCCGGCTTTCGCGCCGTGCCCGGCGCCGTGGTGCGCCGCCCGGCCTTTATCGCCCGCAATGTCGTGTTGATGCCCAGCTTCGTCAATGTCGGCGCCTATGTCGGCGAGGGCACCATGATCGACACCTGGGTGACCGTCGGCTCCTGCGCCCAGATCGGCAAGCATGTGCATATCTCAGGCGGCGTCGGCATTGGCGGCGTGCTGGAGCCGCTGCAGGCCGGTCCGGTGATCATCGAAGATAATTGCTTTATCGGCGCGCGCTCGGAAGTGGTCGAGGGCGTGGTGGTCGGCGAAGGCGCGGTGATTTCGATGGGCGTGTTCATCGGCGCCTCGACCAAGATCGTCGACCGCGCCACCGGGGAAATCCATATCGGCAAGGTGCCGCCCTATTCGGTGGTGGTATCGGGCTCGCTGCCGGGCAAGCCACTGCCCGATGGCAGCCCCGGGCCGAACCTCTATTGCGCGGTGATCGTCAAGACCGTCGATGCGCAGACCCGCAGCAAGACGGCCATCAACGACTTGCTGCGCGACTGAGCCGGCTGGTGGAGGCCTGACGATTCACTTAGGATCAAGCGCCGGATGGGACCCGGCGCTGATTTTCTGAGGGGATAATCATGAATGATCTTATGCCGCTGCTGACCACAACGGATGGTCGGATTTCGCGCAAGCAATGGTGGCTGGGCACAGTGGTGGTGATCATCGCCAGCATCGTGCTGACCATCCTGCTTGGCATGCTGGGGCTCGGCCTCTGGGCGCAGCTGATCGCCTATCTCGCGCTGCTCTATCCGAGCTGGTGCCTCGGCCTCAAGCGCCGGCAGGACCGCGACAATAATGGGCTGGATTTCAAGATCCTGCTCGTGGTGTCGGGGCTGGCGACGCTGCTGCAGGCCTTGGGCATCGGGGTAACGATGACCGATATCGGCAATGGCATGATGATGCCGACGCCGGATCTGTGGCTGTCGGTGGTGTTTTTCGCCACCGCGATACTGGGGCTCTATCTGCTGGTGCAGCTGGGCTTCCTCAAGGGTACGGCAGGACCCAATAGCTACGGGCCGGACCCGCTCGGCTACGCCGCCGCCTAAACACACAAGGACGGGATGGTTTCGTGACTGCTATATCGACGGACGATCCCGTCCATCTGCTCAAGCAACTGATTGCCTGCCCCTCGGTGACGCCCGAGACGGCGGGGGTTCTCGACGTGGTCGAGACGGCGCTCAGCGCCAGCGGCTTTGCCGTGACCCGGCTGCGCTTTGAGGGCGATGGCTCCTATCCCGTGGATAATCTGTTTGCGGTGCGCGGCAGTGGCGGCAAGCGGCTGCTGTTTGCCGGGCATACCGATGTGGTGCCGCCGGGAGATGTTGCGCTGTGGAGCGGCGATCCGTTCGTGCCGCGCGAGGCGGATGGCAAGATTTTTGGCCGTGGCGCGGCGGACATGAAATCGGGGGTGGCGGCGTTTATCGCGGCGGTGGCGAGTGTGCCGAAAGAGGCGGGAACGGTGATGCTGGCCATCACCAATGACGAGGAAGCCGACGGCATTAACGGCACGGCCAAGCTGATGGCATGGGCGGAGGCGCAAGGGCACGCGTTTGATTTCGCCATTGTCGGCGAGCCGAGTTCGGCGGCGTTGCTGGGCGATAGCATCAAGATCGGGCGGCGCGGGTCGCTGTCGGGGCGGATTACGGTCAGCGGCCGGCAGGGACATGTCGCCTATCCGGAGAAGGCCAATAATCCGCTGCCGGCACTGGCGCGGCTGGTGACGGCGCTGGATGTGCAGATCGATGGCGGCACGCACCATTTCCCGGCGAGCAATCTGGAGGTCACCTCCATCGATGTCGGCAATGGGATTTCCAATGTCATTCCGGCGACGGGGACCATCCGCTTCAACATTCGCTACAATGATCTGTGGACGCCGGAGACGCTGGCGGAGTGGGTGCGCGGGCGGATTTCCGGGGTTGAGCTGGGCGACACCCAGGTGAGGTTCGAGGTGGCGGGGGAGCCGTCGCGGTCGTTCCTGTCGCCGCTGAGTGGGGATGTGGAGACGCTGGGGGATGCCATTGAAAGCCTCACCGGGCGGCGGCCGGGATTGTCGACCGGCGGGGGCACGTCGGATGCGCGGTTCATCGCACAATATGGGCCGGTGGTCGAATGTGGGCTGGTCGGCCCGACGATGCACCAGGCCGACGAGCATATCGCCGTCGCCGACCTCATCGGGTTGACCGATATCTACCGCGCCTTCATGGTCCGCTTCTTTGGAGGGACGGCATGAAGGTCTGGGCTGCGTTGAGCAATGCCGTCGCCGGGTGGATGATGATCCTGCGCGGGGACGCCGGTTGGCGCGAGCGCTTTGCCCGCACAATGCCAGGGCTGACCACGGCGCTGATCATCTTTGCCGTCATCGCCTTCCTCGCCGTGGCGTTTGCCTCGATGAGCATTGGCATGCCTAGCCTGTTCGGGGTGGTGGCGGCGATGTTCGTGCTGGCGCTGCCGATCACCGCGCTGGTGGTTAGCCTGCTCGGCACGCGGATGATGCTGAAAAGCCGCGAACCGGCACTCGACGTGATGGTGCCCGGCACCTATCTGCTGACGGCGTTTTTGCTGGTCGAGGGGCTGCTGGCGATCATCGGTGGGCCGGTGGTGCTGCTGAGCTGGCTGGGACTGGCCTATCTGCTGTATCGATTGGCGCGCGCCGCAACCGGCTGGACAGTCGGGATTGCCGCCGGTTTTGCGGTTTTGACGGTCGTGCTGCTTGTGGCAATGCGTCTGGCGCTCTACATGCTGAGCAACGCCGCCATTTCTCCCATTTGATATTCGAGACAAGCCCTTGGCCCAACCGACCACGACCTTCCTCGAAGAACTGATGGCTGCAGCACGCGGCTGCTTCGCGCTGCTGGTGGGCAACCGCCAGGCGCCGACCTATTTCGACTTCAGCCAACGCGGCCTGGTCGGCAGCCTGATCGCCACCCTGATCGCCATCGGGCTGGCCGGGTTCGGCCCGATGCTGACCGGCATGCAATTGCCCGCCGGCGCGGCGACGCAATCGATCATCGTCAATGTGGTGCTGTTCGTCGCCCAGGCGGCGACGGCAGTGATCGCGCTGCGCCAGATGGGGCGGCAGGACGGGTTCATCCCGTATCTCGTGGCGTCCAACTGGGTCACGCTGGTCTCGGCGGTGCTGCTGCTGGCCTCGACACTGCTGGGCGGGCTGGGCATCGCCATTCTGTTGCTGGTGGTGATCCTGGCGCTGGCCAGCTTTATCAATATCGGCCGCTTCATCGTCACGCTGACGCCGCTGCAGATCGGCATGCTGTTCCTGTCGCAGGCGGTGGGCGTGTTCATGGCGATGGTGGTGATCGCGGTGATCGTCGGACCCGGCCCGGCGGGCCTCGGCTAATAATCCGCCCTGGTCAGATAGAGCCCGACTGACGGCGCCATGGCGCCGCAGCGACGACGATCGCGCGCGTCGAGCGCCGCGCGGAAATCCGCCGGTGACCACTTGCCCTCCCCCACCAGCTTGAGCGAGCCCACCATCGAGCGCACCTGATGATGCAGGAAACTGCGGGCGCTGGCGGTGATGACAATGTGATCCAGCTCGCGCCGCACCGCGAAGGCATCCAGCGTGCGCAAGGGTGATTTGGCCTGGCATTCCGAGGAGCGGAAGGTGGTGAAATCATGGGTGCCCAGGATCAGCCCGGCGGCGTGATCCATGATCTCCGCATCGAGCTGCATGGGCAGGTGCCAGACGTGATTGCGCTCGAGCACCGGCGGAGCGCGGCGGCAGAGAATGCGATATTCGTAATGCCGCGACTTGGCGGAAAAACGCGCCTCGAAACTGTCATCCACCGCTTCGGCCTCGATAATGACGACCGGGGCGGGGCGGAGGTGGAAATTCAGCGCCTCGCGGATGCGGAACGGGTCCCATGGCTTGCTGAGATCGAAATGGGCCACCTGGCCGAGCGCATGCACGCCGGCATCGGTGCGGCCGGCGGCCTGGGTGGTGGCGCGCTCTCCGGACATGGCGGTGATCGCCTCCTCCAGCGCCTGCTGCACGCTGGGGCGCGCGGTCTGGCGCTGCCAGCCGGAGAAGGGAGTGCCGTCATACTCGATGGTGAGCTTATAGCGCGGCATGGCTGGGTATCGCGCTGAGGCCGTTCCCCTCCCCCTTGAGGGGAGGGGTTAGGGGTGGGGGTGTCGTGGGTGGTGCGAACCCGGAAATTCCAGTCTGCTGAACGCACGACACCCCCACCCTAGCCCTCCCCTCAAGGGGGAGGGGACCGACCGCGTTCGGGGTGGGTCCGGTGCTCAAGCCGCGCGCTCCGGCAAATCCCCGGCGCCGCGCAGGAAGGTGGCGGCGTCCATGGCGCCTTTGCCTTCGCGCTGCACCTGGGTGAGGCGGACGGCGCCGCTGCCGCAGGCGATGGTGAGGTTGTCGAGAAGGGTGCCGGGGGCGCCGCTGCCCTGCCCCATGGTCGAGCGCAGCGCCTTGACGCGCACCGGCTTGCCGGCCAGCTCCAGCTCGAACCAGGCGCCGGGAAAGGGCGAGAGGCCGCGAATGTGGTTGTGGACTTCCTCGGCCGGGCGGGACCAGTCGATACGGGCCTCAGCCTTGTCGATCTTTTTGGCGTAGAGGGCGCCGGCTTCGGGTTGCGGGGTGAAATCGAGGCTGTCGCGCTCGAGCGCCGCCAAGGCCCGGCCCATCAGGTCCGCGCCGACGCGCATCATGGCGTCGTGCAATTCGCCGCCGGTCATGTCGGGGGTGATGGCGATGACTTCGCCGAGGGCGACCGGGCCGGTATCGAGGCCTTCATCCATCTGCATGACCATGACGCCGGTCTGGCTATCGCCAGCCATCACCGCGCGCTGGATCGGCGCGGCGCCGCGCCAGCGCGGCAGCAGCGAGCCATGCAGGTTCAGGCAGCCGAGGCGCGGGGCGTCGAGGATCGGCTTGGGCAGCAGCAGGCCGTAGGCGACGACAATGGCCAGATCGGCATCGTGGCTGGCAAAGACGATCTGCTCGGCCTCGCCCTTGAGCGAGCGCGGGGTGAATACCGGAATGCCAAAACCTTCGGCCGCCAGATGCACCGGCGACTTGCGCTCTTCCTGCCCGCGTCCGGCGGGTTTGGGCGCGCGGGTATAGACGGCGACGACCTCATGGCCGGAAGAGACGATTTCGGTCAGAGTCGGAACGGAAAAATCCGGCGTGCCCATGAAGACGACGCGCATGTTGGCAGCTCCTTGTCGGGGCGATGCCCGGATAATTCAGCCACCGTCATTGCCCGGCTTGTCCGGGCAATCCAGGGCCAGACCAGAAATGGATCACCGGGACAAGCCCGGTGATGACGCTGCGCATGGGCGAGCGCAGTACCCTCACCCTGACCTTCCGCTGAACGCGTCAGGTCTGTCCCTCTCCCGCAAGGGGCGAGGGGAAGAAAGGGAGGGCCGGTTAGCCCGCAGCGCGTTTGGCGGCTTTGTCGAATTTCTTGATGACACGGTCGCGCTTGAGGCGGCTGAGGTAGTCGATATACATCACCCCATCGAGGTGATCGAGTTCGTGCTGGATGCAGACGGCGAGCTTGCCTTCGGCTTCGCGCACCACTTCCTTGCCATCGAGATCGGTGTATTTCACCGTCACCTCATTGGGGCGCTCGACTTCGTAATACAGCTCGGGGATCGACAGGCACCCTTCTTCGGTGACCTGCATCTGCTCGCCGAAATGGGTGATCTCGGGATTGATCAGCACCAGCGGATCGGGCTCTTCGCCTTCGCCGGCGAGGTCCATCACCACGATGCGCTGCATCACGCCAAGCTGGGTCGCGGCCAGGCCAATGCCGGGCGCGTCATACATGGTGTCCAGCATATCCTGGGCCAGCGCCTTGATCTCATCGTCGATTTCGATGATCGGGTCGGCAACGGCGCGCAGCCGTGCATCGGGAATGACGAGAATGGGGCGTACAGCCATAATAAAGGTCCGGCAGAATGGGGTTTGCCTCTCGATATGGTATTTTCGCGCGTGCGGTCAACTCTTGTGACCGCCCAGCATAGAACATTTCACGAACAAACGAATCGCGCTACCCTGTGCGGATGGATAGCGTGGTCTTTTTCATCGGCGACTATGCGGTAACGCTGGGGCAAGCCTTGATCGCGGGCGTGGCGCTGGCCGGCCTGGTGCTGGTCGGCGCGACGATTGCCGTGATGCGCGCCGGCGCGGCACAGACCGCCGAGGCGAGCGCGCAACTGGCCGAGCAACTGCAGACTGGCTTTGCCACGCAGCTGGGCGAGCGGGACCGCCGGATTCAGGAACTGGACCATCAGGTGCGCGTCGAGCGCGAGCGCGGCGCCGATTTGCTGGATCGGGAGCGGGAAAAAGGCGCCGAGCTGCTGGCCGATGCCTCGGCATTGCGCGCCCGCCTGGCCGAACAGGCGGCGCAGTCGGAGGCCAATCTGGCGCGCTTCCTCAGCGTGCGCCAGCAGATGACCGACGAATTCAAGGCCATTGCCGGCGACGTGCTCAAAAGCCATGGCGAGACGTTTTCCAAACAGAACCGCGAGCAGGTCGATGTGCTGCTCAAGCCGCTCAACGAGAAGATCGTCGAGTTCCAGGGCGAATTAGCGCGCGACCGCTCGACCATGGCCGAGCAGATCAGGGCGCTGGCGGCGAGCAATCTGCAAATCACCACCGAAGCCGGCAATCTCACCCGCGCGCTCAAGGGCAATGCGCAGACGCAGGGCGCCTGGGGCGAAATGATCCTGTCGACCATTCTGGAAAGCTCGGGCCTGCGCGAGGGCGAACAATTCATCACCCAGATGAGCCATACCGCCGAAGACGGCAGCCGGGTGCGCACCGATGTCGAAGTGCTGATGCCCAATAATGACCGGCTGGTGATCGACTCCAAGGTCTCGCTGACGGCCTTCTCGGCCTATACCAATAGCGCCGAGGCCGATCGGACGCTGCATTTGCAGGCGCATATCCAGTCGATCCGCACCCATATCAAGACGCTGGGCGACAAGAGCTATCAGCGCCATGCCAAGTCCAAGATGGACTTCGTCATGATGTTCGTGCCGATTGAATCGGCGCTGGCCACCGCCATCCAGCAGGATGCCGGGCTGGTCGAATTCAGCATGAGCCGGGGCGTGATGCTGACGACGCCGACCACGCTGATGACGGTGCTGCGCACGGTGCGCAATGTCTGGGACATCGAAAAGCGCCACCAGAATGCCGAGCAGATCGCCGAGCGGGCCGGCGCGCTGTACGACAAGGTGGTGGGGTTTCTCGCCAGCATGGACAAGCTTGGCCTCAATCTCGACCGGGCGCAGCAAAGCTATGTCGAGGCCAAGGGGCAACTGGCGACCGGCAAGGGCAGCGTGGTCCGGCAGGTGGAAATTCTGCGCGAACTGGGCGCAAAATCGAACAAACAACTGCCCGCGGGCTGGGACAGCGGCGAGGACGACGCGCCGATGCTGCGGCTGGTGGGCGAGGAGCCCGGGGACCTCTCCTGATCACGATCATCGAACCGGTTGGCCGCCACCGCGTTGTCTTCTCATCCAACATGGGAGACGAGAATGGCTCAGCATCACGACCATCACGGCACCATGGTGCCGCAGGACACGAATTTCGACAATTCCGACCAGCCGGGCATTTCCCAGCCCTATAGCCAGAGCGAAATCGAAGAGCTGCTTTACGGCGATGACCGGCCGGCGGCCGAGCGGCTGGCGCGGCTCAAGGAACTGCGCGACGAAAGCGCCATCCGCGAAAGCGGCGACTGGGGCGGGCAGGACCCGGCTTCACTGCTGGACGAGCTGGACCGCGCCATCGACGAGCTGAGCGCCACCATTGCCAATGGCGATGAGAATGACGCCTATTCCGGGCTCGGCACCAGCTTTGACAATGATCCGGCCGACCGGCTCGACGCGCTATCCCCCGACGATGAAGAAGCCCGCCAGGCCATCGAAGGCGATGAGGATGCGTTTTTCGAGGATGAAGAGGCCGAGGAGAGCCTCGAGGAAGAGCGCTGGGACGGTGGGGATGAGTTCAGGACGGATAAGGATTTGCACTGAGGGGCATGTGAGTTCGCCCCAGCCGCGATGTCACCCCGGCCTTGAGCCGGGGCCCAGCTTGAGATTGTGCCGGTGAATCCATCTCAGGATGGGTCCCGGCTCAAGGCCGGGATGACATCGCGTTTTTGGATGCGCCTGAGGTCGGCATCTTAGATCTCGGTGCGAGCCTTCAGGGCCTGGCTGAGGGTGCCTTCGTCGAGATAGTCCAGCTCGCCGCCGACGGGGACGCCGTGGGCGAGGCGGGTGATTTTGGTACCGGTGCCGGCGAGGCGGTCGGTGATGTAATGCGCCGTGGTCTGGCCTTCGACGGTGGCATTGACCGCCAGCACGACTTCCTTGAATTCGGCGGCGCGGGCGATCAGCGCGTCGATGGTGATGTCGTCCGGGCCGACGCCGTCGAGGGGGGAGAGCACGCCGCCCAGCACGTGATAGCGGACGGCGCCGACGCCGGCGCGTTCCAGCGCCCAAAGGTCGGCGACATCTTCGACCACGATCAGCATGCCGCTATCGGCGCGCCGCGGGTCGGCGCAGATGGTGCAGGGGCTGATGGTGTCGACATTGCCACAGACCTCGCAGGTCTTGACGGCGGTGACGGCGCGGTCGAGGGCGGCCGAAAGCGGGATCATCAGCTGATCCTTCTTCTTGATCAACTGCAATACCGCCCGGCGCGCCGAGCGCGGCCCCAGCCCCGGCAGGCGCGCCAGGAGCTGGATCAGCTGTTCAATTTCGGGTCCGCCAGAGGCCATCTGGTTAGAACGGCAGCTTCATGCCGGGGGGCAAAGGCAGGCCGGCGGTGACCTCGGCCATCTTCTTCTGCGTCTCGGCTTCGGACTTGGCCTTGGCGTCGGCATGGGCGGCGACGATCAAATCTTCGAGCACTTCCACATCGTCTTCCTTGAACAAGGACGGATCGATCTTGAGGCCCTTGAGTTCGCCCTTGCCGCTGAGCGACACGGTGACCAGACCGCCGCCGGAGCGGCCTTCGACCACCAGATCGGCCAGCTCGGCCTGCATGGTTTCCATCTTGGCCTTCATCTCGCCGGCGGCCTTCATCATTCCCATGATGTCTTTCATTCGTCGTCCTCTTCGATGGGGGGCGGAGCCTCGGGCAGTTCGGCGGTGGCTTCGTCGCGCACCGTCACATTGACCAGCTTGGCCCCGGGAAATGTTTCGAGAATGGCTTTGACCAGCGGGTCCTCATGAGCGGCGGCCTGCGCCGCTTCGACCTTCTGCTCGCGCTCCTGGCGCATGGTCAGCCCTTCGGGGGGCTTGGTCGAGACCATCACCAGCCAGCGCTCGCCGGTCCAGAGCTGGAGGCGCGCGGACAGGGTGGCGATCATGCCCGGATCGGCCGAGTCGGTCAGCGCCACTTCGATCTTGCCCTGCTCGAAGGAAATCGGCCGCATCTGGCCCTCAAGGGCGATCTTGAGCAGCACGTCGCGCTTGGCGCCGGCCAGAGCGATCAGTTCCTTGTAGGAGCCGATCGAGGACAGGGCCGGCCTGACGACCGCTTCGGCCTGCGGCTGGGCGGCTACGGCGTCGACTGGTTGCGGCTGGGTTTCGACCACGCGCATGGCCGAGGCACCGCCGCCGCCACCGCCGCTTGGGCGCGTGGGCGGGGTGAAGGACTGCAGAGCGGGGGCCGGGGCGGGCTGGTTGGCGAGGCGGGCAATCAGATCGTCGGGGCTGGGGAGATCGGCGGCATAGGCCAGGCGGATCAGCGCCATTTCGGCGGCCTGCAAGCCATTGCTGGCGCGGGCCACTTCGTCATAGCCCTTGAACAGAATCTGCCAGGCGCGGGTCAGCGCCCGCATCGGCAGCTTGCCGGCCAGTTCGGCGCCGCGTTTGCGCTCGTCGGGAGTGAGCGACATGTCGTCGGCAGCGGCCGGGACCACCTTGATGCGGGTCACCAGATGGGTGAAATCGGCGAGGTCCGAGACCAGGGTCTGCGGATCGGCGCCGAGATCATAGAGGGCGCGGAAAGTGTCGATGGCGTCGCCGATCCGGCCGCCCATCAGTTCTTCGAACAGGTCGATGACGCGGGCGCGGTCGCCGAGGCCGAGCATGGCCTTGACGGTGGCGGCGGTGACCGTGCCATTGCCATGGGCGATGGCCTGATCGAGCAGGGAGAGATTGTCGCGCGCCGAGCCTTCGCCGGCCCGCACGATCATCGCCAGCGCCTCGGGCTCGAAGGAGATGCCCTCCTGCCCCAGGATCGATTCGAGATAGGCGGTCATGATCTCGGGCGTGATGCGGCGCAGGTCGAAGCGCATGCAGCGGCTGAGGATCGTCACCGGCACCTTGCGGATTTCGGTGGTGGCGAAGATGAACTTCACATAGGGGGGCGGCTCTTCGAGGGTCTTGAGCAGGCCGTTAAAGGCCGCCGTCGAGAGCATGTGCACTTCGTCGATGACATAGACTTTGTAGGGCGCCGAGGAGGGCGCGTATTTCACCGAGTCGATGATCTCGCGAATATCGTTGATGCCGGTATTGCTGGCGGCGTCCATTTCGATGACGTCGACATGGCGGCCTTCAATGATGGCGCGGCAATGGTCGCCCTCGACGCTCAGATCGAGCGTGGGATGGGGGCCAGAGGCGTCCTGATAATTGAAGGCACGGGCCAGAATACGGGCCGTGGTGGTTTTGCCCACGCCGCGGACGCCGGTGAGGATGAAGGCATGGTGAATGCGGTTATGCGCAAAGGCATTGCCCAGCGTCTGCACCATGGCGTCCTGGCCGACCAGGGTGGTGAAATCGCGCGGCCGGTATTTGCGGGCCAGCACGATATAGGGCGATGATGATGTTGATTCAGCCACGAGCCGGCTATCCTGCCCGTTCAAGGCGTTCCCGATTGAGCGAACAAGTCAGCTTATACCACGGGGCGTGGGTGAATTAGTAGGAGGCTGGCAACGACCCGTGAAGGTCTCGTTGGGGCTGCTTCCTTCCGGACCTGACCCGGTTGGCGAGGAACACGTCCGCGCCAACCTCCCGCTCGCTATATGCGAACAAAACCCGGCTTTGGCAAGACCCGGTGAACCAGTCTAGGCAGCATAAGCCACCCAGCCCCTGATGCTGAAACCGAGATGGAACAGGCTGACGCCGGTAAAGCCGGCCTGAACCAGCAAATCCTCGTCTTCGGCGGGGTCCAGAATCGTCAGTCTTGTGTCCAGCGCCGCGACAGAGCGCTCCAGCTGGGCCGGGGGTGGCGGCTCGGCGGAGCCGAAGGCTACGTGGCGGGCCAGCCACAGGGCGCGCTCGGCCAGCGGCACGCTGAGATGGGCAACGACCAGGGGGGCACCGGGCTGCAGGCGGGTGCGAAGTTGTTGCAGGGTCGCGAGGCGCTGGTCGGCCGGCACGAAATGCAGGGTGAGCAGGCAGGTGGCGGCGTCGAAGGGACCCTGTGGCGCGGTGTCGATATAGCCTTCGTGCAACTGGATGCGCGCGGCATGGGGCGCAGTGGTCTGTGCGGCCAGTTCCAGCATGGAGGGGGACGGATCGACGCCGGTGAAAGTCCAGTCGGGGTGGGCTTCGGCCATGGATTTGAGCTCGAGGCCGCCGCCGGCGCCCAGCACCAGCACGCGGCCCGTGGTGGGGATGTGCTCGGCCAGCAGCAGGGTGGTCATGCGCAACAGGCCGGTATAGCCAGGCACCTGGCGCGGTGGGCCATCGAGATAGGCGGCGGCAGCCCGCTCGTCGAAAAAGGATGACATTTACCTGGCTCCACTCATGTAACTTATATTGTTACATTTATGGCGAACGTCAAGGATGGTGCTGGGATCATTGATACCTCTGCGTGTTTTGCCCCACCCCACCCTCAATCCCTCCCCATCAGAGGGGAGGGAGGCGCAGGTTGCGAGGCCGGGGTTCGCCGGCGCGATCTCGGGATGGGCCCCGGCTCAAGGCCGGGGTGACATCCGGGGTGGGGTGGGAGCGGGAGCAGGCTCAAACCATGCCAGCGGCGCTGCCGCCGTGCCCGGCGTAAACCAAGTTTTCATATGGCCCCAGACGAAACCGGCGCTGCTGCGTTAAGGTTTTATCAACCATGTGGGAGGCCGCCATGCGCGTTCCATCTATAGGACTGCCGCTCGATGAGCGCCGTATCGTGCGCGAAGGCTATCGTTTGGCCGAGCATATGCTGCGCAACTACCAGCCTGCGCCGCGGCCGATCGAGCTGCTAGCGGCGCAATTGGCGGGGTGGCGCCGGATGATGCACGGCGCTTATTGGCGTTTCCGCCGTCACTGAGCCGGGCGCTCCGGCTCGTCGCGATAGGCGCGGGGCGGATGCACCAGCGTCACCAGCACCACCGAGATCAGCATCAGCAGATACCACGAGCCCAGCTTGGACCAGCTGACCATGGCCCAGCCAGTGGCCTGATCGGGGTAAATCCAGGCGCGCGACCAGGTGCCGATATTCTCGGCGATCCAGATGAACAGAGCCACCAAGAGGAAGGCCAGCAGCATCGGCATGGCATGGCGGAAGCGGAAGACGCGGTAATGCATGAAGCTGCGCAGATAGAGCGCCACCACGCCGGCGAAGAGCAGCCAGCGCAGATCGATCATGAAATGATGGGTGAAAAAATTGGCGTAGATGGTGATGGCCAAAACAACCGTCATCCAGACCGGGGGATAGCGGGTGAACTGGATATCGAAAATGCGCTGGATGCGGGCCATGTAGGAGCCGACACAGGCATACATGAAGCCGGAAAACAGCGGCACGCCACCGAGGCGGAACAGCGCCTCCTCGGGATAGATCCATGAGCCGGCGGCGGTCTTGAACAATTCCATGCCGGTGCCGACGATATGGAAAATCAGGATCACCTTGGCTTCGCTCAGGGTTTCGAGGCGGAACGCCAGCATGGCGGCCTGAATCAGCAGCGCGGCGAGAAAGAATACGTCATAGCGATCCAGCCAATCACCCGGCCACCACAGCCGCGTGACGATGATCATCGCCAGCATCAGCCCGCCAAACAGGCAGGCCCAGGCCTGCTTGAGGCCGAACACCAGGAACTCCACCACGCCATCGGCCAGCCGCCCGCGCGGCAGGCGCGCCAGCACGGCATGCGCCGCCGCGTCGATGCGCGCTTCCAAACTCGTGTACTGGTTCAAGCCCCTCGCCCTTGCTCACTTGGCCCCGGCTGGATATGCCCAAGCAATGATTTCGGAATTAAGGCGGAGTCTCGCCGTTCCGATTTATATGGAGAAGCCGGCATGGCCAAACGCCGCCCGACATCGCTGCGCACTTCGGTAGAGGATATCGCCGCCAGCAAACGCGCGCCATCGACGCCACAGACCGAAGCCTCGGCGTTCCGGCTGGCTTTTGCCGATGACGAGTTCATGACCTCGGAGGATACGCGCGGCATCCGGTTCCAGCTGGAATATCTCAAGCCGGAATTCCGCCTGCGCGAGCGCGGCATCAATTCGACGGTGGTGCTGTTTGGCGGCGCGCGGATTCCGGCGCCGGGCAAGCCGGCCTGGGCGGCCAAGAACGAGGTACAGAAGCGCAATCTTGAGGCGGCATCGCGCTATTACGACGAAGCGCGCCGCTTTGCCCAGCTGGCCTCGGCCACCTCAAAGGCGCTCGACTATAAGGAATATGTGGTGGTGACGGGCGGCGGCCCCGGCGTGATGGAAGCCGGCAATCGTGGCGCTGCCGATGTCGGCGCGCCCTCGATCGGGCTCAATATCGTGCTGCCGCATGAGCAGGCGCCCAATCATTATGTGACGCCGGAGCTGAGCTTCAACTTCCACTATTTCGCCACCCGCAAGATTCACTTCCTGATTCGGGCCAAGGCGGTGGCGGTGTTTCCGGGCGGCTTCGGCACGCTGGACGAATTCTTTGAAACGCTGACGCTGATCCAGACCGGCCGCATGGACAAGGTGCCGCTGCTGCTGTTCGGCGCGGAATTCTGGAACAAGGTGATCAATTTCGAGGCGCTGGCCGAGGCGGGCACCATTTCCCCGGACGACGTGAAGCTGTTCAACGTGGTCGATACGGCCGACGAGGGCTGGGAAGTCGTGCGGGCGTTTTACGATTTGCCGGTGGTGGACGAGGTGTTGCGGGGGGATTGAGGCCTTCGGCCTGGATTTTTGCTGGGCTGTGCCGAGTGAGTAGTCGGCACCCTCCCCCTTGCGGGGAGGGATCAAGGGTGGGGGTTGAGCAACGGACACCGGACTCGCCGAGAGATACCCCCTCCCGGCTCGACGTACGGACTTAGCAAGGGCCAAGTCCTATCTCGCTCTCCCTCCCCGCAAGGGGGAGGGTGGCAGACTGATAGCTCTTAGCCTCGCCTACTTCGCTTCGTTGGCCGGATAGACGCCCAGGACCTTGAACTGGTCGGTGAAGAAGCCGAGTTCTTCGAAGGCGAGTTGGACGGCGCGATCGGAGGGGTGGCCTTCGATATCGGCGTAGAACTGGGTCGCGGTGAAGGCGCCGCCGACCATATAGCTTTCCAGCTTGGTCATGTTGACGCCATTGGTGGCGAAACCGCCCATCGCCTTATACAGCGCGGCCGGGACGTTGCGGACGCGGAAGACGAAGGTGGTCTTGACCTTGCCATTGTCGGCCGGGGCTTCCTGCGGGGTGGGCGACAGCACCAGAAAACGCGTGGTGTTGTGGGCGGCGTCCTCGATATTGGACGCCAGCACATCAAGGCGGTAGATTTCGGCGGCAAAGCGCGACGCGATGGCGGCGACCGATTTGTCGGCCTTCTGCGCGACTTCGCGGGCCGAACCGGCGGTGTCGACGGCGTTGATGGTGCGGAAGCCGTTATCGGCGATGAACTTGCGGCACTGGCCGAGCGCCACCGACAGCGACTGCACCGCTTTGATGTCGGCCATGGTCGCGCCGGGCACGCCGAGCAGGTTCATTTCCACGCGCAGATAGGTCTCGCCGATAATGTGAAGCCCGCTTTCGGGCAGCAGATGGTGGATATCGGTGATGCGGCCATAAAGCGAATTTTCCACCGGGACCACGGCGAAATCGGCGCGGCCGGACTGGACAGCGGCTATGGTCTCCTCAAAGGTGACGCAGCCGATCGCTTCCTCGCCGGGAAAGACATTTTGGGCGGCGGCATGGCTGAAAGCGCCGGGCTCGCCCTGGAAGGCAATCTTCTTGGTCATCACGGAGATCCATTGCAGGTAGGCGAAGGGCTTTTGAACCCGGGGGAGAGCGGAGTCAATTGAAGGCGCCGCCGGGGCCTGCCGCGCCTGCCGGTGAGGAATTGTCGCAGTGGGGCTTTGAGCGGTTGCGCCGCCCCCGCCTTGGGACTATCTTCCGCCGCGCGTCGTGCTGCTCTGTTGAGGCGATATTTCCTTAGGGGGATATCGAAAGTTGAGCCGGGACCGACTAGTGTCCACAGGGGATGGACTGGCAGAGAGATCAAATGAATTCGTTCGAGCTAAACAAGATCATGGGCGCCGTGCTGGGCACGCTGCTGTTCATTATGGCCGTCGGCTTTCTGGCCGAAGCGGTTTACCATCCCATCCAGGGTCAGGGGCCAGGCTATGCCCTGCCCGAGCCTGAGGCTGTCGCCGCCGGCGGCCCGGCCGAAGCGGCACCAGCGGAAGTTCCGCTCGGGGTGCTGCTGGCCAGCGCCAGTGTCGAACGCGGCGCCGCTGCTGCACGCAAGTGCCAGTCGTGCCACAATTTCGGCGAGGGCGATCCCAACAAGCAGGGTCCGCATCTCTATGACATCGTCGGCCGTGCCGAGGGTTCGGTTGCGGACTTCTCCTATTCGGATGCGATGAAGGCTCACCATGACGCCGGGGACACCTGGACCTATGAGAACCTCAATCACTTCCTGACCAAGCCGAGCGATTACGCACCGGGCACCAAGATGGCCTTTGCGGGCATCAAGACTGCCGAAGAACGCGCCGACCTGCTGGCTTACCTGCAGACCCTGTCGGGTAGCCCCGTGGCCTTCCCGGCCGCTGAAGAAGCTGCACCGGCAGAAGCTGCGCCTGCTGAGGCTGCTCCGGCGGAAGCTGCACCTGCTGAGGCCGCTCCTGCGGAAGCTGCTCCGGTTGAGGCGGCACCTGCTGCAGCCGCTCCGGCGGAAGCCGCACCTGCTGAGGCACCCCCGGCTGAGGCCGCGCCTGCTGCAGCCGCTCCGGCGGAAGCCGTTCCTGCGGCACAGTAAGACTGGCTGCTGATACACAAAATTTCTGGCCGCGCCCGTCAAACGGCGCGGCTTTTTTCTGAGGGGGCTATCCATGTTGTTGCTGCATTTGTCCGATGTCAACGAGGCGAGCTGGGCTGAACAGTTCGCGGCGGCGCTGGCCCCCTACCCCGTAGTGCGGCGCGGCGACGATTTCGATCCGGCGGATGTGCGCTATCTCTTCGTATGGAAGCCCAAAGAGGACGCCTTTGACGGGCTGAGCGGGCTCAAGGCGGTGCTGTCACTGGGGGCCGGCGTCGACGCGCTGCTCAAGCACCCGCGCCTGCCCGATGCGCCGATCGTGCGCTTTGTCGATAATGATCTCAGCCAGCGGATGAGCGATTATGTGGTGGCCCATGTCACCATGCATCACCGGCTCTATACGCGGTTCCGCGCGCAACAGCAGGCGCGGCGCTGGGAGCAGTTCTATCCGCCGTCCGCCGCCGAAACTACGGTGGGCATTATGGGCATGGGTGTGTTGGGGCAGGATGCCGCCAAGCGCCTGCTGCCGCTCGGCTTCACGCTGCGCAGCTGGAGCCGCTCGCCCAAGGCCGTCAACGGCCTCGAGAGCTTTGCCGGCGCGGAGACGTTTGATGAGTTTCTCGGCGGCACCGATATTCTGGTCAATCTGCTGCCGCTGACGCCCGACACCACGGGCATTCTCAATATGGAGACGTTCGGCAAGCTGCGGCGCGACCGGCTGCAGGGTGGTCCGGTGATCGTCAATGCGGCGCGTGGTGGACATCAGCGCGAGGCCGATATCGCGCAGGCGCTGGGCGATGGCACGCTGGGGGCCGCGAGCCTTGACGTGTTCGAGACCGAACCACTGCCGGCCGACAGCCCGCTCTGGGCCATCGAGAACTGCTATATCACGCCGCATATCGCCGCGATTTCGGATGAAAAATCCGGCGTGCGCTATTTCTCGGGCATCATTGCCGAGCGTGAGGCGGGCAAACCGCTGCTGAATGTGGTGGACCGCGCGCGCGGCTACTGACAGACTTGTTATCCAGCCGGTGGAGACGCCGCGCTCCAGGCGGAGGATAACAGGTCTTCGCACGAACCCGAATCGCCAAGGCCTTGGATGACCGACACCACTGCGACGCCGAAGCTGAAGCTGTATGACCGCCTGAAACTGGCCACCCAGCACCGGCTGGCCGAACCGATCCTGGCGCTGCTGTGCTTTCTCGAAGCGATGATCCTGCCGATCTTTCCCGAGATCATGCTGGCGCCGATGATTGTTGCCGACCGGCGGCGGGCCTGGCGGCTGGCGGCGATCTGCACCTTTGCCTCGGTGGCCGGGGGCCTGCTGGGCTATGCCATCGGCTATTTCCTGTTCGACACGGTCGGGCGGGCGATCATCGATTTTTACGGCGCCGGCAACGGCTTTGCCTCGCTGACGCAGAGTTTCAAGGATAATGGCCCGCTGATGATCATCATCGGCGCCATCTCGCCCATCCCCTACAAGGTGATCACCATCACCAGCGGCGTGGCGGGGCTGGACCTGTTCACCTTCATCTTCTACGGGCTGATCGGCCGCGGGCTGCGCTATTTCGTGCCCTGCGGGCTGTTTTATTTCTTCGGCCCGACGGCCAGCAAATTCATCGAAAAGCACAAGGCGCTGGCCGGCTGGGCCATGCTGGCGCTGGTGGTGGTGGGTTTTGCCATGGCGCCGCTGCTGTTCCCCAAGAACGGCGCCGAAGTGCAGGAAGCCGCCGAAGTGGTCGAGCAGATCCTGCCCGACGACTTCCTGCCGCAGTAATTATGCCGGATAGCGCTGCTTGAGCACGCCATAGACGGCGCGGATGCCCTGATCGGTGCCACCTTGCGAACGGCTGACGCGGGCTTCGGGGGCCCAGCCGTAAATATCGAGATGCACCCAGGCAGCGGCGTTGCTGACGAAGCGGCGCAGGAACAAAGCGGCGGTAACGGAACCGGCAAAGCCACCGCTGGCGGCATTGTTCACATCGGCGACGCGCGAACTCATCATCGAATCATAGGGTGACCAGAGCGGCATCTGCCAGAGCGGATCGTCGCTGGCGGCACCGGACGCCATCAGCGCCTGCGCCAGGGCGTCGTCAGTGCTGTAAAGCGGCGGCAGGTCGGGGCCCAGCGCGACGCGGGCGGCGCCGGTGAGCGTTGCCATATCGAGCAGCAGTTCCGGGCTTTCCTCATCGGCCAGCGCCAGCGCATCGGCCAGAATCAGCCGGCCCTCGGCATCGGTATTGCCGATTTCGACAGTGATGCCCTTGCGCGATGGCAGTACATCGCTGGGGCGGAAGGAGGCGCCGGCAATGGCGTTTTCGACAATCGGGATCAGTACACGCAGGCGCAGCCGCAGCCTGGCCGCGACGATGGCGTGGGCCAAGCCCAGCACGTTGGCGGCGCCACCCAGATCCTTCTTCATCAGCAGCATGCCGGCTGCGGATTTGATATCGAGACCACCAGTGTCGAAGGTGACGCCCTTGCCGACCAGCGTGACCTTGGGATCGCCTTCGCGGCCCCAGCCGAGATCGACGAGACGCGGGGCCTGCGGGCTAGCGCGGCCGACGGCGTGGATCATCGGGAAATTGGCGGCAAGCAGATCGTCGCCGCTGGTGACCTTGATGCTCATCTGATTGGCGCTGGCGAAGGCGCGGATTTCGGCCTCGAAGGCGTCGGGGCCCAGATCATTGGCCGGGGTGTTGATGAGGTCGCGGGCCAGCGTCGCCGCGGTGACCAGACGATCGACCTCAGCCGCGTCAGCGCTGTCGGGAGCCACCAGTTCGGGCGCGGGCTTGCCGGCGCGATAGCGATCATAGCGGTAGGCACCGAGACGAAAGCCGATGGCGGCCAGGGTCGGATCGCCATAGGCGCCATCGAGGCGGTAAAGCCCGGCCCCAAGGGCGGCACCGGCCAGGCCGGTGAGCAGAGCGGGACGACCGGCGGGCACACCCATGCCGAAGAGCTGGCCGGCCAATGCGCCATCGCTGCCCGGCAAGGCGAGCAGGCGCCCACGCTGGCCTGCGAAATCATTGGCCCCGGCCCAGGCATGGTGCGCCGCTGACAGATCGGCGCCGGGAAGGCCCCCCTCTTCAACGCAGATCAGGGGGATGATGGGGGCCTTGGGCATGCTGCACTCCGAAGGATGGTGCTGTGGTTGTACCGAAGCCCGACCGCGTCGGCAACGCCGCGACGGCGGGGTTTTAACCGGCTGTTAGGGTTAATGATTTATTGCAGGAGCAGCGTGCCATCTGGCCCGAGGAGTCGCCCCGTGACGTCGCTGCAGAGCTTTATCAGACCGATGCGTGCCCTGCTGCTGGCCAGCGTGGCGGCGGTTGTGCTCAGCGCCTGTGCTTCCAATCGCGGCAGCATGCCATCGCCCGATTATTCGGGCATGCCGGCCGGGCAGACCCAGCAAAGCCTGGGCGAGCTGACGGCGCGCTACAAGGCCAATCCCAAGGATAAGCGCCTAGCCATTCACTACGCCGCCGCCCTGCGCGCGGTGGGCCAGAGCAAGCAGGCCGCCTCGGTGCTGGAAATCAGCATCGGCTACCTGCCCGGCGACGTCGATATCTCGGTAGCCTATGCCAAGGCACTGACCGCCGATGGACGGTTCGAACAATCGCTACAGGTGCTGGATAACGTCATTCGTCCGGAAGCGCCGGACTGGAACGCGCTGCTGGTCAAGGGCGCGACGCTTGACCAGGTCGGGCGCAACGGCGAAGCGCGGGCGCTCTATACGCAGGCGCTGGTCTATGCCCCCGGTGAAGCGTCGATCGAGGCCAATATGGGCCTCAGCTATGCCATGACCAATGAGCTGCCCGCCGCCGAGCAGCATCTGCGCCGCGCCGTAAAAATGCGGGGCGCCAGCAGTCAGATCCGCCAGAACCTGGCGTTGATTGTGGGCTTGCAGGGGCGGTTTGAGGAATGCCGGGCCATGTATGCCGCCGAACTGCCGCCCGCGCAGGTGGAGAGCAATATGGCCTATGTACGGGCGCTGCTGACCCAGCAGAACCGCTGGGACATGATCGAAAAGGGCTAAGGCCCTCCCCGGCTTGGGCCGGGAGCAATTCAGAAATCTTCAGATACCCCTGCATCTCAGGATGGGCCCCGGCTCGAGGCCGGGGTGACATTGTGGGTGGGGAAAGCGACGTGCTGACTGGTGGAGCACCCCTCACCCTGGCCCTCTCCCCGGAGGGGCGAGGGTACGCAGGAGCCGAGGGATTAGAGTGGGCGAAGCCCCCTAGACGCCGTTGCTCATGACGGTGGCCACGGGGCCGCCGAAGACCTTGATCATGGCGGGCGCCAGGATGACGATGAACAGCACCGGCAGGAAGAACAGGATCAGCGGCACGGTGAGTTTTGGCGGCAGCGAGGCCGCCTTTTTCTCGGCTTCCATCATGCGCTGTTCGCGGCCTTCCTCGGCCATGACGCGCAGAGCCTGACCCACTGACGTGCCATAGCGATCGGCCTGAATCAGCGCGGTCATCACCGATTTGACGCCATCGAGCCCGGTGCGCCGGCCCAGATTTTCATAGGCGCGGCCGCGATCGTCGAGAAAGGCCAGTTCGGCCGTGGTGAGGGTCAGTTCTTCGGCCAGCTCGGCGCTCTGCTGGCCGATTTCCTTGGCGACACGCTTGAAGGCGTGTTCGACCGACATGCCCGCCTCAACGCAGAGCAGCATCAGATCGAGGCAATCGGGCCAGGCGCGCCGAATCGAGAACTGGCGCTTGGTGGTGGTGTTCTTGAGCAGCACATTGGGCAAGTAGGCGCCGACCAGGCCCGCGCCGATGGCATAGACCAGATTGAGATAAAGCGGGCGGTCACCCGGCGCCAGCACCAGCAGGTAAAAGGCGCCAAAGGCGAAAATGGCCAGCGGCGTGACGAAGCGCATGAACAGGAAAGTGGTCAGGTGCCCCTGCCCGCGAAAGCCGGCCATGGCCAGCTTGTCGACGGTGGCATCGTCCTGAAAGGCCTTTTTGAGGTCGAAGCGCTCGACGGTGCTTTTCATGTAGGACTTGGTTTCGGCCGAGCGCCGGATGCCCCGACCATCGGTGGCGACGCCGCCACCGCGCAGCCGGGCCATTTCCTCGGCCCGCATCTTTTCGCGCTCGAGGGCCACGCGCTTGATGCGGCCCTTCATCTCGGATTTGCCAATGAGGCTCGAGCCGAAAGTGAAGACCACCGCGGCCATGGAAATGGCCGCAAGGGTGGCGATCAGGAACTCCCGCTGGGTCAAAAGCTGCAAGATGTTCATGGCTGCGCTCCCCGCCTGGCTATCAATATTCGAACTGGATCATGCGGTTCATGACGAAAATGCCCATGCCCAGCATGGCCACCCCCACCCCGAGCCAGATATGGCCCAGCGGGGTGAAAAACAGCGGCCCGAGATAGGCCGGCGAGACGATGCTGACCAGGGTGCCCACAACAAACGGCAGCGAGCCGATAATGCCGGCGGAGGCCTTGGCTTCCGAGGACATGGCCTTGATCTTCTGCTTCATTTTCTTGCGGTTGCGCAGCACCTTGGCGAGATTGCCCAGGGCTTCGCTGAGGTTGCCGCCGGCCTGCTGCTGCACGGTGATGACGACGACGAAGAAATTGACTTCGGGCAGCGGCACCCGGTCGAGCAGCACGCCCACCGCCTCGGTCATCGACATGCCGAAGGCCTGCTGATCGAGCACGCGGCCGAATTCGGATTTCACCGGCTCCTTGGCGTCCTTGGCGACCGAGCGAATGGAGTCGTTGAGCGGTAGGCCGGTCTTGACGCCACGCACGATGGCTTCGACGGCGTTGGGCAATTCGTCGAGGAACAGGCTGTGATATTTCTTGCGCTTGCGGCTGACATACATTCGCGGCAGCAGATAGCCCGAGGCCAGGCCAAACACCGGCGCCAGATAGATGGGCACCTGCACCAGCACCAGCAGCACGGTCACCACCGCGCCGAAAATGATGCTGTTGCGGATGAAGGCGGCCGGCTTGATGGTCATGCCGGCCTGGAAGATCAGCTGCGCCAGGGTCAGGCGCTTCTTGGCGTTGAGCGCAGCGGTCTGCGATTTCAGCGCCTGCTGCACGCTCTTGCGGCGGTCATCGCGGCTACGGGCCAGATCGGCCTCAAGTCGGTTGACCCGTACATTGCCCTGCAAGGCCTTGCGGCGCTGCTCGGCCCGACCACCACCCAAGGCCGAGGGCACGAGCGCAAAGCCCGCCGCACCGACGGTAATCATGGCGAGAATGACAAGGAGAATGGTGTTCATTACGAATCCAGCAGTTCGCGCTGTTCGGTATTGGACTTTTCGAGGGCTTCGACGAGGTTGGCTTCCTCGTTGAAATAGCGGGCGCGCTCCGCAAATTGCGGCTTGGTGATGCCGGTGGAGCGGTGCTGGCCCATTAGCATGCCGTTCGCGTCTTCGCCCATGATGTCATAGACAAAGATATCCTGGGTCACGATGACGTCGCCTTCCATGCCCAAAATCTCGGTGATGTGGGTGATGCGGCGGGAGCCGTCGCGCAGGCGGGCGGCCTGCACCACCACGTCGATGGACGAGGTGATCATTTCGCGGATGGTGCGGCTGGGCAGGCTATAGCCGCCCATGGTGATCATCGATTCCAGTCGCGACAGGGCTTCGCGCGGGCTGTTGGCGTGCAGCGTGCCCATCGAGCCGTCATGGCCGGTATTCATGGCCTGGAGCAGGTCGAAACTCTCGGGGCCACGCACTTCGCCGACGATGATGCGTTCGGGGCGCATGCGCAGGCAGTTCTTGATGAGATCGCGCATGGTGATCTCGCCTTCGCCTTCGAGGTTCGGCGGACGAGTTTCGAGGCGCACCACATGGGGCTGCTGCAGCTGCAGTTCGGCTGAGTCCTCGCAGGTGATGACGCGTTCGTCTTTTTCGATGAAGGCGGTCATGCAGTTGAGCAGAGTGGTCTTGCCCGAACCGGTACCGCCTGAAATCAGCACATTGGCGCGCACCCGGCCCAGGATGCGCAGCACCTCGGCGCCCTCGGGCGAGATCGAGCCGTATTTGACCAGCTGGCCCAGAGTCAGCTTGTCCTTCTTGAACTTACGAATGGTCAGCGCGGCGCCGTCGATGGCCAGCGGCGGAGCGATGACGTTGACGCGGGAGCCGTCGGGCAGGCGGGCGTCGCAGATGGGGGAGCTTTCATCGACGCGGCGGCCGACCTGGCTGACGATGCGCTGGCAGACATTCATCAGATGGGCGTCGTCGCGGAAGCGCACATTGGTCAGGCGCACCTTGCCGGCGACTTCGATGTAGCATTTCTGCGACCCGTTCACCATGATATCGGCGATGTCGTCGCGGGCCAGCAGCGGCTCGAGCGGGCCATAGCCGAGCACGTCGTTGCAGATATCTTCAAGCAGATCTTCCTGCTCGGAAATCGACATGATGATGGATTTGAGCGCGATGATTTCGGCGACGATGTCGCGGATTTCCTCGCGTGCCGCGTCCTGATCCATGGTCGCGAGCTGGCTGAGATCGATCGAGTCGATCAGCGCGTTGAAGATGGCCGACTTGGTGTGGAAATATTCCTTGTCGCGCGCCGCATCGGCGGGGGAGCGGACATCGACCACCTCGTCGCCGCTGCGCATGCGTGCCGCCATGGCATCGCCATCGGAGGTGCGCCGGACCGGCGCCTCGGAGCGGGGCGCGGGGCTTTGCACCGGGCGCGCAGCTTCGCCGACGCCTGGAGTATTGCCGCCGAAAGATGTGCGCTTGCCAAACATGGTCGTCCTACCGTTCTCGATAACTGAAGGCGTTCTCAGGCCCGCTTCTTGAGGAACGAGGGCAGTTTCATCAGGCTCGCTGACCTGCCCCCGACCAGTGGTGCCTGCCGCCCCGTCACATGCTGGCTGATGGCGCGATAGACGTCGTTGATCTTGTTGTTGGCAGCGACCTCGGCGATCATCTGGCCATTATTGGCGGCGGTGCCGAACAGGGCCGCGTCGAAGGGAATCTGGCCCAGCAGCTGGCATTCCACCGAGGTGGCGAATTCGGTCGCATTGATCTCGGGGCGGCGCGGCATGCCGACCTTGTTGAGCACCAGGCAGGGCGCGCTTTCGGTGGGGCGCAGCGCCCGCATGGTATCGGCCAGGTTCTTGGCGTTGCGCAGATTGGCCAGGTCGGGCTCGGCCACGATCACCACCTCGTCCACCGTGGCCAGCGTGTGCCGCACCCAGGCATTCCAGGCATGGGGAATATCGAGCACCACCATGGGCATGGTGTTCTGGCACAATTCGAGGATCTGCTCGAATTCGCGCTCTTCGAAATCAAAAGTATTATCCAGCGTGACCGGCGCGGTCAGCAGGTTGATATGGTTGGCCGCCTTGCTCATCAGGCGGTCCAGCATGGTCTGATCGACCTTCTGGTTGGCCATCAGCGCATCGGCGAGGCCGTGCGGCGGGTCCTGATTGAAATTGAGCCCGGCGGTGCCGAAGGCCAGGTCCATGTCGAGGATCAGGCTATCCTGGCGGAGCGTTGTGGCGATGGCCCAGGCGACGTTATGCGCCACGGTCGAGCCGCCGGCGCCGCCCTTGGCGGAGACGAAGCCAACGGTACGTCCGATCGGCGCCGAATTCTCGGAAGCGAACAGGTCGGTGATGGCGGTGACGATCTGCTGGGCGGTGGCCGGCAGCACGATATATTCGGAAATGCCCGAGCGGATCAGTTCGCGATAGAGCAGCACATCATTGACGTGACCGAGCACCACGACACGGGTCGAGGCGTCGCAGACTTCGGCCAGCCGGGCCAGCGCGCCAGGAATCTCATCGGGCACCAGCGTGGTCTCGACGATGATCAGATTGGGTGTGGGGTTGGATTTATAGGTCTCAACCGCACCGTCAATGCCGCCATTATGGGTGGTCAGCGCCACCTTGGACATACGCCGATCATGGATGGCGCTCTCGACCAGCTGGGCGGTCTGGGAATGCTCGCAGAAGGCCTGGATGGTGATGCGCGGAATGAGGCGCGCCCCGGCCGCGATGTCGGCCGCCGGCTCTTCGGACTTTTTCGGTTCAGATGACAGGAAACTCATGCAACCAATACTCCTTGACGCCTGGCCTCAATCGAGGACGAAGCCGACCGAACCGCTAAAGCTGCCGCGCATCTCGCCGGTCCGGCCTACGCCGTACATATTTTCAAGCCGACCGAGGAAAATGGACTCGGCATCGCTGGCCACGGTCGACCGGTCGGTCGGCACGGGGATGGAATTGCCCGGGCTGGGCGCCACCAGATAGGGCGTCACCAGGATCACCAGCTCGGTCTGTTCGGTCTGGAAATCGCGCGAGCGGAACAGCGCCCCCAGGATCGGGATATCGCCCAACCAGGGGAACTGATCGACCTGCTGACTGGTGCGCTCTTCGAGCAGGCCGCCAATCGACAGGGTCATGCCGCTGGGCAGTTCCACCGAGGTGCTGGCCTGACGTTTGCTGATCGACATATCGGCCTTCGGCTCGGACACCGAGGTGTCGACCTTGAGCGCGATGGTGCCATTGGACTTGACCACCGGAGTGAAGGACAGTTCGACGCCGTAGGGCTTGAACTGCACGGTTCTGGTCAGCTTGCCGTTTTCCTCATCAAAGGTGGTGTAGGGCAGCTCCCCACCGGCCAGGAAGGTGGCCGGCTCGCCGGAAATGGCGGTCAGTGTTGGCTGCGCCAGCACGCGCAGGGCGCCGCGACCTTCAAGCGCCCGAATGGCGGCGGTGATGCCATTCCCATTGGACTGGAAACCGGCATTGGCAGCATGCGGGTTCTCGGGATCGATCATGGTGTTGGCGAAATTCAGCAGATTGGTGGTGCCAACGTTGAAGACTGCGCCCAGATTGATGCCGAACTGCTTGGCGATGCTGCGCTTCACTTCCGACACGGTGACCTGCAGCATGACCTGCTGGGCGCCGGACACATCGAGAATATTGGCGACGTTTTCGGGGGCGCCAGCGAATTGCACCGCCACGGCACTGGCCCGGTCACGGTCTTCGCCGGACAGCACATTGCCGGTCAGCACGACGCGGTTGGTGTCGCCACCCAGCGTTACCGATTCAACGCGGATATTGGAACCAGGGATGATCCGGGCCAGCGCCACCTGCAGCGCATTGCCGATCTGGGACGGCTCTTCCATCACCTTGACGTCGAGCACGGCGATGGTGCGGCCGGAATCGTCGAGGAAGAAAATATTGGTATCGCCGCCGGTGATGCCCTGAATGAGGGCCCGGGTGCGCGTCCGCATGATGGCCGCCGCGACGCCGGGCTGAGAGACAATGACTTCAGCGGCGCCGGCCGGCAGATCGACCAGTACGGTCTTGTTGATCTCGACCTCGAATTTGCGCGTCGACCCGTAAGCAGCCGCGGAGATGGCCACATGGGTCTCGCCTAACGCCATAGCCGGAACCGTGGGCAAAAGCAGAAGACCGAAGCCTAGAGCCGGGGCGGCGAGCAGCAAGGCGAGCCGGCGACGAAGTGTGGTGCGCTGTGTGATCATGATCATCTCCGCCCCTACTGGGGCACCACCTGGGGTTCGAAGGCACCCATATCGGGATCGGTATAGGCCACCGGCTCCATGGACTGGCCGAGCAGCGTGGGATTGGCTCCCGCCAGGATCGACTGTTCCCGGCCGAAGCGGATGAGCCGCACCGTCTGGTTGGAATTGGATGTCTCGGCCGCGGCGGTCTTGTTGAAATCGACCACCGAACGCAGGGTCAGGGTCAGCTGGCCGCGCGTCGATGCATTGATGATGGTTTCGGCCTGGGCCGGATTGAGTTCGAGCGTCGCGATGGTCGAGCTGTCAAAAACCACGGGCGTCGGGGCCGGCGACGCGGGGTCTTCCTGACCGCCGGTGGCACCCATTTCGCCCAGGCGGTGGCCGATGGCGAGCACCCGCACATTGGAGAGCAGCACTTCGGATTGCTGACCCGCGTCGGTCTGGCTGGTCAGCACCACATCGACCCGATCATTGGGAACGACGAAGCCGCCAGCGCTGGAGACGGCGGTGACGCCGACCGACACACCGCGCATGCCTTCGCTCAGCACTGCCGAAAGATAGCCCTGATCGGAGCGGACCAGCTTGGCTTCGCGGATGGGTTCGCCGGGGAAAAATTCAAACCGCGCCACGGCGCCGGTCAGCTTTTCCGGTGCATCGGGCATGGCGGAGATGGTCACATATTCGGGACGAACCGCGCCTTCGGGCCAATCCTGCCATTCCAGCGTGGCCGGGCTCAGGCGCTCGCCCATGCCGATCGGCGCCCTGGCGACGAGAATCTGGGTCTTGGCTTCCTGAATGGTTTCGGTCTGCACGATTTGCTGCGGAGCCTGGCCGCCACCACGTGTCACCAGAAAGGCGGCCAAGCCGCCGGCGACAAGCGCCACAACCAACAAGATGATACGCGCCGGCTTCATGACCCACTCCGGTTGTCCGCGGGCACGATAAGCCCAATTCCACCGAGTGAACTCTGAACCGAAAGGGTCAAAGTTTGGTTAACCGGAGCTTTTCCGATGCAGTTAACAATAGGTAAATTTTATTGATTTGCGAAAATGGCCAGCAAGCACAACAAACGAGGCCACACTATTGCGCCCTGTCGACCCGGTTACTTGCTGGCATCTCACTCAGGTGGTGAGGCGCTCGAAAATGGCGGAGTTGGAATAGGTGAGCAGGCCCGCCACGGCCAGGGCGATGCCATAGGGCACGCCGGCCTTCTTGTCGCGCAGCCGCTCGATCCAGCCATAGCGGGCCAGCAATGGCGTGAGCGGCAGGTTGCGCAGCGCCAGAATGGCCAGCGTCAGCACCCCGCCCAGCAGGGCGGCATAAACCAGATAGGGCAAGGTCAGCCCGAAGCCGAGCCACAGGGTGGTGGCCGCTGCCAGCTTGGCATCGCCGCCGCCGATCCAGCCCAGGGCAAACAGGGTGAACGCCACCGCCAGCACGATCAGCGCGCAGACGACATGCATGGCAAATTGTTGCAGCGGCAGATTGACGGCGATGGCCACGACGCAGAAGCAGGCGACGAGAAACAGCACCAGCTTGTTGGAAATGCGCATGGTCAGCAAATCGGATGACGCCGCCAGAGCCATGCAGGCCGGAAACAAAAACAGCGCCAGGGTCGACATAAGAAACTCCGGGCTAACCGAATGGTGCAGCAACAAGGCTAGACTGCCAAGGCCCGGTTAAGAAAGCTCAAATAAAAGGAGGAGCGCAAGCGCCCCTCCTTCAGGATCGGATGACCCCAACCGCGTTAGGTGCCAGCTGCCGGAGCTGTCGGCACAGTGACCGCACCGAGGCGATTGGAAATACCGTTGAACAGATCACCGAGATTGGTTCCCAGCGCGCTGGCGGCCAGAATGATGCCGACAGAGATCAGAGCGGCGATGAGGCCGTATTCAATTGCGGTTGCGCCGGACTCGTCCTTGGCGAAACGTGCGAAGATGTTCATTCCCAGGCTCCATTTTTCACGTCATCTAGTGACGTCATCGTCCGACACGTCACACATCGAACAGTTACGGAAGCTAGTTTGAAGGTCTTGAAATTACGTTAATCGGATAGTGTGCGTGACGCCGCCTCTTCTTCGTTTATCTCATGATAATCAAAGCGTTAACAGGATCGACGGCATTTTATGAATCCCACAGAACAGCCGGTATATTAAGCGAATATCCGCAGATACTCATTCCACTAGGGCAACAACTCATCCTCAGGGAAATCTACTACGTAATAAAGACAGACAACTTGGCTCAACATCATCGATGCCGCGTTGAGCGCGTTTGCCAATTGTAAACCATTCCAGCGGAAACTGATGCCGTCGAGTATCAGTACCGCCCGGAAACCGCCATGCGCCCCATGATTGCCGCCGCCTTTGCACTCAGCCTGTCGCTGGCCGCCAGCCTGGTTCCGGCGACACCGGCCATTGCCGTCGAAGGCGCGCCGATCAACGTCAATGTCAACATGGCGCGCATTTTGCGCATCAATGCCGCTGCGGCGACGGTGATCATTGGCAATCCCGGCATCGCCGATGTCACCATCCAGGACCCGCAGACGCTGATCCTGACCGGCAAGAGCTTTGGCCAGACCAATCTGATTGTGCTCGACAGCGCCGGCAATCCGATCGCCGATACCTTGATCGAGGTAGTGCAGATGCAGGCCGGCGTGGTCACGGTCTATCAGGGCCAGGCCCGCACCAGCCTCGCCTGCGCGCCAGTCTGCCAGTCGGTGGTGATGATGGGCGACGACACCGAATTTTCGTCGCAGGCCATCGCCTCGGCGCAGCTGGTGCAGCAGCTCGCCAACTAAGATTCAGGCTTACTTAACCCTAGCGGCAGGCCATGCCCGCCGGCTCGGCGATCCTAACTATCGATTAGCCATGGCAGGCTAGGTTCGGCGCGTTGTAACCGAGCGTGGACCATGGCCGGACGGATCGCTTCGCTTATCGGAAATGCCGTGCTGCCCCGACGGCGGCGCGACTTCCTGCGCAACGAGGCCGGCGCGACCGCCGTTGAAGTCGGCCTGCTCGCTTTGCCCTTTTTCGCCATTCTTGGCGCCATCCTTGAGACTTCGGTCGTGTTCCTGTCCGGGCAGGTGCTCGACAGCGCCGTGCATGATGTCAGCCGGCTGTTGCGCACCGGGCAGGCGCAGAACGCCAAATACACCCTCACCGACTTCCGCAAGGGCGTGTGTGACCGGCTGTTTGGCCTCTACTCCGATTGCGACGGGCTGCATATCGAAGTTCAAACCCTCTCCAGCTTTGCCGCTGCCGATATCAAGCCGCCGATCGACCCGAACTGCGACAAGCCCGAATGTGACAAATGGACCCGCGATGAGGTTTACGCGCCGGGCATGGGCAAGGAAATCACCGTGGTTCAGGTCTATTACAAATGGCCGGTGATCCTCAATCTGGCCGGGATGAACCTGGCTGATCGGCCCGGCGGCAAACGCTTGATGGGCGCGGTTGCCGTGTTCAGCAACGAGCCCTTTTCATGAGCGCGGCCGGTCGCAAATTGCTGGCTCTGCTGCGCCGCCTGCCCAAAGCCCAAGAGGGCGTGGCGGCGGTGGAATTCGCCCTGATCCTGCCGATCATGCTGATGATCTATATCGGCTCAGTGGAGGCCAGCGCGCTGATTTCCATGGACCGGCGGGTGCAATCGGTCACCGGCACGCTGGGCGATCTGGTGGCGCGGACCGACACCTCGCTGTCGCGGGACCAGCTGGACGACTATTTCCGCGCCGCCAGCGCCATCATGACGCCCTATCCGGCCAATGAGCTGCACCAGGTGCTGTCGCAGGTGAATGTCGCGCCCGACGGCAAGGCAACGGTCGACTGGTCGCAGCGCTACGATCATAACGGCGAGGCGTTCATCATGGGCCAAGGTTATGCCAAGGGCGCAACCTATCCGCTGCCGGCCGCCATGGTCGCGATCGCCAAAAAGGATGCCGCCAGCGTCTCCGTCATCGTCTCCGAGGTCAGCTACAGCTATCTGCCGCTGTATGGCATCGTGTTCGAGCTACCGGTGCAGCTGCACCGCGAAAATTTCTTCATGCCGCGCTTTGGTGGCAGCATCGCGTTCAAATAGCCCGGCTTGCCTCGGCTAGCCCTGCATGGCACAAGCCGGCATTCCCTTCCTGTCTGGCGGTAAAGCAATGAACGACGATACGATTGTCCCGGTATTTGATCTTGGCGGCGTGTTCGTCGACTGGAACCCGATGTACCTGTTCCGCAAGCTCTTCGACAGCGAAGAGGATGCGCTGTGGTTCCGGGACAATATCTGCACCCTGGACTGGAACCTGGAATTCGACGCCGGCGAGATCTACTCGGAAGGCGTGGCCAAGCTGATCACCCGCTTCCCCAAATACTGGCGCGAAATCCAGGCCTTCGACCTGCGCTGGAAAGAAACCATGGGTGACTTCATCCACGGCACCATCGACATCCATAACGAGCTGGTCGAGCAGGAAGTCCCCACCTTCGCCATCACCAATTTCTCCTGGGAGAAGTGGGTGAGCTGCCTGCCGGACTGGCCGTTCCTCGAGAAATTCGATGGCGTGGTGGTGTCGGGCCTCGAAGGGCTGGTAAAGCCCGATCCGCGCATCTATCGCGTGTTCTGCGAGCGCTATGGCCTGGCGCCGGAAAGCTGCGTCTTCATCGACGATAGCGAGTCCAATATCGTCTCGGCCCGCCGCTTCGGCATGCACGGCATCCACTTCACCGACCCCAAGGCCCTGCGCCAGGAACTGATCGCGCTCGGCCTGCCGCTCAAGGCGAAGTAATTCTAGCCACTATCCACGATGCCTCCCTTCTCCCCTTGTGGGAGAAATTCAGCCATTCACCGTAGCAATATCAATGGGTTACGCTGCTATCGAAAGTCATAACACTGCACCTTGTTATGCACAAGTGAAGGATGCATCGGGCATGGAAGGGCTTCATGGCGGGGTGCAGCGCAGCAGAAGAGCGGGGATATACAGAGATACGCACATTGCAAGCCAGTGGACGTAGAAACCGATGTGATCGGTCGTGACGCCCGCCAGCGTCGTATCGGTGCGCAATACGAGTTCTGGCAGGTCGCGCGCGACGATCCGAAATTACGCCTCACTGGCGACTTTCCTGGGGACCTCTATGGCGAGGTAGTCAATGAGCGCGCGAACAGCCGGCACTAAGCCTTTTCGCGCGGAAAAAACCGCCTGTATCGTGCCAGGCTGTGAGCTCCAATCAGGCAGAATATGGAGCAGGCTCCCGCTGGCAAGGGGTCGTCGCACGATGTAGTCCGGCAACATCGCTACGCCGACGCCGTCCAACGCGGCCGCATGCAGAAGGTCGAAATTGCTGCACAGAAGTCGCGGGCGTGCAGGGCGGTGAGAAGTTAGGCCACGGAGCCTCGGCATTTGTGCTGATGCGGGCGGCGCAAAAGCCCTCCAGTGGCTAGACCGTCCTCTTTGCGGGGCCCGTCGGAGATGTTTGCAGTGGAGGTTTATGCAGCAGTCGGCGGTTTGTGTTCGCTGAAGGACGCAGCCGGCGGAAAGTGCTCGGGTATTTGGGCTGAGCCCAGGATAGTGTGCTGAGGATGTGACGGTTCTCGCTGCCCCCAGGGCCAATCGCGGAGCAAGCCGGTGGCGCGGCCGAAGCTGGACGCGATCCTTGAGCCAACCGTCCAAGAAGGCGACGAAGGCGCCCACCAGCCAGCGCTCGCTGGCTGGTGCGTCGAGCGCCATAATCGGCCTCGGGACAACCCAGGCAGCGCCACGCGATCCAGGGCGCTTGAAAATCCGTGCCGCTCGATGCGATCTGCGATCACCGCGTCGAATCCCGGTCGCGTGGCGGCGACGCGGCGGTCGGGGCGGTTGACCGCCAGAACGCGACCCACAATATCGCTCAGTCGGAAAGGCTCCGGCCCCGCCAGTTCGATGATGCCATTGACAGGCGGGCGCATGGTGATCTGGGCCAGCGTCCCGGCAACCTCGTCGGCCGCAACGGGCTGGGTGAGTGCCGGGGATAACCGGATGGGGGCCAGAACGTGTCGGACGGCTTTGAGCCTTTTCGGCGCCAATAAGGGGCCTTATCCGGCGCCGATTGACAGGATGGGCGAGATGTCACGTTTGCGCCCAACTAGGGCCGCCCAGAACTGGCGGCCATGGGTGCTGACGGGAACACCCGGTTGGCGCCCGTCAGCACCACCAGTTTAAGCTCGACGCCCAGTCACCTCGCTGCGATGCGTGCAGCGCATACCTGCATTGACATTTCTTGTTTATGTATGCAGTATCCTGCATGCAAGCGTGATTGCGAACGAAGCAATCGCGGAAAAATATTTCCGGGAGGAATACATGACCCTGTTCTCGAAGCGTCGCACATTTGTCGCCGGGCTCGCTGCAGCCACCATTTTCTCATCGTCGTTTGCTGTCTTGGCGCAGGATTTTCCTACCAAGCCGGTAACCATGATCGTACCGTGGGGCGCAGGCGGCGGAACGGACGCCACGGCCCGCATCATCGCGACCCTGCTGGAAAAGGAACTGGGCGTCCCCGTTCCCGTAGAAAACCGCACCGGCGGTTCGGGCGTGGTTGGCCACTCGGCCATCGCCAATGCAAAGGCTGATGGCTACACCCTCGGCATCGCGACGCTCGAAATCGGCGGCATGCACTATCAGGGCCTGACCGAAATCACCTATCAGAACTTCACCCCGATCGGGCTCTACAATGCCGATCCGGCCGCTATCTTCGTGCGCGTCGATGGTCCCTATGCCGACACCAACGCCCTGATCGAAGCCATCAAGTCCAGCGGGGATCGCGAGCTCAAGGCTTCCGGCTCCGCCCAGGGCGGCGTCAACCACCTAGCCGTCGCCGGCATGCTCAACGCGCTGGAAATCCCGGTGACCCGCGTTGCCTGGGTGCCGTCGGAAGGCGCAGCGCCAGGCCTGCAGGATCTCGCAGCAGGCGGCGTGCACTTCGTCACCGCGTCGCTCCCCGAAGGTCAGGCCCTAATGGATGCCGGCCGCATCAGGCCGATCGCCATCTTCGGCGCCGAGCGCAGCGTCGATGCCCCAGACGTGCCGACCTTCACCGAAGCGACCGGCGTTGATTTCACGCTGGGGTCTTGGCGCGGCATCGTCGCCCCGGCAGGCGTGGACGCGGCAATCGTCGAAAAGCTTCAGGCCGCCATCGGCAAGGTGCTGCAGCAGACCGAATATACCGATTTCATGGCGGCGCGTGGCTATGACATGCGCTGGACTGCCGGCGCTGACTTCGAAGCCTTCATGGCGCAGTCCGATGCTCAGATGGGCACGACCCTCAAGGCCGTTGGCCTGGCGAAATAAGTCTTGGCGGAGGCCGCCTCTGGCGGCCTCCCTGCCCAAACGGGAGGGATACGATGCGTATTCATGATGGCCTTCTGGGGCTGGTTTTTATCGCGCTTGGCATTACCACGGTCTGGCAGGCGGCGAGTTTCCCGGGCATGCCCGGACAGGCCATCGGACCGGGTACCTTTCCGATGGTTTTCGGCGGCATCTTCATCCTTGGAGGGCTCATCATCAGCGGCAAGGGCCTCATGGCTGGTGCCGGCCGTCTGGTTCAGTTCGATGAAGGCTGGCGCCATCCCAAGCGCGCTATCGCCGCCGGCATCGCGATTTTGGGGTCGTTGCTGCTGGCGATCTTTTTCGAACAAATTGGTTTCATAATCGGCGGCTCGGTCATCCTGATCGCCCTTTACTGGGTGCAGGGCTATCGCTCGCTGGTCTGGATTGCCGTCTCGCTCGGCTTTGTCGGCGTCGTCTACTACGCCATGGCCAAGCTGCTGCTGGTCCCGCTTCCCACTGGCCCATTGTTCTAGGAGCACGGCATGGAAAATATCATCAACGCCCTGCCGCTGGTCTTCGACCCGTTCAACCTGACGGTCATGCTGGTTTGCGCACTGTTTGGCCTGTTCATCGGCGCCGTTCCGGGACTTTCGGCAACCATGGCTACCGCCATGCTGGTGCCTGTCACTTTCTACATGGACCCTGTTCCCGCTATCGGCGCCATCGTGACCATGTCGGCCATGGCCATTTTCGCATCCGACATTCCCACTGCGCTGATCCGCATTCCCGGTACGGCGGCCTCGGCGGCCTATGTCGATGATCTCTACAAGATGTCCCAGAAGGGCAAGGCCGGCCTCGGGCTTGGTCTTTGCGTGATCACGTCGGCAATTGGCGGCGTATTCGGCACGCTGGTGCTGATGATCGCGGCCCCCCAACTGGCAGAAGTTTCGCTGAATTTCACCTCGTTCGAGTATTTCTGGCTGGCCCTGCTCGGGCTGAGCGCCGCCATCATGCTGGGCACCGGCTCCATCGTCAAAAGCGTCATGTCGCTCTGCGTGGGCCTGCTGATCGCATCGGTCGGTCTCGACGGCAGCTCGGGCTATCCGCGCTTCACCTATGGCCAGGAATCGCTGCTTAGCGGCATCTCGTTCGTGCCCGCCTTGATTGGCTTTTTCGCCATACCCGAAGTCATTCGGGCGCTCGTGCATCGCGACAATGTCGAGCAGGCAAAGTCGATCAGCAAGGTATCCGAGCTGTTCCGGGGCCTGGGCTCGACGCTGTGGAAGTTCAAAGGCAATCTCGCCCGCGGATCTGTGCTCGGCACGCTGATCGGCATTCTGCCGGGCGCCGGGTCCGACATTGCCGCGTGGATCACCTACGCGGTCTCCAAGAAATTCTCCAAGAACCCGGAAAAATTCGGCACCGGCTATGAAGAAGGCCTGGTCGATTCTGGGGCTGCCAATAACTCGGCTCTCAGCGGTGCCTATGTCCCGGCAATGGTCTTCGGCATTCCCGGCGACTCGATCACCGCCATCGTTATCGGCGTGCTCTATGTCAAAGGGCTCAATCCCGGCCCGATGGTGTTCATCAACAACGCCGTCGAAGTGAATGCCATTTTCATGGTGTTCATGCTCGCCAATCTGATGATGGTGCCCCTCGGGATCCTCGCGATCATCGTGGCCGCTCCAGTCCTCAAGATCTCCAAGACGGCCCTCGCGCCGTTGATCTTGGGCTTTGCCATCGTCGGCTCGTTTGCCATCGACCTGTCGGTCACCTCGATTGTCGTCATGCTGGTCGTCGGCGTTCTCGCCTACCTGATGGAAGAAAACGAGATACCCGTTGCCCCGGCCGTACTCGGCCTGGTCATGGGGACGCTGGTAGAGCGCAACATGATTACGTCCCTGATCAAGGGTGACAACTCCATCGCTCCTTTCTTCGAGCGTCCGATTGCCGCCGGCCTTGGTGTTTTGACTTTGGCACTATGGTTCACACCTGTGCTGTTCAAGCTGTACAAGAAGGCTCGCCGCAGGGAGGCCGCAGTATGAAGGACATGAAGCTTGAGCAGCCGCGCTCACTCGCCGAGATGGTTGCCGTGCGCCTGCGCAGCGCCATCATCGATGGCGAGATCGGACTGGGCGAGAGCATAGCAGAGGAGAAGCTGGCGGAGAGTTTCGGCGTTAGCCGCACCCCCGTCCGAGACGCCCTGGTAATCCTGCAGATGCAGGGGCTGGTCACGGTTCAGCCCAAGCGCGGGAGCCAGGTCTTCATTCCGACCGTCGAAGACGTTGTGCTGATGTGCGAATTTCGCAAATTGACCGAAGTCAACGCGATGGAACTCGCCATCCAGCGCAATAAGGCCAGTCTGGTCGCGAGCCTCCGCACGACTGTTGCGGCCATGGGCCAGGCGCGCGAGAACCATGACGCCGTGCTGTATGGCAAGTTGGACACCAACTTCCATCAGGCCTTCGTCGATTTCTCGGGTAATCCCTTCATCGCCGATGCCTACGCTTTGGTTGCCGGACAGATCGCGGCACTGCGCCACCATCTGACCCGCCCAATTGAATCCCTGCGCGAGATTTCCTTTGCCGAACACAACCAGTTCGTCGATCTGGTCGAACAGGGCGATGTGAAGGGTTTCCGCGAAGTGATGGATCTGCACGTGGACCGCACCGGTGCAATTTATGTGAGCGCCTTGGAGGCAACGAGCCCCACACCACAGAAATAACCTAGAAAATTCAAATAGATGACTGCGCGCGACTGACGCGTGCTCACCTTGTCACGCCTGTACCCCAAGGATACCAAAGATGAACCAAGCACAAAAGCTGAAGAACCTGCTGGCCCGACCGCAGATCATCATGGCCCCCGGCGCCCCCGATTCCATCACCGCCAAGCTCGTTGAGCGGGCCGGCTTTGATGCTATCTACATGACCGGGTTCGGCGCCACCGCCAGCCGTCTGGGCATGCCCGATATCGGCCTGCTCTCGCAGACGGAAATGACTGAGCACGCCCGCAACATGGTGCGCGCCGTCGACATCCCGATCATTGCCGACGCCGATACCGGCTATGGCGGCCCCTCCAATATCCACCGTACAGTGCGCGAATATATCCAGGCCGGCGTCGCCGCGATCCATTTGGAAGATCAGGTCGCCCCCAAGCGCTGCGGTCAGATGGCCGGCGTCAAGCTGATGGACGCCGACGAGAACGTGCTGCGCCTCAAGGCTGCCATCGAGGCGCGCGGCAATGATGATCTGGTGATTATTGGCCGCACTGACGCCATGCCCGCCGTAGGCGCCGAAGAAGCCATCCGCCGCGCCCACATGTATCAGGACGCCGGTGTCGATCTGGTGTTCGTGGACGGCATCAAGAAGATCGCCGAAGTCGAAGCCGTCGCAAAGGCGGTCAAGGGCCCCAAGGTCGTCTCGATCGTGGATGGCAACGAGACCACGGCGCTGACCGCCGCAGACCTGCAAGAAATGGGCTTCTCGGTCGTATTCTACGCCGTTACCGCCCTGTTCACCGCCACGCACGCCGTCGCCCAGGCCCTCAGCAGCCTCAAGGCTGAGGGCACGCCTGCCAAGGTCGGCAGCCAGCACAGCTATGCCGAGTTCAGCGAGATTGTGGGCCTCGACTTCCACAAGTCCCTCGACGACCGTTTCGGAGCCTGATTTTTCGATGACTTTCAAGATTGTTGTTACCGACAGCGAATTTCCCAATCTCGCGCCCGAGATCGCGGTCATGGCCAAGGCCGGCTTCACGCTGACACCACACCAGGCCAGAACCGAGGACGAACTGATCGCGGCCTGCGCCGATGCTGACGGCCTGCTCAACCAGTATGCCCAGTTGACCCCGCGCGTGATCGCCTCGCTCGACAAGTGCCGTGTCATCTCGCGTTACGGCATCGGCCTCAATACCATCGACGTGGCCGCCGCTACGGCGCGCGGCATCTGCATCGGCAACGTGCCCGATGGTTCGCTCGAAGAAGTGTCCGACCACGCCATCGCGCTGCTGCTATCGCTAGCGCGGGGCATCACCAAGTTCAACGATGCCGTCAAAAAGGGTGTCTGGGACTATACGCTGGTCAAGCCGCTTTACCGCGTGCGCGGCCGCACCCTTGGCCTCGTCAGCTTTGGCAATATCGCCCAGCGCGTTGCTGCCAAGATGGCGGGCTTCGGCGTTCAGGTCATCGCGTTCGACCCCTACGCCAACAAGGACAAGGCCCGCGAGATGGGCGTTGATCTGGTCGACCTCGACACGCTCTGCGCCCGCTCCGACTTCGTGTCGGTCCACGTGCCGCTGCTGCCCCAAACCCAGCACCTGCTGACCACCCGCCATTTCGAGCTGATGAAGCCATCGACCATCGTCATCAACACCGCGCGCGGTCCGGTGATCGACGAGCAGGCGCTGATCGCCGCGCTCCAGGCCGGCAAGATCGCCGGCGCGGGTCTCGATGTGTTCGAGCAGGAGCCCGTTCGGGCTGATCACCCGTTCAAGGCTATGGACAACGTGATCATGACGTCGCACGCCGCTTGGTATTCCGAGGATTCCGAGCTCGAAATCCGCACCAAGACGGCTCAGAACGTGGTCGATGTGCTGCAGGGCCGGTTCCCCACCTACCTGGCCAATCCGGCTGTCCGCGTCAGCGTCAGCGACCTGAAGTAAGCGGAGGGCGGACATGTCTCGACCAGCACAAGGCTCCCTCAGCGGTCAGGTTGCGCTTATTACCGGTGCATCAGGCGGTATTGGCCAGGCAACCGCCGAAGAGATGGCGGCGCATGGCGCTGACATAGTGCTGGCGGACCTGTCCGCTCCCGCAGCCCTGGCCCAGCATCTCGCCACCACCTATGGCGTCAGCGCCATCAGTGTGGCCATGGATGTGACCAGCGCGGCATCGGTTCTCGCCGCACGAGACCAGGCCGTTGCGGCGTTGGGCAAGATCACCATCCTCGTCAACAATGCCGGCATCATGCAGCGCGTCTCAGCCGATCACCACACCCTGCCGCAAAGCGATTTCGATCGGATGCTTTCGGTCCATGTCAGCGGCCCGGCCATCGTGGCGGCCGCCTGCATTCCCGACATGCGCGAGCACGGGTTCGGCCGGATCATCAATCTTTCGTCGGTCATCGGCCATGTCGGATTGGCCCGCCGCACCGCCTATTCCACCGCCAAAGCCGCTATCGCTGGCCTAACACGGGGCCTCGCCATGGAGAATGCCCGTAGCGGCATCACCGTCAATTCGGTGTCGCCCGGCTATGTACTCACTGCGGTGCTGCGCGAGAAAGTCCGGCTCGGCACGATCGACTACGCCATGTTTGCCGGCCGCTCGGCTGTCGGTCGCTGGGCCGAGGCTCAGGAAATCGCCCGGGTCATCCGCTTCCTCGCCGAGCCTGCTTCGGGCTTTGTCACCGGCGCGGATTGGGCCGTCGATGGCGGCTATTCGATCAACGGCAATCCCGGGGAAGACGTCGGTCCGATTGTTCCCTTTTCCGCGACCGGCCCGCAGGTCTGACAGATGAGAACCTCAATCGCGACCGTTTCAATTAGCGGTGATATGGCCAGCAAACTCGACGCCATTGCCGGCGCCGGGTTCGATGGTGTCGAGATATTTGAGAACGACTTTCTGGTGTTCGATGCCTCGCCGCGCGAGGTGGGCCAGATGGTGCGCGATGCGGGACTCGAACTCACCCTGTTCCAGCCCTTCCGTGATTTCGAGGGCATGCCCGAGCCCTATCGCAGCCGCGCGCTGGATCGCGCCGAACGCAAGTTCGATGTGATGGAAGAGCTGGGCGCCGAGCTGATGCTGGTTTGTTCCAGTACCTCTCCTGTCGCCCTTGGCGGCATAGACCGGATCGCCGCAGATTTCGCCGAACTGGGTGAACGCGCTGCCCGGCGCAATTTGCGCGTCGGTTATGAAGCCCTGGCCTGGGGCCGCCATATCAACGATCATCGCGATGCCTGGGAAGTGGTGCGTCGAGCCAACCACCCCAATATCGGCATCATCCTCGATAGCTTCCACACGCTGTCACGCGGCATTGACGTCGATTCGATCCGCTCCATTCCGGCCGACAAGATCTTCATCGTGCAGCTGGCCGATGCGCCCAAATTCGACATGGACCTGCTCCAGTGGAGTCGCCACTACCGCAACATGCCCGGCGAGGGTGACCTGCCCGTGGTCGACTTCATGCGGGCGGTCGCAGCCACCGGCTATGATGGGGTGATCTCGCTCGAAATCTTCAACGATCAGTACCGCGCCGCCAACAACAAGACCATTGCCGTCGACGGCCAGCGCTCGCTGATGAACCTGATGGATGTGGTCAAGCGCGCCGAACCAAGCTCGGCGATGCGCGTTCCGGCCATGCCGCCGCCGATTGCCGTAGAAAAGGTCGAGTTCGTCGAATTCACCGCCGATGAAGCCGCTTCCGCCCAGCTGACTTCCCTGCTCAAAGCCATGGGTTTCCAGCATGCCGGCCAACATCGCAGCAAGCAGGTCGCCCACTATTGCCAGGGCGGCATCAACATCGTGGTCAATACCGATCGCGCGGGCTTCGCCCGTACGACATTTTTGAGCCGCGGCCTTTCGGCCTACGCACTGGGACTCAAGGTCGATAACGCGGACGCAGCCGTTGTCCGGGCCGAAGTCATGGGCGCCCAGCCCTTCCTGCAGCCGGCGGGGCACGGCAATATCGGCCTGCCTGCGGTGCGCGGTGTTGGCGGCGGGTTGGTGTATTTCTTCGATGGCAAGGGTGAGCAGGCCGATCTCTGGCAGCGGGAGTTCACCACCGTTGCCCCCGATCCTGCGGCCAGGGCCGCCGGCATGGTCGGCATCGACCACGTGGCCCAGTCCATGCCCTATGATGAACTGGCCGCCTGGCAGCTCTTCTACACCTCAATCCTTGACGCACACAAAACTCCGCCCGTCGACATTATCGACCCCGCCGGGCTGGTGCGCAGTCAGGTCATCGAGAATGACGCGCGCAGCCTGCGCATCACCATGAATGGGGCGGAAAACCGCTCGACGCTTGCCGGCTATTTCGTCTCCGAGAGCTTTGGCGCGGGTATCCAGCATCTGGCCTTCAGCACCAACGATATCTTTGCCACCGCAGCAGCCATGGCCAGCAATGGCTTTACCCCGCTCACCATCTCCCCCAACTATTACGACGATGTGGAAGCCCGTTTCGGGCTCGCACCAGATTTCGTGGCGGCGCTGCGCCAATACCAAATCCTCTACGACGAGGATGACAAGGGCAGCTATCTCCAGCTCTATAGCCCGTTGATCGGCGGCGCCTTCTTCTTCGAGATTGTAGAACGCCGCCTCTATCAGGGCTATGGCGCACCCAACGCTATCTTTCGCATCGCCGCCCAGCACCAGTTCATCCGGCAAGCCGATTTACCGCGTCGTTAGAACCAGAGACCCTATGCCCATAACCACCCTGCTCGCCTTGCCCCCAGGCGCCTGCGATAGCGCCATCCATGTCTTTGAACCCGGTTGGGCACCTCGCCCCGGCTTCACCGGTACGCTGCCCGATGCTCCGCTCCCCGCCTATCGCGCCCTACAGGTCGAACTGGGTCTAGCGCACGTCATGATCTCCCAGGCTAGCGGCTATGGCTTTGACAATAGTTTGCTGCTGGCCAGCCTTGATGCCCTGGGCGGTAGCGGACGCGGCACCGTCGTCATTCCCGCAGATATCGACGAGCAGTCCCTCACCGATATGCACCGGCGCGGCGCGCGGGGTGTTCGCTTCATGATGTTTGCTGGCGTGCTGGGCCGGGATGACATGCTTCCTGTCGCCGAACGCGTTGCCAGTCTCGGCTGGCACCTCAAGGTGCAGATGGATGGTCGTCAGATCGTCGACTATGCGCCGCTTCTGGCTTCTTTGCCGGTCGAGGTACTGATGGATGTCTATCCCACCACCTTCCCAGCAACGCTCGACCCTGATGGCCCCGAAATCACCACCCTGCTCGAGCTCGTGGAACGCGACAACTTCTGGGTGTCGCTCACCGCACCCAATACGCCAGAGGAATGCGCCGAGCCGCCGCTTCTGGCGCGCCGCCTCGTCGCCCAGGCGCCTAACCGGTGCCTCTGGTCGAGCAACTGGCCACACCTCAACGTGTCGCCGACCCCAAGCCCCCAGCATGGCCTGCACTGGCTCGGGACCGCAACGACCAACTCCGGCCAGCGTAACAAGATTTTGACCGACAACCCACAGCGTCTGTTCGGCTTTTGAGCCCGGCGCACCCAACCTATCGAGGACAACCAATCATGATGAATTTTGACGGCAAGCTCGCTCTTGTCATGGGCGCCAGCGGTGGGATCGGCGCTGCCGTGGCAACGGCCTTTGCGGCGCAGGGCGCCCATGTTGCGCTCCACTACAATCGCGGCGAAGCGGCTGCTCAGGCCGCCGCCGACGCCATCATCGCCAGTGGCGGAAAGGCCTTTCTGATTCAAGGTGATATCTCTGAGCGCGGCGTGCCGGCCAAGGTCGTTCACCAGGCAGCTGAGCTCCTGGGTGGACTGGACATCCTATTTAACAACGCTGGAGCCATGATCCGTCGCATGCCGTTTCTTGACCTCGATGACGCACTCTATGAGGAAGCGCTCGATCTCAATGTCCGCCCGGTGATTGCTGCATCGCAGGCGGCCGTTTCACATATGGACAAGCGTGGCGGCGGTTCCATCATCAATGTCGGCTCGATCGCCGGTGTCGATGGCGGCGGCAGCGGTTCGGGCCACTATGGCAGCGCTAAGGCCTATGTGCACAACCTGACTCGTCACATGGCACGTGACCTGGCGCGCCTCAACATTCGCGTCAATGCCATCTCTCCCGGCGTAGTACAAACAGCCTTTCACGCCGCGACTCCTCCAGAGCGCATGCACGCAATGCAGGCCACCATTCCGTTGGGCCGCCTCGGCACGCCTGATGACTGCGTCGGGCCGGTGCTTTTTCTCGCCTCCTCTGCCGCCAGTTATATGACAGGCCAAATCTTGCACGTGAACGGCGGTATGTACTTGCCCTAGCAAGCGATGAAAAACTGCCAGGTAACCCCGCGGGATGCTCCCTAACTGGTTCGGCACGGCGTGCAGCCCCTGAGGACGTGAGCGCACGACCAAAAAATGCTCCTGCCGCGCTGAACGTGCATCTGCCAAGTGCTGGTTCGCTTCCCGTCAGCCACAACATGATCCGAGCTATACAAATTGTCTCGTAAGCCGTACTTGAGTGCCGGCCTCGCCGCCTCTTGGATCCCGCCTTCAGGCCTTCTCGGCCAGCCGCCGCGGCTCCAGGAGTCCGGGGAAGTAACTTCCTGGACTTGCCCCGCTTTAGTGGAGATCCCACAAGGTCCCAGTGGATACCAGTAAGTACCAGTGAAATACCAGCAGAGTACCAGCAGAGTACCAGTACTTTAGGGCCACCACACCTCACGCACTGAGAGTGCCGACAGGCTCAATCAGGGTCAAAACAGCTGCGCGGCGCCTACAAACGATGCCGTTTGGCCGAATTCTTGCGCAGGTAGGCACCCTTATGCCGTCCGCGCAGAAGCTGGAGCCGCATCAAACGGCCGCGGTCGACGCCGAAGCTGCTCGCTTGGAGCCCTCACCAAATCGCCGATTTCGTCGGATGTCACTAGGACAAATCCACATCTTTCCATCGTGCTTCAAATTGTTTCAATTTGCTCCATACTGCTCGGATATGTTGCATTTTATTCTCTTCACACCTGTGCATCTGTGGATGACCCACATGGCAAGAACTTTTTTGGACGTTAGCATTGGTCGGTGTGATCTGGCCCGACGTCGGGCCCCCGCGACCGACGTTCAATGACTTGTCATATGTGGAACGGCCCGCCAGGCAAGGGCTTTTTTCAGACGTTTGATCACGTGGGAACGGTGCGGTCATATGTTCGGCCTTTCAGCGCGGTTTTGAACCGCGGGCCTCGATGAAGTCCGCGATGCGAGTGGCTAATCAACGGCACGCGCTTTAAGCGCGTTGACACAAGCGGCCTCTCTCGCCTCGGGATTTCGTCCCATGGAATCATCGTCTGCTTTGTGCACCTCACCTCTGCCGGCTACCGCGCCGGTCAGTTCGTTTTGGCCGACTTCCGGTTCAAGCGCTCGCTACGCCATTCACCGGCTCCGGGCCCCGATATGTCCCGCCCTTGGTTAAAATCGCCCAGATGACCCGCGCCGTCTTGTTGGCAAGCGCGACGGCCACGACCTTGTAGGGCCTTCGCGCCAGAAGCGCGCTCAGCCATTTCGGCGCTTTATCGTTGCCTCGCACGCGTCGCAGGACAGAGCTCGCGCCGAGGACGAGCAGGGAGCGGAGCTCCGGATTGCCATCTTCGATATTCCCCCCAACCGCTCCTTGCCACCGCTCGAATGAGACCTCGGCGTCAATCCCAGCCAGGCGGCGAAGTGACGGCCGGATTTGAACCCGCCGGGATCTGGAACAAGCGCCTTGATGGACGCGGCCGTGATCGGACCGACGCCGGGTATCGTGGCCAGACGCCGCATATCCTCGTCGCGCCTTGCCCCGGTGACAATCGCCCGTTCGAGTTTGTCGATCTGCTCGATCAACGCCTCGATCTGATCGGCGATGGCCGTCAAGGCGAACCGCCCCATAAACCTCCACTGCGAACATCCCCGGCGGCCCCCGCAAAGGAAACCAGCCTAACCACTGGACGACTTTTACGCCGCCCGCATCAGCGCAAATGCCGACGCTCCGTGGCCTAACTTCTCACCGCCATGCACATGGATAAAAGCCTGCGGCAGACTGACTCACTGGCGCAAAAACTGAGGCAATCCGGGGTGTTTTGTGCCAGCATACAGCATGATCCCGGCCGATCCGCAGCAGCTTACAATCGGCACGGCAAGTCATTGAAATCTCTATCACCGATGGGGCATATGACAGCGCCACATAACACTTGCTGTAGTTTTGCACTGCATCTGGGTTGACGGCACCACGTTCGAAAGGGGGAGCGAAAAGATGGCTTAATCGAGCTGCCCGCAGCTCCGACCAGTTCACGGGGCCCGCCAAGCGGATCCGTGATGTCCCCGCCAGGACGGTAGTTACGGTGACCTAGTTGATTAGGCTGAAGGCGGCCAGTCCGTGCTGTGCGGAGCCCGACCCGAACACCATCATAGGCAGCGACCTCGGAAAGGAGCATGACCCCGGCGATGGCAGAACAGAGCCAATTGACTACCCGCCGCAATTAAAGGGTCTAATGACAGATAGAAGTTGGGGGCAACGTCAGACACATAAATAGCTCAAACACCCTACAGACAGCGTCTGAACAGGGAAAGGGGACCGGGGACTGGTTCGCACCAGACTGCATCCATTACCAAACCTAACGATAGATCTGGGCCGGCATCGCAAACGACAACTTCCGGGAGCACATGCCTGTTCGAGTTCAACGATCAGAACGAGATGCACATTGTAGTTGGCCCCCAGGTCAACAGGGTTTTCGCTACGGAATAGAGAGTATCAATTTGTTCCGCTCCAACTCGGTTCCTCGCGTACCAGGTCTATTGCCGTGGTGGACAACTCTCGGTCAGACTTCGGTCGCGACTGCCGGTTGAAAGATGTATCCCGCGCCACGGATCGTCTGGATCGCGTCGCCCGCCGTGGTACCTTTGAGGATATTTCGAATCCTGGCAATGTGTACGTCGACGGTTCGCTCGCTGACAAATGCATCCGTGCCCCAGACTTGGTCGAGCAGACTATTTCGGGACAGTGTCTTACCAGAATTTTCCATCAGCTTCATCAGCAGGCGAAATTCGGTGGAAGACACCTTTAGCTCATTCCCCATGCACTGGACGCGGTGCGTGAGTCGGTTGAGTTCTAGCCCCTGGGATCGCAGCGTGTCCGACATCAGCGACGGGCGGTAGCGGCGCACCACTGCCCGAATATTGGCGCGAAGCTCGGCCATGGAAATGGGCTTGGTGAGCACCACGTCTGCACCGGTTTCCAGGCATCGAACGCGTGCTGCTTCATCAGTCCGCTCGGAGATCATGATTACCGGCAACGTCTGACCACCGCGTCGCGCCCTGATTTGGCGGCAAAGTTCAATTCCCGGCGTGTCGGGCAGGCTCCAGGCCAACACGACCAGATCCGGTGGCTGTTCCTGCATGTGAAGCTTCGCGTCGACTGCGTTGCCACAGGCCTGTATCGTGTAGCCAAGCTGCGCACAGGCAGCGCGGAGCGAATCTGCGAAATCGGGATCGGCTTCGACGATAAGTATCTTCATTGGAACCAAGCCCCCCCCCCGGACTGATTGGCAAATAGTATAGGCCTCAGTAGCCAACCGCAAACGGTGAGAGCGCGGCAAGCTCCGGTTCGACCCCCAGGCCGGGGCCCGTGGGTATAATGAAGCGTCCCTCTTGCAGGGCGTCTTCCGGTAGCAACGCCGAGCGGAGCGGGTTGTCATTGAAATCGACCTCCAGCGTGCCATCGCCTCCTGCATGAGCGAGCAGGTGCGCCGAAGCGACGAGGCCGATACCGCCGCCGAGCCAGTGCGGACAGAAACGGCGGCCTGCTGCGATGATGTTCTCTGCCAAGGGCGCGCAGCGGCTAAAGCCGCCCCATTTGGCGAGGTCGGGCTGAACTACCCGTAGGTAGTCGAAAGACAGGACAGCTTCGAAGTCGACGTCGCCTCGAATATTCTCACCGGCGGCGAGAGCCAGGTCGGTCTCGCCTGCCAATGTCTGCCATGCCGCCAAAGGGGCGTCGGCTCTCAAGGGCTCCTCCAGCCATTCCAGTCCGTAGCGCTGCAATTCGCCAGTCATGCTCAGGGCCTGCTCCAATGACCAGCCCTGATTTGCGTCCACCATCAATATTTCGGCGTCGGCCATATCCCTCCGAATGGCGTCGAGATTCGCGAGGTCGGTTTCCTGGCCAAAACCCACTTTGAGTTTGAAAGCGGTAAATCCGTTCTGCCGGGCTCGTGCCACCGTGTCGCTTGCCCCCTTGGGGTTGATGCCGCTGGCATAGGCAGGAACCGAGTGGACCTGCGGCGAGCCGAGCAGCGTCGCTATAGGAACGTTGTTGCGGCGTGCCACCATATCCCAAACCGCTATGTCAATGCCAGCAAGGCACTGTGCCAGAGGACCGGGTTCACCTGCCTGGATGGCCAGTGTCGCCAGGGCCTGCTCGGTCTTGGAGAAAGCATCCTGTGGCGTCTCGTAGCGGCCACGCATCAGAGTTGAGGAGATGGTCTCATCGATAAGGCGCGCGCGATGCTCTGCGCCGACCGAGGGAAAATTGCACCATACTTCTCCCCAACCGACGGCTCCGCTGGCGTCCTCGACTTCCACCAGCAGCATCGGTCGATCGCGCATGAATCCGAATGAGGTCTGGATCGGAACACCGATCGATGCCCGGAAAACTCTGGGTGTAACACGGACGATGTTCACCGCGGCATCATGAGGCATTTTCCAAATCCTACTTGACATATGGTAGCGCTACCATAATCTGCTAATAGATTTTTGCAATGGTTGAGGGATGTGATGTCTAGAGTTGGCTTCATTGGTGTAGGTACGATGGGCGCCCCGATGGCGTCCAATATCGCTCGGGGCGGTCATTCCGTAATTGCGTTCGATGTGAACAGCGAGGCCGTTAGACGCCTTTCCGAAGTTGGCGTTGAAGCCGCTGCCACTGCCGCCGACGCCGTCCGGGGTGCTCATGTGGTCATTACCATGCTGCCCAACTCGGCACATATCGAGGCTGCCGCCTTCGGTCCCGACGGTTTTGCCGGGCACCTGACGCCGGGCGCGCTCTATATCGATATGAGCACAATAGCGCCGAGCAAGACGGACAGCATCGGAGCCAGGATGCTAACCCAAGGCGTTGCGGTGATCGACGCTCCTGTCGGCCGACAGCAGAGCCATGCCGTCGCAGGGAAGCTGCTGATCATGGTGGGTGGAACGGTCGAGGATTTCGACCGGGCTAATCCCATTCTGTCCCTGATGGGCGATACCATCATCCACTGCGGTGGACGGGGGGCGGGTTCGCGCATGAAGGTCGTCAACAATTTCATGTCGATTGCTCTCAACAGCCTAACCAGTGAAGCGCTGATCCTAGCTGAAAAGTCGGGCCTTGTTCCCGAGCTTGCGCGCAGTGTCATGCTGGGAACTGTCGCGGGGCAGGGCCACTTCGGCAGCACCTATCCTGCCAAGGTTCTTAAGGGCGACGTGGCGCCGGGCTTCATGATCGATCTCGCGCACAAGGATATGGGATTGGCCATGGACCTGGCGGCCGAACTGGGCATCGACCTTGAGACCGGCCGTGCGGCAACCGGTGCCTATGACCGTGCGCGGACCGTTGGTCGCGGCAGGCAGGACTGGACGGCCGTTTACCAGTCTGAGCGCGCGGAAGCCGGTCTAGAATAATCTGTAAACGGGTGGGGCAGGCCGCGCGGAAGCGTGTGTCTGCCCCACCCGTTTGTCGTAATCGTCGTTCTGTCGTCACAAGGAGTGTCTCGCAAGAAAATGAACGTCTACGTGGTACTTCTGCAACTGGCCGGCGCTGTTTCCCTGCTGCTATGGGCTGTTCGTATGGTTCGCACCGGTGTCGAGCGGAGCCATCAACCGGTCTTGAAGCGTCTGCTGCGAGACGGCAGTGGTGGCAGGCTCAGGGCGGCGGCTATCGGCATGTCAATTGCCATCGTGTTGCAGAGCTCGACGGCCGTCTCTCTGCTGGCCGCAGGCTTTGCGTCGAGTGGAGTGCTCTCGCTGACCTCCGGGCTTGCCATCATGCTCGGGGCCGATCTGGGATCTGCCATCGTCGCCCAACTGCTGTCTGTAAAACTGGACTGGCTGACGCCAATCCTGCTGATTCTGGGCGGAGCATTGTTTATGCGCGGTCGCAGCGGCCTGCTGCGCCAGACCGGACGCATCCTGCTTGGTATCGCGCTGATCCTCGTTTCGCTGACCATGATCTCGGAAGCCACCGCACCCCTACGACAGGCACCCGCCTTGCTGGCCGTGGTCGAGTATCTGTCCTCAGATTTCGTCACCGCCTTCATCGTCGGCGCTGCGTTCACCTGGCTCATTCACTCCAGCGTTGCTGGCATTCTGCTGGTTTCCGCGTTCTTTGTTCAGGGCTTCTTGCCAGGCGAACTGGCCATCTCGCTAGTTCTGGGCGCCAATCTGGGTGGCGGTCTCATTGCGCTGGGCCTCACACGGACAGCCACCGAAGTGGCGCGCCAGATGGCCATCGGCAATTTCCTGTTCCGGGGCGCTGCCGCTGTATTTTTACTGCTGCTGATCAATGTGCTACACCTGCCGCTCGGTCCTTTGGCTGCTCAGCCGATCCTGGCGCATGTGGCCTTCAACCTGCTCCTCCTGGTCACCTGCCTACCGCTCATCGGGCTGATGGCGTCGCTGATGCGCCGCCTTGTGCGCGTCGTCCGGCCCGCTCAGCAGGTCATACCTGAGGCGGGCAGTAGGCTGGATGCCAATGCGATTGAAACACCCTCTCTGGCGCTTGCAAGCGCCAAGCGAGAATTGCTCCGCATGGGTGAAATCATCGAATGCATGTTCGGTCCATTGATGGAACTCTATGAGACCGGCGACGCCGACGGCATCCGGCAGATCAAGCAGATGGAAGCCGCGGTAGATCGGGCTCAGCGCGACATCAAGTTCTACCTCGCCAGGATTCAGTATTCAGCCGACATGCTGGAGGAGAGCCGGCGTGGCTATGAGCTGTCTCATTTTGCCATCAATCTGGAATATGTGGGCGACTCCATCTCCAAGAACCTGCTCAAGCTAGCCGAAACCCGCCGCGATCAAAAGCTGAAGTTTTCGCCTGCCGGCTGGCGGGAACTCAACGAATTGCACTATCGCGTGCTGCAGAACATGCAACTCGCGCTCAATGTCTTCATGTCCGAGGATCGGGAATCGGCTCGGATGCTCATTGTGGAGAAAGAGTCGATTGGGCGGGCCGAGCGCGACAGTGCGGCTGAGCACCTGCGCCGTCTGCAACTGGGCGGCACAGCAAGCCAGTCAACCAGCAACATTCATCTTGAGACCGTCAGGACATTCAAAAACATCAATTCGCTGTTTGCCAGTGTCGCCTATCCCATATTGGCGCAAAGTGGCGATCTGCTCGACAGCAGGCTATCCAAGCAGGCCGGCTGAGCCAGCGTGCTGGCGATTAGCGTCGCGTGGATTGCCGCGCCACGATGCGGAAATCGAGCACAGTGCGAGGCTCGATCTGCTCGCCATTGAGCCGGGCGAGCAGTATTCGGGCTGCATTCGCGCCGATCTCGTAGCGGGGCACGGCGACTGTTGTCAGGCTAGGCACCATCTCCGCAGCAATTTCCAGATCATCAAAGCCGACAATACCCAGTCGGGTTGGTACATCGATTCCCTGGCGCCGGCATTCCAGTAGCCCACCGGCGGCAAGGATGTCGTTGGCGAAAAAGATTGCGTCGGTTTGCGGCTGGCTTTCGAGAACATGCTGCAACGCCTTGGCGCCATTGCGCAGGCTGAATTCCACCTCGTATTCCAGCGTTGGCTGGCCGAGGCCAAAATGGGCCACCGCGTCGCGGAAGCCCTTGCGCCGGCCGAGGGCGCGGTCATTGTTCAGGACAGGCGCACTGACAAGCGCCAGTTTACGGTAGCCGGTTTCCACCAGATGCGTCACTGCGGCAAACGCTGCCGCCTCATTGGAAAAGCCCACCTGCATGTCGATTGCGGAGTCGTCGACCGTCCAGGTCTCCACCACCGGAACTCCGCGGCGTTCCAGCATGGCGTGGGTTCGGCGGGAATGTGCGCTGCCGGTCAGCACCACCCCACTGGGACTTTGTGCGAGCAGTGCCGACAGCAGGTCTGCCTCTGCATCCAGCGAATAGCCGCTCTGGCCGAGCAGAATCTGATAACCAGCCTGCGACAGCACATCGTTGAGACCCCGAATCTTGTCGGCAAAGATCGAGTTAGTCACCGTCGGGACGATGACGCCCACAGTCTTGCTGCGGTTGGACGCGAGGCTTCCGGCCAGTCGGTTCGGGATGTAACCAGCATCCTCCACTGCCTTCAGCACCGCAGCTCGCGTCGTTTCATTGACCTTGTCAGGAGTGTTGAGCGCCCGTGACACGGTGATCGGGGAAACCCCGGCCAGTCGCGCGACCTCTTCGATGCGGACCTTGTTCGACCCCGATCTTCGTGAGCGTTTCACGAGAGGTTTCATATTGACCAGCTCCATATGGTAGCGCTATCATTGACGCCAATTCTAGGCCGTAATAGAGGAAATACAGGCGATGTCAAAGCCCGTTGCGAGGTATGAGTTCGGGAATGGAACCGCTGGGGTGTTCGAGACGCGCAATCCAGCGCGGCCAGAGGAGGTTGTGGGTCTGTATGCGGTGTCCAGCGCGCAGGACGTCGACAATAGCTTTGCCGCCGCTGCTGCTGCGCAGGTCGCCTGGGGCCAGAAACCTCAGGCTGAGCGCAATGCTGCCATGGCCAGCTTCTTCAATGCCATCGAGCGCCGCGGCGAAGAAATCGCAGTATCCATCACGCTTGAGCAGGGCAAGCCGATTGCCGAGGCACGCGCCGAAACGGGCAAGTCGCTTGGCGAGGGGCGCGCGATGCTTGGCCACGCAATGTCCGTTGGCAATGCGCAGCAGGCCACGTGGCGTCCCGGCTTCCGCAACACTGTAACGCGCCGTCCGCGCGGTGTTATTGCTGCCATCTCGCCGTGGAATTTTCCAATTCTCACGCCGATGCGCAAGATTGCGCCGGCTCTGGCCTTTGGCAACGCCATCGTCCTCAAGCCATCTGAATTCACCCCTGCCGCCGCTGCTATTATCGCAGAGTGTGCCAGCGAGCATCTTCCCGCCAACCTGCTCAGTCTGGCGTTCGGGGCGGGCGCGGTGGGCGATCGGATGGTGCGCAATCGTCGCGTCCATGGCGTCACCTTCACTGGCTCGGTCAATACCGGCAAGGCAATCTACGCCGCCGGAGCCGATAATCTGCTGGAACTGTCCTTGGAACTGGGCGGCAAGAACGCCGCGGTAATCAATGACGTGACCGATATCGACGCTGCGGTCGCCCAGGTCGCAGGTGCGGCTTTCCAGTGTGCCGGCCAGCGCTGCACGGCCATCAGCCGCATCCTAGTGCACGCATCACTCAAGCAGGCTGTCACCGACGCCATCGCCAAGCTCGCTCAGGCCCAGGTGCTTGGCGATGGCTTCGCCCCCGGCGTCACTATGGGGCCGCTGTCTCATGGGGCTCAGCTCGACAAGGTCGAGAGTGTGGTCGAGCAGGCGCGTGCCGCCGGCGCACGCGTGGTGACCGGTGGTACGCGTATCCGCCCCGAATCCGCACCGGACGGTTATTTCTACGCGCCGACCATCCTGGGCGATGTCGATCCGGATAGCGCTGCTGCACGTGACGAGATCTTCGGGCCTGTCGTTTCGGTGCTGTCCTATCAGAGCGAAGATGAAGCCTTCGACATGCTGAATTCCGTCGGCTATGGCCTGACCGCTTCGTTGTTCTCAAATCAGCTGAGTCTGGTTGAGCGCTTCATCGCCCAATGCGAAACGGGCATGGTTCACATCAACCACGGCACCATTCCTGACAATCACATGCCATTCGGCGGCATCAAGGATTCCGGCGTCGGTGCCTATTCGGTCGGGCCCTCGTCGGCTGCATTCTACACCTCCGAACATTCGGTCTATGTGAAGGCTTAACGCAATGGTCAAGATATTGGGGCACCGAGGTGCCCGCCAGCTTTGGCCCGAAAATACCCTTGCGGGATTTCGGAACGCCATCGAATTGGGCGTCGACATGGTGGAGTTCGACGTACACCTCAGTGCCGACGGTGTGCCTTTCGTGATGCACGACGCCTTGCTCGACCGCACCACGCTCGGCAGCGGACCGATCAGTGCAAAGTCGGCGGCGCAGTTGAGCCAGATCGGGTTCCGGGACAGCGCAGAAACAGTGTCCACGCTGGACCAGGTTCTGGATCTGCTCGCGGACTATCCGGTTGAGCTGGCCGTCGAGATTAAAACCAATATCGATTGTTCGCCCTACCTTGACATTGAGACCAAGATTGTCGCGGCGCTGGACCGCCGGCGTATGGTCGGTCGCTCGCTTATTCTAAGCTTTGTGCCCGATTGCCTGGAGCGCGTGCGCGCGCTGTCGAGTGAGGTCGGCTTGCAGGCCTGCCTGTGGCGCCCACAGGCAGACATTCAGGGCGGGCTCGTGCCCGCCTTGAACAGACTGGCCGGCATTCCGGGGGCCATTGTGGCTGTTCAGGAAGAACTGTTTTCACTCAATGAAACGGCCTGCTTTGCATGCATGCCGCCCGAGCGCCTTGCTGTCGGCGTGAACAACGATCCGTCCCGCATCCAGTACTGGCTGAGCAGGCCCGTTCGTCACATATCCACGGATCGCCCGGATGTCGCCCTGGGAATCAGGGATCACGGCAAAAACGCATCGCAGTATTATGAAATCTAATTACACGTAATGATCGGGTGATTGGGCATGGCTATTTTACTGAACCGGATCCGACAAGATCTGGACTAGGAGGAAAAATGTATCAGTTGAAATCCACCGGCGTGGCAGTAGGGCTGCTCGTCCTCATGGCAGGGGCTCCGGTCCTGGCCCAGGATAAACGCCCGATCCTGACTATTGGCGTGCAGAACCTGACGCCGGGCTTTGAACCCTCTATGAACATCAGCAATGCGGGCCAGCGCATCACCGCGTCGATTTACGACAAGCTCGTCGCGCGCGACTACGGCGCGAGCGAAAATGGCGATGGCGCGGAATTGAGGCCTTCCATTGCAACGGAGTGGCGCCAGGTTTCCGCTACCGAGTGGGAGCTCGACATCCGAACCGATGTCACTTTCCATGACGGTACACCTATGACTGCGGAGGACGTTGCATTCTCGTTCGGCAGCGAACTGATGTTTGGTCCTGACCGTGTCATCAAGGCTGGCGTCACCTATTACAGCACGTTCACCGATGTCAGCGTTGTCGACGCAGATACGATCAAGATCACTACCGCTGCGGCCGATCCGATTCTGCCGGCTCGTTTCACCTCGCCGCTGGGCATGGTTCTACCGAAGGACTATTTCCTTGAGGTCGGCATCGAGAAGTTCAACTTGGCGCCAATCGGTACCGGCCCTTACAAGCTCGCTGAGTTCAAACCGGGTGAGTATATCCGCCTGGTGTCCCATGACGGGTATTGGGGCGGCTTGCCACCTGCGCGCGAAATCATCTTCCGCGAAGTCCCTGAGGAGGCCGGTCGCATTACCGGTCTGCTCACAGGCGAACTGGACATGATTGTTTCGATCACCCCGGACCAGCAGTCGGTTATCGATTCCTCGGGTGTTGCGACCATCAAGCCTGTCGTGATCGACAATTCCCGTGTCATCGCTTTCAACACGTTCCAGGCGCCAATGGATGACAAATACCTGCGGCAGGCGCTGGTCTGGGCGGTCGATCGTGCTGCAATTGTCGACGCGCTCTGGTCTGGCCAGAACCGCCTCCCGCGCGACTTCAACTTCGTTAGCCACGGCCGCGATTACCTCGAAGATCGCCCCGACGAGCACTACGATCTGGAAATTGCCAAGGAGCTGCTGGCCAAGTCGGATTATAATGGTGAAGAGCTGATCTTCCGCATTCAGGGTGGCTACTACGCCAACTACGAACAGGTTGCCCAGGTTCTGCAGCAGCAGTGGGGCGATGTAGGCATCAAGGTGACGATTGAGATCCGTAGCACCTTCGCTGAAGTGCTCTCACCGGGAGTGCACATGTTCGCGCACTCCAACGGCATGCAGATTCCCGATATCACTCATCCAATTGTCAATCTGTATGGACCGCAAGGCATTCGCACCCTGCCTACAGCCACTGCCTACAGCTGGGATCCCTCCGAAGAGTTCCTTGACCTGATCAGCAAGCTGGAAACCACGATCGACCACGACGAACGTATCGGCGTGTTCGAGCAGGTTCTCGACCTCATGGATGACCAGCGCCCCCAGATCGAGCTGTTCCAGGCCATGGAGTATTATGGCGTCCGCAAGGGCCTCAACTGGCAGCCATACTCGTTTTGGCCCATGGATTTCCGCTCGAACAACCTCAGCTTCGATTAGTTAAAAACCAAAGACAGGCCGACTTCGCTCGGCCTGTCTTTCGCTCTATAAAGGTCGACCATGTTGGGTTCTTTCTTCTGGCGTGCCGTGCGCATGCTCGCGACCCTTTTTGTCGTCGCGATCGCGGTGTTCGTGATGATGCGCTTTTCCGGTGATCCGGTATCCGTGCTTGCTGGGCCGGACGCTACTCCTGAGCAACTGGCGGAGTTGAGCGAGCGTTGGGGCTATGATCGCCCGATACTCGAGCAATTCGCGCTCTACATGAAGGGCATCTTTACCGCTGATTTCGGTCTTTCGGTCCGCACCTATACGCCTGCCGCTGAGGTTTTCATCGAGCGCGTGCCGGCAACGCTGATGCTAGGTCTGACCGCGTTGCTGTTTTCTGTTCTCATCGGCATGCCCCTGGGCATTCTGGCTGCAGTTAAGCAGAACAGTCCCTATGATCGCTTCGTGATGGGCTTGTCGGTGCTTGGCTTTGCCATGCCCAATTTTTTCCTCGCCATTCTGTTCATTCTGCTGTTTTCGCTGCAACTCCATCTCTTGCCCAGTTTCGGATCGGGCACCTGGCAGCATCTGGTCCTGCCGGCCGCGACCCTCTCTCTCTCCAGCGCTGGAGCGATTGCGCGCTTTGCCCGCTCCTGTATGCTCGACGTCCTCAACCAGCCTTACGTTGCCGCTGCCCGTGCGCGCGGCATCAAGGGCTTGCGGCGTACCATCGTGCATGCCCTGCCAAATGCCTCCATCCCCATCGTCACTATTCTTGGTCTGCGCTTCGGCGATCTGATCGCGGGTGCGATCATCGTGGAGACTGTGTTCGCCTGGCCAGGTGTAGGCCGTTTGCTGGCCTCGTCGGTGGCCGTGCGCGATCTGGCCGTCGTTCAGGTCATTGTGCTGGCAACTGCGCTGACCATGATCCTGGCAAATCTCACCGTCGACCTGCTCTACGGCCTTCTTGATCCTCGCGTCCGCAGGAGCGCTCGATGAAAATGTCCTTGTTCACCAAGGTCGCTGCCGGCTTCCTGATTCTAATCGCCGTGCTGGCGATTGGTGCCGACCTGTTTGCCACGCATGACCCGTTGCGTTCCAATCTGTTGACGCGCTTGCGTCCGCCAGTCTTTGCCGGCGGCAGCTGGGCCAACTGGCTGGGTACGGACGAGCTTGGTCGCGATAGCTATTCACGTTTACTGTATGCGCTGCGCACCAGTCTGCTGATTGCAGCCGTCGGAACGATCATTGGCGCGGTGGTTGGCACCACGCTCGGCTTCACGGCGGCCCATTTCCGGGGCCCCGCCGAGCAGATCATCATGGCGGCGGTCGATTTTCAGGCGGCCGTGCCGTTCATCATTCTGGTGATGTTCGTGCTGGCCGTGCTGGGAAACAGTCTCATCGTTTTTCTGGTGATGATCGGTTTTGCAGGTTGGGAGGTCTATACCCGCCTGTCCCGAGGCCTGGTCTTGTCCGCCAAGCAGCGCAATTACGTGGTAGCGCTTGAGGGGCTCGAAATGAGCTGGCCCCGCATCTATCTCAGGCACGTGCTACCAAATATCGCCAGCGCCATCATTGTGCAGCTAACCCTGAACTTCCCGGCGACCATCTTGCTGGAGACCGGCCTCAGTTTCCTTGGCTTGGGCGTTCAGCCGCCCAATACCAGTCTTGGTCTGATGTTGGGTGAAGGCCGTAACTACCTGCTCCAGGCTTGGTGGCTTGCGGTCCTGCCAGGCGTCGTGATCTTCCTGACCGCCCTGTCGATGAGCATTCTGGGTGACTGGCTGCGTGACAAGCTCGATCCGCTGTCGCAGGCTCGTTGATCAGCAAGGCCTTCTTAACGCCCGCCTTCGGATTTTGGCCGGGGCGGGTGTTCCTCTGTTCCAAATCAGTCCATGCAGTCGAAGAAGCCCTTCACCACGCGGGAATCCCGGGTGTCGGCATTGCATGCCGCAACGATCTGGTAGGGCTCGGTAAGCTCGTCGATCGGCAGGCTTACAAGCTTGCTCGCCAGGGTGGATGCACCCTGCGAGGTCACGGTTATGCCAAGCCCATTGTGCACCGCTTCAACGGCGACCGCGGTGGAACACACAGTCATCACCTTGCTCAAACTGATGCCCTTTCGTGCAGCGCCCGTCTCCAACCGCCACCGCGCGAACGAGCGGACGCTGGCGAGGATGATCTGGTGCTCTGCCAGTTCTGCGATAGAAATGGATTCGCGCGCCACCAGATGATGGTCGGGCGGCACCAGCGCGACATGTCGCCGCTGGTCAATTTTCCAGATATAGAGATTTTCCTTGTTCGCCGGTTCCGGCATGATGACCACATCGGCTTCGCGCAGCCGGAGCATCTCTTCGCAACGCCGCCAGCTGGTGTTTTCAAACATCAGGTCCACGCCTGGATGACGCTCGCTGAACCGGCGCATATAGGCTAGGGACGGGTTGCTGGCGGTGGCCGCCACACGCAGCAGGCCCTTTTCGAGGCCACTAAACTCGCTGATGCGCTCATCGAGCTGGGTCCGGAGCAGGCCCATTTCCTCGGTGACTCTGTGAATGCGATGCCCTGCCGGGGTCAGAACCAGGCCGGTTCGCCGGCGCTCCAGCAAATGCGCCCCGACTACGGCTTCAAATTTGGCGATGCTCTGGGTCACGCTGGACTGAGTGACGCCCAGGGCCTTCGCGGCCTTGGAAAAGCTGCGCAGCTTGACCACAGAATTGAAAGCAACGATCTGGTTAAGGTTGATCTTCATCGCCTGGCGCCCCTGATGCGAACTTAAGAATATCTAATATCACGCAACATTACCACTACATGAAAGCGCTAGCATGAGGCGCGATGGGATAGGACGCTGATTACCAAATATGTTGAAGTTTATCCACCTTACGGACCTCCACATCACCGGCACTGGTGAGCTCGCCGCCGGTTATGACACCTATGCTAATACGTCACGTGCCCTCGACCATGCGTTGAACCTGTTTCCGGACGCCGACTTCGTCGTCATCACCGGCGATCTGGCCAATTGGGGGGAGCATGAGGCCTATCGGCGTCTGGAGGCCCTGATTGCGTCCGTGCCGATCCCGGTTTTCCTGATGATCGGCAACCACGACAATCGTGACAATTTCTTCTCGGTTTTCGGCTCTCGCCATCCCTATGTCCTGCCATATGCGCAGTACAAGCAGACGATGGGTGGCTACGACCTGCTATTCCTTGATACCCAGGGAATCGGCTCGCATGCCGGCTGCCTGAGCCCGGCGCGCCTGGAATGGCTTGATCGGACCCTGCTGGAAGCCAGCAACGAAGTGGTGCTGTTCATGCATCACCATCCAGCGGCGCTGCATGCACCGGCGCTGGATGCTAAAGGCATGTCGAACTGGCCCGAATTTCACATGGTCCTGAAGCGGCACGCGGCCAAGGTTCGTCATATCTTCCACGGTCATTGCCACATGATCCTGCAGGGCAACGTGCAGGGCGTGTCTTTTACCGGCATTCGTTCCATGAGCGACCAGGCCTATACGGACCTCAAGCTTTCCAAAGCCGCCCGCCAGAACACGGAGCCGCACTATGGGGTGGTCGTGGTAGATTCTGACTCGGTTGTCGTGCATTTGCAGGAGTTTAATTACTCCGGGCCGCTGCTTCTTCGCGAACGGCAGCGCTTCGAGGAGTTCATCGGCCACTGCGCAGAGCGTGGTGTGACCGTTCCTAGAGAGGAGCCGTCCACAAATGTTGCAACATGATGCAATGGCCGTATCGGCAGCGCCGCCGGTGCTTGCGATTTCGGGCCTTTCGGTTGCGCTCGATTCTGAAGCTGGGGCCACCCGGATCATTCACGATGTCAGCCTCGAGGTTGCGCGCGGTGAATGCGTGGGGGTCGTGGGTGAGAGCGGCTGTGGCAAGACCGTCAGTTTCCTTGCGACGCTCGGTCTGCTGCCGAGCTCGCTGAAGGTGTCGGGCAGTGTCCGGCTCGACGGTGCGGAAGTGCTCGGCATGGGCGAGAAGGGCCTTGAGGATGTGCGTGGTCGCAAGGTCGGCATGATCTTTCAGGATCCTCAATCGGCCCTCAATCCGGTCCGTACCATCGGTGCCCAGTTGATGGAACCGCTGCGCCTGCATCTAAAAATGACGCGCACACAGGCCGAGGCGCGAGCCATAGAACTGCTTACCCTGGTTGGCATTCCCGCGCCAAAGGATCGCCTTCGGGCTTATCCGCACGAAATCTCCGGCGGCACCTGTCAACGCGTGATGATCGCAGTCGCGCTGGCATCGGAGCCCGAGGTGCTGATTGCCGACGAGCCGACCACAGCGCTAGATGCGACCGTGCAATTGCAGGTTCTGGAACTGCTCAAGTCGATCCAGAAAAAGACCAACCTCGCCATAATTTTTATCACCCATGATCTGGGCGTCGTGGCCGAGATCTGTGATCGCGTCGTTGTCATGTATGCGGGCCGCACTGTGGAATCCCAGTCGATCCCTCAGGTTTTTCAAAAGCCGCGCCACCCCTATACGCGCGCATTGCTCGATTGCCTTCCAGCTCTCGAAATCAGCGGTGAACCACCCCGGGCCATTCCCGGCGAGGTCCCCATGCCGGGGCGTGCCCCATCCGGTTGCCCTTTTCACACAAGGTGTGCGCAGGCGAGCGATATTTGCACTGATCAGGTTCCAGCTATGAGCCTTGTCCGAGGCAGCCAGCATGGCGTGGCGTGCCACCACCCCTTGCAGGGAGAAGCATAATGGCAGACGTGCCTCTTCTGGAGCTCCAGCAAGTCTCCAAGACATACGAGTTGACCGGCAGCCCCTTTGCCAAGGCGAGAAGCCTGGCTGCCGTGTCCGATGTGAACCTGCGCATCATGCCCGGCCGGTCGGTCGGGCTGGTCGGCGAAAGCGGTTGCGGCAAGTCCACTCTTGCCAAGATTGCCGCCGGCTTCACCCCGCCTTCCAACGGCGCGGTCATGTTCAAGGGCCAATCCCAACGCGACGCGAAAGGCCGTATCAGGCCGGGGCGGCGCAAGGTCCAGATGGTGTTCCAGGATCCCTTGGCTGCCCTTAATCCTCGTCAAGCTATTGGCCACCAGATCGACGAGGCCATTGCCCTGGCAACCGGCAGCAAGGAGGGGCTGGCCGAACGGCGCAGCGATCTGATGCAAAATGTCGGGCTCAACCCGGACTTCGCCAGCCGCTTTCCGCACGCATTGTCGGGCGGGCAAAGGCAGCGGGTCGTCATTGCCCGGGCGCTCGCTGCGGAGCCGGAACTGCTGGTTTGCGACGAACCGCTGGCAGCACTGGACGTCTCCGTGCAGGCACAGATTTTGGCCCTTCTGGATGACTTGCGCAACAAGATGGGGCTGACGCTGCTGTTTATCTCTCACCAGCTCTCCACGGTGCGTTACCTGTGCGACGAGGTCGTGGTGATGTATGCCGGGCGCGTCATCGAGCAGGGCCAGACTTCTGACCTGTATCAGACCCCCAAGCATCCCTATTCCGCCATGCTGCTGTCCACGGCCCTCGACCCGCGCACCAAGCGGGCGCGTGACCAGGACATTGTCGGTGAGGCTCCAAATCCGATCGCCCTTCCGTCGGGCTGCCCCTTCCATCCGCGATGCGCGCTGGCAGAGGGGGTCTGCTCAATCAGCAGGCCGCCTCTGCGCCAACTGGATGACGGGCATCTGACGGCCTGTCACTTCGCCTGACTGCTTGGTGTCTTGCCCTGTGGTTCGCACACAGAGCTGGGCGAGAGGCCCTTTGCGCGACCAGCGGCAAGGCATCAGGTTGTAGCTGCCGAATGCGACTCGGCCCCGGCTTGTAGGTGCGCACCGCCGTTTCTAGCCCGAGCTGTCCCGGCCCGGCTCAGCATTAAAATGGTCCGGCAAATGGGCCGCAATCTGCCCTAGGAGATATTATGAGCGATAGCCGTTTTGTAGTTCTGGTTCTGGATGGCTTGCGTCCGGACCTTGTCACGCCGCAAGCCATGCCGAACCTGGCCGCGTTCCGCGATCGTGGGGCATCACTCAAGCTGTCAAAGGCGCAGTTTCCTACTCAGACGCGGGTTAATAAGACGAGCTTCTCCAGCGGCACCACGCCAAAATATCACGGCGTCCACTTCAACAAGATTTTCGACGCGTCCCTGCTGGACGACCAGTGCATTGATCTGGGCAGCCACGCCGATGTTGCGCTGGCAGACAGCCAAGGCCGCCTGATCACCGCGACCACAGTTGGCCGTGCGCTGGCCGACGCCGGCCGACAGTTCGCCATGGTCCATTGCGGCATGTCAGGCGCGCCCTGGCTGCTCAACTATCGCGGCAACGAGATTGGCCAGGAACACCTGTCCATGGCAGGCTATTCGCACAGCACGGCTAAGATGGCGCAGCTGGTTTATGATGGGATGGGCGACCTCCCAAGCCCCAAGGGCATCAATTTCGCGCGCAGCCGGTTTGCCTTTGAGGCATTCAAGAACGTCATCTACCCGGTGCTTCAGCCGCAGATCGGTCTGATTTGGTCGGACGAGCCCGACAAGTCCCTGCACGTCGATGGCCTGCGCGGACCGGTATCGCGCGCCGCGCTGATGCACGTTGATACCCTGGTGGGCGATGTCGTCAGCTGGTGGCAGAAGCGGGCTGAGAGGGATGGTCTGAACCTGATCGTCATTTCCGATCACGGGCATGTCGAGCAGATCGGCGGTTACAAAATCGATGATCTGCTCAAGGAAGCCGGCCTGCCGGTCACTACCGATCCCAAGCAGAAGGGCGCGCTATTGCTGCCTTTCGGCAGCGGTGGAGTTTACCTGCGCGATCAGTCCTCGCAGGTGCTGGCCGACATTGTGGACGTCATGCAGGGCAGTGACTGGGCCGGCAACTTGTTCACCAACGACCTCGATGGCGTGAACGGCATTGTTCCGGGCACCTTCTCCAAGGCACTTGCCTCGATCGATCATGCCAGGTCGCCTGATTTGCACTTTACGCTCCGCCGCCAAGAGGCTGAACTGCCAACCCATCCCTATGGTCGGTGCTTCGAGCGCGAAGGCAGCGGTTCGACCCATGGCGGGCTGCATAACGAGGAGCTGACCAATCTCTGCTTTGCTTGCGGTCCGGATTTCAAGTCGACCTACAGCTCTGAAACCGCAGGCGGTATCGTCGATATCGTGCCGACCATGTTGCACGTACTCGGCATCGACAAGCCGCAGAGCATGATGGGGCGGGCGCTGGGCGACATGCTGGTCGGTGGTACCGAGCCGCAGGACGCGAGAGCCGAGATCCAGCAGTTCAGTGTTGGCGCGGGTTCTTACCAACAATCGCTATCCTTGCGCCGCCTCGATAGCCGCAACCTACTGATGAGCGGAACCCGGTAGCAACCCTAGCCTTAGCCATTCAAGTATTTTGAACGTGGACGACATGAGAAAAACTAACGTTATCATCATCCTGAACGACGACATGGGATATTCCGATATCGGCTGCTATGGCGGGGAGGTCGAAACACCGAATCTGGATGCCCTGGCCAGCAGTGGCCTGCGCTATTCCCAGTTCTACAATACAGCCCGGTGCAGCCCGTCGCGCGCATCGCTATTGACTGGCCTGCACCCCCATCAGACCGGCATTGGTGTGCTGACATACAATATGGGCCCGGAGGGCTATACGGGCAATCTGAGCGATCAGTGCGTCACCATACCTGAAGTGCTGCGCGAAAGTGGCTATCGTACCTATATGAGTGGCAAGTGGCACATTGCCTCCAGCCTGGTGGAGCCAACCGATACCTGGCCGACGAAGCGCGGCTTCGACGAGTTCTACGGCACCATCATCGGGGCGGGGAGCTTCTATCACCCCAACACACTGACCCGTGGCACCGAGAATATCGAACACGAGGCCATCAACGATCCCGGCTTCTTCTATACCGATGCGGTCAGCGATCAGGCCGTGGCCTATGTTCGTGATCACGCTACCAAGAACGTCGACGATCCGTTCTTCATGTATGTCGCTTACACGGCGCCGCATTGGCCCCTGCATGCTCACGAAGAAGATATCGCCAAATACAAAGGGCGCTTCGACGCCGGCTGGGACACACTGCGCGAGCAGCGGCTGGAACGACTGGTTCGCGCCGGCATCCTCGAAAAGTCCTGGAAGCTCTCGCCGCGTGACGAAACCCAGCCGCCTTTCGAGGAGGCTGAGGACAAGGAATGGCTCATCCGCTGCATGGAGGTCTACGCCGCCCAGATTGATCGCATGGACCAGGGCATCGGCAGGCTGGTGCAATCGTTGAAGGAGACCGGGCAGTCCGAAGACACCGTCATCATCTTCCTGTCTGACAATGGTGGCTGCGCCGAGGATATTCCGGTGGGCGTTGACCCGCGCCAGCTCGTCGAAAAGCTGATGATCGCGCAGTATAAGACCCGTGATGGTCGCGACGTTCGCATCGGCAACGAAACCGACGTCATGCCGGGCGGCGAGGATACCTATCAGAGTTATGGCCCGGCCTGGGCCAATCTGTCTAACACCCCCTTCCGCTTCTACAAGCACTGGACCCATGAAGGCGGGATTTCGACGCCGCTGATCGTGCATTGGCCAGCCGGAATTGAGGACAAGGGCGGCATCCGCCACAATCCGGGCCAGCTGACTGACATTATGGCAACGGTGCTTCAGATTACCGGTGCCCAATATCCAGAAAGTCGTAATGGCCTCGCTGTTCCGCCCTGTGAGGGTGTCAGCTTGGTGCCGTCCTTCGTCGGTACGGCGGTCACCCGCAAGCCGCTGTTCTGGGAACACGAAGGCAATGCCGCCGTACGCGATGGCAAGTGGAAGCTGGTCAGGAACTACCCCAAACCGTGGGAACTCTATGACATCGATCAGGATCGTACCGAGCTGAACGACCTGGCCGCTCAGCGTGGCGACCGCGTGGCGGAAATGGCGGCCATGTACGAGCAATGGGCAGAACGTTGCGGCGTCATTCCGCGGGAGCAGATTCTCGAGATCATGGTGCAGTCGCCGGAGCCCGCTTTCTGGGAAGAGCGGGCAATTGATCGCTAGCGGTTCGGTCCCAAAGCGTCTTCGGCCTGCCGAAGCGATGAGTTTGTATTGAAATGTCCTGCTGCTCTTTCGATCGTGGTGCTTCCACCGCAAATGAACTGGTTTCCGCATTTTCACGCGGAAACAACAGCGCTTCTGAGCGTGTGTTTTTTCCTGCGGCAACAAGCTTTATTGGTACCGACCGCCCGCTGATCCTGGTGGACGGAGAAGGGCCGAGGCGTGTCATCGATCTGGCGGCCTTTTCCCTCGATGCTACCGCGGTGACCAATGCGCGTTTCGCCGCCTTCGTCGTCGATGTCGGTTATGTCACCGAAGCAGAACGGTTTGGCTGGTCCCCTGTATTCAGGGGGCTGCTGGGCGACAAGGCGCCCCCGCCATCCAACAGTGTCACCCCGTGGTGGGTCAAGGTCGACGGCGCCTGCTGGTCTGCGCCCGAAGGCCCCGACTCGTCCACCTCTGGCCGGGCGGATCATCCTGTTGTGCAGATCTCCTGGAGCGATGCCCGCGCCTTTGCGGCCTGGGCGGGTGGACGTCTGCCAACCGAGGCGGAATGGGAACATGCCGCCCGTGGCGGACTTGACGATCCGCGCTTTCCCTGGGGCGATGACGAACCCGGCGATCTGGCGATCTTCGCCAATATCTGGCAGGGTCGTTTTCCGCACGACAATACAATTGCGGACGGCCATTTCGGTACCAGTCCCGTGAAGGCGTTCCCCGCCAATGGCGCTGGCCTCTATGGCATGGTAGGCAATGTCTGGGAATGGTGCTCCGATGCCTTTCAGGTTTCGCCGTCAATTCTTGCCGCCGGTCCGCGCAATTCCCACGCGCTTCAGAACCATAAGAAGGTGATGAAGGGCGGCTCTTTTTTGTGCCACATCAGCTACTGCTATCGGTATCGTATCGCGGCCCGGTCATCGCTAACCGCTGACTCTTGTGCCAGTAATTGCGGGTTTCGAGTGGCCTATGATGCTTAGGTCGCGCGTGTGCCCGCAGTGATCCAGCGATGACGGTTTATTTGCCTATTGCCGAACTCTCCATGAACCTCTTCTTCCTGGTGGGGATCGGTGGTGCGGTGGGGTTTCTCTCTGGCCTGTTCGGCGTCGGCGGCGGCTTTTTGCTGACGCCCCTGCTGATCTTTTCCGGTGTACCCGCTCCGGTGGCTGTAGGTTCGGTCACCGGCCAGGTCGTGGCGGCCTCCACATCGGGCGCGCTCAGCCATTATCGCCGTGGCGGCGTCGACCTCCATCTGGCTTCCTATATGATCGGATCCGGCATTGTCGGCTCGTTCTTTGGGGTGGCGACATTCTCGATGCTGAGCCGGAGGGGGCAGCTCGACATGTTCATCTCCTTGGGATTTCTGTTCCTGCTCGGATTTGTTGGTATCATCATGCTCAAGGAATCCGTCGGTACCATCCTCAAGCAGCGGCGGGGCATGGTGGTGCGTTCCCACCTGTCGGGCCAGCGTAGCTGGCTGCATGGCTTGCCATGGCGCATCCGCTTCAAGAAGAGCCGGCTCTATATCAGCGTGCTTCCCGTGCTCGCCATCGGCCTGTTCATCGGCTTTGTCGGGGCCTTGCTCGGCATTGGTGGCGGCTTTGTCATGGTTCCCGCCCTAGTCTATCTACTGCGCGTTCCGGGTAATGTCGTCATCGGTACATCTCTGATCCAGGTGGTGGCGATGATGGCGGTCACTACCGTTCTACACGCAGTGCAGAGCCAGAGCGTCGACATCATTCTGGCGTTCTGCCTGATGGTGGGGGGAACCGTGGGCGCCCAGTTCGGGGCGGTGGCCGGCAAAAATTTGCCCGGTGAGCAATTGCGCGGCCTGCTGGCGCTGCTGGTGCTGGCCGTGGCCTTGCGGTTCGGGCTCTCGCTCGTCCTGCCGGTTTCAGATGCCTACAGCATGGCTGTGGTCGGTGCCCGGTAATGATCCGTCTCGTCCTCTGCCTTTGCCTATTGCTGATCTCACCCTCCACGGTTCGGGCTGAACGCCTACTGACGGGCTTGTCCCATGATACTGTCGAGATTACCTCAAGCTTTTCGGGGGAGCGGATCACTCTGTTCGGCAACATCGTTCCCGGTGTTGGCGAGCAACCCGGAGTTGCGGAAGGTCCATTTCAGGTCGTGATCGTGGTCGTGGGGCCAACGCAGGACCGTGTGACGCGCAAGATGACCCGTCAGTTCGGCATCTGGCTCAATACCGCTGAGGTGGTATTTCACGACTTCCCGAGCTTTTTGCGAGTGATGTCGAGCGACCGCTTGCGCTCTGTCGCCGACCTGACCTCCCTTTCAGAAAATTTTATCCTGCCCGAAGCCTACACACTGGCGCCCAACCAGGCCGGGGCGATCCAGACGCTGGCCTTTGGCCGCGAACTGGTCCGCCTAATGGCCGCAGAATCGCTTCTGGGTATCGAGGAAAACGGCGTCAACTTCCTGTCTGATACTGTCTATTCCGCGCAATTACGGCTTCCCGCTGGCGTTCCGCCGGGCCGCTATGTTGCCCAGACCTTTGTGTTCAAGGACGGCAAAATCGTCGCCCGCAAAGCAAGTGGCTTCTCGGTGCGCAAAATGGGCTTTGAACGTTTCGTTTCGCAGTCGTCCACGCAGTTTCCGCTCCTCTATGGCTTGGTCTGCGTGGTTTTGGCGCTCTTTACCGGCTGGCTTGGCGGCGTCATTTTCAAGCGCTGACGGCCCGGTTTCCGACCGGAAGGTGATCGAGGCTAGTTGTTTGATCCCGCACGACCTTGGGACCCCACCAACTATCGACGTTTCAATGACTTATCATGCCGATCGACGCCAAACCCAACGCAGATTAACACACGCCAACGACCACCCGAGCGCGCCATCCACAAAATCGCTTCGAAAAACAGCCCGATGTTCGTCCGCTCGCTGCTATGGCAGATCTCCAAAAATCAGCCTTGAATCACGATCCCTTACCCTTGGGAATCCTAAATCGTTGAATCCTCACTACGTCCTAGGCCTTCTAGAAAACTCCACCTCATTGCCTGAACGATTGCATTGAGGCGGTGGATATCAACGGGCCGCGGTTCCTTCTTGGTGCCGTAGCCCTTGGTGGCGCCGGTCTCGGCATGACCGAGCAGTTGCTTCTTCTCATCCTCGGTGGCGCCGACGCTCGCCGTCGCGTCCTTAAAACTATGCCGGAACGAGTACAGCGTCTTCTGCGGATCACTAATCTTGAGCTCGTTGCGGGCAAAATCGGCCCAGAATGACGAGACTTGCTGCGACACGCCGTCAATGTCACCATGTTTGTCCTCCACCGATCGCCACAGGGTGGTCCAGCCCTGAGCGCTGGCGGTGTCGACAAGCTCGTTGAAGCCGAGACCGATAAGTTCGTTACGGATCGGCAGCCAGCGCCGCCGCGCCACGGTTTTGGTATGGCGCCCACCGCTGGTGGTGACAACAAAACACAGAATATCGGTGCCGGGATAGCAACGGATCGTGTCCGGGCCCAACTGCAGGATCTCACTGGAAATCATGCCGTGCAAACAGGAGATCAGGGGCAGCCAGAATGGCAGTACGTCCAGAGCGGTGGCCGACGCCGGGATCTGGCGCTCGGTGAACAGTACGTGGCCGAAGATCGTGTGCAGATCCTGACACGAATAGGGTTCGCGCGCATCCTCGCCATCCGGCACCGTCAGGCGAATGTCGCCACGGACCGCCTCATCAATCCAGCCCTTGTTGGCCGCCGTCTTGACCAGGGTGGTGATGTAGCCGGTGCGCTTGTTGACTGAAGCGGTGGCGTAGCGGCCGCTGTCATACATCTGGTCGCGAAAGGCGATGATATGCCGGCGCTGCACCAAACCGACATCGCTGACCCCGGCCAGGGTCTGGAACAGACCGATGGTCTTATCCATGTCGTCCAATTGCTTGCCGGTTGCGGGCTTGTTGGTCCGGATGCGTTCGGCAGCATAGGCGGCGCGGCAATCAGACAAAGATTTCCCGGCGGCCGCCTGCCGGGCGTTGGCCGAGCCCATAATCCGGGCCACCCGTGCATCAGTGCTGCTGGCAATCTCGGCCTGCCACGGGCCAGCCACGGTATCAGGATGGGCATGCTGCACATCCTGACCCATGCGAAAGCGCAGCGCCACATCCAGAAACCTGATTTCTGCGGCCAGCGCTGCGGCCATGAAACGGGCAAAATACGGGTTGGCCTGCGACACTGGGACCCCGAGCCGGCGTACGATTGATTGCACGAAGGCGCAGCGCTCGGTGGCATACTCGCCGACGGTCATGTCCTTGAGCCGGTTGTCGTGCTGGATCAGGGCTGGCGCATCGGGATAGGCCAGACTGAGATCGACCGGCCGCCCGGGCTTGCCCGCGACGGCATGGCCCTTGCGGCCCAGGAGCAGCCCTTTGAGATCATCTTCGATTAGTGTCGCCTTGAACCATGCGGCCAGTTGCTCCCAATCCGGCCAGGTCCAGCTATCGACATGGATAATGCCGATGGCAAAGCCCTTTTCACGGCGCAGGGCAGCGAACTGGGCGTCGAGTTCGGTGGTGATCCGCGCCGCTGCGGCATAGGCTTCCGAGGCATTGGCGGTAGCCAGCGTGCGTTGAATGCGCTGAATGGGATAGGCGTGCGCCAGATCACCGGGAATGCGGCGGACATATTGCAGCACCGTGCCGCGGCGCACGACGTAGGGCGGGAGTTTCATTGCGTCATCCATGTTATGCACTATGGTTGACAGACACGCCTGTTACAAGCGCATCTGCGGCGCGCAAAACATTGATGGTGACGATGAAAAGGCCGGGTCAGAAATAAAGAAAATATAGCGATATCAGTTGTTTGGCGCATTTAAACGTTGAGCATATGATGCATTTCGACAGCTGGGTCTCGACCTATTTCTTCGCTTCCGCCTTGTCATACCTTCTCCCCTTGTGGGAGAAGGTGCCCGAAGGGCGGATGAGGGGGCTTCCTCAGCATTGAAGCATGGGCGGATGCAGCCCCCTCACCCTGCAATTCTGCTGGACGCAGAATTGCTGTCCCTCTCCCACAAGGGGAGAGGGTAGAAAGAGGTGATGGGGAAAGAGCCTGGCGCCTACTGGAACCGGCCGCCCTTCTGGATGACTTCGATCTGGTAGCCATCGGGGTCGGCGATGAAGAAGAAGCGGGCGACCAGCGTCTCGCCATTCTTGAAATCGACCAGCTTGCGCGGGCCGTAGCCCAGTTCGGCCAGCCGCGCATGGGTGGCGTCGACATCATCGACCACCACCGCCAGATGACCATAGCCATCGCCCAGCACATAGGGCTCGGTTCGGTCGTGATTGATGGTCAGTTCCAGCTCGAACCCGCCGGTCTCGGCGGCCATATAGACCAGTGTGAACGCCTCGAACGGCACGCGGTCGACAACGGCCAGCCCGAAGGCCTGCTCGTAGAAATCGACCGAGCGGGCTTCATCAATGACGCGGATCATCGTGTGGGCAAGTTTAGCCATGGTTAGTCAGTCCTATTTGGTGCCGTACATGCGGTCGCCGGCATCGCCGAGACCAGGCACAATATAGCCCTTTTCGTCAAGATGACTGTCGATGGCGGCGGTGAAGACCGGCACGTCGGGCTGGCTTTCGGTGAAATTCTTGATGCCTTCGGGCGCGGCCAGCAGACACAGGAAACGGATATTGTTGGCGCCGCGCTCCTTGAGCTTTTCAATGGCGGCGGTGGCCGAATTGCCGGTGGCCAGCATTGGATCGACGACGATGATCAGCCGGTTGGCCAGATCGGAGGGGGCCTTGAAGTAATATTCGACCGGCTCCAGCGTTTCATGATCGCGGTAGAGGCCGATATGGGCCACGCGGGCGGCGGGCACCAGGTCGAGCATGCCATCGAGCAGACCATTGCCGGCACGCAGGATGGAGGCAAAGACCAGCTTCTTGCCCTTGATTGCCGGCGAGTCCATCGAGGACATCGGCGTCTCGATCGGGATCATCTCCAGCTCAAGATCGCGCGTCACCTCGTAGCACATCAGATGGGCGATCTCGCGCAGCAGGCGGCGGAACCCGGCAATCGAGGTTTCCTTGTTCCGCATGATGGTCAGCTTATGCTGGATCAGCGGGTGATCGATGACAGTCACATTGCCCACGACCTTGCTCATTCGATCACCTCAACTACAGAAAAGATTTGCCGTGGCGGCCGGGCGCGAGGCCGAGCCAGCTGGCAATGGTTTCGCCAATATCTGCGAAGGTGGAGCGAATGCCAATCTCTCCCGCAGCCAGGCTTGGGGAAAAGACCAGGATCGGCACCTGTTCGCGGGTATGATCGGTGCCCGGCCAGGTCGGATCATTGCCGTGATCGGCGGTAAGCACCAGCAGATCGTCGTGGCGCAGCTTGGCGATCATTTCCGGCAGGCGGGAATCGAAATATTCCAGCGCCGCCGCATAGCCCGGCACGTCGCGGCGGTGGCCATATTCGCTGTCGAAATCGACGAAATTGGTCATGATGAAGGCGTGGTCGTCGGCCATCTCCATGGCGTCCAGCGTCTTGTCGAACAGTTGCGGCAGGCCGGTGCCCTTCATTTTGTGGGTGACGCCATGGCCGGCATAAATGTCGGAAATCTTGCCGATGGCATAGACTTGGTTGCCGGCGCCCTGATTGCGGTCGAGCAGGGTCGGCTCAGGTGGAGCAATCGCGAAATCGCGACGATTGCCGGTGCGCTTGAAGCTGGCGGCATCCTCCCCGATGAAGGGGCGGGCGATGACGCGGCCGATCATCAGCGGCGCAGTGAGTTCAAAAGCGATCTGGCAGATTTCGTAGAGGCGTTCGAGCCCGAAATGGCCCTCATGGGCGGCGATCTGGAACACCGAGTCGATGGAGGTGTAGCAAATCGGCTTGCCGGTGCGGATGCTCTCCTCGCCCAGTTCGGCAATGATGGTGGTGCCCGAGGCGTGCTTGTCGCCCAGAATGCCGGGCAGCTTGGCGCGCTTGATGAACTCGGCGATCAGCTCGGGCGGAAAGGTGGGCTCGGTCTGGGGGAAATAGCCCCAATCGAAGGGTACCGGCACGCCGGCGATTTCCCAATGGCCCGAGGGGGTATCCTTGCCACGCGACACTTCGCGGCCGACGCCGAAGCGGCCGCCCTTGGGCGTGGCTGACAAATTGGGCGGCAGGCTGCCGGTGGAGAGCTGAATGGCGGCGCCAATGCCGAGCGCGTCCAGATTGGGCACATTCAGCGGCCCGGCGCGCAACCCCGCACGGTCGGCCTTGCCGGCCGCCGCAAATTCGGCGATGTGGCCAAAAGTGTTGGAGCCGACATCGCCATATTTATCGGCGTCCGGTGCGCCGCCAATGCCGACGCTGTCGAGAATGCAGAGAATGGCGCGCGGCATGGGGGACTCCTGGTTTGTCGGCGTGAGCAGGCTAGGCTGGCGAAATGGCGCCGGCAATCAGTGGATGCGGAGTGGCCCTATCCCCTAGCTGGTAGGCGGATTTGAGGCGGGCTTCTGCCTCGGCGGCAGAGGCTTCGTCGCGCGCGTGGATGCGGGCAATCGGGGTGTGCGCATCGGCGGCGGCGCCGAGGCCAAGCAGGCGGTCAAAGCCAACAGTATGATCGATGCTGTCAGTGGGTGTGGTGCGCCCGCCTCCCAGGATGACCACGGCCATGCCGACACTGCGGGTGTCGATGGCGGAGACAGCGCCCTGCCCGGTGGCGAAGACATCGCGGATGATCGGCGCGGGGGCGAGATAGCGATCCATGTTGGCGATGAAGTCGCTCGGCCCACCCAAAGCCGCAACCATGCGGCCAAAGCGGTCGGCGGCGCGGCCGCTGTCGAGCGCCTCATCCACCAGTTTGCGGGCTGTAGCGGCATCGCTGGCAACGCCAGCCATTTCCGCGACCACGGCGCAGAGCGCCAAGGTCACCTCGCGCAGGCGGGCATCCTGATGCTGGCCGGTGAGGAAATCGACCGCATTACGCACTTCCAGCCCATTGCCGGCGGCGCTGGCCAGCGGCTCGTTCATGTCGGTGATCAGCGCGCGGGTCGGCAGGCCGGCGCCATTGGCGACCTCAACCAGACTGCGCGCCAAGGCCTGCGACTTTTCCAGCGTCGGCATGAAGGCGCCGGAGCCGGTCTTGACGTCGAGGATCAGCGCGCCGAGCCCCGCCGCCAGCTTCTTGCTGAGAATGGAGGCGGTGATCAGCGGGATGGATTCGACCGTGCCGGTGACGTCGCGGATGGCGTAGAGCGCCTTGTCGGCGGGGGCGAGATCGGCAGTCTGGCCGATAATGGCGCAGCCGGCCTCGCGCACCACCTTGCGGAACAGGGCATTGTCCGGGCTAGTGGTGTAGCCCGGGATGGCGTCAAATTTATCCAGCGTGCCGCCGGTATGGCCGAGGCCGCGCCCGGAAATCATCGGCACGTAAATACCGATGGCAGCCAGGATCGGCGCCAGCATCAGGCTAACATTGTCGCCGACGCCGCCAGTGGAATGCTTGTCGGCCACCGGGCCATCGAGATCGGACCAGTCGAGCACCGTGCCGCTGTCGCGCATGGCCAGGGTCAGCGCGACGCGCTCCGGCATGGTCATGTCGTTGAAATAGACCGCCATGGCAAAGGCGGCGGCCTGAGCATGAGACACGCTGCCCGTAGTGAAGCCGGCGATGAAACCGGCGATTTCCTCAGTGCTGAGGGCGTGACCATCACGTTTGCGGGCGATGACTTCTTGCGGGAGGAAGAGCATTCAGGGTCTTTCTGCGGGCGGCGCTTGTTGCTCCACCCCCTCCTGGCCTCCCCCATCAAGGGGGAGGTATCTCTCCACTCGCTGGGCTCGATCCAGTCCACTCACTGAGCGGCACCTCCCCCTTGATGGGGGAGGATGGGAGGGGGCGATCCGGGCTTACGCCCCGTAGGGAATCCAAACATTCTTGACCTGGGTGGCCTTGCTCAGGAAATAATCGCCTTCAAAGCGCCGGTCGGCGAGATCATAGGCCAGGCCACGGGTGGTCCAGGTCTGCTTGACGTTGGTGATCGAGGCTTTTTCCACCATCGTGGACGCTTCGGCCGAGCCGACGAACCACATGGCGTCGACGCCATCATGTTCGGCCAAAGTCTTCGCAAGGTTGACGCTATCGCCGGTGACAATGTTGATCACGCCGGAGGGGACATCGGAGGTTTCGATGACCTGATAGAGGTCGGTCACGCTCAGCGGCGACTGCTCCGAGGGCACCAGCACCACAGTATTGCCCATGGCCAGCGACGGGGCGATGAGGGCGATGGACCCGAGCAGCGGGCGGTTGGTGGGGGCGACGATGCCCATGACGCCAAGCGGTTCGATCATGGCGGCGGCGACAGCACGCAGGGGCGGATTATGCACCGCGCCATCATATTTGTCGGCCCAGCCGGCAAAGGCAAACAGCCGCTCCACCGACAGCGCGACTTCCTCGGCCCCATCGACGCCGGTCTGCGCCTTGAGGCGGGCGGCAAATTCATCGCGGCGATAATCGAGATTTTCTGCGAGGAAATAGAGGATTTGCGCGCGGGTATGGGCGGCCGTGGTCGACCAGCCCAAAGCGGCGCGGGCAGCTTCGACGGCGTTGCGGATATCCTTGCGGTTGCCGTCGCCAGCCTCGCCGATCAGCTTGCCACTCGGGTCGAGCACGGCGCGGGAATAGCCGCTATCGGGACGAGCCTGCTTGCCGCCGATATACATCTTGGCGGTCTGGTCGAGATGGCCAGAATCGAGCGGATTGGCTGCCGCCTTCGCCGGGGCGGCGTTAGGTGCAGCCGCCTTCAGCGTCTTTTCCCAAGCCGGCTTGAGATAGGCGCTCATGCCCTCGCGGCCGCCTTCGCGGCCAAAGCCGGATTCCTTGTAGCCACCAAAGCCCACGGCGGCGTCGAAATTATTGGTGCCGTTGATCCAGACCACGCCGGCCTTGATCTTGGGGGCAATATCGAGCGCCAGATTGATGTTCTCGCTCCAGATGGTGGCAGCGAGGCCATATTTGGTGTTGTTGGCCAAGGCCACCGCTTCCTCGGGCGTGCGGAAGCTCATCGCCACCAGCACCGGGCCAAAGATTTCCTCGGCCACCAGCGTATTGGCGGGCGATACATTGGTCACCAGCGCCGGCTTGAGATAGCAGCCGCCGCTCGGCAGGTCGCCATCGGGCTCATAGATGATGGCGCCTTCCTTGCTGCCGCGTAGCATCAGCTCACGGATGCGCTCGACCTGCACCGGGGCGACCAGCGCGCCGATATCGATGGATTTATCCAGCGGATCGCCGATGCGCAGGCTCGCCATGCGGGTCTTGAGCTTGGCGATGAAGCGGTCCTCGATGCTCTCCTGCACCAAAAGCCGCGAGCCGGCGCAGCAGACCTGGCCCTGATTGAACCAGATGGCGTCGACCAGCCCTTCAATGGCGCTGTCGATATCGGCGTCTTCAAAGACGATATAGGGCGACTTGCCGCCCAGCTCGAGCGACAGGCCCTTGCCGGTGCCGGCCGTGGCGGCGCGGATGGCCTTGCCGACTTCGGTCGAGCCAGTGAAGGCGATCTTGTCGATGCCCTCATGGGCGACAATGGCCTCGCCGGTTTCGCCGGCGCCGGTGACGATATTGACCACGCCCTTGGGCAGGCCGACGCGCTCGCAGATTTCGGCGAACAGCAAGGCGGTGAGCGAGGTGAATTCGGCGGGTTTCAGAATGACGGTATTTCCGGCGGCCAGCGCCGGGGCGATTTTCCACGACAGCATCAGCAGCGGGAAATTCCACGGGATGATCTGGCCGCAGACGCCATAGGGCACCGCATCGGGGAATTCACGGCTCAGATGCTGGGCCCAGCCGGCATGGTGATAGAAATGGCGGGCGACCAGCGGAATATCGATGTCCCGGCTTTCGCGGATCGGCTTGCCATTGTCCATGGTTTCGAGCACCGCGAACAGCCGGCTGTGCTTCTGGATGGCGCGGGCGATGGCATAGAGATATTTGCCGCGCTCATAACCGCTGAGTGCGCTCCAGCCCTTGAAGGCGGTTCGGGCGGCCTTGACCGCCTTGTCGACGTCCTCGGCCGTGCCATCACTGATCTGCGCCAGTGGCGCGCCGGTTGCCGGGTTATCGGACGAAAAAGTGGAGGCGCCCGGCTTGGTCCATTTGCCATCGATGAAATGGCCGAATTTGCGATCATGGCTGTCCAGCCAGGCGATAGCGGTGTCAGCGGCCTCCGGGGCCGGACCGTAATCGAGGGACTGAAAGATTTGCGCGATCTTGTTCATGTCGTTCTCCTGTTGGCCCGACCCTCTCCAATCCGTCATCACCGGGCTTGTCCCGGTGATCCATAAGCGCGCTCAAAGCATGCGAAACTCAGATGGATTGCCGGGACAAGCCCGGCAATGACGATGGAAAAGAGCCAAGTGCCTCCTCCTGAAAAATACTACCGAGGTCCCTAGACCATCGGCTGGCGGTAGTCCGCCGCATAGTGGCCGGTCAGGCCGTGCTCCAGCTGGCGCTCGATATCGGTCAGCAGGCTCGAGGCGCCGAAACGGAACAGATGCGGCTGCAGCCAGTGCGTGCCCAGCTCTTCCTTCATCAGCGCCATATATTTGATGGCGTCACCGGCCGTGGCGATGCCGCCGGCCGGCTTGTAGCCGATCTCGATGCCGGTCTCGTCGGCGAACCAGCGGATCATGCGGATCATGGTCAGGCTGGTGACCAGATTGGCGTTGACCTTCTCCTTGCCGGTCGAGGTCTTGATGAAATCGGCGCCGGCCATCATGCAGACCAGCGAGGCCTTGGCGATATTGGTCTGGGTGGCCAGTTCGCCAGTGCCCAGAATGGTCTTGATATGGGCATCGCCGCAGGCTTTGCGGAAGGCGCGGATCTGGTCGTAGAGCCCCTGCCAGTCGCCGCGCAGCACCATGCCGCGCTCGATGACGATGTCGATTTCCTTGGCGCCATCAGCGACCGACAGCTCGATCTCGCGCAATTTGGTTTCGACGGGCGCGAGGCCATGCGGGAAAGCGGTGGAGACCGCCGCGACGGGAATGCCGGTGCCCTCAAGCGCTGCCACCGCCGTCTTGACGAAATTATGATAGACGCAGACCGCGCCGGGCAGGATGCGCAGCCCGCCAATATCGAGCCGATCGACAATGTCCTGGCGCAGCGGATAGCGCGCCTTGGCGCAGAGTCGTTCGACCCGCCCGTCAGTATCGTCGGAATTGAGCGTCGTTAGATCGATCAACGTGATGGCCTTGAGCAGCCAGGCCAGCTGATAGTCCTTTTTCACCGTGCGGCGGGTGCCGATGGTGCTGGCGCGGCGCTCCAGCGCCGAACGGTTCATGCGGACGCGCTCGACCCAATCGAGATCGAGCGGGAAACCGGGATTGCGCTTATGCGGCATATGGGTTTCGGCGGTATCGACAACGCGCAGGCTCATAGCTCCTCCACCAGCGCGGGGATCAGCTGCTTGAGCTTTGTCGCGCCCTGTACCGCCATGGTTTTGGTATGCTCATGGCTGATGTTTTCGGTCGAGAGGCCCGCGCCCATATTGGTGATGGACGAGCAGGCCCAGACCTTCATACCAAGGAAACGCCCGAGAATGACTTCGGGTGCCGTCGACATGCCAACGGCGTTGGCGCCCAGTCGCACCGCCATCTGGATTTCGGCGACGGTTTCAAAGCTGGGGCCGGAATACCACAGGTAAATCCCCTCCCCCAGCTTGATGCCCTGCCGCGCCGCAATGGCATTGGCCTTGGCGCGCAAAGCGGGATTGTAGCAATCGACCAGATTGACGAAGCGGCGATCGGTGGGCTCGCCGATCAGCGGGTTCATGCCGGCATAGTTGATGTGATCGGAGATCAGCATCAGATCGCCGGGCGCAAAGCGGGGGTCGAGCGAACCGGCCGAATTGGTCAGCAGCAGCGTCTCGGTGCCGAGTTCGGCCATTGCCTCCAGCGCCGGCCGCATGGCGGCGGCATTGCCGTGCTCGTAATAATGCTCGCGGCCGGTGAGGATGGCGAGGCGCTTGCCGCCCATGGAGCCGATCAGCAGGTCGCGGCCATGGCCGGACACGCCACCGCCGGGAAAGCCTTCCAGCTCGCCATAGGGAATGGTGATTTTGTCGCCCAGCAGATCGCCAATGGCCGACAGGCCCGAGCCGAGCACCAGAGCGGCGGTGATGGGTTCGGCGCCGGCGCGGTTCTGGATGATTTTGGCGGCAGTGGTCATTTCGGCAGATACTCCGGGCCAAAACTATGGGGCAGCAACTGGTCGAGGGTGCAGACCAGCGGTTCGCCATCGACGCCGTGCGAGATCACCTGCACGCTGAGATCGGCGAATTCGCGGATGCGCTGGCGACAGCCGCCGCAGGGGGTCACCGGCGCCTTGCCCGGGCCGGTGACATAGATGCGGGTGATGCGCTTGCCGCCGCCGGCGATCATGGCGGCGATGGCCGAGGCCTCGGCGCAATTGCCCTGCGGATAGGCGGCGTTTTCGATGTTGCAGCCGGAGTAGATCTTGCCGTCATCGGCCAGAATAGCGGCCCCGACGGAGAAGCGTGAATAGGGCGCATAGGCCTTGGCACGAATGGCTTCGGCGGCCTTGAACAGGGCCTCGTCAGTCGGTGTCTTCGACATGTTACGTCCTTTTGCGCCGCCCGCTGGGGCTAGCGCTCCTTGGTATAGGGCACGCCGCCGGCCTTGGGCCCGACGGCCTTGCCGATGAAACCGGCGAGCAGCACCACGGTCAGCACATAGGGCAGCGCCTGAATGGCCTGCACCGGGATTTCGATATTGAACAGGCTGGCGCCCTGCAGGCGGATCTGCAGCGCATCGAGGAAGCCGAACAGCAGGCAGGTAAACATGGCCGGCACCGGCTTCCACTTGGCAAAGATCAGCGCTGCCAGAGCGATAAAGCCCTTGCCGGCGGTCATGTTATTGCCGAAGCCCGAGCCCTGGGCGATGGAGAAATAGGCCCCGGCCAGCCCGCATAGCACGCCCGTAATCAACACGGCCTGATAGCGCATCTTGGTGACGGAAATGCCGGCCGTATCCACCGCCTTGGGGTTTTCACCGACGGCGCGCAGGCGCAGGCCAAAGCGGGTGCGATACAGCACATAGGCGGTGATCGGCACCATCAGGAAGGCCACATAGACCAGCAGATAATGCCCCGAAATCAGCTCGGCATAGATCGGGCCGAGAATGGGGATGCCCGAGAGTTCATTGACGAAGGGCAGATCAATGGTGCCGAAGCGACCATTCGGCCCCAGCGCCGGGGTGCGGCCGCCTTGGTGGAACCATTGCTGGCCGAGGAAAGTGCAGAGACCCGCCGCCAGCATGTTGATGGCGACGCCGGCAATCAGCTGATTGCCCTTGAGCGAAATCGCGGCGGCGCCCTGCAACGCCGCCGTGGCGACCGAAACGCCGATGCCAGCCAAGAGGCCCAGCCAGGCCGAGCCGGTGACGGCAGCCACGGCCGCAGCGCCAAAGGCGGCCGCCAGCATCTTGCCTTCAAGCCCGATATCGAACACCCCGGCCCGCTCGGAATACATGCCGGCCAGACACGCCAGCAGCAGCGGCGTCGACAGGCGCAAAGTCGCATCGAGAATGGAGAGAATGGCGCCAATATCCATGGCTCAGCTCTCCGTCGTCTTGGCGGTGGACACGGCGATGGCCTCGGCCTTTTGCTCGGGCGAGAACAGCATGAAGGTCCGTTGCAGACCCGGACGGAACAGCCCTTCCATGGCGCCGGTGAACAGGATGACCAGCGCCTGGATGATCACCACCACGGTGCGGTCGAGCCCCGAAATCACATATTGCAGCTCATTGCCGCCCTGATACAGCGCGCCGAACAGCAAGGCCGCCAGCCCGATGCCGATGGGATGGTTGCGCCCCATCAGCGCCACGGCGATACCGACAAAGCCGGCATCGGCGACGAAATCCAGCACCAGCCGGTTCTGCACCCCCAGCACTTCGTTGAAGGCCACCAGCCCGGCGAGCGCGCCTGACAGGGTCATGGTGATGATGATCATGCGGGAATTGGAAATGCCGGCATAGCGGGCGGCGGTGGGGTTTTGCCCCATGACGCGCAGGGCATAGCCGAATTTGGTGTGCCAGATCAGGATATAGACCCCGACCAGCGCCAGCAGGGCGACGAAGATCGACAGGTTGACCGGGGTGTAATTGAACGGCGCGAAGAAGCTGCCCAGCTTGGGCATGCGGCCGGTTTCGGCAATCATCGCCGATTCCGGGCCGGAGACGCCGGCGGGCTTCAAGACGCGATTGAGCATGTAGATCATCAGCGCCGAGGCGATGAAGTTGAACATGATGGTGGTGATCACCACGTGGCTGCCGCGCTTGGCCTGCAGATAGCCGGGAATGAACGCCCAGGCGCCACCGAACACCGCCGCGGCGAGCAGCGCCACCGGGGCGACGATCAGCCAATGGGTATCCTGCAGGGCCAGCGAGACGATGATGACGCCGAGTCCGGCGACATAGGCCTGGCCATTGCCGCCGATATTGAACAATCCGCCATGCGCCGCCAGCGCCACGGCGAGGCCGGTAAAGACGAAATTGGTGGCGTAATAGAGGGTATAGCCGATGTTGTAGCCATTGCCGAAGGCGCCGGTGATGATGGCCCAGATGGCGGTGAACGGGTTCTGCCCGATCATCAGCACGACAAGGCCCGACACCAGAATGGCCAGCAGCAAATTGAGCACCGGCAGCAGGGCCACATCGGCCCAGCGCGGCAGGGGTCTGAGCGCACTCACTTTACGGACCTTTCCTCGACGACGCCGGCCATCATCAGGCCGAGCTGGCCTTCGGTGGCGGTGGCGGGATCGGCCTCGCCGACGATCTGGCCGTCGAACATGACCAGGATGCGGTCAGCCAGCGAGCGGATTTCATCAAGTTCGACCGAGACGAGCAGGATCGCCTTGCCCGCGTCGCGCATCTTGATGATCTGGTTGTGGATGAATTCGATGGCGCCGATATCGACGCCGCGCGTCGGCTGCCCGACCACCAGCACATCGGGGTCACGGTCCATCTCGCGGGCCAGCACGATTTTCTGTTGGTTGCCGCCAGAAAATAGCGCGGTCTTGAGATTGATATCGGCCGGGCGCACGTCAAAGGTCTTGATGTGCTCCTCCGCCTTGGCCTTGGCCGCATTGATATCGAGAATGGCGCCAGCGCCATATTCAGGACTAGTGGCATAGCCCAGAATGGCGTTTTCCCATTCGGCAAAACCGGTGACCAGCCCCATGCGCTGCCGATCTTCGGGCACATGGGCGAGGCCGGCGGCGCGGGCGCGGGCCGCGCCATCATCGCCCCGCAGCGAGAGCGGACTGCCATTGAGAATGACCTTGCCGGCGCGCTGGTCGCGCATGCCGGTGATCGCTTCGAGCAATTCGGACTGGCCGTTGCCCGAGACGCCGGCAATGCCGACAATTTCGCCGGCGCGGATAGTGAAGCTGACATCCTTGACCCGGGTGATGCCCATATCGTCGTTGACGACGAGGTTCTGCACTTCCAGCAGGGTCTTGCCCGGATTGGCGGCGCCCTTTTCGACGCGCAGCAGCACGCGGCGGCCGACCATCAGCTCGGCCAGCTGCTCGGGCGAGGTTTCGGCGGTCTTGACCGTCGCCACCATCTCGCCCTGGCGCATGACCGACACCGCATCGGTGATGGCCATGATTTCGCGCAGCTTGTGGGTGATCAGGATCACCGTCTTGCCCTGCTCGCGCAGGGTGCGCAGCACGCGGAACAGATCGTCGGCTTCCTTGGGCGTCAGCACGCCGGTCGGCTCGTCCAGAATGAGGATTTCGGCGCCGCGATACAGCGCCTTTAGAATTTCGACGCGCTGCTGCTGACCCACCGATACATCTTCGATGATGGCGTCGGGGTCGACTTCCAGCTCGTATTCGCGCTCCAGCCGGTCCAGTTCGCGACGGGCACGGTCGAGGCTGGGCTTGATGAAGCCGGAATCCTCGGCGCCCAGAATGACGTTTTCGAGCACGGAGAAATTGTCGACCAGCATGAAGTGCTGGTGCACCATGCCGATACCCAGCGCCAGCGCATGGCGGCTGTCGGTGATGGCCTGCTCGGCGCCATTGACGCGGATCTTGCCGCTATCGGCGGTGTAGAAGCCATAGAGGATCGACATCAGTGTCGACTTGCCGGCCCCGTTTTCCCCGACAATGCCGTGGATGGTGCCGCGCGCGACCTTGAGGTCGATATCCTTATTGGCGTGCACGGCCCCAAAGCGCTTGTTGATTTTTTCAAGCTCGATGGCCCAGCCGTTCGCCGGTGCGGAAGCAGCGGCCGGGTCCGGCCGCTGCGTGATGTTTGTGTTATCGCTCATGCGCTGGCCGCTTAAAGCGGGCAGCTCGAGTCGGATTCATAGTCGTGGACGGCAATTTCGCCCGACAGAATCTTGGCCTTGAGCGCCTCAACCTGGGTGACCATGTCTGGTGTGATCAGGTCCTTGTTGTACTCGTCGAGGGCGTAGCCCACGAAGTCGCCTTCCAGACCCAGATCGATCTTGCCGGGCTTGAAGGTGGCGTCGTCGCCAGCATTGGTGAAGGCTTCGATGACCGCGTTATCGACGCGCTTTTCCATCGAGGTCAGCACCGAACCGGGATGCAGATAGTTCTGGTTGCTGTCGACGCCGATCGAGTATTTGCCGTTGTCGGCCATGGTCTGCAGCACGCCCAGACCCGAACCGCCAGCAGCGGCAAAGATCACTTCGGCGCCCTGATCAATGGAAGCCTTGGCCAGCTCGCCCGCAGTCACCGGATCATTCCAGGCAGCGGGGGTGGTGCCGGTGTAGTTTTCGATCAGCTTGGCATCGGCGTTGACCGCCTTCACGCCCTGGGCATAGCCGCAATAGAAGCGGTGGATCAGCGGCACGTCCATGCCACCGATAAAGCCATAGGTGCCGGCAGTGGACTTCATGGCGGCGAGCGCGCCGACCAGGAACGAACCGGTATGCTCGTCAAAGCGGATGGACTGCACGTTGGGCGCATCCACCACGGCGTCGATCACCACGAAATTGGTGTCGGGGAACTCAGCAGCCAGCGGGCCAAGCACCGATTCCCACATGAAGCTCATCACCACGATGGGATTGGCACCCTGGGAGGCGAAGCGGCGCAGGGCCTGTTCGCGCTGGGCGTCGTTCTGCAGTTCGAGATCGAGATAGTTGCCGCCGGTATCGGCCTTCCACTTCTCGGCGCCATTATAGGCTGCTTCGTTGAAGGACTTGTCGAACTTGCCGCCCAGATCGTAGATCAGCGCCGGATCAGCGAGCGCAGCGCCAGTGAGGACTGCGCTCAGCGCGACGCCGCCGGCAATGGCCTTGGTAAAGGTGGTGAGTTTCATTGAGTTCGTCTCCCTGTCTCGCACTGAAGCGTTGGCGCTTGTCTTCCAACGGACAATCTTCGTGCGCTACAGCGAATACAATCGTGCAAACGAGACGCCCGCAAGAGGGAATCGAGCAATTTTTTCCGAATGGTCAAATATTGAGCAAGGTTCTGCTGGCCACTTTATGCCAATAGGCCCGATCAGGACGGAGTCACGTCGCGTTCCAGCGGCGTGACCTCGGCGCCCATCGCTACGCCAAAGCGCTCGAAAAAGCCGTCGATCACCTTCTGCGCCGAATTGCCGATAATGGCCTTGCCCAGCCGCATGAGCTGGCCCGAGGCGCCACCCTGGGCGGCAAAGACCAGCAGGGTTGCGTCGCCGGAATCGGACAGGATGATGTCGGCCGAGCCTTCGGCCAGCCCGAGCAGGCCACCCTTGCCCTTGCCCGACAGGGTATAGCGCTGGGCCGGCACGATGCCGGACAATTCCAGATCGCCTTTGAATACCGGGTGGACCACGCCGAGATTGACCTTGATCTCGAGTTCGAGCGCGGTTTCGCTGGTCCAGTCGATGCGGTGACAGCCGGGAATGGCGGCCTTGAGCACTTCGGTGTCGTTGAGCGCGGCCCAGACGGCGATGCGGGGCGCGGCGACGCGATAGCGGCCTCCAAAGTCCATTAGTGACGCCCAACTGGCTGCAAGGACGCTGCCGCCCTATTAACGCCTTGATAGGTCAACAAGGAATTCCCGGCCATGGCGTGCAACCCCGCTCTTTACGTGCGGCTTTTTCGCACCAATATGGTCTAAATAGTTGCCCCGGCCCCGTGTTGCAATTGTCATGCGGCCAGCCAGCAGCGATCTAATAGCGCAAACAAGCGCCTTCCGCCGGTCCGGCGTCAGTTTACGGGAGCGAATAATGGCCGATGAAGTGACCACCGCACAGCCAAGCCAGGCCTCTGTCGCCGTGATGGCCGAAAAGCCGTTGCAGTATCTGGACAAGGCGGTCAACGCCATTCGCGACCTGGGCATCTGGCCCGAACAGCAGGGCGAACAGCCGATTACCGGGCTGCTCAGCCAGATCACCGAACTGGACGAAACCCGCGTGGTGCTGATCGGCCGCACGCTCAGCCAGGCCAGCGCCTTCAACGAAGTGGTGCGCGAGCAGATCGCCGCCATGAAGATCGGCGAGCGCTACGAAGACATCACCAAGGGCTTCGATTCGATCCGCGACGACGCCAAGGGCATGGTCGACCAGTTGGCCGACAACAAGCTCGACCTGCTGGAGCGCGCCTCCAATGTGTGGATGAAGGTCAGCCGCGGCGACATCGCCCAGCGCTTCAACAAGATCCGCGACATCTATCTTGAGGTCACCAAGGACACCAAGGACCAGATCGACCGCGAGCAGACCATTCTCGAGGCCTATCGCGACTTCCGCGGTGCGCTCAAGCAGTCCGAAGTGATGGCGCTCGAAGTGCTGCATACCGCTGAAGGCCGCCTCGAAGCCAAAAAAGACATCCTCAATGCCTCCTCGGCGGCCGTCGCCGGCTATGCCGGCACCGTGCCGGCTGATCGCGCCCGCCTCGAAATGGATCGCGACGAAAAGCTGCGCGACATGCAGAACGAGGAAAAGCGCTACCAGATCGCCAAGGATCTCTCGGACAATCTGACCATCTCCTACAACACCTCCGAAGTCGTGATGGCCCGGCTGATGCAGACCACCAATGCCAAGGAGCGGGTGTATCAGCAGTCGATCTCGTTCTTCTCGACCAACGAAACCGTGCTGACGGCGCTCAGCGCCTCGTTTACCGGCATGTTCGGGCTGCATGAATCGACCCAGACCCTCAACGCGATGAAGGAAGGGATGAGCAAGAGCCTCGAAACCCTCTCCGAAATCGGTGACAAGGTGCAGGAAGAGGCGGTCAAGGCCGGCTATGGCCCGACGGTGCGTGCCGATGCGGTCAAGAAGCTGGTCGACTCGGTGGTGAACTTCCAGGAGAAGAGCCGCACCATCATCAATGAAATGCGCATCGCCTCGACCAAGAACTCCGCCGAAATTCGCGATGCTGTGGAAGACGGCAAGCGCCGGCTGGCGGCCCTGGCCGCCGATGGCAATGCGCTGCTGCTTGAAACCAAGAACTGAAAGGCCCTGACCTCGGGTGAACGCCAACTATGAGTGACGTGACAGCGAAGCCCGCTGCGCCCCTGGATGAAGTCATGCTGGCGATGGACGTGGTCGACACGCTCCGTCACCGGCAGGACTTGGCCGTGCGTGAACTTGGCACCGATGCCAAGGAACGCCAGCTCATCGACAAGCTGCGCGACATCTATCACCAGCAGGGCATCGAAGTGCCCGACCACATCCTCAAGGAGGGTGTGGCAGCACTGCAGGAAAGCCGCTTCGCCTATGATCCGCCGGCGCCGGGCTTCGGCACGACGCTGGCGCGGCTCTATGTCGGTCGCAAACGCTGGGGCAAGCCGGTCGGGTTGGCGCTGCTAGCGCTGGTGCTGCTCGGCGTCGGCTTTTTTGGCGTCTGGCAGCCCTATCAGAACGGGCGGGCCGAACAGGCGCGGATCGAGCTGGCCGAAGGCCTGCCGGCGCAGCTGGACCGGCTCTACGACACCATCTTTGAAGAAACCAAGGTGCAGCAGGCCGTGCTGCAGGCCGAGTCCCTGCGCACAAGGGGCAAGAATTTTGCCGCCGAGGGCGACCGCGTAGCGGCCGAAGCGGCGGTGGCCGATCTGACAGCATTGCGCGACCAGTTGCGCCGGGAATACGTGCTGCGGGTGGTCAATCGCGCCGATGTGCAATCGGGGTTCTGGACCATCCCCGAAATCAACACCGCCGCCACCAACTACTATATCGTGGTCGAAGCGATCGATGCCGACGGCAACACGCTGAGCCTGCCCATTCTCAATGAAGAAAACGGGGAAACCGAGATCGTCTCCAGCTGGGGCGTGCGCGTGCCGGAAAGCGTTTATGACGGGGTCGCCGCCGACAAGCGCGATGACGGCATCATCCAGGTCAATGAAGTCGGCCGCAAATCGGATGGCTTCCTCGATGTTGAATATAACATGCCCGTTCTCGGCGGCGCAGTGACGCGGTGGTAGAGCAATGAGCATCCGCGGACCTGAAGCCCTGGCCAGTCTCGACGAGGCGATGCGCGACATTCGGCGCGAGGAGGAGGAAATCTCCAAGCGCCTCGCCCGGTCGGCTGAAAAGCTGGGCAAGATCAAGGAAAACGAGGCGGAGCTGTTCCGGCAGCTGGCGCAGTTGCGGCTCGACCCTGCCGTGCAGGGCGAGCTGGACGGGCGCATTTCGGCCGCCGAGGCCAAAGCCCGCGACATGCTCAAGGCCCGCGCCAAGGATTTGAGCAAGGCCGAGCAGACCATTGCCGAATGCGACGCGACTTTGGGTCGGCTGACCGCCGAGCGCGCCGCGACGCTCAAGGTTTTTGAAGGCCATCAGGCCGAACTCAAGGCGCTGGCCGCCAAGCTTGGCGCCACCATCGCGCGCGACCCCGCCTTCGCCGCCCAGCGGACCCAGGCCACCGAGCTGGGCGAAATCGCGGCGCAATCGATGCGTAAGACCGAACAGGCCGAGACCGACCGCGACGAGAAGGGCAAGCCCTACCGCGACGATCCGCTGTTCATGTACCTGTGGGAGGCCGGCTACGGCACCGCCAGCTACCGCGCCAACAATCTCATCCGCTATTTCGACGGGATGGTCGCGAGCTTGGTGGGCTTCCACAAGGCACGGCCGAATTTCACCATGCTCAACGAGATCCCGCTGCGGCTGCGCGAGCATGCCGAGCGGCAGATCGAGAATGCGCGCGCCGCCGAGGCGGAGGTCGACAGACTCGAAACCGAAGCCATCGACGCTGCCGGCGGCAAGCCGATGCGCGAGGCGATGCAGGCCAGCCAGGACCAGATCGAGGCGCTGGACAGCCAGATCGTCGCCACCGAAGACCAGCGCGACGACACCGCCAAGACGCTGGGCCTGCTGTCGCAGGACAGTAACCCCGCCTTTGAGGGCGCGTTGTCGGAACTGGCGACGGCGCTGGGCCGCGAGGATATCCAGACGCTGCTGGCCGAGGCCCGTCGCACCCGCACCGGGCAGGACGATACTATCGTGGCCCAGATCGACGATGCCCGCGCCCGCGCCAAGGACGAAGACGCCGAAACCGCCGACCAGAAGGGGCGGCTACGGACACTGGCGGCGCGGCGGCGCGAGCTGGAAGACATCCAGTGGGAATTCAAGAAGCAGCGCTTTGACGATCCGCGCTCGACCTTCCGGGACGAAAAGCTGGTAGGCGACGTGCTCAACGACTTCCTGCGCGGCGGCATTACTGCAGCCAGCTATTGGGATCAGTGGCGGCGCAGCCAGAACTGGAGCGCCGGTACTTCGGATTGGGGCGGCGGCGTTGGCCTGCCCAATAATGGCCGACAGCGTTCCAGCTCCCCCTGGGCCGACAAGGGCGGCAGCAGCTTCAACTGGCCCGATTCCAGCTTTGGCGGCGGCAAGTCCAAAGGCAATAGCGGCGGCTTCGGGGGCGGCTGGGGCGGAGGCTCCAGCAGCGGCGGCGGCGGCGGCTTCTCCCGCCCCCGCACTGGCTCGACCGGCACGCGCAAACATTCGGGCTTCAAAACTGGCGGCGGGTTTTAGGACTGAGGGTTTCCCCCTCCCGGATCGTCACCCTCGGGCTCGACCCGAGGGCCCTGCACTGACCCAACACACAGCAAGTATAACGCCCACGGGTCAAGCCCGAGGGTGACGGCTGGTGGGCAAGCCTCAGTTCGCCGGCGGCGTGGCCATCAATTCCCAGACATTGCCTTCGCTATCCTCGAAATAGGCGGAATAGCCCCATTCGGACTCGGTGCCCGGCGTGATGATGGTGCCGCCGGCGACCAGCACCTTGTCGAGGATGTCATCGACTTCGGTCGCGCTCGCGGCCTGATGGCTCAGCACGAAGCCGGGTGTGCCGGCGATCACGGCATCCTTGCCGGCGGTCTCTGCGATCTGCTCGCGCGGGAACAGCACGAAGGAGAAATCATTGTCGAAGAAGAAGGCGACATGGTCCTCCCCGGCGCCGATCTGCTCGTCGCTGATGTCGAACAGCGTCCGATAGAAGGCAAAGGCCCGCTCCAGATCGTCGACCCCGATGGTGATGATGGAAATCGAAGGCTTCACGGACGGCTCCTGATACGCGGGATTTTGCGCAAACTAGCCCAGCAGGCGCCGTGGAGCCAGCCGAGCTAGTCGTAATAGACCGAAATCCGCTGGCCGCCGATTTCGTGGACCTTGATATCCATTTCGTAGATTTCTGACAGCACCACCGGATCGATCATCTGGTCGGCAGGGCCCTGCCCCGCCACCTTGCCGTGCTTCATCGCCACGATGTAGTCGGAATACCAAGAGGCGAAATTGATGTCGTGCAGCACCAGCACCACGGTCTTGCCCAGCTCGTTGGCGGCGCGGCGCAGCAGCTTCATCATGCCCATGGCATGTTTCATGTCGAGATTGTTGAGCGGCTCGTCGAGCAGCACATAATCGGTGTCCTGACACAGCACCATGGCGACGAAAGCCCGCTGGCGCTGGCCGCCTGAGAGTTCATCGAGAAAGCGGTCGGCCAGTTCCACCAGATTGAGATAGGTGATGGCCTCCTCGATATGGCGCTGATCCTCTGGGGTCAGCCGGCCCTTGGAATAGGGATAGCGGCCAAAGCTCACGAGATCGCGCACGGTGAGCCGTGCAGTCATGTGATTGTCCTGCCGCAGGATCGACAGCCGCCGCGCCAGCACATCGCTGGGGGTCTTGGTGACGTCGAGACCGTTGACCGTCACCGTGCCGCTATCCATCGCCATCAGCCGGCTGACCATCGACAGCAGCGTCGATTTGCCGGCGCCATTGGGACCGATGATGGAGGTGATGCCACCGCCCGGCAGGGTCAGCGAGACGCCGTCGACGACGCAGGCATTGCCGTAATGTTTGGTGACGCCATGGGTGACGATCAACGTGCAGCCCTCCGCAGGACGAGAATGATAAAGACGATGCCGCCGAGAAACTCGATGATGATCGAGAGCGCGGTATCGAAGGCGAAGACGCGTTCCAGCACGGTCTGGCCACCGACGAGGCAGGTGATGGCCAGCAGCACCGCTGCCGGCAGCACATATTTATGCTGGCTATTGCCGACCAGCGAATGCGCCAGACTGGCCACCAGCAGCCCAAAGAAAGTAATCGGCCCCACCAGCGCGGTGGACACCGCCACCAGCACCGAGACCAGCATCAGAATGATGACCACGGTGCGCTTGTAGTCGACACCCAGATTGATGGCATGGGCGCGGCCGAGCGAGAGAATGTCATAGGTATGCATCAATCGCAGCCCGACAAGGGTGACGGCGACGATGATGGCCGCGGCCACCACCAGCAGCGTCGTATCCACCGTAGCGAAGCTGGCAAAAAAACTGTCCTGCAGCACATTGAAGGCATTGGGATCGAGCATGCGCTGCATGAACTGGCTGAGGCTGCGGAACAAAATGCCGAAGACGATGCCGACCAGCACCAGCAGGGTCAGGCTGCGCTCCTCGCCCAGAAACAGCCAGCGGAACAGCAGCCCGGAAAACACCACCATGACGACGACTTCGACGCCGAACTGGAGTTGCGGATCGAGCGCGGTCAGCGCACCGACGCCGAGGAAGAACACCACGGCGGTCTGCAGCAGGATGTAGAGCGCGTCGAAGCCCATGATCGACGGGGTCAGGATGCGGTTATTGGTGACGGTCTGGAACAGCACCGTGGAGACCGCCACCGAATAGGCCACCAGGCTCAACGCCAGCAGCTTCCGCCCCCGGAACGGCAGCACGAAGCTCCAGCTGCCCTTGGCCCCCAGCGTCATGAAGCAGGCGACGGAAATAAGCGCCAGCGCGCCGAGGATCAGCAGCACCAGCACCGGGCGGGTCAGCCAGGCCGGCCGCAGCGAAAACCTGCCCAAGGTAGCGGTCTGGGTGTCAGGAGGCATGGCGACGCGTCCCCAGCAGCAGATAGAGGAACACGGCGCTGCCGATGACCCCGACCACGACGCTGATCGGGATTTCATAGGGGTAGCGGATGACGCGGCCCAGAATATCGCAGGCCAGCACGAAGCCGGCGCCGCTCACTGCCACCCAGGGCACAGTGCGGCGCATATTGTCGCCGATCATCAGGCTGACCAGATTGGGGATGATCAGGCCAAGAAACGGAATGGAGCCGGCGGTGACCAGCACCACGGCGCTGACCAGCGAGACGATGACCAGCCCCAGCACCATGACGCGCTGATAGTTCAGCCCCAGATTGGTGGTGAAATCCTTGCCCATGCCGGCCACGGTGAAGCGGTCGGCGGCGACATAGGCCAGACCCAGGCACCCCAGCCCGATCCACAGCAATTCATAGCGCCCGCGCAAAATGCCGGAAAAATCGCCCATGTTCCAGGCGAGCATCGACGCCATCAAATCGAAGCGATAGGCGAAGAAGCTGGTGACGGCGCCGATGATGCCGCCCAGCATGATGCCGACCAGCGGCACCAGCATGACATCGCGCAGCGGCACCACGCGCAGGATGCGCAGGAACAATGCCGTGCCGGCCAGCGCGAACGCTGCCGCGATCAGCATCTTGCCCATCAGCGGCCAGCCCGGCACGAAAATCGTCGCGACAAGAAAGCCGAGCCCAGCCGATTCCGTGGTGCCGGCAGTGGAGGGTTCGACGAAGCGATTGCGCACCACCATCTGCATCACCAGCCCGGCCACCGCCATGGAGCTGCCGGCCAGGATGATGGCCAGGGTGCGCGGCACCCGGCTGATCAGCAGCACCTGCATCGGCCGGTCTTCGGCACTGGTCGACAGCAAACCGCTCAGCGACACGTCGCTGACGCCGACAAACAGGCTGATGACCGCAAGGGCCAGGGTCGCCACGATGGCGAGGATGAGCAGGCGCACCGGCCGACCTTCCTAAAAACATCAGAAGCCCGGCGGCCTTGCGGCAGCCGGGCTGGGATCAAGTCAGGTCGATCAGCCGTTGAGGCCGGCCAGCACCTGGTCGAGCATCAGCATCACGCCGTTATAGCCATGCATGGTGATGTAGGCGGCCTGGGGGTCGAGGTAAACGATGTGACCTGCCTGGGCAGCCTTGGTCTGGTTGACCAGCTCATTGTCGAGCAAGGCCGCAGCGGCGCCAGCGTTTTCGCCGGTGCCGGCATCGCGGTCGACCACAAACAGCCAGTCGGGATTGGTTTCGAGGATATATTCGAAGGACACGCCGTCGCCGCCGTGATCGCCATCCCTGACGTCAGCCATGGCCGAGGGGATGCCGACCTGATTGTGGATCCAGGCGACGCGGCTATCGGGGCCATAAACGCCGAGCTTGCCGGCATTGGTGACCAGCACCAGGGCATTGCCCTTGCCTTCGGCAGCGGCGGTGACTTCGGCGACCTTGGCGTCGAGTGCGGCCTGCAGTTCAGCAGCCTTGGCTTCGAGGCCGAAAATGCCGCCCAGCGTCACCAGATTGGCTTCGAGGCCACCGATAATGTCGGCATTGTTCACCGACAAATCGATGGTCGGCAGGATGTCCTTGCCGGTCGGATAGGCGGCGGCCGAGCGGCCGGCGACGATGTAAAGGTCGGACTCGGAGGCGGCAATGCCTTCAAAATCGGGCTCGAACAGCGAGCCGATCGGCAGCGCATCAGCAGCCACGAAATCCTTGAGATAGCCCGGAACGTTGCCAGCCGGGGTGCCGGCGACGGCAACGCCGAGCGCATGCAGATTGTCGAAGGCAGCCCAATCGGACGTCAGCACCTTGGCGGGAACGCCACTGATCGTGGTCTCGCCCTGCGCGTGGGTAATGACCTTGTCCTGCGCCATTGCGGCCAGGGCGGAAAACGACAGCGCGCCGGCAACGAGCGCGGCGAAGAGTACGGGGGTACGGGTAAGCTGCAAGGCTGCTTCCAATCCAGTAACGGTCAATCGGGGGCGCGGTCAAAATCATGACTGCGTTGGTCCGGTTTACTAGCCAGATGAATCGGCGGAGTCAAAAGATAAGATGACGCATTCCATCATCTTTTTAATTGCCCGGCCGGAAATTAATCCGGCCGGGCCTGGAATCAGGATTTAGCCAGCAGATTGCGCAGCTTACCCAATGCGGTGGCATTGTACTCGCCATAGGCGATGGTGCCCTGGAACCCGCCCTGCCGATCCAGCAGATACACCGAGGCGGTGTGATCCATGGTGTAGTCATCGCTGCCCTCGATCGGCACCTTGGCGTGATAGGCGCCCCAGGCCTTGGCTATCTTGTCGATCTCGGCTGGCTCACCGGTGAGCCCGGTGATGCGGTCGCTGACCCAGCTCACATAGTCGTCGAGGATGGCCGGCGTATCGCGTTCCGGGTCGACGGTGACGAAATAGGCGCGCAGATCCTTGCCCTCATCGCCCAGCGCCTCGAACCAGGCGCTCATCTCGGCCAGAGTGGTCGGACAAACGTCAGGGCAATGGGTGAAGCCGAAAAACAGCACCGAGGGATTGCCGACAAACACGGTTTGATCCACCGGATTGCCGCGCTGGTCGACCAGATTGTATTGCCCGACGCCGAAGCTGCCCGTGGTGGCGGTGGCAGTGGCAGTGGCAGCTGGCTGCGGGCGGAGCAAATAAGTGCCGGCGCCTACCACGGCCACGGCGGCAACGGCTACCCAGAGCCCGATACGAAAACGATGCATATTCATTAGTGCTGGTGCTCCATGGCTTCCGGCGCAGCGGCGGCTGCGGCCCCGACCGGCAGCATGACCTCAACCGTACCGGCCTTCTCAAAGGTCAGCGTCACCGGCACGGTTTCGCCTTCGACGAAGGCCTGATTGAGCCCCATGAACATGATGTGGATGCCGCCGGGCGCCAGCACGATGGTTTCGCCAGCCGGGATTTCAACGCCATCTTCGAGCTGGCGCATCTTCATCACGTCGCCTTCCAGCGCCATTTCATGGATCTGCACATTGCTGGCGGCGGGCGAGGTGGCCGAGACCAGACGATCAGCCTCGGCGCCGGTATTTTCGATGGTCAGGAAGCCGCCGCCGACCGGCGCATTGGGCAGGGTGGCGCGGGTGAAGGGCAGCGAGATATTGATCGGCCCGAGATGGACCACGCCATTATGGGCGAAAGCGGGGGTAGCGGTGAGAATGGCGGCCACGACGGCGGCCTTGAGCAAACGGATCATGATGGAATTCCGGAAATTGAATTGGTCTTGCTGGCCCAGCGGCCAAAAATTCAGACCACAACCGGAGGCGCGCGCGGTCCACTCGGCGGCGCGGCGGCCGCCGCAATGATCGCCGGGACACTGGGCGCGGCAATCGGGGCCAGCGCCATCAGCGTCAGCCCGGCGGGCAGCACGCTAGGCGTGGGCTGCACCAGATCGGTCTTGCCAACGCCGGTGGCGGGGCATTTGCTGACCGGATTATCCTGATCGGCGCCGATCAGTCCGGCTGGCGTACAGGTCACCCAGCTGGCGGTGATAGTGGAATAACCCAGCTCTTCGAAGCCCAACTGGCTGGCCCGCGCATGATGCAGCGGCGCCAGCAGCGTCAGCACATAGATGGCCAGCACGGCCAGGGCCGTCCCGATCTCTCTGCCGATGCTGCGCTGGCTGGACATGATCTCACTCATAGAATGCCACAGGCCGAGACGAAAGAGCTGAGTTGTCGCGGCTCCTGCGATGCGGCAGCGTTCAACAATGCCGGTGTTCATCGCCTCCCTCCCCCTTGAGGGGAGGGATCGAGGGTGGGGGTGTCGTGCTATCCCAGCCCTCCATTACAATCGAGGTTTCGACACCCCCACCCCAGCCCTCCCCTCAAGGGGGAGGGAGCCCATCGGGGCTCGCGTTCTCCAACGAACCTACACGCTCGGCACATAGGTCTCGCTACACAGCGCGATGAAACTCTTCATCGCCGCCGAGAGCGGGCTGGTCTTGCGGCGGGCCACCAGCAATTGGCGCAGCGCCCAGGGCTCGGCCAGCGGGGCGCAGACCAGATCGGTGCCGGCCAGGAGATGCAGGCTCGTCGAGCGCAAAAAACCGATGCCGAACCCGGCCTCCACCATGCGCACCAGCGCCGGGAAACTTTCCACCCGCACGCTTTCCAGCAGCGGCTTGCCGGCGGTTTTGGCAGCCTCGGCCAGCAGCCGGTCCAGCGAGCCGGCCAGATGAATGCCGACGATGGGATGATCGATGACGGTGGCAAAGCCGATATCTTTGCGCGGCTCGATGCGCGCGGCCAATGGATGATCGGGCGGGGCCAGCACCCAGACGCGGTCATCCTCGAAGGCTTTGATTTCAAAACGGGTGAAATCGTAATTGTCGGAGACAATGGCGATATCGGCCCGTCCCTCATCCAGCGCCAGCAGCGATTTGGCCGCGCTCATTTCCTGAATGTCGAGGTCGATGCCGACATGCTTGGCGGCGTAATGCGCCAGCAATTCGGGTAGCCGCCCGGTCAGCGCCGAGCTGGTGGCGGCCAGGCGCAGGCTGCCGCGCTGACCGCTGCCGAAATCGGCCATCACCGCGTCGAGATCGGCGATGGCGCGCAACACTTTGCGGCAGCCATCGGCATAGGCTTCGCCGGCCGTGGTGAGCCTTACGCCATGGGCCGAGCGATCGAACAGCACCACGCCCAGCCGGCTTTCCAGATCAGACACCCGCCGGCTCACCGCCGACGAGGCAATGCCTTCGCGCTCGGCGGCGCGGCCAATCGAGCCGGTATCGGCCAACAGCAATATGAGGCGTGCGGTGACGCTATCGAACGGTGCCATGCCATCTCCCCAGATGAGCGGCACCATAACGATCAGCCGCCGATCAGCAAGGAAATGCCGCGCAGCAGGTAGTAAAAACCGATAGCGGTGACCAGCAGGCGCGTCCAACTCTTGAAATTGGCGTCGGTCAGCCGCTGCAATACCCAATAGCCGGCGCTGGTGCCGGCAATGGCGAAAGGCGCCGCCAGCGCCACCGCGCCCCATTCCCAGCCGCTCAGCACCATGGCGGCATTCCAGTAGAACACCACCTTGCCGGCATGGTTGATCACCTGCGCCGCCGCCTTGGTGGCGATGATGGTGTGCCGGTCCATCGGGGTGCGGATGAAGAACATGTCGATGGTCGGCCCAGCCACGCCCACCGCCAGATTGATGCCGCCACCGAGCAGGCCACAAATAAAGGCGTGATGCGGCTTGCTGGCATCGAGCGCCAGCCAGGATTGCGGTATCCACAACAGCGCCGGCAGCACGCCGATGATGATGCAAACGCTCGCCAGATCGGGGACATAGCGGACGCTGAACAGGATGACACCGGCGGTAAACAGCCCCAGCGTCATGATCGCCAGCACCCGCCAATCGATGAATTTGCGCGAGAAATAGGCGCGCGAGCCATTGGCGATGATCTGGATGGCGCCCTGCACCGCAATGGCGGTGCCCACCGGCAGGATCAGCAGCAGGATGCCGAGCAGCACCAGCCCGCCCGCCATGCCGAAAATGCCTGACAGCGTGGCGGTGAAAAACACCGACGCCAGCAGAATGGCGACTATCGGCAAACTCATTATCTCAGTCCCTCATTGGAAGAACTCATGCCCGCTCTGGTCTGAGCGCGCCATGACAGATGCGGCATGAGGGGGTGCCGGAAGGCATAGCCAAGGCGTTCCGCAAACGCGATGTCATCCCGGCCTTGAGCCGGGACCCATCCTGAGATCGGGGGATGGGCCCCGGCTCAAGGCCGGGGTGACGCCGTGGGTGTTACGAGATGCTGCCCAGAGCTCGATCTCTACCTCCCCCTTGATGGGGGAGGCTAGGAGGGGGTGGAGCCACACAATCAAAATACAGGACGAACGCTCACGTACTCGCCGCCCGCGCATTGGCCTGCGCCACCAGATCGTCCGGGATATCGTCAAAGCTGGCATAGTTCATATTATACAGCTTGGCGTAGAGCCCCTGCTTTTCCATCAGCTCGTCGTGATTGCCGGTTTCGATCATCTCGCCGTTCTGCAGCACGATGATGCGGTCGGCGCCGCGAATGGTGGCCAGCCGATGGGCGATCACCATGCCGGTGCGGCCTTCAAGCAGGGTCAGCAGCGCCTTCTGGATCTGCCGCTCGGTGTAGGAATCGATATTGGCGGTGGCCTCATCGAGCACCAGGATTTTGGCGTCAGCCACCAGCGCCCGGGCGAAGCTGAGCAATTGGCGCTGCCCCAGCGACAGGTTGGAGCCGCGCTGTTCCAGCACGCTGTCATAGCCGCCCGGCAGGCGGGTGATGAACTCATGCGCGCCGACCGCCTTGGACGCCGCGATCACATCGTCCAGCTTCGCCGAGGCCTTGTTGTAGCGGATATTGTCGAACACGCTGCCGGTGAACAGGAACGGCTCCTGCAACACCATGGCGACCTGCTCGCCCAGCGATTCCTGGGTGATGTCGCGCACGTCATGGCCGCCGACCAGCACCGCGCCACCCTGCACCTCGTAAAAGCGGTGCACCAGCGACATGGCCGAAGTCTTGCCCGAGCCGGTCGGCCCGACCAGCGCCACGGTCTCGCCCGGCTTGACGGTGAAGCTGACATTTTTCAGCACCGGGCGGTCGGCGCTATAGCCGAACACCACGTCGCGGAACTCCACCGAACCGTCCATGTCGCGCGTCAGCACCACGGCGTCGGGCTTGTCGGTGATCGAGGCGGGAATATCGAGCACTTCGGTAATGCGGCGGCCCGAGGTCATGGCGCGCTGCATGATGGAATATTGCATGGTCAGCGAGCGGATCGGGTCGAAGAAGCGCTGGATATAGAAGATGAACGCCACGATGACGCCGATCTCCAGACTGCCATTGAGCACCAGCGAGCCGCCGACCACGATGACGATCGCCATGGCGATGCCGGTGAGGCTGTCGACGATCGGCACCATCACCTGGGCAAAGCGCGAACCGGTGAGCTGGGTCTGCAGATTGTTGAAGGCCTTGTCGTCATACAGGTCGAAATTGACCTTCTGACGATCCAGATTCTGCACGGTGCGGACGCCGTTAATGCCTTCGGCCATGGCGCCGGCGGTGATCGAATTGGTCTCATGCGCCGCCCAGAAAGCGCGCTTGGCCGGTGGCAGCCAGAAGATGCGCACGATGAACAGCACCGGCATGGTGCTGAGCGTGAGCAGCCCGAGCCGGAAGTCGAGCGTCAGCAGCACGGCGACAATGCCGAATAGCAGCACCAGATCGCCGACCGAAATCACCGAGGTTTCGAGGAATTCCTGCATCGAGCTGACGTCGCCCTGCAACCGGCTCATCAGCCGGCCGACCTCGGTCTTGTCCATGAAGCTCAGCGACACGCGCTGCAATTGGGCAAACATGGCGCGGCGCATGTCGAACAGCACATGCTCGGCCACCTGCCCGACCTGGCTTTCCTGCACCCAGGAGGCGGCGAAATTGATCACCACCACCAGCGCGAACGAGCCGGCGGCCCATAACAGATTGGTGGTGTTGCCACCCTCGGTCATGCCGCTGTCGATGGCGCGGCCGATGATCAGCGGAATCGCCAATTGGGTCAGGGTAAAGATCAGCACCGCTGCGACCGACAGATAGATCTTGGCCTGATAGGGCGCGACGAACGCCCAGATGCGGCGCACGGTGCGCGGATCATAGGCCTTGCCGAAAATCTCTTCTTCGATGCGGTGGCTGCCGACGCTGGCGCGGGGCGGGCGCTGGCCCGGAAAGGCGGCGACGTCGCGATCGTCTTCGTCAATGGCGCTCATTGGGCAGCGCTCCCCAGCTCAACATCATCGGTGGGACGGGTCTGCAAATCATAGAGCGCGCGGTAGCGGCCGCCCTGCGCCAGCAGTTCCTCGTGGCTGCCCTGCTCGATGATCTTGCCGTCTTCGAGAAACAGGATGGTGTCGGCATGCAGCAGCGAGCTCAGCCGGTGGCTGATCACCAGCGTCACCCGATTGCTGGCATAGCGGCGGATGGCGCTGCGAATGCGGTGTTCGGTGCCGGCATCGATGGCGGCGGTGCTATCGTCAAACACCATCACCGCCGGCTTGAGCACCAGGCTGCGGGCAATCGACAGGCGCTGGCGCTGGCCGCCCGAGAGCGATACGCCACGCTCGCCCACCACGGTGTCGTAACCGGCGGGCAGGCCCATGATGTAGCTGTGCAGCTGGGCGCTTTCAGCGGCCTTTTCGATCTTGGTCTCCTTGGACCAGGGATCGCCATAGGCAATGTTATTCTCGATGGTGGTGGTGAACAGGAAGCTGTCCTGCTGCACCACAGCGACGGCGCGGCGCAGAGATTGCAGCGACACCTGGCTGACATCCTGCCCATCAATGGTGATCTTGCCGCCGCTGACATCGTAAAAGCGCGGGATCAGATGGGCGAGGGTCGACTTGCCGCTGCCCGGCGCGCCGACAATGCCGATGGTCTGGCCGGCCTTGGCCTCGAACGACACGCCATTCAGCGTGGCGTGGGTGGCACCCTCATAGGTGAAATGCACATCCTCGAAGCGCAGCGTGCCCTCGGTCACCTTGAGGTCCGGCACGCCGGGCGCATCGACAATGGCCAGCGGCTGATCGAGGAAGGCGTAGAAGCGCTCGCCGCAGGTGGAGGCGCGGGCAAAGGAGTTGACCATCAGGCCGAGCTGACGCACCGGCATCTGCAAAATGGTCATGAAGGTGAGAAAGCTCGCCAGCGTACCGACGCTCATCTCGCCGGCAATCACCTTGTTGCCGCCGACCCAGAGCACCAGCCCCATGGCGGCGAAGAAGGAAAAGGTCATGGCCGAGGTGTTGCGCACCCGGATGCGGACGCGATCATGCGCCAGCTCCAGCGCCTCCTTGGACGCCTGATCGAACTTGGCCAGCTCGAAATCCTGCGCCGAAAACGCCCGCACGACGCGAATGCCGCCGAGATTTTCTTCCATCACCCTTGTCAGCGCCGAGAGCTTCTGCTGCAGGATGACCCAGGTGGCGCGCAGGGTCAGCTGGGCCGAGGACGAGCGCCAGGCGACGAAGGGCACAAAGCTCAGCGCCAGCAGCCCCAGCACCACATCGGTGGTCAGCAGCATAAAGGCGCCGACCCCGATCAGCACCGAGAGCAGGATCATGCGCACGAAGCCGGTGGAAAAAAACATCCGCACGCCGTCGAGATCGAGCAGGCCCATGGTGATCAGATCGCCGGTATGGACCTTGTCGTGGTAGGAATAGGACAGGCGCTGCACCTTGTCATAAAACGCCAGCCGCAGCTCGTAGCCGACATGGTGGCCCACCGATTCCGAATAATAGTTCTGCACCAGCGTGAAGCAGCCGCGCGCCACCGAAACGCCGAGCAGCAGCATGGCGCTCATGAACAGCGCCGCCTCGGCCCCCTCGCCGCCACTGCCCAGAATGCCCTGCGCCTGATCGACCGCATGCCCCAATAGCCGCGGCACCATCAATTGCAACACCGAGGCAATTATGGTGGCGCCGATGGCGGCGCTCGCCTGCCAGGGATGGCGCAGCGAATACAGCGTGATCCGGGTCAGCGGGCTCTGGCCTTTGCCGGCATGCGCAGCGGCCACATGTTCCCGTGCATCGCCGCGTGAATGGACGCGGCCAGCCTTCTCGGTGGTCAAGGGAATATCCAGACGTCAATATAAGTGTGGGTCGAAATTGGGGGCAAACTACCGTATTCCGCAGTATCGGACCGGATTAGCTCGCCCGCTCAGTCAACCCTCATTCGCCCTACCATTCAAGACAGAATCGTCACAAAAAACGCAAATCGCAACGTTCCAACCCTCATTGCGGCACAGCGGGCGCCGGGTAGATGACAGCGGAGCATTGCCGGTTCTGGGCATCAAGCAGCGCCTGCTCGGCAGCGCTGACCATGCCGGTCTCGATGGCATTCCACAGCCCGTTCTTTTCGACCCCTTCCAGGCCGCATTGGCAATAGATGGTGCAGAGCGGCGCCGTGGTGCCGCCCGCCTCGCAGGTACTCTGGCAGGAGCGCAGGAAATCACTGCTGCGCATCGCCACCTGCGGTTGCAGCACCGCTGCGGCCGGATAGACCAGCCCGAGCAGGATCGGCTGGTGCAACAGATAGATCAGCAGGCTCCAGCGCCCGAGGAAAGCCAGCAGCTTGGGCAAGCGTCCGCCCGGCGCGATGGCGGCGAGCCGCTCGTACCAGCTTGAGGCCAGCAGCAGCCGGGTGGCGATGATGCCGACCAGCACCGCGCCGAACCAGGGGAATACCGGCACCAGATCATTGGTCGGCGGCGGAACCTGCCAGAAGCCGAGCCAGGACCACACTTTCTCATTGAACAGCGCGTCGGAGAAAAAGAAGGTCGGCGCAATGAAGACAATCGCTGCAATGATCACCAGCCACAGCGGCGTGCGCACGAAGCCCAGCCCGAGCAGGCTGAACAGCGCGATGGCATGCAGCACGCCGAAATAGACAAAACTATCCGGGAAGGTGAACCAGGTCGCCGCACTGATGATCAGCGCCCCGGCCAGCACAAACACCCAGCGCCGCCAGAAGCCGCGCCAGCGAATGCCCCGACCATGGCCGAGCACCAACCCAACCCCGACCAGAAACAGGAACGCCGCCAGAATGCTGCGGGCAAACAGCACCCATTCCGGGTCATGCCCCACATCGGCCGGGATGAAGCGGAAATAGCTGAGGTCCCAGCATAAATGATAGACGACCATGGCCAGAATGGCGACGCCACGGGCGATGTCGACAATGGCGAGGCGGGGGCGCGGCGAAGCAGTTTCACTCATGGCCGCACAATGGCTGGCGTCGCCGCCGGGTTCAATCGTGAAAATCGTCGAGCAGCCGGCTCCAGTCCTCGCCCATCAGCCCGCCGAGATAGGCGTCGCCCCGCAGCGCTGCATCGGTGATTTCGGCATGCCTAGTGGAAATGCAGTAAGCGCCGCGCGGCACGAAAACCATGCCCTTCTGCGCCCCCAGCGCCGCCATCAGAAACGGCTGCGCCAGCCCCGTTGCGCCCAGACACCCCAGCGTATCGAGATGGGCCAGCAAATCACCGACCACCGCCGCCTCCTGCCCTGGCCGGCTCAGAATATTGAGCACCCGCGCCATGCCGCCCGGTCGGGCATAAAACACGCTGCACCCGGCCAGCTCGCTTCTGCCATCGCGCAGTTCGCGCAGGTGCAGCTTGCCATGCCCCGGATTTTGCGCCGCCATCTCGAGCAGCCAGCCCAGCTCCTCCGCCCCCCACACCGGATGCAGCGCGAAGCGCTCGACCAGCCCCGGCGCCAGTTGAATGAAGTCATCCCGCGCCATCGGCGTCCCAACGGCCGGACCAACTGCCCGCAGCCCCGGCACCAGGCGCCGCAACAGCGTATCGATGCCCCGCGCCACGCCACCCAGCATTGGCCGCAACCAGCCCGGCACACGGCGCTGCATCCGCTGCGCCAGCCATCCCGCCGGGCGAAATACCCGCCGCCAATCCAGGCTCTGCACCGGCAGCACATGGCCACCAATCGCCCGCCAATGGTCGGCGCTGACCGGATTGGCGCTATCGGAAAAACAGAAATCGTGATGCCGCGCCCGCAATGTCAGCACCATATTGGCCCCGCCGCGCGTCGGCTGGCGTGGATCGGTCATGTAATTGCTCATCAGCCGACCGGTCAGCACCCGCTCCCCGATACGCACCTGCATGGGAATGACCAGCAGCGCCGCGTCGATAATGCCGTCGCCATCGCGATGCACCATGCTGGCCACAGCCGGGTCATGGCTGGGCGCGGTGAAGAAGCTACGCTCGAGATAGCTCAGGAACGCCGCCGATGGCGCCCCACCACCGCGAAAGGCGCGGTAAAACAGAGCGGCGACAGCCGGCACGTCGTCGCGCTGCATCGCCGCCATCATCGCAAAGCTCCGCTTGCGACCAAAACCTCGGCCACCGGATGGATCGCCAGCCCCCGCGCCTGCACCCGGTCGAGCACCAGCCCAAAATGGGCCGGCGAGCAGCCAATGCTGCTGGGCGCGTGTTGCACATCGTGGGTGTAAAAAATCAGCCAGCCGCCACCCTCTACGAGATCTTCCAGCAGCCGGTCCAGCCGCGCCGGGCTGAGCGTCGCGTCATACAACTCCTCGGCCCGCAGATGCGCCAGGTCGATCCAGCCGCGATTGATCCCCGGCTGGATGCCGCGCAGCCCGGCATAAAGCGGCGCCAGCAGGCGCTTGGTATTGAGCGACACGACGCCGAACGGGTAGGCGAAGGAGGTAGGCGCCCGCCCGCTCAGCGCCGCGATTGCCGAAGTGTTGGCAGTCACATCGGCAATGAGGTGATCCGGCGCGCAGCGCTGGACATTGAGATGGGCGCTGGTATGGCCGCCGATATCGTGCCCGCGCGCCGCCAATGCAGCCACCTGATCGCGGCTGGCAATCTGCTGGCCGTTCTCGCTGCCCCCAGCCAGCGCATCGGCGAAATAGAAAGTGCCGCGCGCCCCGAGCGCTTCGAGCTGCGGCGCGGCGTATTCAACGGCAGAAACCGGAAAATCATCAAAGCTGAACGACACCATCGGCTGGCTCAGTCTGAGCCGGAATGGCCGGAACGGGATGGTCCGGGCCAGTCGGCGCGACAGGCCGGCAATGGGGTGGGACAGCTCTATCACCAGACCTCTTCGCGGACGGGTAGCGGCAGCGGCGTCAGACCCAGGCTGGCCAGAACCGCGTTCATGCGCGACACGGCGACCTCGGTGGTGAAGCTGGCGGCGCGCGCCCGCAGCGCCGCGCGGTCCACCGGCGCATCGAGGGCACGGCGCATGGCATGGACCAGTGCATGCAGATTGTTGGGCGGCACCAGCAGGCCGAAGCGCCCATTGGCGAGGATTTCGCGCGGGCCATGGGGCGCATCGGTGGCGACCACCGGCGTGCCGCAGGCCAGGGCCTCGACAATGGCATTGCCAAAGCCCTCATGCCGCGAGGAGGAGACCAGCAGCCCGACCCGCGCCACCCAGTCACTCGGTTCGGCAACGAAGCCTAGCAGCATGACGCAATCATCGAGCCCCAATTGCCGCACCAGACGCTGCAGCGCCGGGCGCTCCGGCCCCTCCCCGAGAATGGTCAGTCGCACCATGCGCTCGTCGCGCAATACGGCGAAAGCGGCAATCAGCGCAGCAAAATCCTTCTCTCGCGACAGCCGGCCCACCGCGATGATATGCCCGGCCTCGCGCCGCTCCGGCACGGTCAGTTCGGCCAACCGCGCCGCCGACAGCACCGCATTGGTGCCCAGATTGATCGCCCGTTGCGGCGCCACGCCGAAGTGCTCCACCAATTCCTGCCGCACCCCGGCGGTGAAGCTCAGCACCAGATCGGCGCGGGGATAGAGCCAGGGTGCCAGATGATAGCCGAGACGGTTTTGCCAATAGGGATCGGCGCGCCTGGCCGCCAGCGGCGCCGCCACTTCGCGCAGGATAATTCGCGGCCGCAGCGCCGGTGGGCATAGCTGCACCGCCACCACCGCAAGACAATTGCCCGCCGCCTCTGAGGCAATGATGGCCCCCGGCTGCCGCGCCCGAAGCATCCGCGTCAGCGCCGGAACGGCGCGTGCCATGCGCAGCCGCTTGCCCCCGCCCAGATCGAGCAGTGGCATGGAAGGCGCCAGAAAATCGCGCAGCGGCCCCTCTGCATCGAGGGTGGCCACCAGCATCGGCCAGCCCGCCGCCAGCAGCCCATTGGCCAGCTCGATGGCATCGCGCTGCGCCCCGCCGCCCGACATGGCGCGCACCAGCATCACGATAGATCGGCTTTGGCTATTCTCGTAAATAATCATCATCGACCAGATGGTAATAATTGAATTACTTAAATCTGATCTGATAATCCAAAGCCACGTTACTTGATTTAACGGGTTAATATTACTGGATTTTCCCTATGCACCTATACTTATCAATCCAAAAATCTTGAACGACCACCACGCCTCGCTGTATATGGTCTCCCGTCTGGGGGCTGCCGGGCTCAACCTGCTGTCGGTCGCCATCTTCACCCGGCTGGCCACGCCGGCGGTGTATGGCGTCTATCTCGTCGGCTTCGCCACCAGCTTCATCGTCTTCGCCACCCTCTGCCAATGGCTGCTGCACGCCCATTTCGGCGTCTATGCCCCGGCCCGCGCCGCGCGGCTGGCCGGAGCGCTGATCGTGGCGCTCGGCGCGGTCACGGCGCTCGGCAGCGTCCTGCTGCTGCTCGCCCTCGCCACGGGTCTGGTAGCGCCGGAGACGGCGTTGGGGATCGCCGTGCTATCGCTGGGCTTCATCATCCATATCGGCGCTGTCGAACTGGGCCGGGCCCGCCTGCTGGTCGCCGAGGTGACAGCCTCCGGCCTGCTGCGCGGCGTGCTGATCTTGGCGCTGGGCAGCCTGGCGCTGCTGCTGGCCCAATCGGCCAGTCTGTTGCTGACCGCCATTGGCCTGGGCCAAGCTCTCGCCGCCGCGCCGGTGCTACGCGCCTTGTGGCGCGACGGCATCGCCCGGCCCGAACCCGGCGATGTCATGGCGCTCCTCCGCTATGGCTGGCCGCTGATCGTGGCATTGGCAGCGGCGGCCCTCGCCCTCAATCTGGATCGGCTGGTGCTCGAGCGCTTGGCCGGCGCCGCTGCGGTCGGGTCCTATGGAGCGGTCAGCGACGTGACCCGACAGAGCTTTGTCGTGCTGGGCGAAGCCATCGCCGCCGCCTATGTGTCGCAGGCCAAGGCGCTGGGGGCGGATACTGCGCAACGCCGGGCCATACTCCGCCGCGCCTTCCTCACGCTATGGACCATAGTGCTGCTCGGCATGACCGGCTGGCTGGTGCTGGGTCCCGGCCTGCTCGGCGTATTGCTCGATGCCGACTATGCCGCCGCCGCCCCGGCGATCCTGCCTTTCATCGTGCTGGGCACCGGCGCGCTGACGCTGCGCGCTTATTATTTCGGCCAGGTGATCTATTTCGCCGGCTCGGTGCGGCGCGAGGTGATTGCCAATATCGCCATGCTGGCGCTCACCGCTATTGGCGTCGCTATTCTGGTGCCCGCCTTCGGCCCGACAGGCGCCGCCGCCGCCTTCGCACTGGCACAGCTCGGTGGTCTGCTCGGTTTCCTCATCGCCGATCGCCAGACGCGGCTGATGCCAGTCGACCTTGCCCGCGCCGGGCTCGCCCTGCTGGTCTGTGCCGGCACAAGCATAGTGGGGCTAATGCTCCTGCATCTCGCCGGCTGGTGGGTAGCGCTGCTGCCGGTGCTGGCAGCCTCCTTGTGGCTGGGCTGGCGCTGGGACCTGTTTGGTGCCCGTCAGTTGCTGGCAATCAGGCGGCAATAATCATCAATCATCCGCTCCACCGCATAGGCCTGGCGCAGGGCAAGAGCCGCCGTATAGCGCTGCGCCGAACTCGGATAGTCGGCCAACAGCGTCCGCACCGCTGCTGCCAACGCGCTAGCATCGTCAACCGGATGGAAGGCCACTGTCCCGGCCGGCGCCAGCACCTCGCGCAGCACCGGCAGGTCGGCTGCAATGATGGGCAGACCCGCCATGCCGGCTTCAACGGCCACCAGCCCAAAACTCTCCCATAGCGAGGGGAACACAAAGGCATCGGCCTCCGCCAGCAGGCCCGCCAGACCCGACCGATCCAGATGGCCCACCAGATGCAGCCGCGCCGCCACGCCCAGCCGCATGGCCTGCTGCAGCAGCTCCGGGCGCAGCGGCCCATCGCCGGCAATCACCAGATGGGCGGTCGGCAGCTCGGCCAAGGCAGCCACCGCGAGCTGATGGTTCTTCTGCTCGGCCAGCCGGCCAGCAGTCACCAGCAGCGGCGCCAGTGGCGGAATCGCCAGCCGCCCAGCCCAGCCACCGGTCACCGCTTTGGGCAGCGGCGCCACCCCATGCGGAATGAGCCGCAAGCGGCTTTGATAGGGTGGCGGATAGGTGTCCACAGCCGCAACGGTGGCCGCAGAATTGGCGACGATGGCAGTGTGCAGCCCCACTTGCCCGAACCACCGATCCAGCACGCGCCAAGGGCCACGCATGGCCGACGGAATGGCGGTGAGGTGGGTCGCCCGCACCCGCACGCCAACCACCCCACCCAGCAGTCCGCCAACCAGCCCCGCCGCCACCTGATAGGACAGAATGGCATCATAGCGCCCCATCAGGATGCGGCGCGCCACAAGCCCCGGCTCCTCGCGCAGCACCAGCGTCTCGACCTCATGCCCGCGCGCGGCCAAGCCCTTGGCCACCATCGCGGCCAGCACCGGCACGCCGCCCGGCGCATTGTTGCTGAGCAATTGCAGCACCCGGCTCATCGCCCCAACTCCGCCCGCGCCCACAGCCGCAGACAGACGATGGCCAGCAACCCGGTGAACCAGATCGAGTCGCCCCGATTGAACAGCACCGCCTCAAGACTGGACATCAGCAGGGTGAACAGCCAGCCGGCGACGAGATAGTCGAGAAACGCCCGTTCGGCGGCATCGGTCACCCGCGCCCTGATGGCGGCAATATGCCGGAGCGGCGCGATGCCGGCCCAACCGAGCACCAGCAACAAGCCAGGAATGCCCGCCGAAATGGCGATATCGAGAAAGCCGTTATGGGCATGCGACACCTGCGCCGCCGTGTCGCCGCTGCCGGCGATAGCATAGGTCGCGCCAGTGTCCCAGAACACGTTGTAGCCATAGCCAATCACCGGCCGCCGCCCGATGGCCTCCAGAGCGAGCTGCCAGATATCGGTGCGCCCGGTAAAACTCGGATCAGGCAGCTGCGCCACCAGCGCCCGCACCGCCGCAAAGGCCACCCCGCCAATGGTCAGTAGCGACAGCCCACCAACCAGCAGCAGCGCCACCAGCAGCGCGCCGCCCGGACGCAGCCGGGTGATCAGCAGCGCCCCGCCCAGCGCCGGCAACAACAGCAAGGCCGCCGACTTGCCGCCGGACAGCCCCAGCAGCGCCAGCGCCCCGAGAACAATACCCCCGCCCCAGACCCGCCAGCCCAGCCGCCACAACAAAATGCCGACCAGCGTGAAATGGATCGCCATCGGCGCCAGATCATTCTTGTGCCGGAACATGCCGCGCCAATCGCCGGCGAGGCCCTGCTCCACATTATCGCGCACCGAATGGATGGCCAGATCGGGGGCAAAGAGGGCGCCACCAAAACACAGCACAATGGCGAGGCTGGTGGCCACGCCCAGCGTCAGGACAAAGTCTTCCATCCGCGCGAACAGCAGCGGCAGGCAGACGGCGATGGCGATGACCACCCCGGCCAGCACCAGCCGGTTGAGCGCCAGCCCGGCACTGGGCGAGAGCAGCGCCGTCACGCCAAACCAGAGGAAGATCGACACCAAACCCGGACTGACCGCCTGCCACAGCCGACCAGTCTGCCCGCCGCGCCACACCAGCAGCAAGGCCAGGGCGAGGAGGAGCAGCGTCAGATTACGGCGCAGGCCATTGGACCGGGTCGGATCATCCAGCACGCCATAATCGGCAAGGCTGGCAAAGGGCTGCGCCTGCGTCCACAGCACCAGCATGGCGCAGAGCGCAATGCCACCCACCAGCAGCACCCGCAGCTCAAAACGGGCCAGCGCGGCAATCATGTCGCGCCCCGCAAATAGTCGCGCACAAAGCGCCCATAGGAAGACGGCGTATCGTCTTGCCGCAGCAGGGCCGGCGCGGCGCCGGGGCTATAGCACCAGGCGGTGTGGCCGAGACCTAATCCGTCCAGCACATCGCGGGCGAACGGCATGGCGAAGTCATCGAACCCGCCCTGCAAGCCATCCTCGCATGCCGGGCAAAAGCCCCATTCGGTGACGATGATCGGCCTGTGCTCGGCCAGCGCGCCGAGGCTGGCAAACCAGCGGTCGGGCGCATGGCGGTCTTCATTGGGATAGACATGCCAGGCATAGGCGGTGCGCGCATCATCCAGCGGATCGGCGGCCGCGCCCGTCAAATCATGCGCCCAGCGCCCGCCCGCCGCGAGCACGATGTTATCGCTGATGCGGCGGATTTCGGTCGTGATCGCCGCCCAGGCCGGCCGAAACTCGGACCAGAAAGCACCATCCGACAGCCAATGCCGCTCGTCGCCCACCGGCTCATTCCACAGCTCGAACAGCACAGCCGGATCACTGCCATGCCGCTCGGCCATGCCGCGCCAGAAGGCGATGGCGTCGTCGATGGAGGACAGATAGGCGTCGGCCGGCAAGCCCCATTGCGGCGGCGGAACCGGCTCATACAGGTCGGGAAAACCGATGGCGTGCCAATCGACAATGACGAAAAGCTGTCGCGCCCGCGCCGCCGCAATGTCGGCATCGAGCAACTGCCCCAGCAGCATTCGATCATAGCGCCAATGACCGGGATGCACGCTGATGCGCACGCAATTAGCCGCCCAGTCCTCGGCCACCACACGATAATCATCAAGGCTGCGGCCGGCGCGGATATAGACCGGATCGCCCATGGCAATGCCTGCGAGACGCAGCGGCGCGCTGTTCCACTGCAGCCGATTGCCGACGATCTCGATGCGGCCCGGTTCGGCGGCGCGCAGCAGCGGCGTCGCCGCCAGACCGGCCAGCCCAGCCAGAGCGCCACGCCGGTTCATTTGGTGGCCTTGCGGCGCTGGCGCAGCAGGCCATAGAAACCGCCCAGCACCAGCCCGGCGATGGCGCCCAGCGGCAGCAACAGGCTGAGTTTGGGCGGAAAGCTGCGCTCCATCGGCGCAACGGCGCGCGACACGATCTGGGCATTCAGCGTATCGATCTGCGCCTGCTCGGCGGTTTCACGCGAGCGCAGCAGCGCGTCCTCATAGATCGCCCGACTGGCTTCGGCCACGCGTTCCAGCTGGCGCAGGCGGATGCGGCGGGAGTCGGTATCCTGTAGCGCCGTGGTCGCAGCTTCCATCTGTTGGCTCAACGCCGCCGCCTGCTGCTCGGCCCGCTGCAGGCCCAGTTCGGCGGCATCCAGCAGCCGCCCGATTTCGGCGGTGATGGCAGTGCGGGCCAGCGCCACACGCTGCTCCGCCACCTGCAAGCGGGGATGGCGCGCGCCCAGCGTAGCCCGCAGCGTCGCCGCATCGGCGACAGCACTTTGCAGCTCGCTGCGCAGCCGGGTGATATCGACCGAGCCAATGGCCTCGGGCGCGGCAATGATGCGGTCGGGGTCCAGCGCCAGCTGCCGCAATTGCGCCAGCTGGATGGTGGCGGCTTCGACCGCATTATTGGCGGCGAGCAGCGCCTGGCTGGTCTGGCCGACCCGGCCTTCAAGCAGCGACTGGCCACCGGTTTCGACAATATTGTTGGCGCTGCGATAGAGCTCGACGGCGGTTTCGGCGACCTCCAACTCGGCCAGCAATTGCGTCAGCCGCCCTTCCAGCGTCGCCGAGGCGCGGCCGGCCTGTTCCGCCCGCTGGGCTTCGCGCAAGGCCAGATAATTGCCGACCACAGCATTGGCGATAGCGGCCGCCTTGCTGGCGCTTTCGGATTCGGCGTGAATATCGACCACATAGGTCCGGTCCAGCCGCACCACATGCACGGCCTTGCCCAGCGCGGTGACGGCCCGGCTGAGCTCATCGCGCGGCGCGTCCGAGACGTTCCCATCCAGCAGCGCCTTTAGCGGGTTGATGGGCCCTGCGAATTCGGGGTCCTGATCCAGCCCCAGCTGGGTCGCGGCGGCGCGCAGCACCGAGTCCGAAGCCATGACCCGTGCCTGGCTTTCGATCAACACCACGCCGCCATCGCCCGAGGCGGTCGAGGGCGTCAAATCGCGTTCGAGCAATTGCAGGTTTTGCGGATCGACGAAAATCTGCGCGCTGGCCCGGTAGCTCGGCGTCACCACTTGCGCCGTGAGCACGGCCAACACGGCCCCGCCCAGCGCGCCCGCCAACAGCCACCAGCGCGTCTGCCAGAGTTCACCCAGCCAATCGCCCAAAGCAAGCGCAGGCGGCGGCATGAATTGCGAGCTATTAGTGGCGTGAAACATCAGTGGATCATGCTTAATGTTTTGTTACCCATGAACAAAACTTAGCAGCATCCCGGTCTAGCGAGAGATCAAAGCCGTTTCCTGGTGAATTCCGTAAGGGTATTTACTAGGCCGGCGCGTGTGCCCCCCCACCCTTGATCCCTCCCCACAAGGGGGAGGGAGACGATGAACACAGCCATCGCGGCCTGCGCCTCCCTCCCCTTGATGGGGAGGGAATGAGGGTGGGGTGGGGCCAAGCACACCGAGGCAGCAGTCGAGGCTGCTCGGTCCTAATCCTGCTGCGCCAAGACCGCCAAAAACGCCTCGCCATAACGGTCGAGCTTGGCCTGGCCGACGCCGGGCAGGTTGAGCATGTCATGCGGATGGCGGGGCCGGGCCAGCGCCATCGCGCGCAAAGTGGCGTCGTGGAAAATGACGTAAGGCGGCACGCCCTGCTGTTTGGCGATGCGCAGGCGTTCCTCGCGCAGCGCATTGAACACCGACATCGCCGGCTCGGGCAGCTGCACACTGCTCGCCAATTGCCGGCGCACATCGACGGATTTTTTCGGTCGATCCTTGCGCAAGGTGACCACCCGCTCGCGTTTGAACACCGCCCGGGCGCCCTCGCCCAGCGTCAGCGCGCCATGATTGGCGTGGTCGACCACGATCAGCCCGCCCGCCGTCAACTGCCGCAACACGGACTGCCAGGTCTTGCTATCGAGATCAGCGCCCTGCCCGAACACCGGCTGGTTCTGGTGGCCGAAGCGTTCGACCTTTTCGGTGGCCTTGCCCAGCAGCACATCGATGACATGGGCGGCGCCGAAACGCATGCCGGTGCGGTAGATGGCGGCCAACGCCTTGATGGCTGCCTCGGTGCCGTCCCAGGATTCCACCGGCGAGCGACAGGTGTCGCAATTGCCGCAAGCGCCGGGATGGGCCTCGCCGAAATGGTTGAGAATGGCCTTGCGGCGGCACTCGGCGGTTTCGCAAACCCCGAGCAGCGCATTGAGCTTGCCGTGCTCGACGCGCTTGATCTCGTCGGGGGCATTGCCCTCGTCGATCATGCGGCGGCGCTGCACCACATCGGCCATGCCATAGCTCATCCAGGCATCGGCGGGCTGGCCGTCGCGGCCGGCGCGGCCGGTTTCCTGGTAATAGGCCTCGATCGAGGCCGGCAGATCCATATGCGCCACATAGCGCACGTCCGGCTTGTCGATGCCCATGCCGAAGGCGACCGTGGCCACCATGCAGACATTTTCCTCCTTGAGGAACGCATCCTGATTGGCGTTGCGGCGCTCGGCCGGCAGACCGGCATGATAGGGCAAAGCCGGAATGCCCTTGCCGCTCAGCCAGTCGGCGACGTCCTCGACCTTGGCGCGGCTGAGGCAATAGACAATGCCCGAGCTGCCCTTATGCGCCGCCAGGAAACTCAGCAGCTGGTCGCGGGCCTTGTCGCGCTCGACGATGGAATAGGAAATATTGGGCCGGTCAAAGCTGGTGGCAAACACCTGCGCCGTTTCCAGCCCCAGCCGCTCGATGATGTCTTCGCGCGTCGTCGGATCGGCGGTGGCGGTGAGGGCAATGCGCGGCACGCCGGGGAACAGCTCGGTGAGCTTGCTCAGCTCGCGATATTCGGGGCGGAAATCATGGCCCCACTGGCTCACGCAATGCGCCTCATCAATGGCGAACAGCGCGATGTCGATATCGCTCAGCATATTGGCAAAGCCCGGCGTCGCCACCCGTTCGGGCGCCACATAGAGCAAGTCCAATTCGCCACGCCGCAATTGCCCGCGCACTTCGGCGGACTCTTCGGCGGTCAGCGACGAATTGAGCGCCGCTGCCGCCACGCCCGCCTGCCGCAGCGCTTCGACCTGATCGCGCATCAAAGCGATCAGCGGCGAGATGACAATGCCGACGCCGGGGCGGCAAATCGCCGGAATCTGGTAGCACATGGATTTGCCGGCGCCGGTGGGGAACAGCACCACGGCGTCGCCGCCGCCGACCAGATGATCCACGACATCGGCCTGCTGGCCGCGAAAGCTTTTATGCCCGAAAACGTCGCGCAGCACGGCCAGGGGGTCACGCGGCAAAGCCTGCGGTCCAGCCTCGAACAAATCCATTCCTGATTCAAGCGTGCTCACACCGCCCTTGGACCACAGGGGCGGGGTGAGCCGCAAGCCGGCAGCGATCAAGCTTTGGCGCTATCCACCAGCGGTTTGCTCAGAAACGGCGAGCCGCGCCGCACGAAACGCCAGGGCGTCTCGACGCCCTTGGTGATGCCAATGCGCGGCCCCACTGCGACATCATGCTCAACATCGCGCGGCAACAACACAAAGGGCGGCGCATCGAGCGACAGCCCATTCTGCGCAATCGAGATGCCAAGCGCCTGACACAATTTGCCCGGCCCGGAACAAAGCTGGCGCGCCGAAACCCCACCGCGCCGCTCATGCATCTGGTCCAGTCCTTGCACCGGCTCCAGCGCTCGGACCAACACCGCACTGCCGCGCTGGCAGACGAAATTGAGGCACCAATGGATGCCGTAGATTTTGTAAACATAGGCATGGCCGGGCGGACCAAACATCGCCGCATTGCGCGGCGTCGGGCCGTTGAAACTATGTGAAGCCGGATCGGCGGGGTCATAGGCTTCCACTTCGACCATCGGACCACCAACGCCATCGACCAGCAAAGTGACGCCGATCAGGTCGCGCGCCACCGCGGTGACCGGACGGTCAAAGAAATCCGCAAGCATGCTGGAAGCGAGTGCTGAATCACCAGACATCGAATTTGACGCTAATCCACCCGTCCCCGCGCATCGACCTTCACCGTCTCCACCACCTGATCGCCTGAGATCAACGTCACATTATCGAACAGATTGCTGACCACACAGGCGTGGTTGGGGATGATGCGGATTTTGTCGCCGATCTTGGGCTTGCTGGTGCAAGCCGACAGATCGATGGTGCCGTGCTCCTCGCTCAACCCGACGATCACCGCCTCCGGATAGGCCTCAATCAGCCCGAAACCGGCCATTCCCAGCGTATCGCTGGTCAGCGCCTTGGAGCCGGCATCGATGATGGCGCGGTCCTCGGTGGGGCGGCTGACCACCGTGGCCAGCACGGTCAGCGCGCAATCCTCATAGCCACCGACGCCGCGGGCGACCTGCGAGCGGTCCATATAGATATAGGTGCCGGGGCGATGCTCGGTGGCGGCTGTGACCTCATGGGCGCGCCAGATATCGGGCGTGCCGCCATTGGAAATCGTCGTTGCCGGCAGTCCGGCCGCAGTCAGCAAATCTGCAGCTGCTGCTAGCCATACTGCATTGTTTTCCACCTGTCCGGCCGCCGGATAGGTCATCAGCCCGCCAAAACGCAGCCCCGGCGAATTGGCGATTTTCTCGGCCAGTGCCAGCGCCGCCGCCGGGCTCTGCACCCCGCAGCGCCCCATGCCGGTATCGCATTCCACCAGCACTGTCAGTGGCTTAGCCGAACCGGCAAAGGTCTGCGACAGTCCCTCCACCGTCTCGGCACTATCGGCGGTGACGGAGATATTGACCCGCTCATGCAGCGCCTTCAGCCGCGCAAGCTTGGCAGGACCTAAGATATTGTAAGGCAAGAAGATTTCGCTGATCCCGGCATCGGCAAACACCTCCGCCTCACCCAATTTCTGCACTGTTATCCCCACCGCACCCAGCTCCATTGCCCGCTTGGCGAAGCGGGCCAGCTTGTGGGTTTTGATATGCGGCCGCAGCCGCAAACCATGCTGATCGGCATAGGACTGAACCCGCTGCAGATTGGCTTCCACGCGGTCGATATCGATCAGCACGGCAGGCGTATCGAGTTGAAATATATCGCTCATTTGCCTCTCAACACCTCATCGACAAACCGCAAATTGCCCGCCGTCAGCCCGGCATCGACCGGCAAAACCGTGCCAGTAATTCCCGACGCCGCATCCGAACAAAAGAACAAAGCCGCATTGGCCACTTCAGTCGGCAGCACCATACGCCCGAGCGGATAATGCGGCAGCACATTATCCAGCAGGCTCGGATCGGCCGCCAATCGGTGGTCCCAGGCCGGGGTCCGCACCGAGCCGGGGCAGATCACATTGGCCCGCACCCCCTGCCCACCGCGCTCGACGGCGATGGCTTTGGCATAGGCCACCAGCCCGGCCTTGGCGGCTGAGTAGGCCGGATTACCGTAATGCGCCAAGGCGTTAACCGAGGAGATGAACACCAGACTGCCCCTGCCCCGCGCCGCCATGGCGCTGACAATCGGGTCGGTCATGGCATAGGCGCCGTTGAGATTGATGGCGATTTCCGAGGCCCAAACCACGTCATCGACCTGGCCAAAATGCTCGGCGCGGGTGAAGCCAGCATTGGACACCACCGCGTCGGGCACACCGAACTCGCCAAGGTAGCGCTCGACAGCAGCGCGGGTGGCTTTGGGATCGGCCTGATCGAACAGCACGGAGCCAGCTAAATCGAGCCCCTGCAATAGGTTAGCATCGCGGTCGGCGCCGAACACCTTGGCGCCAGCCTCGCGAAAAACCTTGACCAACGACTGGCCAATACCGCCGCCAGCACCACTGATCAGCACCGTCTTGCCGTCCATGCCGAACGCGGAACTGCTCATGCTCACGGCCCCTTATAGGCGATGCAGTCGATCTCGACCTTGCAGTCGACCATCATATGGCTCTGCACGCAGGCGCGGGCCGGCGGATGCTCGCCGAAATAGCTTTTGTAAACGCCGTTAAAGCTCCAGAAATCGCGGGGATCATCGAGCCAGACGCCGCAGCGCACCACGTGTTCCAGTCCGTAGCCGGCCTCGGTCAGAATGGCGATGATGTTCTGGATGGTCAGGTGGGTTTCCTCGACAATGCCGCCGCGCACGATCTCGCCGTCCTTCATCGCCACCTGGCCCGAAACATGCAGCCAGCCGCCGGCCTCAACGGCACGGGCGAAAGGCAGGTTCTGGCCACCCGCACCCGACTTCTCGGCACCATAACGCTTGATCGACATCGCGACACTCTCCTCGGATTTTGAAAGTCAGTTTCGTAATTTGACCCAATATCGCGCAAAACGCCGGATATTGGGGCTAAATCCGCGGCAAAAATGTAAATTAATTACGTGATTGACCGGTTCTGCCTATGCTAGCCTGAGCCATGGGCGCCTGCCCAGCCTGCTGTTCCCGTCCCCTGTTCATGCGAGATTTCTCGTGCGTGTCTTCACCGCCGCCCTGGCCACCGAAACCAACACATTTTCGCCCATCGCCGTCGACAAGCGAGCTTTTGAGGCGTCGCTTTACGCCAAGCCGGGCGAGCATCCGGCGACCCCGACCCTGTGTACGGCGCCGATCACCGTCGGCCGCGAAGTCTGCGCCCGCGAGGGCTGGACGCTGATCGAGGGCAGCGCCAGTTGGGCGGATCCTGCAGGGCTGCTCGCCCGCGCCACTTACGAAGAGCTCCGCGACGAAATCCTCGGGCAATTGCGTGAAGCGATGCCGGTGGATGGCGTGGTGCTGGGGCTGCATGGCGCCATGGTGGCGCAGGGCTATGACGACCCCGAGGGCGATCTGCTCAGCCGCATCCGCGACATTGTCGGGCCGGATATCCTCGTTTGCGCCGAGCTTGATCCGCATAGTCATCTGACCGCCAAGCGGGTCGCCGCCGCCAATTTCTTCGTGGTGTTCAAGGAGTTTCCGCATACCGATTTCGTCGACCGGGCGCGCGATCTCTGGGCCATCGCCGTGCGGGCACTGAAGGGCGAAATCGCCCCGGTGATGAGCGTGTTCGACTGCCGGATGATCGACGTTTTCCCCACCTCCAAGCAGCCGATGCGCGGCTTTGTCGACCAGTTGATGGCGCTGGAACAGTCCGAGCCCGGCCTGCTGTCGCTGTCGGTGATCCATGGCTTCATGGCCGGCGATGTGCCGGAAATGGGCACCAAAATGATTGCGGTGACCGATGGCGATGCGGCCAAGGGCGCTGCCTTGGCGGAGCGGTTGGGGCGGGAATTATTCGCCATGCGCGGCACCTTCATGGTCAAGCAGGTGGACGAAAAGCAGGCGGTCGATGCGGCCGTAGCGGCACCCACCGGGCCGGTGGTGATTGCCGATGTGTGGGACAATCCCGGCGGTGGCACGGCGGGCGACGCCACGGTCATTCTGGCCGAGCTGATCGTCCGGGGCATCACAGATGTTGCGGTGGGGACGATCTGGGACCCGATCGCGGTGCAGATTTGTTTTGCCGCCGGCGAAGGCGCGGAAATCCCGCTGCGTTTCGGGGCCAAGTCAGCGCCGGAAACCGGCGATCCGATCGACAAGCTGGTCACGGTCAAGCGGCTGGTGGCCAATGCCGAAATGCGCTTCGGCGAGAGCTTTGCCCCGTTCGGCGATGCGGCCTGGATTTCGTTTGACGGCATCGACGTGATCCTCAATTCCACGCGGGCGCAGAGCTTTGATCCGAGCCTGTTTTCGGCGCTGGGGATCGATCCCAAGTCGCGGAAAATCCTGCTGATCAAATCGACCAATCATTTCTACGATTCATTCTCCAAGATCGCCTCGGAGATTATCTATTGCGCGGCGGGCAAGCCCTATCCCAACACCCCGGCGACGACGAATTATCGCAAGGCGCGGCGGGATATATGGCCGATGGTGGAGAACCCTTGGGCTGAGTGAAAGCGGGCTTTTACTTTCACCACCATACGCTCAGTCGACACCCTCCCCCCTTGCGGGGAGGGATCAAGGGTGGGGGTGGTCGGCCCCGATCATTGGGGCTCTCATCCCCCCTCCTAGCCTCCCCCGTCGAGGGGGGAGGTATCGTCCTGTGGGTGGGAGGGGTTGTGCCCCTTAATCCGCCGACCAGTTGCCGTACATGATCGGCATGGTGCCCACGAGCGCCTTGAAGCGGCTCCAGCTTTTGCGTTCGGGCAGGGTCCAGCCGGCTTCGGCCACCGCTGAAAGGCGGGGGAAGACCAGACGGTCGAAGATGGCGCGGTCGGTCATCGACTCGCTCCAGATGCAGGCCTGGATGCCGAGCAGGTGAGCGAGCCCCTGTTCGGAGAAACCGGCGCGGGCTTCGAACTCATAGGTTTCCTGCGGGCCGGACCAACCGGCCCAACCGGCGCCCGGCTCGGCCCAGGCGACGCCATTGGCCATATCGAGATAGTAGCGTTGGCCGGGGGAGACGACGATATCGTAGCCGCGTTCGGCCAGCGCGGCGTTGATCTTCACATTGCGCCAGCCGATGACGAAGCTCTTATCCTTGTCCACCGCATCGCCATGGGCGGCCTCTTCCCAGCCGCCGGTGATGGCGCCCTTGGACGCGATATAATCGTGGACGCGGCGGATGAAGGCGGCCTGGATCAGTGCCGTGGGCGAGCCCTCGATTTCGTCGGCGCCGCCGTGATTGCCGAGCTGGTTGAACTGGGCCTCATGCTTCTTGCGCATGTCGGGGCCGCTCAGCTGTTCGATCATGTCGAGCGCCAGCGGCGAGCCGGACCAGGCGGCCAGCGGCACTTCGTCGGCGCCGAGATGGAAGATACCGGCGGGGAACAGCTCAAGCATTTCGTCGATCACCGTCTCGACGAATTTATACACCGGCTCATGGGCCGGGTTGAGGCTGTTATTGGGGAAGCCCTGCACCGACTGGTATTCGCCGGTTTCGTTGGGATCGCGCAATTCGGGCAGCGCCTGCAAGGCGGCGTAGAAATGGCCGGGCATGTCGATTTCGGGGATCACGGCAATGGCGAGGCTATCGGCCAGCGCGACGATTTCGCGGATCACCGGCTTGGAATAATAGCCGCCGGTGGGGTGTGGCCCCGAGCCGAGCAGCGGCGGCAGCGCCTTGCCGTGACCGCGCCAGGCGCCGATTTCGGTGAGCGCCGGATAGGCGTCGATTTCGACGCGCCAAGCTTCGTCTTCGGACAGGTGCCAGTGGAATTTATTGAGCTTGTTCCACGCCATCAGCTTGAGCAATTGGCCGACTTCGGCGCCGGTATAGAACTGGCGCGCCACGTCGAGATGGCAGCCGCGATAGGCAAAGCCGGGCGCGTCGATGATGATGCCGCCGGTGGGGAAGACGAAGGTCTGCGGATATTGCCTGGCGCCGCGCAGGATCTGGCCGAGCGTCACCAGACCATAGAACATGCCCTGCCGGGTGGTGGCAGCGATGGTGGCGCTGTTATCGGCAAAGCTCAGCTCATAGGCCTCGGCGGCTAGGCCGGCTTGCTGGCGGATGATCACCGGCATGCCGGCTTCGGAGGCGGGGCGAACGAGGGCTTCGACCGGGAACAAATCGGCGACCAGCGCGGTGAAGGCGGCAGCGGCCTGACCGGCGTCGCTGCCTTCGGGATGCAGCTCAAGCCCCGGCGGGGCGGTGCGGGCGCCGGTGGTGGCGACCGATTGGGGCCAGGGAATGATCGAGACCGACACCGGCGCCTTGGCCGGCACGGGGAATTTGGCCGCGCCCTTGAGCAAGGGTGAATTGTGGCCCTTGGCCTGGGTCGGGGCGGTGGCGAGGGTGATGATGGTGCCGTCGCTGAGGGCGACATAGCCCGAATTCGCGCCGTCGCTCCAGTGGCGCAGGCCATAGGACAGGCCACGGGCGATGGACGTCCAGGTCTGGCCGGGCTGCAGCACGAAACCATCGGGCGGTGCGATCAGCGTGTGGTTGGACAGGCGCTTCAGCAGCTTGCCATTTTCCAGCGTGGCATGCGGATCAATGCGGGCCGGGCCGGAAAAACCCAGGGTGAAATCGCTGACTGGAGAAGTGCCGGTATTGGTCAGCTCGATGCCGTAACCCAGCGGGCTGCCGTCCGTGGCAGGGGTCCAGGTGGTGACGAGGGAGAAGGAAACAGTCATCGCAAATCTCGTTCGGGGTCTGATGCTGGGGATGCGCTGCGTGCGAACTGGAGTTCGGTCACAGCTAGTCTCCCAACGGTTGGCCGTCTTCGCCGTCGCGGTTGACGACGAGCTGGTGTTTGATGCGGCGCATGCTGGCGACGGCGGTGGAGCCGAGGCGGGTGGCGACGGTTTGGGAGAGAATGTCGACGGCGGCCAGCAGCGCATAGCGGCCGGGGGTGGGGCGCAGGATGTCGGTGTTGTCGCGGCGGTCGATGGGCAACAGAATATCGGCGCGCTCGGCCACGGCGGAGCCGGAGCGGGTGATGAGGATGCGGGTGAGGCCATATTCGCCGGCGACGTCGAGCGCATGCGACAGCGGCAGATTATTGCCCGACAGGGAAAAGGCGATGACGGCGGTGCCCGGCGGCGAGGATGCGGCGCGCATCATCTGGACCTGATGATCGGTGGAGGAGGACACCTTTAGCCCGAGGCGGAACAGCCGCATTTCGGTTTCGGTGGCGACCATGGAGGAGGAGCCGCCCGAGCCAAAAGCCAGCACGAAACTGGCCTTGACGATGCTCTCGGCGGCGCGCTCGACGGCGTCGAAATCGAGATGGTCGAAGGTTTCGTAGATGGTGGACTGAATGCCGTTGACCACGCCCTGGGCGATTTCGCGGACGCTGGACGGGCCGGCGGCGGGGGCGAAATAGCGCTGGCCGACAAAGCGCGACTGGGCCAGCCGCACCTTGAAATCGGCGTAGGAATCGCAGCCCAGCCGGCGACAGAAGCGGGTGACGGTGGGCGGGGAGACTTCGGCCTGCGCGGCGAGATCGACAATGCTCATCTTGAGCACGCTATCGACATCGGCCAGCACGATTTCGGTCAGGGCGCGTTCGGAACGGGTGAACTCGTTCTTTTCGGTCTGCAGCAGCCCGACGATATCCAGCATGGTATTTTCCTCAAGCGGTCAGTGACGGCGCTGAATCAGCTCGGCGCCGCCGGCCCCTAGTAGACCGCCAGACCCGCCTGATCAAAGAGGTGGACCTTGTCGAGATCGAAGCCCATGCGGACGGTCTTGCCGTCTTCCAGATCGGGATTGCCCTCGAACAGGCCGATGAAATTCTCGCCGGCCGGGAGCGTCGAATAGGCGACCGAGTGGATGCCGAGCTGCTCGACGATCTTGGGGGTGATGTCCATACTGAAAGCACCTGCGCCGAGCCGCAAATGCTCGGGGCGCACGCCCAGCGTCACCGCTTGGCCGGCAATGGCCTTGCTGCTGCGCGGAATGGCGATGGTGCCGAGCGAGCCCAGATCGATGGTGGCGGTGGTGCCGTCCGCGGCGCGCACCTTGCCGTGGATGAAGTTCATCTTGGGGCTGCCGATAAAGCCGGCGACGAACAAGTTATCGGGCTTGTGATAGAGCTGGAGCGGCGAGCCAACCTGGGAAATCGTACCGGCATCGAGCACCACGATCTTGTCGGCCATGGTCATGGCTTCGACCTGATCATGGGTCACGTAAATCATGGTGGAGCCGAGGCGCTTATGCAGCTCCATCAGCTCGATGCGCATCTCGGAGCGGAGCGCGGCGTCGAGGTTGGAAAGCGGCTCGTCGAACAGGAAAATCTTGGGCTGGCGCACGATGGCGCGGCCGATGGCGACGCGCTGACGCTGGCCGCCGGAGAGCTGGCCCGGGCGATGCTGCAGGCGCGGTTCGAGCTGCAGCACCTTGGCGGCGGCCTGCACGCGTTCATCGACCTGCGCCTGGGGCAGGCGTTCGACGCGCAGCGGGAAGGCGATGTTTTCATAGACCGTCATATGCGGATAAAGCGCGTAGCTCTGGAACACCATGGCGATGCCGCGCTGTACCGGCGGCAGGTCGTTGACGACGCGATCGCTGATGGTGATCTCGCCGGCGGTCACCTCTTCAAGCCCGGCAATCATGCGCAACAAAGTGGACTTGCCGCAGCCCGAGGGGCCGACAAAGACGACGAACTCGCCCTCAGAAACCTCGAGGTCGATGCCTTTGATGATGCGGGCTTCGTTGAAGGATTTTTCGAGGTGCTTGAGGCTCAACTGCGACATGATCGCGTCTCCGGCTAAAGGACTTGGTATCGGAGGGTGCCGCCGCCCCAGATAGGGGCGACGGCCAGGTCGGAGGACCTTACTTGTACTGCTCGAGTTCGCCGGCAGCCTTGGTGAGGGCAGCGGCCGGCTCGGCCTGGTCGGTCACCACGGACTGGACCATTTCGATCATGACGTTCTGGAACCCGATATAGTCGGTGAACAGCGGCTCGGGACCACCGAACTCGATGCCGTCAAGGAACGGCTTCCAGTAGGGCTTTTCGGCAACCAGTTCATCGGTCTGGGGCTGCAGCGGACGCAAGGGCGTCAGGCCCTGGGCCATTTCAGCTTCCCACTGGCGTTCCGGCGCGGTGAGGAATTTGGCGAACTCAACCGCCTTGTCTTCAACGCCCGAGCCCTTGAACACGGCCAGCGAGTCGGTGATCAGCAGCGTGCCGGGACCCTTGGCGCTGGGGCCGAGCGGCAGCGGCGCCACGCCCCAGTTGATTTCGGTATCTTCCAGCAGGCGAACGGCACCAACCGCAGCATGGATCATGCCGAGCTTGTTGTCGAAGAAGATGGCGCGAACTTCGTTCTGCTCGTAAGCGGTCGGGCCTTCTTCGGCATAGGCGGTGATGTCGTGCAGGGCGGTCAGCGCTTCCAGATTCTGCGGGCTGTCGAGCACGATATTGTTTTCGCCGTCGATCACCAGGCCGTCATTGGTGTAAACCCAATGCAGGAACTGGTGCACGGTATTGTCGAAGGTCTTGGCGACCACGCCGAAGCCGTCAGCGTCGGTCTTTTCCGAGATGATCTTGGCGAATTCGACTTCCTCAGCCCAGGTCTTGGGCGGCACTTCGGGATCGAGACCAGCGGCTTCAAACAGGCCCTTGTTCCAGAACAGCGCCTTGGTCGAGAACGCGACCGGGACGCCCCACTGGGTGCCGTCGATGGTGACGGTTTCGGGCACGTAGTTGTAGTAGCTCGCCTTTTCTTCGTCGGTCATCGGGATCTCAACGATCAGGTCGTTGAGGGCGAACTGCTTGAGGGTGCGCGAGCCAACATAGGCCAGGGCAACGGGCGTGCCGGCGGCGGCGAGCGTGGTCACCTTGTCCTGGCACTGGCCCCAGCCAACAAGCTCAGGGGCAATCTTGTAACCCGGATTGGCGGCTTCCCATTCGGCGAAATATTCGGCGTAGCCAGCGGTCAGTTCGTCGCCGCAGTTGATGAAGGTAATTTCCTTCACATCCTGGGCGAACGTCGCGGGGGCAGCTGCGGCCATGGCCAGCAGCGACACGGTGAGAAGTCCGGTCAGTTTGTTCACTTGTTAGTCTCCCTTGTTGCACGCCCTGAAGGACGCTTTCCCTTGACCGGACTCTGGCGATTCCGGCCTAGAACTCCCGATGTCGGCCGGCCCTCCTGCCGGCGCGACATTATTGCTTGATCGCGCCGGCAGTCAGCCCGGCCACGAGGTAACGCTGCAGGAACACGATGACGATCATGACCGGCAGAATGCCGACGAAACTGGCGGCCATCAGCTCGTTCCAGATCACTTCCTGCTTGCCGAAGAAGGCGAATAGCCCGATCGGCAGCGGCATGAATTCGGATTTCGAGTTGAAGGTCAGCGCAAAGATGAACTGCTGGGCGTAGGCACCGATGAAGGTCATGATGGCGACCACGACGATGCCCGGCATGGCCAGCGGCAGGATGACCCGGCGAAGGGTGTAGAGCCGGCTGGCGCCATCGACCCAGGCCGCCTCGTCCAGCTCCTTGGGAATGCGCATCATATAGGTGCGCAGCAGCCAGATGGACGAGGGAATGAGGAAGGCGGCGCCCGGCACGATCATCGCCCAATAGGTATTGAGCAGGCCCATCGAGCGCATCAGGCGGAAGAGCGGGATCAGCAGCACCGCGCCCGAGAACATGTTCACCGCCAGGAAGCCGCCCAGCATCATCCCTGCCCCGGTGAACTGGAAGCGGGCGAAGGCATAAGAGGCGGGCACCACCACGGCGATGACGATCACCGTCACCACGGTGGAGATGAAGAACGAGTTGAAAATATAGAGTCCCAGCAGCGGCACTGACTGCCAAATCTGGAAATAGGCGTCGAAAGATGCCTTTTTCGGGATGAAGCTGTAGGGCGTGGAGAACAGCTGCGCCAAGGGCTTGAGCGAGACGAGGAACCCCTCGATGAAGGGCGCCAGGATGAAGAACAGGAACAGCGCCATGCCGGCATAGAGCGCGGCGACCTCGTACCAGTTGTAGCGGTCGATCATCGCCTTGACGGCGCGGACCTTGCGCGGCTTGGCGACAATGCCGGTGTCGATGATGGCGGGCTGGGCGATTTCGGTGGAGCGGGCAAGATCACTCATTTGGCTTCTCCCATCGACAGCTTACGGACTGCCCGGAAATAGGCGATGCAGAACAGCGACACGAAGATGCAGATGACCACGGCGCGGGCGGCGCCCTCGCCATATTTGCGGCTGCCAATGGCGGTCTTGTAGGTGTCGATGATCATGGTGGTGGTGGAGCCGGACGGACCGCCCTGGGTCAGGATCCAGATGATGTCGAACGAGTTGAAGGTGGCGATCAGGCTGAGCAGGCTCATGGTGATGATCGCCGGCACCATCAGCGGCAGGGTGATGCGGCGGAAGCGATAGAAGCGGCCGGCGCCATCGGTCCAGGCGGCTTCATGCAGATCGCGCGGGATCGACTGCATCGAGGCGAGGAAATAGATGGTGACCATCGGCACCCCGATCCACACGTCGGTGATGATCGTCGCCCAGAAGGCGGTGTCGCCATAGGCCAGCCAGGCGATGGGACGGCTGGCGAAGCCGAAATTCTGCAGCATGCCGGAAATCATGCCGAACTGGCCGTTATACATCCAGCCCCACATGAAGATGCCGATGGCCATCGGCACCACCCAGGGCGGCATGGTCAGGATGCGGAACAGCGCCTGGCCGGGAATGGCGGCATTGAGCAGCACGGCGCCGCACATGCCGATGATCATCTTGATCGACACCGAAAAGAAGGTCCACACGAAGGTGCGGATGATGACGCTGGTGAAGTTTCCGGCCCCGAAGATGCGCTCGTAATTGGCCCAGCCGACAAAATCATAGGTCGGACGAAGCGAGGCATTGGTGAAGGACAGGATGATGGTGTCGAGCAGCGGATAGGCGACGATAATCAGGATGTAGATCAGGGCCGGAGCCAGCAGGGCCAGGGCGAAGAGGGCAGCGCTTCGGGTGCTGGTCATCGGGTGATCTCCTCAGTTCGCTCGCCCGAGGGCGGCATCGAATTGCTGCCAGATCGGGGTCATGTCGATGACGGAACGGCTGCGCATCGCCTGATCCATGGTGAGCGCCAATAGCCCCGCCTCCAATGCGTCGGTGATCGAGACCGGCAGCGGTGCGCCATCGAGCACATGGGTGAGGATATCCTCGGCCATCTGTTCGTCGGCGCCGTAATGCTGGCTCAGCCCGCCGACCTTGTAGCTGGTGTCGACCAGCCGGTCGGAGGTTCGCGAGTCGGTGACGCGCAGGAAATTGCGGATGAAATCGCCTTCGGCCATGCCCTTGGCGCCCATCACGGCAAAGCGCCGGAAGTCGTCGGGGACATTGAGATTGGTGTGGAAGGTGAGTGCAGCGCCATTGGCGTACTGCACCATGGCGGTCTGGAAATCGATGATGTCACCATCGCTGTCGAACACCTTGTCGCTGCCCATCCAGCCACTCGGCTTGCGGTGATAGACTTCCATGTCGTTGATGCCGGCCGCGGCCGGGGCGTTCTTGGGCACGAAACTGCGGCGGCCGCCGAAGCTCGATACATATTGCGGCCGACATCCCATGACGCCGTTATAGAGATCGAGGTCGTGGCAGCATTTTTCCAGCATGAAGCTGCCGGAATAGCGCTCATAGCGGCGCCAGTCGCGCATGAAGAACGCGCCGTGATAGGGCGGAATATGCTCGGACGCCTCGATGGAAGTGATGTCGCCGAGCAGACCATCGGCCTGGGCTTGTCGCAGATCGACATAAAGGGGGGCATAGCGCAGCACCAACCCGACCATCAGATTGTCGGAGCCATATTGGGCGATCAGCCGCGCCAGTTCCATAGTGTCCTCGACCGAGGTCACCACCGGCTTTTCGGTGAAAATCTTCATGCCGCGCTCGAGACCGGTGCGGATGTGACCGAGATGGAGATGGTTGGGCGAACCCACCATCAGCAGATCGAGCTGTTCATTATCGAGCAGCGCTTCGAGCGAGTCATATCGCTTGCCGACGGCAATACCGTTCTCGGTGGCATAGGGCAGCCCGGCGGGCGCCGGGTCCACATATCCAGCAACGGAAAAGTCCGGCCGGGCAGCGGAGAAGACCCGCGCCAGATAGCCCAAACGATATCCGAGGCCGATAATGCCAACACGCATACTGTGCTTCTCCCTGCGCCAAAACTGCCAATCTCTGTCGGATCGGTTGTGTAGTTTTGTAAACGATTTTCAAGATTAGGGTCGTTTCAAAACCAATGTCAACATGGAATCGTCACGATTTCAATACCAATTTAAACCACCCCTGACGATTACCGGAAAGCCTGGGGTTTCGCTTAATTTCCGGGGCATTGTTCGGCGATTCCGGCGGCTCGGGGTGTGGACAAGCAGATCTGAAACGGGCAGCATACCGCAATTGGTATTCATCTGGGCTCTTGCGACTGCTTTCACGCCAAGGGGTCCAATGAAAATTTGCAACACTGATGGTCGGCCTGCCCGTCCCCACGAGAAGTTTCATGAGCAGCAGCAATCCCTTCCCCAATGATGCCGACCGCAGCGCCATCTGGACCATGCTGGTCGAGCGCGATATCGCCGCCTTTGTCGCCGCCGACTGGAGCATGGTGGATGGTGATTTCATCAAGGAGGGCTTCCTTGGCATCAATGGCGGCAAGTCGGGCAATCCGGATGCCTGGCGCATCAGCTTCCCAACGCTGGAAGCCTATCGCGACGACTGGATCGCCCAGGCCCAGGCCAGCCAGAAGCTGGTCTATGCCGAAGACGTACTAACCGGCATTCACCGCGCCACCAGCCTCACCGAAATCGAGATCAATGGCGACATCGCCATCGCCCACAAAAAGTTCGACGGCTCCATCGCGCTGGCCGATGGCGGCAAGGACACGCTGAACTGGCAGACGCTGTATTTCTGCCGCAAGGTCGCCGGCGTGTGGAAGCTGACCGGCTTCGCCGGCTATCTGCCCTATCCGATGGGCGCCTGAGTTTTCATTCCAACCACAGTTGGAACGGCCCTCTCAGCAAGAGACAAAAATGTCCTTCCTCAATCCGCAACGCCTGACCATGCTGGTCTTCTTTTTGCAACCGATTGCCTTTGGGTCGTGGTTGCCGCGCATTCCCGATGTGCAGCAGGCGTTGGGGCTGGGGCCGGCGGGGCTGGCCTTTGCGCTGCTCGGCCTGCCCTGCGGCACGCTGCTGACGCTGCCCTTTGCCGGGCCGCTGGTGGGCAAAATCGGGCCGCGCCTGGCGATCCTGGGCGGCTTCGTGCTCTATTCCATCGCCGTCAGCCTGCCGGCTTTTGCGATGAGCCCGGCCATGCTGTTCGTGGCGCTGATGCTGGCGGGGTCGACAATTTCCTTTGTCGAGCTGGGGCTCAATGTGCAGGCCGATGCGGTGGAAAAAGCCACCGGTTCGGTGATCATGACCACCTCGCACGGCTTCTGGTCGGTCGGCATCATGGTGGGCAGCCTGATCGGCTCGGGGTTGGCGGCGCTGGGGCTGGAGACAAAATGGGCGATCCTGCTGGTGGCGCTGCTGGTGTTGCCAGTGGCGCTGCTCACCAGCAATGCCCTGCCCGTGCATGCCCCTGAACCGCCGCGCAGTGAACACCAGCGCTCGGTGTGGGCGCTGCCGAGCTGGGCGCTCCTGGGCATCTGCTTTTTCGTCTTCGGCATCACCATGACCGAGGGGGCGATGGCCGACTGGTCGGCGATTTTCCTGCGCGATGTGATGGGCGCCGAAGCCGGCGTGGTTGGGCTGGGCTATTCGGTCTTTGCCATGTTGGTGGCGGCCGGACGGTTTGGCGGCGACCGGCTAAAGCGCCGTTTTGGCGCAGTGAACACCGCCCGCATTTGCGGCACGCTGGCCGTAACCGGCGCGGCGCTATTGTTTGTGGCGCCCAATACGGTGCTGGCGCTGGTGGGCTTTGCCATTATCGGGCTCGGGGTATCGGTGGGCTTCCCGCTGGCCGTGACTGCCGCGGCGAGCCTCACCGACCGCACCGCCTCGGCCAATGTCGCCATCCTCAGCTTTGTCGCTCTGCTCGGCTTTCTGGTCGGGCCGCCGATGATCGGCTTTGTCGCCGAGCATTTCGACATGCGCGCCGGCATTGCCTGCCTTGTGCCAGTGCTGTTGGTGAGCCTGCTGCTGACCGGGCGGCTGGCGACGCACAAAACCGCGCCGACGACCAGTAATGCTGAAGCCGAAGTTCCAGGAGTGCTGTGATGCGCATCGCCGTTGCCGGGCTGCATATGGAATGCAGCACCTATAATCCCGTGCTGGCCCGCGAGGCGGATTTTCGCGTGCTGCGCGGCTCCGCCATGCTCAAGGATGGCTATTTTGATTTCCTGACGCATTTTCCAGCCGAGTTCATCACCATCCTGCATGCGAGGGCGATTGCCGGCGGGCCGGTCGAGCGGGCGCTCTATGAGCGCTGGAAGGCCGAAATCCTCGCGGGGCTGCAGGCAGCGCTGCCGCTGGACGGGGTCTATCTGGCGATGCATGGGGCGATGTTTGTCGAGGATCTGTTCGACGCCGAGGGTGATTTCATTTCGGCAGTCCGCGCCGTCATAGGCCCGGATGTGGTTATCGCGGCCAGCTATGACCTGCATGGCAATATCAGCCAAAAAATCATCGACAGTCTCGATATTTTTTCCACCTATCGCACGGCGCCACATATCGACGTTCCGGACACCATGCGGCGGGCGGTGACCATGCTGGTGCGGGCATTGCGCACCGGTCAACGACCCGTGCTGGCCTGGGCCCCGGTGCCGGTGTTGCTGCCGGGCGAGCGCACCTGCACGCAGGATGAGCCGGCGCGCAGCTTTTATGCGCAACTGCAGGAGGTGGAAGACCCCACTGGCATTTGGGATGCGTCATTTCAGGTGGGCTATGTCTGGGCCGACGAGCCGCGTGCCACCGCCTGCGCGGTGATCACCGGCACTGACCGAGCCGCGATGACAGCGGCAGCGCAGCATCTGGCGCAGGGCTATTGGGACATCCGCAAAGACTTCGTCTTTGGCACCAAGGTGGGCAGCATTGCCGAATGCGTCGGCTGGGCGGTGAGCGCCACCACCGCGCCGGTGGTGCTGGCCGAGTCGGGGGATAATCCCACCGGCGGCGGCGTGGGTGACCGGGCCGAAGTGCTGGCGGAATTGATTGCGCGGAACGCGCAGGGCGTGGTGTTTGCCGGCATTGCCGACGCAGCGGCGACTGAGGCGGCCTATGAAGCCGGGGTCGGTGCGACGCTGGATTTGAGCATTGGCGGGAGCCTTGATCCGGCGAGCACGCCGGTCAAAGCCGCAGCCAAAGTGGTGTTTCTGCTCGAAACTACTGACGCAGCCCGGCGCGAGGCTGTGGTGCGGATCGGCGGCATCGATCTGGTGCTGACGGCGCGGCGGCGACCCTTCCACAATCTGGGGGATTTCACCCGGCTGGGGCTCGATCCGCGGACAGCGAAAATCGTGGTGGTGAAATCGGGCTATCTCTCGCCCGATCTGGGGCCCCTGGCCAATCCGAGCCTGATGGCACTGTCGCCCGGCGTGGTCGACCAGTTTGTCGAGCGGCTGGAGCGCAAACATAAGACCGGCCAGCAATATCCGTTCGACAAGGATTTTGCCTTTAGCCCGCAAATTCTGTGGTCGGCGCGGGCCTAGTTCAGGCCGGGCGGCACCCAGGGCTGCATTTGCAGCACATTGCCACCGAGGCGGGAAAAGGCGCGCTGGCGGCAGGAGAATACCAGGATCTGCTGGTCGCGCGCCTGCTGGTGCAGCGCGTCGAACATGCGCTCGATGCGGTCATCGTCGGAATAGACCAGCGCGTCATCGAGGATGACCGGGGCTGGCCGGCCATCGCGCGCCAGCAGCCGGGCAAAGGCCAGCCTGGTCAGCACCGACAACTGCTCGCGCATGCCACCGCTAAGGCGGTCGACCTCTTCATCCTGTCCATTGCGCCGCACGGTCTGCGGCAGCAGCGTATCCTCGTCGAAGGTGATGGAAATATCGTCGAACAGCAGGCCGAGCAGCGGACGCAATTGGGTGACGACCGGCTTGAGATAAAGGTCGCGGGCGGCCGAGCGGGCGGCGATCAGGCTGCCGCGCAGCCGGTCGAGCACGTCGATTTCGGTTTTGAACCGCGCTACGGCAGCGTTGGCACTGGTGAGGGCTTCGGTGGTTTCCTGCCAGTTTTCCTCGATGGCGCTCTCGGCGCGGGCATTGATATGGCCGTTAAGATCGGCCAGCGTCACCTGCAACTGGCTAGCCGCCTGCGCCGCTGCATCCACCACCGACCGCAGGCGGCGTAGCGTGGCATCGGCAGCGGCCAGATCATGCGCCAGTGGCCGCAGCGTCGCCGCCTGCGCTTCGGCGGCGGCGAAGGCGGTTTGCTGCTTGGCCTGCTCATCGCGCAGGGCCTGTTGCCGTGCGGGGCGCCCGGCGCTTGGACCGAGCAGCGCGTCGAGCGTGGCTTGATCGGCCATGGCCCCGGCGAGCGCGGTTTCGGCGGCAACCACCTCATTGGCGGCCTGCGCCAGCATGGGCTGCAACTGGCGGGCGCCATTGCGGGCGGAATCCATCTGCAATTGAGCGGCGGCGTGCGCCTGCCGGAGCTGGGCCAGATCGCCCTTGAGTTCGAGATCACCGGTGCTGGCTTCGGCCAGTTGAGCAATATCGGCCTGCAACCGGGCAATGCCCTGCGGCGCCAGATCGGCGAGGCGCTGGCGGGCCAGTTCCAGATCGGCGGATTTTTGCTGGGCGTCGGCCTGGCGCTGCTGGGCGGTGGCGAGGCCATCGACGCCCAGGCTGGTCAGCAGCTGGCTGTGCCGGGCCGTCGCCTGCGCAATACCCTGATCGGCCTCGGCCGGACGATTGGAGCGCAGGGTGAGCGTGCCAACGCCGGCAATGTCGAGGCGCAACGTATTGGCAAAGCCCAGCTCCTGCCCGTCCGCCAGCGCCGTTCCGGCCTGGGTGAGCAGGACGGCCCCGGCTTGGTAGTCCACCCGGACGGTCGGCAAGGTGGCCTGCTGCGCGGCGCGCAGGCGCACCAGTTCGAGTTCTATTTCCTGCAATTGGGCGATGGCTTTAGCCGGAATGGCGAGCACCGCCAAAGCTGCCTCGCCCTGCTCAACGCCCTCGCGCGCGGCTTCGGCCTTGGCAAGCTGGGCGCGCAATAGGGTGAGTTTTTCGGCGGCATCGCGGGCGCGCAGGGCCAGATCAAGCCGGGTCAGCAGCTCGCGGTGTTCGCGCTCCTCGGCTTCGGCCGCGCCGATGGCCAAGCCAGCGGTGTCGCTATCGGCGGTGAGACTCGCGCGCCGGGTCAGGGCGTCATCGCGCTGCTGCTGCAATTTGACCAGACGCTGGGCCAGTTGCGCGGCGCGGTCGAGAGCGGCCTGATAGTCGGCTAGCGTGGCAGTGGCGCTGTCGGCGCGGTGGCGGGCCAAAGCGGCTTCGGCCTCGGCGGCCTTGAGCGCTTCATTATGCGACTTTGCCGCCTCGAAGGCGACTTCGGCGGCGGTGATGGCCTCGCGCCGCGCCAGCCGTTCCTCGGGCTGTTCCAGCTCGGCCAGCCGGGCCAGCGCCTGCCGGCGCTTGTCCAGTGCCTCGCGCAGGGAGTCGACCTCCGCACGCAGGCGGATCTCTTCAACCAGCAACCGGTCGCGCTCCTCGATGGCAGCCGCATAACGACCGCCGGCTTTGGGGCGCAGAGTGGCGGTGACCAGCTTGAACAATTCGCCTTCGCAAGCAGCCAGAATGTCGGCCATGCGACGACCGCCGGTCAGCGCTTCGACCTCGCCCTGCACCGAACTGAGCAGCGTTTCGCGGACGCGCTTGTCGCTCTCCTGCTCATTATTGGTCTGGCGCTCCATGCCGGTAATGCCCTGGCGCACCCAGAGCAGTCCGGCCGGGCCGGCGCTGCCGCCGCGCGTCAATTCGCTGATGAACGCCTCGGCCTCATCGGCCTGGGCCAGCAACCGACCGCTGAGCAGATCGCGCACCTCGGCACGCTTGCCGCCATGGAACTGCTTGGTCAGCCGGAACTGCCCTTCGGCAGTGGTGATATCGGCCTCGACCAGCGGATTGCCGCCGCTATAGGGGCGCAGCAGCTGCACCGTCTTGCCGGTGCCGGTATGGGGCTGGAAGAACAGCGCATGCAGCGCTTCGAAGGCGGTGGATTTGCCGAATTCATTGGCGGCGGTGAGCACGTTGACGCCATCGCCAATGCCCTCGATGGCGACGCCATGGCCGCCGAAGCGTTTGACATTATGCAGCCGCAGCGCGGTGAGCTTCATGGCGCCACCGCCTCGCAATAGGAGAATAACCGCACCAAAGCCGCCTGGGCGATCTCGCGCTCACCCTGCGAACGGGCGTCGTCCTGGCTCTCGGCCAGCAGCGCATCGGCGGCTTCGCGCAAGGCGCCGGCGCGATCGATCTGGTCGAGATCGCTGCTATCGCAATCGGTGGCGAGGCCGGTGGCGTCGAATTCGAGATGGGCGAAATCGGGCGTGACCTGCGCCAGGGCTGCGGCCAGCGCCGTGCGACCGGCGAGCCTGGTGCGGCCGCTGGCGATGACGCGCAGCAGGGTTTGTCGTCGGGCTGAGGTGGGCGGCAACAGGGCGGTCAACGCCTCGACACCGTCTTCGCTCGAGAGCAGGTCGAGCGACAGATCGCGCCAGGCAAAGCTGGCGGTTTCGACCGGCGTCACCTCGGGCGGCGCGCCGGGGCCGGCCAGCGTGACCAAGAGGGCCGAGCCGGGGCGCTCATGCTTGAAGCGGTCGGGCTCGGGCGAGCCGCTATAATAGGTGCGCGGATTGACGGCGATCTGGCCATGCCAGTCGCCCAGCGCCAGATAGTCCAGCCCCGCCAAAGTCGCGCGATTGGGGGCAATGACATCGGAGGCGGCCGCATCCTCGGAGAATTGCTGGATCGCGCCATGGGCGAGGCCGAGGCGCAGGCTGCCCTCGGGGGTGGGGGCGTCGACCATCCACTCGGTCAGGTCGCGGCCGGGACGCCGCGCCGTGCAGGGCGCGGGCAGCAGCATGACGCCGGGCGCCAAAGTCAACGGGGTGGCGGCAGTGGCCAGCACCACATTGGGCGGGGCGGCGGCGCGGGCCGCATCCCATAATTGATCGGCCAGCAGGCTATCGTGATTGCCCGGCAGCATTACCCAGCTCAGCGTCGGGTGATGGCCCATTTCGGTCAGCGCCTGGCGCAGGATAGCTGGGGTCGGGGTTTCGGTATCGAAGGTGTCGCCGGCCAACAGAATGGACGTCGCATTATGGGCCTGGGCCTGCGCCGCCAGCCGGGCAATGGCGCCGTGCCGGGCCTCGCGCAGCCGGCCGCGCAAATCGTCGGGCAAATTGCCGAAACGCTTGCCCAGATGCAGATCGGAACTGTGCAGGAATCGAAACATCGCATCCACCCAAACCCGAGACTGACGGCAAATGCAACCGGGGTGGTGCCAAGGAGGCATATGAGCGGGTGATAGTGGAGAAAAGGGCCGGATACCCGCGGCTACAGCGCGACATACGGGTCGGTGGCGAGGGCCTGGATGGCTTCGATATATTGGGTTTTGAGGCGGGCGCAGAGTTCGGCGACGCTTAGTATGTCGTGGATGGCGGCGACGCCATGGCCGGCCGACCAGACGGTTTTCCAGGCCTGGGCGTTGTTCATATCGAGTTCGCCGCGATGGGTGAGATTGTCCGGGTCCATGCCCGTGGCCGCGATGCTGGGGCGCAGGAAATTGGCGTTCACGCCGGAAATGGCCGGCGTGTAGACGATATCGGCGGTGTTGGCGTCGACGAGCATCTGCCGGTAAGGCTCGCTGGCCGCCGCCTCATGCGTGGCGATGAAGCGGGTGCCGATATAGGCCAGATCGCCGCCCATGGCGCGGACGGCGGCGATGTCGCGGCCGTGGCTGATGGCGCCGGAAACCACGATCGTGCCAGCAAAAATCGAGCGAATTTCGGCGACGAAGGCAAAGGGCGACAAGGTGCCGGCATGGCCCCCGGCCCCGGCGCAAACCGCGATAATCCCGTCGACTCCGGCCGCTGCGGCCTTCTCGGCGTGGCGTCGGGAGATGACGTCGTGGAACACCAAACCGCCATAAGAGTGGACGGCTTCGACGATGTCGCGGACGGCGCCGAGGGAGGTGATGACCAGCGGGGGGCGGTGGCGCAGGATGGCGTCGAGATCGGCTTCGAGCCTTGTGTTGGTCTTGTGCACCACGAGGTTGACGCCCCAGGGCGCGGGGCGTTCGAATGCGGCAAGCCGTTGATTTATCTCAACCATCCAGGCTTCGAAGCCGGCGGTGCTGCGCTGGTTGAGGGCGGGGAAGGTGCCGATCAGGCCGGAGCGGCAGACTTCGACCACCAGATCGGGGTTGGAAATCAACAGCATCGGGGCGGCGATGGCGGGCAGTTTCAAGTTGCTCAACGCAGAAGAAATCGGCACGAAACGCCTCCATTTTCTTGCAGCTTTCACCAGCATGCTGGCAGCATGCTGACAGATTTCTGCCGTTTGTCTGCATGCGATGCTATAGTTTTGGGCAACGCTCCACGCGGGCGGCGAACCTGGGAGGGGGAGCATGTCCGATCAAGCCAATTCCATCGTCATTGCCGGCGCGGCGCGCACGCCGATCGGGGCGTTTCAGGGAGCGCTAAGCAAGAGCGCTGCCACCGAACTGGGGGCCATCGCCATTCGGGCGGCGATCGCGCGCGCCGGGGTGGCCGACGAGGCGATCAGCGAAGTGATCATGGGATGTGTGTTGTCGGCCGGACTGGGGCAGGCCCCGGCGCGGCAGGCGGCACTGGGCGCGGGGCTCTCCGACGCCCTGCCCGCGACCACCATCAACAAGGTGTGCGGCTCGGGCATGAAGGCGGTGATGCTGGCGCATGATCTGATCCGCGCCGGCAGCGCCACGACGGTGGTGGCCGGTGGCATGGAAGCCATGTCGCGCGCGCCCTATCTGCTCGACAAGGCCCGCTCCGGCTATCGGCTGGGGCATGGGCAGATGTTCGACCACATGTTTCTCGATGGGCTGGAAGACGCCTATGACAAGGGCCGCTCGATGGGCAGCTTTGCCGAGGACACGGCGGAGCATTATCAATTTTCGCGGGCGCAGCAGGACGCGTTTGCGCTGACCTCATTGGAGCGGGCGCAGCGCGCTACTGCCAGCGGGGCTTTTGCCGACGAGATCGTCGCTATCGGCGACTTCGTGGCGGACGAATTGCCGGGCAAGGCAAGACCGGAGAAAATCCCGCTGCTCAAACCGGCGTTTCGGGAGAATGGCACGGTGACGGCGGCCAATTCGTCGTCGATCTCGGATGGCGCAGCAGCGCTGGTGGTAACGAGTCTGGGCGAAGCCGAACGGCTGGGGCTGGTGCCACTGGCGCGGATCGTCGGCCATGCCAGCCATGCCGGAGCGCCCAACTGGTTCACCACCGCGCCCATCGGGGCGATGGAAAAGCTGTTTGCCGCGACCGGCTGGTCGGCGGGCATGGTCGACCTGTTTGAAATCAACGAGGCCTTTGCCGTGGTGGCGATGGCGGCGATGCGCGACCTCGACCTGCCCGCCGACAAGGTGAATGTGCATGGCGGGGCCTGTGCGCTGGGGCACCCGATCGGCTGTTCGGGCGCGCGGATATTGATCACCCTGCTGCATGCGCTCAAGGCGAGTGGGGGCAAGCGCGGGGTGGCGGCGATCTGCATTGGCGGTGGCGAGGCCACGGCGATGGGCGTCGAGTTGCTGGGCTAGGGAGAGGTGGGCCGGGGGCCCAATGGGCTCCCTCCCCTCTCGGTGCGTATGGACGCCACGACACCCCACCCTAACCCTCCCCTCAAGGGGGAGGGAACGGATCGGGGCTCGCCATGCTCCGGCAAGAGCTGACTTAACCCAAGGGAACAACGGCATGATTTTGAGCGATGACCAGAGCATGGTGCGCGAGATGGCGCGGCGCTTCGCTGCCGAGCGCATTGCCCCGTTTGCCGCCGAATGGGACCGGAGCAAGCAGTTTCCACATGAGCAGGTCGCCGAGATGGGGGCGCTGGGGCTGATGGGCATGCTGGTGCCCGAAGAATTTGACGGCTCGGACACCGGCTATATCGCCTATGCGCTGGCGATCGAGGAAATCGCGGCAGGCGACGGGGCGCTGTCGACGGTGCTCAGCGTGCATAGCTCGGTCGGCTGTGCGCCGATATTGGCGTTTGGCAGCGCGGCACAGAAGGCGACCTATCTGCCCAAGATGGCGCGCGGGGAATGGCTGGGAGCGTTTTGCCTGACCGAGGCGCAGGCCGGATCGGATGCGGCGGCGATCAGCACCAGAGCGCGCAAGACCGATGGCGGTTATGTGCTCAACGGGGCCAAGCAGTTCATCACTTCGGGCCAGAATGCCGATGTGGCCATTGTGATTGCGGTGACCGACCCTACCGCCGGCAAGCGCGGGCTCAGCGCCTTCATCGTGCCGACGGCGACGCCCGGCTATCAGGTGGCGCGGATTGAGGAGAAGATGGGGCAGCGCGCGTCCGACACGGCGCAGATCGTGTTCGCGGACATGGCGCTGCCGGCCGAGGCGCTGCTCGGCGACGAGGGACAGGGCTATCGGATTGCGCTGGCCAATCTCGAGGGCGGACGGATCGGCATTGCGGCGCAGGCGGTGGGCATGGCGCGGGCGGCCTATGCGGCCTCGGTCAAATATGCGCAGGAGCGAGTGGCGTTTGGCGAGGTGCTGCTCAAGCATCAGGCGGTGGCGTTCAAGCTGGCCGATATGGCGACGCAGATTGCGGTGGCGCGGCAGATGATGCTGCATGCGGCGAGCCTGCGCGAAGCCGGCCGGCCGGCAATTGCCGAAGCCTCGATGGCCAAGCTGTTTGCCTCGGAAATGGCCGAGAAGGTGTGCTCGGACGCCATCCAGATTCACGGCGGCTATGGCTATCTCAATGAGTTTGCCGTCGAGCGCATCTATCGCGACGTGAAAGTCTGCCAGATTTATGAAGGCACCAGCGAAATGCAGCGGCTGGTGATTGCACGGCATCTGGAGGCGCTGGCGGAATAGGGCCTCTCCGGCTCCTGCCGATGGGCCTTCACCCCTCACCCCAACCCTCTCCCCTGAGGGGCGAGGGGGCGAAAGAGCCGACGATTTCGAGTGGCGTGAAACGCTCTATTTGGGCTGCATGCGCAGGGCGCCATCGAGGCGTAGCACCGTGCCGTTGAGCATGACATTGCCGATGATGTGCAGCGCCAGACTGGCATATTCGGCAGCGGTGCCGAGCCGGCGCGGAAACGGCACGGCGGCGGCGAGGCCGGCCCGGACCTCGTCAGTCATGGCGGCCAGCATCGGGGTTTCAAAAATGCCGGGGGCGATGGCCATGACGCGGATGCCCCTATCGGCCAATTCGCGCGCCGCCGGCAAAGTGAGCGAGACGATGCCGCCCTTGGATGCGGCATAGGCGGCCTGCCCGATCTGGCCTTCATAGGCGGCAACCGAAGCGGTGTTGATGATCACGCCGCGCTCGCCATCAGCCAGCGGCTCCAGCTCGGCGGCGAGGCCGGCAAACACCCGCATGACATTGAACGAGCCGATCAGGTTGACGGCGATGACCTGGCTGAAATCGTCGAGCGGCATGATGCCCGAGCGGCCGAGGATCCGCTTGCCGGGGGCGATGCCGGCGCAATTGACCAGAATGCGCGGGCCACCGAGTTCGGCGGCGATCTCGGCCATGGCGGTTTCGACGCTGGCGGCATCGGTGACGTCAACCTTGCGGGCGACGCCGCCGATCTGGCGGGCGATGGCTTCCGCGCCGGCCTGATTGAAATCGAGAATGCCGACGCGGGCGCCCTGCGCCGCCAGGGCGATGGCGGTGGCCGCGCCCAGACCGGAGGCGCCGCCGCTGATGATGGCCACTGTGTCCTGGGTTTGCATGGTGGCGCTCCGGGTTAGCGAACTGGTTGGGTGACGCTAGAGGGCATGGGTGGGTGTGTCGAGAGGGGCATCACGAGGCCGGTGCGTGAGACACCCCCACCCTTGATCCCTCCCCACAAGGGGGAGGGAGACGATGAACACCAGCCTCGCAACCTGCGCCTCCCTCCCCTCGATGGGGAGGGATTGAGGGTGGGGTGGGGCCACGCACACCGGCTTAGTCAGGCGTACGGCGCTCCGGGTTAGCTACAGGCCGATATAGTTGGGACCGGCGCCGCCTTCGGGGGGGACCCAGGTGATGTTCTGGGCCGGGTCCTTGATGTCGCAGGTTTTGCAGTGGACGCAATTGGCGGCGTTGATGCGGAATTGGGGTTGGCCGTCCACCTCGACGATCTCATAGACGCCGGCCGGACAGTAAAGCTGGGCCGGCTCGTCGTAGAGCGGCAGATTATAGGCCACTGGCACGGCTGGATCGGTCAGCTTGAGATGGACCGGCTGGTCTTCGTCATGGCCGATATTGGCGAGATAGACCGAGGACAGGCGATCAAAGGTGACGGTGCCATCGGGCTTGGGATAGGCGATGGGAGAAAAATCCTTGGCCGGGCGCAGATAGGCGTAATCGGGCTTGGGGTGGCGCAGGGTGCCGAAGGGCGAAAAGCGCAATAGAGTCTGGCACCAGAGATCGATGCCGGTCAGCAGCATGCCCAGCATGGTGCCGAATTTGCTCAGCAACGGCTTGGCATTGCGCACCAGATGCAGGTCACGCTCAATGGCGCCATCCGTCACCTTGCGCTTGGCGTCGGCGATCAGATCGTTGCTGCGGCCGGCCTGCAATGCGGCGAACACTTCTTCGGCCATGGCAATGGCGGAGAGGATGGCGGTGTGGCTGCCCTTGATGCGGGGCACATTCATGAAGCCGGCGGCGCAGCCGACCAACGCGCCACCGGGAAAGGCCAGTTCGGGGATCGACTGCCAGCCGCCCGAGGTGACGGCGCGGGCGCCATAGGCGATGCGCTTGCCGCCAGCCAGCAGCGGCTTGATATGGGGATGAGTCTTCCAGCGCTGCATTTCCTCGAAGGGGGAGAGGCGCGGATTTTCGTAGTTGAGATGGGTGATGAAGCCCAAAAACAGCTGATTGTCGGCGGCATGATAGATGAAGCCGCCGCCGCCGGTGCGGTCATCGAGCGGCCAGCCCAGAGTGTGTTCGGTGTGGCCCTCGCGGTGCAAAGCCGGGTCGATTTCCCAGACTTCCTTGATGCCGAGGCCATAATGCTGCGGGTCGCTATCGGCGCTGAGTTTGAATTGCGCGATGAGCTGCTTGGCCAGCGAGCCATGCGCGCCTTCGGCGATCAGCGTGTAGCGGGCGTGCAGTTCCATGCCGGGGGTGTAGCTGGGTTTAGGCTGGCCATCCTTGCCGACGCCCTGATCGCCGGTGGCGACACCCTTGACCGAGCCGTCCTCACTATAGAGCAGCTCGGTGGCGGCAAAGCCGGGGAAAATGTCGATGCCCATGGCTTCGGCCTGCTCGCCGAGCCAGGCAGTGACGGCGCCGAGGCTGGCAATGTAGCAGCCATGATTGGACAGGACCGGCGGCAGCAGGAATTGCGGGATGCCGAAGCTGGCGGTCTTGCCCAGGAGGGTAAAGCGGTCGCTGGTGACCGGGGTCTTGAGCGGCGCGCCGCGCGCCTGCCAATCGGGGAACAGGGTGGCCAGACCGATGGGGTCGATGACGGCGCCGGACAGCACATGGGCGCCGATGGCGGCGGCTTTTTCCAGCACGACGATGGACAATTCGGTCTGGCTGGCCATGGCCAATTGCTTGAGCCGGATGGCGGCGGAGAGGCCCGCGACACCGCCGCCGACGACCACCACATCAACATCCATGCTTTCGCGCTCGGTCATCGGGGTATGTTTCCTGTTTTTTATGCGCGCCACGGCGGACGATGGTGAAGCTCAGCGGGGTAGTTGTACCCGGATTCCCCTACCCCCGTCATTGCCGGGCTTGTCCCGGCAATCCAGCTTTGCCTCCGCACCTGCTGGACCACCCGGACAAGCCGGGTGGTGACGGTGGGGAGAGTTTCGGGATGGCATCGGGAGCCGGGATGACATCGCGGATGGGGATGACGTTAGCTCTAGAGCTTTTCGGTCAGTTCGGGAATGGCGGTGAAAATGTCGGCGACGAGGCCGTAATCGGCGAGCTGGAAGATCGGGGCGTCGGCGTCCTTGTTGATGGCGACGATTACCTTGCTGTCCTTCATGCCGGCCAGATGCTGGATGGCGCCGGAAATGCCCAGCGCGAGGTAAAGCTCGGGGGCGACCACCTTGCCGGTCTGGCCGACCTGGCAGTCATTGGCGACATAACCGGCGTCGACGGCGGCGCGCGAGGCGCCGATGGCCGCGTTGAGCTTGTCGGCCAGCGGCAGGATCAGCCGGTCGAACTCGGCCTTGGAGCCGAGTGCGCGGCCGCCGGAGACGACGACGCGGGCTGCGCCCAGCTCGGGGCGGTCATTTTTGACCTGCTCGTGGCTGACAAAGCGCGAGCCGCCGGCGCTGGCGACGGTGGGGACAGCTTCGAGGCTCGCCGTGCCGCCGGAGGGGGCTGGGTCGAAGGCGCTGGTGCGGACGGTGATGACGGTTTTGCTATCGAGCACCTGGATCGTCTCGATGGCGTTGCCGGCATAGATCGGGCGCTTGAAAATGTCGGGGGCGGCCACTTCGATGATTTCGGAGACCTGCATCACGTCGAGCAAAGCGGCGACGCGGGGCATGGTGTTTTTGGCGGTGGAGCCGGCGGAACCCATGATCACGTCGTAGGACTGGCCAAGGGTGGTGATCAGGCTGGCGAGGGGTTCGGCCAGCTGGTGCTCGTAGCTGGCGTGATCGGCGACCAGCACCTTGGCGACGCCGGTGATGGCTGCGGCCTGCTGGGCTATGGCGGCGCAGTTGAGGCCGGCGACCAGCAGGTGAATGTCGCCGCCGATCTGGCTGGCGGCGGTGATGATGCGGGCGGTGGCTTCGCCGAGATGACCATTGGCGTGGTCGGCAACAACAAGAATGCGCATCATCGGCTCCTACAGCACTTTGGCTTCGGTTTTGAGCCGGGTGATCAGCTCGTCGACGCTGGCGACCATGATTCCGGCCTGCCGCGTCGGCGGGGCGGCGACGTTGAGCACCTTGTGGCGCGGGGTGATGTCGACGCCGAGTTCGGCCAGCTCGATTTCCTCGAACGGCTTCTTCTTGGCCTTCATGATATTGGGCAGCGAGGCGTAGCGCGGCTCGTTGAGGCGCAGATCGGTGGTGACGATGGCCGGCAGGTCGATGCTGATGGTTTCGAGCCCGCCATCGACTTCGCGGGTGACGGTGGCGGTCTGGCCCTCGATGGTCAGCGCTGAGGCGAAGGTGGCTTGTGGGCGATCCAGCAGCGCCGCCAGCATCTGGCCGGTCTGGTTGCTGTCGTCATCGATGGACTGCTTGCCCAGAATGATCAGGTCGGGCTGTTCGCGCTCGGCGATGGCCTTGAGAATTTTGGCGACGGCGAGCGGCTCGATGCGGGCATCGGTCTTGACCAGAATGGCGCGGTCGGCGCCCATGGCCAGCGCGCTGCGCAGGGTGTCCTGGGCCTGGGCCGGGCCGATGGAGACGGCGACCACCTCAGTGGCGGTGCCGGCTTCGCGCAGACGGACGGCCGCTTCGACGGCAATCTCGTCAAACGGGTTCATGCTCATCTTGACGTTGCCAAGATCGGCGCCGGAACCGTCGCTTTTCACCCTGACCTTGACGTTGAAATCGAGGACCCGCTTGACGGCGACCATCAGTTTCACAGCGAACTCTCCCTGTTCGTCCGTTACGGTACCGGCGACGCGGCTCGCTTACAACGCGCAAGGTCGGCAAATTTCTGTATCTAACAGTCGATACAATTTCAAGGCCGGTGGCGGTAGCGGGGGATTTCGGCTAGTCCGAGCGGAGAGCGGCAGGGATGGGCTTGCCGCATGCCGTGTCACCCCAGGGGTGGCGCGACGCTTCCAAAGGCCTGTGCTGTTGACTCCTTTGCCTCTCGATCTCGTCATGCCCAATGTCCGGCGGCTGGTCTGCCCGATGAGCCAGTTTTTCTCGGTCAATGCCTGGATCATCGGCGCGCCGGGGCAGCAGGCGATTGTCGATAGCGGCATGCCCGATGCGGCGACGGCGGCGCTGTGGGCGCAGGCCGAGGCGGCGGGCGAGGTGGCTGGGGTCGAGGCGGTGGTCGGCACCCATATGCATCGCGACCATACCGGGCAGAGCGCGGCGCTGATGCAACGGCATGCCGCGCCGCTCTATATGACGGCGCAGGAGCATGCCCATCTCGTCGCCCAAAGCGCGGCGACCACCGCGCAGCGCCGGGAACGGCTGTGGGGATTTCTGCACCGGCTGGGGCCGGAGGCGGCGGCGGTGCAGGCAATCGAGCCCATCGACTACACCATGCTGGACCCGTTTCCCCAAGACTTCGTGGCGCTGACTGATGGGATGGAGCTGCGGCTGGGCGGCATGGACTGGCAGGTGTTGCTGGGGGGCGGGCATTCGAGCGAAGCGGCGGTGCTGATCGCAAAGGATCAGAGTTTGATGCTGGCCGGTGACCAGATATTGCCGGGCTCGGGGCCGCATATTACGGCCGGGCCGGCGGAGCAGGATGCCGATCTGCTGAGCGAATATTTCGCCTTTCTCGACCGGTTGAGCGCCCTGCCCGACAGCATGCTGGTGTTGCCGGGCCATGGCGTGCCGTTTTCCGGCATTGCCCGGCACGCCGTGGCGCTGCGGCAGGGCCATGACAAGCGGTTGGCGCGGCTGCTGGCCGGGTTCAGCGGCAGCTTGAGCTGCTTCGAGATGGCGCCGCTGGTGTTTTCGGCGCGCACCGTGGGGCGGTTTGGCGATTTGCTGCCCGGCATGACGCTGGCGCTGGCCAATCACCTCTGGCGGGAAGGGCAGTTGCGCCGTCATCTCGATGATGACGGCGTGTTCCGGTTCGAGCGGCGCTGAAGCTAGGCCAGTTCGGCGTTGCGAATGCAGGCCGACTTGTGACCGACGCCGACCTCTTCGAGCGGCGGCACCACTGCGGCGCAGGCCTCGATAGCCATGGGACAGCGGGTGCGGAAGACGCAGCCGGAGGGCGGATTGGCGGGGCTCGGAATATCGCCGGTCAGTACCTGACGCGCGCTGGAGCGACCGGGCACCGGCTCGGGAATGGCTGATAGCAAGGCGCGGGTATAGGGATGGCGCGGGTTGGCATAAAGCGTCTCGGAGGGCGCGATTTCCATGATGCGCCCGAGATAGAGCACGATCACCGTGTCACAGATATATTCGACCACCGCCAGATCATGCGAGATGAACAGCATGGTCAGGCCAAGCCGCAATTGCAGGTCGCGCAGCAGGTTGATGATCTGGGCCTGAATGGAGACGTCGAGCGCCGACACCGGCTCATCGGCGACGATCAGTTCGGGCTCGAGCGCAAGAGCGCGGGCAATGCCGATGCGCTGGCGCTGGCCACCGGAAAATTCATGGGCATAGCGGTCAAAGGCGTCGATCGGCAGTTCCACCGCCGCCAGCACCGCCTTGGCGCGTTCGACCCGGGCTTCGCGCGGCTTGATGCCCTGGATTTCGAGGCCTTCCATCAGGATCTGGCCGATGGTCATGCGCGGCGAGAGCGAGGCGAAGGGGTCCTGGAAAATATACTGCATGCGCGCCCGCTGCCGGCGCAATTCGCGCGATGACAGGCTGGTCATTTCGACGCCATCGAAGCGGACGCTGCCCGAAGTAGGCTCGATCAGGCGGAGCACCGAGCGGCCAATAGTGGTCTTGCCGCTGCCGGATTCGCCGACGAGGCCGACGACCTTGCCACGCGGCACATCGAAGGACACATCCTCGAGCGCCCGCACCACGGGCCCTCGCGAAAAGGTGGCCGGCTTGAAATGCTTGGTCAGCCCGGTGACGGACAGAAACGGTTGCTCGCTCATGCTCAAAGCTCCTTCCAGCGGATGCAGCGGCTCAACTGGCCGTTGCCGGTATCGGCCAAGGGCGGCACCGCCACGGCGCAGGCGTCAATCGCATAGGGACAGCGGGGCGCGAAGGAGCACCCCGGCGGAAGATTGGCGAGGCTGGGCACCGCGCCGGCAATGGTGGGCAGCGGCGTACCGGCGCGCTTGAGCGCGGTCGCCTCGCCCAGCCGGGGCACCGAGCGCAACAGCCCCTTGGTATAGGGATGGCGCGGATGGGCGAAAACCTCGGCGACAGTGCCGGTTTCGACGATGCGGCCGGCATACATCACCGCGACGCGGTCGGCGATTTCGGCGACGACGCCCAGATTATGGGTGACGAACAGCATGGCCATGCCGCGCTCGGCCTGCAGCTTGGCCAGCAGTTCGAGAATTTGCGCCTGAATGGTCACGTCGAGCGCCGTGGTCGGCTCGTCGGCAATCAGCAGGGCCGGATCGCAGGCCAGCGCCATGGCGATGGTGGCGCGCTGGCGCATGCCGCCCGACAATTCATGCGGGAATTGGGTGGCACGGCGGGCCGGGTCGGGAATGCCGACATCCGCCAGCAGCCGCACCGCCTCCTCGGCTGCCTGCTTGTGCGAGTGGCCGAGATGGATGCGGATCGGCTCGGCGATCTGTTCGCCGATGGTATAGACCGGGTTGAGGCTGGTCATGGGTTCCTGGAACACCATGGCGATGTCATTGCCGCGGATACGGCGCAGGCTTTCCGCATCGAGCTGGGCGAGATCCCTGACCTCGCCCGACTTGCCGCGAAACGCGATCTGGCCGTTGGCCACCCGTCCCACCTTTTTGGGCAACAGGCCCATGATGGAGAGACTGGTGACCGATTTGCCCGAACCCGATTCACCCACCAAGGCGACGGTCTCGCCCGGCGCGATGGTCAGGGTGAGATCCTGCACGGCGGCGATTTCACGGCCGCCGATGCGGAACACCGTGCGCAGATCGCTGATGTCGAGGATGGGTTCGGGCGTCATGGCTTAGCCCATCAGGCCCGCAGCGCGGACCAGCTCGACGATCTTGGACGTTTCAGCGGCATCGAGACGACGCTGCGGACGGGCCATGATGTTGGTTTCGATAATGCCAAGCTGCTGCATGGCGGTCTTGAACGAGCCGACGCCAGCCGAGCCGGCGCTGACGCGCGGCAGCGCGACCCAGACCATTTCAAACAGGCGGCAGAGGCGTTCCTGCTCCTTGCGGGCAGCGTCCCAATTGCCGGCCTTGGCGTGGTTCCACAGGCGCACATAGCCATGCGGATCGACATTGGCGAGGCCGGGAACGACGCCGTGGGCACCCATCTGCAGGGCGTTGTCGACGACGATTTCCGAGCCGGTCATCAGGAAGAAATCCGGCAGGTCGGCGAGGTCGAGCAGGCAGAAGCGGAAATTGCCGTCATCGCCGCTGGAGTCCTTGAGGCCGGCAATGACGCCTTCGCGGGCCAGGGTCACAGTGGTCTTGCGTTCGAGCTTGATGTTGACGCACACCGGGATGTCATAGGCGATCACCGGGACATCGATGGCGTCGCGGACATAGCGGAAGTGGTCGGCCACTTCGGGCTGGCTGGTGCGGGCATAGAAGGGGGCGGTCACCACCACGGCGTCGACGCCCAGCTCCTGGGCGGCCTTGGCGTGGCCGATGGTGCGGTCAGTGGTCGGATCGATGGTGCCGGCGAGCACCGGCACGCGGCCATTGGCGATCTTGATGGTGTGCTCGATGATCTTGCGACGGGTCGCATCGTCATGGAACACCACTTCGCCGCTGGAGCCGAGCACGAACAGGCCGTGCACGCCGCCATCGACCAGATTTTCGACGACGCGGGTCAGCGAGACGTAGTCGACTTCATAATTTTCGGTCAGCGGAGTGACGACGGGAGGAACGACGCCGTGAAAGGTAGTCATAGTTGTACCCTGTGAGGTTCTAGATCAGTTGAGGTCGGATCGTGGGTCAAAGGCATCGCGCAGCCCGTCACCCAGGAAGTTGATTGCCAGCACGGTCAGCACCAGCGCGCCGCCGGGGAACATCCACTGCCAGACATATTGTTCGAGCACGATGGTGGAGCGGGCGGCGTTGAGCATGTTGCCCCAGCTCGCCTCGGGCGGGGCAATGCCCAGGCCGAGGAAGGAGAGGCCGGCTTCGAGCAGGATGGCATTGGCGATCTGGAGGGTCGCATAGACCACCAGAATGTCGATGCTGTTGGGCAGGCCGTGACGGAACAGCAGATGCGGCATCGAGGCGCCCATGCCGCGCGCGGCGACGACGAAGTCACGCTCGCGCAGCTCCATCAGACGAGCCCGCACCATGCGCGACAGCACCGGCCAGGACAGCAGCGAGATGACGAGGATAGTCGGCAGCACGCCGGTGCCGGCGATGGAGGCCAGGACCAGGAGGAAAATCACCGGCGGCAGCGTCATCGCCAGATCGACGAGGCGCATCACGCCATTATCGACCAGCCGGCCGCCAAAGCTGGCAATGGCGCCAACGAGGAAGCCGATGACGATGGAGATGGCGACCGAAACAATGGCCACGGTCAGCGAAATGCGACCGCCCTGCAGCAGGCGGGCCAACACATCACGGCCCACGCCGTCGGTGCCGAACCAGTGGACCGGACCGGGGCCCTGATTGAGGGCGCGCAGATCAATATCGTTGGGGGCATAGGGCCACCACAGCGGATAGCTGACCACCGCGACGAGGATCGGCAGCAGAATGAGCAGGCCGGCCAGCGCGGCGCCGTTGGAGCGGAAGCGGTCCCAGGCGCGGGCCCAGGGGCCTTTGCTGGTCGAACGCGGCGCTGTCGGGGCGGTTGATGTTGAAACGCTCATGTCAGCCCACCTGGATGCGCGGATCGACCGCGGCGTAAGTGATGTCGGTCAACAGGTTCACCACGATGACGCAGGCGCCGATGACCAGGGTTGCACCCATGATGACGGGGTAGTCGCGGGTCTCCACCGCATTGACCAGCAGCAGGCCCATGCCCGGCCAGTTGAACACGCTCTCGATAAAGATGGCGCCGCCGATGGCGATGCCGATGGTCGAGCCGATCAGGGTAACGACGGGCAGCAGCGCATTGCGCACCGCATGCTTGACGATGACGAAGAACTCGCGGACGCCCTTGGCGCGGGCGGTGCGGACATAGTCCTGATTGAGCACCTCGAGCAGCGAGGCGCGCATATAGCGCATGATCAGCGCCGCATGGCCGATAGACAGCAGGCAGGCCGGCAGGATGAGGTGGGACACCAGATCGCCGATGGAGAAATTCGCCCCCGGCGTCAGCATGCCGCCCGAGGGCGCCCAGCGCAGTTGCACCGAGAAGAAATAGAGGCCGAGCAGCGCCGTGAGAAAAGCGGGGCTGGAAATGCCGACAAAGGCCACGACGGAAAAGCCGATATCGGTGGGCGAATTGCGGCGGACGGCGCTGATGATGCCAGCGCCGACGCCGACAGTAATTGCGATCAGCAGACCGGCGGCCATCAGCAGCAAGGTCGGACCGATGCGTTCCAGCACCAAAGGCAGCACCTGCACGCCGATGCGCTGGGTGGAAAAGCCAAGATCGCCGGTGACAGCCTCGCGCAGCCAGCCGAAATATTGCACCGGCAGGGGTGCATCGAGGCCGAGACGGTCACGCAGCGCCTGGATGGCGTCGGGCGAGAGCGGCGACTGCGGATTGATATAGGCGTCGATGGGATCGCCTGGCGCCAGGCGCAGCAGGATGAATACCAGCACGCTCAGCGCAACAAGCATTACGAGGCCGATGGCCAAGCGCCTGGCTATGAAAATGGTCATATCGTCACCGCTGGGTTGAGGCAGGTGGCGCAGCCAGAGCTGCGCCACCTGTGGGGCAAGGTCGGGAGGGAGCCTTGCCTTATTCGGACTTGGTCCACTTTTCCGGATGCGACGCGAAGGGGCCACCCGCCGGAGCCGGGGTCCAGACGAAGTCCACCAGATCGTTGGAGGCGACGCCATAACGGTTCGCCACCCACATGGTCGCCCAGGGCAGTTCGGCGTTCATCACGCGGCAGACATCCTGCCAGCGGGCATCGGACTGGGCCGGATCGGTTTCGCCGAGGGCCGTGTCGAAGGCGGCGCTCAGCGTCGGGCTCTCGACGCGCATGATGTTGGCGCCGTTCGGCGGCAGTTGCGACTGGTTGAGACCGACATTGATGCCGGCGGGGTTCGGACCGTTCTGCAGGCCGGCATAGACCAGCGCGAACTCGTTCCAGTCCGGGTTGTTTTCCTTGTAGACGATGCCGTTATAGGTCGGCGTATCGACGACGCGCGGCACCACGTTGATGCCGACCTGGGCCAGCATCGCCTGGGACGCGGCCATGACGTTGGCGGCCAGCGGCGTGTTGTAATAGGTCAGCCAGGTGATCGGCTTGTCGCCATTGGTCTCGGCCCAGCCAGCCTCGGCCAGCAGCGCCTTGGCCTTTTCCGGGTCATAGGCATAGGGGTCGATATCGGCCGGCACCAGATGGTCGGCGACGTAGCCGCAATTGGCGGCCTCGGCGGCACCACCATAGAGGCTGTCGATGATGGCCTCGCGGTCGATGGCATGCATGAAGGCCTGACGCACGCGCACGTCATCCCACAGCGGCACCTTGTGGTTGAAGCCGACATAGTTGACGACGAAGGAGGCGCCTTCGATCACCGTGTAATCGGCACTGCCGGCGAAGGTCTTGGCGTCATCGGGCTCGACATAGGTGAAGTCGATCTCGCCAGCGCGCAGGGCCGACACGGCGGCAGCCGAATTGTCGAAATAGCGGTTGATGAGACGGTCGGTCAGCGGGCGACCGAGGCGGTAATCCTCGTCGGCGGCCAGCTCGACATACTGGTCGGTGACATATTTGGTGAATTTGAACGGGCCGGTGCCGATGGGCGTGGTGGCCCACCAGGTGCTGGTGGCGATGGCTTCGGGGGCAATGCCGGAGAGGGCATGCTCGGGCAGGATCATCACCTGGGCGAGCACCGAAAGCAGGCCGGTGTCTGGTGCGCTGAGCTTGAGCACGACGGTGCGGTCATCGGGCGTCTCGACCGCGTCGATCTTGCCGAGGCGGGCGGCGAAGACGCTGCCAGCAGCGGCATTCTTGGCCAGTTCGAGGGTGAACTTGACGTCGGCCGAGGTGAAGGCCTCGCCGTCATGCCAGGTTTCCTCGGCCAGCTTGAAGGTCACTTCCGTCTGATCTTCGCTGAGCGACCACTCGCTGGCGAGGGCGCCTTCGAGCTGGGTCAGCTCGGCATTATAGATGACCAGGGGTTCGTAATAGACACTGAGCCAGGTCAGGCCACTCGTCGCGGCGAGCGGATTGAAATTGCCCTGGAAACCGCCCGGACCGACGTCGAAACCGCCGGTGATGGTGCTGGGGTCCTGCGCCATGGCCGGCAGGGTCAGCGCGGTGGCGCCAAGTAGTGCCGCGATAGCAAAAGAACGCGTAAAGGCTTTCAGTGTCATGGGTATCCTCCCCGTTACGTCTTCAAAGTCTGCTTGTTGTTCTCGATGACCTGCATGATGCCCTGGTAATGTTCGTCCAGGCGCGTGCGGGCCTTCTCGACATCGCGGGCGACAATCGCCTCGACGATTTCGTGGTGATCGCGCCAGGTCGATAGCGGATCAGAATTGGTCAGATTGGCGAAATCGGACGCCTTGTAGAAAGCGCGCCAGAACACTTCGATCAGCCCGGTGAGCATGCGGTTGTTCTGGCAGCGGAACAGCAATTCGTGGAACTGCTGATCCTCCTCGGCGAAGTTCTCGTTGCGCTCGGCGCGCTGGCGCATGCGCTGCGTCACCGCCTGCAGTTCGGCGATATCTTCGGGCGGGATCATGTCGATGGTCTTGCCGATCAGTCCGGTTTCGAGCACGCGGCGAATTTCGCGCAGTTCCTCGATATCGCGCAGGCTACCACCCAGCCCGTAGGCCAGATTGTCGAGCAGCGGCTGGAAGGAAAATTCCTTGACGAAGACGCCGATACCCCGGCGGGTCTCCAGGATGCCGATGGATTCGAGCGCCTTGATCGCCTCGCGGACCGAGTTGCGACCGACGCCGAGCTGCTGGGCGAGGAAGGTTTCGGGCGGCAGCGCATCGCCGGCCTGCAGGTCATTGGCCTCGACATAGTCGCGCAGACTCTCCTGCACGGTGACGTGCAGCAAAGGAGGCCTGTTCAGCGGCTTTATCGATTTTTTGACACTCATTCCGGGTCTCCTGCTGTGAGGTATTCGGTCGAGCCTTAACACCCTTCAGCCGTCCTGGCGACTTGTCCTATAGCAACTTGTAGGATATCCCGCAAGCTCCTTGTTGGCTTTACCGCTATGTGATATTGACTTATGGGATATCCCATCATTTTATCCACAGGCCGCGGCGGAGGTTTTGCGGCGAGGAGGACGAGAATGACGGCATTACGCACCCTGACATGCGCCCTGGTTCTGACCACGGCATTCGGAGGAACACAGGCAATGGCGCAGCAGTGGCCCGACCTTCCGGTCGGCATCAAAAGCGGGGTTTCGGCCCAGATCGGCGACACCATCCTGGTGGGATTGGGCAGCGCCGGTCAGGCGCTTTACGGACTCGACCTCAACAATATCGCCGCCGGCTGGACCGAGCGGGCCGACTTCATCGGCAGCCCGACCAGCGGCGCAGCGTCGGTGGCGACCGGCGGCAAGCTTTATATCTTCGGTGGCAATGGCAAGGCGACGCCCGACGCCATCTCGCCGATCATCTACGACACTGCCTATGTCTATGACCCCGCAGCCGACAGCTGGAGCAAACTGGACACGGTGACCCCGGCCGGGCTGTCCGGCGCCCGCGCCATGGCCACCAGCGATGGCCGCATCGTGGTGGCCGGCGGTTATAACAAGACGCTGTTCGACGCCTATCTGCATGATGTCGCCACCACCGACAGCAAGGCCGAGCCCGAGAAATATGCCGCGCTGGTGCAGGGCTATATGGCGCAGCCACCCGAATTCTATCAGTGGAACGACACGCTGCTGAGCTATGACCCGGCCAGCAATAGCTGGGGCGAGCTGGGGGAGAACCCGTTCCTGCCCAATTGCGACGCGGCTTTCGTCGATCTGGGCAATGACCGCTTCCTGTTGCTCAATGGCGAGATCAAGCCGGGGCTGCGCACCGACGAGGTCAAGACCATCACCCTCGCCAATGGAGCAGCGACCTGGGAGGCGCAGGCCAGCCTGCCGGCGCCAAGCTCGGCGGCGGTGCAGGAGGGCGTGGCCGGCGCCTATGCCGGCAAGATCGGCGACGTTGTGCTGCTGACCGGTGGCGCCAATTTTCCCGGCGCCCGCGACAACAGCCAGGCCGGCAAATGGTTTGCCCATGAAGGCCTGACCAAGACCTGGCGCGACGAAGTCTATGCGCTGGTTGACGGCGCCTGGAGCCAGGTGGGCGCCCTGCCCGAAGCCATGGGTTATGGCGCCAGCTTCTCGCTGCCCGAAGGCGTGTTGCTGGTGGGCGGCGAAGACGGCACCGGCGCGCCGCGCGCCGATGTACGACTGATGCGCTGGGATGGCGCGAGTGTCGGTTTCGACGAATAATTCGACAGCTGGGGCGGCGCCTCGTGCCGCCCCTTCACTACGGATAGTTTCGCATGAACATTGCCCTTCTCGGTGTTAGCCACTGGCACGCTGCCATGCATGCCGACGCGGTTCGCCACGCCGGTGCCCGCATCTCTCAGCTCTGGGACTGGGATCTGGCCTGCGCGCAACGCTTTTCGGACGAAAATGAACAGGCGCCGGTGGCGTCGCTCGACGCGATTATCGACGCGCGCCCCGACCTGGCGGTGGTGATGGGACATCCGGCGCAGGTGCCGGCCCTCGCCGCCCGCCTGCTCGCGGCCGAGATTCCCATGGTGCTGGAAAAGCCGGCCGCCTCCGACAGCGCGACGCTGAACGCCCTGGCGGAAATGGCCCAGCGGCACAGCGCCTTTGTTGCCGTGCCACTGGCCAACCGCTTCAGCCCGGCCATGCAGGGGCTGGAAGGCGCTGCCGTGGCGCATGCCCATTTCCGCATCGTCAACGGTCCGCCACAGCGCTATCGCGATGACGGGGTGGGCTGGGTGCTCGATCCGGCGATTGGCGGCGGCGGGGCGCTGCGCAATCTGGGCATTCACGGCATCGACTGCGCACTCAGCCTGGCGCGCGGCAGATTGCGGATTGTCTCGGCGACACTGGCCAAGCGGCTGCATGACGAAGAGGCGGTGGAGGACCATAGCCATGTGGTGCTGGCTGACGAGGCCGGGGCGCTGTTCACCGTCGAGGCCGGCTATACGGTGCCGGACCTGGCGCCCGGCGGCGACTTTGAATGGCGCACCGCCACCGCCACGCGCTATTGCATCGACCATGGCAGCCGGGTGATCAATTTTGCGCCCGGCGCCAATGGTCCCTATGCCTTGCCGCCGCTGCTGCCATCATTGCGCTATCGCGCCTTCATGGCCGACACGCTGGCGCGGCTGCGCGACGGGCGGTCGCCACTGGTGACGCTCGACGACTATGTGGGCGCCATGCGCCTGATCGATGATATTTACGCGGTGGCACGATCATGATCGGCGTTGGAATTATTGGCGCCGGGCATTTCGGCGCGGTGCATGCCAAGGCGCTGGCGGGGGTGAGCGGGGCCCGGCTGGTTGCCGCCTGCCGCAATGACGCGACCGGGATCGCCAGCTTCACCCAGGCGCATGGCGGAACGCCTTATACCGACTGGCGGGCTTTGCTCGATGATGGCGCGGTCGACGCGGTGGTGATCGCCACGCCGCATGATCTGCATCGCGACATTGCCATCGCCGCGCTCGACGCCGGCAAGCATGTGCTGCTGGAAAAGCCGATGGCGGTCTCGCTGGAGGATTGCGACGCCATCGCTGCGGCCGCGGGTCGCTCATCGGGCAGTCTGATGATCGGCCATGTGCCGCGCTTCTTTCTGCCGATGCTGGCGGCCAGCGATTTTCTGGCCAGTGGCACGCTGGGCCGCCCGATCACCGGCACCAGCGCTTTCATCAAGCTGTGGATGGAGGGCAATCGACAGCCATGGCATCTGGAGCGGGAAACCGGCGGCGGCATGCTGATGACGGCCGGCATCCATGCGCTGGACCGGCTGGTGTTTCTGATGGGCGGCCGGGTGTCCGGCGTCAGCGCGCTGATGTCGGCGGCGTTTCACCAGCAGCATGCCGACGACACAGCCTTCATCAATCTGCGCTTTGCCGATGGGCGGTTCGGACAGGTGAGCAGCATTGGCTATGCCGATGGCGCGATGACTTCGGCGCTGCAACTGGTCTGCGAGGGCGGCACGCTGGCGGTTGATCTGGACGGGCGGCTGCGCGCAGGCGAGAACGGGACCTGGCGCGACCTGCCCTGCCCCGAGGCCGACCCGATGAACGGGGCCGTGCGCCGCGAATGGCAGGCGTTTATCGACGCGATAAAGGCGGGCGGCCCTTCGCCCGTTGATGCAGCTTATGGGCGGCATCTCGTCGCCATCATTGCGGCCGCCCAGCTTTCGAGCCAGGAGCGCCGGGAAATTACCGTGGAGCCAAGCCAGCCATGACCTCTTCCATATTGCAGCGCCTTGAAGGCGGCCTGATCGTTTCGTGCCAGCCGGTCGATGACGGTCCGCTTGATACTATCCCGTCCATCGTGGCTTTCGCGCTGGCGGCCCGCGACGGTGGGGCGCGCGCGCTGCGCATCGAAGGCGCGGAGAATGTCGCGGCCGTGGTGGCGGTGTGCGACCTGCCGGTGGTTGGCATCATCAAGCGCGACCTCGATGACTCGCCGGTGCGGATCAGCCCGTTCCTGCATGATGTCGAAGCGCTGGCCGATGCCGGCGCGCAGATCATTGCCGTTGACGCCACCGACAGGCCCCGCCCGGTGCCGGTGGCGGCGTTGCTGGCGGCCATCAAGGCGCGCGGCCGGCTGGCGATGGCGGACCTCTCCAACATCGCCGAAGCCAGGCAGGCCAAGGCGATGGGCTTCGATATTCTGGGCACCACCATGTCCGGCTATACCGGCGGGCCGATCCCCGCTGGTCCCGATCTCGATTTCGTCAGCGCCTGCCGGGCGCTGGGCGGTACGGTGGTCGCCGAAGGCCGCTACAATGCGCCCGACACCGCCGCTGCCGGCATGCGGGCCGGGGCCAGCGCTGTTTGCGTCGGCTCCGCCATCACCCGCACCGAGCATGTGACCAACTGGTTCCGCGATGCCGTGGAAGGCGCGCGCGCCAGCCTTGATGACACCGTGCTCGCCCTCGATATCGGCGGGACCAAGGCCCTGGCGGCGCTGGTTCGGGGAGCCGAGATTCTCGAACAACGCGTGTTGCCGACGCCGCAGGCCGTGGCCAGCCCAGCCTGGTTCGACGCCATCGCCAGCCTGACCGATGGTTGGGAAGGACGTTTCACCCGCGCCGGGGCCGCTGTCACCGGCCTGGTGCATGAGGGGCATTGGTCGGCGCTCAATCCGCAGACGCTCGACATCCCGGCCGGCACGCCGCTGGTGGCTGAATTGCAGGCGCGGCTGCGTTGCCCGGTGATCGCCCGCAATGATGCGCAGGCCGCCGCCTGGGGCGAATATCGCCATGGCGCTGGTAAGGGCCGCGATCTGGCGTTTGTCACCGTGTCGTCGGGAATTGGCGGCGGGCTGGTGTTGGGCGGCAGGCTGATCGAGGGCGCGCGGGGTTTGACCGGCAGTCTGGGACAGGTGCAGGGCGCGACCGGCGGCGCGCGGCTGGAAGAGCAGGCCTCAGGCTTTGCGCTGGCCGCCAGCGCAGAGGCATCTGGCATGGCCGGTGATACCCGCGCGTTGTTTGCCGCCGGTGCGGCGGGCGATGGGACGGCGCGGCAGCTGATCGCGGCGGCGGCGCAGCGCGTGGCCCATAGTCTGGTGGATTTGCAGCGACTGGTTGACCCCGAAATCGTGGTGCTGGGCGGCGGCATTGGCCTGCTGCCGGAATTCCGCGCCGCCATCGATGCGGCGCTGGAGCAGATTGCCCCGGTGCTGCGGCCGCAGATCGTCGCGGCGCAGCTGGGGGCCAATGCCGGCATTGTCGGGATCGCCGATCTGGCTGGTGGTGCCCGCTAGATTGGCAGGTCGGTGGTCAGTTTGACCGTCTTGAGTGAGAAGCTGGAGTTGACCGTCGACACGCCGGGCAGATGCAGGATGATCTTCTTGAGGAACTGCTCGTAGTCCTCGATGCTCTGCGCCACGACGCGCAGCAGATAATCGCTCTCGCCGCTCATCGAGAAGCACTCGACAATCTGCGGGTGCTTGCTGACGGCGTTTTCAAACGCCTCCAGCGTTTCCTCGTCCTGACGGGCAAAATGCAGCTGGGCGATGACGTTGACGCCCAGACCCACCGCCTTGGGATCAAGCAGCAGCGCGCGCTTGAGGATGACGCCGTCGGCCTCGAGCTTCTTGATCCGCCGCCAGCACGGCGTGTGGGACAGCCCGACCTTATCGGCTAAAGCCGCCATCGACAGGTCCGGCTCGGCCTGCAGGGCTCGCAAGATTTTCAGATCCATCGCGTCCATCAAAACTCCTCGTAACGGCGACGGCGGCTATTTGCATCGATCATCCTAAAATCTCCGGCAAAAAGCAATTATCCATCCTATCCAGCCCGCCAATGGCAATATGAAAGCAAGGAAACTCTCCGGCGGCGCTGCCATAGTCTTCTCTAGGAACCACGCTTGGGAGGGCGAGGCATGGGAGACGACGGAAAACTGCAGCTGTATATCCCGGCGCCGACGACCCGGCCCGGCGATAGACCTGACTTCAGCCATATCCATATTCCGCCGGCAGGCCTCGTGGCGCGCCCGGAGCCGCTGACCGATCACGACGCAATGCGGGAGCTGCCGTTCCAATTGGTCCGGGTGCTGGATGACAGCGGCGCGGCGGTCGGGCCGTGGGCGCCGGAGATCGCGCCGGAGACGCTGTTGGCCGGGCTGCGCGCCATGCTGCTGACGCGGGTGTTCGATGAGCGACTGTTTCGGGCGCAGCGGCAGGGCAAGACCAGCTTTTACATGAAGTCGACCGGCGAAGAGGCCATTGCCGTGGCGCAGGCGCTGGTGGCGGGCGCGGGCGATATGAGCTTTCCCACCTATCGCTATCTCGGCTGGCTGATGGCGCGCAACTATCCGCTCGACGCGCTGGTGAACCAGATTTTCTCCAATGCCAAGGACCCGCTGCAGGGCAGGCAACTGCCGATCCTCTATTCGGCGCGGGAATATGGGTTTTATTCGCTCTCGGGCAATCTCGGCAGCCGCTATGGACATGCCGTCGGCTGGGCCATGGCCTCGGCCTATAGAGGCGACGACAAGATCGCCATCGGCCATGTCGGCGACGGCACCACTGCCGAGGGCGACTTCCACGAAGCGCTGACTTTTGCCAGTGTCTATCGCGCGCCGGTCATTCTCTGCGTCACCAACAATCAATGGGCGATTTCCAGCTTTTCCGGACTGGCCGGCGCGGACAGCACCACTTTTGCTTCGAAAGCCATCGGCTATGGCCTGCCGGGATTGCTGGTCGACGGCAATGATTTCCTCGCGGTGTGGGCGGCCACGCAATGGGCGGCCGAGCGGGCGCGGCGCAATGGCGGGGCGACGCTGATCGAGTTTTTTACCTACCGCGCCAGCGGACACTCGACCAGCGACGACCCCAGCAAATATCGGCCCGTCGACGAGGCCGAGCATTGGCCGCTGGGCGATCCGATCGAGCGCCTGCGCCAGCATCTGAACCTAACCGGCCATTGGGACGACGCCCGCCATGAGGCGCTGCTGGCTGAACTCGACCAGACGGTGCGCGAGGCGGTGAAACAGGGCGAGGCCATTGGCACGCTGGGCCATGGCAAGCCGCATTTGGGCGAAATGTTCGAGGGCGTGTTCAAGGAACCCGACTGGCGCATTCTCGAACAACGCCGCGAATTGGGGATCTGAGCATGGCCGAAATGAGTATGATCCAGGCGCTCAACGATGCTCTCGATGTCATGCTGACGCGCGATCCCGATGTGCTGATCTTCGGCGAAGATGTCGGCTATTTCGGCGGCGTGTTCCGCGTGACCGACAATCTGCAGGCCCGGCATGGGGTGACGCGCTGTTTCGATACGCCGATTTCGGAAGGCGGCATTGTCGCCACCGCCATCGGCATGGGCGCCTATGGGCTGCGGCCGGTGGTGGAAATCCAGTTCGCCGACTACATCCTGCCGGCCTTTGACCAATTGGTGTCGGAAGCGGCGCGGCTGCGCTATCGCTCCAATGGGGATTTCTGGGCGCCGATTACCGTGCGCTCACCCTATGGCGGCGGCATTTTTGGCGGCCAGACGCATAGCCAGAGCCCGGAGGCGCTGTTCGCGCATGTGACCGGGCTCAAGACCGTTATCCCGTCCAATCCCTATGACGCCAAGGGGCTGCTGATCGCCTCCATCGAATGCGATGATCCGGTGATCTTTCTCGAGCCCAAGCGCATCTATAACGGCCCGTTCGACGGCCATCATGACCAGCAGCTCAAATCCTGGGCGGGACACCCCGCCGCCGAGGTGCCGGAGGGCTATTACAGCGTACCGCTGGGCAAGGCCGCCACCTTGCGCGAAGGCCGGGAGGTCACCGTGCTGGCCTATGGCACCATGGTGCATGTGGCGCAGGCGGCGATTGCCGAAACCGGGATCGACGCCGAATTGATCGACCTGCGCTCCATCGTGCCGCTGGATATCGAAGCGATCACGGAATCGGTGCGCAAGACCGGAAGATGCCTCATCGTGCATGAAGCCTCACGCTTTGCCGGCTTTGGCGCGGAGCTGTCGGCGCTGGTGCAGGAGCGGTGCTTTTATCATCTCAAAAGCCCCATCGAACGGCTAGGGGGCTGGGACACGCCCTATCCGCATGCCTTCGAGTGGGATTATTTCCCCGGTCCCGCCCGGGTCGCCAAGGCCCTGCGGCGTTGCATGGAGGAACCGGCATGAGCAATTTCCTGTTCCGACTGCCCGACATTGGCGAAGGGGTGACCGAGGCCGAAATCACCGGCTGGTATGTCAAGCCGGGCGACACAATCGCCGAGGATCAATCACTGGTCGATGTAATGACCGACAAGGCGACGGTCGACATGACCTCGCCGGTGGCGGGCGTGGTGCTGGCGATCCATGGCGCCGTTGGTGACATGGTGCCGGTGGGCAGCGTGTTGGTTGAAATCGAGACCGAAGCCGGGGAAGCGGTCGGGCCAAGCGTAGCGGCAACACCAGTCCTGTCTGCCCCTGCCCCCGCTGCTGAGCCGGTCGCGCCAATCGCGGTGACGCCGAACGCGGCAGAAGCCCCCACGAACGCCGCGCCGCTGGCGGCGCCGGCGACGCGACGGCGGGCCGCCGAATTGGGGATTGCGCTGGAAGCGGTACGCGGCAGCGGCGCCCATGGCATCATTACCGCGCAGGATATCGAGCGGCATGCGGCGCAGTCTGCTCCCTCGGCCGGCATCACCGAAATCAAGATTACCGGGTTGCGCCGCAAGATTGCCGAACGGATGGCAGAGGCGACGCGCCGCATTCCCCATTTCAGCTATGTCGAGGAATTCGACATGACGGTGCTGGAAGACTTACGGGCGCGGCTCAATGGCGAACGCGGCGAGACCCGGCCCAAGCTGACGCTGCTGCCGTTTTTCATGCGCGCCCTGGTGAAATTGCGGACGGAATTTCCGTCGGTCAATGCGCGTTACGATGACGAAGCGGGCGTGTTGCAGCAACACGACGCGGTGCATATCGGCATTGCCACGCAGACCGCAGCTGGACTGATGGTGCCGGTGGTGCGCCATGCCGAGACGTTGGACCTCTGGGGGTTGGCGCGCGAACTGAGTCGCGTCACCACCGCCGCGCGCGATGGCAGCGCCACACGTGAGGAATTGTCGGGCTCGACCATTACCCTGACCAGCCTGGGCGCGTTGGGCGGCATTGCCGCCACCCCGATCATCAACGCGCCAGAAGTCGCTATTATCGGTCCCAACAAGCTGGTGCAGCGGCCGGTGGTGCTGGAGGGGCAGATCGTCATTCGCCAGATGATGAATCTGTCGTCGTCCTTCGATCACCGCATCATTGATGGTCACGAGGCGGCGCGTTTCGTGCAAGGCTTGAAACGGCTGATCGAGCAGCCGGCCCTGTTGTTCATCGAAATGCCGAAACAGGAGACGCGCCATGAGTGATCTGACTTCCGGTTTCGAGTTTGCGCTGGGCGAGAATGCGGACATGATCCGCGAAGCCACGCACCGCTTTGCCGATGAGCGCATCGCGCCGCTGGCGGCTGCCATCGATGCGGAGGACCGTTTCCCCATGGAACTGTGGCCCGAAATGGGGGCGCTGGGGCTGCATGGCATTACCGTGGAAGAAGAGTTTGGCGGGCTGGGACTGGGCTATCTCGAACATGTGGTGGCCATTGAGGAAGTGTCGCGGGCCAGCGCCTCGGTCGGGCTGTCTTACGGCGCGCATTCCAATCTCTGCGTCAACCAGATCCGCCGCTGGGGCAATGCGGCGCAGAAGCAGAAATATTTGCCGGGACTGATTTCGGGCGACCATGTCGGGGCGCTGGCGATGTCGGAGGCCGATGCCGGCTCGGACGTGGTGGGGATGAAGCTGCGGGCCGACCGCAAGGGCGATCATTATGTGCTCAACGGCACCAAATTCTGGATCACCAATGCCGCCTATGCGCAGACGCTGGTGGTCTATGCCCGCACGGCGCAAGATGCCGGCTCCAAAGGGCTGACGGCCTTCATCATCGACAAGGATATGAAGGGCTTTGCGGTGGGCCAGCATATCGAGAAAATGGGGATGCGCGGCAGTCCGACCGGGGAGCTGGTGTTTAGGGACTGCGTCGTCCCGATCGAGAATGTGATGGGGCCGGAAAATGGCGGCGTGGCGGTGCTGATGTCGGGGCTGGATTATGAGCGGACGGTGCTGGCGGGCATTCAGCTCGGCATCATGCAGGCGTGTCTCGACGTGGTGCTGCCCTTTGTGCGCGAACGCCACCAGTTCGGCAAAGCCATCGGTTCGTTCCAGCTGATCCAGGCCAAGGTGGCCGATATGTATGTGTCACTGAATTCGGCGCGAGCCTATGTCTATGCCGTGGCGCGGGCCTGCGACGCGGGGCAGATGGCGCGGGCCGATGCGGCTGGGGCCATTCTTTATGCCAGCGAAAACGCGGTGCGGGTCAGCCTTGAGGCGATCCAGGCGTTGGGCGGGGCCGGCTATACCAAGGACTGGCCGGTGGAGCGTTTCATGCGCGATGCCAAATTGCTCGATATCGGGGCCGGCACCAATGAAATCCGCCGCATGCTGATCGGCCGCGAACTAATCGGGAAGACCGCATGAGCGCACCGGTCATTGTCAGCACGGTCTCAACCAGCGACGCGGTGTTTCAGCGGCGGCAGGCGCATCATCTGGCGTTGCGTGACGAGCTGGCGGCGCGGGTGGCAAAGGCGGCTTTGGGCGGCACCGAGGCCTCGCGGCAACGGCATGTGGCGCGGGGCAAATTGTTGCCGCGCGACCGGGTGGAGGCGCTGCTCGATCCCGGCTCACCGTTTCTCGAAATCGGCCAGCTTGCCGCCAATGGGCTTTATGGCGATGCGGTGCCGGGCGCGGGGATGATTGCCGGCATCGGACGGGTCAGCGGTCGGCAGGTGATGATCGCCTGCAATGACGCTACCGTCAAAGGCGGCACCTATTATCCGATGACGGTGAAGAAGCATTTGCGGGCGCAGGAAATCGCCGAGGCCAATCGCCTGCCCTGCATCTATCTGGTGGATTCGGGCGGCGCCAACCTGCCGCATCAGGCCGAAGTGTTTCCCGACCGCGACCATTTCGGGCGCATCTTTTTCAATCAGGCCAATATGTCGGCGCAGGGCATTGCCCAGCTCGCCTGCGTGATGGGGAGCTGTACGGCGGGTGGCGCCTATGTGCCGGCGATGTCGGACGAGTCGATCATCGTGCGCGATCAGGGGACAATCTTTCTGGCGGGACCGCCGCTGGTCAAGGCGGCGACCGGCGAGGAAATCGACGCGGAAAGCCTGGGTGGCGGCGATCTGCATGCGCGCAAATCCGGCGTGGTCGACCATCTGGCCGATAGCGACGAACATGCCCTGACCATGCTGCGCGATATCGTCTCGACGCTACCGGCCGACCATGTGCCCGATGTCGAATTGCGCGAGCCGGTGGCGCCGCTTTATGCGCCGGAGAGCATTTATGGGGTGATTCCCGAGGATGGGCGGACCGCCTATGACGTGCGCGAAATCATTGCGCGGATCGTCGATGGCAGTGAATTTCACGAATTCAAGGCGCTGTATGGCGCGACGCTGGTCTGCGGCTTTGCCTGTATTTGGGGGATGCCGGTCGCCATTCTGGCCAATAATGGCGTGCTGTATTCGGAAAGCGCGCTCAAGGGCGCGCATTTCATCGAGCTGGCCTGTCAGCGTGGCATTCCGCTGCTGTTTTTGCAGAATATTTCCGGCTTCATGGTCGGGGGGCGCTATGAGGCCGAGGGCATTGCCAAGCATGGCGCCAAGCTGGTGACGGCAGTGGCGACGGCGCAGGTGCCCAAGATCACCGTGCTGATTGGCGGCAGTTTCGGGGCGGGCAATTACGGTATGGCCGGACGGGCCTACTCGCCGCGCTTCCTGTTTTCGTGGCCGAATAGCCGGATTTCGGTGATGGGCGGCGAGCAGGCGGCGTCGGTGCTGGCGACGGTCAATGCCGATGCGGCGAACTGGTCGGCCGAGCAACTGGAGGCGTTCAAGGAGCCGATCCGCGCCAAATATGAGGCCGAGGGCAATCCCTGGTACGCCACGGCACGGCTGTGGGACGATGGAGTGATCGATCCGGCGCAGACGCGCGACGTGCTGGGGCTGGCTTTTGCCGCGACGCTCAATGCCCCCTTCCCCAGACAGGCGCGCTTCGGCGTGTTCCGGATGTGAGCACCATGATCGGATCGCTGCTGATCGCCAATCGCGGAGAGATCGCCTGCCGCATCATGCGGACCGCCAAGCGCTTGGGCGTGCGGACCATTGCGGTTTATTCCGACGCCGATGCGGGGGCGCTGCATGTGCGGCTGGCGGATCAGGCCATCCATATTGGCGCAGCGCCGGCGCGGGATAGCTATCTCGATGGCGGCAAGATCATCGCTGCTGCAAGAGAGGCGGGAGCCCAGGCGATCCATCCCGGCTGTGGGTTTCTGTCGGAGAATGCTGCGTTTGCGCAGGCGGTGCTGGATGCGGAGCTGATCTGGGTTGGCCCACCGCCGCAGGCGATTGCTGCGATGGGGGGCAAGGACGCCGCCAAGTTGCTGATGCAGCAGGCCGGGGTGGCGACGACGCCGGGCTATATCGGGGATGATCAATCGGCGGAGCGGCTCGCCAGCGAAGCCGCGCTGATCGGCTATCCAGTGCTGATCAAGGCGGTGGCGGGCGGCGGCGGCAAAGGCATGCGGCGGGTCGAGCAGCCAGAAGACTTCGCCGAGGCGCTCGGCTCGTGCCAGCGCGAGGCGGCAGCGGCGTTTGGCAATGACATCGTGCTGCTGGAAAAATGGATCGATAATCCGCGCCATATCGAGGTGCAGGTGTTTGGCGACAGTCATGGGCAGGTGGTGCATCTGTTCGAGCGCGATTGCAGCATGCAGCGCCGGCATCAGAAGGTGATCGAGGAAGCGCCGGCGCCGGGCATGGACGCAGCGACGCGGGAGGCGATTTGCACCGCGGCGGTGAAAGCGGCCAAGGCAGTGGGCTATGTCGGGGCGGGGACGATTGAGTTCATCGCCGACGCCAGCGCCGGGCTGCGCGCTGACCGCATCTGGTTCATGGAAATGAACACCCGTCTGCAGGTGGAACATCCGGTGACCGAGGCCATTACCGGGCAGGATTTGGTGGAATGGCAATTGCGCGTCGCCAGCGGCGAAGCCCTGCCCAAGCAGCAGCACGAATTGACCATCACTGGCTGGGCCATCGAGGCGCGGCTGTATTCGGAAGACCCGGCCAAGGGATTTTTGCCGTCGGTGGGGCTGCTGGAGCAGTTCAGCTTTTCTCAGGACCAGGTTCGCGTCGATGCGGGCGTGGAAGCCGGCGACACGATCAGCCCCTATTACGACCCGATGATTGCCAAGCTGATTGCGCATGCGCCGGACCGGGCCAGCGCCATCGCAACGCTGCGGCAGGCGCTGGATCAGGGCGTGGTGGGGCCGCTGGCGAGCAATGCCGGGTTTTTATGTCGCCTGCTGGGTCATGCCGATTTTGACGCCGCAAGGCTGGATACCGGGCTGATTGCGCGCGAGATCGAGACGCTGACCCAGATACCGGCCCCGAGCGAAGAGGCACTGCGCCAAGCGGCGGATCAGTTGTTGGGGCCACTCGGCAATACGCCATGGACGGTGCGGTCCGGCTTCCGGCTGAACGCCGCGCCGGTGCGTGGCGCCAGACTGATGGACCAGTTCGACCGCCCCTATACGGTGGAGACTGATGGGCTGGTGGGCCGTGCCCAGCCGCAGCCCAGCCATGAGCTGCATGAGGGCGGCGAGCGCTTCAGGCTGCGCCTGCACCGGACGGATGCCGGGACACATTTACACGCTTCGGATGGTTTGCTCACCTCGCCGATGTCGGGACGGGTCATTGCGGTTCTGGTCCAGCAGGGCCAGCCTGTGCGCAAGGGACAGACGCTGGTGGTGGTGGAAGCCATGAAGATGGAGCTGGCGGTGACGGCGCCGTTCGACGGGACGGTGAACGAGATTGGCGCTGTGGAAGGCGCGCAGGTGGATGAGGGTTCCATGCTGGTGCGTTTGATCGGCGATGAGGAGAGCGAGCATGGCCGGAAAATACTATGACCAATGGGCCGTCGGCGATGTGATCGAGCATGCGGTGCGGCGCACGGTCACCGAGACCGACAATCTGCTGTTCACCGTGATGACGCACAATACCCAGCCGCTGCATCTCGATGCCGAGGCGGCGAAGGCCAGCGAATTCGGCCAGATCATCGTCAATGGCACCTTCACCTTTGCGCTGATGATCGGCTTGAGCGTCAGCGACACCACGCTGGGCACGCTGGTGGCCAATCTGGGCTACGACAAGGTCGTAATGCCCAAGCCGGTGTTTATCGGCGATACGCTACGCTGCCAATCCGAGGTGGTTGAGCTGCGCAACAGCCAGTCGCGCCCGGAAGCCGGCATCGTCACCTTTGCCCATCGGCTGACCAATCAGAGCGGCCAGATCGTCTGCCAATGCCTGCGCATGGCGATGCTCAGCCGGACACCGCTATGAGATTGCGCTCGCTGCTATTTGTGCCGGGCGACCGGCCCGAACGCTTCGCCAAGGCGGCAGCGAGCGGGGCCGACGCGCTGATTTTGGACCTCGAAGACTCGGTGGTGCCCGAGCGCAAGGCAGCGGCCCGCGCGGCGGTGGCGGCGTTTATAGGCGAGCACAACGAGCTACCCTGCCTGGTGCGGGTCAACCCGCTGGATAGCGCGGATATCGACCTCGATGTTGCAGCGATAGCGGGACGCGCCGATGGCATTGTCTTGCCGAAAGCCGAGGGCGCGGCATCGATCAGCGAGTTTTTCCGGCGTTACGGCGAAGTGGTGGGCCAAACCCGGTTGCTGCCTATCGCCACCGAAACACCGGCTGCGATCTTCCAGTTGGGGAGTTACGCGTCGGTGACCGAGCATCTGCTGGGGCTAACCTGGGGGGCGGAAGACCTGCCGGCGGCGATCGGAGCCATTTCAGCGCGGCTGGCCGATGGCAGCTACACACCGCCCATCGAATTGGTGCGCTCGCTGACGCTGTTCGGGGCCCATGCCGCCCAAGTTCAGGCCATCGAAACGGTCTATCCGGCGCTGGACGATCTGGAGGGGCTGGCCCGCTATGTTGAGCGCGCCCGCCGGGATGGTTTTGGCGGCATGATGGCGATCCATCCGCGCCAAATCCCCATCATCAATGCCGGCTTTACCCCCGATGCGCAGCAGATCGCGCATGCCAGGGCGGTCATCGCCGCGTTCGCCGCCAATCCGGACGCCGGCGCGCTGCGGCTGGATAATCGGATGATCGACCGCCCGCATCTGCTGCAGGCCCGTCGCCTGCTCGCACTGGCCGGTGAAAAACTGGATTGATGGCGTAAGCCGTCAGTCCATCATAGGCGCGCCTTGGTCGAGCGCGGGGTGGCGAGCAGCAGCGAGGTCTCGCTGCCGGTAATGCCGGGCACCAGCCTTACCTTGCGCAGCACCACGTCGAACTGGGTCAGGCTTTCGGTGGCGAGTTCCACGACCAGATCCCAGCGGCCATTGGTGGTGTGAATGGCCACCACTTCGGGAAAGCCCCCCAGCGTCCGCACCACCTTGTCGGCCGCATGGCCTTCGACATCCACCATCATGACGCCGCGCACCTGCTGGTCCAGCGCGTCGGCGCGCAGGATTACGGTGTAGCCCAGAATATCGCCCTGACGTTCCAGCCGCTCGAGGCGGGCGCGCACCGTGGCCCGCGAGACCCCCAGATCAATCGCCAGATTGGAGATCGAGCAGCGCCCGTCATGGCGGAGCAGCGTCACCAGCTTCTCGTCCAGATTGTCCATATCACCCACTTTGGAACCTCCTACCGCCGAAATGATAGGTCATTGTCGGAGAATTGCCAATTCAGACTGTTCATTCCGCCAGCCGGTTGCGCTTGGTTAGTGAGCAAGCAAAGGGAGGCCAATGATGCGCTGCAGAATACTCGGTGTGCCGGTGCAGGATGGCGCCGGACGCATGGGCTGCGAGATGGGGCCGAGCGCGCTGCGCACGGCGGGCCTTGTCAGCACGCTGGAGGCGCTTGGGCATATTGTCGAGGATATCGGCACGGTGCAGCGCAGCGCAGCACGCCCGCTGGTGCACAGCAATCCGGCGCTCAAGGCGCTGCCCGAAATCTCCAACTGGGTCGCTTCCATTGCCGCTGCCGCCTATCAGGCGGCCGATGACGCCATGCCGATCTTCCTCGGCGGCGATCATTCCATTTCGGCGGGGACACTGTCCGGGCTGGCGCGGCGGGCAGCGGAAAGCGGGCGCCCGCTCTTCGTGCTCTGGCTCGACGCCCATGCCGATTTCCACACGCTCGACAGCAGCGCCAGTGGCAATCTGCATGGCGTGCCGCTGGCCTATGGTGCCGGGCGGCCGGGGTTCGCCGGCTATTTCCCCGACCTGCCGGTCGCCGTCGAGCCGTCGCGCATCTGCATCCTGGGCTTGCGCAGCATTGATCCGGCCGAGCGCCAGGCGCTGGCCGAGGTGAATGTCGTCGTGCACGACATGCGGGAAATCGATGAATATGGCATCGCGCCGCTGCTGCGCGCTTTCCTCAAGCGCGTGGCCGACGAGAACGGGCTGCTCCATGTCAGCCTTGATGTCGATTTCCTCGATCCGTCCATCGCGCCTGCCGTCGGCACCTGTGTTCCCGGCGGCGCCACGTTTCGGGAGGCACATATGGTCATGGAGATGCTCTCGGACAGCCATCTGGTGAGCAGCCTTGACCTCGTCGAACTCAACCCGTTCCTCGATGAGCGCGGCCGCACCGCCATCCTCATGGTCGATCTGACGGCCAGCCTGATGGGCCGCCGTATCATGGATCGCCAGACCTGGAGCCCGGCCCCATGACCGCCCCTTCCCGCCTCGCCGTGGTGCCTTTTGTCAGCGTCGACTCGATGATGAAGCTGGTGCTTGGCATCGGCTTCGAGCGTTTTCTCACTGAACTCGTCAGTTATATCGAGGACGATTTCCGTCGCTGGGAGCAGTTCGACAAGACGCCGCGCGTCGCCTCGCACAGCCCGGACGGCGTGATCGAGCTGATGCCGACCAGCGACGCCCAGCTCTACAGCTTCAAATATGTCAACGGCCACCCCAAGAACATGCGCGAGGGCCGCCAGACGGTGACGGCTTTCGGCATGTTGGCCGATGTCGGTTCGGGCTATCCGCTGCTGCTGTCGGAAATGACCATCCTGACCGCCTTGCGCACCGCCGCAACCTCAGTGGTGGCAGCGAAATATCTGGCGCCGCAGGGCGCCCGCACCATGGCCATTATTGGCAATGGCGCGCAGTCCGAGTTCCAGGCACTGGCCTTCAAGGCCGTGCTCGGCATCGACCGGCTGCGCCTCTATGACATCGACCGCGCCGCGTCGCTCAAATGCCAGGGGAATTTGGCCGGCATGGGCTTTGATATCACCATCTGCGACAGCGGGCAGGAAGCGGTGGAGGGCGCCGAGATCATCACCACCATCACTGCCGACAAGCAATGCGCGACCATCCTTACCGACAACATGATCGGGCCCGGCATCCATATCAACGCTGTCGGCGGCGACTGCCCCGGCAAGACCGAGCTGCATCGGGACATTCTGCTGCGCTCCGACATCTTCGTGGAATTCGCGCCGCAGACCCGTATCGAGGGCGAAATCCAGCAACTGGCGCAAGACCATCCGGTCACCGAACTCTGGCAGGTTGTGGGCGGCACGGTGCCGGGCCGGGCCAGTGGCAAGCAGATCACGCTGTTCGATTCCGTGGGCTTCGCCATCGAAGACTTTTCAGCGCTGCGCTATGTGCGCGATCAGCTTGTCGACAGCGGCCACTACAACGAACTCGACCTGCTCGCCGACCCCAATGAGCCGCGCGATCTATTCGGTATGTTGCTCCGGGCGCAGGAACCGGCCTGATACAGCCGGATTATTCGCCGCGCGGCAGGGCCGTGTAGACGCGGGCGACGAACTGGTGGAACTCGGCCATGTAGTTGCGCAGGAACTCCTTGGTGCTGTCATTGTTCACCTCGCCCTCGGCGGTAATCAGGCCGGGGGTGAAATGGATATAGGCCTCCGGCGCGTTCATCTGCGGCGAGTTGGAAAAGCTGAGTACGCTGCGCAGATTTTGCTGCGCCACCGCCGTACCGATGGAGCCGATCGAGGCGCCGATCACCGCCGAGGGCTTGCGGGTGAAGGCATTCTGGCCCCAGGGCCGGCTGGCCCAGTCGATGGCGTTTTTGAGACCGCCGGGGATCGAGCGGTTATATTCCGGGGTCACGAACAGCACCGCATCGACATCGGCGATGGCCTGCTTGAAGGCCCGGGCGACGGGCGGATAGTCCGCGTCATAATCATAGCTGTAGAGCGGTAGGTCGCGGAACGGGATTTCGCTCATGATGAACCCAGGATGCGCCAGCCGCACCAGCGCCATGGCCAGCTTGCGGTTGATAGAGGCAGTGGCAAGGCTGCCTACGAAGTAGCCGACTTTGAACGTGGTCATGGGGCTCTCCTCCGGCGCAATGATTGCGTCGGAGCAATAACGTCGGCGGCCCCAAAATCGATCCTGCCGCAATGGCGGAATGGATCGATGGGGGCCGCTATTATTGCGCCTTACCAGCGCTCGAGACCGAGCAGTTTCTGGCCCAGCGGCGAGAGAACCGCCGTCGTGGCATTGTGCTTTTCCCATTCGCGTGGATCGCCGGGAAAGGCGTCCCGCTTGGGATGGTCCAGCTCACGCCAAAGCCGGATGCGTTCCTGGCGTTCGGCGTCATTGTCCCACTCTGCGGGGTGCATCGAGACATATTGCGCCATGCGCACCCGACCATCCGAATGGTTGGGGCGGACGCCATGGGCCAACAGCGAATTGAAGATCATCAGGTCGCCCGGTTCCAGATCGACATTGACGACGCTGAGGCCCGTCATATCCGGATGCATCGGATCGCGATCCCCAGGCTGGGTCTGCACCCACTCATCGAAATGCTCGAACAGATAGGGCACGCACTGGAAGCCGCCGACATCGCCATCCTGCTTTTGCAGGCTCAGCACGGCCTGCACGCCGATTGGCGGCGGCTGAATCGAGGTGTCCACATCCCAATGGATGAAGCCATTGGGATTGCCCTTGACCAGCTTGGGTGGATTGAGGTTGGCGCGATCAATGGTGACCCACAAATCTTCGCGGTCCCAGATGTCGACGAAGACGTCGTAGATGCGCGGCTCCATACGGTTGTCCCACAAGAACTGGTGATTGTAGATCTCCAGCATGCCGGTATTGTTGAGCTCCTTCATCTTGTGCTCGCGGCGCTGCGGCGCGTACCAGGTGGTGGAGTCGTTCGGATCTTTCTCGTCAAATTTCCAGAGCAGCTCGGCAAGACGCTCGACCCTGGCCGCAGGCACCGCGCCCCGGACAATGACATAGCCCTTCGTGGTCCAATGCGCCCAGTCGGCCTTCGACAGCACACGCAGCGGCAAGGTCTTCTGGATATCCTTGAGCTGGATCGTGGCGGCGGTGGTTGGATGGCTGTCGCGCTTGAGTGTGGTGGCGGTCTGCATGTCGGTCTCCCATTCTGCCCTCCCTGAATATCAGGTGATGCAGCCAGAATACCGACGCCAACCGCGCCATGTTGTTGGAGCTTGGCCAGCTATGATACTATTCTGGCGTACCAACGCTGGATCGGGGCGCCATGCGGCCAGTTCGAGAACATCTGACCCAACCGCCCGACGCGTCCTGGAGCATGCTCAACCGCCGGCTGGACGATGCAATTCCGTTCACTTGGCACCATCATCCCGAATTTGAGCTGACGCTGACGCTCAATTCGCGCGGCCAGCGCTTCGTCGGCGATCATGTGGGCAGCTATGAGCATGGCGATCTGGTGCTGGTCGGCCCCAATTTGCCGCATACCTGGGCGTCGCGCGAGAAGATCGACCCGGCTGAGCCGCATGTCGCGCTGGTGTTCTGGTTCCGCAAGGAATGGCTGGAAGGGCTGATCGGCGACACGGTGGAATTCCGCCCCATTGAGCGGCTGATCGCTCAGGCCGCCGGCGGATTGGCCTTTGGCGATGGGCTGGGCCAGATGCTGGCCGAGGACTTCGCGGCGATCTATGCGCGCCCTCCCGCCCGGCGACTTATCGGACTGCTGGAGATCCTGCTGCAGCTCGCCAATGCGACTGAGATCAAGCCGCTCTCGACCACCGCGCCGCAGCCGGTGGAGGGCAGCCGCCTGCGTATCGACCGGGTGCTGCTGCATCTGCACCAGCATTATCCCGAACCGCTCCGCCTGACCGAGCTGGCCGAAATTGCCGCCTTGAGCCTGTCCGGCCTGCACCGCATGTTCCGCAAGCACACCCAGCTCAGCATCTCGGATTATCTGATCGGATTGCGGGTTGGGGAGGCCTGTTCGCGGCTGTCGAGCACCGACCAGGCGATCCAGCATATCGCTGCGGATGTGGGCTATGCCTCGCTGGCCAATTTCAATCGGCAGTTCCGGCGGCTGCGGGGCATGTCGCCGCGCCAATATCGCGCATCCTTTGCCAAATGAGCGGCTTATTCGCATGAAGACCGCGCCATCGACTTTTGCCTGACCGGGCGCTAAGCTTTTGGACGTTTAGCTTAGACCATGAACGCCGGGCTGCGGTGGCGATTTGGCTAATAACGGGAGGAACCCCCAATGAACCCCGACACTCACTTTCCCACAAAGCGCCGCATGCTGGCGGCAGGCCTGGTTGCCAGTGGCTGGCTTGGGCTGTCGATGTTGGCGTTTGGCGTTGACGTGACCTCGCCCACCAGCGCGGCCATGGCGCCGGCTCCGGCGCGGATCCATGTTGCCCAGGCCGCTGCTGCGCCGGCCGAACATCCGGTCTCCTACGCGACTGACCAGGCTGATCGTGGCCAGACCAATTTCACCAAATATTGCGTGGAGTGTCACGGCGAAGACCTCAGGGGCGGACTGCTGGGCGGGGCGCCGTTGCGCGGCCTGAGCTTTGAGGAAAAATACGTGACCGACATGCCGGCCGGGATGTTGTTTGAGGTCATGAGCGCCACGATGCCGCCCGATGCGCCGGGCCGGTTTTCGCCCACTGCCTATGCCGATCTGATGGCCTATATTCTCAAGCGGAACGGCTTCCAGTCGGGTGCGCCCCTGCCCTCGGATGTGGATGCACTTTACGAACTGACCATGGAGAAGTGATCGCCAGCGGGCGCGGCTCTCCTGTTGCAGCGAGGCGCGCGTGATTGGCTCGGAACTGACCCTGCAATTGCTGGCGTTGCGGCTGTTTGCCGGACTGCTCATCGTCACGGTGCAGGGCGCCACCATCGCCGCCGTGGCGGTGCTGCTCGGCGATAAGGGGCCACGCTATGACGGCCGGCTGACGCTGCTGCCGTTCGGCCATGTCGATCTTTTGGGTTTGGCTGCGCTGGTGCTGTCCGGCTTTGGCTGGAGCCGGCCCGTGGCGATCGAGTGTGCCCAGCTGCGGTTCGGGCGCTGGGGGCTGGTGATTGCGGCGTTGGCCAGCAGCGCCGTACTGCTTGCCCTTGGCTCGCTGATCCTGCTGCTGACCATTCCCCTGCTGACGCAACTGCCTTACGCGGCGGGCGTGACGGCGGCGGCGTTCGTGCGGGTCACCGCCCGGCTCTGTGTCTGGATGGCGATCTTCACCCTGTTGCCGGTGCCGCCGCTGGTCGGCGCGCATGTGCTGGCGGCCTTGGGAATTCAACTACCACGTTCGGTGGGCATGGTGATCGGCTGGGCTCTGCTGGTGGCTTCGATATTGGGGATCACCAGAATGGTGCTGCTGCCAGTTTACATGTTCGTCGCCCCGCTGATCATCGGCGTCGAGCTCGCCATCTAGTCGATCGGCGTCGCCCCGTAGCGGTCCAGGATAGCGGCGATGCTGCCATCGGCCGCCAGCGCGACGAAGGCCTCGTCGATAGCCCGTTTGAGGGTGATGTCGCCCTTCCACAATCCGAACGCCAGATGGTAACGGGCGAGTGCGGGGGAGGCCCAGCTGACGCTCCAGCCATGCGCATCCGCCAAAGTCGCCGCCAGCATTGCCTCGGTCACGCCGGCGTCGAACGCGCCGGACGTTATGCCGGCGACCAGCGCATCGGGGCTAGCGACGACGCGTGCCGTGGCGCCCTCGGCGCGCAGGAAACTGGCCAGCGCGATGCGGTCGAGCCCCGAAACCAGGGCCAGCGCCCCGACATTGCGCCCAGCCAGCGAGGCAAGCGGCGTCGGCGAGAGCACGGCCCAGCCGGTATCGGCATAGGAGGGCCCGGTTTCGAGAAACGAGCGGGTCTGCGCCGAATCCACCACGCCACCGGCGATCACCTGACACTGGGCGCGGTTGAGGTTCCAATTGCGCGGATTGAAGTCGCGCCCCATGGCGTTGTTCTCATATAGCGCCAGCGACACGCCGATGCGCGCGGCCACCGCCTGCAGCAGTTCAATGTCGATGCCGGGCCGCTCCGGGTCGCCGGTGACCAGCGGCGGATAGAGGGGCGGCACGCAGGCCTTCAGCATGGCGCTGTTGCGCACCTCGGACAGCGAGGTGTCCGGCGGCAGCAGGGCGACCGCAAACAGCAGTGCCAGAATGAGGCCGATGCCCCCGAAATCGCGCAGCAGCCGCCGGAACAGGGTCATCGACGCCTCACGCCCGGCGGAAGTCATAGAGCGCGATGGCGAACAGCACCGCCCCCGAGACCGCCATGACCGTGATCCCGATCCAGGGGGAAAACTGGTGGTAATTGATCAGCGCGCCGCGCAGCGCATCCACCGCATAGGTCAGCGGGTTCCATTCGACGATGGTCACCAGCCAGTCCGGATAGACCACCCTTGTCTGAGCGCGCGACAAAGCCGGATCGAGCGGAAAGATCGAGCTGGAGGTGAAATACAGCGGCAGGATCACCGCGTTGGAGAAGATGCCAAAACCCTCGAAACTGCGGATGCGGTTGGCGATCACCACGCCGAGACAGGTGAGCGAAAAAGCCAGCATGGTCATCAGACCCAGCGCCGTCAGGATTTGGCTCGGGGTCAGCGGCACATCGGCAAAGCGCGCCAGGATCAGCGCGAGGCAGCCATGCAGGACGGCGACCGTGGTGCCGCCCAAAATCTTGCCGAGCAGCACCGTGCCGCGCGACAGAGGCGAGACCAGCACCTCGCGGAGAAAGCCGAATTCGCGATCCCAGATCACCGAGACGGCCGATTGCACCGAGGTGAACATGATGTTGAGCGCGATGACGGCCGGGAAGATGAACTGCAGATAGGTGAAGGGCACGACAAAGCTGACCTCGCCATAGACCTCGCCGCGAAAATACGGATTGAGCCCGATGCCCAGGATCAGCACCCACAGGATGGGACGGCTGACCCCGCCGATCAGCTGGCCACGGTCGCGCATGGCGCGCATGACCTCCCGCAGCCATAACCCGTAAAGCCCACCCAATTGCACCAGCAACCAGTGGCGGCGCGAGGCCGGGGGCGTAGCAGCGGAAATGCTCATCTGGTGTGTTCTCCTCCCCGGCGGCCAAAGGCGGCGGTGCGCTCGCGGACATCGGCGGCCCGGTCACGCAATTCGCGTCCGGTCAGCGACAGGAACGCCGATTCAAGGCTGGGCACCTCATTGGAAAGCGCCAGCACGCGGGTGCCGAAGGCCGCCAGGAAGGTTTCGACAAACGCCTCGTCGGAATTGAGCACGATCTCGGGACCGGCCTGCCGCAGCACCCGGTCGGGGAAACGCACGAGGATTTCAGCGCCGTCCTGCTCGGTCCGGGGCGTCACCCGCAGTAATTGCTGGCCATGGGCGTGGCGCAAGGCGGTGGGCGTGTCGATGGCGAGCAGCTTGCCATTGTCGATGATGCAGACCCGGTCGCAGTTCTCGACTTCCTCGATATAGTGGGTGGTGATCACCACGGTGAGCCCACGCTCTGCCTGCAGGCGACGCAGATAGCTCCAGATCCGCTCGCGGGTCTGTGCATCCAGCCCGACAGTGGGCTCATCGAGCAGCAGAATCTCGGAATCATGGATCAGCGCGCGGGCGATTTCGAGCCGCCGCTTCATCCCCGAGGACAGGGTGCGGGCGGTCTTGTCGGCCCAATCGGTCAGCTCGACCAGCGCCAGCATTTCCTCGATGCGCTGGCGGCGCAGGCGCCGGGGCACGCCGAACACCAGACCGTGCAGATTGAGATTCTCCCGCACCGTCAGCCGATCATCGAGGCTGGGTTCCTGAAACACGATGCCCAACCGGCTGCGGGCGGCTAGCGGCGCGCGCAGCACGTCGTGGCCGGCGATCTCGGCGGTGCCGCTGTCGGGCCTGAGAATGGTGGAGAGGATATGCATGAGCGTCGTCTTGCCGGCGCCATTGGGCCCCAGCAGCGCAAACAATTCGCGCTCGCGAACCTCGAAACTGACCGCGTCCAAGGCCAAAGTGCGCCCGTAACGCTTGGACACGGCGTCGACGCGAATGGCGGGGCGGAGCGGCGCGGTGGGTGGTGGTGTGTCTGGCATCATGGGGCTGCGGTGGCGGGGAATGCGAAGCTATCGAGGATACCCGTCAGGGTGCCATCGGCGCTAAGCGCCGCAATGGCCTGGTCGACGGCGTTGCGGAGGAAGGTGCTGTTGGCCAGGGCAATGGCGCCCACCCCCAGTCTGGTCGGCGGCAGCGGTGTCGAGTCGATGATGTGAAACTTGGCGTATTCGGGGTCCTGGCGCTGCTTGGCCCACAGGCTGGGTGCCCAGACCAGCGCGACATCGACACTGCCGGCGAGCAAAGCCTCGAGGGCCATGTCATTGTTGCCATAGGGATAGGTCGGCCAGCGTTTTTCGGCCGGCAGTGCCGTCAGATAAGAGACTAGGCGGAGATGGGCCAGACTGCCCATCGTCGCGCCGATCGGCCGCGCCGGCGCCAGCTCGGCGAGCTGGTGAATGTCGGGGTCGGCGGCGACATAGACATATTGGGTTTCATAATAAGCCCGGGTCAGGGTGAGCCAGCTCTCATAGCCCTCGGGGATCAGCTTGAAGCCCATATAGATGTCGCAATGCTGCCGCATCACGGCATAGACCTTGGTGATGTCCTCGCTGATGAGGTTGCTTTCGACCACATAGCGCTGCGGTTCGAGCAGCAATGCTGCGGCGATGGCGTCGGCGATTTCGCCGGCTACCTCCCAATCGGGATCGCGGTGATCGATGCAGTAGCGGAGCTGGGATTCATCCAGCCGCCGGCCAAAGTTCCACTGGCCATCGGCAAAGGGGATGTCGAAGAATTCCGGCTGCTGGGCCGAAGCGGGTGACAATGCGGCCCCTGGGACCGCCAATGCGAGGATCAGAAGCGGACCCGCCAGGCGTAAAAACGTGGAGGCAACGCTCAAGACCAGACCTCATTGATAGACCCGGACGGCACCGGAAATTCCGGCCCGTCCGGGCAGTTGGCAGGGCGCTCGCCGATTAGTCGGGCAGCGCGAAGACGTAGAGCGTCGCCGGGTTATCCCGCGGCAGCTTGATTTCCGGGGTCAGCGACGACAGCCGGCCCAGGCCAGAAGCGAAGTTGGCAACAATGGCAACATACTGCTTGCCACCGGCTTCGTAGCTGATGGGGAAGGATTCGAGCGAGTTGCTCAGCGCGCCGCTCTCCCACAGCTTGTCACCCGTCTCGTCGTCGAAGGCCATGAACTTGCGGTCAAGGCTACCAACGAACACCAGACCGCCGCCGGTTGGCAGGGTCGAGCTGGTGATCGGCGGGCGCTGACGGTACATCCACTTGTCCGACTGGTCGGTCAGATCGATGGCGCGAACCTGGCCGATATTGCCGTCGCTGTCAGGCGTCGGCACACGCGAAAAGGTCGCCATGCCGCCACCGGTATAGATGGTGCCCGGATCCAGCGGGTTCGGCGTGGTGTTGGAGCAGAACTCCACCGTTGGCATGTAGAGGGTCTGCGTCTTGGGGCTGTAAGAGGTCGCCTGCCAGGCGCGCCCGCCGGGGTCGGCCGGGCAGTTGAAGGTGGTCTCGCCAATATGGGGGATCACCTCGGGGTTAATGGTCTTGTCACCGGTTGTCTGGTCAATCGACAGCACCACGTTTTGCGGCACGGTTTCCTTGGCCCACAGCCATTCGCCGGTGGTCCGGTCGAGGGCTTCAACGATGCCGATCTTGCCGCTGGTCACCACCATCTTGCGGTCTTCGCCCTTGAACGGCAGGTCGATGAGCAGGCGCTCATAGACGTAGTCCAGGTCGAGACTGTCGTTGGCGAGATACTGGTGGTACCACTTCAGATCGCCGGTCTGCGGATCGAGGGCCAGCGTGGAGTCGGTGTAGAGCGCGTTGTTGGTAACATCGGGATCAGAGCTTGCCGGCAGCAGGCCGCTGATCTCGGCGACCCATGGATAAGGCTGGCCGACGCCGGCAAACACCAGGTTCTGATCCGGGTCATACGAGCCGGCAATCCACGCCGAAGCGCCGTGCCGGCTATCCACCGGAATGCCATTCCAGCTATTGCCTTCGGGCGTGTCGCCACGGGCAATGGTTTGAACGCGCCACAGCTCCGCACCGGTTTCGGGATCATGGCCGGTAATGAAACAGCCGCCCGGCTGGCCATTGCCGCAGTTGGTCATGCCCTGGATGATGACGCCATCGGCCACGATCGGGCCGCTGGTATAACCCCAGCCCTTGGCATGATCGGCAACCTGCTGGTCCCAGACCAGTTTGCCGGTCTTGGTGTCGAGCGCGATGATGTGGGCATCGCGGGTGGCGAGGATCAGATTGTTGCCGTAGATCGCCTTGTTGCGCTCGCCGCTCGGGTTCACGCCATCGGGCAGTTCATACTGATATTCCCAGATCAGATCACCAGTGGCACCATCGAGCGCCTGGATCAGGTGTGTCGAGTTCTGGATATAGATGATCCCGTCATGGACCAACGGGGTCTCCTGCGAGCGCCCGCCCGGCGTCATGCCCCAGGCCCAGGCCAGTTGCAGGCCCTTGACGTTTTCCTTGTTGATCTCTTCGAGTGGACTGTAGCCCCAGCCATTGAACGTCCGCCGCCACATCAACCAGTCGCCGTCCGACGGATTGAGCAGCATCTCGGCAGTGACCGGCGTAACCTTGTCGATCGGGCTATCTTGCGCGGTGGCCGCCTGCGCGACCAACAGTGATGTGAACGACACGGAGATCGCAATGATCCCCGTTAACTTCCGAAATCCCTGCATGAGTGGCTCCCCCACAATTAACGGGACTAGCGCACAGGCTCGATCGAAGTGGAATGAGCCAGGCGAAAGCACGCTAGCTTGGCTTGAGCCTAGGCCCATGCAACGGGAGCCGTCAACTAGATGTATGGTAGAATGATGCGAACGGGCAGTTCAGTGGCCGAGGCCCTGCGACTAAAGCACCTCTACGCTTGGCGCGCCTTGTTGGCCGCCGCCGCAATGCCTATAAAGACAGCAGGCCTTTTGCCGGTTATCCGCTGAGCATTCGAGTGGAAGACGAGAAGCGAAAGCGTCGACACTAAGGAGAGTTTTATGTTTGCCATTACCAGACGCAAGTTCGTTGCCGGTACGGTGGCGGCTTTGGCCGTCCCAGCAATCCTGGCCCCGAGCCAAGCCTACGCTGCCGAGCACGAAGTGCATATGCTGAACAAGGGCGAGGCCGGCGCCATGGTTTTCGAACCGGCGCTGATCCGGATCGCCGCCGGCGACACCGTGAAGTTCGTGCCGACCGATCGTGGTCACAATGCCGAGAGCATCCGTGACATGATGCCGGAGGGTGCCGAGCCCTTCAAGGGCGCGATTGGCAAGGAAGTCAGCGCCACTTTCACCGTTCCGGGCGTCTATGGCATCAAGTGCCTGCCGCATCTGGGCATGGGCATGATTGCCCTGGTGGTGGTGGATGATCCCTCGTCCAACCTGGAAGCCGCCAAGGCCGCGAAGAACCCGCCCAAGGCCAAGGAACGCTTCGACGCCATGTTTGCTGAGCTCTAAGAGCACCAGCAAGGCCAACCCCATCTACCGCCCGTTACGGGCGGTAGAAATCTGATTGCGGGTCGGACAGCACCAGCTCACGCATCCGCGCTGACAGATAGGCGCGCAGCTTGATGTAGCGCTCGTCGGCGTGGGCATCATATTCCCAGCGCGGACGGTCGAGATCGACATCCAGCGTCTCGACCACGCGGCCCGGCCGCGGCCCCATCAGCACGATGCGGTCGGAGAGCAGGATCGCCTCATCCACGCTATGGGTGACGAACAGCACGGTCGATTGCTGCCGGCTCCAAATCCCCATCAGTTCCATCTGCATCAGCTCGCGCGTCTGCGCGTCGATGCTGGCAAAGGGCTCGTCCATCAGCAGGATGCGCGGCTTGGTGACGAGCGCGCGCGCAATGGCGACCCGCTGTTTCATCCCGCCCGACAGCTCGTCGGGATAGGCGTCCTTGAACCGCGAAAGCCCCACCGCCTCGAGCTGGTCCAGCACCATCTCGGCGCGCTCGGCCTTTGACAGCCCCTGTTCCCCCAGCGGAAACTCGACATTGGCCTCGACGGTGAGCCAGGGAATGAGGCGAAAGGACTGGAAGACAAAGCCCATGTCGGGACCGGGCTTCGGCGCTTCGCCGAGCACGCGCACCGTGCCCTGCTGCGGCTTGAGCAGCCCATCCACCAGCCGCAGCAACGTGGTCTTGCCACAGCCGGAGGGCCCGAGCAGGCTGACAAACAGCCGGTCGGGCACCGAGAGATTGATGTCGCGCAGGGCGGTGATTTCCTGCTTCAGCCGCGCCGAGCGAAAGGACATGGTGACGCCCTCAAGCTCGATGGCGGCGACGGGGGACGATGATTGATCCAGAACTTTTTCCCCCGTCGCGCCGTCATACCTTAGCGGCCGGTGGCATCCCCATCGACCGTACCCACCTCGGCGAGTACCGCGTCAACGGGGCCAAAGTCCACCCATTGATCAATGGTAACCGGCGGTACGTTGACAAAGTCTTCCGTCGAGTAGAGCCAGTCCTGGGTGTATTGCAGGTCGGTCTCGTTCATGCCGCCGTTGACGCTCCAGGTGCCCGCGAAGGTGGCGGCCAGTGCCTGTAGGCCGGCTTCGTCGGTGTTGGGTGCATAGGGCACCATGGCTTCGGCCCAGGCATCGGGGTCGGCGGAGAAGTCGCGGGACAGTTTGATCAGCGCCCGGATCACGCCCTGCACTTCGGTCGCGCGCTCGTCGAGCACCTTCTGGGTGACCACATTGACCTTGTTGATGACCGGAACGGCGGCGTAATACGGCGCCTGGTCGATGAGCAGATGATAGCCGGTCTTGTCGGGAATCGACATCCAGACGCCGATCGACATGGTCGTGGCGTCGATCTGCCCGGCCATCAATGCCTGCGCGCGGACATTGGGTTGGCCGATGGCGAGGATATCCATCGTATCGGTGTCAAGTCCTTCTCCCGCCAACACTTTCATCGACAGCGAGTGGTCGAGACTGCCCACGCGGCCAACACCAAAAGTGCGGCCGGCAAGGTCGGCGGCACTGGTGATATCGTCCTTGGCGGCGATGACGTAAGGCAGTGATTTGTTGGGCGAGGTAACCGCCTTCAAGTCGGTGGCGCCCTGTGCGACGAGCAGCAGCAGACCATCGACGCTGACATTGGCCATCTCGCCTTCACCGGCGGCCAAAGCCTGCAAAGCTGAGGGCGTTTGCTGGACGCGGACCAGCTCGACCTCGACGCCTTCGGCTTCGAAATAGCCCTTCTCCAGGGCCAGATCCATGACCGAATTGGGGACCAGCGGTGGCTCCAGATGGGTTAGGATCAGTCGGAATGGCGCCGCAACGGCGGGTTGGGCAACCAGCAGCAAAGCCAGCGCTGGCGCAAGAAAACGGGTTATTTTCTGCATGATTTCTTCCACTTTTCTTCCAGATTTCTTGTGTTTTTCACGCTGCGCCACGCCAGCGCTCGAGGCGCAGCTGAATGTGGCGCAGAATTTCGGTGACGATGACGCCGACGGTGGCCAGGATCAGGACGATGACGAAGTACTCCGCCATGCGGAACGTGTTGCCATAGATGGCCAGCAACCCGCCCAGACCGCGCACGGCGGTATAGAGTTCGGCGACGACGGTATTGATCAGCCCGATGGTCGCCCCGACGCGCAGCCCGACGACGATGAAGGGGACTGCGCTGGGGATGGTGATGCGGCTGAAGATGCGCCAGGGGCTTGCCCCGACCGATTTCGCCATTTCGACCAGTTCGTCATTGGAGGCGAGGACGCCGGCATAGGTGTTGAGCAGGATCGGCATGGCGGCGCCGAGGAAGACGATGAACACCTTGGCCTGGACCCCGAGGCCCAGCAGCACGATGATCAGCGGAATGAAGGCGACGCGCGGCGTCGCGGCCAGGGCGTTGACGTAAATATCGAGGGTTTTGCCGAGCGGACGAATGCCGCCCATGATGACCCCGACCGGCACCGCCACCGCGATGGCGAGCCCGAAGCCCAGGCCATAGACGGTCAGGCTGTCGCCGATGGCAATCCAGAGCCGGGCTTCGCTGAACAGCAGCTGGGCGGCCTCGAAGGTGGCGAAGGGCGTCGGGATGAGGTTGCGGGGAGTCAGCTCGGCGGCGATGGTCCAGCCGGCCAGCAAAAAGGCCAGAAAAGCCAAGCGATAAAGCCAAATGATCACGGTGCAACCACGGCCCGCAGGCCATCCTCATTCCCCAAACAAGCTATCGCTAGCACGAAGCCGCCATGCTGGGAGCAATAGGCCTTATAGGCAGTTCTTCTAGGCTGGTTGCGTCAGGCCTTGAGGAAGGGTGGTGCCGGGCTGATGGTCGGCCGCACCCGGTCATGGGCGGCCTCCTGCAGGGTGTCGATCAGGGCCGAATAGGGCGACAGATGCCGATATTGCGTCGGAATCAGCGCCACCAGTGGTCGGGGAATGCCCAGCGCCACGTCGTAGAGCCGGATGCCGGGGGGAATGCTGTCGCCGGAAAAGCAGGACAGCGCCGGCGCGAGGCAGACGCCAAGCCCGGCGCGAACCATGGCCACGGCAACTTCAAAACTGCGGCACTGGGCGATCACCCGATGGTCGGCCAGCGCGGTCTCGTACCAGGCTTCCACGCGCTTCTGATGCTGGGTGCCGTAGATGAAGTGGATGGCATTGTTGAGGATCTGGCGCTGGGACGCATCCAGCTCGTCCTCTGAGTTAATACCATCGAGTTTGAGCGTGTCCGGCACCACCAGAACATAGGGATCGTCGAGCAGCGGCACCTGCACAAAGCCCATGCTGGCCTGCGCGATCGAACTCGCGGCGACGATGCCGATATTGGCGCGGCGGGCATAGAGCATGGCGATCACATCGCCCGGACTGCTCTCATGCACGTCGAAGCCGATCTCGGGATGCAGTTCGTTGAAGCGGCGCAGGGCCTGCGGCAGCAGCACCCTTATCGGCGAGCTGATCCCGGCGATGCCGATGGTGCGGGTGCCGCCGGTGTAGCCACTGAGCCGGTCCTCCAGCTCCTGCATTTCGCGCATCACCTGTTCGGCGCGCTCGACAAGAAAGGTGCCGATCTCGGTCAGGGTCATCCGCGCGGCGCCGCGCTCGAACACCTTGTGCCCGATGCTGGCCTCGAGCTTGGCGATCTGCTGGGACAGCGAGGGCTGCGACAGGCCGAGTTGCTTGGCGGCGCGGCTCACCGTTCCGGCATGAGCCACGGCCCAGACAATACGCAATTGATGCAGAGTCAGCTGAGGGCCGCCGGCAGCCCGGGTCAGTGTCGACATTTAGCTCATTTGCCCAGGGATCGAGAACGCGGTTTATGCCTGCTCATATACCAGACCGGCGACAGAAGACCTATTTTCCATCGCGACGAAGCAGGTTTTTGCGCGCCCGAGGGAGGGCGTATCGGTTCCTTCGCCTCCCTCCCCCTTGAGGGGAGGGATTGAGGGTGGGGGTCGTGCAGTTGTCCACAATGCCACCCCCTCCCCGGCCCTCCCCTCAAGGGGGAGGGAGGGAAAGAGCCGATAGTCTCATGTCGCCAACGCAGCGGATCAAGGGTGGGGGTGGTTTGCCCCGGTCATCGGGGCTCTCCACACCCCCTCCCAACCTTCCCCGTCAAGGGGGAGGTGTCGGCCGGTGGGGAGGCGGCGTCGTGCCTATTATGGCCTACTGCGCCGCTTCGCTGAGGGCGACCGGGGCGGGCGCCTCGGCGTCGTCATGCGGGGCTTTGGGCCTGAAGCGGCGGGTCCAGCGGCTGAAGCTGTCGATATAGGTCAGCAGCACCGGCACCACCAACAGGGTCAGTGCCGTCGAGCTGATCAAGCCGCCAATCACCGCATGGGCCATCGGGGCGTTCTGCCCGCTGCCTTCATGCAGGCTGAGCGCCAGCGGCAGCATGCCGAAAATCATCGCCAGCGTGGTCATGATGATCGGACGGAAGCGGGTGACGCCGGCTTCGACCAGCGCCTCATAGAGGTTCCAGCCTTGCTTGACGTGCTGATTGGCATTGTCGACCAGCAGAATGGCGTTCTTGACCACCAGGCCCATCAACATGATGAAGCCGATGGCGGAGAACATGTTGAGCGTCGAACCGCCCACCAGCAGCCCCACCATCACGCCGATCAGCGCCAGTGGCAGCGAACCCATGATGGCAATCGGCTGCAAGAAGCTGCCGAACTGGCTGGCCAGCACCAGATAGATGAAGATCACCGCCAGCAGCAAAGCCGAGACCACCGAACCCATGGTTTCGGCAATCTGTTCCACTTCGCCACCCATCGAATTGCGGTAGCCGGTGGGCAGCTCGATGCTGTCGACTGCCTTTTGCAGCAGCGGCGTCACGGTGCCCAGCTCAACGCCTTCGAGATAGGCGTCGATGGTCACGCCGCGCTGCAGATCCTGCCGGTTGATGGTGGTGGGGCCGGTGCTCTGCACCACCTCGGCCACCTGGGACAGGGTCACCATGCTGTTGGAGCCGCTGGCGCCGGACTGGGCGATCGGCAGATTGCCGATGGCATCAATGTCGTTGCGCAGCTCTTCGGGGAGACGCACCACCACCGAATAGACCTGACCATTGGCGGCGGTCCAATCGGCGACGTCATCGCCGCTGATCAACGGCCCGAGCGTCGCGGCGATCTGGCCGAGCGACACGCCCAAATTGTCGGCCAGGTCGCGATTGACCTTGATGCCAACCACGGGCTGGGCTTCATCGAAGCTGGAGGTGATGTCGATCAGGTCGGGAATCGCTTCGAGCTTGGCGACCAATTCATCGCCGAGGCGGTCCAGCACGTCGAAGCTGTCGCCATAAAGCGTGATCGACACCGGCGCCGTTGCCCCGCCCAGGCCCGAAGCGGCCGACACCTGGAAGGTCGCGCCGGGAACCGCCGTCAGGGCCTGACGGATTTGCGGCATGAGCTGAATCGGCGTCAGATCGCGCAGTTCCTTGTCGATCAGCGTCACCGTCATGGTGCCGGTATTGGCGCCGGAGGCCGCCAGACCACCGCCCACTGTGGAATAGGTGGTTTTGACGACTGGCGATTTACGGATCACCGCTTCGGCCTGCTGCAGCTTGGCGGCGGTATATTCCTTGCTCGAGCCGGCGGGCGTTTCCACCGTCACGGTGAAATTGCCGTTGTCGGTGGCGGGAATGAACTCCACGCCGACCAGTGGGAACAGCATGAAACTGCCGACGAATGACAGCACGGCGATCATCAAAACCGACTTGCGGAATTTGAGGCCCCAGCGGATCAGGTGGCGATAGCCCCCGGTGACCCACTCGAAAAACCGGTCGAACTGTTGCACAGCCCGGCCGAGCGGTCCGCGCTTGGCCTTCGGGTTCGAGGCGGGGTCGTACCAGACGCTCGACAGCATCGGATCAAGGGTGAAGGCGACAAACAGCGAGATCAGCACGGCAACGGAAACCGTGACACCGAACTGCAGGAAGAACTTGCCCATGATGCCGTCCATGAAGGCCACGGGCAGGAACACCGCGACGATGGACAGGGTCGTCGCCATCACGGCGAGGCCGATCTCGTTGGTGCCGTCAAACGCCGCCTGCCGGTGCGATTTGCCCATATGCAGATGTCGGGTGATGTTCTCTCGCACCACGATGGCGTCATCGATCAGAATACCCACCGCCAGCGACAGGGCCAGCAGCGTCATCATGTTGAGACTGAAGCCCAAGAAGTTCAGCGCCACCATGGTGCCGATGATCGAAATGGGCAGGGTCAGGCCGGTAATGACCGTCGAGCGCCACGAATTGAGGAACAGGAAGACGATGACGACGGCGAGCAGCGCGCCTTCGATCATCATGTTCTGCACGGCGTGGAAGGAGTCTTCCACCGGCTTGGCATTGTCGACGACGATTTCGATCTTGACCACGCCGTCCGGCAATTCCTTGTCGAGGATATTGGCGATGGTGCGACGGATATCCTCGGCGACGCCAACCGTGTTGGCGCCCTGGGTCTTGAGGATATCGACGGCCAGCGCCCGTTCGCCATTGAGAATGGCCAGGCTCGAGGTTTCGCCCCTGCCCTCCTCGATGGTGGCGACGTCGCGCAGGGTGACCGGTTGCCCGCCCTGCTTGCCGACGATGATGTCGTAGAAATCCTCCTGATCCTCCAGACGCCCCAGCACCTGGATGGACTGCACGATGCTGTCCTGGGTGATGGAGCCGGCGGCCAGATCCTTATTGGCGGCCTGCAACGCGCTGATCACCGCATTGGGGCTGATATTGAACGCGGTCAACCGATCAGGATCGATCTGCACATTGAGCTGGCGCGGCACGCCGCCGGCGATGGTGGCACTGCCGACGCCGGTGATGTTGGTGATGCGCTTGACGATGATGTCTTTGGTCAGCGCTGTCAGGTCGACATCGGACAGCGTGTCCGAGCTGACCGCCAGCGACAGGATGGGCATGGCCGAGGGGTCGAAGCGCAAGACCTGCGGATCGCCGACGCCATCGGGCAGACGGGCCTTGACCGGGTCGATCTTGTCGCGGACTTCCTGCGCCTTGTCGCGCGAATTGGAATCCAGATCGAAGATCATCAGGACCATGGCCTGGCCGGCCTGGGCGGTGGACTGGATGGTGTCCAGCCCGGCAATGGTGTTGACGGCGGCCTCGAGGGGCTCAACCACGTCGGCTTCCACCGCTTCGGGCGAGGCGCCGGGATAGCTGACCACGACGGCGACGACGGGCAGGTCCACATCCGGCATCTGCTCGATCGGCAGATGCTGGTAGGAATAGACGCCGAAGACCATGATCGCCACCATGATCATGGTGGCGAAAACCGGATGGTTGACGCTGATGCGGGTCAGAAACATCGATTAGCCCTCAATCAGTTCATAGGCCTGGCCGGCACTGAGTTCGGCCAGCGCGGCGGCGACGACCTGCTCGCCCGGGGTCAGGCCGGTGACTTCGACCAGGCGGCCGCGATCCCAGGTGGTGCCGGGCTCGACGGCCTGGCGCGTCAAAGTGCCGTTGTCGAGCTTGAGCACGAAATGGCCCTCGGCATCCTCGCGGATGGCGGTGGCCAGAATGGCGATGGCGTCGGGCTTTTCGGCGACGGTGATCTGGCCGGTGGCGAACATGCCGCCACGCAGCAGGCCGTCTTCATTGTGCAGCGAGACATAGATCGGCACGGTTCGGGTGCCGGCCAGGGCCACCGGATTGACGCGGGTGACGGTGCCGTCAAACACCCGGCCATCGAGGCCGGTGACCGAGACGGCGACAGCCTGCCCCGGGGCGACCAGGGCGCTGGACGTGACCGAAGCGGCGGCCTGGAATTCCATCTCTTCAAGATTGACCACGGTGAACAGCGTGGTGCCGGCGCTGATGGTCTGGCCCGGCTCGACCGAGCGCTCGGAAATGATGCCGTCAAAGGGGGCGGGAACCGAGGCATTGTTGAGCGCGATTTCGGCGCCCTGCACGGCGCTTTCCAGCGCCACGAGATTGGCCTCAAGCGCCGCGGTGCCCGAGCGGGCCTGTTCCAGCGTCGAGGGACTGGCCAGCCCCTGCCGCGCCAGTTCCTGGGTGCGCTCAAGCTGCTGCTGCGACGAGAGCAGTTGGGCGCGGGTGGCATCGGCGGTGGCGCGCTGCTGGTTGAGCTGCAATTCCAGCGTGGCGCGGTCGATTTCGGCCAGAATGTCGCCAGCCTTCACCGTGTCACCCGGCCGCACCGCGACGCTGAGGACGCGGCCCGAGGCCTGCGAGGCGACGGCCGAGACCCGGCCGGGAACCAGCGTGCCGGTCACGCGGGCGCGCTGGCTCAGCAGGGTCGGGGCGATTTCGGCGACTTCCGATACCAGCAATTGCTGCGTCACCGGCTCGGTGCTGGCGGTTTCGGCCTCCGGCGCCGGCGGGCGCGTGAGCACGAAGCCCACCACGGCCAGGATTATCACCGCCAGAACGATCCACGGCATCAGCCGACGCCGGGGCTTCTGGCCCTCGGCAATACGGCGCGCATTATCCTTTTCACGCTTGCTCTGGGCCCAGTCGGGCTTTTCACTTGCTGTGGTCATGGCGCGGATCCTGGTTTAGCGGGCTAGTCTTGGAAAATCGAACAATGGCCCAGGCTTACGCCCAGGCCAGACTTTTAGCTGTATGCAACAAAGCCGCGACATTCCCAAGGTTCGTTTGGGGTCACGACGAATAAATCGTGATCGCCGCTTAGCGCAAGACTGGTCGCAGCGTGTCCGCGTCGAGCAGCTGCATGGCGTTGGCGCCGCTGGTGGTGGTGGACCAGACGCGCACGAACTCGCCCCATTCCTCAACGCCATCCACCGCCACACCCTGTGCAGTCAGCGCGGCGACGAGGCCCAGCTCGGTGTGGCCATGGATGAGGTTTTCCTCGGCGATGGCGGCGACCGAAAACGCGGCAACGGAAACCGTGGCGATAGCGGCGGCGAGGGTGAACTTCTTCATAGCAATGATTCCTTGGTTTGGGATGGCGTCGGTTTCCCCCCGCTGGATTGTCCCAACATTGCGCCGCGAAATTTTATCTTGGCCGGATCGGTGGTTGAACTGCCGCAATGCACCGGCAATGTTCGCCCGCAATGGTCAGGGCGACACCGGGGTTTACATGCGCATACTGCTAGTCGAGGACGAGGTGGAACTGGCGCGGGCGCTGATGACGGCGCTCAGTCGGCATGATTTCGTCGTCGATCACGTCGCCACGCTGGCGCTGGCCGAGGAAGCCGCGCGCAGCGAAGTGCATGCGGTGGTCATTCTTGATCGCAAATTACCCGATGGCGATGGTCTCAGCCTGATCCCCAAATTGCGCGCGATCCAGGCCGGGTTGCCGATCATCATGCTGTCGGCGCTCGGATCGCCGGATCACCGGGTGGCTGGGTTGGAGACCGGGGCCGACGACTATCTCGCCAAGCCGTTCCTGATTGATGAGCTGGTGGCGCGAATCCGTGCTGTCATGCGCCGTCCGGCGTTGATGCTGGAGCATGCGGTGACGGTCGGGCGGCTTAAATTCGATCTCAATGAGCGGACCGCCCTGGTCGATGGCAAGCCGCTGGCGTTGCCGCGCCGCGAGTTGCTGGCTCTTGAGGCGCTGGTGCGGCGCGCGGGGCGAACCGTGGCGCGCTCGTCGCTGGTGGAAGCGGTTTATGGCTTTGACGATGATATCGCATCCAACACGCTCGACGCCCATATCTCGCGGCTGCGGCGGAAGCTGGCCGCGGCGGGGGTCGAAATTCACGGCATCAGGGGCATCGGCTATTTGCTGCGGGCAGCGTCATGAGAAAGCGGCGGGAGCCATCGCTGCGCGGCGCGCTGTCGCGGGGCATGATCATGGTGCAGGCGCTGGTGCTGGTCGCTTTTACGCTGGTGGCCGCCATCGCCATGCTCAACCTCATCGCCACCAATCAGGGGCTTGATGACGCGGTGATCGAGGATATCGTGCGGTCGGTGAGCCGCACCGAGACCGGGGCTCTGGCGCTGATTTCCACGCCGGAACTGGATCGGGTGGTCAGCAGCTTTCCGAATTTCTGGTTCTATGTGGTCGATGCCGACAGCAAATCCATCGGCCTGGGCGAGATTCCGCCCCAGATCCGCGTGTTCCCCGGCGCGCTGCTGCATGTATCCTCGGCCAATCTTACCGATCTCGGCAACCCGACCTCGCCCTATGCGCTGATCCGTACCCGCGACAGCACTGTCGGCAAATTATGGATTATGACCGCAGGCGGCCCGCCGGTGTCGTGGCGATTTCTGAGCGTGGCGTTCTCCAACCCGTTCTTTGCCAGCCTGCTGATCCTGCTGACCACGGTGACGCTGCTGACCATCCCGCTATTGATCCGGCGCTCGTTGCGCGGCCTCGATCAGGTGGCGGCCGATGCGGAGAAAATCGACGTCGATCAGCGTGGGTTGCGGTTGTCGTACGACACGGTGCCGGCCGAACTGAACTCGATGGTGCGCGCCATCAATTCGGCACTGGAACGGCTGGATCAGGGCATTGAGCGCCAGCACAGATTCATGGCCGATGCGGCCCATGAATTGCGCACCCCGATTGCCATTCTGCAGACCAGGCTCGAACTGCTGCCCAATACGCCCGAGCATCAGCAATTGCTGATCGATGTGGCGCGGCTGGCCAGCATGGCCAACCAGTTGCTGGACCTGCACCGCATGAGCCTGTCGGCGGCCGATTTTGGACCGATCGAGTTGACCGACCTCGTCGCCCAGGTGCTGGCCGATCTGGCGCCGCTGGCCATTGCCGCCGGCAGCGAGGTGGCGCTCGACGCGCCATCCGGCCCGGTGCTGATCGCGGGCGATGCGCCGGCGCTGTCGCGTGCCATCGCCAATCTCATTCAAAATGCGCTGGCCCATGGCGGACCCGGCGTCGCGGTGACCGTCGAAGTCACCACCGACCGCACTATCACGGTGCGCGACAACGGCACCGGGATCGCGCCGAAACATCATGAGGAAATCTTCTGGCCCTTCCACCGGCTGGCGCCGGCGCAACAGGGCGCCGGACTGGGGCTGAGCCTCGTGCGGGACATCATCCACAAGCATGGCGGGCGGATTTCCGTGTCTGGCACCGAGGGCGGTGGCGCCTGTTTTGAAATCGTCTTTCCTCCGGCGCCCGGCGGCGCTGCCTGATTATCCCATCGAGAGTTCCTGCATGAATTTGACCGTCAAATCGCTTGGCCACATCCTGGGCTGCGCCGTGCTGGCCACCGCCATGAGTGCCAGCGCGGCACAAGCGCAATCCATCACCCAGGCGCTGACCCTGGCCTATGAGCATTCGCCGGATTTGCAATCCGCCGTGCTGAGCGCCCGCTCCGCCGCTGAAGGCATCGCCCTGGCCAAAGCGGGGCAGCGACCAACCATTGGTGCGTCGCTGGCCGGGAACCAATCCTGGGATCTGAATGGCGGGTCCTGGCACGACAGCACGTCACTGACGACCGGCCTCTCCTACAAGCAGACAATCTACGATAGTGGCCGCAGCGACGCGCAAATCGAAGTCGCCCGCGCCGCCACCGAGGCCGCCGAGCACCAGATTCGCAGCAGCGAACAGATCGTGCTGTTCTCGGTGATCCAGGCCTATATGGCGGTCTATGCCGACCGGCAATTGCTCGATTTGCGGGGCGAAAGCCTCGCCTTCTTCCAGGCCCAGGTGACCTCGGCCGAGGATCGCCTGGCGGTCGGCGAAGGCACCAGGATCGATGTCGCGCAGGCCCAGGCCCGCCTCGCGCAGGGGCAGGCCGCTCATCGCGCGGCCCAGGGAAGCCTCGACATCAGCCAGGCCCGCTTCATGCGGCAGGTCGGCGCCGCGCCGCAAAATCTGGCGACGACGCACGACTATGCCAGACTAATTCCGGCCAGCCTGCAATCCGCCATGGCCGAAGCCGAGCTTGGCCACCCGGCCATTCTGGCCGCCAAGGCCGGCATCAGGGCAGCGCAGGCGTCGATCCAGAGCGTCAGCGCGGGTTTTGGCGCGACGGCCGCGATAAACGGCTCGGTCGGGACGCGCTGGAGCGGTCCAGGCGGCGGCGCCAGCGATGGCCTGAACGGCGCGATCGGATTCCAGATTTCCGTGCCGATCTATGCCGGCGGCTCCATCGGCGCAGGCGTGCGCAAGGCCAATATCGAGCAGATCAAGTCGGAGGTGGACGCCATGTCCGTCTATGACCAAATTCGCGAAGCGGTGATCTCGGCCTGGGCCAGCATACAGAGCGCCGACGCCCAGATTGCCGCCGCCGCAACGGCCGCCTCAGCCGGGCAAACCGTGCTCGACAGCGTGGTTCAGGAGCGGGATCTCGGATCGCGGACCACCCTCGATGTATTGAACGCGCAGGCCGAACTGGTCACGTCGCGCGAGGCGGTCATCAACGCGTCGGCCAACAAGGTTGTCGCCACCTTCTCGCTGCTGTCGGCCATGGGACGGTTAACCGCTTCCGACTTGGGTTTGGCGGTGGTGACGAAGTCGGCGACGGGTTATGCGGCGGCGGTTGAAGATGTGTGGCAGGAATTGCGCGCGGTGGCCGAATAGGCGGCGCGGCTAACCCCATTCCTTCTGGGCCAGCAGACTGGCGCTGACGCGGTTCTTGACCTTCAGCTTGGCCATGATCCGGGTCATGTGGAATTTGACCGTCTTCTCGAGGATGCCGAGCTTTTCGCCGGCTTCGCGGTTGCTCATGCCCTTGGCGACGAGCCGGAGCACGCGTTGTTCCTGTTCGGACAGCGAGTCCAGTAGCCGGGGCGTTGCCTTCTCCTTGACCCCCGAGAGCAGGCGCAAGGTCAAATTGGGCGACACGAAGGAGTCGCCCGCCGCTACGCTTTTCACCGCCGCGATCAGATGCAGCGATTCAATGCCCTTGAGGATATAGCCCACCGCCCCGGCCTCAAGCGCGCTGATCATGTCGTCATCATCTTCCGAGACGGTGAGCATGATCACCCGGGGCGCATCGGGCATGGCGGCAATCACCCGAGCGGCTTCGATGCCATTGCCGGGCATGGAAATATCGAGCAGCACAATATCGGGGCGCAGCCGCTCAGCGAGCTCGATTGCCTGCTCGCCGGTGCCGCCCTCCCCGACGACATCGAGCTGGGGATCGAGGGCCAGCGTCTGGATCACCCCGGCCCGAAACAGCGAATGATCATCGATCAGAACGATGGAAATTCTTTCAGCCATCCAGCTTCTCCATGATTGCGAGCGTCATTTCGAGACGGGTGCCGCCGGCAGGATCGGTGACCGACAGGAAGGTGCCGCCCAGGCTTTCGACCCTGGCGCGAAGCCCGGTCAGGCCGAGCCCCGCCTCGCCCCTGACATTGCCCTGCCCGCTGGCCCCGCCACCGCGATCCTGCACCGAGATGTGCAGCAGCGACGCCACCAATTGGCACGACACCGACTGACCATCCCGGCTGGCATGACGGAAGGCATTGCTGAGCCCCTCCTGCACGAAGCGGTACACACAGATTTTGACGGCATGCGACACCTCGCAATCCAGCGCCCCGCAGGTCACGGCCACTTTGGTTTCGGTGCGTTTCTCATGCAGGTTGACGGCCCGCGCCACGACCTCACACAGCGGCAGGCTTTCGATTTCGGGCAGCATCAAGCCCTTGGACACCGCCCTGATGTCGCGCAAGGCATCGGCCAGCACCGTGTCGATGGCCTGTAGCTCGCGGCGGCGGCCCGCGACTGTCCGGGCCTGACGGACATGCTCGACCTTGAGCGCGGCAAGGCCAAGCAACTGGGCAGGCCCGTCATGCAGTTCAGCCCCGACATTGCGCAGATAGCTGGCATTGAGTTCGGCCAGCCGGCTGGACGCCAGTTGCGCCTTATCCCTGAGGGTGCGGTTCTGATCGGAGACCCGGCGCACTTCATCGATGCGCTGTTTGAGCGCGGCATGCTGGGCAGTGATCAGCCGGCTGCCGCGATGGACGATACCGAACAGGCTGAGCATCACGACCAACGTCAGCGCCGCCGTGGTCAGCCAGCTGCGGGCGCGCACATCGAACAGCCGACGCTGCAATAGCTCCGGCTGTTCGTGGATTTCAGCGACGGCGATGATGTGCCCCGACAGATACTCGCGGACCGGCACATAGATCTCCAGATATTCGCTCTCAAAGTGACGCTCGACATGTTCGGCGGCGCCAAGATTGGCATAATGGGCCGAAACCGCGCCCGCCATCGCCTCGGCAAGCCCTTGCGGCGGATCGAAGCGCCGTCCGATCAGTTGCGGCGAGCTGGAATAGACGACGAGGCCGCCTCGCTTCCAGATTTCGAGATGCGGAAAGCGCTTTTCGAAGGGCTCGTCCAGCGCGGTGCCGACGCCCAGCAGCCGGTTCAGCGCCTCCACCTTGTCGGGGGGCAGGCTGTCGCCATAGGCCAATGACTGCAGCTGGGGCGACAGGAAGCTGTCCATGAACAGGGCGGTGGACGCCGCTGTATTCTCCACCGCGGCATTGGAAACGATCCTGGAGGTGATCATGCCGGCCAGCAGCATGACCAGCAGCATGACCAGGCCGCCGGTCAAGGCGAACTGGCCCGACAGATTGCGCGGCGCCGTCACGCCCGCTCCCAAATTGACTGCGGTCCCAATTGACACAATTCATCTCCAGGAAGCCCGGAGTAACAGCGATATCTTACGCTGTATCGCGCCGCTACTTCAATTGGTCGCCCATATTACTCGACCTAAGTCCAGTTCCGGCAATTGCCGGAGCCCAGCTGGCATCAGACCATTGCCCCGCAAAAATCATCAGACCTTCTGACGTTGTTCGCTGTTCTTGGCAGGCGCACTGTTGCCCCGAAATCGCCACGTCCCGCTGTGGAGTGGTGACCGCTGCCAAGCAGATCACGGCAATTCGACTGTTGATCGCAAGACGAGCGGGGGCACGAAAAGGGGAATGTCATGGTAAGTCTGGTCAAACACGATCTCGAATTCATCCTCAAGCAGATCAAGATTGCCGAAGCGCATGCCGCGGGGGGCGATCTAGCGTCGCTGGTGGGCAATCCGCTGGCGCCTTACGGTCTGCGCACCGTCGATGGCAGCTACAACAATCTGGTCCCCGGCCGTACCGAATGGGGCGCCGCCGACAATCCATTCAGCCCGATTACCAGCAGTGGCACGCCGAGAAACGATCTTGATGGCGACAGCCTGAGCTTTGGGCCGGGCATGACGCTAACCAATACTGATTACGGCGCGTCGGGCGATGTGGTGGATGCCGATCCGCGGCTGATTTCGAACCTGATCGTCGACCAGACCCTCGACAATCCCGCGGCCATCATCGCGGCGCTGGAACATGCCGGTTATGCGGGCGACGTCAACGCCGCCATCACTGCGCTACAGACCGGCTATGCGCAGTTCAAACTGATTGCCGAAGCCCTCGAGGGCAACGAGGCTGCCTTGGCGCCGATCCGCGCCGCCTGGCAAACCACGGTCGCCGGCTATGGCATCGAGATGGATGGGCCGACCATTATCCTGCCCAATGTGTCGCCCGATATCGGGGATTCGGCGCCCTATAGTTCGGTGTTCACGCTGTTCGGGCAGTTCTTCGACCACGGTCTCGACCATGTCGCCAAAGGCAATAATGGCACGGTCTATATGCCGCTCTCGCCGGATGACCCGCTCTATGTGCCTGGAGCGCATACCAATTTCATGGCGATGTCGCGGGCCAGTACCGGCGACAATGCGATGAACACCACCACGCCCTGGATCGACCAGAACCAGACCTATGGCTCGCATGCCTCGGTGCAGGTGTTCCTGCGGGAGTATATCCTGGTTGAGGGCAAGCCGGTGGCGACCGGGCATTTGCTGGAAGGCGCGCAGGGCGGCATGTCGACCTGGGGCGATATCAAGCAACAGGCCGCCGATATTCTGGGGATCAAACTGACCGATCTGGATGTCGGCAGCGTGCCGCTGCTGGCGACCGACGAATATGGCAATTTCATTCCCGGCGCGAATGGCTTCCCGCAGCTGGTCGTCGGCCTGGGGGCCGGTGATCTCGTTGAAGGCGTGCCCGGCGCCGGGGCCATTGATCCAACCGAGGCCGGCGCGTTCCGTACGCCGCAGGCCTTCCTGCTCGATATCGCGCATCATGCCGCGCCCGGCTTCTATGATCACGATCACAATCCTGCCACCGCGCCGATAGCGCTGGTGGCCGATGCCGATGGGGTCACCGGCGATGACGGCGACCCGCTGACCTATGACAATGAAATGCTCGATGCGCATTTCATCGCCGGTGACGGGCGCGCCAATGAAAATATCGGCCTCACCACGATCCACCATGTGTTCCATGCCGAGCACAATCGGGTGGTCGAGCAGGTCAAGGACGTGCTCATCGGCTCGGGCGATGTGGCGTTCCTCAATGAGTGGCTGCTGAACGACGTCACCGCCATTCCGGCCGCCAGCGATGCCGGCTATGCGGCGTGGGCCGAGGGCTTGCTGTGGGATGGCGAGCGGCTGTTCCAGGCCGGCCGTTTCACCACGGAAATGGAATATCAGCATCTGGTGTTCGAAGAATTCGCGCGCAAGATGCAGCCCGATGTCGATGCGTTCCTGTTCGAACCCGACCCGGATATCAATCCGGCAATCTTCGCCGAGTTTGCCAATGTGGTGTATCGCTTCGGCCATTCGATGCTGCGCGAGACCATTGATCGCGTGCACACCGACGGGACGACCGACAACCTCGATCTGTTCGACGCCTTCCTCAATCCGCTGGCCTATGACAATTCGGGGACGCTGACGCATGACATGGCGGCCGGCGCCATCATGCGCGGCCTTAGCGGGCAGGTCGGCAATGAGATTGACGAGTTCGTCACCAATGTGCTGCGCAACCAGCTGGTCGGCATTCCGCTGGATCTGACAGCGATCAACATCGCCCGGGGTCGCGACACCAATATGCCCTCGCTGAACGAGGCGCGCGCCCAGTTCCAGGCGGCGGCCGGCGGCGACAGCCAGCTTGATCCCTATACCAGCTGGGTCGACTTCGCGCTGAACCTGAAAAACCCCGCCTCTATCGTCAATTTCATCGCCGCCTATGGCACCCATGCGGCGATTGCCGCCGAGGACAGCGTGGCCGGCAAACGCGCCGCCGCCATGGCCATCGTCTTTGGCACCAACCAGACCTTCCATGACGGAATCACCAACACCAACAAGGTTATCCTGGCCTCCAGCATTACCGACCGGCTCGCCTTCCTCAACAGCACCGACACCTGGACCGCCGCCAATAGCGGGCTCAACAGCGTCGATTTGTGGATGGGCGGGCTGGCCGAGAAGAAAATGGACTTTGGCGGCATGCTGGGGTCGACCTTTGCCGCCGTGTTCGAACTGCAGATGGAAAATCTGCAGGACGGTGATCGCTTCTACTATCTGTCGCGCGTCCAGGGCCTCAATCTGCTGTCCGAGCTCGAAGGCAATTCGCTGGCCAAGATGGTGTTGCGCAACACCGATCTCGGCGCAGACGGCACGGCGATCCCCGGCGACATCTTCTCGCGGCCCGATCTCGTGCTCTATATCGACGCGGCGCGGCAGGCGGCGATGACCGGCCTGGCCGACCCGGTGCATGACAATCCCACGCTGCAGGCGATCTCCAATCTGGTCGACCGGCGGGATACCGATGGCGACGGCATTGTCGATTACCTGCGCTATAATGGCGGCGATCACACCGTCCTCCAGGGCAGTGCCGGCAATGACACGCTGATTGGCGGCGAAGGCGATGACAGCCTGTGGGGCGGCGATGGCGATGACCGGCTGGAAGGCGGTTATGGCGTCGACCATGTCCATGGCGGGGCCGGCGACGACATTATCACCAATTCGGGCACCGATATCGGCGCCGCCGATTTCCTGCATGGCGAGGAGGGCAATGACGTCATCCATGGCGGCTCGGGCCTCTCGCTGATGTTCGGCAATCAGGGACAGGACTTCCTGGTCGCCGGCCCGGACGGCAAGACCGTCATGGGCGGCACGGATAATGATTTCCTGCTGGGCGGCGACGGCATGGACTTCCTGCTCGGCGAGGCCGGCGATGACTGGCTGGAAGGCGGCGGGCGTTTCGACACGCTGGCCGGCGAGAATTCCGAGTTGTTCTTCAATTCGTCGATCATCGGCCACGACGTGCTGAACGGCCAGAAGGGCGATGTCGACTACGACGCGGAATCCGGCGACGATATCATGCTGCAGGGTGTCGGCATCCAGCGCAGCAACGGCATGTCCGGCTTTGACTGGGCGATCCACAAGGGCGACCAGCAGGCGGCCAATTCCGACCTGGGCATCCCCATTTTCACCACGCAGGAAGATTTCATCCTGCGCGATCGTTTCGATCTGGTGGAAGGCCTTTCCGGCTGGAAATTTGATGACGTGCTGACCGGCCGCATCGAGAATGTGAACACGCGTGCCGAACTGACCGGCACCGCCGCTATCCCGGGCCCGGATTCGATCCTCGAGTCCTATTCCAATGCGCTGCTGGAAAAGAACGTCGCGCTGATTGCCGGCCTCGACCAGATCGTGGCGCATAGTGCTCGCACCGTTCAGATCGGCAATGACGGCACCGCCGAAGTCGTCGCGCTGGAGACTTCTGACGCCACCGACATTCTGCTCGGCGGTGGCGGCAGCGACCGGATCAAGGGCCTTGCCGGCAATGACGTCATCGACGGCGACAAATGGCTGAATGTGCGCATCGCGGTCTATGCCCGCGACGCCAATGGCAACCGGACCACGACCCTGATCGCCACCGCCGACAATATGACCGGCAAGCTCTACAACACGGCCGCGGGCCTCGCGGCCCAGGACGCGGCGGATCTCTATAATCCGGCAGGCATCGCCAATTATGCCGGCATGACGCTCGACCAGGCGATGTTCAGCCGGGCGCTCAATCCAGGGCAGCTGGGCATCGTCCGCGAGATCATCGACGGCAACCAGGTCGGCGACATCGACACTGCCGTCTTTACCGGCGTGCGAGAACATTACGGCTTTGGCGTCAATATTGATGGCAGCCTGTATGTCGACCACGCCCCGCCGGCCGCCGATGACACCGCCACGCTCGGCGACAATATTGAGGGCGTGACCAAAAAGCCGGTGCTGGATGGTCGCGATACGGTCCGCAATATCGAACGTCTCGACTTCACCGATCTCGACATGAATGTCGTCAACGGCACGGCTTCGGGCGAGACTCTCAATGGCAATGTCGCCGGGAGCGGGCTGATCCATGACGTGATCATGGGCTTTGGCGGCAACGACACGCTGAATGGCCTGACCGGCGATGACGTGCTGATCGGTGGCAGCGGCAATGACCGGCTGAATGGCGGCGTGGGCGACGACAACTACATCTTTGGCCTCACCGATGGCCAGGACGTGATTGACGACATCGAGGGCAATGACAGGATCAGCATCGCTGCTGCCGGGGTGGCGCTGAGCGCCCTGAATTTCCTGCGCGAAGCCGATGGCGATCTGCGCATCGACATCAATGACCAGCGCATCACCGTCACCGACCATTTCGACAATAATGGCAAGGTGGTCGAGACGGTCAGCTTCGATAGCGGCAGCTATGGCGGCTATGACTTCTATCTGGCCGATGACGAAGGCGACGAGGTGTTCCGCGGCACCTATGTGCTGAGCACGGACGCAACCGGCGAACTCACGGCGGAGGCTGACGTCGACACCATCCTCGTCGATGCCACCGGCAGCGTCGCCTCGACCCTGTTGGGGAACAGCGGGGACGACATGCTGTTCGGCAATGGCGGGGCCGACATTCTCAATGGCGGGGCCGGCGTGGACCTGCTGGTCGGCGGCAGCGGCAGCGACACCTATATTGTCGATGACGTCGGCGACACGGTGGTCGAGCTGGCTAATGGCGGCACCGATACCGTCCAGACCTCGCTCTCAACCTATGCCCTGGAAGCCAATGTCGAACGGCTGACCTATACCGGCGCGGGCGACTTCACCGGGGCCGGCAATGAGCTGGACAACATCATCACCGGCAGCGCGGGCTCAGACAGCCTTTATGGCGGTCTCGGAGCTGATCGGCTCGTCGGCAATGCTGGCGACGATGCGCTCTATGGCGGCGATGGCGACGACACGCTGACCGGTGGCGACGGCGATGATGCGCTGCATGGCGGCGCCGGCAATGACGCCATCAATGTGGGCGGCGGGTTCAACACCATCGTTTACGACGAGGCCAATTTCGGCACCGACACCGTGGCCAGCTTCGACGCCAACCCAACCGGCGGCGGACAGGACAAGATCGACCTGAGTGGCCTGGGCATTACCGACGCCAATTTCGATGCTGAGGTCAGCATCACCATCGTTGGCGGCAGCACCCATATCGACGTAGCCGGCGGCACCATCATCCTGACTGGGGTCAACGGCACCGGAACGAATGTGGTCAATCGGGCCGACTTCATCCTGGTCGGCGACACCACCGTGACCGGCGATGCCGGTGACAACATCATCGACGGCACGGCCGGCAGCGACGATATTAGCGGCCTTGGCGGCAACGACATCATCAACGGCCTGGCCGGCGATGACAGTCTTGATGGCGGCACTGGCGACGATATCGTCAATGGCGGCACCGGCGATGACACGATTTACTGGACTGCCCCGGAAGGCGGCTCCGGTGGGTGGGATGTTATCGATGGCGGCTCGGAAGGCATTGCTGGCGACACCTTCGTCATCACCGGCAGCTCCGCCTATGAAATCTTCCGCTTCTACCCGGCGGAAGATGCCGAGGCGGTCATTCCGGGTCTGGTGCTGAAGGGCAGCGCCACGGAAATCGTAGTGACCCGGACCCTGGTGGTGGATGGCGTCGAAACTACCACCGAAGTCATCGCCGAACTGTCCGAGATCGAGGAAATCGTCATCAATGGCGCCCCGGCGAGTGGAGTGGGCAATGCGGGCGGCGACCGGTTCGAGCTGATCGGCAATTTCGCCGAGCAGGGCGAAGAAACCAGCCTGCGCACCAGCACCATCACCATTATCGGCTCGGACGGCAACGACACGGTCGATATCTCGGCGCTCGCCTCGGCCCATCGCATCGTCTTCAAGACCAAGGGCGGCCACGACATCATCATTGGCACGCTGCGCCCGCAGGATGTGGTCGAACTCGAAAACGGCATGACGCTGGCCGACTATACCCGCACCGCCAATGCCGATGGCTCGACCACCCTGTCCAGCGCCACCCATAGCGTGAGCTTCTTCAGCGCCGGCAATGGCCCCCAGTTCATCCAGGGCAATGATGAGGACGACGACAGCCCGTCTGGCGGCGACACCTCCACCCCGACCGACCCCGTCGATGACGAGGATGATGGGGATGAGGATGACGACGACGCGGATGATGATGAAGACGATGAGGATGACGACAGCGATGAGGACGACGATGACGCTCTCGGCTCGCATTCGGCGACGGCCTTCATGGGCACATCCGGTGCGGACGCGCTGATCGGCACCGCCAACGGCGACACCATCATGGGGCTCGGCGGCAATGACGTGATCTTTGGTCACGACGGCGACGACGACATTTTCGGCGGTGGCGGTCGCGACATGCTCTATGGCGATGGCGGGGCTGACCGCATCCTGGCCGGCGATGGCGACGATTTCATCAATGGCGGCGCCGGCAGTGATACCGTGTTCGGCGGCAATGGCGACGACTGGATCGTGGCCGAACAGGGTGACGGCGACGACAATTATTTCGGCGACGACATGGTCGGCGGCAGCGGCAATGACACGCTCGATATGTCGGCGATTACCGCCAATATCACCATCGATCTGGGCAACGGCATCATGAACCGCGGCAGCGTGTCCAGCGCCCAGACCGGGCTCGACACCATCTGGGGCATCGAGAATGTCGTGGGTGGTTCGGGCAACGACGTCATCATCGCCAGCAATGCGGTGAATGTTCTCGACGGCGGTGGCGGCAATGATGTGTTCCGCTTCCTCTCTGCCGACCATGCCGACGGCGATACCATTGTCGACTACCGCCCCGGCGACAAGATCGACCTGAGCTTCATGGATGCCAATGGCTGCGCCGCGGGCAATCAGAGCTTTGCCATCGTCTCCGAGGGTTTCTCGGATCGGGGGCAACTCATGATCACCCATGAGGTGCGCGACGGTGAGGATTTCACCATCGTCGAGGGCAATATCACCGGCGGCACCGATGCCGATTTCCGGTTGAGCATCAAGGGCTCGCATGAGCTGACGGCCAGCGACTTCAATCTCTGACCTACTCGCCTGAGGGCCGGACTGGTTCCGCGCCCTCAGGTCTTTTCACCGGTCATTCGTGGGGCTCATCATGCGATCCAAAGACAGCATAACGGCAACCAAGCGCAAAAGCGTCGAGCGGCTCACCAAGGGGTTTCGCCGCGTCTTCGTCTTCCTCTTCGCCATGTCGGGGATCATCAACCTGCTGGCTTTGACCGGCGCCTTCTACATGCTGCAAATCTATGACCGCGCCCTGACCAGCGGCAGTGTGCCGACCCTGCTCGCCATTTCGGCGCTCGCCATCGGCCTCTATGTGTTCCAGGGCTTGTTCGACGTCATTCGCTCGCAGATCCTGGTCCGCATGGGCTCGCGGCTGGATCGGCGGATTGCGCCGATGGCGCATCAGGTTGCCATCGACATGCCACGCTTCGGCTTTTCGACGGCGGAAGCGCTGGAGCGGGGGCGCGACGTGGATACCGTACGCGGATTTCTTGGCAGCCAGGGCCCGATGGCGCTGTTCGACCTGCCGTGGATGCCGCTGTTTCTGGTGTTCGTCTATATCCTGCATCCCTGGCTGGGCTCCCTGACCTTTGGCGGCGCCTTCGTGCTCGCCGTGCTCGCCATCGTCACCGAATTGCTGACCAGGCGGCTGAGCAGCGCCACCCATCAGGCCGGGGTCACCCGCAACAGCATCGCCGATTCCAACGCCCGCAATGCCGATATCCTCAAGGCGATGGGCTTTGCCGGACGGGCGGTGGCCCGCTTTGGCCGCGCCAATGACGATCACCTGACGCTGCAGACCCGCACCAACGATATCAGCGGCACCCTGGGCGCCATTTCGCGCGTGTTGCGCATGATCCTGCAATCCGCCGTGCTCGGCATGGGCGCCTATCTGACGATCCAGGGCGACCTCACCGCCGGCGCGATCATCGCCGCCTCGGTGGCTTCGGCCCGCGCTTTGGCCCCCATCGATCTGGCCATCGGCAACTGGAAAAACGTGGTGCAGGCGCGCACTGCCTTTTCGCGGCTCAAGGAAACCGCCATGGCGCTGGCCAAGGACGGCGAACCGATGACGCTACCGGCGCCGAAAAAATCGCTGAAGGTGGAGAACATCACCGTGGCGGCACCGGGCTCGGGGCGGATCCTGCTGAGCGATGTCAGTTTCGAGCTGAAGGCCGGGCAGGCGCTGGGCATTATCGGCCCGAGCGGTGGCGGCAAGACCACGCTGGTGCGCGCCTTGACCGGCGTCTGGCCGGTGCTGCGCGGCAGCGTCCGGCTCGATGATGCCGAGCTGTCGCAATGGGATGACGCGACCCTGGGGCAGTTTCTCGGCTATCTGCCGCAGGAGGTTGCCCTGCTCGACGCGACGATCGAGGAAAACATCGCGCGTCTGCACGATACGCCCGACGCCAGGACCATTGTTGAAGCCTCGCAGGCGGCGGGCGTGCATGAAATGATCGTCCGCATGCCCGATGGCTATCGCACCGAACTCGGCTCGCTTGGCGTGTCGTTGTCCGGTGGCCAGCGCCAGCGTATCGGGCTGGCGCGCGCCCTGTTCGGCAATCCGTTTGCGGTGTTGCTGGACGAGCCCAATTCCAATCTCGATGGCGACGGCGAGGCGGCGCTGACGGCCGCCATTGTCGGGGTGAAGCAACGCGGCGGCATCGTCGTGGTCATCGCCCACCGGCCCAGCGCGTTGGCGGCGGTCGATGTCGTGGCGGTTATCCAGAACGGCCGGATGACCGCATTCGGCCCCAAGGACGAGATCATCGGCGAGAGCGGTCGGCGCGACGTGGCGGCTGCGAAAGCACCCGCCAAGGTGAAGCAGGAGGCACGGGGCCAGGTGGCCGCGTGGGGCCCGGCATGATCGAGGTCACTGGCAGTAAGACGCAACCGAAGGACCCCGATGCGGCCCAGCGTTACGTCCTCAAAAATGCCGAGAAAAAATCGGCGACACCGGCCGTGCTGCTGATGCTGCTGATGGGCGTGGCGGTCTATCTCAAATCGATCTTTCCGGGTCAGGCGGCGGCGGAAGAAGATCCCGCCAATTCCATCGGCTCGGGCCAGGCCGGGCCTGATCAGACTGAGCTGGGCGCGATGGCCCCTGATACGCCAGCCCGCCCGACCAGCGAGCCGGACAGCGCCGATGCATCGGCAAGCGCTCTCGTGGACCTGCCCCGCTCCGCAAAATTCATCCTGGCGGAGGCAGAACCGGCCTTTGTCTATCCCGCCCCCGATGTTCCGCGACTGCCACTGCCGATCCTGCCGCGCGTGGCGGCTGCCAACGACAATGCCAATGGCAACCCCATCATCCCCACCGCGCCGCCTTATGTCGCCCCGCCCGCTATGCGGGAGCCGCTCCCGCCTGCGGACAGCGAAGCGCCGACAGCCGACGACGATAGCGATCTGCAGGACGATGAGGATGGCGACGATGACGACGACACCGGATCGAAAAACCGTTCGCCGCTGACCAGTGGCCCGGTCTATTTGCTGGACCTGACCAGCTGCGCCATATTGGCGATTAGCCTGGCCGATCTGCTGCAAAACACCGTCGATCCAGATGGCGACGTGCTGACGGTGAGAAACCTGACGGTATCGTCGGGCGTGCTGATGCCATCGGCCGATGGCTGGGTGTTCCATAGCGATAGCCAAATGCCCGGTCCGGTGACCATCGACTATCAGATCAGCGATGGCGATTTCGTGGTGAGCCAGAGCGCGCATTTCTCGGTCGTGCGCTCCGTCATCGACGGAACCGATGGCGATGATTTGCTGGTCGGCACCATGTGCGCCGACGACATTGTGGGCGGCAATGGCGACGACCTTATCGACGGACGCGCCGGCCATGACGTGATCGCCGGCGGTAGCGGCAATGACCATATCGTCGCCGGGGCCGGCAATGACATCGTGTTCGGCGGCGACGGTCAGGACATCATTTTTGGCGGCAGCGGCAATGACACGCTTTCAGGCGGCGCCGGGGATGACCGCCTCTATGGCGAGAGCGGCGACGACATCCTCTTCGGCGACGCCGGCAATGATCAGCTGAGTGGCGGCAGCGGCGATGATCTGCTGTCCGGCGGGGACGGCGATGACACCCTTGCTGGGGGCGAGGGCGACGATGTGCTCGATGGCGGCGCTGGTGACGACATTCTCAGCGACGGCGAGGGTCGTGACGTGGTCTTAGGTGGCGACGGCGATGACCATGTCATTGCCACCGCCGACGGCAGCGACGACAGTTTTGACGGCGGCAGTGGCTGCGACACGCTCGACTATTCGGCCACTACGCAGGGCGTGGCGATTGACCTGGCCACGGGCACGGCCTGCGGCGTGGAAATCGGTTTGGATACGATATCGGGCTTTGAAGCCGCCATTGGCGGCAGTGGCGACGATCATTTCATCGTGGGCGATACGGGCCTGACCCTGACTGGCGGCGCCGGCGCCGACATCTTCGAATTCACGCCCGCGCCCAGCCTGCCCCAAGCCAGTCCGACCATTCATGAAATCCTTGATTTCACCGTCGGGGACCGGGTTCGCATGTCCAAATACGATATTTTCGAGGAGGTCCTCGATGAGCTGGATGACCGCTTCGAAGATATCTATGGCGCGGACATCGACGATGACGACATCGCCATCCGCTACCGTCAGGACCGCACCGACGAAATCGACCGCACCATCATCGAGGTCGATATCGACCGCGATGATTTCTACGAAACCACCATCAATATCCAGGGCCGTCACGTCCTGGTCTTTATCGAGCAGGCCTGAGCGGGAGCAACGCTCGCCAACCATCTAGGAGTACCGTCATGAGCGCCAGAAAATCGGGCCGCGAACCGGATTTGAGTTTCAGGATCGGTTCGCGCGTGGTCATCGGCACCGCGCTGGCCTTCCTGCTGCTGGGGGGCGTCGGGGGCTGGGCCGCCACCGCCCAACTGACGGGCGCGGTGATCGCGCAAGGCTCGGTGACCGTCGATCAAAACCTGAAATCGCTGCAACATCGTGATGGCGGGATTATTTCCGACATCGCCGTGCGGGAAGGCGATCGGGTGGCGGCCGGCCAGATCCTGATCCGGCTGGAGGATGCGCAAACCAAAGCCGAGCTGTCGATCGTGCATTCCCAACTGGTCGAGCTGTCGGCCAGGAAGGCGCGGCTGTTGTCGGAACGCGACGGTCTGGAGGCCATCGCGTTTCCTGCCGATCTGGACCTCGGCCATGTCGAGGCGTCCTTCATCGTCAATGGCGAGACCCGGCTGTTCAACGGCAATCTGGCCAATCGCGAAAGCCAGAAAAAACAATTGGAGCTGGGCATCGAGCAGATCGGCGAGGAGATCAAGGGGCTGGAGGCGCAACGCCTTTCCAAGGACGAGGAAGTCACCCTGCTGGGGATCGAGCACACCAAGCTCGCGACCCTGGCCGACGCCGGGCTGGTGCAGGGCACGCGGATTTATACCTCGGACCGCGACAAGGCGCAGCTGATGGGCGAGCGCGGCGAAATCGATGCTGCCATTGCCCGCGCCAAAACCCGCATGAGCGAAATCCGGCTGCAGATCATTTCAATCGACGAAAACAGCCGCACCGAGGCGCAGCGCGAATTGAGCCTAGTCGACACCCGTCTATCGGAACTGCAGGACCGCCGCACCGCCATCGAGGACCGCCTGGCGCGCACCGATATTCGGGCGCCGATTTCGGGGACAGTCAACGAGCTGAATATTCATACCATTGGCGGGGTGATCAGCCCGGCCGAAATCCTCGTCACCATCGTGCCGGAGCATGCCCGGCTCAAGGTGGAGGTCAGGCTGGCCCCGGCCAGCATCGACCAGGTTGCCATCGGCCAGCCGGCCCGGCTGCGGTTCTCGGCGTTCAACCAGCGGACCACGCCCGAACTCAAGGGCGAAGTCGTGCATGTCTCGCCCGCCACCTCCCGCGATCCGGCGACCGGGGAAACCTATTATCTCGGCGACATCAGCATACCGGCGGCGGAAATGGCCAAGCTGGGCGATGACGTGCTGCTGCCGGGCATGCCGGTTGAGGTCTATCTATCCACCGAGCAGCGCACCGCCATGTCCTATCTCACCAAGCCGCTCACCGATCAATTCAACCGGGCGCTGCTGGAGCGATAGCGGATGGCGTCGTCCGGGCTTCAGATCAATGGAACAAATGGGTGATCGGCATGGCGCTTGAGGGATCAAAATCCTTGAGCGCCAACACCACCTCGAGCCGGCTTCGCGCCTCGAGCTTCTGCATCAGGATCGTCATGTAATGCTTGACGGTCTTCTCGCTCAGATCGAGTTCACCGGCCATTTCCCGGTTGGTCTTGCCTTGGCGCAAGAGCGCCACGATCTGCTCTTCGCGCAGGGTGAGCCGGAGCTTCTTGGTGGTCACCTTGGTCAGGGCCGCGCTGCGCAGCGAAGCAATCAGCTTGGTGGCGATCAATGGGGTGATGAAGGTTTCGCCGCCAAGCACCGCCCGGACGCAGTCCAGCAACTCACCGGCGGCGCAGCCATAGGTCAAATAGCCGGTCGCGCCGGCATCAAGCACGCGCATGACATATTCAACATTCGAGTGATGCGAAAAAACGATGACTTTCGGCTGTCCGATGAGACGGGCAAGCTCGGCAATCGTATCAAAGACATATTCGGCACCGCCCAGATCCAACACCCAAACATCGGGTTGATCGACAGAGGTTAAATTGACGAGGCCCGGCGGCAGTTCCGACCGCGACATAACCGAAAAGTCCTGATGCGAGTCAATCGCGTGCGCCATGCCGTCTAATAAAAGAGGATTCTTGCAGACTAAAGAAACGCGCGCCGCTTGCATGTCATGACTACCCCAACAGACAAGTCACAAAGGATAGCGTTTCTTCGTAGGGGCACAACACAATTATTAATGAATAGTAAACGCCAACTGGCATCCGCCCCAGGCAACCTAGGCATTTCGACCGGTTGGCGACCGCAACTGTCTGGCCTGGATCTGCTCGCGGTATTGGCTGGGCGCCAGCCCCAGCACCCGGGTCAGCACGCGGGAAAAATAGGCCGGGTCGGTATAGCCCAGCTCGGCCCCGATCTGCTTGACCGAGAGAGTCGAGAACAGTAATTGCCGCCGCGCCTCCAGCGCCACCCGCCGCTCGACCACCGCCAGCGCCGAACAGCCCAGCGCCTCGCGGCAGATCCGGTTGAGATGGGTCTGGCTCAGGCCCAGCGCCGCGGCATAATCGGCGATGCGGCGCGTCTCGCGAAAGCGCTGGTCAACCATACGGCGGAACGCCTGCGCATGCTGCAGGCTACGGCTGCTGGTCTGTTGCTCGACAGTGTCGGAGGCCCGCTGGATCGCCACCACCAATAGCGCAATCAGCGCGCGCATGGCGCTGACGTGGCCCGGTAACGGGCGATCGGCCTCGGCAATCAAACGCGCCAGCGCTTCCCCCACCGCGCCGTCACCGGCGATCACCCCGGCCGCCAACTCACCGGCTTCACGCATGTCGCGGTCCATCAGCGTCACCACCACGCCGTCGACATCGGCGCTGAACTCATAGGCATGCACGCTCAGCGCCGGCACCACCACCACCGCAGGCGCGGGGACAAGTTGCTGCTGCGCGTCGATGCTGACCTTGGCCCGGCCGCCGGTCAGATGCAGCAGCTGAAAGAACTGCTCATGGCGGTGCGGGGCGATCCGATAATCATGCGGCCGGCTGCGCGACTGGATGGTTTCCCAATGCAGCCAATCCTGATTGGCGGATTCGATTTCGCCATAAAGGGCGTAGCTGGGAATGGCTTTCATGGTCGGATAGTCCAATAGAAAGCGCGCTCTGTCCATTCACCAAAGGCGCGCAAATGGCCATGCTGTGGGCAAAAGAGGGAAATGCTTTGCGCACTCAGGTGGTCATTATTGGGGCGGGTCCGGCCGGGCTGATGCTCGGGCGCTTGCTGGAGCTGGCGGGCGTCGATGCGGTTATCCTGGAGCGCAAGAGCCCGGATTATGTGCTCGGCCGCATCCGTGCCGGGGTGCTCGAACAGGGTACCATCGAGCTCATGGAACGCGCGCAGGCGGGGAGCCGGATGCAGGCGGAGGGCCATGTGCATCATGGCGTCGAACTCAGTTTTGACGGCGACCGCCAGCGCATCGATTTCACCGATCTGGTGGGTCGTCACGTCATGGTCTATGGCCAGACGGAGGTGACGCGCGACCTGATGGCGGCGCGAAAAGCCACCAGCATCTATGAGGCCGAAGACGTCCAACTGCATGATTTTGCTGGCAGTCCCTGGGTCACCTATCGCAAGGATGGCATCACCCACCGCATTGATTGCGACATGATCGCCGGTTGCGATGGCTATCACGGGGTCTCCCGCCGCAGTGTGCCAGAGGCGGCCATCAGCAGTTTCGAGCGGGTCTATCCCTTTGGTTGGCTGGGGGTGCTGGTGGACCAGCCGCCGGTGGCCGAGGAGTTGATCTATGCCCATCACGAACGCGGTTTTGCGCTGTGTTCGCAGCGCTCGCTGACCCGCAGCCGCTATTATGTGCAGGTGCCGACCGATACCGATCTGGCGGCCTGGTCGGATGACCGGTTCTGGGACGAATTGCGGGCGCGGCTCAACCCGGCGACCGCCGAGGCGTTGCAAACCGGGCCGTCGATCGAAAAGTCCATCGCGCCGCTGCGCAGTTTCGTGGCCGAGCCGCTGCGCTTTGGCCGGCTGTTTCTGGCCGGCGACGCCGCCCATATCGTGCCGCCGACCGGGGCCAAGGGGCTCAATCTGGCGATGAGCGACGTGGCGAGTTTGGCCGATGCGCTGATCGAATTTTTTGTCGAGCGCTCCGCCGCGGGGATCGACGCCTATTCGGCCAAGGTGTTGCAGCGCATCTGGAAAGCCGAGCGGTTCAGCTGGTGGATGACCAGCCTGCTGCATACTTTCCCCGAAACCGGCGGCTTTGGCCGGCGCATCCAGCGGGCGGAATTTGACTATCTGGTGGGGTCGCGCGCGGCGCAACAGAGCCTCGCGGAGAACTATGTCGGCCTGCCCTAATGCCCGACGCCGAGCAGGCGATCCACGGTTTCGGGTTCAGCATTCAGCTGGTCCGGAGTGCCTGACCAGGCGACACGGCCCCGCTCGAGAATTAGCACAGCATCGGCAAAGGCTAAGGCCGGTTTGATGCGCTGTTCGACCAGCAAAATTGTCATGACTTGGCTTGCAGCAAGCTGACTGAATGCTGCCATCAGTTCTTCGCAAATCACCGGCGCCAGACCTTCGAGCGGCTCATCGAGCAGCAACAGGGTCGGCTGACCCAAAATGGTCCGCGCCGTGCTCAGCATCTGCTGCTCACCGCCCGATAATTGCGAGCCGAGATTGCGCCGCCGCTCCTTGAGGCGCGGGAACATAATGTAGGCTTCTTCGATCGCCGATTTGGGGCGATCCTTGAGGCCAACGAAGAGGTTTTCCTCGACGGTCAGCGATTTGAATATGGCGCGGCTTTGCGGCACATAGCCCAGCCCGCCCAGCGCCCGGTCCGAACCGTCAAGCCCGCTGATGTCGACGCCACCCAATTGCACGCTGCCGCCATAGCGGCGGGTCTGGCCGGCGATGGTGGCAAAGAGCGTGGTCTTGCCCATGCCGTTGCGGCCGAGCACGGCGAGACGGCCGCCGGCGGGGACGGCAAAGCTGATATCCTCCAAAATCCGGGTCGGGCCGTAGCCGGCGCTCAGGCCGGCAATTTCAAGCGACGCCGCGCTCATCGGCATAACTCCCCAGATAGGCTTCGCGGACGCGCGGATCGTTGGACACTTCGGTTGGCGTGCCATCGAAAATGATCGCCCCCGCCGCCAGCACCACGACGCGCTGGGCGAAGCGGAAGACGAAATCAATATCATGCTCGATCATCAGCACCGCCAGATCGGCCGGCAATTGTGCCAGCGCGCGCTCGATCAGCACGGTATCCGAGCTGGGCACGCCGGCGGCGGGCTCGTCGAGCAGCAGCACTTTGGGCCGCAGCGCCATGGCCAGGGCGATTTCGAGCAGGCGCTGCTGGCCATAGGCGATGGAGCTGACCGGCTGCTGGGCGATATCGCGCAGATTGAGCAGGCCCAGAATATCGGCGGCTTCGCTCACCACATCGGGCATGCCGCGATAGTCGGCAAACAGGCTCCCCGAGCGGCCCATGCGTTGCAGCAGCGCCAGCGCCACATGCTCTTCCGGGGTCATCTCGGAAAACAGCCGCGTCACCTGAAAGCTGCGCACCAGCCCGGCTTTGACCCGTTGGGTCGGCGAGCGGCGGGTGATGTCCTCGCCATTGAGGTGGACCGAGCCGGAGAGCGGCTTGAGCTGGCCGGTGACCAGATTGACGAAGGTGGTCTTGCCGGCGCCATTGGGGCCGATCAGGGCGATGCGGTCGCCCTTGTCCAGACTGAGCGACACATCATCGGTGACGGCGAGGCCGCCGAAATTCTTGCGCAAATTGCGAACTTCAAACAGGGTCATGACCGTGTCCTCCGCAGCCGCGCCCACAGCGTTTCGGCAGCACCGGTCAGACCCTTGGGCGCGAACAGCACCACAGCGATCAGCAACACGCCGACAATGGTGAGCCAGTGGAATGGATTGATCGCCGAGACGCGATCCTCGAACCACACAAAAGCTAGCGTGCCGACCATGGCGCCGAACAGCTTGCCGGTGCCACCCAGGACCAGCATGACCATTGCCTCGGCCGACATGGTGAAGGACAGGCTATCGAGCCCGACCACCTTGGTGGCGATGGCCGAGAGCGCCCCACCCAAACCAGCGACAGCGCCGGCGATGGCATACATCTTGACCAGGGTGAAATAGACCGGCGCCCCCATAGCCCGCACGCGGATCGGGTCCTGCTTGATGCCGCGGCACAGCATGCCGAAGGGCGAACGGACGATGATGCGGAGAACCAGGAACACGACCAGCAGCAGCACAACTGCCATGATGAAGGCCGTGCGCCCGAACAGATCGAAGCGGAACATGCCGAACAGGGGCGATGGCGAGATCCCGGACAGCCCGTCGCTTCCGCCGGTCCATGCCGAGAGCTTGTTGGCCGCCTCATGGGCCAGCGACACTACCGCGATCGAGAGCACCAATTGGCTGAGGCCATGCCCACGCAGGATAACAAGACTGGAGATAGCCCCGGCGAATGCCCCGGCCACAGCGCCAATGGCCAGCATCAGCAGCGGATCGGTGACGCCGAACTTGGCGGCAAAGATGCCGGCGGCATAGGCCCCTGCACCAAACAGCGTGGCATGGCCCAGCGTCGCAACACCGGAATAGCCAGTCACCAGATCGAGCGACAGCACCAGCAGCATCACGCCCACAACCCGCGTCAACAGCGCCAGATTGGTCGGAAACAGGAAGAACAAGACCACCGCAACGGCGGCAACGATCAGGACTGCGATCATGTCCTGCATGGCGGTCCGGCGCCAGCTGCGCACGGAAACGACGTGCGGTGTATTCAATGCAGACTCGCTCATTTGGACCGCCCCATCAAACCGTTGGGGAAGACGCAGACGATCGCGATCACCGCCAGGTAGAAAAAGAATTCGCCATATTCGGGCACCAGGTAGCGCGCCGTGGTCTGCACAGCGCCCAGCAGGAGCGCCGCGACCAGTGCGCCGGCAATGGACCCTGCCCCGCCGACCGAGACGACAACGAGGAAGGTCACCATGTAGTGCAGCGCGTAATAGGGCTCGATGGGCAGCAATTGCGCGCCGACCACGCCGCCCAGAGCGGCAAGGCCAATCGCCAGCGCGAAGCTGACGGCATAGACGATTTTGGTTTTCACCCCAAGGGCCCCAGCCATGGCTGCATCATCCACCGAGGCCCGCAACCGGACGCCGAAGGGGGTGCGCTCGACGAGAAACCACAGCCCGCCGGCGACGACAATGCCTACGGCCACGGCGAACAACTTGTGCGCCGCAATGGAGCGAAAGCCCAGGTCGACCGGCCCCTGCAACGCCGCAGGCAGCGCGACGGTCTTGAGGGTGGGCCCCATGGCGAAATTGGCGATGCCGATGATGGCAAAGGTGATGCCGATGGTCATCAGCACCTGCGTCAGTTCGGGCGCACCATAAATGCGGCGATAGAGCAGCCGCTCCAGCGGAATTGCCACCAATACCGTGCCGACCACCGCGGCCATCACCGCAATACCGAAGGGCAGGCCCATCTGCTGGGTGGCGTAGGAGGCGATATAGCCGCCGATCATGGCGAAGGCGCCATGGGCGAGGTTGACAACCTTCATCAGCCCCATGGTGACGCTGAGGCCGATGGAAATGACGAACAGCACCATGCCGTAAGCCAGGGAGTCCGCAGCGATGGAGAAAATGGTTTGCACCAGCAGGAACCTCTCAGCTTGAGCACCAAAATCCGCGAAGCAGCGGCGTGGCTATCGAGCTTGTCTCAATGGGGCGTAATTGTCGCCCCGCGTCATCACCGGGCTTGTCCCGGTGATCTATGCGAGAATGAATTGCCCGGACCAGCCGGGCAATGACGATGGTGGTATGGCCAGCGGCTAGGAACCGCTGACCGCAGGGGTGGCTTACGGAGCCTTCCAGCCCGGATCGCCCTGGTTCTCAAACGTCTGGATTTCCTTGTTGATGTACTGGCCATCTTCCAGCGCCACTTCGCGCAGGTAGATGTTCTGCGTGATGTGGCGATTTTCCGGGTTGATGCTAACCGGACCGCGCGGGCTGATCCAGCTGAGGCCCTTGACGGCTTCCACGGCCGCCGCAGCGTCCTGGTTACCGCCAGTGGCTTCGATCATCTTGGAAATCACATACATGCCGTCATAGGCGCCGACTGCCGGGAAGGTCAGCTCGGAGGCGCTGCCGATGGCCTTGGTGGCCGCTTCGACAAAGGCGGCGTTTTCGGGCGAGTCGTGGCTCACCGCATAGTGGAACGTGGTCAGCATGCCGAGCGCATTGTCGCCCAGCGCTGTGAGATCGGGTTCCTGGGTCAGGTCACCCGGCGCGAGCAGCGTGACCCCGGCAGCCTTGAGGCCGTTTTCGACATAGGCCTTGGTGAAGCCCAGCGCGGCCGGACCGGCAGGCACGAAGGCGAAGACGGCTTCGGCGCCCGAATCCTTGATGCGCTGCATCATCGGGCTGAAATCATTGGTGTTCATCGGCATGCGCACCGATTCAACGATCTCGCCGCCCGCTGCGGTGAAGGCGGTCACAAAAGCGGTCTCTGAATCGACGCCGGGACCATAGTCGGACACGACGGTAATGATCTTGTTGATGCCGCGCTCGCGCGCCACGGCCGCCATTGGCGTGGAAGTCTGCCAGGTGGTGAAGGAGGTGCGCACCACATAGGGGCTGGCATTGACGATGGCCGACGTGGCGGCGTTGAACACCACCATCGGCACATTGCCCTCCTCAAGGATCGGCGCAGCGGCCATGGCATCGGGGGTGTAATAATAGCCCGCCAGATACTGCACGCCTTCGCTGACGATCAGCTCCTGGGTCAGCGCGGCGGACTGCGCCGGGTCGGCGGCCGGCAGGTCGCGATAGACGATCTCGATGGTGTCATCGCCGACCGTGTTGCCGTTCAGCGCCAGCCAGGCATCGATGCCCGCCTGAAAATTCTTGCCCTGCAATGCGGCGGGGCCGGAAAACGGCCCGACGACGCCGATCTTGATGGTATCGGCGAAGGCGACGCTGCTGCTCAGGGCCAGCGCCATGGTCGTAAGAACCAGCTTCTTCATGATCTATCTCCTCCCTCGGCGGACATAGCACCGCCCGTTATCGGGCTTCCACCCGACTTGCCGACATAATGCGGGTTCGCGCGCCGTTATTGAAATGAAATCATTTGGCCCACTCATAACCCCAGGGGAATGAATGGATTTGAGGCGCAACGGCCAACAGAGCCGTAAACGCGCGCAAAAGCGTCACCTGACGGCGTTCAACAAACGGCCATCATATGGTCTGCCATGCATATGCGAGGGCGACACGGCCCAGCGACATTCCACATTACGCTCGCGGCTGGAGCGAGCAGAGACCTGGTTTAACCTGCTGGCACAAATGGAAAATCAGACCTACTCGGCCGGCTCCACCGTTTCATCCATGGCGTTGAGCTCGCGTTCCAGCCGTGCCTCTTCCACGGCCTTGGGCTGGCTGAACGAGGCGAGCAGCAGATAGGCCACGGGGGTCAGATACAGCGTCGCCACCGCAGCGATGCCCAGCCCGCCGACGATAACCCAGCCCAGAGCGCCGCGCGCTTCGGCGCCGGCGCCGGAGGCCAGCACCAGCGGCACGCCGCCCAGGATGGTGGCCAGAATGGTCATCATCACCGGGCGCAGGCGGATATTGGACGCCTCTTCGACGGCCTCGCGCACCGACAGGCCGCGATCGCGCAGCTGATTGGCAAACTCCACGATGAGAATGCCATTCTTGGCCATGATGCCCAGCACCAGCACCAGACCGATCTGGGTGAAGATATTGAGACTGCCCCCGCTGAACAGGATGGCATAGAGCCCGGCGGCGATGGCGAAGGGCACCGTCGCCATGACGATGATGGCGCTCCAGAAACTCTCGAACTGCGCCGCCAGCACCAGCAGAATGATGACCAGGGCAAAGCCGAAAGTGATCAGCATGGCGTTATTGGCTTCACCAATGGTCTTGGCTTCGGCCAGCGGCAGGATGGTGGTGCCTTCGGGCAAAACCGGCGCGGCTATCTGCAGCAAAGCGGCATAGGCATCGCCCAACGCCATGCCGCCTTCGAGATCGGCGGTCACCGGCACGGAACGGCGTTGCTGCTCGCGGCGCAGCGAGGGCGGCACCGGCGCCTCGGCCAAGGTGGCGATGGTGGAGAGCGGCACATAGCGCCCGTCGCCGGTCCGCACGAACAAGGTTTCGAGGTCGCGCGGATCGTTGATCGGGTTGCTGGTCGACAGCATGCGCACGCTGTAGCTGGTGTCGTTGATAAACACGCTGCCAATGTCGCTGCCATCGATCATGGCCTGCATGGTGGGCGCCAGACCATTGATATTGATGCCCATGGCATCGGCCCGCGAGCGGTCGACGGTCAGGGTCAGCTGCGGCTGGGTGGTGTCGAAATTGACACTGACGCGACCGAAGCGGCCATCCTCTTCCAGCAGGTCAGAAATGGTATTGGCGGTCTCGGCCAGGTCGGCATAGTTGGAACCGGCAACGGCGAATTGCAGGCCGGAGCCGCCGCCGCGAATGCCCAGGCTATTGCCCTGCCCCACCGAGGCCCGCACACCGGGAACCTGCGCCATCAAGCCGGAAATCTCGCTGGCGATCACCTGCTGGCTGCGCTCGCGCTCGCCCCAGGGGGCCAGCGTCAGCGTCATCGAGCCGCCACTGCCCCAGCCGGACAGCACGAAGATCGAGCGGATTTCGCCGCTGTCGACATAGGGCTGCAGCATGGATTCGACCTGGGTGAGGCGCGTGCGGACGAAGTCGAGGCTCACAGTGTTGGGGGCGCTGATGCGCAGGGAAATCTGCGAGCGGTCTTCTGGCGGGGTGATCTCCTGACGCAGGCTGGTAAAGGCATAATAGGACGAGGCGGCAAACAGCAGCGCCACCAGCACCACCACCAGCGGATTGCGCAAAGCCAGCGACAGCGTCAGCCGGTAAAACCCGGCCAGCGCCCGCCCGATACTGCCGAAGGGACCACCGCGATGGGCATGGGCCGCGCTGTCTTCCTTGAGCAGGCGCGAGGCGATCATCGGCCCCAGGGTCAGGGCCACCACCGCCGAAATCAGCACGGCAATGGCCAGGGTAAAGCCGAATTCGCGGAACAGACGCCCGGTCTGCCCTTCAAGGAAGGACAGCGGCACGAACACCGCCACCAGCGTCAGCGTCGTCGCCACAACGGCGAAAAACACTTCCTGCGTGCCCAGCACGGCGGCGGCGCGCGGTCCGGCCCCCATGGCCTTGCGGCGCATGATGTTCTCGAGCACGACGATGGCGTCATCGACCACCAGACCCGTCGCCAGCACCAGTGCCAGCAGCGTCAGGATATTGAGCGAGAAGCCCGCCAGATACATGCCCGCCACGGCGCCCAGCAAGGCAATCGGCATCGACACGGCGGGCACGATGATGGCGCGCCAATCGAGCAGGAACAGATAGATAATGCCGATCACCACCAGCAGCGCCACGATCAGGGCAATCTGGACCTCGTGCAGCGCGCCTTCGATGAACACGGCCTCGTCGCTGGAAATGGCGAGGGTCACGCCCGGCGGCAGGGTCTGGTTGAGGCTGGCGACGGCGGCGTGGACGGCGGTGGAAATGGCGACCGTATTGGATTGCGCCTGGCGCACCAGACCGAGCCCGATCCCCGGCTTGCCATTGGCCCGAATCGACGAGGTGCCGGCCGCCGCGTCAAACACCACCGTCGCCACATCGCTGAGCCGAATGCGGCCATTGATGATGATGGCCTCGAAATCCTCGGGGCGGGTGACTTCGGAAATGGCGCGGACTGAAATATTCTGGTTGGGGCCATTGATCGAGCCGGCCGGCGTATCGAGGGCGAGGGTCGATAGCGCGGTGCGGATATCGGCGACGGTCAGGCCGTGGCTGGCCAGCTTGATCGGATCGACATCGATCTCGAAGGCGGTTTCGCGCGTGCCATAAACCTGCACTTCGGCGACGCCGGGGACGGCGCTGAGCCGCTCGGCGACCACATCATCCACCAGGGCACTGAGATCGGCGATGCTCATGCTGTCGGAGGTGACGGCCAGCTGCATCACCGCCTGGGCGTCGCTGTCGGCCTTGAAAATGGTTGGGGTTTCCGCCCCTTCGGGCAGCGAGCGGTCGACCCGGCTCAGGGCGTCGCGCACGTCTGAGGTGGCGATATCGAGATTGGTGCTTTCGGTGAATTCGAGGGTGACCCGGCTGCTGCCAACCGACGAACTCGAGGAAATCGCCGTCACGCCCTGAACGCGGGCCACGGCGCCCTCGACGGACGCGGTCACTTCGCGGTCCACCGTCTCGGCGGCGGCGCCGGGAAAGCTGGTGAAAATGGAGAGGACCGGGCTTTCGACGCGCGGCAATTCTCGCACCTCGATGCCCAGCAGCGCCGCCAGCCCCGCCACCATGATCATCGCATTGATCACCACCGCCATGACCGGACGGCGGACAAACAGTCGGGCGAGGGAGCCGCCGCGTTCGTTCTTGCTTTCTATCGACATGGCGGCACTTCCCTCAGTTCTGCGCTGTCGCCGGGCGACCGTCCGGCCCCTCCAGCAAGGTGACGTCGGCGCCGTCGTTCAGTTGCAGAATGCCTTCGGTGATGATCGCATCGGTATCGGTCAGCGCGGCCTTGACCAGCACGCCATCGCTATTGCGCTGGATGATTTCCGCCGGCACGCGGACCGCCTTGCCATCCTGATATTTCCAGACATAGGAGCCCTCGGCCGACCACAATATGGCCAGCGGATTGACCGCCGGGTAGCGCTCGCCGGCGAAATCCAGCGCCACGGTGAAGCTCATGCCGGAACGCAGCACGCCATCGGGATTGGGGATTTCGGCCTGCACCTGCAGGGTGCGGCTGGTTGGATCGAGGCGATTGTCGATGGCCGATACATCGCCGGAGAAGCTCTGCCCCGGCAGCGCCACGGCATTAACATGGACCGCCATGCCGGGCGCGATCTGGGCGGCATAGCGCTCGGGCACCCAGAAATCGATCAGAATCGAGGAGGTGTCATCGATGATGGTGACGGCGGTCTGGGCGGCGACATAATTGCCGGGTGTCACCCGGATCAGCCCAACCGCGCCGGCGATGGGGCTGGTGATGATGCGGCGATCCAGTTCCATCCGCGCATTGCGCAGCGCCAGTTCGGCGGTGTCGGCGACCAGTTGGGCGGCGGCCAGAGCGGTGTTGGCCACGACATTATTGCTGGCCAGCCCGCGCGTGCGGGCCAAAGTCGTCTGCGCGTCGGTGACGGCCAAGGTCGCGCGGTCATGCTCGATCTGCTGGGCGCCGGCTTCGAAACGGGCGATGATGTCGCCCTCCGCCACGATCTGGCCGGGACGCACCGCCACTTCGGCCAGCTCGCCACCCGTCGGCGCCGAGATGGTCACCGAGCGAATGGGCGTGCCCTCGCCGATGGCTGTCAGGGTGTCGTTGATCGTGACCAGGGTGACGCCGGTGGTCACGACATTATTGACCCGCCCGCCAAAGCCGCCCGGACGGGCACCACGGGACGCCGCTGCCGCTGGTTCGGACGCCTGGGCGAAGGGCAACACAATGCCGTTACGCGCCAAGATATCGGCCGCCCCGGGAACGTAAAATAGCCAGGCCAAGCCCGCTGCAACGAGTAGGAAGACACAGATAAGCAGCTGCCGAATCAAGCCAGACCTCGACTAAACCAATGAACGCACGGGGTAATCAGACCGACGATACCAGAACGATCCGCTGCGCCACATTACAATCCGGTAAGCTGAGGGCATAGCGCAACCGCAAGCGGCCATGCGCTAATGCGTCGATCGTCGGATTAGGGGCTGCAATGCATGACCGTGAGGTCCTGGTCCCACGTGGTTTGGCCCGCCGGCAGGGTGATGCCGTGGTGGCGCGCCGCTTCGCCGAGGATCGCCCTCGGATTGTGGGCTGCCATGGTGATGGCCTGCTCGAAGGACGCAATGCCCCAGGCGACGACATTGCGCACCGCCTCGTCCATTTCCAGCGCCGAACCGGCCAGATTGGCCTGCCCCGGCACGCGCACGACGCCGGTAGCGTCCCGTTCGACCGACATGCCGGCAAAGCTGTAAATGCCGGCCGGCGCCGCAGCAGCCAGCACCGCGTCGGACACCAGCACCGAGCGCCCGATACCCTTGAGGGTGATCAGCGCCCGCAAGGCATCGCGCGAAATATGGTGGCCATCGGCGATAAAGCAGCCAAACAGCCCCGGCGCCGCCAGTTGGGCGAGCAGGGTATTGTCCAGCTTGGGCAGTTGCTGGGGCAGCCCGTTGCCCAGATGGGTCGAGACGGTGAGACCAGCCTCGACCGCCGCGTCGATCTGGGCAAAACCGGCGGCGCTATGGGCGACGCAGAGCGTCATGCCGGCAGCCCTGAGCTGGTTGATGGCCAGCAAGGCGCCGGCCCGCTCGGGCGCCAGGGTCACCATGAGGATGGGGCGCGTCAGGCCGCCGGACAGGCTGAGCACCATCGGCACGTCGGGATCACCCATGGCCTCGGGCGGATGACAGCCGGCATAGCCCGGTTCGGCGCGCAGGAACGGGCCTTCGAGATGATAGCCGGGCACCATCAATGGCCCCAGCCGGCTGTTGGCAACGGCATGGTCGAGCGCGGCAAAGCGCTCGAACAACTCATGGCGATGCGCGGTGATGATGGTGGGGAGACACCCGGTTACACCGGCCTTGAGCATGGCGGCGAGGGCGTGATCGAGCGCATCCGGCGTGAGGCCGGATGCGTTGAAATCGACCCCGGCATAGCCGTTCACCTGCAGGTCAAATAGGCCGGGGGTGGAGAGCGACATTAGTCTTTGACCGCACTGAGCAGGCTGGCCGAGGCCGGGTCGAGGTAAAGCGTCACCTCGGGGTGCTGCTGCACGATGGAGGCCGGCGCCAGATTGGTCACCGGGCCTTCGACCGCCGCCAGCACGGCCTTGGCCTTGCGCTCGTCGGGCACCGACAGGATCAGCGCCTGGCTGGCCATGATGCGCTTGATGCTCATGGAGATGGCATGCGTGGGCACCGCGTCGATGGTCTCGAACCAGCCTTCGCCGAACTGCTGCTGGCGGCAACCGGCGTCGAGCTCAACCACCAGATAGGGCGCGCTATAGTCAAAATCGGCCGGGGGATCATTGAAGGCCAGGTGGCAGTTTTCGCCGATGCCGGCAAAGCAGACATCGATGCGACGATCAGCCAGCGCGCCATTGAGGCGGGCCAGTTCGGCATCCAGATCGGCGGCATCGCCATCAACCGGCAGGAAGGACTTGAAGCCCGGCAGCCGGTCAAGGAAGCGCTCACGCAGATAGCGGCGGAAACTGGCGCCATGGGTTACCGGCAGGCCGACATATTCATCCAGATGGAAGAACGACACCTTGGTCCAGTCGATATCGGCCTCGAGCAGGCTTTCCAGCATCTCGAACTGGCTGGCCCCGGTGGCGACAATGATATTGGCCTCGCCCCGCGCGGCGATGGCCTCGACGATCAGCCGGGCGCCCTGCGCGGCGGCAGCGGCGCCGAGCGCCTGCTTGTCGGAATGCACGGAAATCTTCATGACATACTCTTTCAAAAAAAGGGGGCGCCGTCTTGGGCCGGCGCCCAGGTTCGGGTCACAGGAGTGACCCGTCCGGCCGGCTAGTCGCGGGTGATGATCCGCTGTTGCGCCAGGCTCTGATCCACGGCCTGGCCGATCCAGGTCGAGTGCATCGCCTCGGCGGCGCTCGGATAGTGGCCGGAAAGGCTCTCGATCGAGGTGCCGGCCTTGATGGCCTGCACCAGATCGAGGAAATAGGTCATCGATTCATAGGTGTAACCGCGCAACTGACGGCCCTGGATGGGATGCTCGACTTCGTAGGAGCCGAAGGGGTTGATCACCAAGGACGCAGCATCCTGCTCATAGGCCGCGAACATGCCGCGATCCTGGGTATCGACCTCGACCACGCCGTTCTCGCCGACCAGGCGCACGCCCTGATTGACGATGGAGGGGAAGGAATTGGGCAGCACCCAGGACAGGTCGAAATTGACGCTGGCGCCGCCGGCGAACTCGACCTTGGCCTGGATGCTGTCCCAGGTGTCGATGCCCATGCCGGACAGCTTGCCCTTCTGGCCGGTGGCATAGACCCGCACCGGACGATCATTGAGAATCCAGGTGACCAGGTCGTAGAAATGCACGCCGAGGAACCAGGATGGCGAGCTTTCATGCGCCCAGCGCTTGAGCCACTCGCTGGGGACGACAATCTTGTCCTCCATATGGACCGCGCCATACTGAATCTTGCCCAGGCGGCCTGCCCGTACATCATCGCGCATGCGGCTGTGGCCGGGATCGAAGCGCTTGTGGAAGTCGACATAGAGCAGCCGATCCTTGGCGGCGACGGCGGCCATCATCTGTTCGACGCGGCTGGTTTCGACATCCAGCGGCTTCTGCGAAATGATGTGCAGCCCGGCATCGGCCGCCTTCAGCACCGCATCGAGATGCAGGTGATCAGGCGTGGCGATGGCGATGGCATCGAGCTGCTCGCTGGCCAGCAGGTCATCGACGCTCTGGTAGCCGGCAATACCCAGACCAGCCTTGTGGCGGTCACGCACTTCCTGGCTGGGATCGGCGACGGCAACCAGCTCGGCCAGGCCACGGCGCTGGGCCGCGGCATAGCAATTGAGCATCTGGCTTCCGTAGACGCCGCCACCGACGACGGCAATTCGAACAGGTTTAGTCATGGTCGAGTCCTAGAGATATCCGAGTGCCTGTGGCAGCCAGAGCGACAGCTGGGGGAACAGGATGACGAGTATGATGGCGATGATGATCGGCACGTAGAAGGGCAGCACCGCCTTGAACACCTGATCGAGCGGAGTGTTGGTGATGCGTTCCATGATGAACAGCACGATGCCGACCGGCGGGGTGATGACACCCAGCACCAGGGTCATGACCACGACCATGCCGAGCTGCACCGGAGAAATGCCAACCTCGGTTGCCAGCGGCAGGAACAGCGGGGTGAAGATGATGATGGCGCTGACCGTCTCCATGAAACAGCCGACAACCAGCAGCACCAGAGCAATCAGCAGCAGGATGAGCAGCGGATCATTGGTGGCTGACAGCACGAGCTCGGCGAGCATCGGCGGAATGCCCAGGCGGATGATGACGTAGCCGAACAGCGATGCGGTGGCGACGATCAGCATCAGGGGCGCCACTTCAGTGGCGGTCTGCCGCACCATGAGGACGAGGTCTTTGGGTGAAATCTCGCGATAGACGATGCAGCCGATAAAGGCGGTGTAGAGCACGGCGACCACGGAGGCCTCGGTGGGCGTGAACAGGCCGGTAAAAATACCGCCAAGGACGATGGCCGGGCACAGCACCGGCAGGATGGCACCCCGGAGCGAAACCAAAATCTCACCCAGATCGACGCCGTCATTGCGCGGGAAATTGGCACCCTTGCCCCAGATCCAGCACATGATCGACAGCACGATGCAGATCAGCACGCCGGGAACGATGCCAGCAACGAACAGCGCGCCAACCGAAGCACCACTCATCACCGCATAGACGATCATCGGGATCGAGGGCGGCACGATCGGGCCGACGGTGGCCGAGGCCGCCGTCAGGCCGATGGAGAAGGAGGCCGGAAAGCCCTTCTTGACCATGGCTTCGTGCTCGATCTTGCCCAGGCCGGCCGCGTCGGCGGCAGCCGACCCCGACATGCCGGCAAACACCAGGCTGCCCAGAATATTGACGTGGGCCAATCCGCCGGGGAAATGACCGACCAGCGCGTCGGCAAACCGGTAGAGCCGCACCGTGGCGCCCGAGCGGTTCATGATCTCGCCGGCCAGCATGAAGAAGGGGACGGCCACCAGCAGGAAGCTGTTGACGCCATAGAACATGCGCTGGGCCACCAGATCGACGGGCACGGAGGCGCCGAACATCAGCAGCAGGCCAACGAGGGAGACGACGCCGAGAACGATGGCGACGGGCATGCCCAGGACAATGAGCCCGATGAGCAGGCCGATGATTGCAATCAGATCGAACATCAGTTTTGCTCAAGCTCTACAATGGTGTGGCGGGGCGGCTCTTTGGCCTTGAAAATCCAGGCCAGGAAGGCGACGGCCATGGCTACGGCGCAGACCCCGATCAGGGCTTGCACATAGCCCATCTTGAGCCAGGCCATGGTGGGCAGCGGGGCGGTCCAGCCGATCCTGGCATAGAGATAGGCGCCATAGGCGACCAGGATCATGAAGGCCGCCGCAACCAGGCCGAACAGGATATGCAGCACCTGCCGGACCCGGGCCGGAAATATCTCGTAGAGCACGCCGACGCGAATATGTTCGCTGCGCATGGCGGCGGCGACGCTGCCGACAAAGATCAGCGCGACATAGGCGATGCGTGTCAGCTCCTCGGTCCACGGCATGGGCAGCCGGATCACGAAGCGATTGCCCACCTGAATGGTCACCAGAACAATCATGAGCATGAACAGGAGCCCGGTCAGGTGCCCCAGAAAATTCTCTAACCGACGCATGCAGCCCTCCTGCTGACCTGCTGAATGGACGGGCCGGAGCACACAGCTCCGGCCCGGAACCGCCTTACTTGGCCGGATCGGCAGCGACGACGCGCTCGTACAGGCCAGCCTTGAGGATGCGGTCGGCGATTTCGCGCGAACCCGACAGCGCCGCCTGGAACTGGCTCAGGTCCGGCTCGATGACATTGGTGCCGGCGGCCCGAATTTCCTTGATGTAGCGCGCCTCCGAGTCAGCCAGCATGGCATCGCCGAGCAGTGCGGCCTGCTTGGCTGCATCGGCCACCACGGCCTGCTGATCGGCGCTCAGCTTCTGCCAGGTGTTTTCGGAAATCTGGATCTTGTAGACGTCGCGCACATGGTTGGTCAGGATCAGGTTTTCCTGAACTTCATACATGCGGTTCTGCACGATGGTTTCGAGGGGGTTTTCCTGCGCCTCGACCACGCCGGTCTGCAGCGCCGTATAAAGCTCGGACAGCGACACGGTGGTCGCGACCGGCTCAAGCTGGCTCCAGACCTCGATCCACAACGGGTTTTCGGGCAGACGCAGACGCAGGCCCTTCATATCCTCGGGACCATTGATGGCGCGGTTGCTGGTGACCTGGCGGGCGCCGCGATCCATGATCGCCAGCGTGCGAATGTTCTTTTCCTGAAGCACCAGCGCATCGATCTCATGACCGATCTCGCCGTCATAGACGGCGCGGACATGCTCGACGCTGGTGAACAGATAGGGCACCGACAGGAAATATTCCGGCAGCCAATAGACCACGTCGGACACGCCGGCCAGCGACATGTCGGTGGAGCCAACGACCAGCGATTCCAGCACGTCGCGCTCATTGCCCAGCGCGCCGTCGGTGAAAATGTTGACGGCGATGGCGCCGTTGGAATTGGCCTCGACCAGTTCCTCGAATTTGCGCATGGCGTTGCCGACCTGGCCATCGCCGCCGTTGAAGCCGGTAGCAAAGTCGATACGCACATCAGCGGCGAAAGCCGTCGCCGTCATCATGACGGTCGCTACGGCAGCCAGGCCACAAGCAGCTTTGAAATTGTAAGACATTCATCCTCCTCCGGCCTGTCCTGACCCAGGACGAGGCTTTAATTCCAATTACTGTAATTATATTCCTGACTTTGGCAAGGGCCATTTGCCAGTGAAGCTGGCCCGTGCAAAACTGCGTGTTGGAAATCGGCATCAAGCGAAGAAGACGCGACATATGAAGCACTTGGTTGATGCGCACACGCCGCTGATCGCCGGCCTGACCGAGCGCGCACCCGCCGATATCGAAACGCTGGATGCGCAACGCCGACGGCAGCTGCTGGGCGAAATCTCCGGGGGCGGCACCACACGCAAACGCCTGGCCACGCTGTTGCGGATGCGCGCCGGCACGGTAACCCAGCACGTCACCGAACTGATCGACGCCGGGCTGGTGCGTGAATTGCATCAGATCCGCACCAACGAAAAGGGCCGGCCGGAGGTGCTGCTCAGCTGCGCGACGCAGGCGGTGAACGTCATCGTGGTGCAGGCGCTGGCCGACCGCATCGTCGGCAATCTGGTGGATCTCGGGGGCACATCCTCATGTGAAATTTCGCGTCCGGTCGAGGATGTCAGCATCACGGCGGCCGGCATCGGCGCGCTCATCGTCAGCCTGGCTCAGGAACTGCGCGACCGACTGGAACAGGGTCGGTTGGCAGGACTGGTGGTATCGTTGCCCGGGATCGTCGACGAGGCGGCAGGCCAATGGTTATTTTCCAGCCGATTTCCCAACGCGGCGCCGCTGTCCATCGCCGACCTCGCCGCAACCCTGCAGATGGAGGTGCGGGTGCAGCGTGCCTTGAGCGCCGAATTGCGGGCGCGGCTGCTGCGGCACCAGGACGAGGGCGCGAATTCGACGGTGCTGTTGCACTGGGGTTATGGCGTCGGCCTGACCAGCGCCATCAACGGCGCGGTGCAGCATTCAACCCAGGGCGGGTTCGGCGAGATTGGCCATTGGCGCAGCTTCATGGCGGGCGACACTCCCTGCCGTTGCGGTGAACGGGGCTGTCTTGAGACGCAGGCGGCACTGTGGAGCCTGGTCGCCCCGCTGCAGCTGGCAAGCTCAAGCGAGGACGACTTCGCCCGACAGCTGATTCAGGATCCGGCATTGGCCGATCACCCGCTGATACGTCGCGCCACCACGGCCATGGCCATCGCCATGCGCGACGTCTATCTGCTGCTGTTTCCCAACCGCATCACCATCACCGGCCCGTTTGTGCAATCGCCGATCCTGTTCGAGCGCCTGATCCGCGAATTCCGGGACAGCCTGCCGCAATATGTGCCGTCGCGGGTCGAGACCGAAGCGGCGGTATTGAGCCCGCGCGACGAAATCGTCGGCGCCGCCAAGCCGCTGCTGCATCAAGCCATCCAACGAGCGCTGGCAGAAATCTAACGCGACTATTTGGCGCGCTGCAGCACCATCGCGGCAATCCGTTGCAGCATTGGCATCGGCACGCCTCTGCGCTCGGCGATCGCCTGGGGCCAGGCAAACAACGCATCGTATGACAGTCTTTGAAATTAAATGGCGCGCCCGGAACGATTCGAACGTCCGACCCCCAGATTCGTAGTCTGGTGCTCTATCCAGCTGAGCTACGGGCGCGCATTGCCGACAAGATCGGCGGTTCAGACGGGACTGGATGTGATATCCGTCTGAAGCGGCGCAACCCATACATGGGCATTTCGGGGTTGGCAAGCGCACAGATGACAGTTTCTTGCCACTGCGCACAACTAGCGCCCGGCGCGCCCCCTGGAAGCGGCTTTTCGGCAATTCGCCTGCGACAACAAAGCCCTGCGCTGACACGGTGCTGGGGATAAGTCGCCCTGCCTCAAGGGCGGATACGCAAGCCGGCCGGCAGAATCAGGTCAAAGCGCGTGCCGATGGGCTGATCGATAAAGACCAGCTGGCCGCCATGCGCTTCGGTAATCTCGCGGGCGATGGCCAGACCCAGCCCGGTGCCGCCGGCCCGCGCCGAGCCTTCGAAGGCGACGAACAGATTGGCACGCGCCCGCGGCGGCAGGCCCGGGCCGTTATCGGTGACCGACAGGGTGACGCTCTCGGCATCCTCGGTGGTGGTGACGGCGATGCTGGGGGCCGCAATGGCGGTGCCGGCGGCTTCCAGCGCCTCGCGGGCATTCTTGAGCAGGTTGAGCAGCACGCGGCCGAGCTGGGTGGCATCGACCTTGAGCACCAGATCCTCCGGCGTGGCATTGGTGAAGACGATGCTGGGGTGGCCGTCCAGCCGCGCCTCGAAGGCGGCATCGGCAACCAGCGGCGCTATTTCGACGGGCACCATCACCGGCGGGGCGGCGCTCTCGCGGCCATAATCGAGCACCGACTGGGCAAAGCCGATGGCCTTGTCCAGCGTGGTGACCAGCCGGGGCGCCAGCCGCTGCACCTTGGGGTCGTCGAGCGTCGCCACCTGATCGGAGAGCAATTGCGCCGAGGTCAGGGTATTGCGCAGATCATGGTTGATCTTGGCCACGGCCAGCCCCAGATCGGCCAGATGGCGGCGCTGCCGCAGCATGGAGAAGATGTCGGCCTCCATCGCCGCCAGTTCGCGCTCGGCAATGCCGATTTCGTCGCGGCGGGCCGAGGGGATGATGATGAGGCTGGCGTTTTCGGGCGCCTGCCGGAAGGCCAGCATGTTCTGTGTCAGCCGGCGCACCGGATAGATGAGCAGATAGCTGGCCAGCAGATACAGCACCACGGCGGTGATGGCGGCGATGGCCAGCGAGATCACCCCGATCTGGCGGGAATAGGCCAGCATGTCCTGCCGCAGCGCCCGCTCGGGCATCAGCAGCTCGATCAGCGTATCGTCCAGATCGCCCTGACCGATAATGCGCATGGTGCGGCCGGGGCCGGCAAACAGCGTATCGATGGAGCCGGCGATCAGCGTCATCAGATCGGCCTGCCGCATATCGGCCGTCACCACCACATCGGGGGTGATGGGGTTGGCCAGCTCGATCAGCTGGCTCTGGCCCTCGCGGCGATAGACGATGGCATTGGCCCCGGCCGAGGTCAGCAGGCGGTCGGTGAGTTCACGCGGCAGTGCCATCACGTCGGGCACCGCATCGAGCACCCGCGCCGCCACCACGCCAACGCGCAGCCGATCCTCCAGCCAGTTTGCCCGGAAGCTGGCGAGCGATGGCAGATAGACCACGATTTCGACCAGAAGAATCACCGCGATGATGGTGGCGATGAGCTTGATCGAAAGGCCGGAAAACCGGCCGGGCAGGACACTGCGTTGAACTGTCATTGCCCATCATTATAGGCAAAGCCGCACAAGGCGTAAGCCCCCGGATGGGGGATGCGTCAGCGCCGCAGGCGTAGCAGGGCGGGAAGCTGCGCCGGCCAGCGGCGCGGCGCCTGCTGTGCCTGATAGTGCTCGGCCAGCTCCACCAGCGCGGCAGCGGCGCTGGGCTGGGGCAGCGCCAGCCCGGCCAGTTCGCCCAGCTTGAGGCCGCGCCCCATCGCCAGCGCCAGCATTGCGACCAGTTCCCCGGCATCGGCACCGACGGCGCCGGCGCTGCTGATGGCGCCGTTGGCAGCGGCGATCAGCTTGACCGTGCCCGCTGGCCGGCCGCTGGCCTGCGCCGTTTCGGTTTCAACCAGATTGCTGCGCCACACGGTCTGGCCCGGACGCAGCTTGGGACCGGCCTCCAGCCCGCCCAATTGGGCCAGCGCCGGTTGGGTGGCGACGAGGCGCGGCACCTGCTGAGTGTCGAGCCGACCGGGACCGAGCCGCAGCAGGCGTTCGAGCAGCAGCGTCACCTGGTGCGCGCCGATATGGGGCTGGTATTCCCCGGCCGCGCCGCCAATGGCACTGATGCGGCCATTGCTGGTCTGGCCATCGGGGCCAAGCTGCAACAGTTCGGGCCGCAAGCGGTCGCGGCGCAATTTGGCCTTGTCCAGCAGTTCGCCGTCGAGCAGGGGCACGTGCCCCATGGCGACAAGGATATGGGAGACATCGAGGCTGTCCTCGCCGCCGGGTCGGCGCAAAGCAATGCCGGTGCCCTGGCTGCGCGGCAGAATCGCGGTGACTTCGGCGTCGTCGAGAATGACCACCCCCTCTTCGCGCAGCGCGCGCAACAGGATGGCCACCAATTCGGGATCAAAGCCCGGCAACAGCCCGCCCTGCGGCACCAGCGTCACCATGGCGCCGAGCCGGCGATAGGCCTGCGCTAGTTCGAAGGCCGCCGGCTCGCCACCGATGACCACGAGGTGGCTAAGCTTGCGACTATTGTCGGCAATGCTGTCGGGAGTGAAGAATTTCACCTGCTCCAGCCCGGGCAGCGGCGGAATCAGCGGCGTCGCGCCGGTGGCCAGCGCGAACTGGCGGGCGCGGATGGTGTGATCGCCACAGCGCAGCGTCTGCCGGTCGATAAAACTGGCGGGGCCGGCCAGAACGGTAACGCCGAGCCCGGCCAGGCGCTCAGCCGCATCGCGCGGCGCAACGGCAGCGGCGGTGGCATCGGCGTGTTCGGTGATGGCGCGAAAATTGAGTTTGGGTTCGACGGCGTTGAGGCCGACCTGGCCGGCGCTGCGCATGGCCTCAGCCCGCCCGGCACTGGCCAGCAGGGCGGCGCGGCGCAGGCTGCCGGCAACCGGATCGCCCTCGGGCGCAGCGCCCTGCACCAGCACGACGCTCAAGCCACGCTGCCGGGCCCTGAGCGCCAGGCTGACGCCGAGCGCGCCGGCGCCGATGACACAGAGATCAGGTTTGATTGCGTCCGCCATTACCTGCCAACGGCCAGAAGAAATGCTTGCGTCGGGTCTTATGGGGCGATATCGCCGCGAAAACAACGGGGGAAGCAATGCAAGGAAGTGTGGTGCCGCGCGTTGACTTGGCCTCGGGTTTTCCCTATAGACGCCACCAACCCGCACCGTGGGCGCTTGGCGCTTGATGTGTGTCTGAAATTCCTGCTTGTGCAGAGCTAAACCAGAGGAACCGTGCCCGGCGCGGTTTGATGTCATGAAGCGTACTTATCAGCCGTCGCAGCTCGTGCGTGCCCGCCGTCACGGTTTCCGTGCCCGTATGGCCACCAAGGACGGTCGCGCGATCATCAACAAGCGCCGCCGCGACGGCCGCAAGAAGCTTACGGCCTAAGGTCCGGTGGCCGGATGACGGCCAGCGAGAACACGCCTGACGCCCTGCGTCGGCTGGTCAAGCGTTCCCAGTTCCAACGGGCTGCCCGGGGCAATCGCGCCGGGCGCTCTGCGTTTGGGCTGCAGGTGATCGCGGCTGATGAGGCTCCGGCTGGCATCGGCTTCACCGTCACCAAAAAAACCGGCAATTCTCCCCAACGCAATCGCATAAAACGTCGCCTTCGCGCGGCTGTGACAGCATGCGCGCGTGACTTTATCCCTCACCATGACTATGTGCTGGTCGGACGACGGGAAGCGCTCAGCGAACCCTTCGCCAAACTGGTTGCCGATTTGGGCGCGCTGATCGAGCGCGTGCATACTCCCAGATCGACCGACCAGCGCCACTCTTCCGGCCGCGGCCCACGGAAACCCAGACAATGACCGACAATCGTAATGTGATCATCGCCATCGTGCTCAGCATGGTCGTGCTGTTCGGCTGGCAGTTCCTTGTGGCTGGCCCACAGATGGAGCGCGCCCAGCAGCAGGCCCAGATCGCTGCCGAGCAGGCGCAGGCCGAAGCCGCTTTGGCGACCCCGACCACCACGGTCGATGTCAATGGCGCGCCCGTGCCGGCCGCCGACGGCAATGCGGTCTATGCCGATCGCGCTGCGGCCATTGCCGCCACCCAGCGCGTCATCATCGACACCGAAGACCTGCATGGCTCGATCAACCTGACCGGCGCCCGTCTCGATGACCTTGAGCTCAAGCAATATCGCGAGACTGTCGACCCAGATTCGCCGATCATTACCCTGCTGACCCCGGCCGGCGCGCCCAATGCCTATTTCGCCGAGCAGGGCTGGGTCCCCGCCAGCGGCACCAATGTCGCCTTGCCCGATGGCAAGAGCGTATGGACGGTCGAAAATGGCGCGACGACGCTGACGGCGACCACGCCGGTCATCCTGCGCTGGGACAATGGCGCCGGGCTGATCTTTCACCGCACCTTCTCGGTCGATGAGCATTACCTGTTTACCGTCACCCAGTCGGTCGAAAACACCGGCGCCGGTGATGTGGCCCTGTTCCCCTATGCCCGCGTCGCCCGTCACGGTACGCCCCACGTTGCCAATTTCTTCATCCAGCATGAAGGCCCGCATGGCGTACTGGGCTCGAACAATCTGATTTCCAAGAAGTATAGCGACCTGCAGAAGGACCAGCAGGCCCGCTTCGACAACACCACCGGCTGGCTCGGCTTCTCGGACAAATACTGGGCGACCGCCGTACTGGCCAAGCCCGGCAACGCGCTGAATGCGCTGTTCTCGTGGAAGAACACCGGCGCCTATGACGATTACCAGACCAGCTTTGTCGAGACGACGCCGGTCATCGTCGCTCCGGGCGCCACCGCGACCCATGAGAGCTATCTGTTTGCCGGCGCCAAGGAAGAAAGCGTCATCACCGCCTATCAGCAGCAGTATGGTTTCGACCGGCTCGAGCTGCTGATCGACTGGGGTTGGCTGCATTTCATCACCAAGCCGATGTATTATCTGCTGACCTTCCTCAACTCCATCATCGGCAATTTCGGCGTCGCCGTGCTGGCGGTCACCGTGATCGTCAAGGCCATCTTCTTCCCGCTGGCCAGCCGCTCCTTCGCCTCGATGGCCGCCATGCGTCGCGTGCAGCCGGAGATGAAGTCGATCCAGGAGCGCTTCAAGGACGACCGTCCGGCCCAGCAGCAGGCCATGATGGAGCTGTACAAGAAGGAAAAGATCAATCCGCTCAGCGGGTGCTGGCCGATCCTGATCCAGATCCCGGTATTCTTCGCACTCTATACCGTTATCTTCATCAGCCTCGACATGCGCCATGCGCCGTTCTTCGGCTGGATTCAGGATCTGGCGGCGCCCGATCCGACCAATATCTTCACTCTGTTCGGCCTGATCCCGTGGGATCCGACCGTCCTGCCCTTCATCGGCAGCTTCCTGCATCTGGGCGTCTGGCCCGTCATCATGGGCATCACCATGTGGGTGCAGATGAAGCTCAATCCGCCGCCGCCCGATCCGACCCAGGCAATGATCTTCAACTGGATGCCGGTGATCTTCACCTTCATGCTGGGCACCTTCCCGGCGGGTCTGGTGATCTACTGGGCCTGGAACAACACGCTGTCGGTGACCCAGCAATATTTCATCATGAAGCGCCACGGCGCCGAGGTGAACCTGCTTGGCAACATTCTCGACGCCTTCAAGCGCAAGCCGAAGTCGACCGAGCCGACCAAGCCCTGATATCGCCATAGCGGATCAGACCTGCTATTGCCCGCCGGACACCTCCGGCGGGCTTATTGTTTGAAGCGAGCAGCACCATGAACACTGTCGATTACCAACCCGAAATGATCGAACGCGGCCGCCTGCTGTTCGCGCGACCGATCCTGTTCACCAAGGGCTGCGTGCGCATTGCCGACCTGCCGCCGATGGACAAGGTCGAGATCGCCTTTGCCGGCCGTTCCAATGTCGGCAAGTCGAGCCTGATCAATGCGCTGGCCGGCACGTCGAGCCTCGCCCGCACCTCGAACACGCCCGGCCGCACCCAGGAACTCAACATCTTCGAGAGCCAGAGCGAAGAGCTGCGCATCGTCGACATGCCCGGCTATGGCTATGCCAAGGCCCCCGAGGACAAGGTCCGCGCCTGGACCAAGCTGATCCACCAATATCTCACCGGCCGCGCCACGCTGCGCCGGGTCTATGTGCTGGTCGATGGCCGCCATGGCCCCAAGGACAATGATCTGACGGTGATGAACGAGCTCGACCGGGCTGCCGTGAGCTATCAGATCGTCTTGACCAAGGCCGACAAGCCGCTGGCCAAGGATCTGGAAAATGTCATCGCCGCCACCCAGGCCGCCATTCTCAAGCGCCCGGCCGCCCACCCGCGGGTGATCCTGACCTCATCGCATAAGGGCGACGGGTTGCGCGACCTGCGCACTGAAATCGCCATGCTGCTGGAAAGCTGAGGCTTCGCCTCAGCGATCCTTGAAGAAGCGGGCGATATAGCCGGCCAGCACAGGGCTGTTGGAGGGCGTGGCCACCGAGACCAGCGCCTGGTCGACAAGCTCGTCGGCCACCCGGCCGCGCCGCATCTCGGCCAGGGCCAGCGCATAGTCATCGGCAAATTCGGGGTGCGGCTGAAAACTCAGCGCCGCCCCATTGCGATAGACCAGCCCGGCATTGGGCGTGAAGTCTGATGCCAGGATCACCTCGGCCTCGGCAGGCGGGACAATCACCTGATCCTGATGCGAGCAGGCCACCGCCAGCGCGGCGGGCGCATCGGCCATGAAGGCGGGCCTTGCGGTTACGGCATAGGTATGGCGGCCAAGGCCCCAGCCCTTTTCGGACTTGCGCACATCCCCGCCCAAGGCGTCGGCCATGATCTGGTGGCCGAAACAGATGCCCAGCATCGGGATATTGCTGGCATAGGCGGCGCGGATGAAGTCGCGCAGCGGCCCCAGCCAGGCATGGTCCTCATAGACTCCCGCCGGCGACCCGGTGATGACAATACCCTCCAGCGCAACCGGCTCGGGCAGCGCGGCACCATCGGACACCGGCACCACCTCATAGCTGAACCCCTGCCCGGTCGCGTCGAACATGGTTTCGAACATGCGGTGATAGGGACCGAACTGGCCACGCAGCGGCGCGGGCACGTCGCCGGTCTGAATAATGGTAAGCTTCATGGACTGTTCCCGAGAGGGCCGACCCCACCGCCATAGCGGGAAAACCAGAGCGGCGGCAATGGGGCGAAAGACTAGGCCGGCTGGAACCGCAGCGCCACGCCATTGATACAGTAACGCAGGCCCGTCGGCGGCGGACCATCTTCGAACACATGCCCCTGATGCCCACCGCAATTGGAGCAGTGAACTTCGACCCGAGCCATGAACAGCGTGTTGTCTTCCGTCGTGCCCAGCGCACCGTCGATAAAGGTGTAAAAGCTGGGCCAGCCGGTGCCGCTGTCGAATTTGGTGTCCGAATTGAACAGCGCCTGATCGCAGCCGGCGCAGTGGAACATTCCGGCGCGATGCTCATCATCCAGCGGCGAGCTGAACGGCATCTCGGTGGCCTCGTGGCGCAGCGTCTGATAGGCGGCCGGCTCAAGCCGCGCCTGCCATTCCGCATCCGTCAGCTGAAACGGAAAACTGGCTTCGGCCGCTTGCGCCGGGGCCGTGGGACGCAACACCGCATAGGCGGCGAGCGCGGCAACAGCCGTGCCGCCCAGCAACACCTGACGACGATCAAGGACAGCCATTCCGTCTTCCCTTCAAACCTGCCGCCGCGCCGAGGGCGCGAAGGCGTTTCGACAGCTATTCTACGTCCCTCCAGGGGACAATGACACGTCAAGTTATGGTGAGAGGCCGCCACCGGCGACCTCTCATTGGTGGCTACATGGCCGATTTTGGCGTCAGCACGGCGTCGATGACGTGGATCACGCCATTGGACTGGATCACGTCGGGGATGGTCACATTGGCGACGGTGCCGTTTTCATCGGTGACGGTGATCTTGCCGTCGACATCCTTGAGCGTCAGCTTGCAGCCGCCGACGGTGTCGACGACATGCTCGCCGCCATCGGCCTTGACCATGCCGGCAATGTCACCCGACAGCGCCTTGGCCGGGATCACATGGCAGGCCAGGATGGTGGACAGCATGTCCTTGTTTTCCGGCTTCAGCAAATTGTCCACCGTGCCGGCCGGCAGCGCGTCGAAGGCGGCATTGACCGGGGCCAGCACGGTGAACGGGCCAGCGCCCGACAGCGTCTCGACTAGGCCGGCGGCCTTGACGGCGGCGACCAGCGTGGTGTGATCGGCCGAGTTCACGGCATTCTCGACGATGTTCTTGTCGGCAAACATGGCGGCGCCGCCGACCATCGGATTGTCCTGGGCCATAGCGCCGCCGATCGAGGCGATGGTGAGCATGGCGGCGACGGACAGAGCGCGGAGAGAGAGGGTCATTGCAGTCATTCCTTCCTGTGTTTCGTTCCCCTATTCGGCAGGGACAACAGCAGGTACGGAACGGCGCGAAGAAGAGTTTCAGATTTTTGTCACCGCACCCTGAGCGACGATGGGGCCGGTCGGCGCGCCGCTGGGGGAACCACCCTTGGGCTCCAGCGTGATCGCCAGCACCGAGCCTTCGCCCCAGCCCGCCATGATTGCCGGCGCGACGGCGACGGCGCTGCGATCGGTGATCGGGATCACGCCCATCGACACCGGCGCGTTGCCGCCCTGGATGGCCCAGAGTTCAAAATCGCGGTCCGGCACCGCCTCGCCCGACAAGGCGGTGAGCCGCACATTGCCGCTGCCGTCATAGAGCGCCACGAATTTGACATTGCTGCCCTCCGCTTCGAGTGCGGCGACCAATTGGGTGGTCAACGCGCCGACATCGGGCGCCGGCTGCAGCAGGTTGAAGCCCACGGCAGCGACCGCAATAGCGATGGCCCCGGCAGCGATGCCGCGCCAGACCATCAGATTGTCCCAGAACGCCGCCGCGCCGCCCGTCGCCGCACCAAACACCCGCTTTTCGATGGCGGCAAACAGCGGACGGGGCACCGGCACTTCAGCAAATTCACCATCCAGCTCGGCAAAACGCGCCACCCAGAAATCATGCTCGGCGCGCAGGGCCGGATCGGCTTCGATCAGCCTGCCGACACGGGCATGCTCGGCAGCCGACAGCAGGCCGAGCACATACTCGGCCACCAGCGCATTGCGCCCGGCAAAACCTCCATCGCTGTCGCCGCTGCTGCTCATGTCGAAAGACAGTCCTTCAGTTTGACCAGGCTCCGCCGCAACCAGGTCCGCATCGTATTCAAGGGTATGGCGTGGCGGGACGCCAGTTCTTCGTAGCTATAGCCATCGAGATAGGCGCCGCGCACCGCATCGGCCCGCTCGGGTTCGAGCGTGCCCAGGCAGTGCTCGATCCGGCGTTTTTCGTCGCTATCCTCGGCCGCCCGCTCCGGGGATGGCCCCGAATCGGCAATATCCAGCGCCGCGTCGATATCGGCCGAGGCCGGGCGGCGCGCCCGCAGCATGTCGAGCGCATGGTTGCGGGCAACGGCGACCAGCCAGCTGATCGGGCTGGTATTGCCCATCACGTAGCGATCGGCGCGCTGCCAGATCTTCACATAGATTTCCTGGATCGCCTCTTCGGCCTCGGCTCGATCTCTCAAGATACGCAGGGTGACGCCGAAGAGTTTCGCGCTGGTCCGGTCATAGAGGACGCGAAAGGCGGCGCGGTCGCGCAGGGCGCAACGGGCGATGAGGTCGGCAATGTCGCGCGATGGCGGCGTCTGACTGGACATGGGTAGTGCAGCCTCCTGACGCCTGCCGATTCCTCACTGCCACCACAACGCAGGAGAACGTGAATTGGATCAATGGGCAAATGCCATAGAACCGGCTTTTCCTTTGTGATGCTATGCTCTAGACCCGAAGCATCTTTGCCGCCTTGCCAACAGGATGGGGCCGTCCATGTCCGACCAAGATAATTCGACCGACCGGTTCAGCCATGATGCCGGGATTCTTGCGCAGGCGCTGCCCTATATGCAGCGCTATGAGGGCAAGACCGTCGTGGTGAAATATGGCGGTCATGCCATGGGCGACGCCAAGCTCGGCCAGGCCTTTGCCCGCGATATCGCGCTGCTCAAGCAGTCCAAGGTCAATCCGATCGTAGTGCATGGCGGCGGGCCGCAGATTGCCTCGATGCTGGCCAAGCTGGGCATCGAATCGAAATTCGAAGGCGGGCTCCGCGTCACCGACCAGCGCACCATGGAAGTGGTGGAAATGGTGCTGGCCGGTTCGATCAACAAGGAAATCGTCGCGCTGATCAATGCCGAGGGCGAATGGGCCATCGGGTTGTGCGGCAAGGACGGCAACATGGTCTTCGCTAAAAAGGCCGTGAAGACGGTGAAAGACCCGACCTCCAATATCGAGAAAGTGCTCGATCTCGGCTTTGTCGGCGAGCCGGTCGATGTCGACCGCACCCTGCTCGATCTGCTGGCGCGCTCGGAGATGATCCCGGTCATCGCCCCCGTAGCCCCCGGCCGCGATGGCAATACCTACAATATCAATGCCGACACTTTTGCCGGCGCCATTGCCGGCTCGCTCGGCGCCAAGCGCCTGCTGTTCCTGACCGACGTGCCGGGCGTGCTGGATCGCAACGGCAAGCTGATCCCCGAGCTGAGCGTGGCCGAGGCCAAGGAACTGATCGCCGACGGCACCATTTCCGGCGGCATGATTCCCAAGGTGGAAACCTGTCTCGAGGCGCTGGATAACGGCGTCGAGGGCGTGGTGATCCTCAATGGCAAGATGCCCCACGTGGTCTTGGTGGAACTCTTCACCGAGTTCGGCGCCGGCACGCTGATCGTTCGCTGATCGCGTTCACCATTTGCTAACCAATTCCCACTTTCCGCCGCTATTCCGCGGGGTGTGGCCCTTTGGGCATAGGCCCGCCGCGCTGCGGCGTGTCAATTTACATCAAATACTATCTGGGGTTTTCCATGCGTACTGAAATCAAGCTTGCCGCCCTTGTTGGCGCCACCCTCATGGCTTCCGTCGCCGGCGCTCAGGCCCAGCAGGTCGAGACCATCATGATCCTGCCCACGGTCACCAACCAGTCCTACCAGCCGAGCTATTCGGCCTGGGATGGCTTTTATGTCGGCGCGCAGGGAAGCCTCGTGGCGATGAAGAGCCACGAAATCAACACCGGCCTGCCCGGCGAATTGCTGATCGGCGATATTGGCGGCAATGCCGGCATCTTCGCCGGCTATCGCCAGCAGCTCAATGACTGGTTCGTGCTCGGCATCGACGCCGAAGTGAACAATGTGGCGACCGAGTTCGAACACCTCAGCAAGAATTACGGCGCGTTGAAGTGGGAAACCGCCGTCCGCGCCACCTTGGGCTACCCGGTGGCCAACAATGTGCTGGCCTATGCCACGGTGGGTTACACCTGGGGGCGCTTCGATTTCAGCCCGCATTTCGGCACGCCCGACTCCACCTACACCGCCGGCGGCTGGCAGCTCGGCCTGGGCGTCGACATGATGGTCACCGAAAACCTGATGGCCCGCCTCAATGCGACCTGGACCCATTATGGCGTCAATGACGTCACCAGCGGCGGCGTCAAGGCCGGCACCAGCGAGCCGAGCGGCTCGGTCGTGCGCGCCGGTCTCGCCTGGAAGTTCTAAAGCCACCAATCCAGAATTTGCTGCAAGGCCGCCCAGTGGGCGGCCTTGTCTGTTAGGGCTGTGCCATTGAGGCGGTTGACAAATCAGCCGCCCGGGCGTCCCTCGGCGGCACTTACCGGAGTGCCGTCATGCAGGACTATATCCGCCGCATCCTCACCTCATCGGTCTATGAAGTGGCCGAGGAAACCCCGCTCGAAAAGATGGAGCAGCTCTCCGCCCGCCTGGGTGTCGAGGTGCTGCTCAAGCGCGAGGACATGCAGCCGGTCTTCTCCTTCAAGATTCGCGGCGCCCATAATCGCATCGCCCAGCTCAGCGCCGAGGAGCGGCTCCGCGGGGTGATCTGCGCCTCGGCCGGCAACCATGCCCAGGGCGTGGCGCTGTCGGCCAGCCGGCTGGGCATTCGCGCCATCATCGTGATGCCGACCACAACCCCGGCGATCAAAGTGAACGCCGTGCGCCGCCTCGGCGGCGAAGTCGTGCTGTTTGGCGACGGTTTTGACGCCGCGCGCCTCCATGCCGCCGAACTGGCGGAAAAGCATGGCTATGTGGTGGTGCATCCGTTCGATGATCCTGACGTGATCGCCGGTCAGGGCACCATCGGCATGGAATTGCTGCGCCAGCATCCGGGCGAAATCGGCGCCATCTATGTGCCGGTCGGTGGCGGGGGCCTCGCCGCCGGCATTGCCGCCTTCGTCAAATTCCTCCGTCCCGAAATCAAGATCATCGGCGTCGAGCCCGAAGAAGCCGCCAGCATGAAGGCCGCCATCGCCGCCGGCCATCCGGTGGTGCTGGAAGAAGTCGGGCTGTTTGCCGATGGCGTCGCCGTGCGCCAGGTGGGCGACGAGACCTTCCGGCTGTGCCGCGAATTGCTCGATGACATCGTCACCGTCAGCGCCGACGAAATCTGCGCCGCGATCAAGGATATTTTCGACAATATGCGCGCCATTGCCGAGCCGGCCGGCGCGCTGGCTCTGGCCGGGCTGCGGCGGCAGGTGGAAAGCGGCGCGGCCCCCAAGGGCGCGCTGATCGCCATCAATTCGGGTGCCAATGTCAATTTCGACCGGCTGCGCTATGTGGCCGAGCGTGCCGAAATCGGCGAGCGGGCCGAGGCGCTGTTCTGTGTCGGCATTCCCGAACAGCCGGGCAGCTACCGCGCCTTTATCCGCCTGTTGGGCCAGCGCCCGATCACCGAGTTCAATTACCGCCTCGGCCATGGCGCCACCGCCAAGATTTTCGTCGGCATCAAGCTGACGCGCGGCGATGCGGAAAAGCGTGAGATCATCAGCCTGCTCGAAGATCGCGGCCTGCAGGTCATCGACCTCACCGACAATGAGGTGGCCAAGCTGCATGTCCGCCACATGGTCGGCGGCCGCGTCAATGATATCGAGGACGAGGTGGTCTATCGCTTCCAGTTCCCCGAGCGCCCCGGTGCGCTGCTGAAATTCCTCGAAGGGCTCAACGATGCCTGGAACATTTCGCTGTTCCACTACCGCAACCATGGCTCGGACTATGGCCGCGTGCTGGTCGGGGTGCAGGTGCCGGCAGCGACCCGGGCCGACTTCATTGCCCATATCGACGCCATCGGCTTTCCCTATTGGAACGAGACCGACAACCCGGCCTATCGGCAGTTTCTGGAGCCGGAAACGGACCTCTAAACCGCGCTTTGCTGCATTATGCTGTCATAAACCGACAATAGAACTGCACGGACTATTTGTGGCCGGAATCTATTGCAATTCAACGGTCAAGGAGCCATCTGCCGCAATATGGCGTTGGTTCTATTGTTGCAATGCGCCCGCCCCGACAATCAAAATGACAACAACACCGCCGGAGATGACGATGCGAACCACCCAGACTGTCCGCCTGCTGCTGCTCAGCGGCGTCGCCACCGCCGCCATGATGGCGCCGGCCATGGCACTCGACGCCCAGGCCTTCGTCGATCGCGTCGCTGCGGTTTACCAGACCATGGGCTATGACTTCGCCTTCGGCCCCGCGACGCTGGATGGTGACACCGTCACCGTCGATGGTGTGACCGTCACGATGGCCGACGCCGATGCCGAGCCGACCAGCCTTGCTACCGAGATCACCTTCTCTGGCGTGGTCGAAGCCGCCGATGGCAGCTACACCGCCAAATCCGTCACCATTCCCGATATCGACACCGAATTCGGCGAGGCTGGCGAGCCGGTCGGGCATTTGACCCTCAGCGACATGCGCGCCGACAATCTCTACATCCCCGCCGGCGACACGGTTTCGGCCGTGGCCATGCTGCAGCTGGTTGGTGGCTTCAGCACCGGCCCGCTGCTGATCACCCGCGATGGCGCCGAAATGGTGTCGATCGACTCCATTGAAGCCCTCTCGACCTTCAATCCGGCCCAGGGCAGCGCCGAGCTGATCGATCTGGGCTCGACCCTGGCGATCAATGGCATCGCCATCGACCTCACCAGCGTCGGCGAGGAAGATCCCGATGCCGCCGCTACCATCGAGGCGCTTGGCCTCACCACGATTTCCGGCGACATCACCCAGGATGCCAGCTGGTCGATGGCCGATGGCCGGTTGGAGATCAGCGAGTTCCTGTTCGACTTCGCCGATCTGGGCGCCCTCAACATCCCCATGCACGTAACCGGCCTCACCCCGGCAGTGATCGACCAGATCACCGCGATGCAGACCAGCACGGCGGGCGAGGAGCTCACCGAGGAGCAGTCGCAGGCCCAGATGATGAGCGCCATGGCGCTGATGCAGGGCGTCTCAATCGTCAGCGCCTCGGTGCGTTATGACGATGCCTCGCTGGCCGGCAAGCTGCTGGAGCATTTTGCCAAGGAAGCCGGCACCGACCGCGCCAGCTATGTGGCCGGCCTCAAGGCCATGCTGCCGATGCTGCTGGCCCAGTCCGGCATTCCCGCGCTCAACGACATCGTGATCCCGCCGGTCTCGGCCTTCCTTGATGATCCGCAGAGCCTTGAAATCAAGGTCGCGCCGCCGTCTCCGACCTCGCTGCTGGTGCTGATGGCCGCCGCCGCCAACCCGGCCGGCCTGATCACCGCCCTGGGCTTTGTCATCGAAGCCAATACTGCCAAGTAAGGCCGCCTTGCCCCACTGCCATCCCGGCTCACGCCGGGGTGGCCCCGCAGGGTGAAACTTTTAGGAATTTAGCGTAGTGTTCGACGACCATGAATGATTTGTCGTCCCCACCGCCCGCCAGCCTCAGCCACATTACCGATTGGGTGTTCGATCTCGACAACACCCTCTATCCGCGCAGCTGCAATCTGTTCGCGCAGATCGATAGCCGCATCACCCGCTATGTGATGGACATCACCCAGCTCGATTTCGAGGCCGCCCGCGCCTTGCAGAAATCCTATTACCGCGATTTCGGCACCACGCTGAACGGGCTGATGCTGCGGCACGAGATCGACCCCGATCATTTCCTCAACACCGTCCACGCCATCGACTATTCCCCCGTCGATCCGCATCCCGATCTGGTCGCCGCCATCAAGGCGCTGCCGGGGCGCAAATTCATCCTGACCAATGGCGATACCGGCCATGCCCATGCGGTGCTGACCCGGCTGGGCGGCGACGATCTGTTCGAGTCGGTCTATGACATCCGCGCCATGACCTATGTGCCCAAGCCGCACCGCGAAGCCTATGACGGCTTCTTCGCCAGCAATGGCATCGACCCGACCCGCGCCGTGATGTTCGACGACCTGGAGAAAAACCTCGTCGTACCGCATGAAGTCGGCATGGCGACGGTGCAGGTGGTGGCCGGCGCCGATTATGATCATGCGCAGGTCGAAACCTGGGAACTGGACCGCGCCGCCGGCCCCCATGTGCATCACGTCACCGACGACCTGGCCCGGTTCCTGCACGAACTGCCTTAGCTACATGCTGTTCAGATGCAAAATATTGCCGTCCGGGTCCTTGAACCAGACGGCCTTGAAGTCGCCCGACGAATGGATGCCGTTGGCATAGTCGAGCCCCATCGCCGGATAGTGCTCGAATTTGACACCCTTGGCGGCGAGGGCGGCGGCGATGGGCGCGATCTGGTCACCGACGCCCCAGGCCACCGCATTGGCCTTGTTGGTGCCGGCGAAATCGGAAACATACACCACCAGCGTGGTCGCCCCGGTGCGGAAGGTGGCGACATTGTCGTCCCCGCTGAGCAGATCGAGCCCCAGCGTTTCGGCGTAAAACGCCCGCGCCCGCGCCATATCCTTGACCGCCACGATGGCGGCAGCATCCTTGTCCTTGAGCATGTCGAAATCCTTTCGCGCTGAAACAAGGCAAACGCGGCAGCCAGCCTCTGGTTCACCGGCGCCGCCCCCTCATCCGCCCTTCGGGCACCTTCTCCCACGAGGGGAGAAGGGAACTCGGTGGCCCCCAAAGAGTGGAGCCCCCCTCGCCCCTTGAGGGAGAGGGACAGCTTTTCTGCGTTCAGCAGAAAAGCTGGGTGAGGGGGCCTGCGTGTGCCCATGCTTTGATGCGTGTGCCTTATCATTCCCCCACGCAAAGCTATTTCCCCCTCTCCCGCGCCCCGCTATCATGCTGGTATGACAGACCTTCCCGGGCGCCGCCCGCCGCCGACGCCCGATGCCGCCCCCACCTTCCGCGAGCGGATCGACAATTTGCGCCATCTTGGCCGGCTGGTGGCGCAGATCTGGCGCACCAGCAAGCGGCTGACTGCCGCCAGCATCGGCCTGCGGCTGATTTCGTCGCTGCAGCCCATCGCCATGCTCTATGTCGGCAAGCTGATCATCGACGAGGTGATCCGCCTCACCCAGATCACCCCGCCCGGCCCCGGCTTTGCCGATTGGTGGAGCGAGGGTGTACTCGATCACATGCTGGTGCTGCTCGGCCTTGAACTCGGGCTGGTGATCGTCTCCGACCTGCTGGCCCGCGCCACCGGCCTGGTCGACTCGGTGCTGTCCGAGCTGCATTCCAACACGGTCAGCGTCGAGCTGATGGCGCATGCCGCCCGACTCGACCTGCGCCATTTCGAATCCGCCGAATATCAGGACCGGCTGGAGCGCGCCCGCCGCCAGGCCGCCGGCCGCAACGCCCTCTTGAGCCAGATGTTCGGCCAGGCGCAGGACATGATCACCGTGGTCACGCTGGGGCTGGGCCTCTTTGCCTATGCGCCGTGGCTGATCCTGCTGCTGCCGCTCAGTTTCGTGCCCGCCATCTGGGGCGAAACCCGTTTCAACACTTTGGCCTATTTCATGAGCCGCTGGCGCACCCCCGAGCGCCGCGAGCTGGAATATATCCGCCATATCGGCGCCAGCGCCGAGACCGCCAAGGAACTCAAACTATTCGGCTTGGGCGATTTCCTCATCGCCCGCTTCAAGCTGCTGGCGCAGGCGATCTATCTCGAAAACCGCAAGCTTTCGACCCAGCGCGCCGCTTGGGGCGCCGTGTTTTCCTCGATCTCGACGCTGACCTATTATGGCGCCTATGGCTTCATCGTCTGGCGCACCATCACCGGCGCTTTCACCATTGGCGATCTGGCCTTCCTGTCCGGCTCGTTCCTGCGCCTCAATGGCCTGTTCCAGAAGATCTTGCTGGGCTTCACCCAGATCGCCGGGCAGTCGATGTATCTCGACGATCTGTTCAGCTTTTTCGAAATCGAGCCGACCATTCTGTCGCCGGCCACGCCCAAGCCGTTCCCGCAGCCGATCCGCCAGGGCATCACCTTCGAGGATGTCGGCTTCCGCTATCCCGACACCGACAATTGGGCGATCCGCCACCTCAACTTCACCCTCCATGCCGGGGAAACCCTGGCGCTGGTCGGCGAAAACGGCGCCGGCAAGACCACCATCGTCAAGCTGTTGACCCGGCTCTATGACCCCGATGAGGGCCGCATCACCATTGATGGCATCGACCTCAAGGATTTTGCCGTCGCCGATATCCACGCCCATATCGGGGTGATCTTTCAGGATTTCATCCGCTACAGCCTCTCCGCCCGCGAGAATATCGGGGTGGGCCGCATCGAAGATCAGGACGACATGGTCCGCATCGAAGACGCCGCCGAGCGCAGCCTCGCCGATGCGGTGATCGCCAAGCTGCCCGAGGGCTATAACCAGCAGCTCGGTCGCCTGTTCAAAAAGGGCCGCGACCTCAGCGGCGGCGAATGGCAGAAGGTCGCCATCGCCCGCGCCTATATGCGCGACGCCGATCTGATCATCCTCGACGAGCCCACCGCCGCCCTCGACGCCAAGGCCGAGTCCGAAGTGTTCTCCCGCTTCAAGAGCCTCGCCGCCGGCAAGACCGCGGTGATCATCTCCCACCGCTTCTCGACCGTCCGCATGGCCGACCGCATCCTGGTGCTCGACAATGGCGGGATCCTCGAATCCGGCTCGCACGAAGACCTCGTCGCCCTCCGCGGCCGCTACGCGGAGTTGTTCGAGCTGCAGGCGGCGGGGTATCGGTAGGGCCCCCTCATCCGCCCTTCGGGCACCTTCTCCCACGAGGGGAGAAGGGGGCTCAGTGCCCGTCCAAGAGTGGAGCCCCCTCGCCCCCTTGTGGGAGAGGGACAGCTTTTCTGCGTTCAGCAGAAAAGCAGGGTGAGGGGGCTGCGCTCGCCCATGCTCAGGCGCTCGGGCGCTCAGACGCTCACACCCCCACCCGCACCAACACCCGCCCCTTCACCTCACCCGCCAAAATCTCACTCGCCGCCCCCGGCAATTCCTCCAGCCCCACCTCGCGCACCAATCCGGCATACGCCGCCAGATCGAAAGTCTCGGCAATCCGCCGCCAGGCCGCCACGCGCGTCGCATAAGGCTGCATCACGCTATCGATGCCGATCAGCGTCACCCCCCGCAGGATGAAGGGCAGCACATTGGTTTCGAGCGTGATGCCGCCGGCATTGCCGAGACTGGCAACCGCACCGCCATATTTGATCTGCTTGAGCAGCTTGCCCAGCACCTTGCCGCCGGCGCTGTCGATCGCCGCATCCCAGCGCGCCGATTCCAGCACCTTGTCGGGCTGCGCCAGAAATTCATGCCGGTCGATGATGCTGGTCGCGCCCAGCGCACGCAGCGCTTCGGCATGCTGCGGCCGCCCGGACAGCGCCGCCACCTGATACCCCAGCCGCGCCAGCAGCGCGGTGGCAATGGTGCCCACACCACCGGCCGCCCCGGTCACCAGCACCTCGCCCGCCGGCGTCAGCCCCGCCGCTTCCAGCCGATCAATTGCCAGCATCGCCGTCAGCCCCGCCGTGCCGACAATCATTGCGTCGCGCGTGCTCAGGCCCTGTGGCAGGGGCACCAGCCAGTCGCCATTGACCCGCGCCCGCTCGGCATAGCCGCCCCATTGGGTTTCCCCCACCCGCCAGCCGGTCAGCACCACCTTGTCGCCGACGCCATAGCGCGCGTCCTCGCTGGCCCGCACAACACCGGCAAAATCAATCCCCGCCACATGGGGGTAGAGGCGCACCAGCCCGCCGCCACCGGTCAGGCAGAGCCCGTCCTTGTAGTTGAGCCCGGCCCAGTCGATATCGACCGTCACATTGCCCTCGGGCAATCGAGCATCATCCAGCATCTGAACCGCTGAGCTGACCTTGCCGTCACCATCCCTCTCGGTGACCAATGCGCGGAAATTCATGAGATCCTCCTCCAATGCGCCCCACCCTAGCCCTCCCCGGCGAGGCGTGGAAACTTCAATACGCTCACCGCGCTCTGGCGCATATCGGCAAAGCGTCTTACCTGTTGAGCCAGCTTGCCCCACCGAGACGATTGCCGTGAACGCACCCAGCGACAGCCAGATCGCCGTCATTGCCGAAACCTATCGCCTGCTCGGCGACCCCACCCGATTGCGGGTGCTGCTGGCCTGCCTGCCGGCGCCGATTGCGGTGGGCGACATCGCCAAGGCGGTCAATGCCTCGCCCTCGCTGGTCAGCCACCATCTGCGTCTGTTGCGCGGCGCGCGGCTGGTGCGCGGCACACGACAGAACAAGCAGGTGTTCTACGAAACCGCCGATGAGCACATCGCCCATATGCTCACCGACATGATCGAGCACGCCATGGAAGAGCAGGAGGCCGACAGCGACGCTTGAGCGCAGCCTTGCGCAAAGTGCTTGATTCAAACATATGAACATGTATTCATATGACGAGATTTGATCGGAGCGGCGCGATGACGGCCAACCACGAAAAAACCGGCAGCATGAGCCACAGCCATGCCGGCCATGAGCACGCGCCGCATGACGACCACGAGCATGATCACGCCGCACACGACCACGACCATGCGGATCACGATCACGCCGGCCACAGCCACGCCCCCACTGTCAGCGCCAGCAATGAACGTGTGGTGCTGATCGGCTTCCTGCTCACCGCCACCTTCATGGTTGCCGAAATCATCGCCGGCATGCTCTCGGGCTCGCTGGCGCTGATCGCCGATGCCGGGCACATGCTGACCGATTCAGCGGCGTTGCTGCTGGCCTGGGCCGCCTTCCGCTTCGGCCGCCGCGCCTCGGATGGCAAGCGCACCTTCGGCTATATGCGGCTCGAAGTGGTGGCCGGGCTGATCAATGCGGTGACCCTGTTCGCCCTGGTCGGCTGGATCATCTATGAGGCCATCCAGCGCTTCATGACGCCGCATGAGGTGCTGGCCGGGCCGATGTTCATCGTCGCCGTGCTCGGGCTGGTGATCAATATGGTGGTGTTCTTCGTGCTGTCGCGCGGCGAGAAGGACCATGTGAATATCCGCGGCGCCATGGTGCATGTGCTGGGCGATTTGCTCGGCTCGGTCGCCGCTATCGCCGCCGCCATCACCATCTGGCTGACCGGCTGGATGCCGATCGACCCCATTCTCAGCGTGCTGGTCAGCCTGCTGGTGCTGCGCAGCGCCTGGGCGCTGTTCCGCAACTCGCTGCATATCCTGATGGAAGGCACCCCCGGCAATGTGGTGGTGGAAGATCTCAGCACGGCGCTGGTCGCCAAGGTGAAGGGGCTCGCCGCAGTGCGCCACGTCCATGTCTGGTCGATCACCTCGGGCCGCCCGGTGGCGACGCTGGAAATCCTGCTCGATCCAGGCGTTGATGCCAATGCGGTGACCCAGGCGGTCAAAGCCGCGCTCTCCGCCGACTATGGCATCAGCCACGCCACCGTCGAAATCGTCTGGGACAGCAGCGCGCCGGCCTGCGCCTGGGATAGTGAAATCCCCTAACGCGGCGCAGCGCGCCCCAGTCTCTCAGCGGTGGATCGGCTCAGCGCGGTGCCAATTGTCCAGCTTGCGTGCGCCACTATGCGGCCGCATCGCCCATTCGATGCCATTGCCGATGACATGCTGCACCATGGGATGGTGGTAGATCGGGAAGGTTTCGTGGCCCGGCGAGAAATAGAAGATCCGCCCCAGCCCACGCTGGAAGGTCAGCCCCGAGCGGAACACCTCGCCGCCCTTGTACCAGCTCATGAAGACGATCTCGTCGGCCGCCGGAATGTCGAAGGGCTCGCCATACATTTCCGACTGCGGAATCTCAAAAAATGGCGGCACGCCATCGGCGATGGGATGGCCGGGATTGGTGACCCAGACCCGCTCCAGATCGCCCTCGGGCAGTTCGCGCCAGGCCAGGTTGCAATTGGTGCCCATCATGCGGCGGAACATCTTGGAATGGTGCCCCGAATGCAGCACCACCAGCCCCATGCCCGCCAGTACCCGCTGCTGCACCCGGTCGATGATCTCGTCGCGCACCTCGTCATGCGCCACATGGCCCCACCAGGTCAGCACATCGGTGCGATCGAGCAGTTCCTGGGTCAGCCCCTGTTCGGGATCGTCGAGCCCCCGGCGCTCGATGGTGAAGTCGCGCCCCTTGAGGCCGGCGGCGATGGCGCCGTCCATGCCGTCGGGATAGATCGCGGCCACCGCCGCATCGCGCTGCTCATGGCGCCCTTCATTCCAGATGGTCACGCGGATCGTCACGACTGCCCTCCTGTTGGCGAAACTGGTCATCTGCCAGCTTGACGCGCCAAAATGTACACGTTTACATTCGGCCGGCAATATGAAATTTGCGCTGGGGAAGGAACGAGCATGGTCTTGCGTCTGGGAGTCATCGGGGCCGGGTTGAAGGCCGCCGATTATGCGCGCGGCTGGGCCGCCATGGACGATGTCGCCATCGTCGCCACCGCGGAAGTCAGCGACGTTTCGCGGAAGCGCTTCGCCGATACCTGCGAAGCCGCCGGCGCGCCCCGCCCCGCCGAATATCCCGATGCCGACGCCATGCTGGCAGCGATGCAGGGCCAGATGGACGCCGTCTATGTGTCGACGCCGCATGTGTTTCACGCTGCCAATGCGCTGGCGGTGATCGAGGCGGGCTACGATCTGCTGCTGGAAAAGCCGATGGTGACCACCGTCGCCGAAGCGCTGGCACTGGTCGAGGCCGAGCAACGCACCGGCCGGACCGTGGTGATTGCCTTTCAGGGCGGGCTGTCGCCGCTGGTGCACGACACGCGCGACCGGGCGCGGCGCGGCGATTTCGGCGATTTGGTCAGCGTCAACGCGGTGATCTGGGAGGGCTGGAAAAACAACTATGCCGGCCAGTGGAAGCAGAACCCCGCCATTTCCGGCGGCGGCTTCATGTTCGATACCGGCGCACACATGATGAACACCGTCTGCGTGCTGGCCGATGCCGAGTTCGAACGCGTCTCGGCCTATACCAATAATCGCGGTCTCGCCGTCGATCTGGCCACTGCCGTCGCCGCCCGGCTCAGCAATGGCGCCTTGGTAACCTTCAATGCCGCCGGCGAAGGCCCGCCGGGCTGCGCCTCCGCCATCACCTTCTTTTACAGCAAGGCCATCATCCGCATCGACGCCTGGGGCAAATGGCGCGAGGTCAGCATTGATGGCGTGGCCGAGCCGCGCGAAGAAGGCGAAACCCGCGACACGCCGATGCACACCTTCCAGGCGGTGCGCGACGGGCGGCTGGCCAATCCCTCCACCGTCGCCAATGGCCTGCGCTTTGCCCGGTTGTGGGACGCCATCAAGGCATCGGCGGCTCGCGATGGCGCGCCGATTGCGCTAGAGCTGGGCCAGCCCTGAGCGAGGGGCGACGAGGAGATGGCATGCAGCGCAAGGGACTGACGTCGGTCGAACTGGCCAAAATTGCCGGCGTGTCCTCTGCCACCATTTCGCGCGCCTTCTCTGCCGGTTCCAGCATGAAGCCGACGACCCGGGCGCGCATTCTGGCGCTGGCCGACGAGCATGGCTTTCGCCCCAATGCGATGGCCCGCTCGCTCAATAACAGCCAGTCGCGGCTGGTGGCGCTGGTGGTCAATACCGTGGCCAATCCGGCCGAGGCCGAAGGGCTCGACCAACTGATCACAAGGCTGCAGGAGCAGGAGCGCATGCCGCTGGTGCTGCGCTGCGCCGACCATGCCGATCGCAGCCAGCTGATGCGGCTGGCTTCGACCTATCAGGTCGATCATGTGGTGCTGTATTCCGACGCCGTGTCGATTGACGACGCGGTGCGCATCTTCCGCTCCGCCGTGCCGGTGATCGCCTCCTCCGAACCGCTGGCGGGGCGCGACCTGTCCGAGGTGCGGCTCGATGCCAGCGCCGCCACGGGGGAAATCGTCGAACATCTGGTCGGCCTTGGCCGTCGCCATTTCGTCTATCTGTCGGGCCGCGCCTCGAGCCATATCGACAAGCAACGCATGGGCTGGTTTGCCGACGCGCTCGCGGCGCATGGACTGGCCTTCGCCATCGTCGAGCATGGCGATTATTCCTACGAGTCTGGCTACCAGGAAGCGGATTTGCTGCTCCGCCGCTCACGCCCCGACGTGATCGTCTGCGCCAACGACCTGATGGCCATCGGCGTGCAGGACGCCGCCGCTTCACTGGGGCTCAAAGTCCCCGAGGACCTGGCCATTGTCGGCCATGACGGCGTCGCCCTGGCCAATTGGGACTGCCACTCGATCACCACCATCATGCCGCCGCCGGGCGCGGTCAGCGCGGCGCTGGCCGAGATCATCGAGCGCGATCCGAACGACGCTTGCGTCCATCGCACGATCAGCTGCGTCGTCCGCTGGGGCCGCAGCACCGGGCCATTGCCTCGGGTTTAGAGCCCATATTATCCCTGCCGATTGCGAGCCCCGATACCATCCCCTCCCCCTTGAGGGGAGGGTTAGGGTGGGGGTGTCGTGCCCTCCAAGCACACCGAGCCAGCGGGAACCACGACACCCCCACCCCCGCCCTCCCCTCAAGGGGGAGGGAGCCTATCGCGGCTCTCTAAATTCAGTCGCCTCAACGCGCCGGAAAGCTCAGCTGCCCCACCAGCAGATTGCCCAGCCGCAGACTCGCCCCCGTCGCCACCACGATCTGCGGCAGGGTCAGCCATTCCAGCGTCCAGGCGGCGCCGGAGCGTTCATTTTCATGCAGCATGGCCTGCTGCAAGGTCCCGACCAGCCCGGCATTATACCGCGCCAGCGCCACCAGCACCTCGGCGTTCACCGGATTGGATTTATGCGCCATCGAGGATGAGCCGCCACCGCCGGCCAAGGCCACCGCGCCAATCTCGTTCTGCGCCAACAAGGTCACATCGACCCCGATCTTGCCCAGCGTGCCGCTGAGCAGAGCCAGCAGCGAGGCAAACCCCACCAGTGGGTCGCGCGCCGTCTGCCACGGTTCAGCCAGCCCCAGATCGAGCTGCCGCGCCAAGGATCGGGCAATGGCCTCGCCCTGCGCACCAAAGCTGCTGCGGTCGCCAATCGGCCCGCCGAGCTGGATCACCAGCAAGCCGCGCCGGCAGGCTTCCAGCGCCACCAGATGCCGCCGCAGCGGGGCAATCCAGGTGGCGAGTTTTGCCCCCACACTATAGGGCAACGCCTGCTGCATGCGGGTATGCGCCATCATGGGCTGGGTGCCATGGCGCTCCAGCAGCAGGTCGATGCCATCGAGCAGGCTGGACAATCGTGTCTCGAACAGGCCAATCACCGCAGCCAGCTGCAGCACCAGTGCGGTGTCGATGACGTCCTGACTGGTCGCGCCCTTATGCAAAGCCTCGGCATGCGGCGCGGCGATGCGACGGCGCAGCTGCGCTACCAGCGCCGGCACCACCACCCCATCGCGCGCCATGCCGGAAGCGAGATCGTCCCAATCGGGCTCAAACCCCACCAGCCCGGCCGCAATGGCGGCCGCCGCGTCAGCCCCGATCAGGCCGGCATCGGCTTCGGCTTGTGCCAGCGCCGCCTCAAACCGCACCATGGCCGCGATCCGGGCCGGATCAGCGAGCAGGGTTTCGGTTTCGATATCGCCGGTCAGGGCGTCGAGCAAAGGGCGCTGGCTGTTCATGCGTGCAATCTAGACCCGCTCAAGCCCGATGGCGATGCCCTGCCCGACGCCAATGCACATGGTGGCCAGCGCCCGGCGCTTGCCGGTCAGCGCCAGCTCCAAAGCTGCCGTGCCGGTGATGCGTGCGCCGCTCATGCCGAGCGGATGGCCCAGCGCAATGGCGCCGCCGTTGGGGTTCACATGGTCGGCGTCTTCGGCAATGCCCAGTTCGCGCAACACGGCGATGCCCTGGCTGGCAAAGGCCTCGTTGAGTTCGATGATATCGAAATCCGCCGACGTCAGACCCAGCCGGGCGCACAGCTTCTGCGTCGCCGGGGCCGGCCCCATGCCCATGATGCGCGGTGCAACGCCAGCGGTAGCGCCGCCGAGAATGCGGGCAATCGGGACGAGCCCATGCTTTTTGGCGGCGGCTTCGCTGGCGATAATCAGCGCTGCCGCACCATCATTGACGCCGGAGGCGTTGCCGGCCGTCACCGAGCCATTGGGAAATAACGGCCGCAGCTTGCCCAGCGTTTCGAGGCTCGACCCGGCGCGCGGATGCTCATCCTTGTCGACGCTGATCGGATCGCCCTTTTTCTGGGCAATGCTAACCGGGACGATTTCGCGCGCCAGCCGACCATTTTCCTGCGCGGCCACGGCCTTGTCCTGGCTGCGCAGCGCGAAAGCGTCCTGCGCCTCGCGGCTCACCTCAAAATCCTGCGCCACGTTCTGGCCGGTCTCAGGCATGGAATCGACGCCATAGAGCGCCTTCATCTGCTTGTTGACGAAGCGCCAGCCGATGGTGGTGTCATAGATTTCCGCGTTGCGCGAAAACGCCGTTTCGGCTTTTGGCATCACGAAGGGCGCACGCGACATCGACTCGGTGCCGCCGGCAATCACCAGCTCGGCCTCGCCGGATTTGATGGCGCGGGCGGCAGCGATCACCGCATCCATGCCCGAGCCGCAGAGCCGGTTGATGGTGGTGCCGGTCACCCCCACCGGCAGGCCGGCGAGCAGCAGGCTCATGCGGGCGACGTTGCGGTTGTCTTCGCCGGCCTGATTGGCATTGCCGAAGATCACATCATCCACCGCGTCCCAGTCGACGCCAGTATGCGCTGCCATCAGCGCCTTGAGCGGAATGGCCCCAAGATCGTCGGGCCGCACCGAGGACAATGCGCCGCCAAAGCGGCCAATGGGGGTGCGCAGATAGGCGCAGATATACGCTTCCGTCATGCTCAGTTGTCCTTCTTGCTGCCGCCATGGGCCGCGGCGGTGCGCGCCTGCAAATCGCGCAAAGTGGTCAATTCGAGTTCGCTCGGCACCGGGGTTTCGTCCAGATCGTCGGCAAAGCGCACTTTCCAGCCGCAGGTTTCCTGCACCATGTCACGCGTCACGCCGCGATGCAGCGAGCGCACCACGAATTCCTTGGTTTCGGGATCGGGCCGCCAGATCGCCAGATCGGTGATCAGCAGTGTCGGCCCCTTGGTGGTGATGCCGAGCCGCTGGCGATGATCGCCGCCCTCGCCGTGACCGAAGGAGGTGAAGAAATCCACCTTCTCCACCATCGAGCGCTGCGCCTGTTTCAGCGTGATGTAGATTTCGCCGCAGGAGGTAGCGATCTCGGGCGCGCCGCCGCCACCGGGCAGCCGCACCTTGGGGTGGTGATAATCGCCGATCACCGTGGTGTTGATATTGCCGAAGCGGTCGAGCTGCGCCGCGCCCAGAAAGCCGATGGAAACGCGGCCGCCCTGCAGCCAATAGCGGAACATTTCGGGCACCGAGACAGTCGACACCGCCGTCTCGCATAATTCGCCATCGCCGATCGACAAGGGCAAAACATCGGGTGCGGTGCCGATGGTGCCGCTCTCATAGATCAGCGTGATGTCGGGCGCATGGGTCAGTCGCGCCACATTGCAGGCGGCCGATGGCGCGCCGATGCCGACAAAGCACACATCCTTGCTGGAAAGCTGGCGCGCGGCGGCGATGGTCATCATTTCATTGGGGGTAAAGTCGGTCATGGTCACAGCCCCTTGATGCGGTCGGCAAACGCCTCGGGCGTCGCCTTGAGCACATGCTCGTCCATCCAGGCCGCGAACAGCTCACGGTCGGACGAAATCTTGTCCCACGCCAGATAGGTGGCGTTGTCGCGGGCATAATAGCCATGGGTATAGGAGGGGTGCGCCCCGCCCTTGACCACAGCGATGGCGTTGATCGTCCAATGCGGCAGGATGCAGAGATTAGGATGCAGGCCCTTGAAGTCGGGCACCACTTCCTCGACCGTCACCACGACCCGCTTGGCCGCCAACGCCGCTTCCTTCTGCACCCCGACAATGCCCTCGATCAGCACATCGCCCTTGGCGTTGGCCTTTTGCGCATGGATGAAGGTCACGTCCGGGCGATGCGCCGGCACCGTCGCCAGCTCTTCGCCGGTATAGGGACAGGTGATGGACTTGATGGTCGGATTGACCTTGGGCAGGTCAGCGCCGCGATAGCCCCGGAACACTGCCAATGGCAGGCCAGCGGCGCCGGCTTCGTAGGCCTGGGCCATGGCGGAGTGGGAATGCTCCACCGTCTCGATGCCGCGCGGATATTGGTTTTCGATGGCGTCGCGCATCCGGCGCAGCAGACCTACGCCGGGATTGCCGGCATAGGAGAAGATCACCTTCTTGGCCATGCCCATGCCGATCATCTGGTCATAGACGATGTCCGGCGTCATCCGCAGCAGGGTCAAATCCTTGAAGCCCTGACGGATCGCCTCATGCGCGGCGGCATGCGGAATGAGATGGGTGAAGCCCTCGAAGGCGACCATGTCGCCATCGTTCAGATTGTGCCGGACAGCCTCGGCAAGCGGCAAGAATTCGGCCATAGCGCTCTCCTGATTTATGCCGGAGCAAACAGAAAGGACCGCGCCCGGTCAACGGATTTGTGCGATTTACGATATTTGTTCGCATATCGCCCAAATCATGGGCCTGACAGATGCACCGGGCAGATAAGCGCAAGAAAAGTGGCAGCATGCTTGCAGCCCATGCTTGGACGAAAAAGGGGCCTGACCGCAGCCAAGCCCCTCTATCGCAAAGTCTTTTTCGGCCATCGCCGCCGCTAGCGCTAGAGGCGGGTTTCCAGCATTTTCAGCATGGCTTGCACCGCTGTCGCGTAGCCCTGCGCCCCCAACCCCACCAGCACCGCATCGGCCCGCATCGACACATAGGAGCGATGATAGATCGACTCGCGCTTGTGAACATTGGAAATATGGAACTCGATAACCGGCCCCTCGAACATTTTCAGCGCATCGAGCAGGGCCAGCGAGGTGAAGGTGAAAGCGGCGGGATTGATGATGATCCCCGCCCCCTCATCGATCGCCTCATGCACCCAATTGATCAGGTTTTCCTCGCTATTGGTCTGGCGGAAAATGACCGGGTGCTGCCCCGCCGCATCGCGGCAGAGCTGTTCCACCTCGGTCAGCGTGGTGGTGCCATAGATGGAAGGCTCACGCTTGCCGAGACGATTGAGGTTGGGACCATTTAAAATATAGAGCGGCTGCATGTTCTTAGCCCCCATAACCGAATTGGCGCGGCAGCCAGAGCACGATGTCGGGGACGAAGGTGAACACCATCAGCGCCACCAACAACCCGCCGAGGAACGGCATCACATCGGCCACGATATTGCGCATCGGTGAGCCCGATATCTTGGTCATGATGAACAGCAGCAAGCCATAGGGCGGCGTGATCAGCCCGAGCATGATGTTGACGATAACGACCAGGCCGAAATGCACCATGTCGATGCCCAGCGCCTGGGCGGTGGGGATCAGCACCGGCACAATGACCAGCAGGATGGTCGTGCCTTCGAGCACGCAACCCAGGATCAGCAACATGATGTTGACGATGATCAGGAAGGTGATCGGATCGAGGTTCCAACCGATCAAGATCGCGCTGATGGTGCGCGGAATATTCTCCACCGTCACCACATAGTTGAACACCAGCGCCCCGGCGATCAGCATGCCGATGGTGGCGGTGGTCTTGGCGCTGGTCAGCAGCGACAGGTAGAATTCACGAGCATTTACACTGCGATAGACGATGATCGAGATGACCAGCGCATAGAAGGCGGCCACAGCAGCGGCTTCGGTAGGCGTCGTGATGCCACCGTAAATGCCATACATCAGCACCACCGGCATCATCAGCACCGGCATGGCTTCCCAGGTCATCTTGGGCAGCTTGCGGAACGGCACCGGCGGCTCGACCGGGAAGTTCTTGACCCGGGCGGTGACGGCAATCTGCACCATCATGACGCCCGCCATCAGCAGGCCCGGAATGACCCCGGCGAGGAATAGGTAGCCAATGGACGTGTCGGCCACCAGCGCATAGAGCACCATGGGAATGGAGGGCGGAATGATCGGCCCGATCACGGCGGTGACGGCGGTCAGCGCGGCGGCATAGCTCGGCGTGTATTTGCCGTCCTTGGTCATCATGTGCTGCATCATCTTGCCCGACCCGGCGGCATCGGCGACAGCCGAACCGGACATGCCGGCAAAGACGATGGATTGCAGCACGTTGACCTGCGCCAGCCCGCCGCGGAAGCGGCCGACCACCGCATCGCACCAGCGCAGCAGGCGCTCGGAGAGCGAGCCGGAATTCATGATTTCAGCGGCGAGGATGAACAGCGGCACGGCCAGCATGATGTAGTTGGAATACATGCCGTTGAGGAACTGCTCGGCGACGATGCCCATATCCTGGCCGGTGAACAGCAGATAGAGGATCGAGCCGCAGAGCATGGACAGCCCCATCGGCAGACCGAGAAAGGCCAGCGCCGTGATCAGGATCAGCGCGGCGGTAAACTGAGTGGAAATGGTCATACGCCCGACCCTGCCTTGGTTGGATCAAAGCCTTCGCTGTCCTTGCCCCAGACGGCCTGACAGGCCAGCCAGAACTGACGAACGATCATCGCCACAGCGAAGATGGCATAGATGGAATAGAGATAATCGAAGCGGATTTTCAGATAGGCCGTCTTTTCGACCTTCATGAACATCACATAATCGACCACGGCCGGCAGCGAGATGGAGAACAGCACCACCAGCGTGACGGCGGTGAGAAAGACCATGACCCGCCGGGTGCGATTGCCCACTGCGGCATAGAAAATATCAAAGCGGATCTCTTCACTGTCGCGCACCACGAAGGCGGTGCCGAACAGCACGATCCACAGCCACATCATGACGCTGATTTCATGCGTCCAGCCGATGGGCAGATTGATGACGTAGCGGAAGACGATCTGCAGGATGAAGACGGCGAACATTACGCCGAGCATGGCTGCGAGAATATTTTCGGCGCGGGCGTATAACCACGCGCCGAGGCCGGCAAGTCGAGGATTCATTGTCTGTCTCCGGAGCGGAGGTCTGCCAAGGACGGGGCGGCGCCGCAAGTTGCGCGCGCCACCCCTGAGGGGCGGAAGTCTAGCTCAGAGTGCGTTGATGCGTTCAACCACGCCGGCCGGCCAGTCCTTGGCCAGATCGGAGTCCAGATACATCTGCTGGGCATAGCTGCGGAAGGCGTTGAGGTCGGGCTCATAGATCTTGAGGCCGGCGGCTTCGAACTGGGTCAGCAGTTCAGCTTCACGATCCAGATGCGCCTTCTGGCTGAAGTCAATCGCGGCGGTTGCCGCGGCCTGCACTTCGGCCTGCTGCTCGGGCGTCATGGCGTTGAACTTTTCGCTCGAAATCACCAGCAGGTCATAGCCCACCAGATGCGAGGTCAGCACGATCTGCTTCATCACTTCGTAGAACTTCATGTTCTCGACGTTGGGCAGCGGATTGTCCTGGCCGTCAATGGCGCCGGTCTGGAGGCCCGTATAGACTTCGGCATAGGCCATTGGCGTCGGGTTGGCGCCGATCGAGGTGCCGAGGAACTGCCAAGCGTCGCCGCCGGGCATGCGCAGCTTGATGCCGGCCATATCGGCCGGGGTCTTGATTTCCTTGTCGATGCGCAGGCCCACCTGACGGGCGCCGAAATAGGTCGGCCCGAGGATGTGAACGCCGAGCTGGTCTTCGGCCATCTGCTTGAATTCAGCGCCGACATCGCTGTCGAAGAAGGTGCGCAGATGCGCCGCATCACGGAACAGATAGGCCGAAGTCAGCACCGACCAGGCCGGGATTTGGTTGGAAATATCCTGGGGCGCGATATTGCCCATTTCCAGATTGCCACGCTGCAGCGCCACCAGTTCGGTGCCCTGCTTGAACAGATTGCCGCCGTAATAGGGCTCAAGCGTGAAGTCGTCGACGATCTGGCCGGCGAACAGATCCATCATCTCGGCGCGGATGTCCTGCTCCGAGAACACTGCCGAAAACCGCAGCACCGGCTTGTCCTGCGCCATGACCGGCACAACAGTGGCCAGCAGCAGGCTGCCAAGCAGCACGGCGCGGCGCGTAAATCCAAAACGCATTGTTATCCTCCCAAATGCCGCCTGTAAGCCCAGGCATCCTCAGCGGACGCACGGTTGAACACCGTCGTTTTCCGTCCTGAAGCACAATGTACGAAATAGTTCGTTCAAGTCAATGCCCCTTCGGAGCGCTTGCAAACTAGCTGCTTAATTTCATTTAGTCATGTAATTTTTGTTTTCTATGATTTTTCTGGATCACTTTGACGAGCGTCGTTCCATTGGCTAAAAGAAAGGCAAGTGGAGGCGGCATTGAGCGACGATAGACAGACAGTGGAAGAAGGCGTCGGCGATTTGGCGTTCCGGCGTATCCGCGACGACATTATAGCCGGCCAGTTGCCCCCAGGGAGAAAGCTCAAGCTGGACACGCTCAAAAGCCAGTATGGCGCCAGCGTCAGCACGCTGCGCGAAATTCTCAATCGGCTGGCCAGCGAAAATCTGGTGATGGCCGAAGGCCAGCGCGGCTTTGAAGTGGCGGCGGCAACGGCGGATAATCTGCGCGAAGTGGCCGATTTGCGGCTGCTGCTGGAAAGCCACGCGCTACGGCTCTCGCTGGAGACTGGCGATCTCGACTGGGAAGGCCGGGTGGTGGCCGCCCATCACAAGCTCTCGGTGGTCGAGGCGCAATTGCTCAGCGGCGACATGGACCGCACTGCCCAGTGGGTCCGCTACGACTTCGCCTTCCACAACGCCCTGATTTCGGCCTGCGGCTCGCGCACGCTACTGGATTTGCACGCCTCGGTGTTCGATCGCTTCATCCGCTACCACATGCTGGCCGAGAGCTTTCGCGGCTCGGCGGTGATGGATGACCACAAGGCATTGTTCGAGCTGGCGATGCAGCGCGACATCGACAATAGCGTCCGCAAGCTGACCAGCCACATCAAGAGCGGCGTCGACTATGTGCTGTCGACGGGCAAGATCTAAGGCCTAGCCCGCAACCGCCGCCCGAAATGTTTCCGCCATGGCATCGGCGTCTGGCTGCACGCCGGCGAAGAGTTCAAACGCCCGCACCGCTTGAAATACCGCCATGCCGCCGCCGGGCAGCACCTGACAGCCACGCGCCCGGGCGAGGTGGATCAGCTCGGTTTCGAGCGGGAAATACACCACATCGGCGACAAAGTGATGCGGCTCGATCAGCGCCGCAGCGATGGGCAGGCCGGGGCATTTGGTCATGCCGACCGGCGTGGCGTTGACGATGCCGTCGGCCAGGGGGGCTATATCGGCCACGTCATCCACGGCCTCGACATCAGCGCCGAGCAAATTGCGCAACCGGCCGGCCAGTGCCTGCGCCCGGCCCGGCTCGGTGTCGTAGATCGCCAGCCGCTGGACACCGCATTGCAGCAACGCCCGCGCCACCGCCGCCCCGGCGCCGCCGGAACCCAGTTGCAGCACCAGGTCGGTCTTCACCGCCGGCAGACCGCGCCGAAAACTTTCGGCAAAGCCCCAGCAATCGGTGTTGTGCCCCAGCGTCCTAGCGCCACCCAGCACCACCGTATTGACGGCGCCGATGGCCGCCGCATCCGGCGCCAGATCATCGAGCAGCGGCAGGATGGCCTGCTTGAAGGGGTAGGTGATGTTGAGGCCGGCAAAGCCGAGCTCGCGCGCCTCGGCCAGGATCTCGGGGAGCTGGGCGTCATCGAGTTGCAGCTGGTCGAAATCAATCAGGTGATAGCGATAGTCGAGCCCGAGCCGCTGGCCTTCGCGCTCATGCATCAGCGGCGACAGCGATGCAGCGATGCCCCGCCCCACCAGCCCGATGGTGATGCCGTCGGGATGCGGCAGGCGGTGCTGCAGAACCGTGCCACGAAGCGGCGGCTCCGGCTGGTTGCTGGCAATGTGCAAAGCTCAGGTCTCCCCATGCGCCGCCGCCGAAAAACGGCAGCGGCCTTGTCTTTCCCTCACCGCACCCGATAAATGCTGAAAGGCGATTTGCGGCAAAATGTACGAACTGGTTAGTTTAGTCAATTGCCGCCATGGAAGGCTGCGATTGTATGAGCACCCCAGTTTCATCATCCCGATCCAAAGCACGGGACGGCGGCACCCGCACGCAAGACCCTGAGGGCACCAAGCAGAACATCATCGAAGTGGCGGCGCAGGAGTTTGCGCTCAATGGTTTGGCGGGCGCCCGCATCGATGACATCGCCGCCAAGACCCGCTCGTCCAAGCGGATGATCTATTATTATTTCGGCAGCAAGGAGGGCCTCTATGTCAGCGCCCTCGAAAACGCCTACCGCCAGGTGCGCGAGGGCGAAGCCAAGCTCGACATCGACGGATTGCCACCGCTGGAGGCGCTGCGGCGGCTGGTGGAATTCACCTTCGATCACCATCACCAGCATGAAGAATTCATCCGCATGGTGATGATCGAGAATATCCATCACGCGCAGTACCTCGAGGGTTCGGGCGTGATCCGCGACCTCAACGTTACCGCCATTGGCAGCATCGAGGCGGTCTATGCCAAGGGCGTCGCCGCTGGGCTGTTCCGGGCCGGGCTCGACCCGCTGGAAATCCACTGGCAGATCAGCGCTCTGTGTTTCTTCAATGTTTCCAACCGCGCCACCTTCTCCAAGATTTTCGGCAAGGATGTCGGCAGCGCCGCCTATCAGGAGTCGCTGCGCCGACAGACCATCGACATGGTGCAGCGCTTTGTGGTGCGGGCCGACAAGCTGAGCGATCTGTAACGACGCGCCCCGGTTGCGGAACGGCCGGCGCTCCCGCACATTGAGCACGGGCAAGGCGGAGGCGAATCTATGCGGCGCATCATTGCCGGTGTCGGCGGCTTGGGACTGGCCATGGCGCTCAGCCAGTTCCCCGAATATGCCCAGCAATATACCCAGCGGCTGGGCGGCGCGGTGGACGAACTGCGTGTGATCACCGAGGATTTCGACCGGGCGGCCGTGGCGGGTGGCCTTGATCGCATCGCGGCGCTGCAGCGCTACGAGGCGTCCAATGACGGTTTTCTCGCCGGACGCGGCAGCTCGATGGCGGCAACCTTCCAGCGCTATGACACGCTGAGCGCCACGCTGGCCCGCATCGAAGGCGCCAATCCGGTCGAGCGGTTTCAATTGCTGCCGGCCTATCTCGATAGCGATATCGGCCGGCGCACGCTGGAGAGCTACCAGCCCGCCATCCCCGTCACCATGGAAGGCATTCTCTATGCCGGGGGCGGTTTCATCCTGGGCTATCTGGTGCTGTCGGGTCTGTGGCGCTTCCTCACGCTGCCGTTCAAACGCAGGCGTTATGCAGCCTATCGGTAAGCACATATAAGCATTTCTTTATGTCCCCCGTTGATCCAGCCCGCGCGCTTGCGTATAGCTGAAGCACGATCCCCCATTGCAATTGCCGGAGCCTGCCGATGACCACCCAATCGACCGATTATGCGGTCAAGGACATTTCCCTCGCCGATTTTGGCCGCAAGGAAATCACCATCGCCGAAATCGAAATGCCCGGCCTGATGTCGATCCGCGAGGAATATGCCGCGACCCAGCCGCTCAAGGGCGCCCGCATCGCCGGCTCGCTGCATATGACCATCCAGACCGCCGTGCTGATCGAGACACTGGTCGCGCTCGGCGCCGAAGTGCGTTGGGTCAGCTGCAACATCTTCTCGACCCAAGACCACGCCGCTGCCGCCATCGCTGCCGCCGGCATCCCGGTATTTGCCCATAAGGGCGAAACGCTGGAAGAATATTGGGCGTTTACCGACCGCATGATGGACTGGGGCAATGGCCTCACCCCCAACATGATCCTCGATGATGGCGGCGACGCCACCATGTATATCCTCAATGGCGCCAAGGCCGAGAAGGACATCTCCATTCTCGACAAGCCGGGCAATGAGGAAGAAGAAATCTTCTTCGCCACCATCAAGCGCCGCCTGGAATCGACCCCCGGCTTCTTCTCCAATATCCGCGCCGCCATCCGCGGCGTGTCGGAAGAAACCACCACCGGCGTGATGCGCCTCTATCAGTTGCACGCCAAGGGCGAGCTGCCGTTCCCGGCGATCAACGTCAATGACTCGGTGACCAAGTCGAAATTCGACAACAAGTATGGCACCCGTGAATCGCTGGTCGACGCCATCCGTCGCGGCACCGACGTGATGCTGGCCGGCAAGGTCGCCATCGTTTGCGGCTTTGGCGACGTGGGCAAGGGCTCGGCTGAATCGCTGCGCGGCGCCGGCGCTCGCGTTCTGGTGACCGAAGTCGATCCGATCTGCGCGCTGCAGGCCGCCATGGAAGGCTTTGAGGTCGTGACCCTCGAAGATGCTGCCCATCGCGCCGACATCGTCGTCACCGCCACCGGCAACCGTGACGTGCTGATGGTCGACGAAATGCGCAATCTCAAGGACATGGCCATCGTCTGCAATATCGGCCATTTCGATAACGAGATCGACGTGCTCGGCCTGCGCAACTTCAAGTGGACCAATGTGAAGCCGCAGGTCGACCTGATCGAGCAGCCCAATGGCAAGCGTCTGATCCTGCTGTCGGAAGGCCGCCTGGTCAATCTCGGCAACGCCACCGGTCACCCGAGCTTTGTCATGTCCGCCTCCTTCGCCAACCAGACGCTGGCCCAGATCGAACTGTGGACCAATGGCGAAAAGCTGGAAAAGAAGGTGCATGTGCTGCCCAAGCATCTCGACGAAAAGGTCGCCGAGCTGCATCTGGCCAAGCTCGGCGCCAAGCTGACCAAGCTGACCAAGACCCAGGCCGACTATATCGGCGTCAGCCAGAACGGGCCGTTCAAGTCGGGCGAATACCGCTACTAATCGACTGCGACTTGCAATCGCGAGCGCCCGTGGCCTTGGCTGCGGGCGTTTGCTTGTGCGGTGTTTGCTGCCCCACCCCCTCCTATCCTCCCCCATCAAGGGGGGGGGTATCGATCGAGTTTCTGGCTGGATCGAGCCTAACCCACCGGACGGCACCTCCCCCTTGATGGGGGAGGTTGGGAGGGGGTGGAGCCCAGCATGCCGAAGCGCTCGCGAACGTTGCTGCTTCGTTCACGGTCAAGACCCGATATCCCCCCTTTGCCATCAAAGCACAGCCATTAACCCTCTTTTAGCCGATTCACCGGGCCGGTATGGTCAGGGTGATTCGGGAGCTCGGGGACAAGTGACCGGATCGGAGTTGGCCGGAGTCCAGATGGACTCCGCGTTTGGCCACTTCTTTTTGTGCAGGCGTACCGGATTGCCTCGGCATCCGGGCTGGCATCAACAATTTTGACCTTAGAGGGCAGCGCATGGCGCCGGATCACTTCCGGAAGCATTGGGGATTCGCGGTAGTCGCGGCAGCCCCTCTTACCCTGATGACGGCGGTCCCCGCCCTCGCGCAGGGCATCAACGCGGCCAGCTTTGCGGGTGCTGCGCCGCTGGCTGTTGCCGTGGGCGCCGGAGCCTTTGCCCTGCTGGCCATGGCGGTGGTGCGCACCACGCTGGTCAACGGCAAGGCGACGCGCCGCCACGCCGCCGAACAGATCGCCGGGCTGCGGGCGCTGGTCGATGAATATGAGGGGCTGCTGTCGGGCACCCGCGAAGTCACCATTTTGTGGACCGACAATAGCGACGGCGCGCCGCGCCTGCTCGGTCAGGCCGCTTCGGTGCTGCCGGTCGGCCGCCAGCCCTCGAGCGTACTCAAGCTTTCCAGCTGGCTGTCGCATGGCGACGCCGACAAGCTGGCGCGCCTGCTGGAAGATTTGCGCGTGCATGGCCATGGCTTTGCCGTGAGCCTGAATGCCCTCGACGGCCGGCTGATCCGCGCCAATGGCTGGGTGCTGGGCGGCGGCGCCGCGATGCGCCTGCGCCCCGCTTTCCTGCAGCCCGGCGCCGAGCCCACCATGGTCGCCGCTGCCGCCACCGGCGATCATGCCAGTGTCCGGGCCATTCTGTCGGCGCTCACCAAACCGGCTTTTGCCCGCGATGACAGCGACCGGCTGATCTATGCCAATCCGGCCTATCTGCGGCTGGCCGGCACGCTGGGCAAGAAGGGCACTGAAAACGCGCCGCCCGAACTGCTCGACACCGCGCAATTGCGACAGCATCTGCTGGCCTGCGCCCAAGACGACAAGCCGGGCACCATGACCGTCGCCTGGCCCGGACAGGGGCCCTATCAACTGGTGGAATTCCCCATCGCCGGTGGCCGTGCCGGTTATCTGCGTCCGGTCGAAGACGAGGCCAACCGCCCCGCCGAAACCGGCATTGCCCATATCGGCGGCATTATCGGCGCGCTGGCCACGCCGATCGCCATTTTCAATGCTCGGCGCGAGCTGATCCAGTTCAACGAGGCCTATGCCCAGCTGTGGAATTTGAACCGCAAATTCCTGGTGCCGGGGCTCGATGAGCGCGCCATTCTCGACAAGCTGCGCACCGAGGGCATGCTGCCCAGCCAGGTGGATTATCAAATCTGGCGCAGCAAGCATCTGGAAAGCTACGCCCGCAAGGAACCGCACGAGAACGAGCCCTGGCATCTGCCCGATGGCCGCACCATCAAGGTGATCTCGGCACCGGCCGGCCCGGCGGGTGGGGTGATCTATGTGTTCGAGGACATCACCGAACGGCTCAAACTGGAATCGGCCAACAAGGCGTTTTCCAATGTGCAGCGCGAAACCATCAACGCGCTCAGCGAAGCGGTGGCGGTGTTCGGCACCAATGGCCGGCTGACGCTGTCCAATCCGCGCCTGCTGGCGCTATGGAAGCTGCCGGTCAATGAACTGGGCCACAATCCCCATATCGACCAGATCGCCGAGGCCTCGGGCCGCGCCATTCCAGAAGATGGCTCCACTATATGGCGGGATTTGAAGCGGGGGATAATTGATCTCAATCCGACCCGTTCGGACCAGACCGGGCGGATCAACCGCTCGGATGGGCGGCTGCTGGATTATGCCATCACCCGCCTGCCCGACGGGCAGACCATGATGACCTTTCTCGACGTCACCGAGAGCGCCAGCTATTCGAAGGTGCTCAAGGAGCGCAATGATGCGCTGGTGGCCGCCGACGTGCTCAAGGACGCTTTCGTCGAAAATGTCTCCTATGAGCTGCGCAGCCCGCTGACCAATATTATCGGCTTCGCCGATCTGCTGGCCGGCAGCGAAGGCGGCTCGCTCAATGAGCGGCAGCGTGCCTATATCGATTATATCCGCGCCTCCTCGGTAACGCTGGGCGTGCTGATCGACAATATTTTGGACCTCGCTTCGGTCGATGCCGGCATTGCCGAATTGCGCCCCGAACTGCTCGATGTGGTGACGCTGGTCGACAAGGCGCGGGCTGGGCTATCGGCCACTTTCCCCGAAATTTCGGGCGAGAAGCCGATCAATCTGGTGGTCGATATCGAAGACCGCATGCCGCCCTTCATCGCCGATGGCACCCGCATCGTGCAGGTGCTGTATAATCTGTTGTCCAACGCGGCCCGCTTCTCGCCGCCGGGTGGCGAAATCCGGCTGACGGTGAGCCATCGCGCCGACCGCATGCTGTTCGTCATCGAAGACGAAGGCCCCGGCATCACCGCCGAAATGCGCGCCGCGATCCAGACCCGCATCGACACCCCCTCGGGGCGCCAGCGCGGCGCCGGCCTCGGCCTCGCCATCGTCAAGACCTTCGTCAATCTGCATGGCGGCACCATCTCGGCCGAAAAGCGCGAGCCGCGCGGCAGCCGCATCATCGTCAACCTGCCGCGCGACAGCGCCATGGCCGGCGTCGCCGAATAATGGAGCGCCTGCTCGCCGACGACGCCGCGACTGCCGCCCTCGGGGCCGCGCTGGCGGCCATGCTGGCGCCAGGCGACCTCGTGGTGCTCAATGGCGATCTCGGCGCCGGCAAGACGGCGCTGGCCCGTGCCATCATCCGCCATCTGGCCGGCGATCCGGCGCTCGACGTGCCCTCCCCCACTTTTGCGCTGGTGCAGCCCTACGACACGGCCAAGGGCCCGGTGCTGCATGCCGACCTCTACCGGCTGGGCGATCCGCGCGAGGTGGATGAACTGGGCCTGCTCGACAATCCCGATGCCATCGTGCTGGTCGAATGGGCCGAACGGGCACCGGAACTGGTCGCGGCGGCGACGCTGGTGGTGGAGCTGGCGATTCCGCCCGGCGGCGAAGGACGGAGTGTTTCGGTGACCCGCCGATAGGCGTGCGCAAGCGCCGCCTGCAATGCGGGTTTCAGAAGACGAGCGGAGCCCCGAGGCGGTTTTCGCCTCTGGTTAAGTTAAAATAATGAGACGAGAACCGCCTCGGGGCGTCGGGTTTTTCTCGGAAGGCAGACCGCAAGCCCCAGCATGGACCCGTAGCCCCATGCCCGAATGCCCCATCCGCACAGCCCAGGGCGGAGCGCGACCTCCACCCTCCCGACCGTCAATCCGGACACCGGTCGCTGCAGCGCCGCCCGTATCCCGGAAGATGGGTGGAGTATGCGGGAGGTTTTGGGGGCGGGGATAAGATGGATAAGTTTCAGCATTTTACCTCACCCACGACACGTCACCCTCGGGCTTGACCCGAGGGGGTTGCACTGACCTTGCCGCCGGAAGTGTAGAGCCCTCGGGTCAAGCCCGAGGGTGACGCGCGGTGGGTATCCGTGGCGCGGTGCCTTTGGCTCCACCCCCTCCTAACTTCCCCCATCAAGGGGGAGGTATCAGATCGGGTTTGGGCACGATCTAGTCACAACCACAGAACGACACCTCCCCCTTGATGGGGGAGGTTGGGAGGGGGTGACGGTTTGATCCACCTAGCGGCTGTGGGGTGCTTCCGGGATGGGCCCCGGGTCAGGCCCGGGGTGACACCGTGGGTGGTGATGGTGCAGGGAGGGCCGCAAATATCCGTTGGTTTACATCTGTCCTGACACCACCTAGGCTCCCAATATTGTGGGGGCAATAATGTCATTTAAGGAAGATGTCGCCGATCTGGCGAAGCGGGCTATTAACGCGCAGGCAATCGCGCAAACCGAAGAAGCAACCAAGAACGCTATCGTCATGCCGTTTCTTCGGGTCCTTGGCTTCGATGTCTTTGACCCGACACAGGTTATTCCGGAATACGTCGCCGACGTCGGCCTGAAGAAGGGCGAAAAGATCGACTATGCGATCAAGATAGGCAACCGGATCGAATATCTGGTGGAGGCCAAATCGGTCTCGGTCAATCTGCGCGACGCACAGTTCAGCCAGCTATTCCGCTACTTCCACACCTGCGATGCCAATATCGGCATCCTGACCAATGGGCTGCATATCTGGTTCTTCACCGATCTGGATGCGCCCAACAAGATGGATGCGACACCCTTCTTCAAATTCGACCTGCTGTCCTATGACGACAACGATCTGAAAGAGCTGGAGAAATTCCACAAAAGCAATTTCAGCATCGAGAATGTTCAGGCTGCGGCCTCGTCATTGAAATATCTGCGTGGGGCAATGAGCGTCATCGAAACCCAATGGGCCAATCCCGACGAGGATTTCGTGCGTTTCGTGGCGCGCGGCTTTTACACCGGCAAGCTCACCGGCGCGGTTGTGGACGGCCTAAAACCCATCGTCAAACGGGCCTTTGACGACCTGTTCAGGCAACGCGCCAAGCAGAAGATCGATGTGGCTTTCGACGGCGGAGCCGAGGATGAGGTCCCGATGGTGGACGAAAGCAAGCTCGATACGACGCCGGAAGAACTGCACGGCTTCAATATCGTCCGCGCCATTGCCGCCGAGGTGGCGCCTGTTTCGCGCATCACCATGCGCGATGCGCAGTCCTATTGCTCCATCCTGTTCGACGACAATAACCGCAAGCCGATCGCCCGGATGCACTTCAACGGGAAAACGAAGTTTGTGATGGTGTTTGACGCGAACAAGGAGGCGGTGCGCCACGACGTCGAACAGGTCGAGGACATCTTCAGCCTCGCAGGTCCGTTGAAGGATGTGATCCGAGGTTACACGGCCTCGGCGTAGAACGTACGAATTCATGAAGTGAATCAGAAAGCCCCCGGCGAAAGCCGGGGGCTGTTTCATCAGCGTCACACCAAAACCTAGTGCGCCTCGTCCCAATTATTCGCCGCATGGGCATCGACCTGAATCGGCACCGATAGCCGTACCGCCGGCTCCGCCGCGCCTTCCATGATGCGCTTGATCGCCGCCATGGCGACCTCCTCGGTGCCCAAGGGCACTTCGAAGATCAGTTCGTCGTGGACTTGCAGCAGCATGTCGGCTTCGACGCCTGCCTTTTTCAGCTCGGGCTCCATGCGGATCATGGCGCGGCGGATGATGTCGGCGGCGGAGCCCTGGATGGGGGCGTTGATGGAGGCGCGTTCGACGAAGCTGCGTTCGGCGGCGTGGCTGGAATTGGCGTTGGGGAAGTTGATCTTGCGGCCAAAAATGGTGGTGACGAAACCGTCGATTTTCACCCGGCGGCGCTGCTCGTCCATATAGTCCTTGATGCCGGGGAAGCGCTCGAAATAGGTCTTGATGTAGTCGCCCGCCTCGCCGCGCGGAATGCCGAGCTGATTGGCCAGGCCAAAAGCGGAAATGCCGTAGATGATGCCGAAATTGATCGCCTTGGCGCGACGGCGCACATCGGACGGCATGCCTTCGACCGGGACGCCGAACATTTCGCTGGCGGTCATGGCGTGAATGTCGAGGCCTTCCTCGAAGGCATCCTTGAGCGCCTGAATATCGGCGATATGGGCAAGAACGCGCAGCTCGATCTGGCTGTAGTCGGCGGAAATCAGGATTTTTCCGGGGGCGGCGACGAAGGCGGTGCGGATCTTGCGGCCGTCAGCGGTGCGCACGGGGATGTTTTGCAAATTCGGATCGTTGGAGCTGAGGCGACCCGTCAGCACCGAGTGCTGCGAATAGGTGGTGTGGACGCGCTTGGTGCGGGCGTTGATATATTCGGGCAATGCGTCGGTATAGGTGCCCTTGAGCTTGGTCAGTTGGCGCCAGTCGACAATGGTGCGGGCCAGCGGCACGCCCTTGAGGGCGAGGTCTTCCAGCACATCCGCGCCGGTGGACCAGGCGCCGGTCTTGGTCTTGGTGCCGCCTTCCAGCCCCATGCGATCAAACAGGATTTCGCCGAGCTGCTTGGGCGAGCCGAGATTGAAATTGGAGCCGGCCAGCTCATAGGCCTCGGCCTCGAAGGCGGCGGCGCGCTGAGCGAAATCGCCCGAGAGGCGGGCGAGAATCTGCCGGTCGATGGAAATGCCACGGGCTTCCATGCGGCCCAGCACCGGGGCCAGCGGGCGCTCGAGGGTTTCATAGACCGTGGTCATGCTCTCGGCGGCGAGGCGGGGCTTGAGGATGCGCCACAGGCGGATGGTCATGTCGCTGTCTTCAGCGGCATAGAGCGCGGCCTTGTCGATCGGCACCTGGGCGAAGGTGATCTGGGATTTGCCGGAGCCGATCAGCTCCTTGATCGGGGTGCCGGGCACGCCGAGCCAGTGATCGGCCAGCTCGCTCATGGTGTTGTATTGCGGGCCGTCGAGCGAATAGCTCAGCAGCAGCGTGTCATCGATGGAGTTCACCGGCACGTCATAGCGGGCGAGCAGGCCGAGATCGTATTTGGCGTTGTGGAAGATTTTGAGGATCGCCGGATTGGCGAAGATCGGGCGCAGCATGTCGAGCGCCAGCCGGATATCCATCTGGCCTTCGGCATGGCCGCCGCCAAAGATATCGCCCTCGCCCACGGAGTGGCCGAGCGGCAGATAGGCGCCGGTGCCGGGCTGGATGGCAAAGGACAGGCCGACCAGATCGGCGGTCTGGTTATCGAGGCCGGTGGTTTCGACGTCGGTGGCGACATAGCCGGTCATTTCGATGGCGTCGATCCAGCGCTGTAGCTGGGCGGCATCGCGGATGATTTCATAGGCGGCCGGATTGAACGGAATGGCCTTGATGCGCTCATGTTCGGCGGCGGCATGCAGCACCAAAGGCGAGCCGGCGGTGCCGGCGGCTTCGTGGCGGGCGGCGCGGGCGTCGGCGCGGGCTTCATTGTTGAAGCCGATGGGGCTGGAGGGTTTGGCGGCAATCTCGGGATCGGCTTCCCAGGCGTCGGGATCGGCGCCGAGCAGACCGGCGAGGCGCTTGGTGATGGTGGCAAATTCCATCGCCTTGAGGAAGGGGAACAGCTTGCCCGGCTCGACCGGCTGGCGCGACAGCGCGCCCAGATCGAGGGGGACCGGCACCTGCTGTTCGAGGGTCACCAGGCGCTTGGAAATGCGGGCGAGGTCGGCATTGGCGATCAGCTTTTCGCGGCGGGCGTTCTGCTTGATCTCGCCGGCGCGCTCGAGCAGGATTTCCAGCGTGCCATAGGTATTGATCAGCTCGGCGGCGGTCTTGACGCCGATGCCGGGCACGCCCGGCACGTTGTCGACGCTATCGCCGCACAGCGCCTGCACGTCGATCACCTTGTCCGGGGTGACGCCGAATTTGGCGATCACCTCATCGACACCGATCCAGCGCAAGGGCGGCTGGCCGGGGCGGGCAATGGTGTCGAGCATGCGGATCGAGCCATCGGGCTCGACCATCTGCATCAGATCCTTGTCGGAGGAGACGATGGTGACCTTGCCGCCGGCTTCGCGGGCCATGCGGGCATAGGTGGCGATGATGTCATCGGCCTCCCAGCCCTCCATCTCGATGGAGGGGATATTATAGGCGCGGGTGGCCGAGCGGGTCAGCGGGAATTGCGGCACCAGATCGGCCGGCGCGGGCGGGCGCTGCGCCTTGTATTCGGCATAGAATTCGTCGCGGAAGGTTTTGCCCGAATGGTCGAAAATGACGGCCATGTGGGTGGGCTCGTCGTCGCCCTTGAGGTCCTCCATCAGCTTCCACAGCATGTTGCAGAAACCCTGGACGCAGCCGACCGGCAAGCCATCGGACTTGCGGTTGAGCGGGGGCAGAGCGTGAAAGGCGCGGAAAATATAGCCCGAGCCGTCGACAAGCAGCAAATGCATGAAACCGATTCCATTCGACGAGCGAGGCGCGACTTTAGGCGAGTTTGGCCCCGGCAAAAAGGCCTGGGGGACGGGAACCGGGGCACAACTGGCCGCGTTCCCGGAAATTGCGGGCTTGGGCGGCGCAGCTCCGGCAGATTTGCGGGTGTATTGCGCGGCGGCACGCCCTACACTGGGACAAACCCATCCCGACGCGGCGCCATAGACGGCCGGCGTGGCGGCCAGAAGCGGAGATGACCGGGCGTGATCAGTTCGGAACGGGCACTGATCCTGACACCACAGGGGCAAGACGGGTCCCAGGCCATCGCGTTGCTGCGCGAGGCCGGGCGCCAGGTTGATGCCGTCGCGACGATGGATGGGCTGCTGGCGGAAATGCAGAGCGGCGCGGGCCTCGCCATTATCGCCAGCGCGGTCTTGCAGGGCGCCAAGCTGGCGGCGCTGCAGGGCTGGATCGCGGGTCAGGCGCCGTGGTCGGATTTCCCCTTGATCATCCTCGGTCCACTGGCGGGCGAGCCCTGTTCGGCGCTGGGCAATGTGCTGGTGCTGGCGGGGACGTGGCAGCCGGTGGCGCTGCTCAACATGGTGGACAATGCGCTGCGGGGCCGCCGTCGGCAATATCAGGCACGGCGCGATCTCGAAGGCATGCGCGAGGCCGAGCAACGGCTGCAAACGGCGCTGCTGGCCGGGCGCATGGGCTCGTGGGAACTCGATATTGCCGAGCAGGTGCTGTCCGGCTCGGACCAGTTCAAGGCCTGTTTCGGCCGCCGCCCCGACGAGACGCTGCTGTTTGCCGATCTGATCGAGGCGGTGGCGCTGCCCGAGCAAAAGCGGGTACAGCGCGGCTTTGACGACGCCATGGCAGGCGCCGATCTGGTGCTGGAATACCGCATTCACTGGCCCGATGGCAGCGTGCACTGGATCGATGCGCGCGCCCGGGTATTGACCGACCGCTTTGGCCAGCCGCAGACGCTGATCGGCGTGGCTTCGGAGATTACCGCGCGCAAGCTGGCCGAGGCCGAGCGGGAAAAGCTGCTCGAAGCGGTGGCGGCCGAACGCGAGCGCACCCAGCAGGCGCTGCGTGGCGAGCGGGCGCTGTCCGGGCTGCTGCTGACCAGCGTGCCGGCCGGCATTGTCGCCTATGACACCAATTTCCGGGTGACGATCTGGAACCCGGTGATGGAGCGGATTTTCGGCCTGCCGGCGCCGGCGGTGCTGAGGCGCTCGCTGGCGCGCATTGTCGGCGACGGCCAGAACGAAACCATCGAGCTGCGGCTGCGCGATGCGCTGGCCGGGATTTCCGGGCCGATCGAGGAAATCGAACTGCACACGCTGACCGGCAATCAGGTGGTGCTGGAAAGCCAGCATGCGCCCTTGCGCGGCGGCGATGGCGAAATCGTCGGCGGGGCAGCGTTTTTCCGCGAAATGACCGAACGGCGGCGGGCCGAGGAGCAGCTGCGGCAGGCGCAAAAGATGGAAACCATCGGCCAACTGACCGGCGGCGTGGCGCATGACTTCAACAATCTCCTGGCCGCCATCCAGGGCAATCTGGAATTGCTGCGCAAGCGCCTGCCCAATGATCCGCAAATGCAGCGTTTCATCGATGGGGCGCTGCAGGGCGCGCAGCGTGGTGCGTCGCTGACCTCGCGGCTGCTGGCCTTTGCCCGGCGGCAGGATTTGCGCCCGGCCCCGACCGATCTGGCGCAATTGCTCGACGGCATGCGCGGGCTGCTCGAACGCTCGATCGGGCCGCTGATCGCGGTGGATTTCGCCATCGAGCCGGATCTGCCGCCGGCCCGGGTCGACGCCAACCAGCTCGAACTGGCCATTCTCAACCTGGCGGTCAATGCCCGCGACGCCATGCCCGAGGGTGGGCGGCTGCGGCTGGTGCTCGGCCTGCGGGACGGCGCCACCAGCGGGCTGGACCTGTCGGGGCCGTTTTTGCGCCTCAGCGTCGGCGACACCGGCACCGGCATGGATGAATCCACGCTCAAGAGCGCAATTGAGCCATTTTTCTCAACCAAGGAGCTGGGCAAGGGCACCGGTCTGGGCCTGTCGATGGTGCATGGACTGGCCGTGCAGCTCGGCGGCGCCCTGCAACTCGATAGCCGGCTGGGCGAAGGCACTACCGCCCAATTGTGGCTGCCCGTCGCCCTGTCCCCGACCAAGGAGGTTTTGTCCGTGAAGCCCGAACAGCCATCCACACCGCCGGCCTCGGTCATTCTGGTGGTGGATGATGACGCCCTGATCAATATGAGCACCGTCGATATGGTGCAGGATTTGGGTCATACGGCGCTGGAAGCCTATTCCGGCAAGGAGGCGCTGCAAATTCTCGGCAGCGGCCGGCAAATCGACGCTCTGATCACCGACTATGCCATGCCGGGCATGACCGGGGTGGAGCTGGCCGAGCGCGCGCGCGAGTTGCAGCCGAACCTGCCGATCCTGCTGGCCACCGGCTATGCCGACCTGCCCAGCGGCACCTCCACCAACCTGCCCCGCCTGTCCAAGCCCTATCAGCAGGCCGAACTGGCAACCCAGATTGCCCTGCTGCTGGCCGGACGCACAGCAGATTAGGCATTTTAGACTGGGCTAGCCCGGCTTCACCGGGTCATTCTCCCACTCACCCCATCGTCACCACCCGGCTTGTCCGGGTGGTCCATGCGGACAGCTGCCCGTGCTAGGTTGCCGGGCAAGGACGACAGCTTGCTGCGTGCCAACTATTGAAACGACGTCGGCTGGCGGCTAGCGCAGACCGGATTTTTCGAGCAGGCCGGCGCGCTTGGCATCGTAATAGAAGCCGCGGGCGTAATAGCGCATGGCCTGATCGGAATTGCCGTGGGCGGTGACATAGGCCCCCGCCAGATAGCGCACGGCATAGCGCAGATTGGTTTCGGCATCGAGCAGCCCGGCGGGCGAGCCGCCATAGCCCATGCCCTTGGCCGTGGCGTGGCTGATCTGCATCAGGCCATAATAGGGTCCGTTGCGGGCGGCGGCGTTATATTTGCTTTCGCGCTGAATGACGCGGTGTATCAGGGATTCGGGCACCGCATATTGCGCGGCATAATGGGCCACCAACCCATCATAGGCGCCACCGGCATAGGCCAGCGCCACCGGCGCCTCGGGCACCAAAGCCGCATCGGGGACATGGCCTTCCGGCGTGGCTTCAGGACTGGCGAAGGCCGCCAGCGCCGCAGTGGCCGGGCCGGGCGCCGGCTTGAGCGCACTCATCGAGCAGCCGGATACGAGCAGGGCCAGCAGGCTAGCGGCGCCAAGGCGGCGGGCGCTGCTGAAAAAATTGGTTGGAAATGCCATGCCACCACTCTAGCGGATTCATCGTTCTGGCGCGATAGGGCCCAATCACGGCAGTCTGATGGCAGATTGATGGCAGCAGCCCGGATATAGCCAGATTCCGGTCTTGGCAGAAATGGCCGTGCGGCACGGCGTGCAGGCCATGCCGATACTCCACGGCCCCTGCCCCGCCGGCCATGGCGGCACGCCGGTTGGCTGGGCGACAATCCCGCAGCCCGACGGCAGCGAGAGGCCGCTGTGGAGTCGCAGCATTTTGGCCAAAACGCCCGTTGCGCCGATCACCGGCTTTGGTTAGGTTGCGCCCAGTTCAGCCGGTGGCCCGTCCCCGCGCAACGGATGCACCCGTAGCTCAGCTGGATAGAGCGCTGCCCTCCGAAGGCGGAAGCCACAGGTTCGAATCCTGCCGGGTGCCAAAACGTCCCAACCACATCAGACCAAAACCGCCAACCAGGACTTTGCTCTGTAAGCGCGTCAGCTCAGATCGCTGCCAGAATCCGCATTTTCTGGGCGGCCGGCCAGACGCGGATAAGGCACCGCAACTTGGTCGGTCGCGATGCCGACGGCTCCCTAGTCTTGCAATGCTAGCCAGCGGGCGGGCCAGCGCATAGCATGGCTAATTCCCGCCAGCGCCCGCACTCAGCTCAATGAAACAGCTGCGCGGGTACGGTTACGAGTTGCGGGAACAGGATCATCAGGAACATCAGGACGAACTGGGCCAGCATGAAGGGCAACACGCCGATGGTGACCTCATCCATCTTTACCCTGCCGACGCCGGCCACCGTGTTGAGCACAACACCCACTGGTGGCGTGATCAGGCCGATGGCGCAGTTGATCATGAACATCACGCCAAAATAGACCGGGTCAATCCCCGCCATCTTGACGAGCGGCATGAGTACCGGCGTCAGGATGAGGATGGTCGGCGTCAGGTCGAGCGCCGTGCCGACAACCATCACCAGCGCCATGATCGCCGCCATCAGCAGGATGGGATTGTCTTTCAGCGGGCTGAGCAGCGCGACCACTTCCTGCGGAATATTGGCGACGGTGATCAGCCACGCGCTGACCGCCGCGGCCGCCACCAGCAACATGACGACGGCGCTGGTCCGAACGGCGTCGACAAAGGCCTTGTACAGCACCGCCAAAGTCATCTCGCGATAGATAACGGTCGAGACGAACAGCGCGTAAACCGCAGCCACGACGCCGGCTTCGGTCGGGGTGAAGACGCCCATCCTGAGGCCGACAATGATGATGATCGGCAGCACCAGCGCGAAGCTGGCCTGGCGTAGCGCCAGCAGGAAGTCCCCCTTGGACCGCTTGGCAAGCGGCGCGACAGGGCTCTTCCGCTCGAGCCACCACCAGGTGACCAGCAGGGCGCCGGCCAGCATCAGGCCGGGGAAAATACCGGCGAAAAACAACTTGGAGATCGACACATTGGCGGCCACGCCGAAAATGATGAAGCCGATGCTGGGCGGGATGACCGGCGCGATAATGCTGGCCGATGCGATCAGGCCGGCCGAACGCGGTCGATCATGACCGGCAGCAACCATCATCGGCAGCAACAATGCTGTCAGCATGGCCGCATCGGCGACGGCGGACCCGGACAAGGCCGCCATGAGGCAAGCGGCAATGATGGTGACATAGCCCAGGCCACCGCGCACATGGCCAATCATGACCAGGGCAAGATTGACCAGGCGCTTGGACAGGCCGCCGACATTCATGATTTCGCCGGCGAGCATAAAGAATGGCACGGCCAGCAATGGGTAGCTGTCGGCGCCGTGAATGACGTTTTCAGCAATGATCTGTGCGTCGAACATGTCGAGATGCCACATCAGGGCGGCGCCCGAGACCAGCAGGGCGAAAGAAATCGGCACACCGATGGCCATGGCGCCGAGCAGCGCGCCGACAAACACGAGAATGGTCATCGCAAATCCTCCGATTCCTTGATGGCGACGAGATCGGCTTCATCGGCCCGCCCGGTCAGCACCCGGTAGAGGTCGTTGAGCAGGATCGCGGCGGCCGAGACACTGAACACCACGCCCGACAGATAGAACCAGGCGACCGGCAGGCCGCTGGAGGGGGCCGAGACATGCCAATTCATGCGGGTTTGTTCGAGGGCGCCGCTGAACATCAGCCAACAGACCCACAGCATCAGGCTGTAGGCTATGACGAAGCACAGCTTCTTTCCGGTCACGCCCAGGCGCCCGACCAGCATATCGGTGCCCAGGTGGGCATGCTCGCGCAGGGCAAAGGTGGCCCCCAGGAACGTCACCCAGACAAACAGCCAGCGGGCAATTTCTTCGGCCACCACAATGCCGGAATTGAACGCGTAGCGCAGGACGACATTGCCGAACACCAGTCCGACCATGACCACAAGGCAGGCCACGGCGATCGCCTGCAGCCCCTTGCAGTAGAATTCGAGAAGCTTGTTCACGCCACTTTCTCCGTAGGTGAAACCGGGATGGCCGAGCCTATGCCTGCGAGACGCGACCGAAAGCCCGTCTCAATCCAGCTCAAAGGTCCGTCGGGGTGATGCTATGGCAGAGCCGGTGCAATGAGGAAGCATGGCCTGGTGCGGCGCCGGCCTGGCGCAGGATCGGCTCTGCCAGATCATTGGCCGCGACCGAACGCAAGATGTCCGGATCATAGCCCGAAACCAGCACGATCCAGTCGGCTGCCGCATCGCCTCCCCTGATCTGCTGCTCACGCGTGGCGGCAGCATCGGGCGTTTGTGTTTGCAGCAAATGTGCACCGGTCAGGCCTGGCCTTTCGGGCAGCCGGCGCAACTGGCCGTCCAAAACGGTTTCCAGGCGCCCTGCCCGGCCCGGCTCCGGCGACAGCCGGATGGTCAGCATGAAGCCCGCCACGCCGCTGCCACTGCTCGATATGGTTCGGCACTGGCTCCGCACCATGTTGCGATGATGCGGCATCATCGTCACCGACCAGGGGGTCGGATCATTCAGCCGCTCCAGATAATGCGGGGAGGTCAGGGTATCGTACGAGGCCAACTCATACATGACGAAGAAACCATCATCATGATCCAGGCTCTTCCAGCGCGAACCGCGCTGGAAGCCGGGGATACGCATTCTCTCGGGAAAATGCTCGTGAGAGTGCCAGTCCTGAAACTCCGCTCGATGAGCGGCGCTCACATCCCACCACATTGCGACAGAGGCATCGCCAAGAAGAGTCATTGCCGATCACTGACCCTTACGGAGATTTGCCAGTTCGGCCTCGACCTGACCCATAATGTCGGCACCGGCCTCGGCCGCGAACTTCTCGACCACCGGTTTGACATGCTCGCGCAGGCGGGCAATCTCGTCAGGCGCAAGCTCATTGACTTCCATCGTGGCCTGCAGCTCGCCGATAGCCGCTTCGTCCTGTTGCTGGACGATCTGGCGTTCATATACCTTGGCCTCTTCTGCGGCCTCGGCGATGAGTTGCTGCTCGTCGGCAGACAGGGCGTCCCAGGTCTTTTGGCTCATGAGGAACGGCATGCCGGTATAGATGTGCCGCGTGATCGAGAGGTATTTCTGCACCTCGGCGAACTTGGCGGAGGTGATCACCGCGAGCGGATTGTCCTGACCGTCAATCGCGTGGGATTCGAGGGCGCTATAGACTTCACCAAAGGTCATCGGCACCGGATTGGCGCCGAGCGCGGTGAACAGATCGATATAGATCGGCGAGGCGATGACGCGCAGCTTGAGGCCCGCCAGATCCTCCAGGCGCGTAATCGGACGCTTGCTGTTGGTCATGTTGCGGAAGCCGAGATCCCAGATGCCCAGCCCATGAATGCCGTCGCTGGCCAGTGATGCCAGCAGCGCGCTGCCGACCGGCCCATCGCTGAGCGTGTAGGCTTCCAGCGAATTGTTGAACAGGAATGGCAGGTCGAAGACCATGAATTCGCTGTTGATGCCGGCGAGCAGGCCGGTCGCCATCGAGGTGAAGTCCAGCGTGCCGCCGCGGATCGCCGACAGGTTCTGCTGATCACTGCCCAGGACCGCATTGGGATAGAACGAGACGGTGATTTTGCCGTCGCTTTTTTCACCGACGAGATCGGCGAATTTCTGCCCGGCGACGCTGAGCGGATGGTCCGCTGCAAGGCTGACGGCAAATCTGAGGGTGCGCTCCTGGATATCCTGAGCGTGGGCACCAAAGGCAGTGGCGGCAAGGGCAACGCCCATCAGGCAGCCCAAGGCACGTCGGGTCATCTTCATCATCATTTCTCCTCCCAAGTTCGTGATGGCCCGATGGAGATATCCAACAAAATGCGCGATTGCAATTATTTTTTATGACGTTCAATTTGTGAAAGGCATACCGATTTTGAACCAACTTGCATTCTGCCGATAAACGACGTAGCAAATCCGGGAAGAGGGACGATATGAGCGGCGCAATCGAAAAGACTTTGGCGATACTGGAATATTTGTCGGCACGCCCTGAAGGCGCGCCGCTCGCCAGTATTGCGACCGATCTCAATCAGCTGAGAAGCGGGTGCCACCGCACACTGGTCGAGCTGATCGGTTACGGCTATGTGCGCCAGATGCAGCGCGGCGAATATGGCCTGACCACCAAGCTGCCCTCGATGGGGCTGAGCTATTTGAGCAAGTCGGGTGTCGTGGACATCGCCCAACCCTTGCTGCGGCGCCTGGCCGATACAACCGAAGAATTGGTGCGGCTGGCGATCGTTGACGGGGCCAGACTCACCCTCGTGGCCAAGGCTCAGGGCGCCAAATCCGGTCTGCTCTACGATCCCGACATGGGCATCGATCTGCGCCTGTCCTGCAGCGCGGCCGGCCATGCCTGGCTGATGACCTTGTCCGAGGAAGAGGCCATCGAAGCCGTGTCCCGTCAGGGCTTCGGCACCCCCGAGCATTTCGGCCCCGAAGCGCCGACCACCATCAAGCAATTGCTGAAAATGCTGGATGTCCATCGGCGACGTGGCTTCAGCCTGATCCGCGATGTTTACGCCCCCGGGATGAGTTCGATGGCCGCGCCGGTGAGACGACGAGGCGAGAAGGCCACGGCCGTCATAGTGGTCGCGGGTCCCTCTCTGCGGCTGACCGAGGAACGCATGCTGGGCCTGGGTGCTGACCTGCTCAACACGGCGGGCGAACTCGCCCTGGTCGGCAATGCCTCCCCGCTGCTTGCGCCGAGCAACCTTGGCACCTGGGGCAATCGCACGGCGTAAAGCCAAAAAGACAACCGGGCTACAGGTGGCCAATGGCGGCCACCTGTAGACGCAGTTCGGCTCAGACGTCGAAAAACACCGTTTCCTTGTCGCCCTGCAGGTGGATGTCGAGCACGTAGCGCGGCACGATGCCGGCTTCCTTGCGGGCGATCAGGGTGGCGCGGCGGCGGGGGTCGGGGATTTTGTTGAGCACGAAGTCGCCGGCGTTGGCGTCGGCTTCGTCCTCGAAATAAAGCCTAGTCTGCAACCCGATATTGATGCCGCGCGCCACGATCCACAGCGCCAGATGCGGCGCCATCAGTCTGCCATCGGGGCCAGGCACCGGGCCGGGCTTGATGGTCTCGAAGGCAAAAACACCTTCGCCATTGGTCGGCTGGCGACCCCAGCCGGTGAAGGCGGGCGCGCTGTTGGAGTTGGGAGCCATTGGCGCGACATAGGAGCCGGTGCTATCGGCCTGCCAGCATTCCACCACCGCGTCAGCCACCATGGCGCCGCTGCCGTCAATGATGCGGCCGGAGACGATGATGCGCTCGCCCACAGTCTCGGGCGTCAGCATGGTGATGCCGGGATCGGTCGGGTAGATGCCCTTGATCTCGGCGAAATTGGGCGTCAGCCCGATATGGACATAGGGACCAGCCGTCTGCGACGGGGTCTCTTTCAGGGTGGGAACGGGGTGAAGCATCAGTTCCCCTCCAGCTTGTTTTCAAACATGGTCGAGCGGCGGCCGCGCAACACGATATCGAAGCGATAGGCCAGCGCATCCATCGGCGTGGTGTTGTGCCGGTCGAGCCGGGCAATCAACTGGTCGATGGCCGCCTTGTCGGCGATCGAGCCGACAATCGGGCACTGCCAGATCATCGGATCGCCCTCGAAATACATCTGGGTGATCAGCCGTTGCGCAAAGGCATGGCCGAACACCGAGAAGTGGATATGGGCGGGGCGCCAGTCATTGCCCCGATTAGGCCAGGGATAGGCGCCCGGCTTGACGGTGCGGAAGCTGTAAAAGCCGTTCTCGTCGGTGATGGCGCGGCCGCAACCGCCGAAATTGGGGTCGAGCGGGGCCAGATAGGCCTCGCGCTTGTGGCGATAGCGACCGCCGGCATTGGCCTGCCAGAATTCGACCAGCGTATTGGGCACTGCCCGCGCATTCTCGTCCAGCACCTGGCCGTAGACGATCATGCGCTGGCCGATGGCCTCGCTGCCGTCCTGGCTGAAATTGCGGATCAGATCATTGTCGAGCGGGTTGAGGCTGGAATGCCCAAAGGTCGGACCGGTCAGCTCTGACGCGGTGCCCGGCAGCGACAGCAGCGCATGCTTGGGCGCGCGTAAGGTTGAACTTTTATAGCCGGGCGTATCGGCCGGGGGATGCCAGGCGCGGTCGCGCGGATACAGCACCCCGTCGGCGCCGGGCAAAATGATACCGCTCATCGCGATGCCTCCAGTTTGGCCAGTTCGTCCTTGGCAATGCGGAACGCCCGATTGGCCGCGGGCACCCCGGCATAGACCGCTACATGCAGCAGCGCTTCCTTGATGTCGTCGGGCGAAGCCCCGGTATTGACCGTGGCCCGCACATGCATGGCCACCTCCTCGTCGTGGCCTAGCGCCGCCAGCAGCGCAATGGTCAGCATCGAGCGCTCGCGCTTGGTCAGCCCCGGTCGCGACCATACCGAACCCCAGGCGCCTTCGGTGATAAAGTTCTGGAAATCCTCGTCGAAGGTCGTGCTGCGCGCCAGCGCGGCGTCAACATGGGGACTGCCCAATACGGAGCGGCGGGTCGCCATGCCCTCGTCGAAACGGGAAGTGTCAGACATGGCCGACCTCCTGGAAAAAACGCATCATGCTGGCTGCCAATATTTCGGGTTGTTCAATGGATGGAAGATGGCCGCAGCCGGTGATGATCTCAAAGCGCGCGCCGGGAATGCGCTCCGCCGCGTCGCGAACCAGCTCCGGCGGCGTCGACAGATCCGCGTCGCCCACCACCACCAAGGTCGGCGTGGCGATGGCGCCAATGGAATCGCGCAGATCGGCGTCGCGCAGCGACGCACAGGTGCCGGCATAGCCGTCCACCGGCAGGCGCAAAAACATGTTGCGCCAACCGGCGAGGTCGTCCGCCCGGTTTTGGCGGTAGGCGTCGGTGAACCAGCGCGGCATTACCGCATCGACCAGGGCTGCCATGCCGCCAGCGCGCACTGCGGCGATGCGGGCGTTCCACATGGCGGCGTCGCCCACTTTTGGCGCGGTATCGCACAGCACCAGCGCGCTCAGGCGCTCGGGATGGCGCAGGGCAAAGCCCTGGGCGATCAACCCGCCCACCGACACGCCGGCTAGCGCCAGCCGGTCGAGCCCGAGATGATCCAGCAGGCCGGCCAGATCATCGACATGATCGTCGAGGGCGTAGTCTCCCGTCGGCGCATCGCTCAGCCCATGGCCGCGCTTGTCATAGGACAGGATGTGATAGCGCTCGGCCAGCAGCGCGATGACGCCGTCCCAGATGCGCGCATCGGTGCCCAGCGAATTGGCCAGTGCCAGCACGGGGGCACCGGCCCGCCCCTGCAGCCGATAATGCAGCACCACATTGTTGATCTGCGCAAACATCATGTCTCCCCTTCGGGGAGCAGTTAAAGGCCGTGACGTAGCGCATGTAAAATGATTAGTTCAGCTCGAACTATAACCCCTCGACTATGGATCAAGCGACGCCTTCGGCCTGTTCCCGGCCCGATCGGCCGAAAAACATAACCGGAGCCCATTGGATGGCCAGAAGCAGTATCGACCCGCGCATCAAGCTGCGACACCTCAATGGCTTCCTCGAAGTGGTCCGGCTCAAAAGCGTGGTCCGGGCCGCCGAAGCGCTGCATATCAGCCAGCCGGCGATGTCCAAGACCATTCAGGAACTCGAAGAGCTGCTGGGCAAGCCGTTATTTGACCGCAGCCGGCGCAAGCTGTTCCTGACGCCGTTTGGCGAAGTGTTTTACCGCTATGCCAGCACCAGTCTGGCCGCCTTGCGCCAGGGCATCGACGCGGCAAGCGACGCGGCCGGCGCGACCATGCTCAAGATCGGCGCGCTGCCCACCGTGTCGGCGCGGGTGCTGCCCAGCGCCGTCTCGGCCTTCACCGCCGAGGGCGAGAATGTGCGCACCAGCATCATTACCGGGCCGAATAATTACCTGCTGTCGCTGCTGCGCACCGGCGATGTCGATCTGGTCATCGGCCGCATGACCGAGCCGGACGCCATGCTCGGGCTGTCCTTCGAGCATCTTTATTCCGAACGCGTGGTGATGGTGGTGCGCACTGGCCATCCGCTGCTGGCCGAAAGCCAGTTCAACCTGCGCATGATCGAGGCCTATCAGACGCTGATGCCGACCTCGGATTCGGTGATCCGCCGCTCGGTCGACGGCATGCTGTTTGCCAATGGCGTGACCAATCTGCGCGATGAGGTCGAAACCGTGTCCAACGCCTTCGGCCGTTCCTATGTGCGCCAGACCGATGCGGTGTGGATCATTTCCGAGGGCGTGGTGGCGCAGGACGTGCTGGATGGGCAATTGGCGCTGCTGCCCTTCTCGGCCTCGGAAACCACCGGCCCGGTGGGCCTGACCTCGCGCATCGATACCACCCCGAGCCTGGCCTGCAGCCGCTTCATGCAGACCGTGCGCGATGTCGTCGCCAATATGGCTTGATCAGGGCCAGGCGGCGTAGGAGCCGTCGGCGCCGGCCTGCTGCCGGAGCATTTGCTGACGATAGCGGCCCGGTGAAATGCCCCTCTGCCGGGCGAAGAAGCGGTTGAAATAGCCGGCATCGCGAAAGCCCAGGGCGTCGGCGATTTCGCGCACCTGCAATGGCGAGCGCTGCAGCAGGTTTTCCGCATCGTCCAGCAGCCGATGATGCACCAGTTGCAGCGGGCTCTGCCCGGTGGCCCGGCGAATGGCGGTGGTCAGTCGATCGGTCGTGACGCCCATCGTGCGGGCATAGTCCTCGACCCGCCATTGCGCCCGCGCATTCAGCTCTACCAGTTGCAAAAAGCTCTGTACCAGATGGCGCGGCGAGGATTGCGGACGCACCACGGCATCGCCGCCCAGCCGCCAGAAGGCGATCAGCACCAGGCAGAGCCGGCTGATGATCGCCTCGCGCATGCCGGGCAGATCCTGCATGGTTTCGCGCCGCATCTCTTCGAGATCGCGCACCGTCGCGCGCGCCGCCGCCGGCTCAATCCGCACGCCCAGCAGCGGCCGGTCGATGGCCTGGCGCAATGGGCCGGCGATGGAGCTGGCCGGCACCACCCGGCCCAGCGCCGCATCGGATACCGCCATCATCGCCCCGCGCGCCCCGGCATCGAGCCGCACCCGCGCCACGCTGCCGCTGGGCAGCCAGATGACGCAGGGCCCTTCCACCGCGTGACTGCTCCCGGCCAGCAGCAAAGCGCCCCGGCCCGAGGCCAGCACGAAGCCATGCCCGCCCAGCCGCAATTTGCTGGCGGAAAAATCCCATTCGCTCACCGTCAGCGCCCCGGCGATGTCTTCTACCTCGACATCCTGTACCAGCCCCGACATCGGCATCCGCACCGCGCCAACCATGCCACCCCTCCAAATTGCCGTCAAAAGTACATTTCTCTTTCTGTAATGTCCATTTTAACCCGATCAGCCTCGGCCTACCGTCAAGGCAGGGTCGGAACCGGCAGCATCAGGACCAACAAGGTCAGCGCCGGAACCGGGAACTCGGGAGCGCCCGCCATGACGGGCATGGGAGGAAACATGACCAATCTGAGCCGTAGAACCGTCTTGCAGGGCATGGGCGTCGGCGCCATGGCCACCGCCTTGGCCGGCCTGCCGGTTTTCGCGCAGGATCGCAGCGCCATCCGCATCGGCTATGCCATTTCCAAGACCGGCGCCAATGCCGCCGGCGCCGGCATCTCCACCACGCCGAACTATCTGCTGTGGGTCGATGACGTGAACAAGGCTGGCGGCATCAAGCTGAGCAAGCTCGGCGTCACCCTGCCATTGGAAGTCACCGAATATGACGACCGCTCGGCCGCCGAGGAAACCGTGCGCGCCATCGAGCGCCTCGCCACGCAGGACAATGTCGATCTGATCCTGCCGACCTGGGGCACCGGCGCCAATCTGGCATCCGGCCCGACCTTTGATCGCTTCGGCTATCCGCAGCTGGGCGCCACCGCCGTCACTGACATGGCGCCCGATCTGGCCAAGCGCTGGAAGCACAGCTTCTGGTTGCTCGGCGGCGGCCACGACTATGCCAATGCGCTGGTGCAATTGCTGGTCAAGCAGCGCGAGGCCGGCACCATCAACAACAAGGTTGCCATCGCTTCGGTTGCCGATGGCTTTGGCATCGACCTGTCCAAGGCCGCAACGCCGGCCTTCACCGAAGCCGGGTTCGAGCTGGTCTATGACAAGACCTATCCGCTCGGCACCTCCGACTTCGCCCCGATCATTAATGACGTTGCCGGGCTCGGCGTCGACACCTTCGTCGCCTTCTCCTATCCGCCCGATACGTTTGCTTTGACCCAGCAATCGGTGGTCGCCAATTTCAGCCCAAAAGTGTTCTATCTCGGCGTCGGCACCGCCTTCCCGATCTATCCGGGCATTGCCGGGCCGAACCACAATGGCGTGATGGGCGTCGGCGGCATCGACCCCGACAGCGAAGCCCTCGCCGCCTATTTCGAGCGCCACACCGCGCTCAACGGCCAGGCCCCCGATAGCTGGGCCAGCGCCATCACCTATGCCAGCCTCGAAATGCTGCACCAGGCCATCGAGCGGGTCGGCGATATCGACCGCGAAGCCATCACCGCCGAACTGTCGACCGGCGAATTCGACACCATCATCGGCAAGGTGAAACTGGTCGACAACCAGTTGCGCAGCCTCTGGACCGTCGGCCAGTGGCAGGACGGCAAATTTGTCGGCCTCGCCCACACCGAACGCGACGGCAGCCGCGATCCCGTGGTGCCCAAGCCAGCCTGGGTGCCTGCGGCTTAGGACGAATCGAGTGGAGTGGCCGCCACCTCTCCCCTGAGGGGAGAGGTCGACCCGAAGGGTCGGGTGAGGGGTTCAGCGTCCGCATGGGCACCATCCCCTTCACTGGCACTGAACCCCTCACCCCACCCTCTCCCCTCAGGGGAGAGGGAGCCCACGCTCAGCGGGACCGATGGAACCGCCCCCTCACCCCAGCCCTCTCCCCCAAAGGGAGAGGGAGCCATATTGTGCTTATCCACCATCGGAGCGCCCATGCTGCTCAGCGCCATTCTCACCGGCCTCGTCCTCGGGGGCACCTATGCCCTCGTCGCCATGGGCCTGACGCTGCAATATGGCGTCGCGCGCATCATGAACCTGGCCTATGGCGACATCATCATCGCCGCCAGCTTTGCCGCCTTCGTGCTGTTCAGCGCGCTGGGCATCAATCCGCTCATCGGCATGCTGCTGATCATCCCGCTCGGCTTTGCGCTGAACTGGCTGATCTATGCCGTGATGCTGCAACCGCTGGCCCGCCGTTCGCGCGACCGGGGGCGGCTGGAAGGCGACTCGATCCTCGCCACCTTTGGCCTGCTTTTTGTCATTCAGGGCGTGGCGCTGGTCATCTTCGGCTCCGGCTTCCAGAGCTATAGTTTCCTTGCCATTCCGGTGAATATCCTGGGCACCACCGTCGCCGCCAATCGGCTACTGGCGCTGGTGCTGGCCATCGTCTTCGGCCTCGGGCTGTTCCTGCTGCTGACCCGCACCCGCTTCGGCACCGTCATTCGCGCCGTCGCCGCCAATCCGGCGTCGGCGCCGCTGGTCGGCATCAATGTCGATAGCGTCGCCCGCTTTGCCTTCGCCATGGGCGGCGCGCTGGCCGCGGCCGGCGGGGTCGTGGTGTCGATGTATCTGACCTTCTCGGCCACCATGGGCGTGGTCTTCACCATGAAGGCGCTGATCGTGGTGATCATGGGCGGCGTCGGCAATCTGCTGGGCGCGCTGGTGGCCGGGCTGATCCTCGGCCTCGTCGAAACGCTGGTCTCCAGCTTCATCGATCCGGGGCTGACGCTGGCCGCGACCTATCTGATTTTTCTTGCCGTGCTGGTGGTCAGGCCGCAGGGCCTGTTCGGCAAGGCCACGTCATGAAGTTCCTCCTCGCCCTTATCGCCCTGGCGGCGCTGGCTTTCGTCCCGGCTTTGGTCGGCCCCTACCCGCTTGGGTTGATGATCGGCATTCTGGGCTATGGCATTCTGGCCACCGCTTGGGCGCTGTTCTCCGGGCCCACCCGCTATATCTCTCTGGCCACCGTCGCCTTTTTCGGCCTCGGCGCCTACACCGTCGCGGTGCTCAGCGAAACGCTGCCCTACCCTTTGGTGCTGCTGGTCGCTGCTGGGATCGGCCTCATCGTAGCGCTGCTGGTGGGCCTCGCCACTCTGCGCCTGGCCGGCATCTATTTCGTCATTTTCACCTTCGGGCTGACCGAGCTGGTGCGCCAGTTGGTGACCTATTACGAGGTCAACGTCACCCGCACTTTGGGCCGCTACGTCTTCCTGCCCTTCGGGCCCGAACACATCTACTGGCAGCTGCTGGCGCTGCTCGCCCTTACCCTCGCCATCGCCTGGTGGGTGCGCCAATCCAAGATCGGCCTGGCGCTGCGCGTCATCGGCGACGATCCGGTGGTGGCCAGCCATCTCGGCATCCGCATCACCAGCGCCAAGCTAACGCTATTTTCCATCAGCGCCGTGCTGATGACCCTGGCCGGCGCCATTCAAGCGCCCCGCTGGACCTATATCGAGCCGTCCATCGTGTTCAATCCGACCACCTCTTTCCTCGTCGTCATCATGGCGCTGCTTGGCGGACCCAATCGCCTGTTCGGGCCGCTGCTGGGGGCGATCCCGCTGTTCCTGCTGTTTGAATGGCTCTCAGCCAATTTCCCCAACCACTATTCCATCATTCTGGGCCTGCTGTTCATCGCCATCGTCTTCGTACTGCCCAATGGCGTGCTGGCGGCGTTTGATAGTCTGCGCTCCCGGTTCTCCGGCAAGGAGGCCAGCGCATGAGCCTGCTCAGCCTCAACGCCGTCACCAAGCGCTTCGGTGGCCTCACCGCCGTCAACGGCCTGTCCTTCGACCTCGCAGCGGGCGAAACCGTCGGCCTGCTCGGCCCCAATGGCTCAGGCAAGACCACGGCGCTCAACATGATCTCGGGTTACTTGCCCCTGAGCGAAGGCAGCATCGCGCTCGCCGGCCACAGCATCAGCACACTCGGCCCCGAGCGCATCGCCCATCGCGGCGTCGCCCGCACGTTTCAGCTGGTGCGCGCTTTGCCCTCGCTGACGGTCGGCGAAAACGTGCTGGCGGCGCTGGCCTTCCGCAAGGCCCCGCTCTGGGGCAAGGAGGCCGAGCCACAAATTGAGGCTCTGCTGGCCGAAGTGGGTCTGGCCGGTCGCGCCGCCCAGCCCGCCGATAGCCTGACCTATATCGACCTCAAGCGCATGGAGCTGGCCCGGGCGCTGGCCAGCGATCCGCAATTGCTGCTGCTCGATGAATGGCTGGCCGGGCTCAACCCCACCGAATTGCGCGCCGGCATCGACCTGATCACGTCGCTGCGCCAGCGCGGCATCACCATCCTGCTGGTGGAGCACGTCATGGACGCCGTCCGAGCGCTGTGCAGCCGCTGCATCGTCATGAATACCGGCACAAAAATCGCCGATGGCCCGACCGCCGACGTGCTCTCCCACGCCGAAGTGATCCGCGCCTATCTGGGGGACGAGCATGCTTGAAGTTGGTCCCCTCTCGCTACATTACGGCAAGCATCTGGCGCTGAACGGCGTCTCGCTCAGCGTGGCCAATGGCGAAACCGTCGTCGTGCTGGGCGCCAATGGCGCCGGCAAATCCAGCCTGCTCAAAGCTATTGCCGGACTGGTCCGCCCTGCCCCCGGCGCCACTATCGCGCTGGAGGGCAAAAATCTGCTCGGTCGCCCGGCGCATGCTTTTCTTGAGCAGGGCATCGCCCTAGTCCCCGAAGGCCGTGGCATCTTTGGCGATTTGACCGTGGCAGAAAATCTCGAGCTGGGCGCCTATACGCGCCACGCCCGCCCGCATGAGGTCCGGCAACGCGCGCTGGTGCTGGAGCTGTTTCCGCGCCTCGGCGAACGCCAGCAGCAAATCGCCCGCACCATGTCGGGCGGCGAACAGCAGATGCTGGCCATCGGCCGCGCGCTGATGAGCTGCCCGCGCCTGCTGATGCTGGACGAGCCGAGTCTCGGCCTCGCGCCCATCGTCACCACTGAACTCTTCGCCGCCCTCGCCCGCATTCAGCAGACCGGCATCGCCCTGCTGGTGGTAGAACAAAACGTCAAGGCGAGCCTGGGCATCGCGCAGCGCGGCTATCTCATGGAAGCCGGCCGCATCACCGGCTCCGGCACCGCCGACGCCCTGCGCAGCGACCCAGCCGTGCAGCAGGCATTTCTGGGAGCGGCCGCGTGATGCAGCGCCCCAACCACACAGTTTCAACAGGAGTTTCCGCATGACCGATCTCGGCCTGCTCATCAACAACCAGGAATCCGAAGCCAGCGGCGGCGGCACCTTCGAGCGCAACAATCCCGTCACCGGCGAACTCGCCACCCGCGCCGCTGCCGCCACGGTGGACGACGCGCTGCGCGCTGCCGACGCCGCCGCCACCGCCTTTCCGGGCTGGTCGGCCACCGCCCCGGCGGCCCGCCGCAAAATCCTGCTGGCCGCCGCTGACCGGCTACAGGCCCGCACCGATGATTTCATCGCCGCCATGGGCGCCGAAACCGGCGCCACTGCCGGCTGGGCCGGTTTCAACGTCATGCTGGCTGCCGAAATGCTGCGCGAAGCGGCCTCGCTGACCACCCAGATCACCGGCGAAATCATCCCCGCCAACCGCCCCGGCTCCACCGCCTATGGCGTGCGGCAGGCTGCCGGCGTCGTGCTTTCGATCGCGCCGTGGAATGCCCCGGTGATCCTGGGCGTCCGCTCGCTGGCGACTCCGCTCGCCTGCGGCAACACCGTGGTGTTCAAATCCAGCGAAATCTGCCCGCGCACCCATCGCCTGATCGCCGATGTGCTGCTGGATGCAGGCCTGCCGCCCGGCGTGCTCAATGTGGTGTCCAATGCCCCCGAAGACGCGCCCGAACTGGTCGAGGCGCTGATCGCCCATAAGGCGGTGCGCCGGGTCAATTTCACCGGTTCGACCCGCGTCGGCCGTCACATCGCCGAACTCGCTGCCCGCAACCTCAAGCCGGCTTTGCTGGAACTCGGCGGCAAGGCCCCGCTGGTGGTGCTGGACGATGCCGATCTGGAGCAGGCCGTTGCGGCGGCGGCGTTTGGCGCCTTCATGAACCAGGGCCAGATCTGCATGTCGACCGAGCGCATCGTCATCGATGACAAAATCGCCGATGCATTTGTCGACGCCCTCGCCGCCAAGGCCACCTCGCTCAAGGCCGGCGACCCGCGCGCCGGCAATACACCGCTCGGGTGCCTGGTCGATCTCGGCGCCGCCCAGCGCATCGACGCACTGATCAAGGACGCCGTGGCCAAAGGCGCGCGCATCGTCGCCGGCGGCGGCATTGATGGCACCATCATGCAGGCCACCGTCATCGATGGCGTCACCCCCGGCATGAAGCTCTATCGCGACGAATCCTTCGGCCCGCTGGTGGCGGTCATCCGCGTTGGCAGCGTCGACGAAGCCGTGCGGGTCGCCAATGACACCGAATATGGCCTGTCGGCCGCGGTGTTCGGCCGCGACGTCAATCGCGCCATGGCGGTGGCCAACCGCATTGAATCGGGCATTTGCCACATCAATGGCCCCACCGTGCATGACGAGGCGCAAATGCCGTTTGGTGGCGTCAAAGCCTCCGGCTATGGCCGCTTTGGCGGCCGCGCCGGCATTGCCGAATTCACCGATCTGCGCTGGATCACCGTGCAGGATGGCCCGATCCACTACCCGATCTAGCGCATTGGCATGCTGGCCGGGGCGAGGCTGCGCTTCTGCGCCGCGATGCGGAACGGGGCGTTGACCGCGCCATAGCCGCGATAGGCGTCGCGCTGCACGATCTCGAAGAAGAAGCCTTCGCCGACATTGGCGGAATAGAGCTGGAAAAACCCGCCGTCGGCATCCCGATCATAAAGGATGTTGGCGGCGCGCAGCTGTTCCAGCAGGGCCGTATCGAGGCCGAGCCGCGCCTGCAGATCGTCATAATAATTCGGCGAAATCTCCAGCGTCGTCAGGCCGTTTTGCCGCAAGGCAGCCGCCGTGGCGAAAATATCGTCGCTGGCAAAGGCCAGATGCTGGATGCTGGAGCCAAAGGTTTCAGCGATGAAGCGCCCGGCCAGGGTGCGGTGACTTTCAGCACCGTTGAGCGTCAGCCGTAGCGTGCCTTCGGCATTTTCGATCACCTGACTGCGTACCAGCCCCGAGGGATCGACCACATCGACCATCGGGCTTTTCTCCGCGATGAAGATCGACCGATAAAACAGAATCCAGGTCAGCATTTCTTCGTAATTCATGGTCTGGGCGACGTGATCGACCCGCCTCAGCCCCGCATCCAGCGATGGCGTCGGATCGTCCACCGCGGCGAATTCGATATCCCAGACCCGGTCGAGTTCACTCTTGCCGTCGAGGAAATAAATCACCCCGCCACCAATGCCGCGAATGGCCGGAATCGCCAGCTGGTCAGGCCCGACGCGCTGGCTGAACAATTGCGCGCCCAGCGCCTGCGCCCGCTCGACGGTGGCCGCCGCGTCGTCCACCTGCAGCCCCAGCGCATAAGCCGAGGTGCCATGGGTGAGATAGGCCGAATGGGCCAGCCCCTCGCGCTCGGTATTGATGACGATATTGATCTCGCCCTGGGTGAAGCGCTCCACTGCCTTGCTGCGGTGCCGCCCGGTCAGGCGAAAGCCGAGCTGGCGCAGGATCTTGGCCATGGCCTGTGCCTCGGCCTCGTCAGCGGCGAATTCGACAAAGGCCACGCCATGCACCGCCACCCGCGGCGGCAACGCCGGCACCTTGATGGCGATATCGGGCTCGGCCAGCCGCACCTGATCCATCAGATAGACCAGCGAGCGATGCCCATCCGCCGCGATGGTGCGGGGCGAGCCGGAGCGGAACTGATCGTTGAAGATTTCCAGCGAAATCGGTCCGTTGTAACCAGTGGCGGCCACCGCGCGCATAAAATCGGTCACCGGCAGATCGCCCTCGCCGGGCATATTGCGGAAATGTCGGCTCCAATAGAGCAGGTCCATATCGAGCAGCGGCGCATCGGCCAGCTGCACAATGAAAATTTTGTCGCCGGGAATGGCGCGGATGGAATTGGGGTCGATGCCACGCGACAGCGTGTGAAAACTGTCGAGAATGATGCCGATATTGGCGTGGTCGGCGCGGCGGACGATTTCCCAGGCATCGCGGTGATCATTGACATGGCGGCCCCAGGCCAGCGCCTCATAGCCGACGCGCAAATTGCGCCGCGCGGCAATTTCGCCGAGCTGGCGCAGATCCTCGGCGGCCCGGTCAATGCCGCCCAGCGCCAGCGGCGACACGCTGGAACAGATCAGCATCAGCTCGGTGCCCAGCTCGCCCATCAGGTCGAATTTGCGCTCCGCCCGCTCAAATGCCTGCCGCCGCTGCGGCTCGGGCAGGCCCTCGAAATCGCGGAACGGCTGGAACAGGGTGATGGTCAGCCCGAGATCGGCGACCATGGCTGCGACCTCGCGCGGCGAGCGGTCATAGGCGAGGAAGTCGTTCTCGAAAATCTCGACGCCATCAAAGCCGGCCGCCGCAATGGCCTCCAGCTTTTCCCGCAAATCGCCACTGATCGACACGGTCGCAATCGAGGTCTGCACAGCCATCCTCCCCATTTGGTCGCAGCGTACGAACTAGTTCGTACATTTGCAAGATGGGGCAGATGGTCGGTGGCGGGGTGGTGGGCGGGCGCTGGGACCTGGCCGCGATATGGCCAAGCGCACCGAACCTCATTCCCCTTGATGGGTTGGTTCACGCCAGCATCCAAAAACGCGGTGTCATCCCGGCCTTGAGCCGGGATCCATCCTGAGATGGATGTGACGGCGAGATCGGGGGTGGGGTGAGTTCAGGAGATTGCCGGCCCCCACGGCGCGGGTTGTTCAAGTTGGACGGCTGCATCGGCGTGCTTGGCCCCACCCCACCCTCAATCCCTCCCCATCAAGGGGAGGGAGGCGCAGGTTACGATGGCTGTGTTCATCGTCTCCCTCCCCTTGTGGGGAGGGATCAAGGGTGGGGGTGCCGCGGGCACGGTGTTCGCGCAGAGATGCCCCTACTTGAGCGAAAGCCGCAATTGAGATCAGGTTTGTTGGTGCATCTCAGGATGGATCCCGGCGCAGGGCCGGGATGACATCGTGTTCTGGGAGGGCCTGCTGCCCGCCAAAGCCCCTACTCCACCGCCCCGTCGCTATCCTCGTCAAAGCCGTTATTGACCAGCTCGACAATGGCTTCCAGCGCTTCGCGCGCCTGCTTGCCGCTGGCCTGCACCAGGATCGTGCTGCCCGGGCCGGCGCCCAGCATCATCAGCCCCATGATGGAATCGCCGCCCACCGAGGTGCCGTCCTTGATCACCTGGATACTGGCGTCAAAACACTCAGCGGTGCGCACGAAGCGGGCCGAGGCGCGGGCATGCAGGCCCTTGCGGTTGACGATGGTGAGCTGCTGGGCGACCGCGCGGTCGCCTGCCGGCGCGCCGTCCACTAGCCGGCCCCAAGAATGGAATTGGCGACGGTGATATATTTGCGGCCCGCTTCCTGGGCCAGATTCACCGCATCCTTGATACCGACATCGCTGCGCACCCGGCCAAGCTTGACCAACATGGGCAGGTTCAGCCCGGCAATGACTTCGACGTCGCGATTTTGCATCACCGAAATGGCCAGATTGGAGGGCGTGCCGCCGAACATGTCGGTGAGGATGATCACGCCGGCGCCGTCATCGGCGCGGTCGACCGCCGCCAGAATATCGTTGCGCCGCTCTTCCATATTGTCATCGGGGCCGATGGCGATCGTTTCGCAGAACTCCTGCGGGCCGACGACATGCTCAAAGGCCGACTTGAATTCATTGGCAAGCGCGCCGTGCGTCACCAGAACCAGACCAATCATGCACATTCCCCAGCCTGCCGTACCGCGACGGCGACGCAGCGCCCACGGCATTGCAGTAATTTCTGTTCGTCACCAGCAACATGCTGCCGGCGCAAATATAGCCCATGGGCCTGAACCGATGCCAGTCTCGGCTCGGTTGCCCATTGATTCAAGTGGTTTTTTGTCACGGCGCGGGGTCTGCCTCGTTCAGTGCGGCAATTGCCTCGATCACCAGCAGCACCTGATGGCCGACGCTGACAATGCCGGCGGCGGGCACCGGCGCGCGCGGCAACTGGGTGCCGGCGACCTCGGTGATCATGGCGTCTTCCTCCAGCATGCGCACCAACTCGGGCACCAGATCGATGACCAGATTGAGCGTGACCAGCGTGCGATGCGGCCGCTTGACGATGCCGCGCCCGCGCAATTCGATCAGCCCGGCCAGGGTTTCGGGCGCGCGCATGCTCAGGTCACGCCCGGTCTGCACCAGATCGACCCGATCATCGGCGACGAGAAAGGCCGGCAGGCCCCGCCCTTCCCAGCGATCAAGCAGCGACAGCGCCAGCACGGACTTGCCGGCGCCCGACGGGCCGCGCAGTAGCACCCCGGTCGAGCCCAATAACAATCCAGTGCCGTGCACGTTTTTCGGTTTACTCATCCGGCCAATCTATTTGCGGGCGCGCGGCAACACAATTGTAAACACGGCGCCGGAGCGATCGGTCCGATTATGCGCCCTTATGGTGCCCTTATGCGCATCGACAATCTGCTTGGAGATCGACAGGCCGAGCCCGGAATGGTCGCCGAAGCTCTCGGCATCGGGGCGGTCGGTATAGAAGCGCTGGAAGATCTTGGTGGAATCGCCGGTGATGCCGGGGCCTTCATCGGTAATGGTGACGGTGATCTCGTCGGCATCGGTGGCCAGCGCCACGCGCACCACCCCGCCCTCGGGCGAGAACGACACGGCATTGTCGATCAGATTGGCCAGCACCTGCGCCAGCCGGCTTTCATGGCCATTGAGCACCGCCGGCCCCTTGCCGCTGCGCTTGACCAGTTCCACGGTGACGCCGCGTCCCAGCGCCATGTCCTTCTGGATCGAGACCATGGCTTCGGCCAGTTTTTCCACATCGACCCGCTCCGAACTGTCGCGGGCCAGTTCGGCGTCGAGCCGGCTGGCGCTGGAAATATCGGTGATCAGCCGGTCGAGCCGTTTGACGTCATGCTGGATGATGGCATTGAGCCGCTCGCGGTCTTCCGGGCGTTTGGCCAGCGGCAGGGTTTCCACCGCGCTGCGCAGCGAGGTCAGCGGGTTTTTCAGCTCATGCGCCACGTCGGCGGCAAAGCGCTCAATGGCTTCGATGCGATTATAGAGCCCGTCGGTCATGCGGCGGAACGCGCCGCTGAGATGGCCGATTTCGTCGGGGCGGTCAGTGAAATCGGGAATTTCGGCGCGGGCATTGCCGGCGGTCTGCACCCGCTCGGCCGCCGCCGCCAGCCGCCGCATCGGCCCGGCGATGGTGCCGGCCAGCAGCAGCGACAGCGCGACCTGCACGGCGGCGGCAATCAGGGCGATGCGCAAAATGCCCCAGCGCTCCTGCGCCACGATGGAATCGATATCGCCCGGCGCGGTCGACAACAGAATGGCCCCGACCACGGCCCGCAGCCGCTGCACCGGCACCGCCACCGAGACGATCAGTTGGTTCTGCCCGTCCACCCGCACGAAATCGGCCGCCGCGCCCTGCAAGGCCGAGGCCACCTCGGGATAGCGGCTGCCTTCGTCGACGCCATACTCCTGATACACGGGATAGTTATCGCCCGGCACCCAGCTCAGCACGCCGTTCCACCAGTCCCACAGGAAGAAATTGCCGCCGGGCGGGGGCTCCGTGAGCTGCCGCATCACCTCGCCACGCGCATAGATATTGTCGCTGTCCAAGATCATCAGCCCGCCCTGATCGTAGATGCGGGCGCGGGTCTTGGTCGGGGTGATCAGATTGCGCAGCAGCGGCGCCACCCGCTCGGGATTGATCGGAAATTCCAGCATAGGGTCGAAATAGGACAGCGAGGACACCGTGCCATCGCCCTGCAATTGCAGCAGGCGATCGGGGTTGATCGAGATAACGTCGCTATCGACCGTTGCCGAGGCCGCCACCGCCGCGGCGATGATTTCGCCCTGCACGCGCAGCGATTGCACCCGCGCATCGATCAGCCCGGCGCGCCACTGGTTGAGGTAGAGGATGCCCACCACCAGCACCAGCAGCCCCGCCATATTGAGCACGATGATGCGCTGGGTCAGGCTGGAGAAAATGGTGAAATTGAGAAAGCGGCCAACGGCGTTGACCAGCTTGCGGAACGGGGTCAGCACCAGATTCCAGCCGCGCCGCTGGCGTTCCGGCCTGGGCTTGGGCTCGGCCACGGCTTCGCGCTCCGAGCCGCGCCAGTCAGGCGCCGACTCGGATTTATGCTCCAGCTCGGGGTCGAGAATGGCCACTGCGGTGCCTACTGCTCCTTGAAGCGATAGCCGACGCCATACAGCGTCTCGATCATCTCGAAATCATCGTCGGTTGCCTTGAACTTCTTGCGCAGCCGCTTGATGTGGCTGTCGATGGTGCGATCATCGACATAGACCTGATCGTCATAGGCCGCATCCATCAGCGCATTGCGCGACTTGACCACGCCAGGGCGTAGCGCCAGCGCCTGCAGGATGAGGAATTCGGTCACGGTCAGCGTCACGCGCTGGCCCTTCCAGGTGCAGGTGTGGCGCTCTTCGTCCATCACCAGCGAGCCGCGCTCGATCAGCGCCTTGCCGCCCACTTCCTGGGTGCCCGGCGGTGTCGAGGGATCGCGCGGCGCCGAGCGGCGCAGGATGGCCTTGACCCGCTCGACCAGCAGACGCTGGCTGAACGGCTTGGTGATGAAATCATCGGCGCCCATCTTGAGGCCGAACAGCTCGTCGATTTCCTCGTCCTTACTGGTGAGGAAAATCACCGGCACGTCGGATTTCTGCCGCAGGCGGCGCAGCAATTCCATGCCGTCCATGCGGGGCATCTTGATATCGAGAATCGCCAGATCCGGCTTGTCGGTGGTCAGGCCTTCGAGTCCCGACGCGCCATCGGTATAGGTGGCGACCTGGTAACCCTCGGCCTCCAGAGTCAGCGACACGGAAGTCAGGATATTGCGATCGTCATCGACGAGGGCGATTTTTGGCATATTCTGCCTTTCTGGTTCGGACGCTCTGCCGGCATGCGGCATCATAGGCTGTTCCGCATGCTTGCAGGCGACAATTACGCGTTAAATAAGGCGCGGCCAAGGGCAGTACAATGCGCTGCCCCTGGCAAACCTGCGCCCCGAAGGCGATGCAACTTCAGTCTTACGACCGATTTCGGGATGGCTGGAGGCCCCCTCGCTCCGGTAATTTCAGCACCATTGTGGGCGGCATCATCGGGTTGCCGCCACCATTGGAGTTTTCTTATGAGCGTGTTGTTCGACCACGAAGCCCTCAGGAGTCAGATCGCCGCCCGGGCCGGTTCGGTGTCGGTGAACGACATTGCCCCCGCCTTGGTTGCACGGTCCGTTCAGGGCGATGAATGCGCGCTGACGGCCGACGGCGCCGTCTCGGTGCGCACCGGGGCCTTCACCGGCCGCTCGCCCAAGGACAAGTTCATCGTCCGCGACGGGCTGACCGAGAACAGCGTGTGGTGGGATAATTCGGGCGCCATGAGCCCGGCCCAGTTCGAAGTGCTGCTCGCCGACGCCGTGGACGCCATGGGCGGCCACGCCATGTTCCGCCAGGACCTGCTGGCCGGGGCCGATCCACGCCACCAATATGGCGTTACCGTGCTGACCCCGAGCGCCTGGCATGCCCTGTTCATTCGCAATCTGCTGATCCGTCCCGGCGAAATGGTCGAGACCGGTAGCAACCCAACTGCCGTCACCATCGTCCATGCGCCGCATTTCAAGGCCGACCCGGCCCGTCATGGCAGCCGCACCGATACGGTGATCGCGCTCGATATGAGCCGCAATATCGTGATCATTGCCGGCACGCTCTATGCCGGCGAAATCAAGAAATCGGTGTTTTCGCTGTTCAACTTCCATGCCCCGCGCCAGGGCGTGCTGCCGATGCACTGCTCGGCCAATCTGGGCAAGGATGGCGAAGCCGCTCTGTTCTTCGGCCTGTCGGGCACCGGCAAGACCACGCTCAGCAATGATCCGGCCCGCCCGCTGATCGGCGACGATGAGCATGGCTGGAGCGAAGACGGCGTGTTCAACCTCGAAGGCGGTTGCTACGCCAAGACCATCAAGCTCAGCCCCGAGGCCGAGCCCGAAATCTTCGCCGCCACCAAGCGCTTCGGCACGGTGCTGGAGAACGTCATCCTCGACGACAGCCACACCCCCGATTTCGATGACGTGTCGCTGACCGAAAACACCCGCGCCGCCTATCCGATCCATGTACTGCCGGCCATCGCCAAGGGCAGCGTCGGCGGCACGCCCAAAACCGTGGTGTTCCTCACCGCCGACGCCTTTGGCGTGTTGCCGCCGATCGCACGGCTGACGCCTGAACAGGCCGTCTATCACTTCCTCTCCGGCTACACCGCCAAGGTGGCCGGCACCGAACGCGGCATCACCGAGCCGCAGGCCACTTTCTCGGCCTGCTTCGGCGCCCCCTTCATGCCGCTGCACCCCACGGTCTATGGCGACATGCTGGCCGACAAGCTGCGCGAGAGCGGCGCCAGCGCCTGGCTGATCAATACCGGCTGGACCGGTGGCGGCTATGGCGTGGGCAAGCGCATCGACATCGCTTCCACCCGCCGGCTGCTGACCGCCGCGCTTGATGGCGCGCTGGACGACGTAGCGATGCGCCAGGACGAGTTGTTCGGCTTTGAGGTGCCATTGCTGGTGCCCGGCGTCGAAACCCGCCTGCTGACGCCGCGCCTCACCTGGAGCGATGCCGAGGCCTATGACCGGCAGGCCCTGCATCTGGCCGGGCTGTTCCGCGCCAATTTCGAGAAATTCGGCGACGCCGCCAACGCCGCCCCCGGCCCGCATCTGGCCCAGGCCGCCGAATAACAGCTATCTCCTCCCGAGATCACTCAGGGCGCCCGCATGGGCGCCCTTTTTTGTTGGGTGGAGGCCGGTACTCCGAACTCCCCACGCACTAGGCTGCGGGGCCGTGAACAACTTATGGCGCCCCACAGCCGCCCCACCCACCGTGTCACCCCGGCCTTGAGCCGGGGCCCATCTCGAGATGTCATCCCAGCCGCAAGGTGGTTTCTCCGGCACCTCAGGATGGGTCCCGGCTCAAGGCCGGGATGACATCGGGTTTGTGGGGCGCCAGGAGCGAACAAACTTATCCATCTTATCCCCGCCCCCAAATCCTCCCGCATACTCCCCTCATCTTCCGGGATACGAGCGGCGCTGCAGCGACCGGTGTCCGGCAAGACGGTCGGGAGGGTGGAGGTCGCGCTCCGCCCTGGGCTGTGCGGATGGGGCATTCGGGCATGGGGCTACGGTTTCATGCTGGGGCTTGCGGTCTGCCTTCCGAGAAAAACCCGACGCCCCGAGGCGGTTTCGTCTCATTTATTATTCAATTCCAGAGGCGCAGTCGCCTCGGGGCTCCGCTCGTCAAAACGCACCGCGCGGCATCAGGCCGGCGCGGCGCTTCAGCATGGCTGAACGACTGGGAAACTCAGTTGGGGGAGTAGAAGATATGCGAGCCGATCTGGGCGACGGCGCTATAGGTATCGGCCCAGGACGGGCGGACATTGGTGGTGTGGTAGTAAAGGGCCGAGCCCGGCACGGCGCCGACCTTTTCACCCAGCGCGAATTCGGTATAGACGGCTTCCGCCATCTGCGCGGAACGGTCCCAGGCGCGGCGTTCGCCGGCGACATCGGTGCGGCCGTCGCAGGCAAAGGTGAACTGGCAGCGATAGCGGCCCTTATCGGCGTTCTGGTAGATCACGCCGCACAGCGTCGAGGGGAACTTGCCGGAGCGGGCGCGGTTGACGATGACATTGGCCACCGCCAGCTGGCCGGTTTCGCTCTCGCCGCGCGCTTCGTGATAGATCGCCTGCGCCAGGCAATCGCGTTCGGCATTGGCATGGTCGAGGCGCTGCGCCAGCGGCTGATAGCCGCTCTCGATATAGGCAGCGAGCGCCGAGGCGTTCAGCGCCGGTTCGGGCCGGGCAGCGGCCGGATTGGTGAAGCTGGCAATGGCCGAGACAGCGCTGTTGCCGCCCAGCGAGCCGCGCGCGATGTAGCCCATCAGCACGTCGGTGGTGAGTTCGCCTTCCGGCAGGCCGGCCTGCACGTCAACAGCGCGCAGCGCCTGCTGGCGCTCGACATAGTTGGTGAGCAATGCGGCGGTCAGGGGTTGCTGGCCGGGGGCCAGCGGCACCGCAGTGGGGCCAAGCGCCGGGCGATCGCGCAGGGACACCAGATCGGCGGGCACCGGCAGCGGGGTTACATCGGCGACACGGATGGTCTGGGCATGAACAGGGACAAGCGTAACGAAGAGCACGAGCGCCAGCGCACTCAGGGCAAGCACATGCGAAACCGCACGCACCGCAATATCTCGCCAAGTCTGCCCCAATGCCCCGTCCTTACTCGTGAGCCCGTCCGGCCATATCCGGCGGGCCTTCTTTGGCCGGTCCCGTCGTTACGGTCCCAGCTCACTTCCCGGCCGGCACCCTAACCAAGGATGCAAAGGGATGGAAGTCGAAATTTACGGCTGCTTAACCATGCCGGTTAGCTTCTTAAAGTAGGGTTAATCCACCCGGGGTCGGATGAAAACCCAAGAAATAGAAGGACTTGCCCCGTGGTGAAGAGGAGCTTGCCGCATTGGATAAAGTTTTAAAGGTTAAACAAACACCCCGAACATCGCTGTGGAGTGTTGCCGGCCGGGAACGAGTCCCGGCCCCGGCGCGGGTTCAGGAACGGCCGAAAGCGGCCAGATGAACCTGATTGAGACTCTCCACCACGGCGATGCCGAGGGCCTGGGTCGCCGCATTGGGATGCACCAGATCGGGCACCATGATGGTCTGCATGCCGGCGGCATGAGCGGCATGGACGCCGGCATTGCTGTCTTCGAGCGCGAGGCACTGCAGCGGATCGATGCCGAGGCGCTGGGCCGCGATCAGATAGGGCTCGGGATGCGGCTTGGGATGGATGACGTCGTCGCGGGTGACTATGGTCTGGAACATCTCCAGCAGGCCGGCGGCCCCCAGATGATGCAGCGCGTGGGGCTGGCGCGACGAGGTGGCGACGGCGGTGGGAATGCCGCGGGCATGCAATTCGCCGATGAATTCACGGGCGCCGGGCTTGACCGGCACGCCGCCCTCGGTGCGCTCGGTCATGATGACCCGGCAGCGCTCGTCGAACAGGGAATAGGGGAAGCTGACACCATAGGCTTCGAGCAGCAATTGATTGGTGCGCTCGTGGCTGCCGCCGACCATGGACCGATGCACATCATCGGTCATCTCGAAGCCAAGGTCGGTGCAGACCTCGAAGACGATGGTGCGGAACACGCTTTCGGTGTCGAGAATGGTGCCGTCCATATCGAAAATGACGGCCTGAAAGGGCGCAAGGCGCAGGAGATCAGAATGGGCGTTCATTAGTGTCGATATAGGGCGATTTGTCGGTTTGCGCCAGTCGGCTGGGCGAAAGGCAGGGTTGCAAGCATGCTGCCAGTTTTCTGGCACTATGCTAGCGTTGCGCCCCATGTCCGACTTTCAGCCCGCTCAAAATCACCTGTCGCTCGGCGATGCCTTCTTTGATCGCGTCACGCCCGCCGACTTCCCCCAGACCATTTTGCGCCACCGCGACCAGCGCTGGGCCAGGCGCATGGGGCTGGCCGATCTCAGCGACGACCAATGGCTTGCCCATTTTGGCCGCTTCGAGCCCCTGCCCGGCTCGCTGCCGCAGCCGCTGGCGCTGCGCTATCACGGCCACCAGTTCCGCAGCTACAATGCCGACCTCGGCGACGGGCGCGGTTTCCTGTTTGCGCAGGGCTATGACCTTGCAGACGGGCGACTGCTCGACTTTGGCACCAAGGGCAGCGGCAAGACGCCATGGTCGCGCGGCGGCGACGGCAAGCTGACCCTCAAGGGCGGGGTGCGCGAAGTGCTGGCCACCGAAATGCTCGAAGCGCTCGGGGTCTATAGCTCCAAGAGCTTTTCGCTGATCGAGACCGGGGAATCCCTCTATCGCGGCGACGAGCCGTCGCCGACGCGCTCGGCCGTGCTGGTGCGGCTCAGCCACAGCCATATCCGTATCGGCAGTTTCCAGCGGCTGGCCTATCTCGAGGATCAGGCTGGGCTCAGCCAGCTGCTCGACTATTGCATCGCCAATTATTATCCCGAACTGGCCAGCGCGGCTGACAAGCCCGCCGCCTTCCTCGAGGCGGTTGTGGCCAAGGTAGCAATGCTCGGCGCGCAATGGATTGCTGCCGGATTTATCCACGGGGTGCTGAACACGGATAATATCAACATCACTGGCGAGAGTTTCGATTATGGCCCCTGGCGCTTTTTACCGGCCTACGACCCGGACTTCACCGCCGCCTATTTCGATGAAACGGGGCTCTATAGTTTCGGCCGGCAACCCGACACCTTGGCGTGGAATTTGACGCGGCTGGCCGAATGCCTGCTGCCGCTCGCCAGCATCGAACGGCTGGAGCCGGCGCTCAACACGGTGTGGCCGATCTTCCGCGCCGAGCTGCCCCGGCAATTGCTGCGCCGGCTCGGCCTCAAGCCGCGCGACACCGAGGCCGATAGTGCGTTCGTCACCGAGCTGTTCGGCTTCCTTGGCGCCAGCAAGGCGCCTTATGAGCAGTTTTTCTTCGACTGGCGCGGCGGCGGGCTCAGCGCCGAACGCGCGGCGGCCAGTCCATCGGCAGAGTTTTATGCCAGCGAGGCGTTCCGCCCCATCGCCAATGGCCTCGAAAATTACGAAGTCGCCGACGACCTCAATCTCGGGCATGCCTATTTCGCCCGCCGCACGCCGCGCAGCATGTTGATCGACGAGGTGGAGGCGATCTGGGCGCCGATCGCCGAGCGCGACGACTGGACCTTGTTTGAAAACACGCTTTCGGAAATCGCCGAGATGCGCGATGCCTATTCCATCAAGCCCTGAGGAGACCCAAATGCCGATTTTTGCCCTTGATGGCATTGCCCCGCAACTCGCCCCCGATCTGGGCTGGATCGCGCCGACCGCCGTGCTGATCGGCGATGTCGTGGTCGGGTCTGAAGTGGGCATCTGGTTCGGCGTGGTGGCGCGCGGCGATATCGAGACCATCACCATTGGCGCGCGCAGCAATGTGCAGGAAAACTGCGTGCTGCATACCGACACCGGCTATCCGCTGAGTATCGGCGAAAACTGCACCATCGGCCATTCCGCCATCATCCATGGCTGTTCTATTGGCGACAATACGCTGATCGGCATGGGCGCGACGGTGCTCAACGGCGCCAAAATCGGCAAGAACTGCCTGATCGGCGCCAATGCGCTGATCACCGAAAACAAGGTGATCCCGGACAATTCCATGGTGGTCGGCGCCCCCGGCAAAGTGGTGCGCGAGATCGACGCCGAGGGCGAAAAGGCGCTGACGGCGTCGGCCGACCGCTATGTCCGCAATGCCAAGCGCTTTGCCACCGGAATGGTCGATGTGACGGCCCGGCCGGGGGATTTTGAGCCGGCATAGTGGGATAGACCTGCTTCCCCCCGCTTTCGTTTGGCGATAAACTTACCGCAAAACGAAAGCTCAGCGATGAACGAAACCTCCGAACGGCATCTGGCTATTCTTGAGCTGGCCCGCAGCCAGGGGCGGGTCATGGTCGATCAGCTGGCGGGTCACTTTGCGGTTTCGGTGCAAACCATCCGCAAGGATCTCAACACGTTGTGCGGGCAGCGGCTGCTCAGCCGGGTGCATGGCGGGGCGGTGCTGCCCTCGGGGGTGGAAAACCTCGAATATGAGGCGCGCCGGCGCATTGCCGCCGAGGCCAAGAGCGCCATTGGCCGGGCCGCGGCGGCGCTGATCCCTAATGATGCATCGCTGTTCATCAATATCGGCACCACCACCGAGGCGGTCGGCCAGGCGCTGATCGAGCATTCAGGGCTCTTGGTGGTTACCAACAATATCAATGTCGCCAATCGGCTGCGGGTCTATCCGCGCTTCGAAGTGGTCATCGCCGGCGGCATTGTGCGCCCCTCAGATGGCGGCATTGTCGGCGAGGCGGCGGCGGGGTTCTTTTCCCAGTTCAAGGTCGACTACGCCATTATCGGCGCCTCGGCGCTCGATGAGGAAGGCGCGCTGCTCGATTATGACTATCGCGAGGTCAAGGTGGCGCAAGCCATCATCGCCAATGCGCGCCATGTCATTCTGGTAGCCGACCAGGGCAAGTTCGCCCGCTCGGCGCCGGTGCGCATCGCCCGGATCGACCAGATCGGCACCTTCGTCACCGACCGCTGCCCCTCGGAACGGTTTCGGGCGCAATGTGCGGCGGCCGGGGTGGCGCTGATTGAAGCGCAATGAGCTTGCCGTGTTAGGTCAGCGCTAACCACCGGGCCAGTTCGCCGGCAAAATAAGCGAAAGTTAAACCGTCGCGGCACATCATGGCGCAGGCGGGCCAGAAGGGCCGTGACGATTGGCGGTTCCCCTTGGCTTTGAACGAGTCCCCTCTGCACGAGCATCGCCTGGCCTGGCTACGGCCCATCGTCCTGCCGACGCTGGTGGCGCTGGCCGTGCTGGTGGTCGGCGGGGTGATCCTCGACCGGCAGAGCAGCGTTCTGCATGAAGAGCGGATGCGCGCCGGGGTGTTGGCGCAGGTATCGCTGATCCGTGCCAAGCTGGAAGGCAATATCAACAGCAATATCCAATTGATCCGGGGGCTGGTCGCCACCATTGCCACCGAACCGGAGATGCAGCAGGAGCGCTTCGCCGCCCTGGTGTCGAACCTGTTCGAGGAACAGAGCCAGCTGCATTCCGTGGCGGGGGCGCCCGACCTCGTGGTCTCTATGACCTATCCGCTGGAAGGCAATGAGCGGGCCATCGGGCTGGATTATCTGAAAAACGATGCCCAGCGCGAGGGCGTGCTGCGGGCCCGCGATACCGGCAAGCTGCTGCTGGCCGGTCCGGTCGATCTGGTGCAGGGCGGGCGCGGCTTTGTCGGGCGCTTTCCGGTCTATCTTGACGGGCCTGACGGACCCCGGTTCTGGGGCGTGGTTTCGGCGGTGGTCGATGTCGAACGGCTGTATCGCGATAGCGGGCTGCTGACCGCAGACCAGGATATCGACATCTCGATCACCGGCAGGGACGCCACCGGTGGCAGCGGCTCGCGCTTTTTCGGCCGCAACCTCGACGCCGCCAACCCGGTGACCGCCGAGGTGGCGTTGCCGTTTGGCTCGTGGGAAATCGCTGCCGTGCCCAAGGACGGCTGGATGGCCCAGGACGGCAGCTGGCTGTTGCGCGTGGCGATGATGGCCGCCAGCGCGCTGATCCTGCTGCCCATCGTCATTACCGGGCGGCTGGTGGGTGAACGGCAACAGCATTTCCGCGAACTCAAGATCCGCGAGGCCGAACTGGCGCGCCTGTCACGCCGGCTGGGGCTGGCACTGGGCGTGTCCAAGGTCGGCGTCTGGGAACTGGACATGGTCAACGGCACGGAAAACTGGGACCAACGCACCAGCGAGTTGTTTGGCCTGCCCACCGATGACGGGGCGCGCAATCTCAGCCATTGGCACCAGGCCCTGCACCCCGATGACCGGGAGCGCGCCGACGCCGAATTCAAACGCATGATCGCCGCCACCGGGCGCTATGAATCCGATTACCGGGTGCTGCTGCCCGATGGCCAGGTCCGCCATATCCGCTCGGTCGGGGCGCTGTTCCACGAGCCCGGCGCGACGGAAAAGCTGGTCGGCGTCAATTGGGACATCACCGAGGACGTGGTCCTCAACGAGGATCTGCGCCGCGCCACCCAGCTCACCGAGGCGCGCAATCGCGAGCTGGAACTCGCCCGCGTCCGCATCGAGCACAATGCCCTGCATGACAGCCTGACCGGCCTGCCCAACCGGCGCTATCTCGACGAGATGCTGAAGCGGCTGGCGGCCGAGGGCTGCCAGGGCAGTGGCACCATGGCGCTGCTGCATATCGATCTCGACCGCTTCAAGCAGATCAACGACACGCTGGGCCACGCCGCCGGCGACGCCATGCTGATCCATGCCAGCGCGGTGTTGCGCCATAATTGCAGTGCTGCCGACTTCGTGGCCCGCATCGGCGGCGATGAATTCGTGGTGCTCACCACCGCCAGCGATGGCGATATCCAACTGGGCACGCTGGCCGAGCGCATCGTCCGACAGATGCGCCAGCCGGCCACCTATGAGGGCCATCAGTGCCGCTTCGGCGTCAGTATCGGCATCGCCGCCGATCGTGGCCCGCAAATCGACGCCAAACGGCTGCTGATCAATGCCGATATCGCGCTGTATCGGGCCAAGGCGCGCGGCCGCAACCGCTACGAGTTTTTCTCCGAGACGCTGCAGGCCGAAGTGGTCAGCACCAAGCGGATCGCCGACGAAATTCTCAGCGGGCTGGAGCGCCATGAATTCGTCGCCTGGTTCCAGCCGCAGTTCGATGCCCACACGCTCGAAGTGGTCGGGGTGGAGGCGCTGGCGCGCTGGCAGCATCCCAGCGAGGGCATCAAGGCGCCCGACGCCTTCATGCGCATTGCCGAAGAGCTCAATGTCGTCGCCACGCTCGACCGGCTGATCCTTGAGCAGACGCTGGCCGCGCTGAAACGTTGGGACGGTTTGGGATTGGGGGTGCCGCGCGCCTCGGTCAATGTGTCGCTACGCCGGCTCGACGACGAGGACCTGATCGCCGGGTTGCGTCAGCTCGATATCGCGCCGGGACGGCTGAGCTTCGAGCTGGTGGAATCGATCTATCTCGATGAAGGCGACGCCGTGGTCGGCTGGAACATCGACCAGATCAAGGATTTGGGCATCGATGTCGAAATCGACGATTTCGGCACCGGCTACGCCTCCATCGTCTCGCTGCAGAAGCTGCGGCCCAAGCGCCTCAAGATCGACCGGCAATTGGTCAATCCGATCCTCGTCGATCCGGGGCAGCGCCAGTTGCTGGCGTCCATTGTCGATATCGGCAAATCGATGGGCATCGAGGTGGTGGCCGAGGGCGTCGAGACCATGGAGCATGCCGCCATCCTGCGCGATCTGGGCTGCGATATTCTGCAGGGCTTTGCCTTCTCCCGCCCGCTCAGCCCGGCCGATCTCGAAACCTTCCTCACCACCAAAGCGTGGCGGCGCGCCTCCTAGAGCGGCCAGATTGCGGCTACCCGCCCTTCTCAAACTCGCCCCCATCAGGCATTGATCGCTGCATAGTGTGCAGGAGGAATGCGGCGATGGGCGACGAACAGGGACGGTTCATTTTTGGCGTGATCGGGGCCGGCATGGGCGCCAAGCCGCATGCGCTGGCGCTGCAATCGCTCAGCGCGGACATTGCCGTGCGCGGGGTCTATCGCCGCGATCCAGTACAACGCGCCGAATTCTGCCGGACCTATGGTTTCCCTGAGGCGACAAGCTACGAGGCGCTGCTCGCCGATCCGCAGCTCGATGCCGTGCTGGTGGTGACGCCGCCGAATGCCCGCGAGGCCATCGTCGCGGCGGCGGCCAAGGCGGGCAAGCATGTGCTGCTGGAAAAGCCGGTGGAGCGGACGCTGGCGGCGGCCGAACGCATTGTCAGACTGGCCGACGATGCCGGCATCACGCTGGGCGTGGTGTTCCAGCATCGCTTTCGCCGCGCCTCGCGCTATCTGGCCGAGGCGGTGGCCGAGAACCGCTATGGCCGGCTCGAAGCGGCGCATCTGGTGGTGCCGTGGTGGCGGCCGCAGGCGGGCTATTACGACCAGCCTGGTCGCGGCACGCTGGCCCAGGACGGCGGCGGGGTGCTGATCACCCAGGCGATCCATTCGCTCGATCTGATGCTGAGCCTCTGCGGTGAGGTCAGCGCCGTCACCGCCATGGCCCGGACCACACGGCTGCACCGAATGGAAACCGAGGATTTCGTCTCGGCGGGGCTGGAATTTGCCAATGGCGCGGTCGGCGCGGTGATGGCCACCACCGCCAGTTTCCCCGGCGGCCCGGAAAGCCTGACGCTGAATTTCGAGCATGCCACGGCGACGCTGACGGCGGGCAATCTCACCATTCACACCATGGCCGGCGAGATCATCACCGAGGGCGAAGCCAGTGTGGGCGGCGGCGGCGGCGCCGATCCGATGGCGTTTCCGTTTGATTGGCATGCGGCGCAGATCGCCGATTTTGCCGATGCGGTCCGGCATGGTCGGCAGCCGCTGAGCACCGGGCATTCGGCCTTGCGCGTGCACCGGCTGATTGATGCGATGATCGCGTCGTCGGCGGCGGGGATGCGGGTAGTTGTCGGGTAAATTGGGATTGGGGCCCCACCCCCTCCCAACCTCCCCCATCAAGGGGGAGGCGTCTCTCCACTCGTGGGCGAGATCCGGTCACAACCACTGCGCTGTACCTCCCCCTTGATGGGGGAGGCTAGGAGGGGGTGGAGCAAGACACGCAGGCCGGTGTCTTATCCGGCCAGCGCAGCTTTCTTGGCCAGTCGTGCCTTGATGCTGTCGACGCTGGATTTGGGCGTCGCGGCGAACAGGGTGCGGGTGTAGTCGTGCTGGGGGTTGCCGAACACTTCGTCGCGGCTGCCGTGCTCGACCACATCGCCGAAATACATCACCATCACCTCGTCGGCGATGTAACGCACCACGCTCAGATCGTGGCTGATGAACACATAGGTCAGGCCGAACTCGTCCTGCAGATCCTTGAGCAGATTGAGAATCTGCGCCTGTACCGACAGATCGAGCGCCGACACCGGCTCGTCCAGCACCAGGAAGCTCGGATTGAGCATCAGGGCGCGGGCGATGGCGATGCGCTGGCGCTGGCCGCCTGAGAACATATGCGGGTAGCGGTTGAAGTGCTCGGGGCCGAGGCCGACCTTGAGCAGCATCTGCATTGACTTGTCGCGGCGCTCGGCGGCGCTCATCGTGGTGTTGAGCAGCAGCGGCTCGGACAGCACTTCACCGATCTTCTGGCGCGGATTGAGCGAGCCATAGGGGTTCTGGAAGATGATCTGCACCTTCTGGCGCATCGCCTTGGTCACGTGCTTGGCGTCAACCGGCAGGCCATCGATCAGGATCTCGCCGGCGGTCGGCTGGTCGATCAGCGTGATCATGCGGGCCAGAGTGGACTTGCCGCAGCCGCTTTCGCCAACCACGGCCAGGGTCTTGCCCTTGTCGAGCCGGAAATTGACGTTCTTGACCGCCTGCACCACCTTGGCCGGGCGGAACAGCCCGCCCGAGGCTACGTAATCGCGTTGCAGGTGGCGCACTTCGAGGACGGGGGTGCTCATTGGCCGGCCTCCAGATCATGGGCAAAATTATAGTCGGCCACCGTCGACAGGCGATCACCCACCGCGTTTTCCGGCAGCGCCGAAAGCAGCGCCCGCGTGTAGTTGGAGCTGGGGTTTTCGAACAGAGTCAGCACGTCGGCCTCCTCCATCTTGTGGCCCTTATATTGCACAATGACCCGATCAGCGGTTTCGGCGACCACGCCCATGTCATGGGTGATCATGATCAGCGCCATGCCGGTATCGGCCTGCAGCTGTACCAGCAGATCGAGAATCTGCTTCTGGATGGTCACGTCGAGCGCCGTGGTCGGTTCGTCGGCGATCAGCAGCTTGGGATTGCAGGCAATGGCCATGGCGATCATCACGCGCTGGCACTGGCCGCCACTCATCTGGTGCGGGAAAGCGCCGAGGCGCTCGGCGCCATCCTTGATGCCGACATGCCGCAACAGTTCAATCGCCCGGTCGCGCGCCGGCCGGCCGCGTAGCCCCATATGGCGGCTGAGCACTTCCTCGATCTGGAACCCGACGGTGAAGCACGGATTAAGGCTCGCCACCGGCTCCTGAAAGATCATCGAGATGTCTTTGCCGATGATGCGACGCTTGTCGGCGGGGCTCATCGACAGCAGGTCGCGGCCTTCGAATTCCATCTTGTCGGCGGTAACCGTGGCGGTGGCGGGCAGCAGCCCCATCACCGCCAGCATGGCCACGGATTTGCCCGAGCCGCTTTCCCCGACAATGGCCAGCACTTCGCGGCCATCGACGGAGACATCAATGCCGTCGACGGCCTTGAACAGGCCGACCGAGGTATCGAACGATACGGTAAGGTTGCGAATATCCAGCAGAGCCATGGCGTCAGCTCCTCTTCAGCTTGGGATCGAGGGCGTCGCGCAGGCCGTCGCCGACCAGGTTGATCGCCAGCACAGTGATGAGAATGGCCAGCCCCGGAAAGGTGACAATCCACGGATCGCTGCTGATGAATTCGCGGGCCTTGGCCAGCATGGTGCCCCATTCCGGCGTCGGCGCCTGCGCGCCCATGCCGAGAAAGCCGAGCGCCGCCGCGTCGAGAATGGCGTTGGAGAAGGACAGCGTCGCTTGCACGATCAGCGGGCCCAGGCAGTTGGGCAGGATGGTCTTGAGCATCAGCCGCATATGGCCGGCGCCGGCCATCTTGGCCGAGGTGACATATTCGCGGTTCTTTTCCGCCATCACGGCGGCACGCACCAGGCGGGCAAAATGCGGCTGCAGCACCAGCGAAATCGCCAGCATGGCATTGACCAGACCCGGCCCCAGAATGGCCACCAGCACCAGCGCCAGCAGCAGCGAGGGGAAGGCCAAGATCACGTCCATGACGCGCATGATCACGGTATCGATCCAGCCACCGAAATAACCGGCCAACAGGCCGAGCACGATGCCGACGCTGGCGGCAATGGTCACCACGACGGCGCCGATCGACAGCGAATAGCGCGAGCCATGGATCAGGCGGGACAGCATATCGCGCCCCACTTCATCGGTGCCGAGCGGGAAGGCCATCGAGCCACCCTCGCCCCAGAAGGGCGGCGTCTTGAAGGCCGCACGGAATTGCTGCTCGGCCGAATAGGGCGCGATCCAGGGGGCGAACAGCGCCACCAGCACCAGCACCAGGATCACCGCGAGGCCGACAACGGCGCCACGATTGACGGAGAAATAATACCAGAATTCGGCGAGGCTATTGGTCTTTTGCGCCGGGATCTCGGCCGGCGTCGGAAGAGCTTCGGTCATATTACTGCACCCTGATACGCGGGTTGATGACAGCGTAGAGCACGTCCACGATCAGATTGACCGCCATCACGATGCACGCAATCAGGAAGAGGCCGGACTGCACGGCGACATAGTCGCGCTTGAAAATGGAATCGATCATCCATTTGCCGATGCCGGGCCAGGAAAAAATGGTTTCGGTGAGGATGGCGCCGCCCAGCAGCAGCCCCACCTGCAGCCCGATGGTGGTGACCACCGGGATCAAGGCGTTGCGCAGCGCATGCACATTGACCACGCGCCGGTTCGACAGGCCCTTGGCCTTGGCGGTGCGGACATAATCCTCACCCAGCACTTCGAGCATGGCCGAACGGGTCTGCCGCGCGATCACCGCCAGCGGAATGGTGCCGAGCACGATGGCCGGCAGGATCAGATGGCGCAGCGCCGAGACGAAGGCGGGCCAGTTGCCATGCAGCAGGGTGTCGATCAGCATGAAGCCGGTAATCGGCTTGAGGAAGAAGCTCAGCGCGATGCGGCCGGAAACCGGGGTCCAGCCCAGATAGGCCGAGAAGAACATCATCAGCAGCAGGCCCCACCAGAAGATGGGCATGGAATAACCCGTCAGCGCCACGCTCATGGCGAGCTGGTCGATCCAGGAGCCGCGCCTGACCGCCGCCAGCACGCCAGCGGGCACGCCGACGCCAATGGCGAACATCATCGCCACCAGGGCCAGTTCCACCGTGGCCGGGAACAGAGTCATGAATTCGTTGAGCACCGGGCGCTTGGTGGCCAGCGAGATGCCGAAATTGCCTTGCAGCAGATTGCCGACATAATTGAAATATTGCTGCCAGATCGGCAGGTTGTAGCCAAACTGCTCCTTGAGGATTTCGTAGCGTTCCGGCGTCACGCCGTGCTGGCCAGCCATGGCCAGAATGGGATCGCCTGGGAGGACGCGCACAAAAGCAAAGGCGCAGATGGAGATGCCGATCAGTGTCGGCACGATCAGCGCAAGCTTGCGCAGGATATAATTCAGCATAAGCGGGTTACCTTGGGGCCGGAATGGATATGCCGGGCCGGTGTTTTCCGAATGCGACAGCAGTCAGCCACATGAGCGGTCATGGGCGTTGTCCTGCCCCTATAGTCAAGAGAGCCCCGGGGACGATCAAGCCGACCCCGGAGCCCTGTGCAACTTTCAGACGCTTCGCTTACTCAGCGATATCGACGTCCTTGAAGCTGTGATTGCCAAGCGGGCTCATGGTGTAGTTGAGCACCTTCTTGTTCATCGGCATGAACACCTTCGAGTGAGCCAGCGTCAGAGCCGGTTCCTGATCCTTGAAGATCACCTGGGCCTGCTCGTACAGGGCCGTACGCTCGGCCTGGTCGGAGGTGGTCTTGGCCTTCTGGATCAGCGCCTCGAAGTCCTGGTCACACCAGCTCGAGTAGTTGGACACGCCAACGGCCGAGCAGGAGAACAGGGTGGCGAAGAAGTTATCCGGATCACCATTGTCGCCGGTCCAGCCGATCTGGAACGGACCCTTGCGGTCGGGCTGCTTGCCGCGCTCGCGATATTCGGTCCATTCGTAGGAGACGATGTTGGCGGTCACCCCGATCGCAGCCCAGTCGGCCTGGATCAGTTCCGCAACGCGCTGGGCGTTGGGGTTGTAGGGACGCGACACCGGCATGGCCCACAGATCGGTGGTCAGCCCGGTGACGCCAGCGTCATCGAGCATCTTCTTGGCGGCAACCGGATCATAGACGTCGGCCGGGATGGCGTCGTTATACGACCACATGGTGGGCGGGATCAGGTTCTTGGCGTCCTGACCAGCACCCTGGTACACGGCCTCGATGATCGCAGCCTTGTCGACAGCCATCGAGAGTGCCTTACGCACCAGGACGTTGTCGAACGGAGCTTCGGTCACGTTATAGGACATGTAGCCGATGTTCAGGCCTTCCTGCTCCAGCACGACGAGATTGTCATTGCCCTGCAGGGTGGCGATATCGGCTGGTGCCGGGTACGGCATGATATCGCATTCGCCGGCGATCAGACGCTGCGCCCGCACCGACTGGTCGGTGGTGATGGCGAAGATCAGATCGTCGATCTTGCGCTTGCCGTCCCAATAGTCGGGGAAAGCCTTGTAGCGGATGACGGTGTCGAGCTGGTAATCGACCAGTTCGAACGGACCGGTGCCGACCGGCTGAGTCGAGAAGGCTGCCAGATCGCCCGAAGCTTCGAGCTGCTCGGCATATTCCTTGGAGACGATCGAAGCGAAGTCCATCGCCAGATTGGCGATCATCGGCGCGTTGGGCTCGTTCAGCACGAACTTGACGGTCAGATCGTCAACCGCAACGATTTCCTTGATGTAGTGGGACATGTCCATGCCCTGGAAATAGTCCCAGGTCATGCCTTCGAGGTAAGCGAACCAAGGATTGTCTTCCTTGTACTGGCGCTCGAAGGTGAAGATCACGTCGGAAGCGTTCAGGTCGCGCGTCGGAGTGAAATAGGAGGTGGTGTGGAACTTGACGCCCGGGCGCAGCTTGAAGGTGATCTCCAGGCCGTCTGCCGAAACTTCCCAGCTCTCAGCCAGCGCCGGCTCAACAGCCGTGCCGCCCGGAACGAATTCAACGAGGCGGTTATAGATGGTGTGCGACGAGGCGTCGAAGTCATTACCGCCGGTGAGCGGGCCTGGATCGAAGTGCGCAGGGGATGCTTCCGAGCAGTAGACCAGCTGCTTGGCCTGTGCGGCACCTATGGCCATGGCCATGACAGCAGTCGCTGCCAGCAGCGTGTGCATCAATTTCATGATTGTCGTCTCCCAAGTAATTTTTAGCGCATCCGGCTTTTGCCAGCCGGAGCTTGGGCGTCAACAAAGCCTAGAATCTGTGGGATGGCAATGGGTCAGCTTGACCATTTGGTCAATCTGATGGCACGAGAAACCTCATTCCACAGAATTGGACGGTTTTGGAATGAACCGTTCGATCCGGTCAAGCCGGCTTGACCTGCCCACGGCGCCAGTGATCCATGGTGTCATGAGCCAATCCATTGCCACCGCCGCACTGCTCGTTAACGACTATGACGATGCGCTCACATTTTTTTGTGACACGCTCGGCTTCGACCTCATCACCGACACCGAACTGGGTGCCGACAAACGCTGGGTGGTCGTGGCGCCGCCGGGGCGGAGCGGCGCGCAGCTGCTGCTGGCCCGCGCCGATGGCCCCAGCCAGACCGCCGCAGTCGGCAATCAGGGCGGTGGTCGAGTGATGTTTTTCCTCGAAACCAACAATTTCGTCCGCGACCATGCCGCCATGCTCGAGCGGGGCGTCAGCTTCCTCGAGGCGCCGCGCCACGAGGATTATGGCTCGGTGGCGATGTTTGCCGATCTCTATGGAAACAAATGGGACCTCATCCAGCCCAAGCGCTGATGCTGGCAATGCTGCTGACGCCGGCCATGGCGCAGGAGCCCGGCTGGCATTATTCACCGCTGCCGGGCGAAGGCGACCGGGCAACGCTGGGCTGCGCGCTGGGGTCGACCGCCACGGCCTTCACCTGCATCGCGGTGCGCTGCGAAGATGATTTCTCCGCCGGGGTGCATCTTCATACCAGCCGCGCTGACGATGCCGGGCGCTGGGCCATCACCATCGACAAGGAAACCCGTGGCTTTGTGGCCGAAGCCGCCGCGCCTTATGGGGCGCGGCTGACCGGGGATGTCTCCTGGGTGCTCGATAATCTGGCCAATGGCGCGGTGGCCTATCTGGCGCCCGAGGATGGCTCGGCGATGCCGGCCAACCACATCGCGCTGGATGGCTCGCTCTATGCCATCAACCGCGCGCTGGCGTTTTGCGCGCCGCGCTGACTCCTACCACGCAAATTCCGGCCCATTTTCGCGCGCGCCCATCAGGAACACGTCGCTCATCAACCGCAAGGGCGCGGCGTCGACATCGGTCTGGTGGCGCTCGAGCAGGCCAGCGAAGTGATCATACATGGCGGCATATTCGGCATCGCCGTGTTCGAGCACCAGCCGATCATCGACAGTCAGCGAGCGACCACCCCCTTCGAGCTTGATCACCGAACCGGTGCCGGTCTCGATGCGGAAGGTCCAGATCTCGCCATCCTCTTCCAGCCAGTTGAAGCCGGCCGACAGTTTGGGCTGGTGCAGCTGGCCCGATTTGAAGGCGATTTCGACGTCGATCGGGGTCTGCCGATTGGCCGGGAAGGTCAGCTTGGCGCGTTCGATAAACACCGGGAACGGCATGATCTTGGTGAAGATCGACAGCGCATTGATGCCGGGATCGCAGACGCCGAAGCCGCCCGGCTCCCACACCCAATCCTGCCCCGGATGCCATTTGCGTACGCTTTCGCGCCAGTCGATGCGGACGGATTTGACGCCCTGCTCGGCCAGCAGCACCTTGGTGCGATCCACCGCCGCGTTATATTGGCTGTGCCAGGTCTGGTAGAGCACGCGGTCGAGCCGCTTGGCATGCGCGATCAGATCGTCCAGTTCGGAAATCGTCGTGGTCGGGGGCTTTTCCATCATCACGTCCTTGCCGGCGTCGAGCGCCTCGCGGACATATTGATGGCGAATGCCGGGGGGCGTGCAGATGGATACCAGCCCGACATCGGGCATGGCGGCATAAAGCTCGCCGGGAGTCTTGAACACCGGCACGCCATTGTGGCTCAGCCCGCGCGTCGAGACCGTCGCTGCCAGTTCGAAATCATCGGAATTGTCGATCACCGGCAGATGCTGGTCCTGCGCGATCTTGCCCACGCCAATGACGGCGATCTTGCGTTTAGCCATGAAACGGCTCCTCCCGAAAAGTCGCCGTATAGAACAGAGCTGCCCCCGCTCTGCCAAGGGTAATTGTATGATTATTTTAGGCGATGCGCCTTACCGCACCAGGATCGCCCGGAAATCATTGACGTTGGTGCCGGTGGGGCCGGTGATCAGCAGGTCGCCAATGGTGTTGAAGGCGGTCCAGGCGTCATTATTGGCCAGGGAAGCCAGCGGGTCGATGCCGGCCTGGCGCAGCCGCGTCGCGGTGCCGCCATCGACAAAGGCCCCGGCATTGTCCTCCGAGCCGTCAATGCCATCGGTATCGGCGGCCAGCGCGGTGATGCCGTCCAGCCCGTCAATGGCGATGGCCAGCGCCAGGAGGAACTCACCATTGCGCCCGCCCCTGCCCTTGCCGCGCAAGGTCACCGTGGTTTCGCCGCCCGAGAGCAGCACGGCGGGTTTAGCAAAGGGGCGATTGCGCAGGGCGATTTCGCGGGCCATGGCGGCGTGGACCTGGGCCACGTCGCGGGATTCGCCCTCAATGGAATCGGAGAGAATGGCGGCTTCGACGCCGTGTTGGCGCGCCAGCTCGGCCGCTGCCTCCAGCGATAGTGCCGCCGAGGCGATGGTGCACACGCTGTTGCGGGCAAACACCTTGTCGTCGGGGAGCGGAGCCGGATTGTTGTCGCTCGCCAGCAGGCTTTGGGCGCGGGGCGGCAGGTTGAGCTGGTACAGTTCGGCATATTGGCGGGCCAGCGCCCGCGAGCCGGCCAGCGCAATGGTCGGGCCCGAGGCCACCACCGCCGGATCGTCGCCGGGCACATCGGACACCACCAGAGTCGCCACCTGCGCCGGGGCGCAATGGGCAGCCAGCCTGCCGCCCTTGATGGTGGAGAACTGGTTTCGGATCAAATTCATCACCGAGATCGGCGCGCCCGAGGCCAGCAGCGCCCGGTTGATGGCCTGCTCGTCATCCAGCGTCAGCCCCGGCGCTGGCGCCGGCAATAGCGAAGAACCGCCGCCCGAGATCAGCGCCACCACCAGATCGTCCGGGCCGAGGCCCGACACCGTCTCCATGATGCGGCGCGCCGCCAGGAACCCGGCTTCGTCGGGGACCGGATGCGCGGCTTCGACGATTTCGATGCGCTCGCAGGGCTCGGCATAGCCATAGCGCGTCACCACCAGCCCGCTGAGCGGACCATCCCAGGCCAGCTCGAAGGCTCGCGCCATCTGCGCCGAGGCCTTGCCGGCGCCGATGACGATGGTGCGGCCGGCGGGGCGTTCCGGCAGATGGCGGCGCACCGCCAAGGCGGGCTGGGCCTGCGCCACGGCGTGGCGGAACATCTGTTCAAGCAGGGCGCGGTCCATAGTCTCTCTCGGCTTGCGATTCGGTGGCGGCAAGGGTAGCCAGCATTGGGTCGGCTGGACAATTGTCAAACGGACGACACACAATATGCCTAGCGGCAGGGTCAAGGAGTACCGATGACCGAACGATTCGCGATCTATTTTGCCCCGTCCGCCACCAGCAATCTGTGGGAGCGCGCCGCCACCTGGCTGGGGCGCGACGCCAGCGATGGCGATCTGTTCAGCGGTCCGGTGGCCGGCATTGATCGCAATCGCCTGCTCAATCTCACCCAGTCGGCCAATCGCTATGGCTTTCACGCGACGCTCAAGGCGCCGATGCGCTTGGTGGACGGCGCCAATGAGAGTGACCTGCGCGCCGCGCTCGGTGAATTTGCCGCCAAGCATGAGCCCTTCGATATCGGTGTGCCCAAGATCGCTTCGCTTGATGGCTTTCTGGCGCTGCTGGTCGAGGACAATGACGCGCTGCAGGATTTTGCCGCCCATGTGGTGGAGGATTTTGACCCGCTGCGCGCGCCGATGTCGGCCAAGGAGCAGGCCAGTCGCGCCAACAAGGGGCTCAGCGAACGCCAGCTCGAACTGCTCGGCGCCTATGGCTACCCCTATGTATTCGAGGAATTCCGCTTCCACATGACGCTGACCGACCGACTGGCCGAAACTGACGCGCATGACATCGCGGTCGCCGCCGCCACCTGGTTCGGCCCGGTGCTCGACCAGAAGCTGCAGCTTGATCGGCTCAGCCTGTTTCATGAACCCGACGCGGGCAAGCCGTTCCGTCGCGTGGCCGATTTCAAGCTTGGAGCCGGCGCCTGATGACTGACACCAATTTTGCCAATGCGCGCATCGTGCTCGGCGATGCAGTTATCGAGGGCGGCCTCGCCACCAAGGACGGGATCATCACCGCCATCGACACCGGCGGCGCTGGTGTCGGCGAGGACATGGATGGCGACTATCTGATTCCGGGCCTGGTCGAGCTGCATACCGATCATCTGGAAAGCCATTACCGGCCGCGCCCCGGCGTGTTCTGGGACGCCATGGCGGCATTGCATGCCCATGACGTGCAGATCATCGGCTCGGGCATCACCACGGTATTCGACGCGGTGCGCATCGGCTCGGACCCCGACCTGCCCGATATGGGCCAGCATGTCGACCAGCTAACCGGCGCCATTGCCAGCGGCCGGGCCGGCGGCTGGCTGCGGGCCGAACATTTTGTGCATCTGCGCTGCGAATTGCCGACGCCCGATGTGATCGAACAATTCGAGGCCCATGCCAGCCATGCCCAAACCCGGCTGGCCTCGGTGATGGACCACACGCCCGGCCAGCGCCAGTTCAGCTCGCTGGAGGACTATAAGCGCTTCTACAAGGACAAGATCGGCCGCAGCCAGACCGAGCTGGACGAATATCTCGATGCCCGCCAGGCCGAGCATGATCGCTATTCGGCGCCCAACCGCGCGCATATTGTCGCCCGCTGTCGTGAACTGGGCCTGCCGCTGGCCAGCCATGACGACACCACTTTGCTGCATGTCGAAGAGGGCGTGGCCGACGGGGTGGCGATTTCCGAATTCCCCACCACGCTGGAAGCTGCCGCGGCGGCGCATGACGCCGGCCTCGCCATTTTGATGGGGGCGCCCAATGTGGTGCGCGGCCGCTCGCATTCTGGCAATATTTCGGCCACCGATCTGGTGCGGGCCGGACTGCTGGATATTCTGAGCTCGGACTATGTGCCCTTCGCCCTGCTGCAGGCCGCCTTCGTGTTGCCGCAGCGCATCGATGGCCTCGAACTGCCCGCCGCTTTGGCAACTGTGACGCGCAATCCGGCCAAGGCCGCCGGCCTCGATGACCGGGGCGAAATCGCCATTGGCAAACGCGCCGATCTGGTGCGGGTACGGGTGATCGACGGCCTGCCGGTGGTGCGCAGCGTCTGGCGGCAAGGGCAAAGGGTCAGCTAAAACATGGCGCGTACCCTCGGTGCCCTGGTCCTGATCGTCGGCCCCTCGGGAGTCGGCAAGGACACCTTGATCACCGGGGCGCGGCAGGCGCTGGAGAATGACAAGCGCTTCGTCTTCGTCCGCCGGGTGGTCAGCCGCCCGACCGATGCCGAAACCGAGCCGCATGACGGGCTCGACGCGGCAATCTTCCACCAGATGGAGGCGGCGGGGCGCTTCGCCCTCGCCTGGGACGCGCATAATCTGCGCTATGGCTTACCGCTGAGCCTCGATACCGATCTCGCACTGGGGAAAATCGTCGTCGCCAATGTGTCGCGCCATGCGGTGAGTGTGGCGCTGGCGAAATATCCCAGTTGCGCTGTGGTGCTGATCAGCGCCGAAATCTCGCGCCGGGCCGACCGACTGCGCCGCCTTGGGCGCGAAAGCGGCGACCAGATCACCGCCAGACTGGCGCGCGAAACGGCTCCGGTGCCGGCCGGCATCAGCCCGATCATGATCGACAATTCCGGTCCGGTGGCCATTGGCATCACCGCGCTGGTGATGGCGCTGCGGGCCATCGTCACCCAGGAATAATGCAATGGGTTGAACCCTTTGCCACTTGGCGCGTTGCTCCAGCACAACAGCGTCAGGAGTTCTCTATGAGTCGCAATGGTCTTTATGCCGTGGTCGCCATTCTGCTGATCGCCCTGGTCGGCTTCGGCATCTATACCTATCAGCAGGAGCAGGCCCGTCCCGGCATCGAAGTGCGGGTGGACGATGGCGGCATTTCCATCGATGGCAATGGCTAAAGCCGTGGACGACCGCCGCCAGGTGATTGCCGCCGCCATCACCAAAGAGCTGGAACGGCAGGGGCAAGCGGCGTCGATTGACGTCGCTGCCTTGGCACGCGTGATCGATGCGGCCCTGACGCCCCCGCCAAGCGATGGCGAAGGCCGGCACCCCGATGAGTTGAATGCAACGAATGATGATTGAGAGGCAGGGCTGATTACAGCCTCGCCCACAGGTGGGTGTTGATGGCGTGGCAAAGCCACTCAATTCGAACAGCGACTACGCCGCGTCGGCGCTGCCCTTGCGGACGGCCTGCGAGACGGCGAAATGGGCCTTTTCGACGGTTTCGAACTGCTGGCCGTCAATGGCGAAGGCCGGTAGCTTCACCGCGAGAAAGCGGTAGCCGTCGGCATGCGGCACCACGACGCCGAGCGGTTCCCCGGCGACTTCGATGACGATGGGCTTATGGGCCTTGGCCCGGTCGAGACTGCGTTCCTGCATTTGTGGACGCTCCACTTGCACAATGCACAGGCCAAAAATCTTGAAGCTGGTGGGGATGCACCATGCTGGCCGGCATTGCTGGGGGTTTATCGAGAGTCTGAGACGAAAGCGTGACAGGGGTCACATTCGTTTCGAGCGACAAATCCCTTGGCGGCGTTTGGCCTGGAGTGCGCTGCGTACGAGCGGATAACCGGCATGGATGGTGAAGCGATTCGAAGTGGTCATCTTCAGTCCTTTCCTGCTGGTTGAACGGCTCATACATCGGCAGGTGCCGATGCAGTGCTGGCAAGATAAGAGCGTTTGGGCGGGATTACTAGACATTTCCCGACCAGAGAATGCAGAAAAACGAGAAAAGACGTCCCCACTTTGGTCGCACACCAGGACTATAAACCCTTGTGATATCATGATGTACGTTCATCAGCCGCTTGGCGATCGCGGCGGCGCTTGAACTGGGCCGGACAATCTGGTGTTGTCGCCCTTTAATGAAGTCCCGCCCGACCAAAGCGGGTTCCGGGGGAATATAATAGTGTCCGAAGACGACGTGCCCGTAGCTGCCAAGAGCAAGCGCGGCGTCAAGCCATCCGGCAAGCCAACGCTCAAGACCATTGCGCAGATGACGGGACTCGCCGTCACCACCATTTCCCGCGCCCTCAACAATGCCCCCGAGCTGGCGCAGGATACGCGCGACCGCGTGCAGAAAATCGCCGCCGAAATCGGCTATCTGCCCGATCGGGCAGCGCTGCGCCTCAAGACCGGCCGCACCAATGTCATCGCGCTGGTGCTGGAGCCGGACGAGCAGATCTACGGCTTTGGTTCATCCATCGTCACAGGCCTGACCGAAGCTTTGCGCAATACCGCGTTTCACGTCGTCATCACGCCGCTGTTTCGCGGCGTCGAGCCGATCGAGCCGATCCGCCATATCGTGCGCAACCGCATGGCCGATGGCGTGATCTTCTCCAAGGCCGAGAGCTTTGACGAGCGCATCCGCTTTCTGCTCGACAATGACTTCCCCTTCATCAGCCATGGCCGCACCAACTGGCCCGAGCAGCACCCTTCGGTCGACTTCGACAACGAGGCCTTCGCCTATGGCGCGGTGCAGCGGCTGGTGGCCAAGGGCTGCAAAAAAGTGTCGATCATCCTGCCCGACAGCGCGCTGACCTATACCGACCACCTCAAATCCGGCATGGCCCGCGCCGCGCAGCAAGCCGGCATCGAGTATGAATTCGCCGCCGACGTGAATCTGAACAGCGCCACCGACGCCATCCGCACCTATGTGATGAAGCGCACCAAGCGCCCTGACGCGCCCGATGGCTGGGTCTGCGCCTCCGAAGTGTCGGCGCTGGCGGTGATCGGCGCGCTCAATGACAGTGGTAAGGTGGTCGGGAAGACCGCCCATGTGGTGTCGAAACAGGCTTCGGAAATGTTCGCGCAATTCCAGCCCGGCGCCGAAACCGTATTCGAAGACTTCGTCGACGCCGGCCGCCATCTGGGCGCGCTGTTGCTGCGTCGCATCAGCGGCGAAGCGGCGGAGCAGCTGCATTATCTGGCTGAGCCGAATTTCGGCTGGAAGGACTAGGGGGCTGGGCTTCCCTTGAGGGCCTGGATGTTGCCCCACCCACGATGTCACCCCGGCCTTGAGCCGGGGCCCATCTCGAGATCACGCCGCTGAAACCATCTCAGGATGGGTCCCGGCTCAAGGCCGGGATGACACCGCGTTTAGATGTCGGAATCGCAGCAGAGGGGCAGCAGGCCTACCCCTCCAGCTCTTCCCGCAGCAATTCGAGTTCCAGCCACTGCTCTTCCGCCGCAGCGCGCTTGGCCTCGGCGGCCAGCAACAGCTTGGACTGGGCCGCAAAGCCGCTCGGATCGCGGGTGTAGAAATTGGCGTCGGCCAGCTTGGCGTTGATCGCCTTGATCTCGTCTTCGAGCTTGTTGATCTGGCCCGGCAGGGTTTCCAGCGCGTGCTTTTCCTTGAAGCTCATCTTGCGCTTCGGCGCAGCCGAGGTGGCTGAGGTGGTCTGGGCCAGGCTGGTCTTGCCGGGACGATGGGCCTTGGGCGCAGCTTCGCGCGCCGTCACGCCTTCGCCGCGCTGGATCACCATGTCGGAATAGCCGCCGGCATATTCGGTCCACACACCCTCGCCTTCGGCGATGATGATCGAAGTCGCCACCCGGTCGAGAAAATCACGGTCGTGGCTGACGATGATGGCAGTGCCGGCATAGTCGGACACCATTTCCTCGAGCAGGTCGAGGGTTTCGAGATCGAGATCGTTAGTCGGCTCGTCCAGCACCAGGAAGTTGGACGGCAGCGACAGGGCGCGGGCCAGCGCCACGCGGGCGCGCTCGCCACCGGAGAGCTTGCCGATCGGGGTATTGGCCTGTTCGGGATTGAACAGGAAGTCTTTCATATAGCCAACGACATGCTTGGGCTGGCCGTTGATGATCAGCGTGTCCGAGCCGCCCCCGGTCAGCGCGTCGCGCAGACGGGTATCGGCGTCGAGCTTGGCGCGGCCCTGGTCGAGCATCGCCAGTTCCAGCGCCGAGCCGAGCTTGATGGTGCCACTATCGGGCGCCAGCAGGCCGGTCAGCATCTTGATCAGCGTGGTCTTGCCGGCGCCATTGGGGCCAACAATGCCAATCCGGTCGCCACGCAGCACGCGGGTGGAAAAATCCCCGACAATGACGCGATCGCCATAGGTCTTGGCGATGTTTTCCGCTTCCACCACCAGCGCACCCGAGGTGCGACCCTCGGAAACCTGCATATTGACCGCGCCGGTAACCTTGCGCTGGTCGCGCCGGTCCTGGCGCAGATCGGCCAGGCGCTCGAGGCGACCAACATTGCGCTTGCGGCGTGCGGTGACGCCGTAGCGAATCCAGTGTTCTTCGCGCAAAATCTGGCGGTCGAGCTTGTGGCGGTCGCGCTCTTCTTCTTCCAGCACCTGGTCGCGCCAGCCTTCAAAGGCGGAAAATCCCTTGTCGAGCCGGCGGGTGACGCCACGATCGAGCCAGACGGTGGCACGGGTCAAATCACTGAGGAAACGGCGGTCGTGGCTGATCAGCACCATGGCCGAGCGCATCGACTCCAGTTCCGCCTGCAGCCATTCAATGGCCGGCAGATCGAGATGGTTGGTCGGCTCGTCAAGCAGCAGAATATCGGGCTTGGGCGCCAGCACCCGCGCCAATGCGGCGCGGCGGCCTTCGCCACCCGAGAGGTTTTTCGGATTTTCTTCGCCGGTCAGGCCAAGCGAGCTGAGCAGATATTGCGCTCGATAATCGTCATCGCCAGGCCCGAGACCGGCCTCCACATAGGCCAAAGTCGTGGCATAGGCGGAAAGATCCGGCTCCTGCGGCAGATAGCGCAAGGTGGCGCTGGGCTCGAGGAAACGCACGCCACTATCGTGGGTGACATCGCCCGAGGCGATCTTGAGCAGAGTGGATTTGCCTGAGCCATTGCGGCCCACCAGCGCGATGCGCTGGCCGGGGGACACGATAAGTTCGGCGCCTTCGAGAAGCGTGGTGCCACCAAAGGTCAAACGGATATTCTGAAGCGAAAGAAGGGGTGCTGCGGCCATGGCGCGGATAGAGCATAGACCGCGCCCAAAGGGAAGGCTGGCCGGGGCATGCCAGTACTGCGCCGGCTCGGCGAAAAAAGGCTGATCAGGGCGTTGAGGACCCTGACCAGCCCGGGGAGACGGTAGCAGCAAGCACCCGTCATCTGGCCCAGGCTATGGCTGGCTAAATCCCTCAAACCAACCCGCCCGGTGATGCGGTGAGAGAACCATAAGTTATTATGACTGTCAAACTCATATTTGATGGATTGGTGAGCGGGCATGCCGCAATTTGAGCCAGTCGCCCTGCCCACACCTACAAAAACACCCTCGGGCAAGGCCCGAGGGTGCAAATCTGTGCAGCAAAAACCTGTGCCTTAGTGCGCCGGTTCCATCACCGCGTCGAGGGCCGACAGGCCGAGGCGCTGGCGGATGGAGCGCTTTTTGCTGGCGAGGTCGGCGATGGTGTAGCTGGCCAGCACGTCGAAGAATGCGCCTAGCGCTTCACGCAGCGCCCCATTGAGTTCGCATTCCCCGATCAGCGGGCAATCGGCGCCATCCTCAAAACATTCGGCCAGGGCGAAATTCTCTTCGGTCAGGCGGATGGTATCGAGCAAAGTGATGTCTTCGGCATTCTTGCCCAGCCTGATGCCACCGTGGCGACCGCGCACCGTGGCCAAAAGTCCGTTTTCGACCAATGGCTTGATCAGCTTGAACAGGAACAGCTCGGAAATATTGTAGGCCTTGGCGATATCGGCGACGCGGCTCAGTTCCGGCGCATTGACGGCGCAATAGACCAGGGTGCGGATCGCATAGTTGGATTGACGCGTCAGTCTCACATCGGACCTTTCTGGGGCAGAACCCGGCTAGCAGCACAGGCCACAACGGCGGCCAAACGCGCCACGATTCGGCTTGTTTTGTCTCTTAGAATGCTCGCTAGCTTATAACCATTCTAAAAGAAGTCAACCAAACTTGATCGCGATATTCAGGTTATCGAACGCCGGCTGGACAGCGACTTAAATTCTTCTTATGAACTTAACCGTGAGGGGGATCTTGAAGTGACCACAACAGTTACGCGGGCCATGCTCAGCGATGCAGCAGCTCGCCGCACGGGCCTGAGCAGGGCCGATACAGCCGCCGTAGGCGAAGCGATGTTTGCGCTGATCGCCGAAGCCTTGATGGCCGGCGAAAATGTGAAGCTGACGGCTTTTGGGACCCTGCAACTGCGCGATCGGGCCGAACGCATTGGCCGCAATCCGCGCACCGGCACCGAACACCGGATCGCCCCGCGCCAGACGGTGGTGTTTACGCCGAGCGCGCAGTTGCGCCAGGCGCTAGGCCAGTTGGCCGATGAATCAGCCAGCCAGATCCGCGAGAGTGCGTGAGAAAAAGCGGCGGTAGAGCGTCAGCTCCGCCGCACCGATGGCTGGCGCCAACCGACCGAGATGGCCGGACAGCACTTGCGGCGGCGTGTGAGGGGCGACCGGCAGCAGCCGCAATTCGGCCTCCAGCTGCGTCACCAACCGTGCGACGATCGGGGCCGGCAGAATGCTGTCGAGTACCACGAGCCCGGTTTCGATCACCGTCATGGTGTTGTGGACCACCCGCGCCAGCGCCGCGCCGCTGGCAATAATCCACTGTTCCAGCACCGGCTCAATGGCCACCCAGTCCCAGTCTTCGATGCAGTCGGGATCGACGGTGAAGCCGGCGGCCTTGAGCCCGGCTTCGAGCGCCGTGACCGAGGCGACGAAATGGGCCGCCTGCTGCTGCCCGTCAGCATCGCCGACCAGCATCGAGCCCAGATTGGCTGAATTGCCGCTCGGCCCTTCCCACAGCGTCCCCTGGCCGACAATGCCGGCGGCGATATAGCGGGAAATCAGGAAATAGATGAAGTTGGACGGTCGCGGCTTGTCGAAGGCAATCAGCTCGGCCCAGCAGGCGGCATTGCCGTCATTATAGGTGCTGACCGTGAGGCAGGTGCGCCGCTCCAGCTCGGCGACCAGATCGAGCTGTTGCCACAGCGCCCGCTGTGCCTCAGGTGCCGCCACCAGTGCCAGATTGTCGGCGATGTTGTTGGGTAGCGCGATCCCGATATCGAGGGTGCGCGCCCGCTGTTCATCGCTCAGCCCGGCCAGCAGCGTACCGATCATGTCGACCAGCTCGCCGACCAGCGTGCAGGCATCGGGAAAGTCGTGGCTGCGATGCTGGCGGACCGATACCTGCAAATGCAGATCGAGCAGCAGCACATCGATATGGTGCCAGCCGATTTCGACGCCGATGGCCAGCGCCCCTTCGGCTCGCAGGGAAATCGGCGTCGCTGGCTGACCGCGCCGTCCACGCAGCACTTCGCCGCGGGTGATCAGCCCGGCGCGATCCAGATCGGTGAGAATGGCGGAAACGGTTTGCGGGGCCAGCCCGGACAGGCGGGCAATCTCGGCATTGGACACGCCGGAATTGAAGGCAATCACCATCAGCACGGCGCGTTCATTGGCGCGGCGCAGGCCCTGATGCTGCAGGCCGCGCCCAGTTGAGTCGAACGCATCGCGTCCAGGCCCGGAAACATTCGGCGCCATCGGCAGACCCCACTATCACCGGATCGGACCGGCGTTCACTGAAGAAACGCCGGTCCGTCTGGTTCACCATCACTGCTATGAAACGATGTGCGGCGCCGCAAAACGACCGCAAATCCAGAATCGAGTATATGCCTGACAAGCATGTCAAACAGGGCCCGCCGCGCCAAGTCCCAGCGGTGATTGGATCGACAAGCGCGACCATTTGTCTATTGGGAGTTTTACCATTCCGGGTGTTGGAGGCGCTACCGCAACGCCCGGCCTGCTTCGTCGAACAGATGCACCGCTTCGGCCGGCAGGCCGATATGGATGGTCTGGTGCAGTTGCAAATCGGGGGCGCCGTCGAGTTTGACGGTGATGAGTTCGCCGTCGGGTAGTTCGACATAGGCCAGGGCGTATTCGCCGAACTGTTCGATGACGGACAGGGTGCCGGAGAAATGGGCGGTTTCGGGGGTAGCCAGCACCAGATGTTCGGGGCGGACGCCGAGGGTGCGGGCGGCAGCGAGTTGAGAGTGCTGCATAATCAGTAGCTTATCGCCCGGCAGGCCGAGACCGTTGGGCTGGGGGGAGACGGGGATAAAGTTCATGCGCTGGCTGGCGATGAAGCCGGCGACGAAGGTGTTGACCGGGTTGCGATAGAGTTCCAGCGGGGAGCCGACCTGCTCAATGCGGCCAGCATTGAGCACGACGATGCGGTCAGCCAAAGTCATGGCTTCGACCTGGTCGTGGGTGACGTAAATCATTGTGGCGTCTAGCGTATCGTGGAGTTTGGCGATTTCGATGCGGGTCTGGGCGCGCAAGGAGGCGTCGAGATTGCTCAGCGGTTCATCGAACAGGAACACCCGAGGATTACGCACAATGGCGCGGCCAATGGCGACGCGCTGGCGCTGGCCGCCGGACAGCGCCTTGGGCATGCGGTCGAGATAATCCTCGATCTGCAAAATCCGCGCGGCCTCGCGAACCCGTTGATCCACCTCGGCTTTTGGCGTCTTGGCCAGCTTGAGACCAAACGCCATGTTTTCGTAGACGCTCATATGCGGATAGAGCGCATAGGACTGAAACACCATGGCGATGCCGCGCTGCGGCGAGGGGATATCGTTGACGATCTTGCCGCCAATCGAGATCTGCCCGCCACTGATCGGTTCCAAACCAGCAATCATCCGCAGCAGCGTGGATTTCCCGCAGCCCGACGGGCCGACGAAAACCACGAATTCGCCCGACTTGATGTCGAGATCGACCCCGTGGACCACTTCGAGGTTGCCGTAGGATTTGCGCACTCCGCGCAGCGCGACATCGGCCATGATGGTCTCCTCAGGTTTCGATCAACAGCGTGGCGATCTCGAAGGGTCGCAGGCTGAGGGTGACGCTATTGTCCTTGATTTCCAAAGGCTTGCTGTCGCCCTCCTCCATCAGATTGACGCTGCGCACCGACTTGACCGGGATGCCGAAATGAATGGTGGCCTCGGCGCGAATATTGGCGTGCTCGAACAGACGCAGCACCACCGCGTCAGATTTTTCAGCCTTTTTGACCGTCTCCAGCGTGACGTTGGACTGGTCGACACTGGCAAAACTGAAGCAAGCATAGTCTGCCAGCATGCTGGCAGACTTCTTGCGGTTTCCGACCACTGCCACCGGGTTGTTGAAGCGCTCGGCGGCGCGATGCACATCGGCCAGATCGGCGACGCCATCATGAACGAAGAGGGCATAGCGCAGACGATGCTCGCCTCGGTCGGCTTGCGGATCGGGATGGGTAGAACCCCGGACCAGAGTCAGCCGTACGGACTGCTCCAGGCAGTCATAGGCGTATTTGCAATCGTTGAGCAGGGCGACGCCGAAATCGGCCTCGCTGAGATCGACCCAGCGATGCATCGAGGCTTCAAAGCGGGCCTTGTCCCAACTGGTATTGCGATGGGTCGGGCGCCGGACATGACCGAACTGGATTTCCGAGCGGATTTCGGAGGTGTTGAGGTCGAAGGGGAACTGGGCCTTGAGCACCGTCTGGCGCTCCTGCCAGTCGATGAAGGTGTCGAACTCCAGTTGCCGTGCGCCGGCGGCCAGAGAAATCACCTGGACGATCTTGGAGTTTTGGTAGGCGCGTTCGACGCGGAGGGCGGCGCGGTGCGGGCCGGTTTCGACGACGCTGACCGAGGATTTGCCATCGGCGAGCGGCCAGAACTGTTCCTCGAAATAGCGATCGATATCCCAGGCGTCCCATTCCATCGGCTTGTCTTCATAGGCGATGAGGCGGTTGGCCTTTTCGCCGGCGGCGAGGGTTTCGCGGTTGCGGGTTTTGTCGAAGATGGAGGTGATTTCGCCGGCCTTGTCGAAGCTGATTTTGAGCAGCTCGTTTTCGAGATGGGTGGCGGAGACCGAGAGTGGCGAAGAGCTGTTGGCTGCGCCGCCGGCGACAATCTGGCCAGCGGCCCAGCCGAGCGGGTTCAGCTCGGCAATGGGGGCGACGAAACTGGTGCTGCCATCGGCGGCGACAATCTGTTGCAGCGGATGGGTGCCGCCGGCGGTGGCGAGGGATGCGCCGTTCAAGGACGCATCGTCGCCGAGCTGCACCAGGCCGGAGCGGGTCTGGCCGGTGAAGTTGAACAGGCGGAGCTGGTCAGCGCCGGGCTTGGCGAAGGCCTGCGCGGCTGAATGCCAGGGGCCGTTCTGCGAGCCGAGGGTCGAAAAGATCTGGCCGTATTCGCTGTCGCTATCGACATAGACCTCGGGAATGGAGGTGCCGGGCAGGATGTCGTGGAACTGGTTGATCAGCACCAACTCCCAGAACTCGGCCAGCGTCTCGGTGGGATAGGGCGCGCCAGTCTCGACCAACGCCATGGCGCCGAGAAATTCCAGCTCGCGCAGCAGGCGTTCGGCCTTGCGGTTATTGGCCTTGTTCTTGGCAACCGAGGTCAGCGTGCCACGGTGATATTGCAGATAGAGCTCGCCATTCCAGGTGGGGAATTTGCTGCCCGGCGCATCCATGCGTTTGCCGAGCCGGTCGAGGAAGGGGACGATGCCTTCGAGCTTGACGCGAGGGGCGCCGGGAATGCCGCGCTCCATGCGGATGCCGCGCTCGATCATGCCGCGCGTCGGGCCACCGCCGCCATCGCCATAGCCGTAGCTCATCACCAGTTCGTTGTTGACGGCTTTGGGCTCGTAGCGCTTCCACGCGCCCATGGTTTCGGAGACCGAGAGATCGCCATTATAGGTGGTGTAGATGGCCTCGCTGTCGAATTTCTGGGCGGTGATCAGCTGCGCCTTGGTGGTGGTGCCGTCGATGCCGCGCCAGAAGAAAGTGTCATAGGGGTGGCGGTCGGTGTCGTTCCAGCTCAGCTTACTGGTGACGAAATATTTGAGCCCGGACTTGTCCATCACCTGCGGCAGGTTGGCGGAATAGCCAAAAGTGTCGGGCAGCCAGACGGTCTTGGGGTCGACGCCGAATTCTTCGAGGTGGAAGCGGCGGCCGCGCATGATCTGGCGGACCAGGGACTCGCCCGAAACGATGTTGACGTCGGGCTCCACCCACATGGCGCCTTCGATCTCGAACTGGCCGGATTTGACCCGCTCTTTCAGCCGCGTCCACAGCTCGGGATAGTCCTGCTTCAAAAAGTCGAAGAGCACCGACTGATTATACATGAAGATGAATTCGGGATATTCCTCCATCAGCTTGAGCACGGTGGCGAAGCTGCGCCCGGTCTTGTCGCGGGTGTGCATGACGCGCCACAGCCAGGCCACGTCGAGATGGGTCGAGCCGACAGCGGTGATTTGCGGCTGGGTCTCGGTATCGACCAGCGCATAGATTTCAGCGGCGATTTTTTCGGCGGCGCCCAGCGAAGCGGCGAAGGCTTCGGTGTGGCCACCGCGACGGTCCAGTGCGCGCAGCGAGCGGTCGATGATGGCCAAAATGGCGTGGCGGCGCGGATCGGACTGGTGCAGGCGGATGGCGACGTCGAGCGGGGTCTGCAAATCGTAATAGAGCTTTTCGGCGCGCTCATTGCGGATGAAGAATTCCACGGTGAAGCCGACCAGAGGCCGGTCGAAAAAGGTGAAGGCGTTGACCTGCAGCGTATGGCTGGTGCCGGGCTTGGCGTTGCGGGTGATCACCAGTTCGGTGTGATTGCCATCCAGCGCCTGGGCGATGTGGCCATCGAGATAGGCGAGGCATTGCGGATCGGTCGAGCCGGGGCGGTCCTGCCACTGGCTGGTGAATTTGAGCACGAGTGTTTGCCCGGCGGCGGCCTTGGGCACGGTGACTTCGGCGGCAAACCAGGTGTGGCCCTGCTTCTTGGCCCAGACCGAATGCGAGCCGAATTTTTCCCAAGCGCGCCAGTCGGCACCCAAGGCGGCTTCGGCGGCGACGTCGTCGCGCTGCACATGCCACTGGAACGGCGCATCGTGTATCGGGGTGAGGATTTTCTGCTCCAGATCGGCGCAGAGCCGCAGCAGCTTCCCCTCCATCTTGAGATCATCATCCAAGAGGCCCAGCTTGGACGAAAGGGGGTTGGAATAAGTCATCCTTTAACTCCGACACCGGCGAAACCTGTGTTCATGTTGCGCCGTAACAAGAAATAAACGCCGACCGCCGGCGCTGCGTAGAGAATGGAAAAGGCGGTGAGGAAGCCGTAATTGATGGCCCCCTGCACCCCGAAGGCCGCGTAAAGTCCCACCGACATCGGGAAGGCATCCTGCACGCGGGCGAAAATCAGCGGCAGCAGGAACTCGTTCCAGGCGCCGGTGAAACTGAAGAACCAGACCACGGCAATGCCGGCCCGCGACATCGGCAGCACGATCTTGCTGACGATCTGGAACAGGTTGGCTCCCTCGACATAAGCGGCTTCCTCCAGCTCGATCGGCACGGTGTCGAAGAAGTTTTTCAGCAGCAGCAAAGTGAAGGGGAGATTGAGAATGGTCAGGGCGATGATGACACCGAACTGATTGAGCAGCCCGCCGCGCTGCGCCGCAAAATACAGCGGCACCAAGACGCCGGCCGAGGGCAGCATGCGCAGCAGTACCAGGGTCCAGAGGAAGGCATTGCGCCCCGGAATGCGCAGGCGGGATAAAGGATAGGCCGCCGAAATGCCGACCACGACGCTGAGCGTGGCGGTGCCGGCGGCGATCAGCATGGAATTGAGGAATTGCCGCCCGGCACTGCCGCTGACGGCGAGGGCGAAATTATCGAGCCCGATGGAGCGCGGGATTTCCAGCTGGCCGGTGGATAGCGGATTGAAGGCGTTGAGGATGAGCCAGGAAAACGGGCTGATCCAGATCACGGCCATGAAACTGAGCGCGATGGCGGTGATGCGGGAGGTGGTGGCGTTGGACTCCATTATTTGGGCTCCCGCAGCATGCGCAGATAGACCAGCGACAACAGCCCGACGATGATCAGCATGGCCACCGAAATGGCGCTGCCAAAGCCCAGATTGCCGCGCGCAAAGCTCTGATTATAGAGGAACACCGCCAGGGTCTCGGTCTGCCGGCCCGGACCACCGCCGGTCATGGCGTAGATCAGCGGGAAATAGGTGAAGGTCCAGATGGTGATGAACAGCATATTGGTGGCGATATGCGGCCGGATGATCGGCAGCTGTACCAGCCAGATGCGCTGGAACGGCGTTGCCCCATCGACCTTGGCCGCCTCGACCACCTCGCGCGACACCGAATCCAAAGCCGCCGAAAACAGCAGATAGGACCAGGCGGTGCCCTTCCAGATATTGGCGATGGTGACGACCGGCAGCGCATAGGTGTTGATGAAATTGATCGGCGGGAAGCCGAGCGGCACGACGATGAGCTGATTGATCAGCCCGGTCTGGCTGGTGGTGGCCGACCACAGGAAGGCGGCGACGATATCGGGCAGCAGCCAGCCCAGCATGATGCAGACTTCCACCACGCTGCGAATGGTGCTGGCGCTGCCGCGCAGGGTGGCGGCGAGCAGGAATCCCAGCACCGACTGGCCGACAATGGCCGAGAAGAACACGAAAATGACGGTGGTCCAGAGCGATTCCAGAAAGCCGCGGCGGGTGAACAGGCGCTCGAAATTCTCGAAGCCGACCCAGCTCCATTCGACCGATTTTTTGCCGACCAGGGCCAGATCGGTGAAGCTGAAGGCAAAGGCCCAGGCGGTGAAATACAGCAGCGCCGCAATCAGCAAAGCCGCCGGCAGCATGCCGAGAAAGAGAACCAGGAGATTGCTGGTGAGCCAGGGATTGGCCTGGTTTTTCATGGGGCGGTTCTCACTCACACAGACCGTTCAAAAGACTCGATGTCATCCCGAGATGCCTGGCTGGGCCACCTGGCGGCTGGGCCGAAATCTCGGGATGGGCCCCGGCTCAAGGCCGGGGTGACACCGTGCGTGTGGGGACGTCATCGAAAACTCCCGTCACGGCGGCACCCGGAGGACAGTGGGCGCCGCCGCGTCGGGAGGGGACTCAGTCGTAAGTGATGACGTTCTCTTCGCCGAACTCATCGACCAGCGCGTCGTGGTACCCCTGGACAACCTCGTCGACGCTGGCGCCGTCGAGAATGTCGGAGGTGGCCTGCTGGACCAGGGCGGAGACCGTCTGATAGCCCGGGATGGTATCGCGGCCGGTGGTATCGGCGGCGAGCGCCGTGGCTTCGGCCAGGAACGGATCGGCGGTATATTCCGGGGATTCCGAAATATCGGTGCGCACGCCCATGCGGTGATTGGCGAGCGTCCAGGCCTTGAAGTTGGCTTCGTCGAAAATCGCCGTCACCAGCTTGAAGGCCATCTCCTTGTCGGCAGCCTTGGCGTTGATGCCCAGGGTCCAGCCGCCCGAGATATTGGTGGTGGCCTTGGTGCCCGGCTCACCCGAACCCGGCCATGGCGTCCAGCCGACCTGCGCGTCGCGGTCTTCGCGGCTTGGGGGATTGTTGCAATCCCACAGGCACGCATCTTCCCACGAACCGGAGGCCAGAATGCCCAGCTTGTCATCGGCCAGTGCCTGGCGTACGGCGGCGCCGATATCGGTGGCGTAGTTGAGATCGGCCGGGTTCAGCTCTTTTTCGACAAACACCTGATGGTAGAGCTCGAAGGTGCGGCGCAGGGCCGGGCTGTCGCCGATCCACTGGTTGGTGTCGCGCTTGAGCAGGCGGTTACGGTCACCATCGGGTACGTCGGCACCGAGCAGCGCCATGTAGAAGCCCTGCATGGTGGTGGCTTCGCCCTGCTTGATGCCGGCCGGCAGCTGGAACGGATACTGGACGCCGGCATCCTTGAGCTTCTGGGCGGCGTCGAGCACGTCAGCCCAGGTCTTGGGCTGCCACGGCAGGGCAATGCCGGCTTTTTCCATGTTGGATTTATCGTACCACAGCATGCGCACGTCGGTATCGGTGGGCAGGGCATAGAGCTGGCCCTGATAGGACGCCACTTCGAGCAGGCCGGGCAGATAGAATTTATACTGGTCCCAATTGGCGGCCATGGCGTCGAGCGGCTCGAGATAGCCGGCGGCGGCCAGTTCGGACACCATGAAGCTATCCACCAGATCGACGTCGGCGGCGGTGCCGGCGCTCAGATCGAGCGCGATGCGCTGGTCATAGCCCTGCCCCGGCAGCTTGATGGCGTTGACCTTTTCGCCGGTCGCGGCCTCGAAGTTCTTGATGCCGGATTCGATCAGGGAGCCGAAGCTTTCCATATACATGATCGACACTTCGGCCTGTGCGGGGATCGCGGCACTCGCCAGCAGTGACAGCGCGGCCACCGTGGTCAGAAAACCCTTTTTGAGCATCAACTCCTCCTCAGAAGCTCTCGCCGTCTCTGCTGGACGGCCCTGCGCCCTGGACCCTCACCCGAACGCAGGGGAAGGTAACCACATGTGATGCAACGTTGCAATTCTGAATCGTATTTGGTCAGGAAGGGTGACCTTGATGATAATTTACGTATATATTCCCGCTCGTTAGAGTTCTGCAATCGTTTCAGAAAACGCCTGCTTGCCACAATATCGTTGCAAAATTTGCGGTATTTGGTTTCGCCGGCGGCCAGTGTAAAACCATCACATGAGCAGCAAGATCATCGCAGACAGCAAAACACGGGCGGCGGGCCAGCGGGTCACGCTGCGCACCATCGCGGAAGTGACGGGACTAAGCCTGTCGACGGTATCGCTGTCGCTGCGCGGCGGCACCACGCTGAAGCAGGAAACCCGCGACAAGGTGGCCGAGGCCGCCAAGGCGCTGGGCTATATTCCCGACCGCGCCGGGGTACGCCTGCGCACCGGCAAGACCAATGTCATAGCGCTGGTGCTGGACGGGGCCGAGGACTCGATCGACTTCGCCCGGCAGATGATCCAGGGCATCGGGCACGCCATCAAGGGCACGCGCTATCATCTGACGGTGATCCCCGAATTCGAGCGGCACCACTCGGCCGAAACCATCCGCTATATTCTGGATAACCGCACCGCCGATGGCGTGGTCATCACCCATACCGGGCCGCGCGACAAGCGCGTGCAGATGATGATCGATGCGGACTTTCCCTTTGTCAGCCATGGGCGCACCGAGTTTTACACGCCGCACCCCTATCATGACTTCCATTCCGAGGTGTTCGCCGCCATGGCGGTGGAGCGGCTGGCCAGCAAGGGCTGTCAGCGCGCCATGCTGGTGATCGGCGATGACAGCACCACCAATTACCACAATATCGTCACCGCCTTTCACCGGGCGACGGCGCGGGCCGGGCTGGAGGCGCGGGTGCTCGAAGGCACCCAGGGCCTGCCACCGGCCGAAATCCGCAAGCTCGGGCTCGATCTGGCCGGCCAGCCCGACCGGCCGGACGGCATTATCTGCGACAGCGAAATGCGCACCATCGCGCTGGTCGGCGGCTTGCAGGAAGGCGGGCTGGTGCTGGGGCGCGACGTGCAGCTGATCTACAAGCAGACCTCGGGCATTCTGCCGACGCTGTTTCCCAGCATGGACAGTATCCGCGAGGACGTGTTCGCCGCCGGGGGCGAGCTGACCCATCTGCTGCTGCGACGTATCGAAGGCAGCGACAGCGCCAGCCTGCAATCGCTCTCCGAACCGCAGCCGCATTGGCGCGGCTGACGCATTAGGCTCCATCGTCACTCAGGGAAAGGGGCGGGATGAGGCCTCAGCAGGAACCGATAGGCTGAACCCCTCATCCGGCCCTGCGGGCCACCTTCTCCCCTCAGGGGAGAAGGGAAGAGAGGCCGCGTAGCGACGCCTATCTTGTTACTGACCGACCAGTCAGTTAGTATAAGGTGGCGAGGTGAAGCCATGAGCGAGAAGCCGCCGAAATTCAGGCGCCGGGCGGAAGCACGGCCGGATGAGGTGCTGGATGCGGCGCTGGCGCTGTTTCTGGAGCAGGGCTTTGCCGCCACCAAGGTCGAGGATGTGGCGCGGCGCGCCGGGCTCTCCAAGGGCTCGGTCTATCTGTACTTCCCCTCCAAGGACGCGCTGCTGGAAGCGATTGTGCAGCGGGCGTTGGCGCCACTGGCGGACGATGCGCTGGCGCAACTGGCCCATGTCGAGGGCGATCCGCGCGGGGTGCTGAGCCTGGTGATCGGCGGGCTGATCACGGCGATGCGCGACCCGCAGCGCATCGCCATTCCCAAGCTGATCCTGCGCGAGGCCAGCCAATTTCCGCAAATCGCCGAGATGTATAAGCGGCAGGTGCTTGACCGCGCCCTTCCCGCCGTCACCGCGCTGCTGCAGCGCGGCATGGATCAGGGCTATCTGCGGGCGCTGGATGCGGAACTAACGGTGCGGTCCATCGTTGGGCCGATCCTGGTGCATCTGTTGCTGGCCGAAGTGTTCGCCATCATGCCCAAGGATGGCCTGGCGCTGGAGCGGTTCATGCAGAACCATCTGTCGATCCTGTTCGATGGGCTGAGCGTGCGGGCGGAGGCAGGGCAATGAGTGACTGGCTCGCCGGGATTTTTGCCGTGATCATGGGGGTGCTGTCCTTCGGCCAGAGCGCGCCCGACGGCTTCACCGGCTATCTGGAGGCCGACTATATTTATGCCGCGCCGGCCATGGGTGGCCGGCTGGAGACGATCGCCGTCAGCGAGGGCGACACCATCGCGGCGGCGGCGACCTTGTTCGTGCTGCAGAGCGCCCAGCAGGAGGCCGTGGTGCGGGCGGCCGAAGCGCGCGTAGCAGCGGCACGGGCGACGCTGGACAATCTGGTGACCGGCAGCCGCAGCCAGGAAATCGACGTGATCCGCGCCAATCTGGCCAAGGCCGAGGCCGATCTGACCTTGGCGCAATCGACCCTGGCCCGCAGCCAGAAGCTGTTCGATGCCGGGTCGGCGACCGAGGCGCGGCTGGAGCAGGACCGCGCGGCCTTGACCAGCGCCCAGGCGCAAGTGAGCCAACTCAACGCGCAGGTTGCGGTGGCCGAGCTGCCGGCGCGCAATGCCCAGCAAGTGGCGGCGGAAGCCAACCTCAATGCCGCCGTCGCCGATGCGGAGCGGGCCCAGCTCGATCTCGATGATCGCATGGTGACGGCCCCGGTCGCGGGGGTGGTCGACAAGGTGTTTTTCAGCACCGGGGAAATGGTGGCGGCGGGCGCGCCGGTGCTGTCGATCCGGCCTGATGGCGCGATCAAGGCGCGGTTTTATGTTGGCGAGGCAGAGCGAGCCGGGCTGGCTGTGGGGCAACGCGTCAGCGTCAGTTGCGATAGCTGTGCGGCCGGGGTGACGGGGCGGATCAGTTCCATCGGCGCCGAACCGCAGACCACGCCGCCGGTGATCTATTCGCGCGATGAGCGGGGGCGGCTGGTGTTCGTGGCCGAGGCGGTGCTCGATGACGCCGGTACGCTGATGCCGGGACAACCGGTGACGGTCAAGGCGCTGCCATGAGCGCGGAGCCGGTCATCGCCGTTACCGGGCTGACCAAGATCTTTGGCGAGCGCATGGTGGTGGACCATTTCGACATCACCGTGCCCAAGGGCGCCATCTATGGCTTTTTGGGGCCGAACGGCTCGGGCAAGACCACGACGATCCGCATGCTGTGCGGCTTGTTGATTCCGGATGCAGGCCAGGGCAAATGCCTCGGCTTTGACGTGCTGACCCAGGCCGGGCGGATCAAGGAACAGGTCGGCTATATGACGCAGAAATTCTCGCTCTACGAGGATCTCTCGATTGCCGAAAATCTCGATTTCGTGGCGCGGATGTATGGCGTGCCCGACCGCAAGGCGCGGGTCAAACGGGCGCTGGACGAGCTGGGGCTGGCCAATCGGGCCAAGCAACTGGCCGGCACGCTGTCGGGCGGCTGGAAGCAGCGGCTGGCGCTGGCGGCCTGCCTGATCCACGATCCCAAACTGCTGCTGCTCGATGAGCCGACAGCCGGTGTCGACCCCAAGGCGCGGCGCGATTTCTGGGATGAAATCCGCCGGCTGAGCAAGGCGGGCGTCACCGTGCTGGTGTCCACCCACTATATGGACGAGGCGGTGCAGTGCGATTTCATCGCCTATATCGCCTATGGCAAGAAGCTGATCGACGGACCGGCGGCCAAAATCCCCGAAATGGTGGGGCTGACCACCTGGCGCGTCGCCGGCCCGCATCTGGGGGCGCTGGAGGAGCGGCTGAAAACCCTGCCCGGCGTGTTGCAGGTGGCCCGCTTTGGCGCGGTGCTGCATGTGTCGGGCACCGATGCGGCGGCGCTGGACGCCAGCGTCGGCGAATTGGAGACCGAGGGGACGCATCAGTGGAGCCGGCAACCGGCCGGGCTGGAAGAGGCCTTCATCTATCTGATGACCGGCGCGCAGGACAATTTCGCCACCGATAGTCCGGTGCCGACATGAACCGGTTCTTCTCCTGGTCGCGGTTTATGGCGGTGCTGCTCAAGGAATTCATCCAGATGCGGCGCGACCGCGTCACCTTCGCGATGATGATCGGGTTGCCGATCATCCAGCTGCTGCTGTTCGGCTTTGCCATCAATGCCGATCCGCGCCATCTGCCGACTTTGGTGGAAATGGGCGATGACGGACCGCTGGTGCGGGCGATTTTGAGCGGCATGGAGGTGTCGGAATATTTCGATTTCCGCGGCACGATCGAGGGCGTCGGGGCCGGTGAAGCGGCGCTGCGGCGGGGTGACGCCAATTTCGTGGTGGTGATCCCCAGGGACTTCGAGCGCGACGTGATCCGGGGGCTGCAACCGAGCATCCTGATTGCCGCCGATGCGTCGGACCCCTCGGCAGTGGGCGGGGCGATGGGGTCGATGAACGACATCATTGCCGGCGCGGTGGCGCAGGTGCTGACCGGCCCGCTGGCCGGACCGGCGGCGGCCCCGGCCCCATTCTCGGTGATCGTGCATCGCGCATATAATCCCGAGGGCAAGACCTCGACCAATATCGTGCCGGGATTGCTGGCGATCATCCTGTCGATGACCATGGTGATGATCACCGCCGTGGCCATCGTCAAGGAACGCGAGCACGGCACCATGGAAATGCTGATCGCCACGCCGGTGCGGCCAGTGGAGGTGATGCTGGGCAAAATCCTGCCCTATGTGCTGGTCGGCTATGTGCAGACGGCGGTGTTCGTGATCTCGGCCGGCATTCTGTTTCACGTGCCGTTCGAGGGGTCCGTGCTGGCGTTTTTCATCGGCTTCAACCTGTTCATCCTCGACAATCTGGCGCTGGGGTTCCTGATTTCCACCGCGGCGCGCAATCAGATGCAGGCGATGCAGCTGTCCTTCTTCACCATCCTGCCCTCGGTGCTGCTGTCCGGCTTCATGTTCCCCTTTGCCGGCATGCCGGGCTGGGCGCAGTGGCTCGGCACCATTGTGCCGGCCACCCATTTCATCGAACTGGTGCGCAAGGTGATGCTGAAAGGCGCGCAGGTCGGCGATGTTGGCACCCAATTCTGGGCACTGGGCATCATCCTGGTGCTGATCTCGATCATCGCCATGCTGCGCTACCGGCAAACGCTGGATTAGAGTTCAGCGCCCTTGGCCGGGAGGCTTAGCGGACGACGCCCGGCCCAAACACTAGCTTCCGGAGCGCTGGCGGAGTTGGGTCATGTCGGCCCCGGTGAGGCCCATTGCAGCAAGGTCGCGGCGGGGCTGATTGGGGCTGGTGGCGGTAGCGATCAGGCCCAGATGCGTCAGGGCAGACGCGACCGGGACGGGCACCTGGGCGATCTGGGCGTAGGCCAGGAAGGGCACCAGACCGAACAGGAAGTCTTCGGCGTAATAGCGATGGGCCAGGGAATCGGGCGCCTTGATCCTGCGGTTGGCCTCCCCGCTCGCAATGGCGCGATAATCGTCGCTACGGGCATCCGATGGCACCGTGCCGATAGCCTTCATTTCATCGACCACGGTGGGCAGTTGATGGCCGAACGCCAGTCCGACCGCCAGACGTTCGGCGTCAAGGGCGGCCATGATCTCAACCACGCCGGGCGTCAAACCCTCGACATAAAAGGTGAAATCGCCCTGGGTCGCCTCGACCCAGGCTGCGCCCAGAATGGCCCCTGGCGGATGCACGACCATGTTCACATTGGACAGATCGCAGGCAATCACGTCGCCGGTGTCGTAGGCGCCGGGGAAGAGACTGCACGCCAAAGCCAGCGCCGCTTCGCCGCCGGGCAAGGCCGCGGTGCGCAGGGCCTTGGCCCGCCCACTGATGTTGACGATATCGGAGGCCGACTTGCGGGCCACATAGGCCAGCGTCGAAAATTGCACGATGGGGGGCGCGGCAGCGAGGGCGAGATAGGCGGTTTCGAACTCGAAGGCACCCCCGGTGTGGCCGGGATTGAGAATGACCGGCCGCTCGGAGCCCCATCCGGCCCGTTGCAAGGCGCGGGCTACGGCGGCATGGGCCGATGTTGGCAACGCCACGATGGCCGCCTCGGCTTCGGCGATGGCGACAGCCAGATCCGTGGTGATCCGGGCCACCTGCAATCGCCCGGAGCCAAATACCCCCTCATAGCCCAGCCCATTGGCCTGCAATGGAGCAATCGTGTCGGCCGACCGGCCATAAAGTGTCACATCATGGTCGGCCAGGGTGAGTTCCACCGCCGTTGCCATACCGCCATTGCCGGCACCAATTACCACCAGACGCATGTTCGTTCTCCTTACCCGCTTGCCTTCAACCGCCCAGACGTTCGCGCAGCACGCCCAACTCCGCAGCGGCGGCTTCGACATCCTCGACGGCAAAGCCCGCCGCCAGATCGGCGCTGTGTCGGGCCAGTGCCTCCTGCGCGCGGGCCGAATAGACCACGCGGCCATTGCGGACTGTGACCCCGTCCTTTTCTTCGAACTGCCGGTTCCAGGCGATGGCGTCGGCCTCGCTGACGCCCTTGGGCAGATCGAGGGTCACGCCGTCACGATCGGCCATCACCGGATAGCCGCCGGGCCGTCCGCCCGGGCCGGGGACATGGACGCGGCGGGCGCCTTCGCCGGCCAGCGCCAGCAACACCGGCACCGCGCTGGCGCCGGAGACCAGATTGAGATCGCGATGCGGCAGCTGGATATCGCGGGTCATCGCGTCGACATCCATCAGCTCGGTATCCCCCACCCAGGCGCGCACCGGCGCGCCCTCCCGTTCGGTGCCGGGTTTGCGCCATTCAACGATGTGGCGGTGATGTCCCAGAACGCGCAGATCATTGCGCTGTCCAAGCGGCAGCCGGCTGCCGATAACCGACGAGAAAATGCCGATATTGCCGACACCCGTCGTCAGGGGTACCCCGGCGCTGGCCAGCACCTGGTTGACGCCATCGGGGTAGCAGGTATTGACGAAATGAGCGTCGAGGCCAGCCGCGCGAACGGCGTTGGCGGTCCGCCAAGCCAGCAGGGCATGAAAGGCGATGGTGCTGCCGAAACCGGCCTGGGCCACCAGGTCGGACCAAAGGCTTTCCCCATTGTCCACTCGCCACGGCGATTGCGCCGAAGCCGATTGCACCACGATCCCCGGCCGCAACCGCTGCAACGGCTCGACCAGGGTTTCGCTCGAGCTCGAATCAAGAATGGTGCTGCTGAAGCTGGCCTGGGTGCGATAATTCATGGCGCGGGCGTTGCAGGCGTCGACGAGCCATTTCAGCCGCTGGGGATTGCGGCCGCCGATGACCACGTGGAGGGGTCCTCGGGCCGCCACGGCCAGATCGCCAAGGATTATTTCCGTGAAATAGCCGGTGCCGGAAAACAGGATATCGCACTGCGATGGGCTGGGCGAACTGGTCATCGTGAACTCCTCCTCGCGCTGGGCGCATTTAGTCGATGCGGATCAATTGATCGCTGTTGGTGTAGTCGGACAGCAGCACTGCGCCATCGGCGGCGACATGCAGGACGTCCTTGTTTTGCACCCCGAAGCCATAGCCGGTGCGGTAGCAAAGCGGCTCGAAGCCGAGCACCATGTTTTCCTCGACTAGGGCGTCGCCTCCCGGCTGGCCGAGAATGGGCGTGGCGCCGAGATAGGGATCTTCGTGCAGATGCAGGCCGATGCCATGGCCGACAAAGGAAATCGGCGCCAGATTCTTGCTGGCGAGACGGGCGATGAAGTCGTTGTAGATTGCGAGGCAACTGGCGCCCGGCTTGGTCTGTTCGAGAATGCGATATTTGCAATCCACCATCAGCTGCCAGATCTCTTCCGCCATTGGCGGCGGTTCCTGCACATAGGCGGTCCGGCACACGCCGGCCTGATAGCCATCCAGAACCGAGAAAATTTCCACGCGGCAGATATCGCCGCGCTCCAGAATGCGCGTCGAGGGGCCGACATTGGGCAATTGGCTGCGCTCGCCGGTCGCCACGATCAGGAGCTTGAAATTCTCCGCTCCCAACTCATAGATCCGGCGGGTGAGGATAGCCGCGATGTCCATTTCGCTGTCGCCGGCCCGGACACCCGCCAGACTGTCGGCAATGGCCTGATCGGCAATGCGCGCCAGACGGTGGATGAGCTGGACTTCCTCGGGCGTCTTGATCTGCCGGGCGCGGGACAATTCGCGCTCCACCCCGACAAACCGGGCCTTGGGCAGATAGCTCTGTAGCCGCTGGAAATCGCCGGCCGGCAGATAATCGAGTTCAAGGCCAATCGCCGCTGACCCCAAGCCGATCTCTTCCAGAGTATCGGCGAGGATGCGCATGGCATCGTCGTGAAATTCGCGCCACACCGCCAGCGGCACACCGGGCGCGCGTCGCCCAATCGTGCTGGCCTCCATATCGACGCCGAACAGGCTGTTGCGACCATCGGCGGTCAGAATGGCCATGGCATGCCGATGCCGGATCATCGGCTGGGTCGGAACCACGAAGCCGGTCACATAGGCGAAGTTTTCCGGCGAACTGGTAATGACGGCGTCGAGCGAAAGCTGCGCCATGAACTTGGTGATTTTGTCGATAATGGGCTGACGCATGATAACTCGCTAGATTTGAACGCTGTACTGATCGACCTTGGCGGCATCGATCGAAATGCCCATGCCGGGCCCGGTGGGCACGCGGATACCGCCATCGGCGAACACCATCGGCTCGCTCAACAGGTCGTCGGTGTAGTAGATGCCGCCGATCCGCCCATTCTGGGCTTCCGCCGGCATTGAGACGGGAATGACGTTGGACAGCACCGCTGCCGGGGCGGCGGCGGCCAGATGCACATTGGCCAAATTGCCGATGCCGGTTTCCACCGAACCGTTGACATTGCAGATGATGCCGGCCGCTTCGCACACGGCCGAGACCTGCATGGCCCGGTAAAGGCCGCCGGGCTTGGTGGTGTAGATCGAGACGATCTGGGCGGCGCGCTGATTGATGATCTGGCTGACGTCGTGGGCATTCCAGGCCGATTCATCGGCCATTACGGGCGGATCGATCCGCGCTGCGACCTGAGCGATGCGTTCAATGCCCATGACGGGCTGCTCGACATAGATCAGGTTGAACTGCTCCATGCGCCGAACGGTCTGGACCGCTTCGCCGGGGGTTTTATAGCCTTCGTTGGCGTCGACGCAGAGCGCGATATCGGGGCCGACTGCTGCGCGGATGGCGCCCACGATGGCGACGTCGCGGTCCGGATTGATTCCGACTTTGATCTTGATGGTGCGAATGCCGTCGCGCACCACAGCCTTGACCTCAGTCACGGCCTCTTCGACATCGATCAGCCCGATGGAGTGCGTGACGGGCACGATCGGCCGCAGCAACCCGCCCAGCAGGACATGCACCGGGACGCCAAGCGCCTTGCCGGTGAGGTCGTAATAGGCAAAGTCCACCGCCGCCTTGGCGTAGGGATAGCCCTTGATTGCCGCGTCCATGCGCCGGTGCAGTTCAGCCGGGTGACCGACCTCCAGGCCAGCCACTGCAGGCGCGAGATACTTGGCAATGACGAGATCGACGATAGCCGTGCTCTCACCATAGTAGCGGCCAAATTCGCCGCCCCAATCCTTGAGAGCGGGTGCCTCGCCCCAACCCACGGAGCCGTCGCTGCCGGTTATTTTCACGAGCAAATACTGACCGATCGGCTCGGTCAGACCCGTCCATTTGTGGGTGCGCCGGGTCGGCAGGCGAACCAGACGGGTTTCGATCGATTGAATGGAAATCATAGATAGGCCTCACAATGTGATTACACACTGTGATCACGAAATGGAATTGTCAAGCCGACTTATGTGGCCATGCCGAGCATGCTGATGCGGTGCCTGGTGCGCTTGCCAAAACGCTCAACGCACATATAATCACATTATGTGATCACATAACTGGAAAGCCAGATGCGCATTCGTGATATCGTGCCGGTCCGCTCGCCCAAGGTCATTGCCGGCATGACCGCCCAGCGCCAGCAATGGGCCCGAGAGGGCGTCGAAATCGAGGTCGTTCCCATTGAGGAAGGGCCATTCTCGATGGAATTCGCCACCGAGGAAGTGCTCGCCGGCCCGCATATTCTCAAGGCCGTTCGTCAGGCCGAGCAGGACGGCGTCGATGCGATCGTGCTCGACTGCATGGTCGATCCGGTGCTGCGGGCGGCGCGAGAAACGGCGCAGATTCCGGTGCTCGGGCCTGGCCTGTCCGGCCTGACAATTGCCAGCCTGCTGGGCGCACGCATCGCCGTTATTGGCATGAAAAACGGTCAGCAACTGCTGGAAGAGCACATCCGAGCCTATGGCTTCGAGCGCAAGGTGGTGTCGATGCATATTGTGGATGCGCCGCCGGCCGATCTGATCGAGAGCCAGCCTTATTGCCTGAGCATTATCGAGCGCGAGATCGACGATGCGATCAACAAGCATCGCGCGGAGGTGATCCTGTTCGGCTGCACGGCCATGTCGGGCTATGTCGAGGCGCTCAGCGCGCGCTACCGCATCCCCATCGTCGAGCCGATGGCCTGCGCCATCAATCTGGCGGCAACGCTGGTCAATCTCAAATTGTCGCATAGCAAGCAATGCTACGAGACGCTGCCGCCCCGCGGCACGGCACCGGGTAGCATCCCCGTCGTCTGAGCGGACTTGGGGTCTGAGCCGGCTTGGGCCGAACCGCGCATCCTGCCGGTTCGACCCAGGCCGCCACGACAGTTAGAGCGCGGCCACAGCCCGGATCTCGATCAGCAGTTCGGGGCTGGCGAGCGGCGCGCCGACGCAGGCCCGCACCGGTTCGGCGCCGGCCACAACCCAGGCGTCATAAACCTCGTTCATGGCGCCGAAGTCGCTCATGTCAGTTAGCCAGATCATCATTTGCAGCACGTTGCTGCGCGTCGTCCCGGCTTCAGCCAGCAAGGCATCCAACTGGTCAAGGACATTGCGAGTCTGACCGGCGATGTCGGACGGGCCGCCCCGCGCCGTAATGCCCTTGGTATAGACAGTGCCATTGTGGATCGCCGCATTGCTCATGCGGGCGGTGCCGGGCAGACGCTTGATTTCAGTCACGATCAGTCTCCTGGTTAAATTGCTGAATCCGGGCTGCTCACCGCTAGCTGCGCATGGACAAATCATGGGGTCCGGGACAGTGCGCAATGGACGGAGGTGCGCTAGTCTAAACACGGCCGTCGGCGAGAATAACCTTGATCACATTGTGTCATCACATTACTAAAGGCGTCAAGCGAATGGGAAGCACTATGGAACATGATAAATCGCCCGAGGGGCTTGAGCCCTCAGGCCGCGGCAAAGTGCAGGATCGGGTTTTGGCCAGCCTGCAATATGGGCTGATGTCAGGGCTGTTCGTGCCCGGCCAGGTCATGAGCCTGCGCAAGCTGGCGACCAGCCTCGGCACCAGCCCCATGCCGGTGCGCGAAAGCCTCAGCCGCCTGGTGGCGGCCAATGCCCTGGAAGAACTGCCCAATCGCTCGGTGCGGGTGCCCAAGCTCAGCGAACGCAATCTGCTGGAATTGTTCGAGCTGCGTCGCAAGGTCGAGGGCATGGCGGCGCGCATTGCCTGCGACTATGTCAATGACGAGTTCATGGCCGCACTGCACGCCCTCAATGCCGTCGGCCGTCGCGCCCACGAACAGGGCGAGATGACCGAAGTGCTGCGGGCGAACCAGCAGTTCCATTTCACCATCTATCGCCAAATTGGCTCGGATATCCTGCTGCCGCTGATTGAGGCGCTCTGGCTGCGCTGCGGCCCGACCATGTATTTCTCGCTGAATTCGCCTGGCCTGTGGAACACGGCTTCCCACGTCGATATTCTCGAAGCATTGCAGAATCGCGATGGCGCCAGCGCCGAGATCGCGATGGCGCACGACGTCGACAAAACCGGCGACTATCTGATCGCGCAGGCCCGGGCCGGCTCAAACTCGGGCCCCTTCGCCGATTTCTCCAGCATGACCGCGCCGTTCGCCTAACCCGCTATTCAGCGGTCCAGCCGCCATCGACCAGCAATGAGGTGCCGGTCACCAGGGCCGAGGCGTCGGAGGCCAGGAACAGGATTGCGCCGGTTACATCCTCAACGCGCCCGATCCTGCCCAATTTGATCTTCGCGCGGACCTGCGCCATGGCCGCCTCATCCAAGCCATAGGAGCGGGTCAGCGGCGTATCGATAAAGGTCGGCGCCACCGCGTTCACCCTGATCTGGTCCGGCCCCAACTCCACTGCCAGCGCCTTGGTCAGCCCTTCAATGGCAAATTTTGAGGTGGCATAGAGGGAGCGGTTGGCGGCGCCAACATGGCCCAGCTGCGACGACATCTGAATAATGGAGCCCGGCTGCCCGGCGCGGCGCAGTCGGTCGGCGACCGCTTGCGCCACGAAATAAGCCGCCCGCACATTGACGGCAAACAGCGCGTCGAAGTCATCGACACTCACGTCGCCGAACGCCTTGATCCGGTTGGTCGCGGCATTGCTGAGCAGGATGTCGAATGGTCCGGCCGCAGCGACGCCGGCGCGCATGGCGGCAATATCGGTGATATCGAGAGGCAGGATGTCTGCCTGGCAACCCGCCGCGACGATTGCGGCCTGCCGCAGCGTCAAATCTGCTGCCGAACGGCCGCATAGCGTCACGTGGGCTCCCGCCTCGGCCATGGCGGCAGCGGCGGCAAAGCCAATGCCCCGGCTGGCTCCGGTGATCAGGGCGCGGCGTCCGTCCAAGCGGAACGACGGCATCGGCGGCAGGGCAAGGCTGTCCAGCATGGTCATGGGGCGATCGCTATGAAGAAAACGGCCGCCGGACGGCCGATGGGGACGCCCGGCGGATCAATCTGCCTATTTCAGGAAGTCGTTGCTATAGACCGTCGACAGGTCGATGCTCTCGGTCACGACGCCCATGGCCAGCAGCTTGTCCTGCAGCCCTTCCCATTCCGCCTGGGTGGAATTGCCCAAGCCATTGGCTTCGACATTGGCCGACTGGGTCATGCGCAGCACTTCGGGCAGCTTGAGCTCGGCATAGAGTTTGTCGGTCTCGGGGTTGGCGGCAATGAACGCGGCCAGCGCCTCGTCCGGGTGCTCCAGGGAGTAGGCCCAGCCCTGCATGAAGGCCTGGGTGAAGCGGCGCACCAGATCGGGATTTTCGGCGATCAGCTCGGCATTGGTGAACAGCGAGGTGGAATACATGTTGAGGCCCAAATCCTCGAACAGGATCCAGTCCACCTCCTCGCCGGTCGCGCGCAGCTTGAGCGCATCATTGAAGTAGAAGCCAACGCCGGCATCGATGCGGTCGGCAGAGAGCAGGGCCACCACGGCGCCGTCAGCCGGCACTTCGGTGAAGCTGCTGGCATCAAGGCCGAGATCCTGCTTGATCTGCTGCCATTGCAGGCTGGTATTGCTCTTGAGCTGCACGCCAATCGTCTTGCCGGCCAGATCGGTCTTGATGTCCGAAATCTTCTGCCCGGCCTTGAAGATCAGGGCGGTGGCATTCTGCTGCAGCACCACCGAGGTGGCGACCAGCGGCAGGGCGCGCTGTGCCCCGAGCAAGACCTGATCGGCGGTGGCATAGCCAAAGTCGGCGTCGCGATTGCCCACCAGCTTCACCGTCACCGATGATCCCTCGCCTGGCAGCAATTCGAGGTCGATCCCGGCATCGGCAAAATAGCCTTTTTCCATCGCCAGGAAGATCGGGGCATGCTCGGCGCCATAGACCCAGTCGAGCCGCAGGCTGACCTTGTCCTGGCCATGGGCAGTGCTGGACAGCCCCAATGCGAGGGCTCCCAGCACCAACCCGCCCAAATAGCCTTTGCTCATCATTTTCATCGTCGTTTCTCCTCCATGAGACACAGTCTGCCCGGGCGCGCCCAGAGCATTGAGTTAGGCAAATCGAGCCGGCGGCCAGCACATGGCCGCCGGGCTTGGATCACATCGTGGCCTGCACGCCGCCATCCTGCTGGCCCTGCGGCAGCATCAGGCGCTCGAACAGCACGATCACCAGGAACATCAGGATGCCGAGCACGCTCATGCACATGATCGCGGCAAACATCAGCTCGGTATTGAGGGTGATGTTGGAGGCGTTGATCACATAGCCCAGGCCTTCGCCGGCGGCGACGAACTCACCCACCACCGCACCGACAATGGCTAGGGTGATCGAGATCTTGAGGGCCGCAAAAATATACGGCATGGCCCAGGGCAGGCTGATCTTGGTGAACTTCTCCCAGCCGCGCGCGCCCAGCGAGTCCATATATTGCAGCATTTCGCTATCGACCGAGGTCAAGCCCTTGGCCGTGTTGATCACGATGGGGAAGAACGCAATCAGCGCCGCAATGACGATCTTGGGGGTCAGCCCGAAGCCAAACCAGATCAGGAAAAGCGGGGCGAAGGCGATCTTGGGCAAGATCTGCGCAGTGACCAGGAACGGATAGGTCAGGTCCCGGATGATCCGGGAATAGGCGATGCCCACGGCAATGACAAAGCCGGCGACGACGGCATATATAAAGCCCAGCGAAATGGCGAGGAAGGTTGGCCAGGTGTTCTTGAGCAGAAGATCACGATTTTCCCAGGCGACCTGTGCGATGACGCTGGGCGCCGGCAGGATGACCGGGCGGATACTGAGCAGATGAACCAGGGCCTCCCAGGCGCCGAAAAACACGGCGAAAACCAGGAATTGGCCGGCAGTTACTGAAAAACGATACATCTTGAACTCCTATTCCGCGGCCACTGACTTGAGCGGGGCGCGCAGCAAGCTGCGAACATGGCTCGCCATGCTGACGAACTCGGGCAACTCCCGCATGGCCTCGGCCCGCGGACGCGGGAACGGCACCTCGATGCGCTCCACCACCCGGCCGGGGCGAGCGGACATCACGATGATCTGCTCCGACAACAGCACCGCCTCGGGAATGGAGTGCGTAATGAAGACCACGGTGGTTTCCGTCTGCGCCCAGAGCTGCAGCAGTTCTTCCTGCAGGGTCTCGCGGGTGATCTCGTCCAGCGCAGCGAACGGCTCGTCCATCAGCAGCACGCGCGGCTTGAACGCCAGGGCCCGGCAGATCGAAACGCGCTGCTGCATGCCGCCCGACAATTCGTGGGGATAGCGGTTCTCAAAGCCCTTGAGCCCGGCAATTTCAAGCCAGCGGCGAGCTTCGTCTTCGCGCTCGGCGCGTTTCATCCCGCGTCGCGCCACTTCCATGGTCAGAACGACGTTCTCCAGCGCCGTCCGCCAGGGCAGCAGCAAAGCGCGCTGAAATACGTAGCCAACCTGGCCCTGGATTTTTTCCTTGTCGACGGGCTCGCCATCAAACAGAATCCGCCCCGAGGATGCCGGCAGCACCCCCGACAGGATTTTGAGCAAGGTCGACTTGCCGCAGCCGGATGGTCCCACCACGCTGAGGAATGACCCCGAAGCGATATCGAACGACACATCCTGCAACGCAGTCAGCGGCCCCGAGCTCGTGTTAAAAGTCAGCGAGAGATTTTCGATCGTTATTCTTGGCGCTTTTTCCATAGTCATCCGAGGTCCGCTTCCAAGAGAGCTGTGCCGTGCTGACGGAGCGGCGTGACCTCAAAGGCTAAAACGAGCACCGCAAACGGGCCGGGGGTCGCATCCATATAGTCCTCCTACAATGTGACGACACAATGTGATCACAAATTGACTTTGTCAACATGGTGCGACGGTCTTGGGCCAGCTTCTGTCGGCGAAGGTTGTGCTCGGTCCGGGCGGGCCGGCGAAAATTTCACCGCCACCGGATTGGCAATTGCATCGCGCCGTGCCAGTGTCGCCGCGCCTTATGGGCAGAGCAGGAGAGAGTGGTGGCCTTGGCCACTGCCGCCGACGGAGCAACCCCCCAGGAAACTCTCAGGCACCAAGTACTGCTCCAGCCTGGCGATCTGGAGAGCGGCGTTCGCGCCCACCGAAGGGGTAACCAGCCACGGCTGGGGGAAACTCTCAGGTACAAGAGACAGATGGGGACAAATCGGCCGGGAAACCGGCTCGTCGTTCCATTGTCTCTACGAGGTCCTATGCGTCAGATCGCCGTTATCGGTGCCGGTATCACCGGCACAACCACTGCCTATGCGCTTGCGCAACAAGGCTTTTCCGTCACCGTGTTTGATCGCCACCGCTATCCGGCGATGGAGACCTCATTTGCCAATGGCGGCCAGCTTTCAGCCAGCAATGCTGAAGTGTGGAACAGCTGGTCGACCATCCTGCATGGCATGCAATGGCTGCTGCGCCCCGATGCGCCGCTCTCGTTCAACCCCAAGCCGAGCTGGCACAAATATTCCTGGATGGCCGAATTCCTCGGCAATATCGGCAATTACCAGGCCAATACCGTGGCCACGACCAAATTGGCCATCACCGCACGGCAGCGCCTGCTCGCGGTCGCGGCCGCCGAAGATATTGCCTTTGACCTCGAAACCCGGGGCATCCTGCATATCTACCGTGACAAACCGGCTTTCGATCACGCCAGCGCCGTCAATGCCCTGCTCAACAAGGGTGGTCTCGAACGCCGGGCGGTGACACCCGCAGAAATCCGACAGATCGAGCCGGCGGTGACGGGCAGCTATCATGGCGGTTTCTTCACCCCCTCCGACGCTACCGGCGATATTCATAAATTCACCCGCGAACTGGCCGCTCGGTGCCAAAAGCTGGGCGTGCGGTTTGAGCAGGACGCCGACGTGCAGGGCCTGAACCATGGCAATGGCCGTCCCAGCGTCACCTTCATGCCCGAAGCGTCGAGCCAAAGCGGAACCATCACCACTGAAACCCGCAACTTCGACGGGATTGTACTGTGTGCCGGCATCGCCAGTCGGCGGCTCGCTGCCATGGTCGGGGACCGGGTCAATATCTATCCGGTGAAAGGCTATTCGATCACCGTCATGCTCGAAGATGCGGCAAGCCAGGCGGCGGCCCCATGGGTGAGCCTGTTGGACGATGCCGCCAAGATCGTCACCAGCCGGCTCGGCCCCGACCGCTTCCGGGTCGCCGGAACCGCCGAATTCAACGGCGAGAACCGCGATATTCGTCATGATCGCGTGCGCCCGCTGGTGGACTGGACGCGCCAGCTGTTTCCCGAGGTCAATACCGACCGGGTGGTGCCGTGGGCGGGTCTGCGGCCGATGATGCCGAACATGATGCCCAAGGTCGGGCGCGGCAAAAGCCCCGGCATCTTCTACAATACCGGCCATGGCCATCTCGGCTGGACCCTGTCCATGGCCACGGCCGATCTGGTGACCGGCGCGGTCAGCAGCCAGATCGCTGCCTGAGACCAAAGGGCTGGGCCGAAAGCTCAGCCCGACCTGTCTCGGATGCGGCGGCGCTGGATCAACGCCGCGGCCTCAACGCCAGATGCAGATGACGACAGCACGGCTTCACGCGCTGTCGTCGTTAAACAAGACCATGGCCATGAAATGCCCGGCCACCTCAGTCAGCGGCACCCGTCAAACAAGCATCGCTCGTCGAGCGGGCCGAGATGCACTCCAGGTGCTCCAGGCCAGCAGCGCCACCGTAGCCAGCATGAAGGACAGGCTGATTGGCCGCTCGATGAAGGTCATGAAATTGCCCCCCGAAATCAGCATGGCCCGGCGAAAATGCTCCTCCATCATCGGCCCCAGCACGAAGCCGAGCAACAGCGGCGCGGCGGGGAAGGCAATGACGCGCATGGCGTAACCGATCGCGCCGAACACCAGCACCATCATCACGTCAAAGACACTGTTGTTGATGGTGTAAACGCCGATGCAGATGAACACGACGATGGCCGGATAGAGAAGATGATACGGGATCGTCAGCACCCGGACCCAGATCCCGACCAGCGGCACGTTCAGAATGACCAGCAGAATATTGCCGACCCAGAAGCTCATCACCAGCCCCCAGAACATCTCGGGACGTTCCACGATCATGCTCGGACCGGGCGTGATGCCATGCATCACCAGCACCGCCAGGATCAGCGCCATGGTGGCACTGCCGGGAATCCCCAGCGACAAGGTGGGAATGAACGAGGTCTGATCGGCGGCATTGTTGGCCGATTCCGGCCCCATAATGCCTTCGATGGCGCCCTTGCCGAACCGGGATGGATCTTTGGCCACCTTCTTTTCCACGGCATAGGACATGAACGACGCCACTGCCGGACCGACGCCCGGCATGACGCCAATGAAGGAGCCGATGGCCGAGCCGCGGATCATCGGCATCCAGGAGCGCCGCACGTCGTCGCCGGTCGGCAACATCGATCGCAGGGTGATGTTATTGTCGATGCTGCCGGCATGCACCGTTTTGATGCTGGCGATCACTTCGGCGATGCCGAACAGACCCATGGCCAGAGCAGCCAGGCTGACGCCGTCATACAGTTCCAGAAAGCCAAAGGTGAAACGGGCCGTGCCGGTGTAGATGTCGGTGCCGATCACCCCCAGTGCGATGCCGAGCACGACCATCGCAATGCCCTTGACCGCCGAGCCGTCCGAGATCACCGACGCTGCCACCAGCCCCAGCACCATCAGCGAAAAATACTCCGTCGCGCCAAAACTCAGCGCGATCGACACCAGCGGCTTGGAGGCCAGCATCATCAGGATGATGCCCACGCTCGCCCCGAAGAACGAAGCCACGGTGGTCATCATCAACGCCACACCGGCCCGGCCCTGCTGGGCCATCGGGTAGCCGTCAAGGCAGGTGACCGCGTTGGATGGCCCGCCTGGAAGATTGAGCAGGATGGAGGCGGTACTGCCGCCATAGTTGCTGCCGTACCAGATGCCGGCCAGCATGATCAGCGCTGCAGTCGGATCAAGGTAAAAAGTCATCGGAAACAGCATCGACATCGTGGCCAGCGTACCGACGCCGGGAATAACGCCGATAAAGGTGCCCAGCGTCACGCCGAGAGCGCAATAGAGCAGATTGTTCAACGTCATCGCCGTTGACAGCCCAAGCGCGGCATTCGCGAAAAGTTCGGTCAGCATCGTGTCACCAGGGCCATGTCAGAATGGAAATTTGTCGACCAAGGCCGACCTGAAAGATCAGCGTGGTGCCGATTGACAGGCAGACCGCCAGGATGCCGGCGCCCAGCAGCGACAGCTTGCCGTCGGCGCGGCTGGCAATCAGCGTCATCCCAACAATGGCCGGCGCCAGCCCGAACGGCTCCAGCAACAGCGCAAAGGCCAGCACCGAGGCCAGGATAGCGACCAGCGAGCGAACATCCACGCTCGGTAGCGGCGCAGCGCGAAATAGCGCTGGCACCACGATGGCGAGGCCAAGGGCGCTCAGAATGCAACCCAACCCGGCCGGGAACATGCCCGGCCCCATATTGGCGATGTTGCCGAGCGCAAGCGTGGTCAGCGCATGAATGGCGATAAAGCCGCCGATCAGGATCAGCGCGCCGCCACCGAAAATATCGCGATAGTCTCTTGCAGGCATAGTTCCTCCCCTTTGCTGGCACATGTGAACGAGGGGCGCCCATCGGCACCCCGCGCATAGTCTCCTAACCCCCGCCCGCGATGCCCCAGACGTGGACCGCTCAGGGCGACCAGCACCCCGGCGGCCAGCACACTTAAAGTGTGTTTCAACGTCATTTATGCTTCCACTTTCGGATAATCGGGGTGTCCCAATCAGGCTCCGCGATACTGCTTCACGCGCTGACGGATCGGGCCGAACACGCTGCGGCCATCGGGCAGGTCCACCGAGATTTCGACGGTGTCGCCGAATTTCAGGAACTCGGTCGTCGCGGCGCCATTGGCGATGATTTCCGTCATCCGCCGCTCCTGCAGACAGGCAAAGCCCGCCGCCGGATCGCGGTTGGAAATCGTGCCGGAACCGATAATGGTGCCAGCGGCCAGCCGGCGGGTATGGGCGGCATGGGCGACCAGCGTCAGAAAGTCGAAATTGAGGTCGGTGCCGGCATGCGGTTCGCCCAGAATTTCGCCGTTGACCTGCGTCTTGACCTTGAGATTGAGGCGCGCGCCATCCCAATGCGATTCAAGCTCGTCAGGGGTCACCGCCACAGCGGCAAAAGCCGTGGACGGCTTGGCATGCAGGAAACCGAAACCCTTCGCCAGCTCACGCGGCATCAGATTGCGCAGGCTGACGTCATTGACCAGCGCGATCAGCTTGATGTGCTGGGCCGCCTGCTCAACGCCGGTACCCATCGGCACGTCGTCGACGATGATGGCGATCTCAGCCTCAAGGTCGATGCCCCAGGCCTCGTCCGCCACCTCGATATCGTCGAACGCGCCGATAAAGGTGTCCGAGGCGCCCTGATACATCAGGGGGTCGCTATAGAGGAAGTCCGGCATTTCGGCGTTGCGCGCCTTGCGCACCAACTCGGCGTGGCTGAGATAGGCCGAACCGTCGACCCACTGATAGGCGCGCGGCAGCGGCGCCATGGCGTTCTCGACCACGAAGTCGAACGCGCCGGGCAGTGTGTTGGCGTTGAGCTGGTTGTAGCGCTCGGTCAGCGCCGGCAACAGCGCTGACCAGTTGTCCAGCACGGCCTGCATGGTCGGTGCAAGGTCGGCAATATCGGCGGCGCGAACCATGGTCCGATCGACCAGGACTGGCCGACCGTCGCGGGTGTCGTTGTTAAGCGTTGCGAGTTTCATGGTTGCGCCTGCGCCCCGACGCGCTGCTTGAGGCCGGCCAGCGTTTCCGAGCTGATCCCGAGCGGTTCCAGCAGATCATTGAGGGTACGGAATTCGTTGCCCGTGATCAGCGAAGCGGCGTCGATCATGGCCGACGTCACCGGGGTCTTGATGTTGAGCAACTTGCCCAACTCTTCGTTGAACACCAGACCATACGGAATATCGGACGAGAAATAGCCGGTGCTCATGTCGATCGGCCCGGCGATGGCGTTGCGCTTTTCGTGCATTTCTGCAGCGATCTCGCCCATGGTCGTGGCTTCAGCCGAGAACGACTCGGCGAAATGCTGCTCGACGGTCCGAACCTTCAGACCAAACGCTGCCGCAATGGCCAGACGCTCGGCATCCAGCTTTTCGATCACGGCGCTGACGCGCGGCGACATGTAGTAATATTGCGACCACACTTCGGCGCGCTCGATACGGGTCCAGTTGTAGACCGTCAGCGGGGCATGGGCGATCGGGTTGATATTGGTCAGCGTGCTGCCCAGCGCATTCTGCTCGGGGACGAAGCCGTCGCCGAACATGCTCTGGCACAGTGCCACCATCGCATCGGTCTCGCTGACCGGCAGCGCCGACACACCGATTTTCTTGCGACGACCGGTGATGCGGGCGGTGGTGTTGCCGACGCGACGCCCGGTCATCACCGTGGTGCCGAAACCGGCAACCGTCAGGTCCAGACCGCGCTTCTTGGCGCCTTCATGCAGATACAGCGCCGACAGCGAGCTCATCGAGCTGACGATGACGGTATGTTCGCTCGTCAGATGGGGCAGCAAGGCATCCATCACCGCGCGATGGCTGGCCACCGGAATGGTGATCACGATGATGTCGGAGCTAGCAGCGAGGTCCGCCGCGGTCGCCGCGACGCCGACTTTACCTTCGCCTTCAGCCAGGCCGATGACCTGCATGTTGGCATTGTTCAAATCGGCAACGCTGTTCGAGCGCGACCACATCGAGACTTCATGCCCACCTAGCGCGAGCCAGCCCGCACTCACAAAGGCAATATTGCCCGCACCAACAATTCCAACTCGCATATTCTGTCCTTTATTAGTCAAGTTTGATGCCCCCCTGCTCGATGACGGTCTTCCAACGCAGGAAGTCGCTGTCGATGGTGGTGGCAAGTACTTCGGGGCCGCCGCACGCGGTCTGCGCGCCAATGCGGGTGAAGTATTCTTCGGTTTCCGGCGTATTGCAGATGGCCAGCAATTCGTCCGAGAGGCGGCTGATGACAGCTTCGGGCGTTTCCGCCGGAGCGAGCAGCCCCACCCAGACCTGAACTTCCAGATCTTCAAAACCGGTCTGTTCGCGGATCACCGGCACGCCGGCGATGGCTTCCTCCTTGGTGAAGGTGGCCAGCGTCCGCACCGAGCCATTGGCCAGCAATGGATCGATCGACGCGATGGTCGAAACGATGAGATCGACCTGACCGGCGAGCACATCGGTCATCGCCGGCGCGGCGCCCTGATACGGAATTTTGCGCAGGCTGATATCGGCGGTCTGGGCAAACAACTCGCCCAGAAGATGGGACACGGTGCCAATGCCCGGGATGGCGATGCTGACGCTGTCGGGACGCTGCTGGGCGTCAGTCACGATGTCAGCGATCGACTGATACGGGCTCTCGGCGCGCACGCTGAGCGACATCGGGGTGTCGGCAATCAGCGCGATAGGCGTGAAATCGTTGATCGGATCGTAGGGCAGGTCGCCGCCCTTGTTCGGCGCGATGGTGATCGCGCCGCCGGTTGCCAGCAGGATCGTGTAGCCATCCGCCGCCGACTTGGCCACATGCAGGGCGCCGATGGCGCCGCTCGCGCCGCCACGGTTTTCGATGACGACGGGCACGCCGATCCGCTTGGACAGCTCATTGCCCAGATAACGGCCGAGCACGTCGGTGGAGCCGCCGGCCGGGAACGGGACCAGAAGGGTGATGGCTTTGGCGGGATAATCCGCCTGCGCCTGTGCCGGCAGGACCGGCGCAGCGAACAGCGAGAGCACGCACAGGGCGCGGAGATAATGCTTCATGGTTTCCTCCTCAAATATCTAGGGCTTCTGCCTTATTTTCTGTGTCGCTCTGGCGCTGGACCGGCACCGATCGCCTTCTCCCTGTTGACGAAAAGCCCCAACAGGTCCATATAACTTCCATTGCATACAAAGTTGGATGCGAACCTATAGGCTCATTCGAAGATGTCAATAGTTTCTTCTCAGGCCGCCATGTCCGGGCGCTGGTTGGGTTGCCGTCTTGACGCCTGGCGGCTTGATGTGGTCGGCCTAGGGGGTCGATTGCGCCGTTGCGCTTCCGCACGCAGCCGCCCGCGTCCCGCGGCAATGGCTGCAGTGCCAGGCGTCGCTCCTGAGAGCGCGGCATGTCGGCAGACGGATGCCCATATGTTTCACATTTGCCTTAGGACAGCCGCCCCATGACCACGCTATCGGAGTCCCAGCCCGCGACGATGTACGAACGCCTGCGTTTGGCCATCGTCTCGGGAGAGCTGCGCCCCAACGAACCGCTCATTGAGGAAGACCTCGCCGCCAAATTCGGCACCAGCCGCACTCCGGTGCGCGAAGGGCTGCAGCGCCTGTCGGCCGACGGCCTGCTGGTGCGGCGCAAGCGTGGCTGGGCCGTGCGCGAATTCACCGCCAATGAGATCCGCGAGAACTACGAAGTGCGCGCGGCGCTGGAAGGGCTCGCCGCTCGCTTCGCCGCCGAACGTGGCACTGACGAAGAACGCCGTGCCATCATGGCCTGCCACGAACAGCGCCGCGCGCTGAACATGCCCGACTCAACCCAGCGCCTCAGCACCAATCGTGATTTCCACGAAGCCATTCTGACCGCCGCGCATAATGACCGGCTGCGCCATCTGATCTTTCTGGCCGGCAATTTCTACCTGACGCGCCGGGTGGCCGTGCTGACCAACGACGCCGAATACGAGCGCGCCCAGGCCGAGCATGGCGCGGTCGCCCAGGCAATTCTGGATCAGGACGCCGACGCTGCGGACCGGGCGATGCGGCTGCACATCATGAACGCCTTCCACACCTGGCAGGGATTTCGGGGCCAGTGAGCCGGGACCGTCGCCCGTCGGACGCCGGTCATATTAGCAAGAGGACGTGACGATGGCGATTTCAGCATTGGGTTATCTTGGCGTACGCTCGGATAAGCTTGACGACTGGTCCGACTTTGCCGGCCGTCTGCTGGGCATGCAGAAGATCGACCGTGGTCGCACCGCGCTGGCCTTTCGCATGGACGACCAGATGCAGCGTCTGCTGGTGTCGGACGAGCCGGGCGACACACTGGCCTTCATGGGCTGGGAAGTCGCTGAGCGCGACGATCTGCAGACCTATGCCGCACGGCTTGAGGCCGCTGGTGTGCAGGTCACACTGGGCACGCATGCCTTGGCCGACCGGCGCTTCGTGACCGAGCTGATTCATTTCGACGATCCCGCCGGCAATCGCGTCGAGCTGTTCTGGAAGCCGATGCTGGCGACCACGCCCTTCATGCCGGGGCGTCCAATCGACGGCTTCAACACCGGCCCGCTCGGCATGGGCCACGCCGTGCTGCATGTGCGCGACATCAACGCCATGCTGCCGTTTTATCGTGACCTACTGGACTTTCACGTCTCGGATTATGGGCTGGCGCCCTACCCGCTGTATTTTTTCCATGTCAATGGCCGCCACCACAGCTTTGCCATGGTGGGATCAGGCGAGGCGGGCTTTCATCACTTCATGGTGGAATTCAAAAATCTGGACGATGTCGGCCAGGGCTTCGATCTTGCCCAGCAGGAAGAAGACCGCATCGCCTACACCCTTGGGCGGCACACCAACGACTACATGACCTCCTATTACGCCAACACCCCGTCCGGCTTTTTTGTCGAAAGCGGCTGGGGCGGCCGGGTCATCGAGCCGGCGACCTGGGAGCCGCACGAGACGGTCGACGGGCCCAGCTTCTGGGGCCACGAACGGCTCTATCTGACCGAGGAAGGTGGGCGCGGCCGCCTGCGCGAGATGCGTCTGGAAGCGGCACGCAATGGGCGCCGCGCCCCGCCGGTCGCCGATTGTCCGTGGCTGTTCGGCGAACTCGGGCGCAAGCGCTAGGCGGCTCTCTCGAGCCAGCAGCAGGCTATTCAGGCCTTAGGCAGGACCGGCACCGTGCGCTGCAGGGACGGTCGCTGCGACACCGCTGCAAACCAGACCGCCAGCTTCGGCGCTTCCGCCCGCCAGTTGCGGGCGGCAAACCGCAGATCGAGATAGCCCAAGGCACAGGCCACGGCGATTGCGCCAGCGTGGAATTCACCCTCGATCTCGTCGAGCGCGCCGTTTTCCAGCGCCGCCAGGCAGGAACCGATCTTGTCCGACTGCCCCTGCATCCACTCGGGCCAGCGCAGCGCTTCCGGCCGCGTCATGGTTTCATAACGCAGCAAGATCGCCGCATCGAGCAAGCCGTCGGCCAGCGCCTCCAGCGTCAACACATCGAAATATCGCTCGCCCTGCGGATACAGCACCCCGCCGCCCGCCATGACGTCCACATATTGGCAGATGACGCGCGAATCGAAGAGCGCCCGCCCATTGGGCAGAATCGCCGTCGGCACTTTGCCGGTCGGGTTGTGCGCAACGATATTCTGATCGCGATTGATCGGGCTGGCCGCCGCCGCCAGAAACTCGATCTGATCATCCACGCCCCGTTCAATGGCGGCGACCATGACCTTGCGCACATAGGGTGAGGCGGACGAGAAAAACAGCTTGAGCATCGTGGCGTTCCAGCGGGGTTTGGAGGGCTGCGGCGGCGTGCAGAATATGAGGTTACGGCTTCCAGATCGAGCGGGTCGATCAGACGTTGGTATACTTCGTCATAACCAGGGCACGGCTCAGGCCAGCCGGCTCTCGACCATGCGGGCATAGATGCTGGCGCCAACCGGGATGATGCCCTCGTCGACGACAAATTTCGGATTATGCGCCGGCACCGTGCCAGCATGACCGACCATGCAATAGGCGCCGGGCCGCACCAGCAGCATGTCGGCAAAATCCTCGCTGCCCATGAACGGCTTCTCCAGCAACCGGACATTGTCCGCGCCCACCACGCCACGCGCCACCGCGACATAGGCGTCGGTCAGGGTTTCGTCATTATGCAGCGGGCTGAACACCTTGCGGAACTCGACCGTCACCGTAACGCCGAACATCGCCTCGATGCCACGCGCGATTTCGGCCACGCGGCCGCGCACCACTTCGGCCACCGCCTCGTCGAAATAGCGCAGCGTGCCGCCCAGCGTCGCCGCATCGGGCACCACATTATAGGCGCTGCCCGCATTGATCTTGGTCACCGACAAGACCGCCTGCTGCAGGGCCGACAGATTGCGGCTGATGATGGTCTGCAGCGCCTGCACCAGTTGCGTCGCGGCGATCAGCGGATCGCGCGACCGCTCGGGCATCGCCGCATGGCTGCCGCTGCCCTGAATGTGAATATCAAAAAAGTCAGCACCGGCCATCGCCGCACCCGGCTTGATGGTGACCGTTCCCGGCGCTTCGGCCGAGTAATTGTGCATGCCGTAGATTTCATCGCAGGGAAAGCGATCGAACAGGCCGTCGGCGAGCATGGCGCGAGCGCCGCCCAGGCCCTCTTCGGCCGGCTGGAAGATGAACACGACCCGGCCAGAAAAGTCGCGGGTTTCTGCCAGATAACGCGCGGCGCCCAGCAGCATGGTGGTGTGCACATCATGGCCGCAGCCATGAAATTTGCCCGGCACCTTGGAGGCGTAGAACAGATTGGTGTGTTCTTCCATCGGCAGCGCATCCATGTCGGCCCGCAAGCCAATGCTGCGGCTTACTGCACCGTCCGGTGCCGCCCGCTTGCCGTCGAGCACGCCGACCACGCCGGTCACGCCGATGCCGCGATGCACCGCAATGCCCCAGGACGCCAGCAACTCGGCGACGATGCCGGAGGTGCGGACTTCCTCGAAGCCCAGCTCGGGATGGGCATGCAGATCGCGGCGGATCGCCACCAGTTCATCGGTGTAGCCGACAATGCGTTCAATGACAGACATGGAACTGACCTCCTGCGACGCAGCCGCCTCCACGCGGCGACGTCATGAAACGAAACCGGCGGGCCCCTCACGGAGCCCGCCGATATTGGGTGATTACTGCGCCACTTTCACGTCACGCGGCAGCGTCCAGTCGTCGGCACGGATCGGCCAGACCACCTTGTCGCTATAGGCGTAGCTCTGCGGCAGGTCCCACAGGAACACGGCGAGGGCATCATCAGCGGCGGCCTGCGTGGCCTCGTGCATGGCGGCGACTTCCTCTTCGACGGTCCGTGCGGCTTTGGCGCGGCCCAGGGCCTCATCCATTGCCGGCGGCAGCGGCCCGCGGGTGTGCAGGAAGCCGGTGGCGATATAGGACATGGTATCGGCAGAAATGGTCGCGGTGTCGGCATAGCCGTACCAGCTCAGCGCTGCCTGTTCGTCAGAGGCCGCGCGCTTGTGGTGCACGGTGCTGGGCGCGATGCTCAGCGTGGCGCGGATGCCCACTTCGGCCAATTGTGCCACGACGAACTGTGCCGCCTGCTCGCCACCGACATAGGTGCCCTTGCCATAGGCCATTTCGATATCGATGCCATTGGGAAAGCCGGCTTCGGCCAGAAGCGCCTTGGCCTTCTCGGGGTCATAGGGCCAGGCCTTCAGGTCAGGATTGTAGCCGGTATGCAGCACGCTCAGCATCTGGCTGTTGGCCGGGCTGACCTGCCCACGGAACAGTGCCTTGGTGATACCTTCTTTGTCGATGGCATAGTTGATGGCCTGCCGCACGCGGAGGTCGTCCATCGGCTTGACCAGCGTGTTGAAGCGCATGATCTGCACGCGAGCGCTCGGCACGATGCCGACCACCAGATTGCCCGACTCTTCGAGCTGCTGCAGGTCCTGCGTGTTGATCAGGGCAGCGGTATCGAGTTCACCGGCCTTGAGCGCATTGATGCGCGCGGCCTCGTCGGTCACCACGCGGAACCGCACATTCTTGAACTCCGGCGCAGCGCCGTAATAGGTGTCGTTGAGCACCAGCTCAACACCGGTTTCCGGGTTGTAGCTGATCATCTTGTAGGGACCCGAACCCATCGCCTCGACGGAGGGATTGTGGGTTGCGGCCCAGGTCGGGTCGAGATGGAACACGCCGGCCAGGCGACGCGCCAGGTTGAGGTCCGGCGCCTTGAGCTTGAACTCGACTTCATACGTGCCGAGCACGTTGACGGCCTCGACATTGCGCATCGAGGTGACGATCCAGCCGGCGCGTTCCTGCACCTTGAGCCGGTCCTGGTTCCACTTCACCGTCTCGGCGGTGAACGGGGTGCCGTCAGAGAAGCGCACATCGTCGCGCAGCTCGAACACCCAGGTGAGATCATCGGTCTGGTGCCACGACTTAGCTGCGGCGCCCACGACCTTACCCTCGGGAGAAATCTCCGTCAGCGAGCTGTAGATCGACGCCACGATGCTCAGATCGATACGCATGCCGCCGGCCTGTGCCGGATCGATGTTCTCGATAGCGACGGGCAGGCCCATGGTCAGCTGGTGGGTTTCGCCGTAGTTCTGCTCCTGAGCCGTCGCGGCCCAAGGCAGGGTTGCAGTCAGGACGGCCGCCATTGCGACTCCGGCCAGTAGGGTTCTGCGTTGCATCCTCTAGTCCTCCATTGGATAGCTGTATTCAAGCGGCCCGGGCGTTGTGGGCCCGGGGATGGGATCAGGCCGTCAGCGCTTCGGCCGCGTTGGCACGGCCCGGGATCGCGTCGAGCAACAGTCGCGTATAGGGATGCTGGCTGTTCTCGAAGATCGCGCGGACCTCGCCTTGTTCGACAATCTCGCCGCCCTTCATCACGATCACATGGCTGCACAGCCGGGTGACGATCGACAGATCATGCGAGATCAGCAGCTGTGCCATGCGCCGCTTCGACTGCAGCTTGAGCAGCAGGTTCAGCACCTGTTCGCGCACCGTGGCGTCGAGCGAAGCGACTGGCTCGTCCGAGATCAGCAATTGCGGATCGGGCGCGATGGCGCGGGCAATGCCCACGCGTTGCCGCTGCCCGCCCGAAAGTGTTCCAGGCGGCCGGTACCAGGTCGAGCGATCCAGCCCCACTTCGGCCAGCAGCTCGGACGCGCGGTCGCGCGCCGGCCCACGGCGCATGCCCATCGCCTGCAGCGGTTCGGCCACGATATCGACAATGGCCATTCGCGGATCGAGCGAGGAATACGGGTCCTGAAAGACATACTGGATCAGTGGCGAGCGCGAATGCTGCCGACGCGGCGCACCATCAAGCATGACGCTGCCGCTGTCCCAGCCCTGGAGCCCGGCAATGATCCGTGCCAGCGTGGTCTTGCCCGAACCGGATTCGCCGACAATTCCAATCGATTGGCCAGGGGCCACCGTCAGATTGACATTACCGACCGCTCGGAGCCCACGACCAAAGGTCTTGCATAGACCGCTCACCTGCAGCAGCGGTGGCTCCCCAGCCTGCAGCGGCGCGGTCTCGCCGAACACCAGCCGGTTGGCCTGCAGCAGCGCGCGCGCCACCGGGCTCTGAGCGTGCTGAAACAGATGCTCTGTTGTACCGGCTTCGACGACGCGACCGCCGGCCATGATGATGACGTCCTGGGTCCGGTCGCGGACCACGCCCATGTCATGGGTGATCAGCAGCACGCCGAAGCCATGCTGCTGCTGCAACCCGATCACCAGATCCAGGATCTGGGCCTGGATGGTGACATCGAGCGCCGTGGTGGGCTCGTCCGCAATCAGCAGCACCGGCTTGCGCGCCAGCGCCATGGCGATGACCGCACGCTGCGCCAGCCCCCCTGACAGTTCATGGGGGTAGGCGGTCAGCTTGCTCAACGGGTCGGTCATGCCGACTTCAGTCAGCAGCCGCAGGCATTCATTGGCAGCCAGTGCCCGATCACGCCTTGTTTCAGGCGCGAGCGCTTCTTCGAGTTGCGCGCCGATGGTCAGGCGCGGGTTCAGCGCCGTCGATGGGTTCTGAAAAATGATCCCTATCTTGACGACGCGAACCGCCCGGTCGGCATCGGTGACATCGGTCGGCAGGTCGACCCCGTCAAGCCGGATCCGGCCTTCGGCCCGCAACGCGTTGGGCAGCAGGCCTGCTACCGTCATCGCCGACAGCGTTTTGCCCGAGCCCGATTCACCAACCACGCCCAAAATCCGGCCGCGCTGCAGCGTCAGGCTGACGCCATGCACCAGTTCAGTGCCGTCTTCGCGCGTCATGACCCGCAGGTCGTCTATCTCCAGTAGCGGCTCCATCACAGGCTGCCCCTCTTGCCGACCATGAATTTTTGCGACAATGCGTCACCCAGGAACTGCACCCCGACCAGCAGCACGCCGAGCGCGATCGCCGGCATGATCGACAGCCACCAGGCCGAGCCGAGTTGCACCTTGCCCTGCGAGATCATCAGGCCCCAATCGGCGGTCGGCGGCTGGACACCCAGGCCGATAAAGCTCAGCCCGGCTTCGGTCATGATGATGCCGGCAGCACTGATCGATGCGGTCACGGACAGCAGGGGGATGAGTCCGGGCACGGCATGGCGCCAGATGGCGCGCCAGCCGGGCACTCCGGCCAGCCAAGCGGCTTCCATATAGCCCTGGGTGCGGACATTCTGCATGTAGCCGCGGGCAACGCGGAAATGCAGTGGCCAGGCTTCGATGGCGAGGATCAGGATCAGGTTTTCCAGCTTGGTACCGAACAGCGACAGCGCCAGCAGTGCCAGCACCAGGCCCGGAATGGTCATCTGCACATCGGCCAGCCGCGACAGGAACTGGTCGAGCCAGGCATGCCCCGCCCCGGCTGCCATGCCCAGCGTTGCCCCCAGCACCAGCGACAGAGCCGTGGCAATCGCCCCGACCAGCATCACGGGCTGTGCCCCATAAAGAATGCGGCTGAAAATATCGCGGCCCAGATCATCGGTGCCCAGCCAATGCCCGGTCGATAGCGATGGCGGCGACATCAGCGCCATCAAATCGCTCTTGTTGGGTTCGAACGGGGCGATCCAGGGCGCCAGGACAGCAACGACCAGGCACAGCCCGATCATGGCGAGGCCGATATAGCCGCGCAGTGGCAATGGATTGCCGCGCATGCGGGTCATCTCGATGGTCGGCACGGTTTCGCTGACAGCGCTCATGGGGTGATCCTCGTGCGCGGGTCGAACACCGAGGTGGCGACGTCGGCAATGAAGTTGCACAGGCAGACCGCTGTCGCGATCAGCATGACAGTCAGGATGATGACCGGGTAATCCTGCAGGCCAACCGCGCCGACCAGCGTGGTGCCCACCCCCGGCCAGCCAAAGATGGTCTCGGTGAGCACAGCACCGCCCAGCACGCCACCCGCCTGCATGCCCAGCAGCGCGATGACGGGCACCACGGCGTTGAGCGCGACATGCCGCCAACGGACCTGGCGCATCGAAATCTGCTTGGCTTTGGCCGTACGGATGTGATCGGCCTCAAGCTGCTGGATCAGGCTGGCGCGGAATAGCCGCGCCACCGGCGGCGCCACCATCAGCCCCAGGGTCAGCGCCGGCAGTACCAGATGCAGCAGGCTGGTATTGCCACCGGTCGGCAGCCAGCGCAGCCGGATCGCGAACACCAGCACCAGCACAATGCCGACGACGAACACCGGCGTAGCCTGCACGACCGAGAGCAGGGCCAGGGGCAGCTCGCGCAGCACGCGATTGCTACCCAGCACCGAGAAATACCCGACGGTGAAGCCCAGGCACGCGCCGATCAGCAATGCAGTGACGCCCAGCAACAGGGTCTGCGGAATGGCCGGCGCCAGCACCTGGAACGGCGAGATGCCGAAGCGCAGCGAATCCGGGAAATTGCCCGATAGGCTAGAGGTGAGAAAATTCAGATACTGAATATGGGCCGGCTGGTCGAAGCCGTAGAGCGCATTCAATGCCGCAATTTGCTCGGCCGTGGCTTGTGGCCCCGCCAGCAGCAGCGCCGGGTTTCCGGTGCCCATCATCAGAAAATACACAATGGTGACCGCCGCCCAGATAGCAAACACCGTCGCCGCCAGCCGGTTGCCCAGATAGCGCCAATTCAGTTCGAGCCCACGCCGGGGCAGACGTCGCAATGACGTGACGACTGGCCGCAGCGTTGCGGCCTCAGAGGAGGATCGGGGCATGATTGGCACCTTCCGAAGAGCGCGCCATGGCGCGCGGGGGCTGATGGCGGTTAGTCGCCGTGAACCTGTGTGACGGGCCAGGGCACAACGCATTGACCAACAAAGCTGCTGACATTCTGCGCCGAAGCGGGCATCGCTGCCTCCAGCGCCTTGAGCAGGCTCATTGCCTGCTGCTCGTTCTCGCTTTCCAGTATCAGCGCACCCTCGGGGCGGCTGCGCACCGGACGACGCGGATGCGGCATGCCATGGCGGCTATAGCGCGCCCGGACCGCACCAGCAGCGCGAAACACTGAGTCGCCAGCCTGCAGCGCGGCCTCGATCGCCGGCAGATCGCCGTCATAGCGGATCATGGTCAGCCAGCCGAGCAGGCGGAAGCTGCATTTCTCGGGCACATATTCGTCGATGCGGGCTTGATCATAGACGGCCGAAGCGCCCCAACGATTGACGCCGCTGACATAGGCCTTGCCGGCGTCGCCCTTCAGCTCAGTGTAAGGCGGCTGGTTCAGTACGTCCCAGGAGGGGATTTGGTAGAAGTCGATCAGCGTGACGTCCCCGGGCGTGACTGCGCGATAGCAGCTGCACGTCAAGAAACCGGCCTCCCACAGATCGGGAGCATGCTTGCCGGCAAACCACTGCGCGAAGGTCCGGAAATCTTCGGGCGGCAAGTCCATCTCGGACGTATAGAGCAGAGGCGTCATAGCAGATTTCCTGTGGGACGGATCGCCATCGCGCTCGGGGCCATCCGACCCCCGCGTAAATGAAAACCCGTTGATATCACATCACTTTTCCGCCCCGGCGACGGGGCGGGAATTCTTATCGTCACTTCTTCCTGCGTATTGAGGCGGCGCATTGCTGCTGCTCACCCTCCCCTGTTGACGCATTGCCCTAACCAGTTCATAGGGTTAAACATTGCATACAAGGTTGGATGCGAACCTATAGGCTTGCGCTAAGATGTCAATAGTTTCTTCTTCGGCTGACGGGGTCTGGCCCCGATTCAGCGGTCGCCTTGAGGCGCATTATTTCGGCAGTCAGCCCGCATACCCGTGCTGCATTCGCGTTAGGACCCCCGCCCCATGACCACGCCATCGGAGTCCCAGCCCGCAACCATGTATGAGCGACTACGCTTCGCCATCGTCGCGGGCGAACTGCGTCCCAACGAGCCGCTCATCGAGGAAGATCTCGCCGCCAAGTTCGGCACCAGCCGCACCCCGGTGCGTGAAGGGCTGCAGCGCCTGTCGGCCGATGGCCTGCTGGTGCGGCGCAAGCGCGGCTGGGCCGTGCGCGAATTCACCGCCATCGAGATCCGCGAAAACTACGAAGTGCGCGCTGCGCTGGAAGGGCTCGCCGCTCGTTTTGCCGCCGAGCGCGGCAGCGCCGAAGAACGCCGCGCCATCATGGCCTGCCACGAACAGCGCAGTGCGCTGGCAACGGGCGAGTCAACCCAACGGCTTAGTACCAATCGCGACTTCCACGAGGCCATCCTGACCGCCGCGCATAATGACCGGCTGCGCCATCTGATCTTTCTGGCCGGCAATTTCTATCTGACGCGCCAGGTGGCAGTCCTGACCAATGACGCGCAATACAAGCGCGCCCAGAGTGAACACGCCGTGGTGGCGCAAGCGATTTTGGCGCAGGACGCCGAAGCCGCCGACCGGGCGATGCGGCTGCACATCATGAATGCCTTCCAGACCTGGCAGGCATTTCAGGGTCAATAACCCACTGCCCCAGGTATGGGCCGAATTATTTCTGCGGATCGAATTGGATCGATTGCGCCTAACTGCAAGGAGAATGGCATGGGCCTACTGGATGGCAAGCTGGCAATGATAACAGGAGCCGGGCGCGGCCTGGGCGCAGCGATGGCGCGTGGATTCGCCGAGGCCGGCGCGGGCGTGATCATTGTCGACCGCGACGCCGATGCTGCTGCCAATATGGCGGCCGAGTTGCAGGCGACCGGGGCGGAAAGCTGGGGCTACGCGCTCGACGTCAGCGACCGAAAGGCCGTCGCCGCCTTCGCCGAACAAATCGCCGCCGACCATGGCCGGCTCAATACGCTGGCCAACAATGCCGGCATCGCACCGCGCGTTTCGCTCGGCGACGCCGGCCTGGTCGAGGCCTGGGACAATACCATCAACATCAATCTCACCGCCCAGTTCGACATGACCTGCGCCTTCATTCCCCTGCTCAAGCAGTCGCGCGGCAATGTGATCTACACCGCCTCGATCTCGGCCTTCATTGCCCCCGGCTCGAGCCCGGGCTATGGCGCGGCCAAGGCCGGCATCGTCTCGCTCACCAAATACATGGCCCGCGAACTCGGCAAGGATGGCGTCCGCGTCAACGCCATTGCGCCGGGCATCATGCTCACCGAAATGTCGGCCGGCCGCCAGGGCGACAAGCTCAACCGCGTGCCGCTGGGCCGCAATGGAAACCCCGAGGAGGTCGCCGGCCCGGTGGTGTTCCTGGCCTCGGACATGGCTTCCTATGTCACTGGCGTGACTCTGCCGGTCGATGGCGGCTTCATGGCGGTCTAGATGCCGAGCGCCGAAAGCCGCGGTCCAGTCCAAGGCTAAAGCAAGGCGCTTCCCGTGGAGAATGATCGTGAAACCACGCCAAGTCTGCATTGCGATCGCGCCGAATGGGGGGCGACACAGGAAGGAGGACCACGCGGCGATTCCTCTTACGGCAGATGAGCTTGCTTTGTGCGCGGCAGAATGCCTCGAAGCGGGCGCCAGCATGATCCATCTGCATGTGCGCACCGCCGATGGAGGCCATTTGCTGGATGCCACGGCCTACAAAGAGGCAATTGCACGTATCCGCGAGGCGGTTGGCGACCGCCTCGTTGTTCAGATTACCACTGAAGCGCTCGGCATTTACGCACCTGCTGAACAGATTGCGGTGTTGAAAGCCACGCGGCCCGAGGCGGCGACGCTGGCGTTGCGGGAACTTGTGCCGGACGCAGATGAAGAGTTGGCTTTTGGCGATCTGTTGTTGTGGATGAAGCAGGAACGCGTTCGACCCCAGATTATCCTGTATGATCCCGGAGAGGCTGTTCGTCTTGCGGCCATGATCCGGCGTGGCCTTGTGCCATGGAATGACATTCCCGTACTTTACGTACTGGGGCGCTACACCGCTGGACAGTTGTCACAACCCTCCGAACTGCTGCAATTTTTGGCGCCGAACATGCCCTCGTTTCCGAACTGGAGCGTATGCGCTTTCGGACGGCAGGAGGCGGCGTGCGTCGTCACCGGAGCGTTGCTCGGCGGTCACATTCGCGTCGGGTTCGAGAACAATTTCCTGCTTCCAAATGGCGAAACAGCGCCCAGCAACGCGGCGCTTGTTCGAACCGTGGCGTCTGCTCTGGGAGAATTGGGCTATTTACCATGTGATGCGACAGCTATTCGCACGCTTTTCGACTTCTAGACTTGGCGGCTTCGCCAAACGCCAAGCCCCCAACCCAAGATGAGCGGCTTGACCCGGCGCTTCCAGGCGCGCGGGATTCGCTTGCGCTCCAACCTTTTCCACACAGCCGCACTTCGCCGCCATGACTTCCTGCGACTCGGGCCAACAGGCCGGAGATCGGGGACGTCACGTGCAACATGCATGTGTCCCGAAGATTTTCCGGGGGCCCAAGTCTTTTAAGTCACTGGTTTCGGGGGGATATGGCGGAGAGAAAGGGACTCCAACTAATGCCTGAAAAAAGCCCAGAAATGCTGGCGTTTGCAACTGCAGTTAACCTTCATTGTGTACCAGTGCCGTGCACCAGTTCTCAAGCAAAATACGAGCGGGGTGGTCATTGCCCTGGGGAATGTGACCTGAGCCCTTAGATAGCCTCCAGGTTTCGTAGAGTCCGAGGTCGCAAAAAATGGCAACGCCCGACTCTAAGCGAGATGCGGTGTGAGCTGCCCACAGCATCGAGCTCGAAGAACTACAAGAGCTCACGCGTTTGCTGATCTATCCATTGTGCAGCGGGCGGCGTTGACCGAAGAGCAGGACAGCGACCGGGTTTTCCCGGCTCCTACACGTTCGAAACCATGAGATACCGCACAGATTGATGCCGGTGCGGGGTTTCTCTATGGATGCATCACGTTGCAACCTGCAAGGACTTTGGTTCGCCCCGGCGGGATGTAAAGTTGCTCCCCGTTAGGCCGGCCGCAGGTCCTATCAGGCTACCTGGGGAGCGCCGGCTGCTGAACGGGAGCGCAGCCGGCATAAGGTGGCGGATGCTTGCCTTACGGTCTAGCCTCCGACACTCTCAGGCTACGGTCTCACTTTAGGAGCGCAGTAAGTGCAAACAATCTACCTCACGCGCGCGCAGGTTGCTGAGCGCTATCCCATTTCGGCTCATACTTTGGCTAAGCTGGCGTCCAATGGCAAGGGGCCGCGCTTCTACAAACCGACCGACAAATGCCTTTATCGTCCGGAGGACATAGAAGCGTGGATTGAAGCTTCCGTCATTTTGCCGAAGACACAATCAGAGGCGTTGGCCAGCCCCCGTGAAAATCAGCGCCCGACCGGTAGCCGGGGAAGTATCCGGCCAGTCGTCGCGCGCTCAGTCAGGTCCGGTCTAAAGTCTTTGCCACCGTCCCCCAATTCCTGGCTCCTTCGCAAGGATTGAGTGTGATCGATTGAGCCATCCAGCTCACTGCTTGGCTTGCTCGCACCATGAGGTAAAGAACTGGTTGCTCAATCGCACCGATCATGCGGTTCGGGGGCCATGAGCCGGCTGGCCTTGCTCTGAACCATTCGGCCCTCCAGGTTCTTCAAATTCTGCAATTATTATGAGTTTCAGCGTCGAGCCTAAGGGCGATAGCTGCATCAAGCTCAGATCGCCTCTTTAGTTTTCATGCCTCGCTCGATTGCGTGTTGTCGGGCGCATACAAGGAACGGCTACCCGCAATGGCGTCCTGGTCCGTACCATCACGCTAGACTCCTTTTCATCGAATTGCTTTCCAATAACAGCATTCGTACCCTGCAGAACCAGTTGGAGCGCGTCCTCACAGCTTGGGACCGATCTTCGGATACTCATCGATTGCGTGCTGCATAGCTCGGTCCTTTTCCGCCAGCAACCTGAGGAATTCACGCTCTTGGTCGTGGGTGGCCGAGTCATTTAGCCAGACGCGTGCGCAGGTTGCCGAACGCCACCCATCTCGGCACATATGCTGGCAAAGCTGACACCTCACGGGCGCGACCGTGTCATCGAGCATTCGGTATTGCACCTTGACGATGCATTGGGTAGGTTGCGCCCTGTTCAGCCGGGGCCTGCGCTCCGCAAAACGGATGCACCCGTAGCTCAGCTGGATAGAGCGCTGCCCTCCGAAGGCAGAGGCCACACGTTCGAATCGTGTCGGGTGCGCCATACTTGCCGGTGTTTCGATGCAGGTCGGACCTCAGAGCAGGTGATGGATCTTAGCGGGATCGTGCCCCTTGCGTGGTGTAACTGAGGCATGGCGTTCGCCCGGCTTCCACACGACGAGTGGGCTTGGCCAGCAATGCCGCCGATCGGGCCATACGCCACCCGGCATCCTCGACCGTCTTACGCCTCCGTCGCAGCCCGTGCTTTTTCCAAAGCTCGGTGCGTACCGAAGATTATAGCGGGGAGGATGACTGCGGCATATGCAATGGCGCTAACTGTGGCAAGCGCCCATGTTGCTGAGGCCGCAATCACCAGTTTGGCAAACACAGCCACCACAACGAACAAGCCCCAAGCATAGATTTGTACCCGGACTTTCCCCAGTGCATTGAGCACCATATTGTATGGCGACGTAATCGCCGTAACAATTGACAGGGCAACAAAGCCCAGAATTACGAGCCTCTGATTTTCAAAGCTACGCCCCACCCATAGCTGGATGATCCAGTCCGAGGCCAGGAATAAGAGGGCGCCGGCAATCGTTACCATGGCCGCGCTGACAAGACTGATCCGGGCTGCGCTCTTTTGAACCCAATCATATTCCTGTTTTGCGATGGCCTCGCCATTGGCACCCCACATCGGCATGGTAATAGCCACAATGATCAGTGTCAGAAGCGAACCAAGTCGCATCGGAATGGAATACGCAGCCACTGCGTCCGGCCCGACTTGGCTGGCTACCACGATATTGTCCACGTTCATGCCGATAGCCGTCAGAACGGATAATACAAAGAACTGCGAGCCAAGCCGCAAGAGGTCCCTGCCTAGTGGGAGGTCGACCAGTCTTAGCGCCGGCCGATAGTTTGGATTTCGGGTAAAGTGGATGACCGATCCCACATAGGTGACGAAAACCGGCGGGCCCGAGTATGCCAGGGTCACGACCCATGGGGGTAGATTCAGGGCTATAGAGGCGACTGCGAAAGAGACCGACAGCGCCGCACTGACGATCTGCAATATATTGGCTAACGGAACGCGTTGCACTGCGAACAGGAATTGGAAGAACAGCGCCCCCGGGATGCCCAGGATGAAGGTCAGCACAACGGTGGAAACGATTGGCGACGTGCCGAACACCCAAAAGACAATAGCTGTCACAACAAACACAGCTGCCGCAATAAGCCCAAGAATGGCTAGAGCACTAGAAACATAACGTTGAACCGCAAGCGCATCACTATGGCCGTGAGCCGCGGATACTCTCGTCAAAAGGCCACTTCCAATCCCCAGATCCGCGACAACAGCGATCGTGGTTATCGACACGGCCGTGGCCCAGAGCCCGAAGTCGGCATCGCCGAAATAGGCCAGCATGGCCGGAGTCGCGATCACGGGGGCCAGCAGGGTCACCAGCCGTCCCGCCAGTCCCGAGAATGCGGCAAGCACGAGGCGTTTGGCACGGGCGTCAAGTAGGGGAAGGACGGTACACCTCCTGGCGCGAGCTGACAGAACTCATGAGCGCAAGAATCTTGTAACCCTGCGCTTTTGCGTTCTTTTGAGTCAGGACAAACTGTCTCGCGTTCGCGCCGAACGCCTTCAACTCACCAAGGTCGGTGTTGACGAGCTTTTCAATCGCTCGCTGCATAGCGTTTGCACCGCCCATGCCGGGATCGATAAAGTGCGGGATATACTCCTCAGGCATGCCTGGCAGCCGAAACATAACTACTGGCCGTCCAGACGCCATGTACTCCATCGTTTTCGAGGGAAAGGAGTACTTAGTAAATTCGCCTGTTGGCTTTCGCGGGTTTACCAGTACCGTGGCTTCCATTTGAAGCCGAAGAGCTTCGGGCCGGGAAACCTGTCCGAAAAATTTTATGCGAGTATCCTGCTGTGCGGCTACGATGATATGCTCTCGGGCATCTCCTTCGCCGGCGATCCACAGTTCCGCATTGTCACCTTTGACTTTCTGAAAGGATTCAATCAGGTCGGCGATGCCGTAACGTGAAGCCAGTGTACCCGTATAAAGAAACACTCGCTTGCCGGTATCTGATTGCTCGATTTCCGGCAAATCCGATGGTGCTGCAATCCCCTCGACGACTACGAATTTGCTGTCATCAAGTCTGAGCTGACCTGCCATGGCCCTGGTTAGAACAACAAACCCGTCAAGTCGCTTCGCCAGAAGGCGGAACAGGCGGGATTCAACGGCCTTTACCATGGCATAAAGTATGCCGCGCTCATCCATAAATTCCGGAAGGTCCGGTAAGACGAGGCAAGCGCGGGTATCCCGTTTTCGAAGCTTTTGCCACAAGGCAGCCGCCAGGAACGGCAAGTGAGCCGAGTAAATAAGAATGACCGAACCGCGTTGGGTGTCGAGCTGTTTCAGGCCCTTGGCAGCAGCCAAAAAACGAGAGAACGTTTTCCAGGGGCGGCCCAGGACGAAAGGCATCCCGACCACCTTGACGTCGCCGAAAACCTCTTCATGCGTTCCGGGGAATTTGGGCTTGGAAAACAAGTAGGGATAGGTGCCGATAAAGGGCAGGTTTACCAGCGAAACGTCCACCCCGGAATTTTCTGTCAGCCCACGGATGATGTTCTTCTGGAACGCGTCGGCAGCGTTTTGAATGTTCCCCTTTGATTGCTCCAGAACATAGTTGGTCTGCGCTGGGGTGAAGATGCCGCCCAGAAAAACCACTGGCAGAGAACCCGGGTTTGGATCGTTCACTTTCAAAGTCCTACTACGTCTGCGGTCAATCGCTAAGTCCCCTAGTACAACCAAAGCCATTGCACCAGCGTATCGGTAAGTGAGTATCCCCCAAACGGGGATGTAAGGAGCCAAATAGGACGACGCGGCAAGGTCAATATCCTTCTTGGCGGTTAGGAGGAAGGGCTGGCGGGCCGGCAGAAAGCCGGTTTGACAAGAGCGAATGGCAGAGGGGAGCATGCTGCGCTGTTGGCCACGGATCGAAAGGGCCCAGCGGCCATAAGGGCTAGGTCCCGCGCTGCTATCCGGGAGGAGGGCAGCGACCCTTTCACAGCAATTGGCGGCGAACCTCTAGTGTGACGAGGGGTTACGAGCCGCCCTTTTTTTTATGCTTCCCAAGAAGGCGACAACCAAAATTGGCGCTAGGAGTGCGACGAGCCCGTGCGGGTAGGTGAAACTGGCGAAGAAAGGAACCTGTGTCAGGTAGTAACCGAACCCCGTACCAGCCGCGCCTACCGCCAAAAAGAATGGCCCCGAACCCCTCGACGCTACAGCGCCAATGAAGCCTAGCGACAGGCCAGACAGCGCCATCACTGCAATGGACCACCAAAGGCCGATCTCTCCGAAAGCCGCGATATGGGAGGGCGCGGGCTGCTGACCAACTACGGGGGTATCCGGCCACATAACCTCAAACACCTCCACCGACATTTCGCACTTCTGTGGCCCTAAGCCTATGGACTTACGGATTATCCCATGAAGCCCGCACTGGGTTCCTGGCTCCTGATACAGATGAATATAGAACGGGACGGCGGAAGCCATCCGCTGCACCACGCCGAAGCTGACAAGTCGCTGCACGAAAGCAAGTGCCGTATTGTTGGGCATTGCAAACACGCGCTGAGAGTGTGGAGCTATCGTTTCGTTATCGCTCAAGGCATCAGTGGTCGTCGATTCCACTACGCAGCCAGTTGGCGAGTAGACGGACGTCGACAGAAGGAAGAAAACCCCAGAGCACACCACCGCAGCGACCAACAAATGGCGCAGGGCGGATCTGGAAACGATTACCGTGGCCGCCATCATAATAACAAACACCAAGAGCGGCGCCTTGGAATATGTCAAAGCCAAGATGCCGACCAGCCCAACTATGCTCGCGGCGAATATCGCCAAGTCCCGCTTCCGGTAGCCCTGCTTGCCATATGCCAGGTAAGCTAGGATCGGCAGCATCATGTTGACGCCATAGGCGAAGAAGAAAAACGGGTAGCCGAGCCCGTTCAGTAGCGACATTCTTACTTCGAGTTTGTCCTGCGCTACGCCGCAACTAAATACATCAAGGTCAAGGGCGCCCGCAAGGTTGAGCTGGAACAAGCAGTATCCAAATGAGATTGCCATTAAAAACAAGGTGGCCAGACTATTCAGGTGATCTGGCATCGTATTAAGCAATCGCGGCGCGACTGCTGATAGCGCTTTATAACTGACGAATGCAGTTATGGGCACTATTAGAAGAGGGCCTAACAAAAGTAAGTAATAAAGGGGCGTCCCAATCTCCGCGATTACGCTTTCCGGTGCGTCGATGCTGATGGTCCTCATCAGCTCTGCCCCGTTAGGCGCAAGGGCATAATAAAGACCGGCAGCTACAGTAGTCCCCAGGTAGGCGATCAAGTAAGAGGCCGTCGGCGCCGCAGCCGCAGCAAGCTTTCTGGTAAAAGTCATGAAAGGCAGCGCCTGATTTGGTTATCGGTGGGAATCAACCACTGTGTCGTCGCGCAGATGGCAAGTGTCATTCGGCAGCTTCGCCCGGCCATAATGCCCATGAGAACATCGCCAGCGCCCCAATGGCGATAATCGGCATTGGGCGCCTGATCTCTTGCTGCTCGGACTCACCAACTCGCATGGACCAACCCCAGCTTTGCCGCAACGCTAATAGCCCGGATAGCCCGTAAGGGCAATGATCGGCTCATTCAGCTCGCCAAGCGGGGGTGGTGCAGGCAATCCAGGAGGCCGCTATGGCCAACGAATGCGGTTTCGATCACGCGCTTTTGCACGTCCTTGTCCGTGAGGGCGCCAAAGTCGACCATCATAATGATCTGGCGGGCGAACGGACCTATCGACAACCGGCTAGCCGCCGCGGACCTCGGGACTGCAAACGAGCCCCATAGCTCAGAATGGTCACGACCCCTCATTTTTGCGCCATCAACCGACGAAAGGTGGTGTGTAACGCCAAATCTGCTAAGTCGTGTCTCCGGAACCGGAGACGGGCCCGGCTCGTGGACAGGAAAGAGGATCAAAGTGGCGGCGAATGTTGTACTAATTACCGGTGGAACGGGCTCGTTCGGCAAGACCATGCTGCTGGACCTTCTATCTGCCGGTGTCGATGAGGTCCGCGTTCTCAGCCGTGACGAAGAGAAACAGGATGCATTGCGCAACCAACTGCGTGATTCACGCGTACGCTTCTACATTGGCGACATTCGGGATCTGGCGAGTGTCGACAACGCGATGCGTGGCGTGACCAGTGTTTTTCACGCCGCGGCGCTGAAGCAGGTTCCGTCATGCGAGTTCTTTCCGCTCGAAGCCGTGCGCACCAACGTGTTGGGCTCGGAAAACGTGCTGCGTTCGGGCGTTGCTGCCGGGGTGCGCAGTATCGTTTGCCTCTCAACCGACAAGGCGGTGTTTCCGGTGAACGCCATGGGCATGTCCAAGGCGATGATGGAAAAGGCGGCGCAGGCCATTGCACGCTCCCTTGGGCCGGATTCGGAGACGGTCATTTCGATGGTGCGGTACGGGAATGTGATGTACTCGCGCGGTTCGGCCATCCCGCTGTTTGTGCGGCAGATCAAGTCCGGAGAGCCTATTACGATAACCGTGCCCACCATGACGCGCTTCCTGATGCCACTTCTTGATTCCGTGGCTCTGGTGCATCATGCGTTCACTCACGCCCGGCAGGGTGACCTGTTCATCCGGAAGGCTCCGGCCTCGACCATCGCGGATCTGGTTTCAGCGATGAAGGAGTTGTTTGGCGTTCCCGATCACCCGGTCGAGGTCATTGGCTGGCGACACGCCGAAAAACTCTACGAAACCCTGGCCAGCGCCCAAGAGCTGTCGCAGAGCGACGATATGGGCGACTACTATCGCATCCGCATGGACTCGCGCGATCTTAACTACAAGGCCTATTTCAGTGAGGGCGACCAAGCCGTAGTCGCGCTTGAAGATTACCACTCACACAATACCGAGCGCTTGGATGTCGAGGGCGTAAAGCGGCTGCTCATGTCGTTGCCCGAGGTCCGGAACGAAGTCGAGACCTGGATGGCGTCGCGATGAAAAGAATCGTCGTGACCGGCGCTGGCGGCCTGATCGGTTGGCACGCCAGCGCGAGATTGCATGCGGCGAACTGCGCAGCCCGCTTCAAGGGTGAAGAGCAGCCATATGACCTAGTGCTTCTGGATCGCGCCTCCTTCGCCGACGCAGAGGGGTTGGCCCGGGCGGTGTCAGGCGCCGATGTCATCTTGCATTTCGCCGGCGTCAACCGTGGCCCGCAGGATGAAGTGGAATCGGTAAACCCCGGAATTGCCACGGCACTGCTGGCCGCCATCAGCCAGGCACAGTCGCGTCCGCAAATTGTTTATGCCAATTCGACCCACGCTATAGCCGATTCACCGTATGGCCGTTCGAAGCGCGGAGCCGCCGAGCAATTTGCCGCGTCGGGTCTGGGGTTCACCAACCTGATACTGCCGCACATTTTTGGCGAATGCGCGCGGCCCTACTACAACAATGTCACTGCGACCCTCATTGACCAGGTTATCAAAGGCGAGACACCTACAATCAATCCCAATGGGGTCGTGTATCTGCTGCATGCAGGTGCGGCTGCGCAGATTGCGATAGACGCGGGAGCCGCTGGCGCGACGGGAGATATTTTCCCGTCAAGCCGGACAATCGGTGTGCCAGCGCTGTACGAAATTCTGCGAGGATTTCATGAGAGTTACGGTAACAATGTCTTTCCGTCATTGAGCGAGGATTTTGAAGTTGCGCTATTCAACAGCTACAGAGCTGCGCTCTATCCGAGCGCCTTTCCGCGGCCGTTGAAGCTCAATACCGACAAGCGCGGAACCTTGTTTGAGGCCGTCAAAGGGGGCAGTGGCGGACAAAGCTTTGCCAGTTGGACTGAGCCGGGCGTGACGCGTGGTGACCATTTTCACCTGAAGAAAGTGGAACGCTTCCTGGTCCTCGACGGGGAAGCAATCATTCGAATCCGGCGGGTGCTCGGTGAACCCGTGTGGGAATACCGCGTTAGTGGTGCCAATCCGTCACCGGTGGACATGCCGACGCTGCACACTCACTCCATAGAGAACGTCGGCGACCGCCCGCTTCTCACTTTATTCTGGACGCACGAGATGTTCGATCCCATGGCGCCGGACACGTACGCTGATCAGGTTCTCGGAGCATAATCTATGAGCAAGTTGAAGGTCATGACTATCTTGGGTACGAGGCCCGAGATCATCCGACTGGCGCGTGTCATGGCGCGGTTAGACGAGTTCACACAGCAGGTCATCGTCCACACGGGTCAGAATTACGACTACGAGTTGAACGAAATCTTCTTCGAGGACCTGGGTGTGCGGCGCCCTGACCATTTCTTGGGGACTGGCGGCGGATCGCTGGGCGAAACGCTGGGCAAGATTCTGACCGAGAGCGAAAAGGTGCTCCAGCAAGAAAAGCCCGACGCGGTTCTGATCTTGGGGGACACCAATTCGGCGATTGCCGCCATCATGGCGCGTCGCCTCAAGGTTCCCGTCTATCATATGGAGGCGGGTAACCGTTCCTTTGACCGGAACGTCCCGGAAGAAACGAACCGCAAGATCGTGGACCACATCTCGGATTTCAATTTGGTCTATACCGAGCATGCTCGCCGGCACCTCCTTTCCGAAGGCATCCAGCATCGGCGCATATATCTGACCGGTTCGCCCATGCGCGAAGTGCTCGAGCATTACAGGCCGCAGATTGAAGCATCCGACGTGCTGCAACGTCTCGGGCTAGCTGCACGGAATTATTTTATCGTGTCGTTGCACCGGGAAGAGAATGTGGACAACAGCCAGCGCCTAGCCGCCTTGGTCCGCGCGCTCAATACGCTAGCAGCACTGCACAATATGCCCATCATCGTCTCCACACATCCGCGCACCCGCAAGCGGCTGGATGCGCTCGGCGACGAGGCAATCGACAGCCGTATCCAGTATATGAAGCCGTTCGGCTTTCATGATTATAATCATCTGCAAATGCGTGCGTTTTGTGCCATCTCCGACAGTGGTACAATCGCGGAGGAAGCCTCGATTCTCGGCTTTCCGGCCGTCACTCCGCGTGACGCAATCGAGCGCCCTGAAGGGCTCGATACCGGCTGCCTGATCATGACCGGTCTCGATAGCGATACAATCCTGGATGGCATTGACGCCGTGACAAAGATGTTCGCTCGGCGGCAGGCAGAAGGTCTGCCCCATCCGGTTCCTGTCGACTACCAGATTGCCAACACGTCCGAGCGCGTGGTCAGTCTCATCCTGGGAACGGCCAGGCTATCCAATAGCTGGGATGGCATCCGCAAGAACGACCTCAACTGAGTGCGCTGTAGGATGTACGAAAGCTTCGGTAAACGGCTACTGGACATCGTCATGGCACTGGTACTTGCGCCAATAGCCATTCCGCTGTGTCTGGGCTGCATTATTGCTATTCGATTGGGTGACGGCGGCGCTGCAGTGTTCCGCCAAACACGCGTCGGTTTGCGTCGCAAGCCGTTTGTTCTCTATAAGCTACGGACGATGTCGGTTGGCACGGGAGACCGTGCCAGCCATGAGGTTTCTGGCTCTCATATCACTGCCATCGGAAAGGTTCTGCGCAAAACCAAACTCGACGAACTCCCTCAACTCTTGAATGTGCTTTGGGGTGACATGAGTTTCGTGGGGCCGCGTCCGTGCCTGCCCAGTCAGAACCTCTTGGTGGAAGAGCGTGATAGACTGGGCGTGTTTGGCGTTCGGCCTGGCATTACAGGCCCAGCGCAAGTCTCCGGCGTGGATATGTCCAGCCCCCATGAGTTGGCTGCTATCGACGCAGCTTACGCAAAAAGCATCACCTTGGTGGACGACTTTCGATATATCCTCCAGACGGCGCTAGGACGAGGCTCTGGGGATGCCGTCAAGCGGGACTGACTGCATCCCCAGAAAGGCCAGGCTATCCGGCATTTCCTCAACCGAGTGCCAACCAAAGGCGGTCTCGATTTCTTGAGAAGGTGCCATGTCGAGGCGATCGATAGCGCCGCTGACCAGTTCCGCTCGACCACTAACAGCTCCAATCGCTCGAAGCATTCCGAGTGGAACCGGCAAGAGCAGCGGACGATTCCCTGTGGCCTTCCCTATCATTTGCACCAGAGCGCTGGTCGAGACGGCATGATTGTCAGATGGCTCGAATATCCGACCGTTAGCAGCAGACCACTGCTCCTCCTCGCTTCCGACAATCGTTTCGATGAGGTCACAGAGGTTACGGATCGAAATATAATAGCGGGGCTCACTCGCTAGCCCGAGAGGTAGCGGTAGCCTCTTCCGCACCATCGTAACCAGCCCGCTCATACTGTTTTGCATGCCTGGCCCATAAACCGCCGGCGGTCGAAGGATGACCAGTTGCGTCCCTTCGGTCAGCCGATCGAGGAAGACTTGATCCGCTGCTAGTTTCTCCACTCCATATCGGCGGGTATGGATGTCGCCCTTCTCGGCAAGACCGGCGGCGATCGAGCTCATAACAATGGTACGTGGGATTTTCGCTGCGAGAACAAAATCTGACATGTTACGGGCAATTAACGCTGCCTCCGACGCAATGCCGCTGGGTTCCCTGGACGTCGGATGCCTTGGAGCAGCAAGATTGATGTAAACATCAATTCCCTTGCCAATCTCTGGTTTAATTGGCGATCTCGCAAGGTCACCGGTTGCTATCCAAAGAACTGATTCAGCCTCAGGTGTTCCCCCGGCGCGGTAGAGTGCGGAAACCTGATGCCCGGTCATGACCAGATGCTTCACAAGTGCGCGTCCGACGAAGCTAGTTGCCCCGGAGACAAGTACGCTGCGTTTGACCATTGCCAACAACCTTTTCTGACCATATGAGGCCGCATTCATAGGGGCCGGAGTTTGAAATGAAAGTGCTTTTTATCTCCCAGTATTTTTTCCCCGAACAAGTGTCGAACAATAATCTTGCTAAGGAGATGATGCGGCGTGAACACGAAGTGGCGGTGTTCACAGCAGTGCCAAACTATCCTGCCGGAAAATTTTTCGAGGGATATTCAAACTGCAAGCGGAGAGAGGATGTCTGGAACGGCATCCGTATAACCCGCGCCAGGACTGTCCCTCGTGGAAGCAGCCGATTTCAACTCCTGTTGAACTATCTCGCGTTTCCACTGGCGGCGGGCGTCAAGGTGCTTTTTGGCAAGGCTAGACCGGATGTCGTCTTTGTAAGCCAGCTCTCCCCCATTTTTATGGTACTTCCCGGCGTCTTGCAGAAATGGAAGACCGGTGTCGGTTTGGTGTACTGGGTGCAGGACTTGTGGCCGGAAAGTGCGACCTTCACGTTGGGGATACGGAACCGATTTGTGGTGGGGCTTCTGAGTACGGTCTGTGGTTGGCTTTATAGGCGTGCCGATATTGTTTTGGTTCAAAGCGCCGCTTTCCGCCAGAAAATGCTGGGATTTGGCGTGCCAAATGATCGAATCCGTGTGCTTCCCAACACCGCCCCTGATTCATACCGCCCTCTGTCTTCGGCGGAGGCGCCGGAGTATCACGACCTCGTGCCGCAGGAAGGGTTTCGGCTGATGTTCGCCGGCAACATCGGCGAAAGCCAAGACTTTGATACGATTATATCTGCTGTCGGGCTGTTGCAGCACTATGAGCATCTGCACGTGGTGGTTGTCGGCAGTGGTCGCGACGAAGCACGAGTCAGGCAATTGGTGACCGAGCGTGCATTGGACAACAGATTTCGTTTTCTGGGTCGTTTCCCAGAAGAAGAAATGCCGAAGCTATTCGCCCACGCCGACGCAATGCTTGTTAGCCTGAAAGACACACCAATCTTTGCACTGACCGTTCCCTACAAGGTCCAGTGCTACCTTGCATGTGGAAAGCCGGTAGTGGCGTCCTTGAACGGTGAAGGCGCCAGAATTCTGGTTGAGTCTGGTGCGGGAATAGCGGTGGACGCAGGACGCCCACGGCAACTGGCTGACGCGATTGGGCGGATGATTGACGAGGGTCCCGAGCAACGCAATCAATATGCGGCAGCTGCAAGGCGCTACTTCGACGAAAATTACTCAACGAAACTAGTATACGACCAACTAGAACGCGCGTTGGTAGATGTGGCGACCGGACGAAGCTAGCGAGGCATGTCGCCGCTCTGTTCCACCACGCCAAAGAGCAGGTGTCGCGCCGCTCGTTCGTCCTGCGCTACCATTGCTCGATCGAGTTCTTTGAGCTTGTCAGAGATGTCTATTGTCCGTCCGCGAGGTGTTGCTCGCATGATTTTGGCGTGTTTGGTTTCTTGCGCGGACGCCGCATCATAGAACAGTTCTTCGAACATTTTCTCACCGGGGCGCTTTCCAGTAACGACGATTTCGATGTCCCCATGGGGGGAAGCGCTATTCCGTACCGAAAGCCCGGCAAGTCGGATCATATTTTCGGCCAAGTCCATTATGAGCATGGGCTCTCCCATGTCGAGTAGGAACACGTCTCCGCCTTGTGACAGTGCGCCGGCCTGAACGATGAGTTCGGCAGCTTCCTCTATCGACATGAAGTAGCGCGTCATCGCGGCGTCGGTAAGCGTTATCGGGCCGCCTAAATCAATCTGTTTCTTGAATAGGGGCACGACCGATCCGTTAGAACCGAGCACGTTGCCGAAACGAACGGCGCAGAACTGTTGACCCGTGCCCGCGGCTTTGGCGCGCGCGGCAATATCACTGACGACCAACTCAGCCCACCGTTTGGTCGCACCCATGACATTGGTGGGTCTTACGGCTTTGTCGGTAGAAATCAGAACGAAATTTTCAATGCCGTGGGCAAAGGCAGCTTCTACAACGACCGCTGTGCCAAAGACATTGTTCTTAATACCTTCGAGCGCATTGGCCTCAACGAGTGGCACGTGCTTGTGTGCTGCCGCATGGAAAACAACCTGGACATCGTTTTGCGCCAATGCCTGATCTACTCGTGCCGGTTCAGTTACCGAGCCGAGCACAGGTACGACAATCAGGTCCGGCATGTCAGCAAGCTCTTGCTCGATTTGATAGAGGGCAAACTCATTGGCTTCGAAAAGCACCAGGCGCTGCGGCCGCCAACGTGCGATCTTGCGGCACAATTCCGAACCGATAGATCCTCCTGCGCCGGTCACCATGATAGACCGGCCCACGATCATGCTGCGGATGAGTTCGGGATCAGGCGGGATTGATGAACGTCCCAATAGCTCGACCACGTCAATTTCCTTGATCTGACTGACGAGATACTTGCCCGTCACCAGGTCAACGATTGACGGGAGAGCACGTATCTTGATGCCGTGCGTACTCACCGACGAGACAATCTCCTTTCGGCGCTGCGCCGATAAAGAAGGAATGGAAAGGATGACGTCCCGGACATCGTACTCGTTGATCAACTCTTCCAAATTGCCCGGGGGGTAAATGTGTACGCCGGCGAGTTCACGACGGTGCATACTTGAGTTGTCGTCCAGGAAGCCAACGATGCGATGGGTGCTCCGCAGGGATTGGGCGAGCTGCATACCTGCTTCCCCTGCACCATAGATGACTATCGCCTTGTGATCGGCATTTTGCCTGTCGCGCTTAGGCAGGAATATCCATTTGGCTGCGAAACGGCTGCCTGCGACGATAAAGGTTCCGATGCCAAAGAAAATTACCGGAACAGACCTGGGCACCACGAACCGGCTGGCCATTTGGGACAGGAAAACCAGCAAGACCCAGGCAACAGTCACCGCGAGCATTGCCTGAAGAATCGTCCACATGGCTCGCTCGGGAATATAGCGGACGATGGCGCGATAAAGTCCCATTCTAATGAATATGGGCACCGCAATAATGGACGGAGACACGACGATCGCCCAATGATCTAAGTTGGAGGGCAGATACCAACTATCGTAGCGCAGGCTGAAGCTGGTCCACATTGCAATCGATAGGGACGCGAAGTCAAAAATGATGAGGACCGCCTGCTTCCAACGGCGAGGCATGGCCAGGATCCGGACGCGTACTTGGTCAATCATCTTTGCTATCCATAGAAGCCCGATCGGCACACTTTCGGTCGATGCCAGACATGCACAGCCAATCTATTGGATTCGAAGGGTATTTATCACGCTGACGATATTGGCGCCATGAAAAACGCTCTTCGCGGGAGGCACGACGGGACAATGCAACTTGTCACTGCTCCAGCGTTTGTGACGAGCGCGGTCAGCGTTAGGTCGCACTGTGCTGGCGGTGTCTTGAAAGATCCGTCAAGGCGTTTAGGGGTCGCGACCATCACCCCGAAGGCGAAATACTCTTTCGAACGATATTGGGGCAGAACGCCGTACCAAAAAAACTGGATCCGTTTTGCGGTGTACATGTGCTAGCGACAAAGCAACAGCCAGAAATGGCTTTGTCATCGCTCCGCAGGCGGGGTTGGTGGATTTTCTAGGTGAACAAAAGAGACCGTCTGATTGCATATGGCTCGTTTTGGGACGAAGCACTGAGGTCGACACCAAGTTTTGGGATGCTGGGTGTAGATCAAGGCCAGTGAACTCAGCGACATCCTGACCGCCCAAACAGTAAGGGCCGATGGATACTCGCGCCTTCTTGAGGTCTACCGCTGGACCAAACACATCGGCGCCCTCCAGAAGTTGACCGCGCCATTGCGCGATCTGCTTAGCGTGCACATCGAACTGCTGCGCCAAATCGGTCGGGGTTTTCTCGTCCTTGAGTACCGCCAGAGCCACCTTCGCCTTGAACGCCAGTGCGTGGTTGCGGCGGGGTAGTCTCTTAATGGTCTCTCAAGTTCGCGGCAAATATTGGCCGCAGTCAGGCAGAAAATCCACTCATTCCCCTGTCCAGATTTCTCGAGCCAGCTCTATCTGCACTTGCAACATCGCAAGATCGCCGCATAACATCAACCCAAGACGAGGCCGACGCTCCGCTAATCCGCAACCCAATCTGAGCCAATTGATCTGACGACTGACTGTTCCGACTTGCCCAGGAAGGGGTCACAGGGTAGACGGGTCAAAATTGATCGCCGGGAGTTTTCTACTTTGCGAATTCTGGTTACCGGAGGAGCTGGCTTTATTGGTTCGGCAGTGATTCGATTGCTTGCAGGGCGCGATGAAGCGACTGTCGTCAATGTCGACAAGTTGACCTATGCAGGAAACCTGAATTCGGTCGCCAGCGCAGAAGGCTCCGGACGTTACCGGTTCTACCAAACCGACATCTGCGACGGCGATACCATTCTGGATATCATGCGCAGGGAAGACATCACTCACGTGATGCACCTCGCCGCTGAAAGCCATGTCGATCGGTCGATTGACGGCCCTGCGGCGTTTATCGAAACCAATCTAGTCGGGACATTTCGCCTGCTGGACGCCGCGCTGACGCATTGGCGTGGACTGTCGAGCGACCGGCAGGAGACGTTCCGGTTTCACCATATCTCGACGGACGAGGTGTTCGGTGACCTGCCATTCGACAGTGGCGTCTTCACCGAAACGACTCCCTATGCGCCATCATCGCCATATTCGGCATCCAAAGCTGGGTCAGATCACTTGGTGCAGGCCTGGCACCACACGTATGGACTGCCCACGGTATTGTCCAACTGTTCGAACAATTACGGCCCATACCACTTCCCCGAGAAGCTGATCCCGCTCGTGATCCTGAACGCTTTGCATGAAAAGCCCCTGCCGATCTATGGCAAGGGCGCCAACGTGCGCGATTGGCTATATGTTGAGGATCACGCACGCGCCCTGGCGCTGGTGGCAACCAACGGCGTGCCCGGCGAGAGTTACAATATCGGCGGCCGTGCCGAGCGCACCAACCTCTCAGTCGTTGAGACGATTTGTGACCTGCTCGACGCCAAGCGACCGCGTGCGGACGGCAAGAGCTATCGTGACCTTATCGCCTTCGTGTCAGACCGCCCCGGTCATGACCGGCGCTATGCGATCGACGCCGCTAAGATCGAGCGGGAGCTTGGTTGGCGTCCGCAAGAAACCTTCGACAGCGGCCTGTCCAAGACAATTGACTGGTACCTTGCCAACGAGGCGTGGTGGAGACCTATCCGCGACAAGAATTACGCTGGAGAGCGCATGGGCCGGGTGGCCTGAAATGGTTTTGAAGCTTCTCGTGACCGGCCGTGATGGCCAAGTTGCCCGGGCGATAGCACTGGCCGGATCGGGTGACGTCGTGGTCAGCTGCGTTGGTCGCCCCGAGCTCGATCTGACCGACCCCGCCTCGATCCGCGCGGCCATTGCTCGCCACAAGCCCGATATTGTCGTCAATCCTGCTGCCTATACAGCGGTCGACAAAGCTGAGAGCGAGGCCGAGCTGGCTTTCGCGATCAACCGCGACGGCGCCGGTAGTGTCGCAGCCGCAGCGGCGGAAGCCGGCTTGCCGATTGTGCATATTTCGACGGACTATGTGTTTAGTGGTGACAAGACCGAGCCCTATGTAGAGGGCGACGAAACAGGCCCCACCGGGGTCTATGGCGCGTCCAAGCTGGCCGGTGAGCAGGCGGTGGCGGCCGCCAATCCGGCCCATGTTGTGCTGCGCACCTCCTGGGTATACGCGCCTTGGGGCACCAATTTTGCTCGGACGATGCTGCGGCTGGCCGCGGACCGTGACGTGGTGCGGGTCGTGGCGGACCAATATGGCACGCCCACCTATGCACCCGATATTGCCGAAGCCGTCCTGGCCGTTTGCCTCACTATTGCAACCAACCCCGATGGTGCCGACTGGCGCGGGGTTTTTCACCTGACCAATGGCGGCGCCACCACCTGGGCGGGCTTTGCGGCGGAGGTTTTCGCCCAATCGGCTGCGCGTGGCGGACCATCGGCTCGGGTCGAACCGATAACGACCGCAGACTATCCAACACCGGCTAGGCGACCGGCCAATTCGCGGCTGAACACGGATCGCTTCACTCGAACCTTCGGCCATCGTCTGACTGACTGGAGCGACGCTGTGGCACGGTTCTCGAGCGCGTCAACTATATAGAGGCCGAGAAGTGCACATTCTGCCGACACCTATCAAATTTGACCTGGTCCCTATTGGCGACATTGAGACACGCACGACAGAGGCAGGGCCGTCTAGCTGGAAATTTACCGGCAGCGATCCCCGTTTTCTTTTGACCCTGTCAAAGCCGATGCTCCCTGGCATGTATAAGTTTGAGTTCGTAAACGCCAAGTTTAAGCCCGACAGGCTCAATGCCAAGCTCTACCTTGACACCGGCAGTGACTTTTCCGAAAGCGAGACGGTCAATCTCCCTTTGTCGATGGAGCATCCCTCAGGGTATTTTGAGGTAGGCCAAAAGGTGCTGCGGCTGCGCCTTGATCCCCATGATGGACCAGGCACCCTCTTTGTCCGGAGCGTCCGCTTAACAAGAATTTCCACGACTCTGCATCGTGGCGCACGCGCAACGCAGCTCGCTGCAGGGCGGATCAAGTCTTTTGACCACGCAGTCCATCTGCTAACAAAATCCTACACCGTGTTGCGCAAGGACGGCATTGCGGGCCTGCGCCAGGCGATAAGCCGGTCGCTGTCACGTGAAATTCTGGGGCTGACCGGCACCGGCTATGCCGAATGGGTTCGGCGCTACGACACCTTCAGCAATGCTGAGATAGAGCTGCTGCAGGGCATGGCCCGGGAACTGCCAAAGCCACCGCTGATCTCGGTCGTGATGCCGGTCTATAATGCCCCCAAGGAGCTGCTGATCGACGCAATCGACAGCGTCCGGAACCAAGCCTACCAGAACTGGCAGCTCTGTATCGCCGACGATGCATCCACCCAGCCGGACGTCCGCACGGTTCTCGAAAGCTACGCAGCAAAGGACCCGCGCATCGAAGTGGTCTTTCGGAAGCGGAATGGGCATATCTCGGAAGCCTCCAACAGCGCTCTTGAGATCGCCCGCGGAAACTGGTTTGCACTGCTGGACCATGACGACGTCCTTCGGCCCCATGCTCTGCTGGAGGTTGCCCTCGAGATAGCGGCGCATCCCGATGCAGGGCTGATCTATTCCGATGAGGACAAGATCGACGGTAAGGGAGATCGATACGATCCGTTTTTCAAGCCCGATTTTTCCCTCGAGCTGCTGCGGTCGCAGAACTATTTCAACCACCTCACCGTGCATCGCACGGACCTGGTCCGTGCCGCCGGCGGGTGGCGAAAGGGCTTCGAGGGCAGTCAGGATTACGACCTCAATCTGCGCGTCGTCGAAAAGCTCGAACCCGGGCAGATCCGGCACATTCCAAAAATCCTCTATCATTGGCGCGCTGCGGAGGGTTCAACGGCCAGCGCCGGCAGCGCCAAGAGCTACGCCTATACGGCAGGGTTGAAGGCGTTGCAGGAGCACGCCGATAGGAGTGGGCGCAATGCCAAGGTCGAGCCACTCGAGGGCCTGCCATTTTACCGCTACCGGCATCAGATTTCGTCGCCCGAACCACTCGTGTCGTTGATCATCCCGACCCGCGATCGTCTCAATCTGATCCAGGGCTGTGTGGAGTCGATCCTAGAAAAGACGACTTATCGCAACTACGAAATTCTCATCGTCGACAATGGATCGGTCGAGCCCGAAACCATCGCGTGGTTCGAGAGTTTCGCAGGTAACCCGCAAGTGCGCGTCCTGCTCTATGACAAACCCTTCAACTATTCGGCCATCAACAATTTTGCCGTCTCACGGGCCAAGGGAGACATCATTGGGTTGATCAACAACGATATTGAAGTGATTTCTCCCGGCTGGCTCGGCGAAATGGTGTCGTTTGCTGCACAACAGGACATCGGCTGTGTCGGCGCGAAGCTGCTGTACCCGGACGACACCCTTCAGCATGCCGGCATCGTAATTGGTGTAGGCGGCGTCGCCAATCATTCGCATCTAGGATTTCACATAGGCAATCATGGATACTTTGGCCGCATGCGTGTGAGCCACAACTGCTCAGCGGTAACAGCCGCATGCATGCTGATCCACAAAAGTGTTTTTGAACAGGCTGGCGCCCTTAACGAACGTGACCTCGCGGTGGCATTTAACGACGTAGATCTATGCCTGCGAGTGCAGCGACTCGGATATCGCAATGTGTTCACGCCCTATGCAGAGCTTTATCATTTGGAAAGCGTTTCTCGGGGTCGAGAAGACAACCCTGAGAAATTGGCCCGGTTCCAGCGAGAAGTGGACTATATGCTCAAAGAATGGAAATTGGAGATTGGGAAAGATCCATTCTACTCCCCAAATTTGTCGTTGAATGATCCCGACTATTCAATAGCTTTCCCACCACGGGTAGAAAAACTGCCGACGATCCGTTCTGCGGAAAACGCCGCGAAAAAATCGAGTGATCAGCCCAGGTAAACTGGTGGGTTGACGGGCGTAACTCGGTTAGGTGTGCTTCCGGGGTAAATATACTCGACCCGCTGCGGAGCCTGATGTGAGGAATTAACTCCGCGCGGTAGTGCCCGCACACGCGATTATGTGCCCTCTGCGCTGACTACTTGGGTCGTCACGGGCGGGCGCCCCTCCCATTGACCATGGCTTATGTAGTGGAGGAGCATATTGAAGCCGTCCGCTACAACATCGGGGTTGACCTGCGCATAGAAGGCTGGATCAAACGATTCCGAAGGCCGCAGGCCCGAGTGCTCGCCAACCGACAAATAATGCCGCACAAGCTCGGCCTGGCTGGCCAGTGGCAGAGAAGACTGGGCGCGGTAGTAATCCACATCGAACAGGCCGCTGCTCAGTACCGCAAGGTCAAGGTTACGGTCGATGATGCGCCTCATCACGGCGCTCCCCAGTGTCGCTACATGCGCAAGCTGCGCGCTTCCAGTCTGCGCCGCCGCTTCGGCTTCGAACACGCGTGAGCGCAATGCCTCTGCCTCTGCCCTGAACCCATCGACAACCAGTTCGATCGGCTGCGTCCACGCAACAGGTTCCGCGTGTTCGGCTCTGAGTTGGTCTATGCTTTTGTTGGTCAGCACGGATGCGGCAATGACGCTGGAGTTTTGCCCTGCAATCTGACGTCGGCCCAGCCCTTTGGTCTGCCACCTGCCCTTGTGGACAGCGATCAATGAGTTGGAGAATTCGACGCTGTCGATCTCGTCCAGATCTGAATCGGCAAAGGAAGTATCGTAGGCTGAGGCAAAAGCATCGAGAAACTTTTCGCGTGACAAATTCTCGCGCCAGTGTTCGTGGTTGCAAAGATCGACAAGCTTCTTGCCGAAGCTGATGGAACTTAGGGGATTGTACAATCCGCCTTGAAGTTCAACCCAATAGCTGCAGTGAACGTCTTCCATCAGATAGATCCCGCCAGGCGCCAGGCGCGGAAAATACGTGGCGAACGACTTCACGATGTCCGAGGATCTGTGCGAGCCATCGTCGATGATGATGTCAAAGGATGAGCCTACGGTCTCGAACAGTTGGGCGGATGTTTCCTCAGTGCTCGCATCGCCGACCAGCAGGCGAATGCGGGCATCGTCAAAGGTCAGGTTGGCACAATCGGGATTGATGTCGACACCCGTGATGACCCGCGCGTTCGAGAAATACTTAGCCCATATTTCCAGTGAACCGCCATTCTGGGCGCCGATCTCCAGAAGGCTGACATCCTTGTCCCTGAAGGGCGACAGGTAATGCTCATAAGCTTCCAGGTACAGGCTCCACTTGTCGGAGACCTTGTCAGCATGCTCGTCATAATGGTCTTGGAGCAATTTACCGGAATTCATCACTATCGCCTGTCTTCGCACTTAGCCTGCTAGCCGACCGCTGGTCTGTCGCGCGTCGCCGCCACGTTCTAGAGCGATGACAGCGATATTCCATGTATCGGCAGGCCGATGACCCCATGCGTGATATGGCTGCTCTCGCAGCGGAATGTTAGCGCATCGTCCACCCAGTGGTGCATTACATGCTCAACCTGAGTGCCATTGGCCAGTCCGACCGCAACGGTATAGTTTCCAGTCGGAAAATAAGGCAGCCTCAAGGCGAACTCGGCCCTAAAACGCGACCCAGCGGGAACGGCGACCGGCTGATCGGCGTAGGACAAATAGGTATTCTCACCGAAAAGGTTGATGCCTCGGTCATTCTTCACGATGAAGCCTAGAATAGGCTGCGCAATGGCGGTCTCGGCTAGGCAATCCACCCGGATTGCCACCTCTTCGCCACCGACAATGACCGATGTCGCTTTTCCGTCGGCATCAACCACTGCAACGTTTTCGACGCGTGCGCCACCCGCACCATAAGCAGGCGCATTGACATCAAATTCGAAAACTTCAATTTCGTTGCGTTTCGTGGAGGCGCTGATGAGGTCGTGTCGTACATCTTGGCGTAACCGAGGCATATCGCGGCGGCGGCCGGTGATGGAAAAAGCCTTGCCATCGGCCTCGCCGTGCAATGCCGCCTGATAGGCGAGGGAGATGTCGCGCGCTTCGCCCTCGGCTCGGACCTGGCCATTCTCCATCCAGATCGCCCGGTCGCACAGGGCGTTGACCGAGCCGGTGTCGTGGGAGACAAAGAGGATGGTGCCGTGCTCCTTGAATCGGTGGATGAAGCGCATGCACTTCTGCGTGAATGCCGCGTCACCCACCGCCAGGATTTCATCGACGATCAAAATGTCGGCGTCGACATGCGCGGCCACGGCAAAGGCCAGGCGGGCATACATGCCTGAGGAATAAGTTTTCACTGGCTGGTCAACAAAATCTCCAATGCCGGCGAATTCCAGGATTGCTGCCTCGCGTTCGGCAATCTGCGCATTGGACAGACCAAGAATAGCCGCGGATAGCCGCACATTTTCGCGGCCCGTGAATTCGGGATTGAACCCGGCACCCAGTTCGAGCAGCGGCGCTACCCGACCGCTCACGTTCAGCGTACCCGAATTGGGGGTAAGCGTGCCGGCAATCATCTGCAGTAGCGTGGACTTGCCCGACCCGTTGCGCCCGACAATGCCCACGGTTTCACCCCGGGCGATGCGGATATCCACATTCTGGACCGCCCAATACTCGGTATAGAACCGCCGATGCCGGAATAGCATCTGCTTGAGCCGATCCTGCGGCTTAGCATAGATCAGATACGCCTTGCCCAGCCCCGCTGCATCGATCACCACCTCAGATAACATCAGCAAATGCTTTCTTTGTGCGGCTGAAAAATACATGCCCAGTGAGCAGGACGATAGCGGCGAAAACGAGATAGGCAGCATAGCCGAGCAAATCAGGACCGTGTCCCCAGAAGATAAAGTCACGCATCAGATTTACCGCCGGCGTGATGGGGTTCAATGTGATTAACCAATTATAAGGCTCAGGCAGGCTTGCGGGGTCGTAGAAGACAGAGGACATGAACATGATCGCCGTCGACAATGGCGGGGTGATATGCTTGAGGTCGCGCAGAAAAACCCCGAGCGACGCCAGTAAATAGCTTATTCCCATCGTGATCATCGCCAGTGGCAATAGCGCCAAGGGGAGGAGCAAAATAGTTGCCGGGGGCAGGCCATGCATAAATAGGTAGATGAGCAAAAAAGCGCCGAACGAGATGACTGCCGTGGCCAGGGACGTCAGCATGCTGACCACAACCAGGACGTCGAGCGGGAACACGACTTTTTTGACGTAAGAGACGTTCTCCAGGACCAGATTCGGTGCCCGATTGAACTGATCGCCGAAGAAGTTGAACATGATGAGGCCGGAGAATAGCAGGAGCGGATATGCATATTCGGCCTCGACCTCTGTGCCTGGCCGTTGCCAGCGAGACTGAAATATCACGCCGAACACGAGTGAGAAGACCGCCAGCATCGCGAGAGGGGCGATGAGAGCCCAAAACCAGCCGAGCATCGAGCCGCGAAAGCGCTGGTCGAACTCCCGCTGTGCCAGCTTCATGGTCAACGAGAGATTGCTTGAAAATGAGGTCACAGACGCCCTTGCCTATCCTGTTTAGTACGGTCTGTATTGGAACGCTGCTGCTTGGACAAGGGGCCCGCCAACTAGAGCCACCCCATCAGGGCAGCCAAATACAAGGTGATGTTTCCCCGCACATTCTGGCGGTAAACTCCCGAACGCATAAGTGCTCTTAGCCCAAACGGGGGGCGGGCCTCGTGGGCCTGCTTCCACTTCACCAGCGTCACGCGTGGTCCCGGAGAGAGCATATCGTCGCATGCCTCCAAAGCCGCAATGTTGGCATCGGCCCAATTTCGGAACTGCCCCCTAATAACACCGCGGAGGCGGCGGAAGGTGGCGACCATCCCGCTGTTTTTCCCCACGGCATTTGCGGCATGCTGCCGGTACAACAGGCTCGGTTCAGGGTCGTATACCGCCGTGCCCCCAGCCCCAGTGATCAGCATATAAGCCCACCAGTCGTGGGTGACGAAACTGATGCGGCGAGCGCTCTCGGCAAAAAGTGCAAAGGCCGGCGGGTTCAGGGCCATTGTGTTGCCGCCGGCCATGCTCTGAACAAGAGCATTTTTGAACGTTTTGGGGCGCAAAAACAAAGGCGACAGGCCAATCGGGTGGGCGTTTTCGTCCACAAGCCGGGTTCTTGCGCCGTATAGCACGGGCGTTGATTCCATGCCTCTCATCGCGTCCAAAGAGCGTGAGATCTTTCCGTTGAGCCAAATATCGTCCTGATCGGCGAAATAATAGGCAGCGTAGGTTCCCTCAACGGCCAAGCTAAGATGGCCAAAATTTGCGGCAAACCCGCGCCTTGGGCCAGGTTGGACATTGAAGCGGCCCTTGGTCCACTTTTCCCGCCACTGAGCCAAAATGTCTTTGGTTGCATCGGTGGATCCATCATCACTCACCCAAATATCGATGTCAGGGTGAGTTTGGTTCTGAATCGACGCAAGTTGCTCGTCTAGAAATTTGTCTCCATTATAGGTAGCGAGCAGCACGGCTACCGTTGATTTTTTGACCGGGGGCATTGTGAAGGTAGCGCCTGTTCTAGGAGACGCGGCGGTTCGCCGCTCCCATTGATTGTCAATCTGGACCAGACTCTTCTAAAGATCGACACACGAATTGAACAGTTTCTGCAGCTGCTTTTTCGCTCGCCGTTGGCTACCTTCCTGGCTTTGGTAACAACCTCCAAGAGAAGGTTCGGCTTCAAGCGACAGGTGATCGCGGCGCTCCTGTGAACATGCAGAGACTCGCGTTCAACGTAAGCGCGAAGTCGACCCTGCCCGAGATTGGCGGGCCCAGAGAGTCGTAGGCAGCACAGTTTTTGGCTGACGGTGTGAGTTGCTATGTCTGCACATAAGCCCAGTGATAGAAATTCCAGTTGCTGGAGGCCGTGTCTGTTGAAGGTCTTGCACGGTTATCTATCCGAAAACCTTCATGGCCTCGGCATCGAGGGGCTTTGCAGATGCCCGCTGCAGCTATGCGCAAATTCTTTCTTTCGACCAAGTGCCAACCAACCAGCATGGTCGCCAACAGAATTGCTCCGCAAAGGCTGAGTAGTAGCATCCTTACCAATCCCGCGGGAGCGTAGTAGAACCTGACATCACTGGGACCACCGTGCGAAATCTCGAAACAAGCGTGCCAATACCGCAGGTTTGGGTAGATTATCGCCAAGCACTACGTGATCTGCCGGGCGAGATTACCGACCCGGCGACTGCGGTCTGGCCGGAGCTTCCGGCTTAGGCATCGTTAGCTTTAGCGGCGCCGGATGCCATCGGTATCAGCGAGGCGGAACTCGACGCTCTCTGGCGTTCGCGGTGGCACCATCTGTGTAGTAAGCGGTGGCTTGGTGCCCTTTGGTAATGGCGCTAAATAAGGGTAAATCCTAGGGGGTGGCGATGAGCGGTGTCGTAGTTTGAACCGTGATTTGGCGCTATTTTGTTGACGGTTGGGGCCGCCCCTGCGTTCATTTATCGCCGCGAGCGAACACCTGCCTTGTTATCGGCTGCTGCGTCGGCCGTCGCTTGGCGTTTTATGTTCTGTTGTCGCCCAATTGGTAGCGCCAGGGAAATGGTTGGATAGAGCCGCCTCTATAGCGTCGTGGCAGGTGAGAGCAGTCAGCAAGCAGGGATCGTTCGTATTTCTATCATCCTGTGTTGATTTTTTGGATCTCCCGTGTTTCCTCGCCGATCGAGAACGTGACATTAGGGCGGCGATTTTACATGAAGATGACGGTTAAAGCAGATTGGCCAATTATTTGCTTAGCAATCCTTTTCTTAATTAAGGCAACTTATCTCGCGTTTTTGGTCACGCCATTGTGGGATGTCCCTGACGAGATAGGCCATTATGCTTATGCAGAAGACTTAGCATATGGGCGCGGTATCCCCCTTCTGGGCGAAGCGAAAATCAGCAGCGAGATCAACAGCAACGTCTTTGGAGTACCTAGGTCTGCCTCCGATAATTGGATTGCGCAACATCCGCCCGCCTATTACATCCTTGCCGCTATTCCGATAAAAGTTGTTTCTTGGTTTTCCGATAGTCAAGAGCTCAGGTTTAGGGCGCCACGCATAGTCACTGCAATTGCTGGCGGCCTCGCTATCATCGTTCTTTATCAAACGCTCAAATTTCTGTCACTCGGCAGGGTGTTTGCTACCGCAATGGCATCCGCTATTGGATTTGTACCGATGTTTAGCCACATGGCGTCGGGTACTAGTCACGATGTCCCGCTTTTCCTATTTTCCGCGCTAGCGGCGCATTCATTCGCTAAATATATTATAGGTCGACAGGTATTAGACGCTTATATCTGCGCCATCTGGCTAGCTATCGCAGTATCAACAAAGATCACGGCGCTCGTGTTGCTGGCCCCGGTTCTCGCTATCCTGATATTTGAGTTAGACGGGCCAATAGGCCGGATCATCAAACATGCCACTGGTATCACATTAACTGCTCTGGCGCTCCCCGGACTGTGGTTCGCGCGCAATATATGGTATTTTCACAATCCGTTTGCGACGAGTGTCGGGCAAGTTCCCGTGCCTGTCGGGACCAAGCCGTCGTTCTGGCAGTTTATGCAAGACAACCCGGTGATAGAACACTTTGTTCTAAATTTCTTTGGGCTATTTGGATGGATTGGGACTGGAAATGGTGAAGTTGCATGGTTTCAGATACACGGCGTACCTTTGCTTGGGTTCTCATTAATTTATCTTGGCGTGGCCTCTATCATGGCGGTCGGAGCCTCAATATACCTTTTTTCTCGTCCTTTATCTGCTCTTCCCACGAGCGGCGCGCCATTAATAAATTATTTTTGGGTGGCCTACGATGTGACCGTAAAGGGTCGTAGACAGTTTTTTGCAACAGCAATTGCTGCGTCCCTGATAATGTTGTCTCTGGTTTTGATTTATAAATCGCAGCCGCAGAACATGAATTATATTCGATCTGTCGCGTCTGTATTTCTTGTGTTTGCTGCGGCGGTTTCGTTATTTATCATAATTTCCGGGAGGCAGTCAGAGCAGAAAAGATTGTTCGCTTACTGCGTTCTTATATTTGGATTTTTTGCGTTTATTCTCGTCAGGGAAATTTACTCAGTTTCTAATATCCTCGGGCAGATGCGCGCTACGCATGGGCGGTATATTTACCCGGTTGCGCCGATGGTTATCTTGGCTGTCGGCATCTTGGTCACTCGGAGCAAGATGATTGGCTATGCTTCGGTTGCCGCAGTAGCCTCGATGGCGATCCTTGGATTCCTGACCTTTGCTACGCAAGTCATCCCATTCTATACGCCGGACGTTGATCGCATCCTTGATGCCAGCCGGATTGTAAACAATACCCCAGCTGGAGAGTTGACGAAGGGCGTCTCAGTTGAGCAGACTTTCACGCTCTCTACAGACGAAGAGATCGCAATCTCTGGCCAGGGCACGGCGTGCGTACAACTTTACTCCGCAACTTATAATCGGGGGAACAGTGGAATGGCCAACGTTTCCATTTCCGCTCCCAGCTGGAATTTCTCAGGGACACTCGATTACAGCGGTGCAAGGGACAATAGTTTTGCGACGGTGTGCGGCCCAGTAGAGCATCACCCTACCCGACATACCCCGCCGACTATCCACATCAGGGGGCTAGAGGGCGAGACAGGCACATCAATTACGGCATGGCTAACGGATGATACATCAAACGGAACGGCTGTAATTAATGGCCAAGAGTCGGGTAAGAGCTTGATTTTTTCCATCGGAGCGGCATCTGACCCATCTCTTCGCTTCGAACAGCAGGCAGTTCTCGGGATAATTTATCTTATCGCAACGATCGTATTATTGATTGTGGCGAGATCACGACCCGGCGGGGTTTTCTTTGCCCAATCCAAAATCGATGGCGCTTAGGCTTCGACCTCTGCTGCCATATAGGCCACCAGCAATCGCCGGCCTTGACTGGTCAAGTGTACTTTGGCCGGTGAGCCCATCACGACCCTGTCCGCCAGCAATAGCTGAAGCATGAGGCTATCTTCCACCGGTTGGGGATTGTTTACCAGGCTGCGGAGCAGGGCGGCGGCTTCAGGCGTGAGTTCTTCAACGGTCATCATGGCTGCGGCATAGCCGAGTCTTTCCGTCAGTCCAACCAGCCCGCCGAGTGCGGGCGTTTTCGTATCCAACATCGATAGGAGACCACCGTGAGCGCCGAGGTTAGAGGTGGCTCGGGAAAACTGGACAGCGGGATAAGTGGATTTTGTGCCTGATGGCGGCCAGTATGGCCGCGAACAGGAGCGACCATGACGAGACGGCCCCGCCGCAACCACACGCCGGTGTTCAAGGCGAAAGTAGCGCTGGCTGCCATCAAGGGTGAGAAGACCCTGGCGGAACTGGCCCAGCAGTTTGACGTGCATGCCAATCAGATCACGCAATGGCGCAGCCAGCTTCTGGAAGGCGCTGCCGATGTGTTTGGCGGCGAGGCCCGCCCAGAGCCGACTGCGCCGACCGTGGACGTCAAGACACTGCATGCCAAGATCGGTCAGCTGGACACCCGCAAAAACCGGGTCCGCGAGCCCGGCAATGTCGTGATGGCCGCCTGAAGGCAGTTTTCGGCGCATTTGTTGCCGCGTTTGACCTCCTGCGATGCCCGGCAAGGGCGTTTCCCCGTTTCCGGGCAGAGTCATGCCGTTACCGCCCGCTTTTCATGGAAGACAAGGCGGTCGAAGTTGTAGGCCAGATTGGCCAGGGTCAGTTTCGCCTCGGCCCGGGTGATGCCGATGGTGCGGATGAACAGCCCGAACCGGTTTTTCTGATGGGCGAACACATGCTCGATCCTGGCCCGGATCGAGGACTTGGCCGCATTGGCCCGTGCAGTGGCGATCGGCATCGACTTGCCCTTTGGCTTGCGCCGGTGGATGCGGCTGGTCAGCATACGATCGGCGAGCCAGGCCTCGTTGCTCTGTGAGCGGTAGGCGCTGTCTGCCCAGACCTCGCTGCCGGTGTTCTCCCGGTCGATAACCTGGCGCAGCATCCGACCATCGGGATGGGATGCGGAGGTCACCGCCGCGGCCCGGATGAAGCCGTAGCGCCGGTCGATGCTGATATGGCTTTTGTAGCCGAACACCGGGATGGCGATCATGGGCAGCGGCGTGCCGTCCGGTCGGTAGCGCACCTTGCCGCCAATCTTGAGCGTCCAGCGCGCATCGGTATCCTTCTGCGCCGCCTTGGCCGGTTCGTCCGGCCAGATCTCATCGGCCGATTTGCCCGCCTTGATGGCGTCCCGCTCGCCATCGGTGTTGCGCTGCTTGGGCGCCGGCACCAACGAGGCATCGACGATCTGGCCTGACATGGGGATGTACCCCTTCTTGTGCAGTTGCCAGTCGAAGGCCTTCATCGCCCGCTTGAGGGTGCCGGTCTCGGTCATGCGGTTGCGGAAATGGCGGATGGTGTTCTCATCGGGCGTTCGGTCGCCCAGGGAAAAGCCCAGGAACCGCATCCAGCTGAGGCGGTCCCGGATCATGAACTCCATGCGGGCATCGGACAGGTTGTGCTGGGCCTGCAGGATCAGGATCTTGAACATGGCCACCGGATCGAAGGGCGGCCGCCCGCCCTTGCTACCATCGCCATAACCCAACCCTTCGACCAGCCACGACCGAAAATACTCGAAATCCACGGTGCGCTCCAAAACCTCGAGCGGATCGCCGTGCTGGCTCAGGGCTTCGAGATGATCGTTCAGGCTGAAAAGCGAATGCGGGTCCATGATGAAGCTCCATGATCGGGCAACATCAGTGAATCACGACTGCAGCAAAGGCGCGAGGGTTTTTGCGGGTGCCCAGCTGACGCTGGAGAACGATTTTTTGGAAGGAGCGCTCAGCAAAGCCGGCCTGCTGAGCGCAAAGCGATGATTGATCGAGACCATGAACTACCGGTGACCCGGCAGGCGCGGCTGCTCGATATCAGCCGGAGCAGCGTCTACTATCTGCCACGTCCGGTCTCGCCTGGGATCTGACACTGATGCGCCGGATCGATGAACTGCATCTAGATTACCCGTTCGCCGGCACCCGCATGTTGCGGGATCTGCTGGGTCGAGAAGGGTTTGCTGTTGGTCGGCTGCATGTGAGCACGCTGATGAAGCGGATGGGCATCGAGGCGATCTATCGCCGGCCCAATACCAGCAAGCCTGCGCCAGGCCACAAGGTCTACCCCTACCTGCTGCGCAGGCTGACGGTGAACCGGCCCAATCAGGTCTGGGCAATCGACATCACCTATATCCCCATGGCGCGCGGCTTCGTCTACCTGGCGGCCGTCGTGGACTGGTTCAGCCGGCGGGTATTGGCCTGGCGGCTCTCGATCAGCATGGACGTGAGCTTCTGCATCGAGGCGGTTGAGGAGGCTCTGGGCAAATACGGCGCCCCCGAAATCTTCAACAGCGACCAGGGCAGTCAATTTACCAGCATGGCCTTCACCGGCCTGCTGCGCGACAATGGCATCGCCATCAGCATGGATGGCCGAGGGGCATGGCGCGACAATGTCTTCGTCGAGCGGCTCTGGCGGTCCATCAAGTACGAGGAGGTTTACCTGCGCGCCTATGACACGGTCTCGGACGCGCGAACCTCGATTGGCAAGTATCTGGCCTTCTACAACGGCCGGCGCCCGCACTCGAGCCTTGACCGGATGACCCCGGACGAAGCCTACTTCAATGCCCTGATGCCAATCTTGGCAGCGGCATAACCGAGGCCAAAATCCACCTAGCGAAGCCCGGATAGCTGTTCAGACAAACCGAGCCACCTCTGTTCAAACACCGCTTCCCACAGTCTTTAAAAGACCCGTTAACCTCACCCTAACTGCTGCCAAATGAAGTTGCGCGCGATGCCATTTGATTTTGCGCGCTACAAATGCCCAGCGCAATTTTCCAGACTGCCAGTAACGCAACGGCGAGGCTAGTACCCGCGGAATTAGGGCGCTCGTAGTCAAGTGGGGCTAATGGGCCCAAGCCAAGTTGAAGCCACAAAACGCGAAAACCAGTGCACCAAACGGCTGCCGCCTACAGCAGCAGGTAGGCACCAATTGCGGCCAATAGAAAAATTTGCAATAGTTGCAAGAGTATATCCGACGGTTTCATTGGGCGTAATCGCGAAGATCAAGAAGGGAATGGACAGCCCTTCATATATAGGGGCCTGAATGCCAGGCGCGCCCAATTGATGGAGAGGATTCCAAAGGGTCAGATTACCTTGACGCAGTTCCTCCATGAAGTACCGCCAGTTGGGCAAGCATTTGCCCATCCAGGGTAGGCTAGCAGCAGGTCCATTGGTGCCAGCGTTTGCCTAAACGGAGTGACCCCAATGATCAAAAGAACCAATAAAATCAGGGCGGCGATTGGTGCTATAGTTTTCCGCGTCCACCCAACGATTGAAATAGCGGGAACTGCTTCAGCACTATCGATTTTTCCCTGCACGCCCATCGCCCAACCTGTTTTTCTGCAATACTGCAATGTTACTCCGGGCCTGAGCGGTGATCGAAACGTCCGCCCTAGTTGGCGCCCCTATAGAGACTGGATGAATCGCCGCGCCCCACTGCATAGTATAGTAGGCCGTGCTCCCGAAGGGCGGTGGGTTCATAGAGATTGCGCCCATCCACTATAATGGGGTGCTTCAGCGTTGATTTCAGCCAGTCGAAATCGACTATTCGGAACTGTTTCCATTCGGTGCAGATGGCGAGCGCATCTGCACCCTGCACGGCGTCCTCTTGACTATCGAGGATGGTGACGCGCGCATTGTTTCCAAAGATTTCGCGGGCTATTTGTGTCGACTTCGGATCATACGCTCTCACCTGGGCGCCAAGTGCCGTCAGGCCTTCGATGAGCACCCGGCTGGGCGCTTCACGCATGTCGTCGGTATTTGGCTTGAAGGCCAGCCCCCATACGGCCACAGTGCGATTCTTCAGGTCACCGTCAAATATCTGTTCCAGTTTACGGAGCAGGAGCGTCTTTTGTATTTCGTTTGTACGCTCGACTGCACTGATCAGCGGTACCTCCAGGCCGACATTTTCTGCCGTGTGGATAAGGGCGCGCACATCCTTGGGGAAGCACGACCCGCCATAGCCGGCGCCGGGATAGATGAAATGAAAGCCGATTCTGGGGTCAGAGCCGATGCCGAGGCGGACCTGCTCCACATCGGTGCCCAACCGCTCAGCGATATTGGCAATCTCATTGATCAGGCTGATCCTAGTCGCGAGCATCGTATTGGCTGCATATTTCGTGAGTTCAGCTGCACGGACATCCATGAACATCAGCTTGTCGTGGTTCCGGTTGTAGGGTGCATAGCACTCCTGCATTGCGTGGCGCACGCGCTCGGAATCTGTGCCGACAATGATGCGGGCTGCCCTGGTGAAGTCGTCGATGGCGCTTCCTTCTTTGAGAAACTCAGGGTTTGAGCACACGTCGAAGTCTATGCTTTCGCCCCTCAGGCGTAGCGCTTCACCGATTTGCCACGCAACTCTGTCTCCGGTCCCAACTGGCACCGTGGATTTGTTGACCACGACCTTGTAGCGGTCCATGTGTTCGCCGATCGTATCAGCAACGGTGAGCACGTATTTTAGATCAGCGGATCCGTCCTCGCCAGGCGGCGTGCCAACGGCGATGAAGATAATGTCACCGAACCGAGCTCCAGCTTCGGCGTCACTGCTGAACAGAAGCCGTCCGGCTTCCCTGTTCCGTTTCACAAGCTGCTCGATACCGGGCTCATAAATCGGCATCTCACCCCGATTGAGTTTCGCTATCTTACGCTCATCGATGTCGACGCATTGAACGATGTGACCGACATCAGCCAAGCAGGCGCCAGTTACGAGGCCGACGTAGCCGGAGCCAAAAACCGTGATTCGCATAAAAAGCAACTCGCTGGAATAAGGTCGAAATCGAGGAACGTCGGGTATCGACGTGCTTCACTTGACAGTTATAAGATGATTGAGACACACATGGAGATGGCGTTTAGATTGAGCAGCGGGACGGATCCGTCCGAGCTATTTACTGAACAAGAACAACATCTGTCATCCCGACGCACCAAAAAAAATAGCGACACCTTCAACCAGTGACGTGACATTCAGCGCCTACCCGGCCACATCGGTCATAGCAACCACCTGTGGCTCGTTCTCTCCGACTTAATAAATTGGGGCGACGTCACCAAGTGGCACTTCGGATCGCTGGCAGGACAGCCCACTCCAAGAGAGCTAAATCTATTGAAAAAGCTTGTAATTCAAATTCCCTGCTACAATGAAGCAGAAACCTTGGGAGTCGCCCTAACAGACCTTCCGCGAAAAGTCGAAGGGTTCGATATCGTCGAGTGGCTTATTATCGACGACGGTAGTTCGGACGATACAGTACGCGTCGCACAAGAATACGGGGTGGACCATATTGTGCGTCACACTGGTAACCGTGGCCTAGCACATGCGTTCATGACCGGACTTGACGCCTGTCTCCGCTGCGGTGCCGATGTTATCGTCAATACTGACGCGGACAACCAATACAATGCCGCAGATATTCCCGCACTAACTGCGCCAGTTCTCAGAGGCGAAGCGGAAATGGTGATTGGTACGCGTCCAATTTCAACTGTCGAGCATTTTTCCGTCACGAAAAAGCTGTTGCAAAAGTTGGGTAGCTTTGTCGTCCGGGTTACGAGTGGCACGGACGTCGCTGATGCTCCAAGCGGCTTTCGCGCCATTAGTCGCAATGCCGCGCAGCATTTTGTCGTGTTCAACAACTATACCTATACGCTGGAAACGATCATCCAGGCAGGTCGAAAAAACCTGCGGATCGTCAACGTGCCCATAAGAGTGAATGCTGATCTGCGGCCATCGCGTCTGGTCAAAAACATCGGCTCGTACATCACGCGCTCTATTTTTACGATTGTACGCATATTTGTAGTTTATCAGCCGGCGCGTTTTTTTGGCTCGATTGCTGCGTTCCTGCTGCTTATTGGCGGTTTGGTCGTGATGCGCTTCATGTATTATTATTTTATAGGCGAAGGTCAGGGAAATATCCAGTCGTTAATCCTGGCTGGTACGTTGTTGATGATGGGGTTTCAGTCCCTGCTGGTCGCATTTCTTGCCGATGTCATCGCCGCAAATCGGCGGCTGTTGGAGGACATCCGTTATGCGCAGCGAGCGAACCTAATACCCAAGCCAGCGACGAATAAGCTGACGTCGGAAGGACTTCAAAATGACGGTTAAGGTGGCCGGCGGAAAGGCCGAGGGCGGGGTCGTCATTGGAAACACGTACGACAAATATGGCACGTCAAACCCAATCGCTCGGCGTCTTGTTGGAGGGTTCGATGATGCGCTTAGCGGGCTAGTGCGTAAAATCGATCCTTCGTCAATTCATGAGGTTGGCTGCGGCGAGGGATATTGGACATTGCGGTGGATGAGCGCAAACATCAACGCGCGCGGAACCGACTTTTCGTCCGAGGTCATAGAAATGGCAAAGGCTAACGCACTAGCGGAGGGCGCCGACGCAGCAAGCTTCGAAGTCCGCAGCATTTACGAGGTGCTTCCTGGTCGAGACAATGCCCCGTTGATCGTGTGTTGCGAGGTCATGGAGCATCTAGAAGAGCCTGAACAGGCCCTTGAGGCGTTGCGCGGTATTGTTGACGCCAATCTCATAATTAGCGTGCCGCGAGAGCCAATATGGCGTGTGCTGAACCTTGCTCGTGGAAAGTATATCTCTGACTTAGGTAACACGCCCGGCCATCTCAACCATTGGTCCAAGGCGGGCATAGTTGCTCTGGTTGAGCGCCATTTCGAAATTCTGGAAGTGTTGTCACCCCTTCCGTGGACTATGCTGCACTGCAGGCGAAAATATTAACCATGGCATCATTGCTGAGTCCTGGCGTCAAGAAGGGGCTGAATTTAATTGGATCCCTTCTCGCGGTCTCGGGAATTGTATTTGTTGGGCTGCTTCTGTGGGAATATTCGGCACAGATAGATTTAGGTAGCATTTCCTTACACTCATACGCCGCCTTTATCGTATTGGCAGCTGTATATGGCGCATCCAATGTGCTTCTCGCGCGAGGTTGGTGGTCCCTACTTGGGTTTCTCAGCGTAAACGCATCGTGGTCGTGGGCTCTACAGGCCTATGCAACCTCGCAACTCGCCAAATATGTACCCGGGAATATCTTCCAGTTTGCAGGGCGGCAAGTCATTGGAGTTGCTGCCGGAATAAATGGCAAGAGCCTAGCAAAATCCACCGGGCTAGAGCTTGCCATCCTTGTTTTTGGTGGTGTTATGTTTGCGCCCCTAGTTCTATCCCTCTTGATCGACTGGGCGGGTAGTCCAATCGCGAGCGTTGCGGCCTTTGCCGTCATACTAGTGCTCGTGATATCTGCTATCCTGCGTTTCTTCGGCTGGCGGTTAACCCAAGCTTCGATGTATTACATGGGGTTTCTTGGTATTTCTGGTTTAATTTTCTTATGGATTATACAAACGGTTGGGGGAGTTGCGCCACTCTGGGCTTATCCATCTATTGCTGGGGCCTATGTGATTGCCTGGTTGGTAGGACTCGTCACTCCCGGTGCGCCGGCCGGTCTTGGAGTCAGAGAAGCCGCTCTTTTGTTTTTGCTAAGAGATATCATTCAGCCCGACCAAATACTTCTAGCGGTCATTGTCGGGCGGGTAGTTACGATTTTTGGCGATGTTGGGTTCTATCTTGTTGCCGCCTTGCGGACGGCAACGCAGAAAATATAGATGAACTTCTTGGCTGCTTTTTTTGACACGCTCGAGAATCAATGCTCGAATACTGCGCGAAAATTTAGGCCTTACGCCCGATGGATATAAACTGGCAATAAAGACTAATTACTTCGATCAGTCCCCCGTGGTTGAGCTCGTTGACTACGTCAATCCAGTACAAGAACGGCTACGTGGAGCAGCGGTGTCCTTAACGTAGGTGAACCAATGTTATGGCTTCGGATGGGTCGTTGTTCGATTGCAGGACCAGCAGCGACAGAAAACCGTTAGTATCCCGTTGGTTCATTATTTGGTCCTAAGGGTAGGGTGTCAATCCATCTGTGGCTATGGGTGGAAACATTGGAGTGAGGTCGTTTTTGGAAGGGACAGATTTTTGTTTCGGTTGATCGAGACGTGCGGCACAGATGGAAGGAATAATGTTATGGATTTGAATTTACGTTCCGACGGAGCGGTCTTTTGAAGGGCATAATTCTTGCCGGCGGTAGCGGCACACGGCTTTATCCTGTTACCCTGCCAATCTCAAAACAGCTCCTGCCGATCTATGACAAGCCGATGATCTATTATCCGCTTGGTGTGCTCATGCTGGCCGGCATACGCGAAGTGCTGATCATTTCGACGCCGCGCGATCTGCCCTCCTTCCGCGCATTGCTTGGCGATGGATCCGATTTTGGTATTTCACTGTCCTATGCCGAGCAAGCCGAACCGAACGGGCTGGCAGAGGCCTTTATCATCGGGCGCGATTTTGTCGGTGACGACTCGGTTGCGCTGATCCTGGGCGACAATATTTTCTATGGCGCCGGCCTGTCCGAACTCTGCGCCAAGGCGCGCGCCAAGGAAGCCGGTGCCACGGTTTTTGCCTATTGGGTCAGCGATCCGGAGCGCTATGGGGTCGTTTCTTTCGATCCGGCGACCCAGCAGGCGCTCACCATCGAGGAAAAGCCGGAACAGCCGCGATCCAACTGGGCCGTGACCGGATTGTATTTCTATGACAATGAGGTCCTTGATATCGCCGCAAGCATAAAGCCGTCCGCCCGCGGCGAACTTGAGATTACCGATGTCAACAACGTCTACCTTCAGCGCGGTTCGCTTGATGTCGCCAAACTCGGCCGCGGCTATGCCTGGCTCGATACCGGCACCCATGACAGCTTGCACGAGGCCTCTTCATTCGTGCGCACGATCGAGCACCGACAGGGCACCAAAGTGATGTGTCTCGAAGAGATTGCCTATGAACTGGGCTATGTCGACGCCGCCCACATCCTGCGGCGCGCCGATGACCTCAAGAAAACCGAATACGGCGCCTATCTGCGCCGTCTGACGGAGATGCCCCATGGTTGATGTTTTTCGCCTCGACATTCCTGACGTGCTGGAAATCGTTCCTGCAAAATTTGGCGACGATCGGGGATTTTTCTCCGAGACCTACCATGCGGACAAGTTGAAGGCCGCTGGCATCGACCTCGACTTCGTGCAGGACAACCATTCCTATTCAGCCGCCCAAGGCGTGCTGCGCGGTCTGCATTTCCAATTGCCGCCCCATGCGCAGGACAAGCTAGTTCGGGTGGTCAAGGGGGCGATATACGATGTGGCCGTCGATATTAGGCGTTCGTCTCCCACCTTCGGCAAATGGGTTGGGCTGGAGGTATCGGCCGCCAAGTGGAACCAGATACTGGTCCCCAAAGGCTTCGCCCACGGTTTCGTCACGCTCGAGCCGGATACCGAAGTTCTTTACAAGGTAACGGATCTCTACGCCCCTGATTGTGACCGAAATATTCGCTTTGATGATAGCGATATCGGCATTGAGTGGCCCGTGGACGTAAGTTCGGTGCAGTTGTCGAACAAAGACGCCACTGCCCCAAATTTTGGTTCGGTGGAAGTGTTCGACTGAACCAGTAATATCGCCGCTCCAACGTGGTTGCACCTGATCAGAGATCGAGGATTCTCAGAGTATTTAAAGAACCGGTACGAGAGCCAGTTGTCGCCTGGGGCTACCTGGAAGGCAGGTCATACCAACGGCTCTCGGGTGTGGCTCGCTAGGAATTCCCAAGCGCCACGCTTGCTGATTCGATGGGCGAAGGAGATTCGCTCATGCCTGGATCGGTTCGGATTCGACAGGACTATTCCTCTGCGGAGCTTCGGCGCCTGGCGTCACGCAGCAAGGACGCCAATCAGAGCCGACGGTTGTTGTCACTGGCGGCGGTTGTTGACGGCATGAACCGCGCCGACGCCGCCCTGATTGGCGGCATGGACCGGCAGACGCTCCGGGACTGGGTGCATCGGTTCAATGCGGCCGGGCCTGATGGCCTGTTCGACCACTGGGCGGCCGGCCCGTCGTCGCGACTTTCGCAACAGCAAAAGGCCGAACTGTCACCATCGTCGAGACCGGTCCAAATCCGGAGGTTGATGGATCGTTCGGTGGCGCCGGGTCGATCTTCAGCGCGTGATCAAGGAGCGGTTTGGGATAGAATATCACGAGCGCCATGTCGGCACACTTCTCAAAAAGCTGGGCTTCTCGCATATGAGCGCCCGCCCGCGTCATCCCAGTCAGGACGCAGCGACGATCGCAGCATTTAACTTCCCGCGGGCGCTGAAGGCTAATATCGGCCACCTTCCCAAGGGCAAGCCGATCGAGATCTGGTAAGGACGAGGCGCGCATAGGTCAGAAGAACGGGACTGTCCGGCTCTGGGCAAAGCGTGGGACTCGGCCACGGATCGGTGCTGAGCTCGCGACTTATGGATAATTGCAAGCTTCACCGGAGGCTTACAATTTATTCCGCGTTGGCAATGCTAGAAACTTGTTGTGATGAATTTCTCACCGTCGGACATCTGAACTTCCGCTGGCGAAAATGTTCCGCGCTCGACGGACAGTATGGGATGGGGAAGCTATTTCAGAACCAGAGAAAGTCAGCACCCGGAAATGATCTCACCGTTCCATCGACGGGCCTCTGGAGACGCGCACGTTTGCGCCATCGATCCGATAGACCGCGGAGCGCAGCTTCTCCAGCGCTGGTGGCAGTTTTCTTTCGAGCCCAGGCCCCTGGGAGCGGCTGATTACTGCCCAGACCTGCCGTACCAGTTCGCTCAGACTATGGAGCTTGCGCGCGGTGTGCAGTGTTTTCAGAATATCCCACCTGGCCGCAGGTTGCGGCAATTCAACCAATCCGGTAGCAACAAAATCAGACCGCTCACTCACAAAGTCGATGACATTGGCTTTCTCGCGATACTGCGCAGCTTCGGCAAACAGCCGCTCCAGCATGGCAGTGGTGGTCGGCGCCATGCGGGGATCTGCCTGGCGCTGGCGGCAGGCAGCGTCGAGCCGATCGGCTTCAACGACAATCCGCGCCTCGTGCTGATGCCGAGTCAGCGCCACGTAGATTTCCCGTGAATCGGTCTTGCGGCCTAGGTGCAAGATCGTCGCTGGGGCGGTGCGCCCCTGAGAAGCATGGGCGGTACCAGCATAGCCATGACTGACTCGCGGCAGCGTCTGCTTCCGACCCGGGCCCTGCCGCGCCAGCGCTGACCATTGAGTCGTCACCGCCGTTCCGTCTTCCAAACGCAGGCGCAACGTCGCATAACCGGCCGGATCCAGAGCCAGGGCTTCGACGACCGCGCGCGTGCCGTTGCGGATCCCCAACTCGGGCAGGGTTTCGCCAAACCGAAGCTTTTCTCCGACACTAATCGGCAGATCATGCCGCTTCTGGTCGCGACCGATGGCGGGCAGGACAGCTTCACCGGCAGCCAGTGCCCCCGCCCGCTGCAGCGCCGCCCGGGCTTCCAGGTTCAGCGCCATGGCATCGACATTGCGCCGGGTCACCAGCAGCACACCATCCCCATAGCGCTGACGGGCTTCAGTCCAGAGGGCAATCACCCGGGCGCGCGTAGCCGCTTCACCTGCGATCAGGTCGATCCGCTCGTGGCAGCCATAGGCGCGCAAACCGGCGGCGGCGTCGCCCCGGGCCATCAGCGTCGACGCGGCCCGCTGCCATTCGACCTGCTGCCGCCGCACGGTGTCGAGAACACTGCCCCGTTCCACGACGTCGGCAATGGCGGCCAGCGGGCTGGCTCCGCTGACCGCCTGCAGCTGCCGGCGGTCGCCCAGCAACGCCACCTTTGCGCCTGCGGCCTGAGCCGCGGTCAGCACGGCCGCCATGTCGCGCGTGCCGACCATGCCGGCCTCGTCGAGCAGCAGTAATGTGTTGGCCGTCAGCGGCGCAGCAGTGCCGTTGGTCACATCATGGCGCCAACGGGCGATCGCCTGAGCCGGAATCCCAGTTGAGTTTTTCAGTTCGTCAGCGGCGATCCAGCTCGGCGCCAAACCCACCACCGTCAATCCTGACCGCTCGGCGGCGGCGACGATGGTTTTGGCCAGGGTGGTTTTGCCGGTGCCGGCAGCGGCCTCGATCAGGGTGACGCCGTCGGCACAAGCCGCCGCCCGTACCGCTGCGCTTTGTTCTGGCGTCAGATGTGCGGCCTGTTCCAGTGCTGTCGCCAACGCGGCCGCGGTGATCCATTCCCGCTCATTCGGTCGGTTGGCAGCGCGCAGCATCGCCGCTTCGGTGGCGGCGATGCCAGCGGTGGTCCAGTGCGCTTCATCGAGCCGCAGCAGGTGGCCGGTTGTTTCCAGCGCCGCCAATTCCGCATAAACCGCGTCCGGCCCCAGCCCCTGCAGGCTCGCTGCAACCAAAGCAGTTTCGAGCAGCTTCTGCCGCTCCAGCACGCTCTCGGTCAGGAACAACCTCGAGGCTGCCAACGCGACCGGCGTGGTCCCGGCAATGGCTGGCGGCTCCTGGAAAATATCAGGCTCAAGCGCATGGTCGTCGCGCTGATGTAGCGGTTGCACACTGGTCGCCAGGGCCCAGGGATCGAGGCCGGTCTGCGCCAGCTCATCGGCCCACTGCGCCTCCAGGGCCACGCCGGTGAGCACGGTATCTTTGGCGGCACGCGTGCTCAGCGCCGCTACCTGCTTCTGCGCCGCGCTCGCCTCGCGCCCGACGCGCTCTTCGATGGCGTGCGAGCGTTTGGAGAACAGCTCGAGCAAGTCCTGTGGCAGACCGGCGAGTTCCCATTGCCCCTGCCCGGCCGGACGAAAGGCAAACCCATCCCGTTGGAGCTGCTCGGCGAGGGCCGCGCGATAGGCCGCGCCCAACCCCATCTGGGCACTGAACAAACTGGTGGTCTCGATGGTCAGATGTTTGGAGGCATAGCGGCCGGAAACGACCGGACTGCCAGCAACATTCAGGGCCACACAATGCGTGTGGATATTGGGATCCCCAGCACGGGTGCTAAAATGGGCGAAGCGGGCAATGATCAGATCACTCGGCTGGGCACGATGGATGCCGCCAGCACCATAGCGGACAGTGATCAAACTCTCATCCACGAGGAATTTTAGCGCCCGGTCGACGGCGGCGCGATGCGCCGCTTCGATCAGGTCGCGCTGCTCTGCTGTCCCCGCCATCCACAAAACAGATACCGACTTGCCCGGCGTAAAGGTAATATCGATGCCGGCGCGATGGGTTTCGCCGGCGCCGCGGACCAGCGGCTGGCCGGTGCCGGGATGGATACCAGCGCACAGATCGCGAAAGGTTTCCGCTTCGACTGCAGACCCATGAGTGACAATACTCTGCCCCGTTGAGTGCCAGATGCCGCCGCCGTCGCGGGTATAGTACTCATCGCGATTGCGGGGGCGGGCTTCGCGGGCGGGATCGTTAGTATAGTAGAGCCCGGCATCCCGACCCACGCCAAGCGGGTGCAGCGTTGCGGTCATGCCCCGTCACTGGCTCCCGGCCGATAGCGGCAGATCCTGCCGATCTGCGCCGCATCAGCCGGTGCGGTGGCTTCGCCGATAAATTCGGCCAGTGCCACCACATGCCGGTCCATCTCCTCCAGCCGGCTGAGCAGCACCAGATGCCGTAACGCCACTTCCAGCTGCTGGGAGAGGCATTCGATAATCACTGCCTCGCGGCTTAGGCCGGCGGCCGTCGCGGCCTGCTCGAGCAATGTCGCCAAATCTGGTTCCAGGCCGATCGACACTGTCGTTATGCTGCTCATACGCGTTCCCTCATGGGCGCGATTCGCAGCCCCACTCCTCTGGATGGGCGGTCAAACCGCCGAAATCGAGCCGTTTCGGCGCTGATGGTGAACGAAATCACTCTCAGTGCGTGAGGTGTGGTAGCCCTAACTTGCTGGCAAAATTGCCGGTACATAGCTGGCATGTGCTGGCAAGCACTGGCAGAGCTGGCAAACGGCCATTTCTGCTCTATGCTCCATCGACGAACGTCTCGCCGGAGCGCGCATGGCCATCGATATCAACCGCCTTATCGGCGACGCAGAAGATCTGCACGCCGAACAGAAGAAGCAGCCAGCTTCGGGTACTTATGCTGCCATTCGGGAAGCCCTGCCGGCGATCGAGGCAATGCGCGCCAATGGCATCGCCTGGAGGGCCATCGCCGATGCGCTGGGGCAACAAGGCATTACTCAGCGGCAGGGCAATGTGGAGATACCCATCACCACGTCCCGACTGACATCCTTAGTCTCTGACCTCAAAAGTCGCCAAGCCAAGGCCGAAAGCAAGCAGGCTGGCCGGCAGTCCCGTGCCGATTTATCGAAAAGGCCACTAAAATCTGAACAATCAAAACAGTTTGCCCTAGCCGACGAACTCAACGTTAAGCCACGCGATGATAAGAGCCTTTCCCGTATCGATGACGAGGAGACCATTCGGCGCGCTCAATTTGACGCAATGAAGGGTCTGCTCAAGCAACAGGACTGAGGGCGAGCATGGTGCGTGTATTGTTGGTGGGGCAGGAAAAGGGTGGTGTCGGCAAGAGCCTGGTGGTTCGCGGCTTGGCCGAGGCGGTGCCGGCGGCTCCCGTAATCGAGGTCGACTCGAACCAGCGCCTGCTCGAACTGGGCAAGCGCGTGACCTATTTCCCGATGCGCGCCGATCGCACCGAAATTGAAAAGACCGGCGGCCGCGCCGCTCGTAGCGAATTCGACGGCGTGATCAATGCCATTGCCGGCGCCACGACGCCAACCATTGTCGACGTCGGCGCCAACACGAGCCGCGCCCTGCTCAGCGTGCTGGCCGACGTCAAAGACGCCCTGGAGGGCGTCGGCGTCGAACTAGGTATGCTGGTGGTGGCTACGTCCGAGCCAGGCGCGTTGAGCGAAGCGCAGCGCTTGATGGACTTGGCCAGACCTATCGCCACGCGCTTCGTGCTGAACAACCAGGTGGCCGGTATGATTGATGACAAGATGTTGGCAAAGATCGCCGGCGGTGTACCGGTCAGTACGCTTGAAGGCAAGACGATGGACGACGAAGCGGTTGCGTTGTTGCAGGCTGGAGGCTTGGCGTCTGTGCCGCAGATCGACACTGGCAAGCTCAACGAGAAATACGGTATCGCACGGGGTGTCCGCATTCAGAAAGACCTGTCGGCTATGCGCCTGGCGGTCATGGAAGCAGTCCGCGGTCCGGCAAAGTGGCTGGTCGGGGAATAGTAGGCAGGACAGCACCGATGCCAAGCGTCGATGACCAGATTGACAAGGCCAAGGCTGCTGCTGCGCGTGATCGCGACGCGGCGGCAGCCTTGAGTGCGCTCAAGCTCATGGAAGTGAAGCGAAAGCCGCCGAGGGCGGCTGCGGCGCACCTACAGGATCCAGAGCTGACATCGGAGGATCAGCGTGATCTGTTTTCATGGCTGTCGCGCTTGCTGCCGCGTCAGGTGAAAAAGCCGAAGGCGCGCCGGAGCACACACACACGGCCGCTTGCAAAGCTGCTTCGGCCGCATCCGGGCATTGTCTTCGCTCTGGTGGCATCTGCCGCTGTCCTGGGATCAGCCGCCTGGAACACACCGCGCGTTTATCTGGGAACGGTGACGTCTGATATGGTGGTCAACTGGCAGATCGGCGGCGCTACCGTTGCAACACAAACGCTGCTCCAATCCACCCAGGTCCCGGTATTGGGTAGGACTGACGATGGCTACCTACTCATTCGGGGCTGGCTGGCGCGCACTGGTCACATCACTGCTTTCGTGCCCGAATCCGCCATCCAGTTTGACCTTTAGATTGCGCTGACGGGCACAACATTGTGGTACAGCCCATCATAGCGTGGGTCTTCCCAATACCTGGACTTTCGCAGCCGCAAAGGGTGGCGCGTGGCCTTCGCAAGGTTGAGCAGGACAATCATCTCCTCAGGCTCAAGCTTCACCGCTTCGTCGGCTTTCAGCAAACGGCGCGCCTGCCGGCTACGACTGGTGCTGGTCGTCTGACCAGTTGGCGCATTCTGGGCACTGTCAGCATCGAGCAGAAGTGTGAAGTCGCCGAGCGCGCGCGATATCTTTTCGGCGTCCTCGCTGAGGTGAGCAATATTGGAGATGGTGGTAACGGAGGCCGAATTCTGAAAGGTTTCGGCGCCGTGTTTGCCGTAGTTTTCTTCGATCTGCGAAAAGGATTGCCAGAAGGACCAGACGCTCACGCCCAGCCCTGGCATCAGGGTCAGTGCTGTCCTCAGCTCGTCAAATCGCCCCAGGCTATCAGCCTCGTCGACGAACATGACAATACGCTCGGCCGCGCCTTTGCGACGGCGGATTGCCATAAACAGTTCGGAAAACATCCAGCGCAAAAGCGGCCCGAGGATTTTACTGCTTTCCTTGGGGTAGATGATGAAGAGGTCCGCATCCCCGGCAGCTATCTCGTCCATGGTGAAGGTGGCATTGCTGGTTAGCTGCTGAAACAGCTCATCCTGCAACCATTGAACTGCGCTTCGCGCCGTACTGAGAAGCGCATCCCTGGCGCGCTCGTCAAGCTCCAGATCTGCTTGCGTTGACCTGAAAATCTGCTGATGGAGCCGTTTCGCAATGGCCAGAAAGCGTGGATAGTCGGACAGGAGCGCAGCGACGTCTGCAGGCGTTGCCGCCCTGCCCTGCTCACGAGCATCCTCCAACGCGACCGCCATTGCACCCACCAAAATGTCAACGCCGCGAATGCCGAAGTAAGCGTTAGTGTCGCCCATATTGGGGATGAGTACGGATGCAACGGCCTGAAGACGGGCGATGTCAGTGACTTTGGCTTTTTCAAGCGGGTTCCAGCGTTCGGTGCCTGTGGCCCCCAAAGTCAGATCGAACTTGATGACACGGCGGCCCAGAGCTGCACGACGTTCATGGACCGCCTCGTAAATATCGCCTTTGGGGTCAAGAACGACCGCCGGACCATCCCATGCACTATGGTCTGGCGCGAGCAGGTTATTGATGATCAGCCCACTGGTTTTGCCGGTACGGGGCGGCGCGACAGTCAGCAAATTGCCGTCAGTGCTGATGCGGATCGGCCTGTTTGTTTCGAGATCCATGCCGATTTCGAGTCCGCGGTTCAAAACCCGCCGTTCGGATTCGTTCGCCCATCGGGCATTTCCCAGAACGCCCGATTGATCCCGGTCGTCGTCGGGCCGGATACGCGCCACCTGCCATGTGGCTGCAATGACAACCGTCAGGCCAACCAGTCCCCAGAAATGCCAGCGACCGCCTGTTGAAAGGGCATCATGACGGCCGTCGGCCATTAACCTGTATTGGTCGAAAATCTCCGAGAACCTCAGCTTCAGAAGCCAGCCCACAAACTGCAGGGGCTTGGGCGCCTCATTCGGCCACAGGGATAAGTCAAATCCATGCGTCGCCAGCAACGACGCTGGCAGTCCAAGCGCAAACACCACGATACCGACAGCCAGCATGGTAAAGGCCATCGGCGCCAGTTCGTGAATCGTGGAAGATGTATGGGGGATAGTAGTTTTGGTCATACAAAAACTTCGGCCTGTTCTGCAGGGATATAAGTTGATGAGCTTTTAGCCGCCGTGAGGTAGTTCCGAAGTTGGTGGGATGCGCCTGCCGATGTCCCTAACCATGAACCGTGGACACACACCGTCCACGTCGCGGTCATGGCAGCCGGCGGCGCAACGAGCCAGCCGTGGTGGATGACCCAACGGCCTGCGGAACCAACACAAGCTAACAAGAGGCTCCTCTGCACCGATGTTTCAGCAACATATGACGTAACAATCTCGATATCTCGTAATTATTCCAATAAAATAAGCACATAACAGGCTTCACAATCATAACTAATAAAATTAATGCACCAATAACAAATACAAAATCTAGAAAACCGCCAATAGCCCAATCACCCCTGATCATGATAAGGTTCAGAAATGATTAAAAGTATGGAAGCGACTAAAAACAACATCGTAAACGGAGAAAGAGGAAATTCAAATTCTTTGCATGTTAGAAAATTACTAGAAATATTTATGAGTGAATTGAAGAGGAATAAAAATTCAATTATAAGAAACAAAGAACTGGAAATCAACGCACAAGATTATTTTTCAAGTCTATCAATACCACTAACAACTAATTTGTTCGGAGAAAAATACCAAGTTCTAAGAATAGCTATTGATCAAATTGATTTGACTGCCATGAATGGTAGGGAGAGAAACCCAGAATGTGTCTTATCGCTAATACATCTGGTTAATTCTATATTAAACTCAAATAAACCAGAAGATATTTTGGTTACCAAGCTCAGCGCCCTGGATAAAGACTGGGAATTCAGCCCCCATAATGCTGAGCAAACAATACCGGCAACTTTTTTAATTACGTCAAAGCTGGCAACAAGAACGAAAATGGCGGAGCAAATCTGGGGGGAGGGCAGGCGCCAGTACGTTGCAATGCGCCGTACTGGCAGGGCAAGTGCAGCGATTGGCCGAATTCATATCGATTACGAATATGCCGTTCATCTAAAAAATATGGATCAGGAGCAACGGCGTACTCACTGGGCGGCGCTCGTACCCAACCTAACACAAACAACTGCAGTTATAGAGTTACAGAACGACCCAGCAATATTTCCTGCACTAGAACTGATGATGCTTTGGCAGATAGACAATTTTCCACGATCAAAGATATGAAGATCAGTGTTTCTACCTTTAAGGACAGGCTCCTGCCCCCTCCACCGCAGGCGGGCATTTGCGGAGAGAATTCGCCGACAGTTCGGGCATGTCGATGATCAGCGCGAAGGCGGTGATGGCCGAGACGCCCGGGATCGAGACCAGGATAGCAAAGCGGCGCGCCAGATCGCTGACGGCCTTGATGAGGGCCGTGATCGCGGTCTGGATGGCGGCGATCTGGCGTTCGATCTGGCTGAGCTGGGCGCCATTGTGGCGTTTGAGAATGGCCAGGGTCAGGTTTTTTGCCCTGTTCTTTGCTGCGGTGCGGTTCTTCACCAGGGCCTCGCGGGCCATGTGCAAATCCTTGAGATCGTTCAGGATCGGACTGCGCGGCGGCCGCGCTTGGAGGTCGAGCAGCGCGCCCATGCGGGCCAGCATCGCCGCATCCATTGGGTCGGTCTTGGCGAGCCTGCCGGTGGCTTCGGCAAACCGCCTGGCCTAACGCGGGTTGACCTAGACCAGGGCGAGGCCGGCCTCCGCCAGCCTCCGCTCGAAGGCCCTGTGATAGACGCCGGTCGGCTCGTAGACGATGCGGGTGCCGGCTTTTCCGCCCAGCCTGTGAACCGGCTCTGGGGTTCAACGCTGATCTGCGGAGGGGCCGCGACCTTGAGGCCAGCAATTCCAACGACTTAGGCGACTGTCAACGCAACCTGTGGGGTCAACTTTGGATCAGTATTCACAGCGGTGCCCCGCCGCTCCACCCGCTGCACCAGCTTGATCGCGAAGCTGTTGCTGACGCCAAAATGGCGCGCCGCAGCCCGGCGGGAGTGACCCGATGCAACAAACCCGAGCACGCGCTCACACAAATCCAAAGAATAGCTTCTGCCCATGATCCACCTCCACATGCGGTGAATCGCAATCCGATACAAAAGGGAATCCTCGATTCCAGGTTCAAGGACGACGATCTATTGCCGTCGGCCCGCTCCACCCCAGTAATAGCCCAGTCGGTGCAGCATGTTCTTCGGCAGCAGAATCAATGCGAACTTGCCGCGTTTAGGTGAACAAACCCTAACGGCGTCCTAAACGCGTCCTAATCTCAAAATAATCAAGGCCCCAATTTCTTGAGGCCTTGATTTTATTATTGAATTTGGTAGCGAAGCCCAGATTTGAACTGGGGACACACGGATTATGATCTCGTTGCGCTTGACCTGAGTGGTTTCAGAATATTGTCTGCGGACGTATGTTCACCGGCTGCGACAAGGTGAGAAATGCCTCCATCACGCTTTTTCAACTCGCCACAGCCACTGACATTTCAACGCCCCGCGAGATCCCCCGTTATCAAGGTCCGGCAGTTAAACGATCTGCGCGGGAAGCTTACTAATTTCACCATAGAGAACGGCAGGCTCGAACTCGCCATACTCCTCTCCCTCCGACGCGGCAGCGTGACCTTGCATGTAATCGCGCGCGCCTGCATCGAGATCATGCCGACGCGACAGAGTTTTGAATCTGTGTCTCCAGGCGTGGTTCGGCGCGACACGTTTGTCTGTAAATCCCTCTTCCCTGATCCAGGCTGCTAGACGTTCACCCACTTTTTTGGACGTCGGGTTCTCGACTGTTCCGCCGCGTTTCCTAGCATCGCTGTAGAACAATGGCCCAGACCTAGACGAGCGGACGAAGTCCAGAAAACCTTGCTCGATGAGATGCGGATGGACGGCGACCAAGCGCGAATTGCCGTCCTTGACAGTGCCGGCTTCAGGCGTGATCCAGAGGAGCCACACGCCATCCTTCTGCTGAATATCTTGCTTCCGTAGTTGGGCAATTTCGCCAACGCGGGCACCTGTGTAACTGCAAAGCCACGGCACCCAACGCCGTGCAGCCTTTGTTTCGCTTGAATGGCGGCCTTCCATTGGCTTGAGCGTCAGGCGGAGCACAAACTTGGCCTCGTCGTCGCTGTAGCCCTTCGGCCGTTCCTTCTTTGACTTGGTAACTTTGATGGTAATCCCATCAACCGGATTTTTAGCAATACGCTTGTTGGTGACAGCCCAGCCGCAGGTCGAACGTAAGGCTGCAAGATACCCAAACTGCACGGACCGGGCGGACAAGCCCCGGGCCACGAGCTGATCCTTCCAGCCGACGACCCAAAGATCGGTCAACTCACGGATATCCGGAATTTCGACCGCAACTTGCGCAATGATCGCCCGCCACTTTTTGCGGCTTGAGGCGGCGTGCTTGGCTTCGTCAGCAAACTTCTCATAGATTGACTTTAGGTTAAAAAAGTCCGCTGACTTCCCCTCGACTACGGTGCTCGCACCGATGGGCAGAGGATCCGGAAACCGGTCTGCATCGGGGTCAGCGCGATAGTCACCATGCGCGTAACGCAGAATTTGCTCTCGGCCTTGCACGATGGACCCGTTCACAGCATTAATGATGCGTTCAAGGCTATCGGCATCGACAAGCTCGCCCCGGTCCTGAAGGTATCGCTCGACACCTGCCTGATTTTGGCTCTTAAGCCTGCCCAACATTTTCGCGGTGAGTTCAGGATTGCCGGAGCTGATTATCCGAATGCCTGGCGTGCCTGCGGCCACCTGATCGGCTAGCAGCCTTCCAAGCACCAGTTTGGGATCACCAGGTTCGTCCTCATGTGCTGCCACCAGCTCGCGATAAAATTCCCCAGCGATCCCCATGGCCTCCTTATGCGAAATCCGGCGGGCACCTTTTCTTAAATTGGCCCAGCGAGCTTCAATTTTAGAGGACACTTGAAAGTACGCAGCTTTGGCTTCGGACGGATCACGCGTCCTTAAGCTGATTTTTTCTTCGCGTCGGCCGAGCAACGAGACAAGATCGGCCGGCACCCGACGACGGAGCCAGAAAATTCCCGATTGGGGATGTCGATAGGGTGTCGCCATTTTGAGCACCATGTGTACCGCTCCTGTGTACCAACAGAGCAGTTGCAAACCCCTTAACCACCGGGATGTGGCGCATTTCCTGGCTTTTTTGGAATAGTGGCGGAGAGAAAGGGATTCGAACCCTTGAGACGGTTCCCCGCCTACACACTTTCCAGGCGTGCGCCTTCGACCACTCGGCCACCTCTCCGCATCGCCTTTATCCCCGGCTGGAAAACGCCGGGGGGGCCGGCTGGTTGGCCGACGCGAGCGAGGCGCAATATACTTATCGCGGCCTAGGACGCAAGGGATCACGTCACCGGGATGACGATTGTTTTTGTGTAAGGGGGTTGCCATCTTGTGAGGGAGCCGCCCCAATGCCACAAAGATGGCGTGCATGGGGTGAAACGGGTAGGCCAGCCTCAATCTATCCCCGTCGGCACAGGGAATCTGGATGCGGCTTATTTTACGAGTAGCGGGCACCTGGCTGATCGGCCTGGCGCTGGTTCTGTTTATCATCGATGGCACCAAATCACTGGGTGCCAACGCGCTGGTCTACACCAGCCTGGCGGAATTGTGGACGCAGCTGCATCCGCCCAGCCTGGAGGCCATGGCGGGCTTTTTCGAAAGCCGGTTCTTTGCCGACCTGCTAGATGCCGCACTGCAGGCCGTGCTCAACTATCCGGCCTTCGCCGTGTTCGGCGTGCCGGGCATTGTGCTGGCGCTGGCCGGACGGGCGCGGCGGCGGGAACGCTTTCTGCGGCAGGACCAGATTTGACGCCGATCACCCAGGCGCCGCTTCCGCGCATGACGCGGGGAAAGGACGATAACGACATGTTCTTCAACACCAAACCGACCAGCATTCCGAGCGCTGCCGAGGCCCTGCCGGGCCGGGCGACGCCGATGAGTGTCGCCGACAGCCACTTCGTCAACGGGCAGAGCCTCAAGGGTCCCTACCCCACCGGCGCCGAGACCATCTATCTGGGACTGGGCTGTTTCTGGGGGGCGGAGCGGCTGTTCTGGCAACTGCCGGGGGTGATCGTCACCGCCGTGGGCTATCAGGGCGGGGCAACGCCCAACCCGAGCTATGAGGAAGTCTGCTCAGGGCGCACCGGCCATACCGAGGCGGTGAAGGTGGTCTATGACCCCAGCAAAATCAGCCTCGACGCGCTGCTCAAGACCTTCTGGGAAGAGCATGACCCGACCCAGGGCATGCGCCAGGGCAATGATATGGGCACCCAATATCGCTCGGCGATCTATACGACGACGCCGGAACAGGCGGCGGTGGTTGAGCGCAGCCGCGACGCCTATCAGCAGGCGCTGAGCCAGCGTGGGCTGGGGCGGATCACCACCGAGATAGCCCCGGCGGCGGAATTCTTCTACGCCGAGACCTATCACCAGCAATATCTGGCCAAAAATCCGCAGGGTTATTGCGGGTTGCAGGGCACTGGCGTGTCCTGCCCGATCGGCCTCGGGGTCGCCGCCGAATAGTCCAAAAATAACGCCGATCCGGGGCACCGGGTCGGCGTTTTGGTCAGCAGATCGTTGATATTGAGCGTCACCCATCCCGCCATCATGACAAGGCCCGGCTTCGAAGCGTTCGTGCTGACGCTGCCGCAGACGGTTTTGGTGCGCCAGTGGCATGACGATTCGGTCGCCAAGATCGGCGGCCGGATTTTTGCGCTGCTGGATGGCGATCCGGGCGAGGTGTGGCTGAAAGTGTCCGAGATGGCGTTTGAGCTGCTGACCGAACTCGAAGGGGTGCGGCCGGCGCCGTATTTCGCTCGGGCGGGCTGGGTGGCGATCTCGGTGGCCAGCCCGCTCAGCGAGGACGAAATGGAGGCGTATCTGCGCGAGGCGCATCGGCTGGTGGTGGGGCGGCTGACGCGGAAGGTCAGGGCGGAGCTGGGGCTGGGGCTGGGATAGCCACAGCGCGGCGCTCGCGGAGCCATGCCGGCTCGATAACGGACTTAGCAAGGGCCCCCGCAAGGGGAGGGTGGGGCCGGTGGATGGGTCTATTCCGGCAAGACTGCGAACACTTGTAGTGGGCTGTCGGGGAGACTGACGTCGTGTAGCCAGGGCGGCAATTTTCCTGCGGCGTAGAGATTGGCAAAGCTGTCTTCGGCGCGGCCGGGCAGGCCGTGGAGCTCGGCCATGCCGGGGCAGAGCACGACGAGGCCGATGCCGCGCTCGTCGAGGATCGCGCGGGCGTCGGCGATGGGGTCGTTGAAGAAGCGGAAGGTGTCGCGCACGCCCTGCTGATTGCGGTGATAGGGCGCCGAGACCACTTCATGCGGGGTGTAGAGCAGCAGATGGGCGCCCAGATCGATGGGGGTCATCACCCGCTCGGGCGGCAACGCGGCCAGATCGGCAAAGGCCGATGGCACGAGGCAGGGCTCCTTGTTATCGCGGGCTTCGGTCACCTGCTGGGCCCGGCTGGGGATGAGATTGACCGCCAGCATCACCACCAGCGCCAGAATGACACCGGAAAAGGCCAGCCAGCTCAGCACCAATCCGGCGATCTGCCCAAGGCGGGGGGTGGCAAGATAGCGGTGCCGGGCGCTGACGATGAGCCAGGCGGCGGCGGGAATGCCCGGCATGATGGCGAGGCGAGCGCCCCGCACCTGGGCTAGCATGACCAACGCGGTGCCGAGCAGAAACACCAGCAAAACGGCCCATTCGGCGCGCTGCTCGGGCACCTGCCACAAGCGCCACAGCACCACACCGGTCGCCAGCAAGGCCGGCAGGCCGACGGCGAGCGCATAGACCGGCAGTTCAATGACTGCCGTGCTCCAGGGACGGGCCTCGATGATCTCGGCGATCCAATTGGCCTGCAGCCAGGGATCGAGTTCGCCATAGGGCCCGCGCAGGCATTGCGGATAGGCCAGAGCGACGGCGCCCATGCCGAGCAGCGCCAGCCCACCCAGCAGCGCCAGACGCTGCCAGGCGGCGCGCGGTGGCGGCACGAGGCTAGCAATGGTGAAGACGGCGCCAACCACCAGCGCCACCGCCACATAGACCGGCGAGATCACATCGCAGGCCGCTTCGAGCCAGCGCGCTGGCGGGCGGAAGATGGCGAGATGGACCAGCGAGCCCAGGGCAAAGGCCTGCCCGAACCAGCGCATGGTGCGGCCCTGAGCTGGATTGCCCACCCAGAGCAGCCCCATGACCAGAATGGCGGCGGCGATCGGGGGTAGCGATTCGGTGGCGATGGCCAGCGCCGTGGCGGCAACAAAGCCGCAGAGCAGAGCGAAGCGTGGCCGGCGAACAGCCTCGATGGCGGTCCAGACCAGGGCCAGCGTCAGCAGGATGATGACATTGTGGTGGTCGACCCGGCCGGGGGTGAATTCGGCGGTGATAGCGGGGCTGAGCACCGGCAGCACCAAGGCCGGCAACACACCCTCGGGTCCGACCAGCCGATAGGCCAGCTTGGCGCTGATCCACAGCAGCGCCGCCAGCAGCGCCATGGGCCAGACATAGCCGGCCCCGACCAGCGCCAGATCGGCGCCTATAAGCGGGGTGAACAGCAGCACCAGCAGGGCCAGCGGCAGATCGACCAGCCGCGACCAGTGCAGCTCGGCGCCCCAGGGGGTGTTGAGACGCTGCACCGTCAGATCGTACCAGCCCTGACCGTTGAGAAAATCGCGGACCATAACCATGCGCATGGCGTCGTCGGTATCGGCAAAAAACGGCATGCCGGCGCGCCCCTGCACGGTGCGCAGCACCAGGATGACCACGGCAATGAGGAAGATCCCGGCAACCAGACGGAGATCGGGACCTTGGCGGTGAACAGGCTGAATGGTCAAAAAAACGATCCTGTGCAGGAGGTTGCGGCAGAATGAACCGGGCGGGTTAAGATGGCGTAGAGAGCCGCTTGCTCCAACGGCATAAAACAAGCAATTGCTTTTTTAATTTTTTGGCGATAGGAACCTCATTCGCGTTCTGCTGATCCGGAGCGCCTTTCTGCCGTCCTGTTTCGTCCGCATTGCAAAGCAGGCCCCCACCGGCCCTGTTGCTGCTGCGCGGGCGGCAGCACTCAACGCATCACCCGCAGGTTTTTCATGTCCAATTCATCTAGCAGCGGCAGCTGGGCCGAAATTTTCACGCCACGCTATGCCAGCGTGATGCTCATTCTGTCGCTCGGAGTGGCACTGCTGGCGTTCAACGCTTTCCTGTCCTCGATTTCGCTGCCGACGGCGGTGCTGGAAATGGGCGGCGTGGCGCTGATTTCCTGGGCGCTGACGCTGTTTTTGGTGTTTGCCATTGTCGGCGGCGCAGGCGCCGCCTTGTTCAAGCAGCGGCTGGGCGCCAAGACGGCTTTGCTGGTGGCGGCGGGCGTGTTCCTCGTGGGGACGCTGATCGCGGCCAATGCCAGCTCGATGCCGCAGGTGCTGGTGGGCCGCGCCTTGCAGGGATTGGGCGAAGGCGTGGTTTCGGCCATCTGTTTTGCGCTGATCCCCGAGCTGTTTCCGTCGCGGCTGGTGCCCAAAGTGTTCGGCATTCAGGCGATGATCTGGGCGATTGCCGCCTTTGGCGGGCCGGCCGTGGCCGGGTTGCTGACCGAGCTGGTGTCGTGGCGCGCCGCGTTCCTGATCAGCGTGCCGCTGGTGCTGATCTTTGCCGTGATGGTGCTGTTCGTGGTGCCAGCCAAAAGCTCCGAACCGAGCCGCGCCACCAGCTTTCCCGGGCTGCGGCTGCTGAGCATCGGCGCCGGTATCATGCTGGTGGCGCTGGCCGGGCTGGCGGCACCGCTGCCGGCCGCCGCGCTGCTGGTGGGCGCCGGCGTGCTGCTGGTGCTGGCGGTGTGGCTGGATGGCCGCAGCCGCGACCGGCTGATGCCGCCCGACGCGTTCCGCCCGGTTTCGGTGGTCGGTACCGGGCTGTGGATGACACTGCTGATCAACGTCGCTGGGGCCGGCTCGGCGGTTTATCTGGTGCTGGTGGTGCAGCAGATCTGGGGCTATGGCGCCACCATGGCTGGCGCGCTGGCCGCTGTGCTGGCGGTGGCCTGGAGCGCTTCGGCGATTACCGTCGCCAATGTGCGGCAGAAGGAAACCCGCAAGCTGCTGATCAAGCTGGGGCCGGCGCTGATCGGCATCGGCCTGCTGCTGGTGCTGGCCGGGCTGCAGCTGGACATGGTGGCCGTGGTGGTGGTCGGGCAGTTGATCATCGGCAGCGGCTTTGGCACCTGCAATGGCTATCTGAACCTGACGATGATGGAAGCGGCGAGCGATGCCGAGCGCGACCGGACCTCGGCGCTGATGCCGACTACCCAATCGGCGGGTAATGCCATCGGCGCGGCGCTGGCCGGGGTGGCCGCCAATTCGGCGGGCCTGGCCACGGCAGTGTCGGCGGCGGATGTGAAGTTTGCCATCGTGCCGGTCTATCTGCTGGGGGCGGCGATGGCGGCGGTGGCGTTTGCCGCCGCATGGCAGACGACGCGGCTGGTGCGGCCGCAGGACCAGTCCTCGAGCTTTGCGGCCGGCTAGCCAGCCGGAACCTGTCCCGCTCAGCCGGGTTTAGCTTCACAGCGGCGCTATCGGGCGTCGCTGTGGAGAACAGCAGCAATGAGCAAGGATAGACAGTCGCCGGATGCGCCGACGACCAGCATGGCGCGCGGCACCGGCGGGGAGACGCAGCAGCGCGACACCGGGCCGGTTTTGACCACCAATCACGGCGTGCCGGTTTCGGACAATCAGAACACACTGAAGGCCGGTACGCGCGGCCCGGCGCTGCTCGAAGATTTCGTGCTGCGCGAAAAGATTTTCCATTTCGACCATGAACGGATTCCGGAGCGCATCGTGCATGCGCGGGCCACGGGGGCGCATGGGTTTTTCGAATGCACCAAGCCGATCCCCGAGCTGACGCGGGCCAGCCTGTTCCAGAAGAAGGGCGCCCGCGTGCCGCTATTCACCCGACTTTCGACCGTGGCCGGCTCGAAGGGCTCCAAGGACACGCCGCGCGATGTGCGTGGCTTTGCGGTGAAATTCTATACCGATGAGGGCAATTGGGACCTGGTCGGCAATAATATGCCGGTGTTCTTCATCCAGGACGCCATCAAGTTTCCCGACCTGATCCATGCAGTCAAACCCGAGGCGGATCGCGGCTTTCCGCAGGCGGCGTCGGCGCATGACACGTTCTGGGATTTTGTCTCGCTGATGCCCGAGAGCATGCATACGGTGATGTGGCTGATGTCGGACCGGGCCCTGCCGCGTTCGCTGCGCATGATGCAGGGCTTTGGCGTTCACACCTATCAGCTGGTCAATGCCAAGGGCGAACACAGCCTGGTCAAGTTTCACTGGAAGCCCAAGCAGGGGGTGCAGTCGACCACCTGGGACGAGGCGGTGAAAATCTCCGGCGCCGATCCCGATTATCACCGGCGCGACATGTATGAGGCGATCCAGGCCGGCGACTATCCCGAATGGGAACTGGGCATTCAGGTGTTCGACGAGGCCTGGGCGGCCAAGCAACCCTATGACGTGCTCGACGCCACCAAGCTGGTGCCCGAAGAGGAAATCCCGGTGCAGATCATCGGGCGCATGGTGCTGGATCGTTACCCGGATAATTTCTTTGCCGAAACCGAGCAGGTGGCATTCCTGCCGACCAATATCGTGCCGGGCATCGACTTCACCAATGATCCGCTGCTGCAGGGACGGCTGTTCAGCTATCTCGACACGCAGAAATCGCGGCTGGGGACGACCAATTTCCACCAGATCCCGATCAACGCGCCGAAATGCCCGATGCATAATTTCCAGCGCGACGGCATGATGCAGACCCAGGTGCCGACCGGGCGGGCGACCTATGAGCCCAATTCGCTGGCGCAGGCCGGCGAGGATGGCGGGCCGCGCGCCAGCACGCAGGGGTTTCAGACCCTGGCCAAAATGGATGAGCCGGCCACCGAGAAGCTGCGCATCAGGTCGGAGACGTTTGCCGATCACTTCAGCCAGCCGCGCCTGTTTTATCGCTCGCAGAACAAGACCGAGCAGGGCCATATCATCGCCGCCACGGTGTTCGAGCTGTCCAAGGTGCAACTGGAGCAGGTGCGGGCCCGCGTCGTCGGGCAGATGCGCAATATCGACGAGGACATGGCAGCCCGCATCGCCAAGGGGCTGGGCATTGCCCTGCCTGACAAGATCGCCCCGGCGCGCGAGCCGGTCGACATGAAGCCCTCCGACGCGCTGTCGATCCTCAAGCACAAGGCGCCAGTGGCCGGGCGGACCATTGGGCTGCTGGTGACCGACGGCGCCGATGGCGGGGCGGTGAAGGCCCTGCAGAATGCCGCCAAGGGCAAGGGGGTCACCGTCAAGATCATCGCACCCAAGGTGGGCGGGGTGACACTCAAGGACGGCAGTCACCTCAAGGCCGACGAAAAGCTCGATGGCGCGCCCTCGGTGCTGTTCGACGCGGTGGCGATCATCGGCTCGCCGGATGGGATCAAGCCGCTGCTGACCGAAAAGGCGGCGCTGGATTTCTGCTCGGATGCCTTTGCCAATCTCAAGGCCATTGCCCATGGCGATGAGGCCAAGCCGCTGCTCGACAAGGCCGGGGTCGGCGCCGATGACTGGGTGTTCGGGCTCGATGCCGGAGCACTGGTTGCCAAGGTGTCCGACCGCAACTGGGCGCGCGAGCCCAAGGTCAAGACGCCGCTCTGAGCGACGCGAAAAAGGGCGGCGGGATGAACCTCCGCCCTTTCAGTTCAGCGGCAGATTGACGGCATAGATTTGCAGCGCCGCCTCCGGCGGGCTGATCGGAGCCAGCCAGGGCCAGGAAAGTCCGGCAAAATCGGGCAGGCCGGTCAGTGCCTGATTGGCCGGCAGGCCGCGACAGAACACCAGATAATCCAGCTGCCGCTCGGTGGCGACCGCCCGGGCCTCGGCCTCGCTGCCGGAGTAGAACCGGATCAGATCGGCAAGCCCGGCTTCATTGCGGTGATAGCCTGCCGAGACGATGGAATGGGGCGTTTCAAGCAGCAATTGCGGCCCGATCAGCAGGAAGCTCATCAGCCGACTGGGCGGCAGGGCGGCCAGCGGCTCATAGCCACTCCGTTCGAGGCAAGCCTGCAAGCTAGGCGAGGAGGAACTGGTGTCCCCCGGCGCCAGCAGCGCGGAAACGTAGGTGAAGAGCGTCCAGTGCGCTGCGCCCATGAAAGCCAGAACCGTCATCGCCGCCCCGGCGGCGGCGGCCAGTGTCTGGCGGCGGCGAAACCACGCCCAGACCTGCACCACCAGCCAGGCGGGCGCCGGCAGGATGGCCACGCTGAGCAAGCGGAAGCCGCGCACCTGCAGGCAGAACACGGCGAACAGGGCGAGGCAGAACAAGGCCAACACCAGCCAGCGCCAGCGCTGTTCGGGCGGCACCAGCGCCGGCACCAGCAGCGCTACCGCCATCCCAAGCACCGGCAGAATGAGCAAAGCCCGTTGTTGCAACTGCACCTGCGTGAGCCAGACCCAGGCCGGCATCGCCTCGCCGATTTCGGGCATCAGGATCGCGGCCAGGCCGGCGTCGAGATTGCCGTAAGGACCATTGTGGCACTCTGGAAACAGCCAGAGCACCACCGCCATGGCGAGCCCCGCCAGCAGCGCCAACGCCAGCAGCCGGGTGCCCGGATGACGCAACAACGGGGTCGCCAGCACGGCGGCGAGCATCGCCAGACCGTAGCCGATGCCGGCGACCAGATAGGTGATCGAAAGCGCATCGCAGGCTCCGGAGAGCCAGCTGGTCATTGGGCTGGCCGCCAGCAGATGCAGCAGCAGCGCCGCCGGGAAACTGGCGGCGAAGGCCAGAACCTGCCGTTGCCCGCCGCGCGGCTCAACCAGCCAATAAAGCGCAAAACAGACCAAGGCGGCGATGACCGAGGGCAGCACCTCGGTGCCGATGGCAATGCCAGTCGCGGCGACAATGCCGGCGGCCACGGCCCAGCCGACACTATGACGCCCCAATATGCTGGCCAGGATCAGCGCCAGAGTCAGCGCGATCTGGACATTGTGATGATCCACCCGGCCGGGGATGAATTCAGTATAGACGGCGATGGCCATGGCCAGCAGCGCCAGCGCCGGCAGTCGGGCCGCCGGGCCGGCCAAGCGTTCGGTCAATTCGGCGAGCAGCGCCACCACCACCAGCAGCAGCAGCAGCGGCCAGACAAAGGCTGCCCAATAGGGGGCGGCGTCATGGGCGAATGGCGTAAAAACGGCCATGAGCAGCGCCAGCGGCGCATCGATCAGCCGCGACCAGTGCATCGGCGCGCCGAATGGGGTGTTGTCGCGATATTGCAGCGTGTCGGTCCACGCTTGGCCGTTGAACAGATCCACAGCCTGGACGAGGCGCATCGCGTCGTCACCAGAGACGCTCAAGAGGGCGCCGGTGACCATGGCCGACAGGCCGAGCGCGGTGGCAATGACCGCCCAGGTCAAAGCGAGCTGAACCCACTTATTTGTCACCCAACTCATGCGCTGCCCCCACTCCCGTCCGGCAGAGCCTTAGCAATTGCGGGTTAAGCGCTCTTAAAGCCGGTGCAGTCGAGCGGCACGAAAAAGGGCGGTGGGATGAACCACCGCCCAGTTGTCAGGGAGAAAATCAGGGACGCTCGTCTAGCCCAAAGGCTGGGGCACAATGCGCAGATAGGGCTTCAGTTCCTTCCAGCCATCAGGATATTTCACCTTGGCGGCTTCGTTGGAGACGGAGGGGACGATGATGACGTCCTCGCCATTCTTCCAGTTGACCGGGGTGGCGACCTGATGCTTGGCCGTGAGCTGCAGGCTGTCGATGACGCGGATCACCTCATCGAAATTGCGGCCGGTGGAGGCCGGATATTCGATCTTGAGCTTCACCTTCTTGTCCGGGCCGATAACGAAGACCGACCGCACAGTCAGCGTATTGTCGGCATTGGGATGGATCATGTCGTACTGGCGGGCGACTTCGCCCTTGGGATCGGCCAGCAGCGGGAAATTCAGCGCCGTGCCCTGGGTTTCCGCAATGTCCTTGGCCCACACCTTGTGCTCTTCGATCGGATCGACCGACAGGCCCAGCACCTTGACGCCGCGCTTCTCGAATTCGGGCTTCAGCTTGGCGGTGTAGCCCAGCTCGGTGGTGCAGACCGGGGTGAAGTTCTTGGGATGGCTAAACAGCACCGCCCACGACCCATCGATATAGTCGTGAAAATGGATCGGACCTTCGGTGGAGTCGAGGGTGAAATCGGGGGCGTTATCGCCAATCAGGAGGGACATGGTTTCAACTTCTCTCGCGGGGCGCAACCGGCCCCAAAAAACGCTGCGGCTAGAATATCGTACTTCAGCCAGCCATTTGAAGCCGGCGGGATTAGAATGGTTTTATGTTTTGGGCAAGGTGTGCGCCAAGCCATTCCACGAGCACGGTATAAGGCAGGATGGCGGGGTTTCCGAGCGGCAATTGCGGGTCGCCGCTCGCCCCGATTGGACCTAGTTCTGCGGCCGGACCGGTGCGCCCTTGGTCCAGGTGACCTGTTCGGTGGCAAGCGGAATGACCGACAGGCTCATCTTGCCGCTGCCCTGCTGCACTTCGCGGGAATGGGCCAGATAGATCAGCGCATTATTGGCCGCGTCGTAAACCCGGGTGACGCGCAGCGATTTCCAGATCAGCGACCGGCCTTCCTTGAATATCTCCTCGCCGCCGGCGCGGGTAGCAATATCGCCAATGGTCAGCGGGCCGGTGACCGAGCAATCCAGCGCCGAATAGGACGGGTCCTCGAACCAGTTGCCCTGCTGCAGGCGATCGATGAAGGAGCGGTTGAAATAGGCCAGATGGCAGACGACGCCATCGACTTCCGGATCGGCCACCGCATCGATGGCGATATCATTGCCGGTCCAGTCGACGCCGACCGAACCGACCGAGCGGCTGTCGCCGCAGGCGGCAAGGGTGACGGCGACCAGGGCGGTCATGGCGAGGGCGGCGAAGCGGTTCATCGGCGGGCTCCTATAGGTCGGCCAGTAGATGGGGAGTTTGCCACGCCACGCAAGTGGAGACGGCTAATAACGCTGTTGGCGCAAGTGCCGCTCCAGCAGGCGCACCAGCAGCGACAGTGAAATGGTCATGGTGAGATAGAGGAAGGCCACCACATTATAGGTTTCAAAAAACAGGAAGCTGCCCGAGGAATAGACTTTGCCGAGCTGGGTGATGTCCTGCACGCCGAGCGCCGAAACCAAAGCGGAATCCTTGATCATCGACACGAAATCATTGGCCAACGGCGGCAGGATGGTGCGCAGCGCCTGCGGGAAAATCACCAGGCGGAAGCACTTCCAGCGGGAGAACCCGAGCGCGCGGGCTGCTTCGATCTGGCCGCGATCCACGGACTCGATGCCGGCGCGGAAAATCTCGGCGATAAAGGCCGAATAGCACACGGTGAGCGCCAGAATGGCGCGCCAGACGAAATCGAACTGGCGGATGGTGACCACGGCATCGAAGGGCTGCAACAGCCAGTTGACCCCGGCGATCAGCCCGGGCGCGCCGACAAAGGCGACATAGAACAGAAACACCAGCACCGGAATGCCGCGGATGATTTCCACGTAGAAAGTGGCCAGCTCGCGCAGCACGCGGTTTTGCGAGGTGCGGGCCAGGGCGATGAGCAGGCCAATCAGCGTGGCGGCGAAAAATGCGACCAGCGTCACCCAGATGGTGGTGACCACGCCACCCGACAGCGCCCGGAAAATCTGCGCATAGCCGGCATCGTCGGTGATGGCCCAGAGCCCGACCACAAACAACAGGCCGATGGCCAGCAGCCACCACGGCGTGCGGGACAGGACGGACGGTTTGCGGGGGAGATAGGTCATAAAGCTCGCAATGCGGACCGAAGGCTAGGGCGCCGAGTATGCGCCTGCTCTCCCGGCAGGGGGATAAGGTGGGGTGGGGCCATTCCCTGAAGTGGAGTGGCCAAAGGCCCCTCACCCGGCGCTGCGCGCCGACCTCCCCCCAAAGGGAGAGGTGAGCGGCGTTAGCGCTTACTGGGCCGAGTTATAGTCGAAGAACCATTTCTGTTCGATCGCCGCCATGGTGCCGTCGGCCTTGATCTGGGCGAGGGCGGCGTTGATCGGGGCGGCGAGGTCGGAGCCAGGGGTGAGGATGAAGCCGAAATCCTCGGTGCCCAGCGGTTCACCGACAATCTTGAAGGCGCCCGGATTGGCACCGATATAGCCATTGGCCGAGGTTTGATCCATCAGCACGGTATCGACATCGCCCGATTGCAGCGCCTGCACCGAGGTGCCAAAGGTTTCGAACAGCTTGATGCGCGGATTGGCTTCGTCGCCATCGAGCACGTCATAGACGGCGACGTAAAAATTGGTGGTTCCGGCCTGGGCTCCAACCAGGAATTCGGCATTGGCGCCGAAGGTCGCCGCGTCGGCGAAGCGGGATTCATCGGCGCGCACCAGCATCAACTGCTGGCTGGTGAGATAGCTGTCGGAAAAATCGATCTGGCTTTTGCGCTCATCATTGATGGTGATGCCGTCCATGCCGACATCGAACTGGCCGTCGCGCACCGCCTGGATCATCACGTCCCAGCTGGCCAGCTGCCAATCGACCTTGGCATTGAGGCGCTTGGCGATCTCGTTGAACAGATCATATTCGAGCCCGATGCCCTCGCCGGTCGCCGGATCGCTGAAATTGAGCGGGACATAGGCGTTTTCGGTGACCGCGACGATGCTGCGGCCAGCCAGATCGGGCAGCGCGTCCTGCGCCTGCGCGGCGGGCAGCGTGAGCGCCAGAACCGTGGCGGCGGCGGCAAGAATACCGGTGCGTGCAAACATGAAATCCGTCTCCCGAGCAATGTTTGACCGGGAGACTAGACTAGAGCAACCACCCTTGGAATGGGGTTTTATGCCTCGTCGGCGATGGCGGCGCCCGGGCCGTTCTTCTTCAGCGATTCAATGGCGTTCACGGCGCTGGCCTTGGCCTTGTAGGTTTCGGTGCGCGCCATGGTTTCGCCATTGGAGGCGACGAAGCGCACGAAATGCTGGCCATCCTTGGAGGCGACGATTTCGAAGCGATAGCCCGAACCGGTCTCGTCCTTGGACAGATCGACCGTCGCCGCATCGGGCGCATTTTTCTTCAGCGACTCGATGGCCGATTTGGCGCTGGCCTTGGCCTTGTAGTTTTCCGACCAGAAGATCTTCTCGGAATTATACGAGAAATCGAACTTGAACTGATCATTCGCTGCGGCGGTGACGTTGAATTTATGCGCCATGACGCTGGCCTCCCTCAAACATGCAGCCCCAGGCCGCTGGAGGAAAGACTAGCCGGAGTTGCGCGAATTGGAAGGGGAAATTTATGCCCCCTGAACGGGTTCAGCATGGCCCGCTTCGCTGCGCAGGGGCTGCAGATCATTTTCGCTGACGATGCGCAAATGGGTCTCGGCCTTGGCCTGCACCTTGTATTGCACGCCATGCCCCTCATAGGGCAGCAGCGCCACGATCTTGCATTCGCCGGCGCGGCGGGTGCTGCTGCCGCGATTGGGCAGGAGATCCAGGGTCTGGCCGACTTTGTATTTATGCATGTCACGCTCCCGAAAAGGAGCCGGCCGGCGCCCAGCAGGAGCGCCGACCGGCGGAATTTAGCTGAGACTAGAGCACGGCCAGATTGGTGGCGCTGGCGCGGCCGTCGCGGCCCTTTTCGACTTCGAAGCTGACCTTCTGCCCATCGGCAAGGCCGGAAAGGCCGGCGCGCTCGACAGCCGAGATATGCACGAAGGTGTCGGCGCTGCCGTCATCCGGCTGGATGAAGCCGAAGCCCTTGGTGGAATTGAAGAATTTAACCGTGCCGTTGATGGCCATGAGACGTTTTCCTTCGAAGCCCGCGCCGAACAGCGAACGAGCAATTCCCCCGCCGCAACACGCGGGCAGAGGCTGGCGACGTTCGCAAAGATGTGGGGTTCGCCCAAAGGCAAGCCGTGCAAGGCTGAAAACGTGGATGACCCTAGCAGCAAGCGCCCCGGCGAACAAGCAAGTCCGGGGGCAGCCAAGCCCCGCGCGCCGCGCATGCGCCAGCGCCGGACGGCGCCGACGCCTCCGGGGAAAATTGAACGAGCGGAGCCCCGAGGCGGCGATCGCCTCGATGGATAGTAAAGAGTGAGGTGATCGTCGCCTCGGGGCGTCGGGTTTTTCTCGGAAGGCAGACCGCAAGCCCCAGCATGGACCCGTAGCCCCATGCCCGAATGCCCCATCCGCACAGCCCAGGGCGGAGCGCGACCTCCCCCCTCCCGACCGTCTTGCCGGACACCGGTCGCTGCAGCGCCGCCCGTATCCCGGAAAGATGGGAGCAGTATGCGCCAGGATTTGGAAGGGGGGATAAGATGGATAAGTGGGGTGTTCCGGGCGCGCCAAAAACGCGATGTCATCCCGGCCTTGAGCCGGGACCCATCCTGAGGTGCTGGGGGCCTGTCCACCTCGCGGCTGTGGCACGATCTCGAGATGGGCCCCGGCTCAAGGCCGGGGTGACACCGAGAATGGGGGGAGCAGGTGCGTCATTGTAGCTGGGAAGCTGGATCACCGGGACGGGCCCGGTGATGACGGTGGGGACGGGCACGCATCTTTCCGCCGTCATTGCCCTTCTGGTCCGGGCAATCCATGCCGCTCATCACCTCCCGCTATCGTCACCCTCGGGCTTGACCCGAGGGGGTTGCACTGGCTGCGGTAAGGGAAGTGCTGAGCCCTCGGGTCAAGCCCGAGGGTGACGCGCGGTGGGGGGAGCAACGAACCGCGCCAGACCATGCCTCACCGCCGCTTATACTGCTCAAGCTGCTTGGCCAGCTGGTCGCGCAGATCGCGCAGGCGGGCGGCATAGGCTGCGTTCTGATGCGCCGGCACCGGCGGCGCCAGCTTGGGCCGCAAGCGCGCCACCGGCAGCGACGTGTCGCCGCTCACCGTCCAGACAAAGGCATTGAGATCGCCCCGCCATACCATATTGGCCGCCTCCCACGCCGCCAGCTCGGCCAGCGCCTGCCCCAATTGCGTGGCCAGTCCACCATAATCGGGCGCCGCCACCGGCAACGGATACCCCACCACCAGAAACGGCAGCGCCTCGCGCAACAGCGCCTCCGCCACCATGCCGGTATGCGCCGACACCACCCCCTGCGGCCGCCGCGTCGCCACCGGCGCGATCTGGGTTTGCAGAGCCGTGAGCTTTAGCCACAACGCCTCATGCCGCGCGGCAAGGGCGTGGGTGACGGGCGGGAGGGTGCGTTTGCGGCGGGGCATTTTGAGGGGACTCCTGCGGCGGGGTGCCGGAGAGGAGAGGGTAAGGCGGGGTGGAGGGGCGGGGATAAGATTTTGCACTGCGGTGCTGCCCTGCGGATCGATGGATTCGCTTTGTTCCTAAGTCGTGCTAGCAAATGGTTCATGCGAACAAAGGATGAAATCGATTCGGTTAAGGCACCGCTGAAGGTCAGAGTCGTTGACCTATTTTGCGGGGCGGGCGGGCTTGCCTATGGGCTCAAGTCTGCTGGATTTGAAATCGCCGCAGGCGTCGATTTAGACCCGGCTTGCCGCTACCCATTTGAAGCCAATTGTGGTGGAAAATTTGTCGAGAAGAGCGTTGAGGACGTTACTATCCCCGAGCTTGAGGGATGGTTCGGTGACGCCGACGTTCGAATTCTAGCCGGGTGCGCACCTTGCCAGCCGTTTTCCAGCTATTCGCAAAGCAGAAAAACACCTGACGCTCGTTGGGAGTTGCTTCGCTCTTTTCTAGCCCTTGCTATTGGGCTAAGGCCCGAAATAGTGACGATGGAAAATGTCCGGGGGTTGGCTGGCCGACCAATCTGGAACGAATTTGTCGGGGGCCTGGAGGCGGCCGGCTATAATGTCTCATGGGACCAAGTCCTTTGCAGTGATTTTGGCGTACCGCAATCTCGTAAAAGACTCGTGCTCCTCGCTTCACTCGTAGGGCCTATTGCAATACCCCAGGCATATGGCAGCCCGGTCAAGACAGTAAGGGATGCTATCTCGGGCCTGCCAGCACTTGATGCTGGTCAGGCAGATCCCAAAGACTCGATGCATGTCGCCTGCAAATTGAGCGAGACCAATGTTCGGCGCATAAAGGCCTCGAAAGCAGGTGGCACTTGGCGAGATTGGCCGAAAGAGCTCAGAGCGGCATGCCATGTGAAGGAAAGCGGCGAAACATATCCGTCAGTGTACGGCCGCATGTCTTGGGACGAGCCGTCCCCAACAATGACCACACAGTGCTTTGGGTATGGAAATGGTCGATTTGGGCATCCGACGCAAGACAGAGCTATCACTCTGAGAGAGGCCGCAATCCTACAGTCGTTTCCTGCCTCCTATGCATTTGTCCCCAAAGGCGAGCGGCCAACCTTTGCAAAAGTCGGAATGCTCATCGGCAACGCCGTACCTCCCAAACTAGCCGAAGCAATTGGCTCAAGTATTCTAACGCATTTGCACGACGTCAACGCATAATGGCCGGGTTCACTTTTTATCCGACCGGAGAAACTCCTTCTGCGTGACGTACCTTTCGAACGACAACACTACTGCATCAATGTAGTTTAGTGTTGCGTCCGCAATCTCGTTAATCTCGCCCAGCGTTTTTTCTCGTCCGCCATCCTCAAACGTCATATTGCCGTGTGCAAGATCGTTTCGACGCTTCATGACATAGTACATTCGAGATTTGTCATTAAAAAATGGCGACCTGGCAGCCTTCCTAACGTCAACCGCAACCTGCAAACGACAACCCAATCTTTCGGCAACAGCCGCTATTTTTTCGTCATCCCAATTGCCCGACATCTTAGGCGGAGGTACTGGAGGACTTTTTTTACGCTCAGCTAGGACGAGGCTAAGCTCCAAGGTTCTAGAAAACCTCGTATCTTCCGACATCAACACATGCGTGCCTGCCGACTGCCGTGCCCACTCCGCAAACAGCCTAGCCTCGTAGTGTACAGGTTCATGGTCAGCGACTGCCGTCATTACCTCTTTGAGTGCGCCCCCCATCACGGCCTCTACAATATTGTAGAGATGGACCAACAAACCAGCTTTCGAGATTGCAACGTGCCGCCTATCGATTGATCCAGTGATCTCGCCGCCGGATTGGCCAACGCGCGCCTCGAGAAAACTCACAACGTGTCTGTGGCTATCGAACTCCGAGCGGCGGTCCCTGAGCAGGTCAATTACGGCCCTCATTTGTTCAGCAGCTCATCGCGAACACACTTGATTCTAGCGACCAACCTACTACGCACATTTGCTGCATCAGATCGCGTCACCTCCTCGAATCTCGAAGATCTTACAATAGACCCCGCATCGGGCACGTTAATTAGCATTTGCGGCTTGATGTCCAGAGCAAGTGAAGATCCAACAGCTATCGCCTCAAAACGAACGCGAGGTATCTGCGCGCCTTTGACGGATTTTCTAAAACCATTTGGAAACGCACTTTCAACGAACGCGAGCATTTCTAGGAACGATTTTTTGGAAGCGTCCAATATCTCCGGGTTACTTTTGGCCTGCTCATTGGCTCGCTTGATCCATGCGTAGATATACCGACTAGGATCGTCCCTGTAATTTTGGAACTCACCGTCCAACCCAAACCCGTCCTTGTAAACGAAGAAGCGGGTTACCAGCTCCTCTCGTTCGCGCTCCTGAATAGCCTTCTGGCTCAAGGGTGTCATTTCGACAAATTTCAGGTCTTTGGACAGCTCAAGGATCAAGTCGTTGAACGGCCCCGGCAAAGAACCGCGCCTAATCTCGGCCTCATTTGCCTGCCGTCCGCCAGTATTGATACGGCGGAACATCTCAGTTCGAGTTTCTGGATCGGTCCCTTCTTCAAGAACGATCCCGCGAATTGATCGATTGCCCAGCTTTTGCCGCCTAGCTGTCTCAAGATCCTGGTATCTAAATCCATTCAGCGCTTCTAGAAGCTCAAGCCCGCGAAGTTTTAAATCGTTGTCCATGAATTTTTGCAATGTTCGCAGGCGCTGCGATCCATCGACGATTTCGAAACGCCCCTCACCATCTTCGTAGTAAAAAAGAAACGGGATTGGCAATCCAATAATAACAGATTCAATGAACTCTGACTGTCTAACGTCGTTCCAAACCATATTTCTCTGATACTCAGGAACGTAATATACTTCTGTCCTCATCCTCTCTACAAGGTAATCAACAGTAAACTCCGTTACATCAAATCGGATTGTTTTTGAGGCACCGCGAATCGCCTCCTCTGCCGTTATCTTCTGTAAATCTGTCGGCCCGGAACGTTTATTTGCCATATCTCACCCTGCTCTCGCGCTAGACGCCAGCTTAGCCCTGGTATTGTTTAGCTCAATAGGCATCAGTCCCGTTAGCTCGGCAAGCTAGCAGGTTACATTCTCCGGACTTTTGTATGCGTCACGTCGTAGCCCGGCCTGTGCCGGGTGACATGGGAAGAGGGCTGAGAGCGTCGGGGGCTTAGCGCTTGGAGAGAGATACCCCACCCTGCTCGATCACGGACTTAGCAAGCCAAGTCCTATCTCGCCTCCCTCCCCGCAAGGGGGAGGGTGAAGGCTGAGGTGAGGTGAGGTAGGCGAAGCCTACTCGTCGCCCATTTTCAGCGCCTTGATAAACGCTTCCTGCGGGATGTCGACGTTGCCGTATTGGCGCATTTTGGCTTTGCCCTTTTTCTGCTTTTCCAGCAGCTTGCGCTTACGGGTGGCGTCGCCGCCATAGCACTTCGCCGTCACGTCCTTGCGCATGGCGCGGACGGTTTCGCGGGCGATGATCTTGCCGCCAATGGCGGCCTGGATCGGGATCACGAACAGATGCGGCGGGATCAGATCCTTGAGCTTTTCGCACATGATGCGGCCGCGGGTTTCGGCCACGCTGCGGTGCACCAGCATCGACAGCGCATCGACATGCTCGGCATTGACCAGCACGGTCAGCTTGACCAGATCGCCGGGGCGATAATCGGCCAAGACATAGTCAAAGCTGGCATAGCCCTTGGAAATCGACTTCAAGCGATCGTAGAAATCGAACACCACTTCGTTGAGCGGCAGATCGTATTCCACCAAAGCGCGGGTGCCGACATAGCTCAGATTGCGCTGGATGCCGCGACGGTCCTGGCACAGCTTGAGGATCGAGCCGAGATATTCGTCGGGCGTCAGAATGGTCGCCTTGATCCAGGGCTCGCGGATTTCCTCGATCTTCATCACGTCCGGCAGATCGGCCGGATTGTGCAGCATGACGGTGTCGCCATTGGTCATGGCGATTTCGTAAACCACCGAAGGGGCGGTGGCGATCAGATCGAGATTGAACTCGCGGGAGAGCCGCTCCTGAATGATTTCGAGATGCAGCAGGCCCAAGAAACCGCAGCGGAAGCCGAAGCCGAGCGCGGCGCTGGTTTCCATTTCATAGGAGAAGCTGGCGTCGTTGAGGCGCAGCTTGCCCATGGCAGCGCGCAGCTCTTCGAATTCGGAGGCATCCACCGGGAACAAGCCACAGAACACGACTGGTTGCGCCGGGCGGAAGCCCGGCAGGGGTTCACTCGTTGGCTTGCGGTCGTCGGTGATGGTATCGCCGACATTGGTATCGGCGACTTCCTTGATGCCGGCGGTGAAGACGCCCAATTCGCCGGGGCCCAGCTCCTTGACCTCGACCAGCTTGGGCGTGTTGACGCCGACGCGGTCGAGTTCATAGACGGCGTTCGACGCCATCATGCGGATTTTCTGGCCCTTTTTCATCACGCCGTCGATGATGCGGACCAAGACGACAACGCCGAGATAGGTGTCGTACCAGCTATCGACCAGCAGCGCCTTGAGCGGCAGATTGATGTCGCCCTTGGGGGCGGGCAGGCGATGCACGATGGCTTCGAGCACGGTGTCGATGCCGATGCCCGACTTGGCGGAGATTTCCAGCGCTTCGGACGCGTCGAGGCCGATGACGTCCTCGATCTGCTGCTTGACGCGCGGAATATCGGCGGCGGGCAGATCAACCTTGTTGAGCACCGGCACGATTTCGTGGCCGGCATCGAGCGCGTGATAGACATTGGCGAGGGTCTGCGCCTCGACGCCCTGGGAGGCGTCGACGACCAGCAGCGAGCCTTCCACGGCGGCCATGGAACGAGAGACTTCATAGGCGAAGTCGACGTGGCCGGGGGTGTCGATCAGGTTGAGAATATAGGTCTCGCCATTCTGCGCCGTGTAGGACAGCCGAACGGTCTGGGCCTTGATGGTGATACCGCGCTCGCGCTCGATATCCATATTGTCGAGCACCTGCTCTTTCATCTCGCGCAGGTCGAGCCCCCCTGTCGTCTGGATCAGACGATCGGCGAGCGTGGACTTGCCATGGTCGATATGGGCGACGATGGAAAAATTGCGGATGTGGGAAAGCGGCGTTGTCATGCCCGCGCTGATAGCAGAACTGCGCGAAGCCGCAAAGATGGTTTAGTGAGGGTTAAACACAAGGCAGTCGGCAGCTTTTGCATGGCTCGCACGTTGGAGGGGAATCATTATCCCATTCAAGCTCATCGCCCTGGCCCCGCTGCTGCTCACCGCGCCGGTGCTGGCCCAGGATTTTCTCGGACCGCTCAATGATTTTGTCGAGACGCTGACCGCGCCCAAGCCGGCGCCGCCGGCACCATCGCGACCGGCGCCAAAGGTGGTTGCGCCGACAGTGGCCACGCCACCGCCCGTGCCAAGGCCACGTCCGCCCAGCCTGCCGGAGGCGCCGCAGGTGACGCCGCCGCAGGTGGAACCGGAACAGAAGCCGGAGACCGAGGCCGAGCCGGAGGCTACGCAAGCGGCGGAGCCGGCGCGGATCTATCAGGTGGCGTGTCCCGCGGTGTTATTGGGGCTGGTGGCGGCGGAGATGGCGCCGCCGCTGAGCGAGGAGGCCTGCGGGGAACAGTCGCCGCTGGTGGTGACGGGGGTGTTGAGCCGGGGGCGGATGGTGAAGCTGAGTACGCCGATCACCACCAATTGCCAGATGGCCAGCGCCCTACCCCGCTGGGTCGAGACGGTGGATGGCTATGCCGAGGCGATGCTGGGGAGCGCGCTGGCCGCGGTGAATACCGGCACCAGCTATATGTGCCGCAAGCGCAACAATGCGGCAGCGGGTTTTGTCTCCGAGCATGGCTTTGCCAATGCGGTGGATGTGACCGGATTTACCCTGGCGGATGGGCGCAGCATCGATGTGACGGCGAACTGGTTGCCGGCAGCGCAGCCCGAGGGACGGCTGTTGCGGCTGGCGCATGATGCGGGCTGCGCCGGCTTTACCACCACGCTGGGCCCGGAAGCCAATGCGGAGCATGCCGACCATCTGCACCTCGATCTCGGGTGCCATGGGGCGAGTTGTGAGGCGCGGATTTGTGAGTGAGGGGCTCGCGGAGAGCCCCCCTTCCTGCTCGATCACGGACTTAGCAAGGGCTAAGTCCTATCTCGCTTCCCTCCCCGCAAGGGGGAGGGTGGCAGACTGATAGCTCTGTGCAGGATTTTTGCAGTCGACACCCTCCCCCTTGCGGGGAGGGATCAAGGGTGGGGGTGGTTTGGCCCGATATCGGGGCTCTCGTCACCCCCTCCTAGCCTCCCCCTTCAACGGGGAGGTACAGCGCGGTGGGTGGGAAAGATTGGTTATTGAGCGGGTGCGACCGGGGCGACAGGCGCAGCTTCAGGAGCGGGAACTGCTGCGGGTTCGACCGGGACGGCAGCGGCTGGCACGGGCGCAGCGGCGGGGGGTGGCAGGGCGGCGTAGATGGCGGTGACGGCGTCGACGCCGAGGCGGTCGGGGCTGCCATCGGTGCAATCGGGGGTGGTCTTTTCGACATCGGCCTTGACCTGGGCATAGGCGGTGCCGGCGCTGGCAACGTCCAGACCAAGAGCGGTTTCGAGGCGGCTGCGGTCAACCGCCATGCCGGTGACGATATTGGGCTCGAGGGCAATGGCGCAGAGCTCGATCACCGCCTGGGTGGCGTAAAAGCCGGTCAGCATATTGGCTTGCTTGGGCGAGGTATTGAGCTTGGCGGCCGGGTCGATGACGACATCGGGGGTGGCGGCTGGAGCGGCGGGGGCGACCGGCTGGGCCAGTACGGGGCCGAGCGAGAGGGCGAGAATGGTGAGCGCGGCGAGAGGGCGGATCATCGGGGGCTCCTATGGGGCGGTTTTCCACCCCCTTCAAAGCCCCGATTATGGCCTCAGCGCGGCGCGCGGTCGCAATAAGGGTGATGGACCGGCAGATCGGCCCAGTCGCGCAGCGACATGGTATCGGGATCGCGGGTGAGGCGATGGGGGGAGGCAGACGTGGTGAACAGGCGGGTGAAGCGCCGGACGAAGCTAGACATTTTGTGACCTCCTTTCAGGTCGAAATAGTGTTTACCTGCCCAAGATGGCCCTTGGGGACCGGCTGCGCAATGGACAAGGTCGCAGCCCCATTGTAGAAAAACTATATGGCCAATCCTTTTCCCGTTCCGCTGAATGCCCTGCGCGCCATCGAAATCGTGGCGCGGCGCGGTGCGCTGGCCCCGGCGGCCGAGGAATTGGGGGTGACCATCGGCGCGGTCAGCCAGCATTTGCGGCGGGCCGAGGAACGGCTGGGCATGGAGCTGTTCGAGCGCACTCCGGCCGGGCTGCGCCCGCTGCCGGTGCTGAAGGCGGCGCTGCCGCAGCTGACCGCCGGCTTTGCCGCCTTGCAGGATGGGCTGGCCGGGCTCAAGGGGAGCGACGAAGGCGTGCTCAACCTGACGGTGGGGAGCGTGTTTGCCTCGCGCTGGCTGATCTGGCGCATCACCAAATTCACCGCGCTCAACCCCGATATCGAGGTGCGGCTCAACGTGACCTCGTCGATGCTGGATTTGAGCCGGCCCGACGTCGATTGCGGCGTGCGCTTCGGGCATGGGCAATGGCCGGGGGTGAATGCCGAACTGGTGGGCGGGCGGGCCTATCAGCCGGTCTGTGCACCGGTGGTCGCCAAGCAGCTTAAGCACCCGGCCGATCTGGCCAATGTGCCGGTGATCCAGGATCAGACGACGATGCTGAGCTGGGATGCCTGGCGCAGCGAATTGGGACTGGACCCGACCATCCGGCTGACCGGGCCACTCTATTCGGATGCCTCGCTGGCTTTTGATGCGGCGATTGCCGAACAGGGCGTGCTGATGGCCGCCGACATGATGAGCGCCGACGCGGTGAGCGACGGGCGGCTGGTGCGGCCGTTCGAGCATTCGGTGGAAGGACCGCAGGGCTATTGGCTGGTGACCGGCAAGGGGCGGCGCGAGAGCCGCAAGGTGCGAGCGTTCCGCGCCTGGCTGGAGCATGAGGTGCCGGCCAGCGTGCATGGCTATCTCGGCCAGATACGGCACATGCCGGATGCGGGATGATTTTGCGTCTTTGTTGAGTTTTTCGGGATATTCACGCGTGAACAGCGGCAATGCTGCGTTTAGAGAGGCAAAACTACCGGCTACGCTCTGCTAGAATGTGCCGATAGAGTGAGCAAGACTGCAGTGGGGGCGGACATAGATGGCTGATGATGTGATTGTTCTGGGGGCCGGCATTGTCGGCGTGGCCACCGGGATTTACCTGTTGCGGCGCGGGCGCAGCGTGACGCTGATCGACCGGGGCGCGCCGGGGCAGGAAACCAGCTTCGGCAATGCCGGCATCATCCAGCGCGAAGGCGTGCGGCCGCACGCGTTTCCGCGCGATCTGGCGATGCTGCTGCAGGTAGGGCTGCATTTGAGCACGGCCGCGCGCTATGAGCCGCTGGCGCTGCCGCGACTGGCGCCGGCGCTGCTGCGCTATTGGTGGGCCTCATCGCCGGAATCCTATCGCAAGGTGGTGCAGAGCTATGCGCCGCTGATCGGCCGTTCGATCATCACCCATGCCGATCTGATGAAAGATGCCGGGCCGGCGGCCGAGGCGCTGGTGAGCAAGAGCGGATGGCTGCTGGCCTTCCGCAGCGACAAGGGGCTGCGCCGCGAGGCCGAAAAGGCGCGCGAGGATCATGACCAGTTCGGCATTTCGCACCGCGTGGTGGAATGGCCCGAACTCAAGCAGATGGAGCCGGCGCTCAAGGGCGGGCTGGCCGGGGCGATCCACTGGACCGACCCATGGACCGTGCGCGATCCCGGCGCGCTGGTCACCGAATATTTCAAGCTGTTCCAGCGGCTGGGCGGCAAGTTCGTTTCCGGCACCGCCAGCGGGCTGGAGCAGGACGCCAATGGCTGGACAGCCATTGTGGACGGGGTGCGCCATAGCGGCAAGCAGGCGGTGATCGCGCTGGGGCCGTGGGCGCCGGACGTACTCGACAAGCTCGGCTATCGACTGCCGCTCTTCGTCAAGCGCGGCTATCACATGCATTATGACAGCGAGCATGGGGCCAGCCTGAACCAGCTCGTGCTCGACCCCGAAGTGGGCTATGCGCTGGCGCCGATGGCGCGGGGCATTCGCCTGACCACCGGGGCCGAATTTGCCATGCGCGACGCGGCGCCCACTCCGGTTCAGCTCGACAAGGCCGAGCGGGCAGCGCGCGAACTGCTCGATCTCGGGCCAAGGCTGGATGCCCAGCCGTGGAAGGGCGCGCGACCCTGCACGCCCGACATGATGCCGATCATCGGCAAGGCGCCCCGCCACGACGGGCTCTATGTCGGCATCGGCCACGCCCATCACGGTTTCACCCTCGGGCCGGCCACCGGCGAATTGCTGGCGCAGGCGATGACCGGGGAAGAGACGGCGATCAATATCAAGCCGTTCGGAATGGAGCGGTTTTTGCACCGGTAGGGGTGTTGTTCAGCCTGAACGGCAGCATCGGCGTGTTTGGCCCACCCCACCCTCAATCCCTCCCCATCAAGGGGAGGGAGGCGCAGGTTGCGAGGCCGGTGTTCATCGTCTCCCTCCCCCTTGTGGGGAGGGATCAAGGGTGGGGGTGAGCCACCCACCGGCCTTGCGAAGAGACCTGGCGCAAGCGCCGCTCCCCTTTTAGCGCAGCCAGCCGGTGGGGCGGGGGTGGAGTTCCATCTGGCCGTCCTTGGTGGCGGCGTCGATGGCGGCGATTTCTTCGGCCGAGAGCGTCAGATTGTTCAGCACGCCGAGATTGTCCTTGAGCTGATCGAGGGTCCGCACGCCGACCAGTGCCGAGGTCATTTCCGGGCGGCGCAGCGCCCAGGACAAAGCCAGCTGCACCATGGTCTGGCCGCGCGAGCGGGCGATGTCGCCCAATCTGTCGACGGAAGCGAGCACGCGGGGCTCGATATGGCTGGCGCGCAGCGAGCCATTGGGATTTTCGCCGCGGGTGCCCGAGGTGTTGCCGGAATTATACTTGCCCGAGAGCACGCCCTGCGCCAGCGGCGAGAAGGCGATCATGCCGATGCCCAATTCGCCACAGGCGTCGATGGTGTGGTCGTTTTCGATCCAGCGATTGATCATCGAATAGGAGGGCTGATGGATGGTGGTGGGCACGCCCATATCCTTGAGGATGCGATGGGCTTCGCGGGTTTCGGCTTCCGGGTAGCTGGAAATGCCGACATAGAGCGCCTTGCCGCTGCGCACCGCATGGGCCAGCGCGCCCATGGTTTCCTCGAGCGGGGTCTCAGGATCAAAGCGGTGCGAATAGAAAATATCGACATAGTCGAGCCCGAGGCGCTTCAGCGACTGATCAAGGCTCGCCAGCAGATATTTGCGGCTGCCGAATTCGCCGTAGGGGCCGGGCCACATATTGTAGCCGGCCTTGGTGGAAATGATCAGCTGGTCGCGATAGGGGCGGAAATCGCGGGCCATGACCTGGCCGAATAATTCCTCGGAGGAGCCGGCCGGCGGGCCGTAATTATTGGCGAGATCGAAATGGGTGATGCCGTGATCGAAGGCATAGCCGAGGATTTCCATCGCCGAGGGATAGTCGCGGGTGCCGCCGAAATTCTGCCACAGGCCGAGGCTGATGACCGGCAGCTTGAGCCCGGAATTGCCCGAGCGGCGGTATTGCATAGAGTCATAGCGTGCCGTATCGGCCCGATAGGTCATGACGATCTCCCCACGATTTCTCGATTTGGCCCGGCGCGCGGGCAATGATATGAGCGGGCCGATGAACCCATGGCCGCGCGATATGAATGGTAATCTGCCCCAAGCCAATCAACCATACAAGGTGATGGCGATCTATAAATTTGCCGCCTTGCCGGACGCCGAGGCGATCCAGCCAAAGCTGGCCGCGCTCTGCGCTGCGCAGGGGATCAAGGGCACGCTGATCCTGGCGCCGGAGGGGATTAACGGCACCGTGGCGGGCACCATAGCGGCGATCGATGCGCTGGCCGACTGGCTGTTTGACGGGGCGGTGTTTGGTGGGCGGCTGGCCGGGGCGGAGGTGAAATATTCCACCGCCGAGGCGATGCCGTTCCTGCGGCTCAAGGTGCGGCTGAAGCCGGAAATCGTGACGCTGCGGGCGCCGGAGGCCAATCCGGCCGTGACGGTGGGCACCTATGTCGAGCCCGCGGACTGGAACCGGCTGATCGAGCGCAATGACGTGGTGCTGGTCGATACCCGCAATGATTATGAGGTCGGGCTGGGCACGTTCCAGCGGGCGCTCGACCCGTCCACGAAGAATTTCACCGAGTTCAAGGATTATGTGGCGACCCATCTCGATCCGGGCCGCGACAAGAAGGTGGCGATGTTCTGCACCGGCGGCATTCGCTGCGAAAAGGCGTCGAGTTATCTGTTGAGCCAGGGCTTTGAGGAGGTGTTTCACCTCAAGGGCGGCATCCTCAAATATCTCGAAGTGGTGCCGGAGCAGGATAGCCGGTTTGCCGGGGAGTGCTTTGTGTTCGACGAGCGCGTCTCGGTCGGCCATGGCTTGGTCGAGGGCGACGCCAGTTTGTGCCGCGCCTGCCGCCACCCGTTGACCCCGGATGATCGGGCCAGCCCCGACCATGTCGAAGGCGTCAGCTGCCCCCATTGCGTCGGCGAGGCCGACAAGCATGCGGCAGCCGCCGAACGGAAAAAGCAGATCGAGCTGGCCAAGGCGCGCGGCCTGTCCCATCTCGGCGACGACGCGGCAAGGCTGGCGGCGGAGCGCAAGGCGCTGAAACAAGCGCAGGCCGAAGCCTCGCGGGCGCGCAGTAAAGCGGGCTAGGCGGCGCGCGGTTCGATCCGGACCAGATCATCGCCGATGGAGCGGCGGCGTTCCATCAGGTCAAAATCAGCCTGTAGACCGAGGAAAAATCCCTCGGACATGCCGAAATAACGCGCCAGCCGCAGATCGGTATCGGCGGTGACGGCGCGCTTGCCGAGCACGATCTCATTGATGCGGCGCGGCGGCACATGTACGGCGCGCGCCAGCGCGTTCTGGCTAAGGCCCATCGGCCTGAGGAATTCTTCCAGCAGGATTTCGCCGGGATGCGGATTGGGCAGCAGCTCAGTCATGGTAGTCGACGATTTCGACATGGTTCGGTCCTCCTGTCTGCCAGACAAAACAGATGCGCCACTGATTATTGATGCGCAGGCTGTGCTGGCCGGCCCGATTGCCTTTCAGCGCTTCGAGACGGTTGCCGGGCGGCACACGCAAATCCTGTAGCAACTGCGCCTGATTGAGCAGACGCATTTTGCGCAGAGCGACCGACTGGATATCCGGCGGCAGCTTGCGACTGCGCCGGCCGGTCCAGATCAGCTCAGTCTCAGCGCTGGCGAAGCCCTGGATCATGGCCGAGAGTGTAACGCTGAGCGTTATATGACGCAATGCGTCATGGGCTAGGCGTTGCCGATCAGAATGCCGGCGGCGAAGACCAGGGAGCCGCCGAGGACGACTTGCAGCACGGCGCGCCAGAATGGGGTCTGCATATAGCGGTTCTGGATGAAGGCGATAGCCCAGAGCTCGATCAGCACGACGGTGATGGCCAGGGTGGTGGCCATGGTGAAATCATGGATGAGGTAAGGCAGTGCGTGGCCGAGGCCGCCCACGGCGGTCATGATGCCGGCGGCGAGGCCGCGCTTGAGCGGTGAGCCGCGCCCGGTGAGCTTGCCGTCATCGGCGGCGGCTTCGGTGAAGCCCATGGAAATGCCGGCGCCGATGGCAGCAGCGAGGCCGACGAGAAAGGTCTGGTGGGTGTCGCCGGTGGCGAAGGCGGCGGCAAAGACCGGGGCCAAAGTGGAGACCGAGCCATCCATCAAGCCGGCGAGGCCGGGCTGCACATAGGTCAGCACGAATTGGCGGTGCGCCTCGGTTTTTTCGCTGTCGCGGCCGGATTCGCCGAGCACTTCGGCGTCGATCCGGTCGGCGGCGGCGGCATGCTGGCGCTCGGCGCGGGCCAGATCGCCGAGCAGCTTGCGGGTGCCGGCATCGCTCACCTGCCTGGCCGCCTCGAGATAGAAGCGATAGGCGCCCTCCTCCATTTCCCAGACCTGCTGGCGCACGGCTTCGAGGGTCAGCGTCTGCATCAGCCAGAGCGGCTTGCGGGTGAGGAAGCCGCGCACATGTTCGCGGCGGATGGGCACCAGGCGCGGGCCGAAGCGCTCGACATAGAGATCGAGAAGACGGCGACGATGCTCATCCTCCTCGGCGGCCATGGCCTCGAACAAAGCCGCCGAGCCGGGATAGGTCTCGGCGAGGCGGGTGGCGAATTCGGAATAGATGCGGCCATCTTCCTCCTCGGCCGCCACGGCAAGCGAGAGAATTTCGCGCTCGGACAGGGTGGTAAATGCGCGGCGATTGTCGGGGCGGAGCGAGAACATGGATGGCCATAAGTTAGAATGGTTCTAAACAATGATTAGAACCATTCTAAGGTTGTGGCAAGTGGCGCCGTCGGTTGCGTGGCCCTCAAACCAGCATGGATTGCTGCGCAAAAATGGCGGCCATGGCGCCGCTGGAGCTCGCGAGGGTGACGCTGGCCATCGGGTTGGCGAGGTCGCCGGCGGCATAGATGCCGGGGACGGAGGTCTGGCGGCGATCGTCAATTTTGAGGACGCGGCCCATGGGGTGCTCCAGCGTTTCGAGGCCGAGGGCTTCATGCAGGCTGGAGGACGGGCGAGTGCGCGGATGAGCGAACAGCACATCAACGGCGATGCGCTGACCGGTGTCGAGATCGACAGTGGCGATCTGGCCGTCCACATGGCTGATGGCGACGATCTTGCCTTCGATGAGCGGTACCTGGCGGCGGGCCAGCTCGGCGCGCGCGTCGGCGGAGATTTCGTGGCCATCGGCAAACAGGGTCAGCCGGTCGGTCCAATCATGGAATAGCGAGACGGCATGCAGCGAATGCTCGCCGGACCAGACGAGGCCCCAATGCTGGCTCGCCACTTCAAAGCCGTCGCAATAGGGACAGGGCACTACCGACTTGCCCCAGGATTCGGCAAAGCCGGGAATGGCGGGGAATTGGTCGGTGACGCCATAGCTGAGCAGCAGGCGACGGGCCTGATGGGTGGCTCCATCCTCGGTGGTGACGCTGAAATTGTCGATGGCGCCGCTGACGGCGTCGGCGCGGGCATTGACCAGTTTCACCGTCGGATAGCGCGCCAGTTGCTGGCGGGCGGCGCCAAGAATGTCGCCGGGCGCTTTGTGATCGTGGCCGAGCAGGCCATGCGAATGGGCGGCGAAGCGATTACGCGGCAGGCCGGTGTCGAGCACCGTGACCTGACGGCGGGCGCGGCCGAGCTGCAGCGCGCCGGCCAGGCCGGCAAAGCTGCCGCCAATGATGAGGACGTCATCCATGATGGTGGGCTCCGGGATGGAGGGGATGGGGGGTGGCCTGGGCGGCGATATCGGCCAGCGACACCGTGGCGAGGCGGGCGGCGAGCAGGGCTTCGGCATCGGCGATGACCTCGCCCATCACGGCATTGACGCTGCGGACAATGCCGCAGCCAACATCGCCGGGATCGCTCTCGGTGCGGATCAGCAGGTTTTCGCCCATGGCGGTATAGACGGCGTAGAGGCTGATTTCCCTGGCGGGCAGCAGCAGGCGCCAGCCGCCCTCATGTCCCTTGGTGGAGGCGACGAAGCCGGCCTCGCGCAATTGGCCCAGCACGCGACGCACGACGACCGGATTGGTCATCAGGCACTGGGCCAGGGTGGTGGAGGTCATGGCCTGGTCGGGCTGCTTGTGCAGATGGACCAGGGCATGCAAAGCGAGCGAGAGGCGGCTGGAACGTTTCATGTAACTTACATTGTTACATTGAGGAGTGGAGTCAAGCGCGTGGTGGATTTTTGTTGGTGGTTGGGCGGAGGGCGTTTGAGCGCCGCAACCTTGGGGTCGGCGCCCCCTCCCCCTTGAGGGGAGGGTTGGGGAGGGGGTGGTTTGGTGGGTCACTGATGGACCCCCACCCCCGGCCCCTCCCCTCAAGGGGGAGGGGAGGGACGATGGCGAGTTCTGCTGTCAGATCCGCCCGTCTTTCAACGACGCCGCCAGTGGTGCTGGCCGTTCGACCGGGGTCTTGATCTCGATGGTGCGACCTTCGCGGGAGGCGGTGGCAAAGGCCTCCATAACTTCGAGGACGTGCAGGGCCAAATCCCCATTGGCGCGGTGGGGGCGGTTGTCGAGGATGCCCATGGCCATGTCGGCGACGCCGAGCGAGCGGTAATTGCCATTGGCATAGGCCTGGGTGACCGGAATTTTGGTCCAGACCGCATCCTTGCCGCGCTGGCGGATTTCGACATCGCCGCCAAAGAAATTGGGATCGGGAACGATCAGGCTGGCCTCGGTGCCATAGAGTTCGAGCGGCACATGCTTGTGTGCGGCGACGTCGAAGCTGAGGCCGACCTGCACGATGGCGCCATTGGCAAAGCCGAGCGAGGCGGTGACATGGGTGTCAACTTTGACATCAATGATCTGGCCCTGCTTGAGCTCGGACAGCACCGGACGTTGCGCCCGCAGGCGCGAGCCCATGGCAGAGACGCGGGCAACGGGGCCGAGCAGATTGACCAGATCGGTGATGTAATACGGCCCCATATCGAGCACCGGACCACCGCCGATATCGTAATAAAACGCTGGATCGGGGTGCCAGGCTTCGTGGCCGGGGCACTGGAAAAAGGCGGTGCCGCCGACCAGTTGACCGAGTGCGCCGCTATCGACCACGGCGCGGGCCTGCTGGTGCGACCCGCCGAGGAAAGTGTCGGGGGCCGAGCCAATGCGCAGGCCGGCCTTGTTGGCGGCGTCGAGCAAGGTTTTGCCCTCGGCGAAGCTGATGCCGAGCGGCTTTTCGGAATAGACATGCTTGCCAGCGGCCAGCACTTTGAGACCGACCTCGACATGGGCGCGCGGGATCGTGAGATTGACCACCAACTGGATCTCGGGGCTGGCCAGCATTTCGTCGATGCTCATCGCCGTGAGGCCGAATTCGGCGGCGCGGGCCTCGGAGGCTTCGGGGCGCATATCGGCCAGGCCCTTGATATCGAGCACCGGAAAACCGGCCATATTTTCGTGGCCGGTGATGGCCCGCAGATAGGCCGATGAAATATTGCCGGTGCCGATGAAGCCGACACCGAGGCGCTTGGTGGTCATTTGCGTGCATCCTCCCTGACGTACGTACGGCAGGCTATCGGGGAGACGCAGCCCACGCCAGACGGAGCATGAATTATTTGGCGCGCGCAGCCTGGGCTTCCAGCGCTGCCACGCGCCGTGCCAGTTCCTGCATCCCCGCAATCAGCGGGGCGATGAAAGCGTCGTAGCGCAGGCCCTGTTCGCTGGCGGGATCGGCGGGGTCAGCCAGGATGTGGCCGGCGAAGTCATGGGTGCCGAGCGCGGCCTGCACCTGCTGGGCGATGAGACCGTAATGGGTGCGCTGGCCATCGGCCCAGCGATATTTGACCGGGGTCAGCGCGCAGATGAAATCAAGGCCGAGATCGCTGGGCGCGATGTCGGTTTTCTGGCGGGCATCCGAGGTCTGGATGGTGCCGGTGGCCGACCAGATGGCGGACCAGCGCGCGCCGGCAGCACCCAGGGTAATGGCATTGTCGGTGGCCGGTTGCAGGCTGGCCGCGATAGTCGTGACGCCGGTGCCGGCATTGACGGTGAGCGCATTGATCCAACTGGCCCCATCGGGACTGACCTTGAGCCGCCAGTGATCGTCGCCGGCCAGCCCCATTTCGGCGCGGCCGGACCAGTTGCTCTGATAGAGCAGGCTGGCGGTATCGCCGGGCGCGGCCTTGTTGAGCTTGAGCTGGTGGCCATTGCCGACATGGGTGAACAGCGTCGCGGCGGCCGCCACGGCCAGCCGGTTGGTGGCGTCGGCGCTGGTATTGACCCCCAATTGCGGCAGGCCGGAGCCGAGCGAGGCCAGCGGCACCCAGGCACCGGCATCGAACACATATTGAGTGCGTTCGGCCTTCACATAAAGCTGCCAGCCGGACGCGGGATCGTGGAAGCTCCAGACGCCGGAGCGGAAGGCGGCGATTTCATCGGCATGGCCGGCCCAGACGCCAGTGGCGGCTTGCGGCACCAAATAGGTCTCGCCCTCAAGCGGCGTGGTGGGCGGCGCAAGGACGCTGCGGCTTTCGACGACGGGCTGCACCAGCGCGTCGAGCGCCTGGATGGCTTCGTTATGGGTGATGTGCTTTTGCGCCTGGCTGGGCATGATGAAGGGCAGTGACAGGCGGGGCGTGTGGTCCATGAGGGTCTCCTTGTGCGGGAGAGTCTAGGGCCAGGAACGGGGGTGGGGATAAAGCGGTCCGCCCGGTCGAATATCGACTGCAGGCATGCCAGCAAGCGGCTGGCACTAAATCTCTATCAAGATTTTGACGTTTCAGCGCAAAACCCCTAAATGACACGCATGAGCACGATCGAAGATCTCCTGGCGACCGACCCCAGCCTGCTGCTTGTCGATGACGACGCGGCGTTTTTGCAGCGCCTTGAACGCGCCATGGTGCGGCGGGGGTTCGATGTCCGCATTGCCGGATCGGTGGCCGAAGGGCTGGCGGCGGTCAATGACAAGCCGCCCGCCTACGCCGTGGTCGATCTGCGGCTCGAGGACGGCAACGGGCTCGAAGTGGTCTCGGCGCTGCATATCAAGCGCCCCGATGCCCGCGCCGTGGTGCTGACCGGCTATGGCAATATCGCCACCGCCGTCACCGCGGTGAAGCTGGGGGCGGTGGATTACCTCAGCAAGCCCGCCGATGCCGATGATGTGATCAACGCGCTATTGGCCACCGGCGAGGACAAGCCGGAGCCGCCGGAAAATCCGATGTCGGCCGACCGGGTGCGCTGGGAGCATATCCAGCGGGTGTATGAATTATGCGACCGCAACGTCTCCGAGACGGCGCGGCGGCTCAATATGCATCGGCGCACGCTGCAGCGAATCCTGGCCAAGCGCGCGCCGCGCTAGGGCTAGCGCTGCCGATGCAGTCCAAAAACGCGGTGTCATCCCGGCCTTGAGCCGGGATCCATCCTGAGATGGGTGATGCGGCGATATCTCAGGATGGGCCCCGGCTCAAGGCCGGGGTGACATCGGGGGTGGAGTGAGATGTATGGCTCACAATGCCCCCTGAAAGTTGCTAGCTCACCGACATCAGCGTTTCAAACCCGCCATAAATCATGCGGGCACCGTCATAGGGCAGCACCATGGCGCCCATGGCGGGGTCCTCCATCATCTTTTTGCCCACCGCGTCGCGGGTGGCCTTGTCGGGATATTCGATCCAGGAAAACACGATCACCTCGCCTGGCTTGGCCTGCACGGCGCGCTGGAAATCAGTGAGTTTGCCGGCGGGGACGTCAGTGCCCCAGTTTTCCACCACGCGGGTGGCGCCCCATTGGCGGAACAGTGCGGCCGCCTCGCTGGCTTGCTTGATGTAAGCCTGCTTGTTGGCGGCCGGCACGGCGATGACGAAGCCATCAATATAGGTCATAGCGAGTCTCCTCAGGTTCAGTCGAACAACGCGCCGCCGACAGGCGGGGTTGCCACTGTTCGCTCGACAACGACGAATGGCTGGGGCTTACTTCGACAGCATCGGAAAAAACGGAGTTCGCCCTATGGCCGTCACCCTGCATTTCCACGGCGCGGCAGGCACCGTTACCGGCTCCTGCTATCGGGTGGTCCATCCCGGCGGCCAGTTCCTGGTCGATTGCGGCTTGTTCCAGGGCAATAAATCGGTCCGCGACCTCAATCTCAAGCCGACGCCCTTCGATCCCAAGGCCATCGCCTTCCTGCTGCTCACCCATGCCCATATCGACCATGCCGGGCTGCTGCCCAAGCTCTATCGGGAGGGCTGGCGCGGGCCGATGTGGATGACCGAGCCGACGGCGGGGCTGCTGGAATATCTGCTGCCCGACAGCGCCGGCATTCAGGAAAGCGAAGCGGAGCGCGAAACCAAAAAGCATAATCGGCGCGGCGATGAGCCGGCGCAGCCGCTGTATATGATGGAAGACGCCGACGAGGCGCTGAAACACCGCCAGACCTGCCGCTATGGCGAATGGATCACTCCGGGGCCGGGGGTGCGGGCGCGCTATTGGAATGCCGGCCATATCATCGGTTCGGCCTCGATCGAGGTCGAGGTGCAGGATGGCGACAAGACCATCCGCCTGATGTTCTCCGGCGATATCGGGCCGGACGAGAAGGTGTTTTATAACGAGCCGGAAGGCCCGGCGGGCTTTGACTACATCCTCTGCGAAAGCACCTATGGCGGGCGCGAGCGGGTGGATTATACGCTGGCCCAGCGCCGCGAGGCGCTCAAGACCGAGATCAATACCGCGCTGGCGCGGGGCGGCAATCTGGTGATCCCGGCCTTTGCCGTCGAGCGCAGCCAGGAGTTGCTGCATGATATCGGCTATCTGATCAAAACCGGCGAGATCGACCCGCGACTGGTGTTTCTCGACAGCCCGCTCGCCAGCAAGGTCACCGGCGTCTATCGCAAATATGCCAAGATGTTCGATGACGTCGAACTGGGCGCCGACGAGTTGTTCAACGACCCGCGCTTCCGCATCATCGAGGCGGTGGAGGAATCCAAGGCGATCAATAACATCCGGGGTGGCGCCATCATCATGTCGGCCTCGGGCATGTGCGATGCCGGACGCATCAAGCACCATCTGCGCAACAATCTGATCCGCGCCAATGCCACGGTGCTGTTTGTCGGCTATCAGGCGCCGGGCACGCTGGGGCAGGTGATTTTGAGCGGGGCCAAGGAAGCGCGCATCCACGGCACGCTGGTGCCGATCCGCGCCACCATCCGCTCGATGGGCAATTATTCGGCCCATGCCGATCATTCCGAGCTGATGGCCTGGATCAAGGCGCGGCTGCCGGCGCATGGGGCGATTTTCCTCACCCATGGCGAGGATGAGGAACGCACGGCGTTGCGCAATGCGATCATGGCGACGGGCATTGCCGGCGATCAGGTGATCCTGCCGCTGCTTGACGATTATTTCGAACTGACGGCGGCAGGCATTGCCGCACGGTCGCAAACGGCGACGCCGCGCATCGATCCGGTGCAGGTGCATTCCGACTGGCACAATGCGTTTTCCGATTTCACCATTCGCCTGAGCCAGCGGCTGCAGGCGGGGAGCGATGCGGAAAAACTGGCGCTGATGCAGGCGCTGCAGCAGGAGCTGTCCGAGCTGGGCGCGGCCCCCTCCCCGGCGCATCGACCGACGCCGATCACCCCGGTGGAGACGCAGAGCGTGGATGAATAGGGCGGACGAACGGCGCTGCTAAGGCGTTTTAGGCGCCAGCACCCCGGCCATGGCCCAGCCCAGGGCCAGCAAAGGAAGCAGCATGCCGAAGGCGAAGCGGATGCCGTAATTTTGCGCCACGGCCCCGATCAGCAGCGGCGCGCCCAGGCTGATGATCTGCACGACCAGCGTCATGGCAGCGACATTCTCCGCCGCCGGACGGTCGCCAATGCCGGCGGCGCCGGACAGCATCAGCGGATAGAGCACGCAGATGCCGAGGCCGACGAGGCCAAAGCCGAGCAACGCCATGACTGCATTGGGTGAAAACACCACGGCGCAGAGCCCGACAAAGGCAATGGCCGACATGATGCGCGCCACGCGCACCGGCCCGAAGCGGTCAATCTGCCGGTCGGCCAGCAGCCGCCCGATGGCCATGGTGGCGAGCAGCGCCGGCAGGGCCAGCGATTCCACCCAGGCGGGCACGATGAAACTGTCGCGCAGGAAAATGATCGACCAGGAGCGCGCGGCGCCTTCCAGCAGTTCGCCGCCCAGCCCGAACCCCACCAGCGCCAGCGTCATCAGCGTCGGCCAGGCCAGCCGGGGCCTTGTGCTGCGCCGGCTATGGGCGCGTTCGGGAGCATCGCGCATCGGCAGCACGATCAGCAGCATGGCGCCCAGCACTAGCGGCGCGGCCAGCCCCAGATGCCATGCTGCTGACAGGCCAAGCCCGCGAATCGGCGAGCCGAGCAGCGCAACGCCGAGAAAGCCGATGCTCCAGGCGCCATGGCAGGTATTCATCACCCGGCGGCCGCTGGCCGCCTCGATGCGGTCGGCCTCGACATTCATGGCGATATTGGTGACGGCGCTGCCGACGCCCATGACGAAAAACAGCGCGGCCATGGCCCAGAAATTCGGCGCTACGGCGATGGCGGCGGCGGCAAGGGTCTGAATCGGCAAGAAAATCAGCACGGTGCGGCGCGGCCCGAAGCGCTCGATGATCCAGCTGGAAAACAGAAACACCGACAAGGCGCCGGCGGGCAGACCCATGAGGGCCATGCCCAGCTGCGCATCATTGAGGCCGAGCGCCACCTGCACATCGGGGATGCGGGTCTGGATGGCGCCCATGCCGAGCGCCTGCAGCACGAAGACGGCGATGATGCGCCAGCGATCGGGGTCTGAACTCACTTGGGGCCGGGGTCCATCAACACATGAATACGGTCGGCGCCGAGCCGGGCCAGTTTGAGCATCAGCGCCTTGCGCCGGGCCGGGGCCAGCGGGGTGTCGGGGCTGTCGCGTAAAATCGCGCCGTCATGGCCGTCGGCGACGATCAGGCCCTCACTCTCGGGGAAAATCTCGGCGTCGAGTTCAGGCGGCTTGGCGAAGAAGAATTTATCGGAAAATTCGCGGTATTCCGGCCATTTTCGGTCGACCTGAAAGTCGATCAGGCTGGATTTGATCTCGATGATCCAGATTTCGCCCTTGGGCCCCACGGCCAGCACATCGGCCCGCCGACCATTGGCCAAGCCCACTTCGGCGTAGCAGGCCATGTCGTGCCGCTCGCGCAGCATACGCATCACCCCGCGCTGCACGCGCAGCGCGGTGGCCGATTGGCGGAGATCGACGATGGGCGGCAGCTCGGCCATGACTACTCCGCAGCGATGGGCGTCGGCGCTTTCTTGTTATCCAGCGCGTAATAGCTGGCCACCAGCCCGGCCAGAAGCAGCGGCAGGCAGATCAGATACGACATGCGGATGCCCAGATATTCGGCGACGAAGCCGAGCAAAGGCGGCGCCAGGAAAAACACCACAAAGCTGACCTGCCCCAGCGCCGCGACATTGACGGCGGCGGGCCGGTCAGTGCGCTGCGCGGCGGCCGAGACGGCGATCGGATAGACCGCCGAACAGCCCAGCCCCATCAGGGCAAAGCCGATCAGGGCGGCGTTCTGCTCGGGGGCGACGCCCACCAGCAGCGCGCCCATGCCGGCCAGCGCCAGCAGCACGATGGCCACATTGCGCGGGCCATAGCGGCTGACCAGCGGATCGGCGGTGAGCCGCATCGCCGCCATGAAGAAGGCGAACAGGGTCAGCCCCATGCCGCCGATCAGCGGGGTGCTGTCAAAGACGTTGCGCATATAGATGGCCGACCAATCGATGCCGGCCCCTTCCACGAGGAAGGCGGCAAAGCCAATCAGGCAGAGCGGCAACAGCCCCAGATTGGGGAAGGCGATGGCGTGGCCGCTAGTCTCGACAAAGCCGGCCGGCTTGGGCGCCGGCTGCATGTTCCACAACATGACCACGGCAATCAGCAGCACGGCCAGCGCCAGCAGGCCCAGATGCCAGGCCGGGGTCAGCCCCGACTGGCGGATCATGGCGCCGAACAGAGCGGTGACGAAAAAGCCGACACTCCAGAAGCCATGGGCGCGGTTCATGTAGCGCTTGCCGGTATGGGTTTCGAGCCGGTCGAGCTGCACATTGAGGTTGATCTCGAAGGCGCCACCGAGAAAGCCGGTGAAGAACAGCGCCACGAACATGCCGATGGGCGAGCTCATCCAGGGGATCGAGGCCAGCAGCAGCGCCGGGCCGAGCACGGTGACAAAGGCAGTGGTGCGCGGGCCGATGCGTTCGACCACCGGCGCGCCCAGCGTCAGCGAAATCAGCGAGCCGATGGCCATGCCAATCATGGTCAGGCCGAGCTGGCTTTCGCTGAGGGCGAAATGGGTCTGCAAATCAGGCAGGCGTGCCATCACCCCGCCGGTCATGATGGCGTAGAGGAAGAAGCAGGCGTAGATGCGGTATTGCGGGGCGATTTTCATTCAGCAGCCATGGCCTTGGAGGCGCGATGCGCGCCCAGTCTATTGGTGAACAGCAATGCGATCAGCACCAGCGGAATGCCGATGCCGAAGGCCCAGCGGATGCCGAAATGCTCGGCGACATAGCCCAGCAGCGGCGGTCCCAAGAGGAACGACACAAAGGAAATCTGTGCCAGCGCCGCGACGTTGACCGCAGCCGGGCGGTCGGTGCGCTGTGCGGCGGCCGACATGGCCAGCGGAAACAGCGCGCTGCTGCCGACGCCCAGCATGGCCAGCCCGATATAGGCCAGCAACTGGGTCTGGGCGAAGAATACCAGCACGGCCCCGGCGCCCAGGATGGCCAATAGCGCCCGCGCCACCAATGCGGGGCTCCAGCGCTCGACGAAACTATCGGCGAAAAACCGGGTGACGGCCTGCGCCCCGGCGCCCAGCGCCACGGCAAAGCCGGCCCAGAACGGGGTGGCGACGAATTCCTTGGTCATATAGATCGCCGACCAGTCGATGCCGGCGCCTTCGAGGATCATGGCGGGCATGCACATCATCACCAGCATCATGATCGCCAGAGTCGGCCGGGCAAAGCGCGGGGAATCCGCGGCGCTGCCGCCACTGCGATGCTCGGCGGGCTGGAAGCGACCCAGCACCACCACAGTGGCTATGGCGATCAGCGGGATCATCAGCGCCAGATGGATTTGCGGCGACAGCCCGGTGGCGGCGATAAACGACCCCACCATGCCGGCGGCAAAGAAGCCGAAGCTCCAGAAAGCATGGGCGCGGTTCATGATGCGACGACCGATGGCGTGCTCCACCCGGTCGGCTTCGAGATTGATGATCAGCTCGATGCAGCCAATGGTGATGCCCACCGGCATCAACAGCAGGAAGAAGGTCAGCGGCGACGGCGCCCAGACGGCGATGGCGTAAAACAGCGCGAGCAGCGGCAAAGCGGTCAGCAGCGTGCGGCGATAGCCAATACGCTCGATGATCGGGCCGGCAAAGGTCAGCGAGATCAGCGTTCCCAGCGCGGCGCCAACCAGCGCCAGGCCCAGCGCGCCTTCACCAACGCCCATGGCGCCCTGAATCGCGGGCAGGCGGGGATACAGGCTGCCCATGCAAAAGGAATAAATGAAAAACGCCCCGAACACCTTGATCTGGGGCGGCAGGTCGATGCCGAACTTCATGGCTGAAACTACTCGCGAAATCAGTGGCCAGAAGCTAGGCGAAATCTGGCCGGGGGGAAAGCGCCAGTGGAAACGTTTTCGTCAGATTTTTGCAACGTTGCAAATATGCGGCAATAGCCGGACCTCGCGGCTCAGCCGGCCTGCAGATAGGTCTCGTCGCGCACCACCTGGGTGCCGCTCAGCGGATGGCGCAGGATTTCGAGCCGGCGAAACTGGCCGCCGGAGCGGGTTTCGGCGGCGCGCTGCGGGGCGGTGACGCGATCGCGGCGGTCAGGACCAAAGTAGCCCGGCGTTTCGTAATAGATCAGGCTTTGTCCGACTTGCCGATTGAGGCGCTCGGCGACGCTGTCGCGGGTGAATGGCAGGGTGATGACATCATCAAAGCCCAGATTGATGCAGCGATTGATGCTCTCGACCGAAGGACTGTCGGCAAAATACAGCAGCGGCGAGAAGCGGATGCGACGACTGGGGCAGAAGCGGATCGCCTCGGCGGCGGGGCGCAGCGCCTCGATATCGGGCACGGCGGCGAACAGGAAGAAACATAGCGGCGTCTGGCTGGCCTGTCGTTCGGCCTCGGCCACCCCGGCATAGGGCAGCACCGCCGCAAAACCGAGGCGGCGCGCCAGATCGATCAATGCGGCGCCCGGCCCATCCAGCGGCCCGACGACATAGGCGGCTGCCTGCATGCCCTGCCACTCCCAGTCCCGCCGCGCATGCTAGAGGCGGAATGCTAAGGGACGGCTAACGGCAGGGCATGGAGGCTGTCGGAGCTCAGTTCTGGCTGATGCAGACCGAAGTGGTGCCGCGATTGCGGAAGCCCAGCTTGGTGGCGGCAGCCTTGGACAGGTCAATGATGCGCTTGCCATGGAACGGGCCGCGATCATTGATGACGACGTCGATCTCGGCACCGGTGCGCTGGTCGGTGACGCGGACCTTGGTACCGAAGGGAAGGGAACGATGCGCCGCGGTCATGGCGTTTTCGTTGAAGATTTCTCCTGAGGCGGACTGCTTCCCGTTGAAACCGGGACCGTACCAGGAGGCACCGCCGCATTGGGCATAGGCTGCAGTGGAGAAGGAGAGCAGAGCTGCAGCAATGACAGCGGCGGAAACAACTTTTCTAATCAAACTATCGGACTCACATCAGTTAAGGTGAGCGCTGATTAGGGGCGGCGGCTGGCCACAATAAGCCCATATTGACTGCATCTGGCCCGGTTACGGCAGGTGTTGCCCATATGTCGCAGAAATTTGGACAGCATTGCTGTGCTGTTGGCGGCGTTACTGGGTGAAGTGGAGAAAATGAATCCGTCAAGCCGCGCTCTCGCGGATTCAGTCGCGGCCCAAATCCCGGACTCGCGGATTCAGCTTGCGCGCTGTGGCCATGATGTCACGGTTCCCGCTCAATTGCCCGAAATCGACCGGCCGGCGCAGTTTTCCACCGCCCTTCCCGGCCCAATCGGCGCGGTTTAAGTCAATTATGGCAGGATTGTGCGGCGATTCCGGCTTCAACCGCCGGGGTCGATCCGCTACGCAAGAGCGGTCTTGGGAGAGAGAATCATGACCATCGCCGCCACGCTGATGCTGGTTGGACGCCTTGTCTTCGGCCTGTTCTTCATCATTGCCGCCTTCCGCAACACCATCCATTTCAAGGAGCGCATTCCGTCACCCACCAATTATGGCTGGGCCATGCCGCCGGCGCTGGTGGCGGGCGGTTTCGCCATGCAGTGGATCGGCGGGCTATCGCTGCTGCTGGGGTTTTATCCGGTGCTCGGGGCGCTGGTGCTGATTGCCTTCCTGGTGCTGGCCACCGCCGGCTACCACAATCTGTTCATGTTCAAGGGCAAGGAACGTGATCCCCATCTCTATCTGGTGCTGGTCAACATCACCCTGGTGGGCGGGCTGCTGCTGGTGATTGCCGACAATTTGTAAGCGAATAAGTGTGGCATCAGTCGGCAATTGTGGCGGCGCGATAACACTTTTCCAAGAACTTCCGGGGCAGACTTGCCGCGCTTAGGACGCAGGCAATGTTGTTTCAATCGACGGATCGTTCCGCCATGCCGCCTGACAGGGGGGCGATGTCGGACGAACATAACGGAATCAAGCGCATAGGTCGGCTGGTGCTGCTGTGCGTCGGCGTCCTGGTCGTGTCCTCGATTCTGCTGACCGGCACCGCTTTGCAGGCCATGTACAGCATCGATCAGGCCAATCTGGATGCCGAACGGCAGCGCGCCGCCAATGCCATCGACATCATCTCCGAGGAGATGGGGCCGCTGACCGCTGATAGCGTGGCGCTGCTGGGCCGGATCGCCGGGCTGCGCAATGCCCATCTATCCACCGAAGTCAGCACCGACCCATCGGAGCGGCAGATTCCACTGATGGAAGGCGAAGGCGCTTCGGGGAATTTGCTCACCTGGACCCGCAGCGCCACCGGCAACACCCTGCTGCGTAAATTCGCGCCGATCCGCATCCCGATCATTGCCGGCATGGTGCTGCTGATGCTGGGGCTGCTGATCCGGCTACGCCATCTGGTGACCGATATCGAGCGCCAGCGTCGGCTGGCGCATCGCCAGTCGCGCAGCGATGTGGTGACCGGGCTGGCCAATCGGCTAGCCTTCGAGACGTCGCTGACCGAGTGTGCGGCCGGCGACGCGCCCTTTGCCGTGCTGCTGTTCGACCTCGACCGCTTCAAGGCCATCAATGACGCCTTCGGCCATGCCGCCGGCGACGATGTGCTGCGCATTGTCGGGGCGCGGCTGTCGGCCCTGCTGGGCCCGGGCGATCTGCTGGCCCGGCTCGGTGGCGATGAATTCGTGCTGCTCAGCGCCAGCCGTACCGAGCGCGCGGCGCTGGAGCAACTGGCGCGCGACTGCATTGCCGCCATCGAAGCGCCGGTGCAGCTGGTTGGCCGCGCCATCTGGGTCGGCATGAGTCTGGGCATCGTTGCGTCGACGGCGCCGCATCGGGGCGCGCTAGATCTGGTGGCGCAGGCCGACGCAGCGCTCTATCGCGCCAAAGCCAAGCGGGGCAGCGGCTTTTGCTTTGCCGGTGACCCGGTGGATATCGCCGCGCCCAAGCCTCTGCTGCGGCGGCCGGCCTAGCGGTTCATTTCACCGGCCGGGGCGTCAGCCCGTGCAGGAACAGATGCTCGAGATAGCGGGCAGCGTCATCAAAGCGCCCCTCGCCATTGCGATCCGGCCCCAGCACGGCGCGCACCTGCACGTCGAAATCGGCATAATGCTGGGTCGTCGCCCAGATTGAAAAGATCAGATGATAGGGGTCGGTGCGGGCAATACGGCCCTGCTCCATCCAGCCTTGCAGCACGGCGGCTTTTTCATCGACCAGGTCTTTCAGGTCGATCTCGATCATCTCGATGATGCGCGGCGCGCCCTGCAGCATTTCATTGGCAAACAGCCGGCTTTCGCGGGGAAAGTCGCGCGCCATCTCCAGCTTGCGGCGGATATAGGAGCGGATTTCGGGAAACGGATCGCCCTCGGCATCCATTTCGCGCAAGGGCGCCAGCCAGTTGACCAGCAGCTCGGAAATCAGCCGACGGTGAATCTCTTCCTTGCGCGGGAAATAATACAGCAGGTTCGGTTTGCTCATCCCCGCCACCTCGGCGATCTGGTCGATGGTGGCGCCGCGAAAGCCATGCACGGAAAACACCTCCAGCGCCGCCTCGAGGATCACGTCCTGCTTCTCGCGCTGGATGCGGGTCAGCGGCCGGGGCTTGGCATGGGGATGCGTTGCCGCCCTGGCGTCAGCTTTGTGCTGGCGCGGGGTGGTAATGGTCGGCTCGGCACTTTTCACTTTGTTCGGCGGCATTTTCGCCTTGCTAGAAAGTTTGGGAGTGCTAACATTTTTCCAACTGGTCAAAATTCTGGTCTTAACGGTCCGGCGTCAAGAGCCAAATGCACCAAGCAGTGCACAAACGATGGGAGTGAGGGTGACGTGTCCAATTCAAATGCCGTGGTGCCGAACGATCTGAGCGCTTTCTGGATGCCCTTCACGGCCAACCGGCAGTTCAAAAAAGCGCCACGGATGCTCGTGGCGGCCAAGGATATGCACTACACGACCAGCGATGGTCGGCAGGTGCTCGATGGTACGGCAGGTCTGTGGTGTGTCAATGCCGGCCACGCCCGCCCCAAAATTGTCGAGGCCATCGCCAAGCAGGCGGCCGAACTGGATTACGCCCCGGCGTTCCAGATGGGCCACCCCAAGGCGTTCGAACTGGCCAACCGCATCGTCGATATTGCGCCGGCGGGGCTCGACCATGTGCTGTTCACCAATTCGGGCTCCGAATCGGTCGACACCGCGCTCAAGGTGGCGCTGGCCTATCATCGGGTGAAGGGCGACGGCGCCCGCAGCCGGTTGATTGGCCGCGAACGCGGCTATCACGGCGTCAATTTCGGCGGCATTTCGGTGGGCGGCATTGTCGGCAACCGCAAGATGTTCGGCACGCTTCTTACGGGCGTCGACCACATGCCGCATACGCATAACCTCGCCAAGAACGCCTTCACCAAGGGCGTGCCCGAGCATGGCGGCGATCTGGCGGACGAGCTGGAACGCATCGTCACCCTGCATGATGCCTCCACCATCGCTGCCGTCATCGTCGAGCCGGTGGCCGGTTCGACCGGCGTGCTGCTGCCGCCCAAGGGCTATCTGCAGCGGCTGCGCGACATCACCAAAAAACACGGCATCCTGCTGATTTTCGACGAGGTCATCACCGGCTTCGGCCGACTGGGGACGCCGTTCGGCGCCGATTATTTTGGCGTTACCCCCGACATCATGGTCACCGCCAAGGGCCTGACCAATGGCGTGATCCCGATGGGCGCGGTGCTGGTCAGCTCGGAAATCCACGACGCCTTCATGAATGGCCCCGAGCATGTCATCGAGTTCATGCATGGCTACACCTATTCGGGGAACCCGATCGCTTCGGCGGCGGGCCTGGCCACGCTCGAAACCTACAAGGAAGAGGGCCTGCTGAGCCGCGGCGCTGCCCTGGCGCCGGTGTGGCAGGACGCGCTGCATTCGCTCAAGGGCGAGCCGCATGTCATCGACATCCGCAATATCGGCCTGGTCGGCGCCATCGAGCTCGAACCCATTGCCGGCGCCCCGACCAAGCGCGCCTTCTCGGCTTTCCTCAAATGCTTTGAGGATGGCTATTTGATCCGGACCACCGGCGACATCATCGCTTTGAGCCCGCCGCTGATCATCTCCGAAGCCCAGATCGGCGAGCTGATCGACGCGGTGCGCCATGTCCTGCGGAGTATCGAATAATGTCTGTCATTGAAAACGCCGTTGCCGGCAAACGCTATGTCTCGACCGGCCGCCGCGTGCCGGTGTTCAACCCGGCCACCGGCGAAGTCTCGGCCGAATTGCCGCTCTCGACCATGAGCGAACTCAACGACGCGGTGGCCTCGGCCAAGCAGGCGCAGGTGGCGTGGGGCAATACCCCGCCGATGAAGCGCGCCCGCGTCATGTTCAAGTTCAAGGCGCTGCTCGACCAGCATGCCGACGAAATGGCGCGCGAGATTTCGCGCGAGCATGGCAAGGTGCATGACGACGCGCTGGGCGAAGTGGCGCGCGGCATCGACTGCGTCGATTTCGCCTGCGGCATTCCCCAACTGCTCAAGGGCGAATTTTCGCGCAATGTCGGCCCGTCCATCGACACCTATTCCGATCGCCAGCCGCTCGGCGTCGTCGCCGGCATCACCCCGTTCAACTTCCCGGCCATGGTGCCGATGTGGATGTATCCGGCAGCCATCGCCTGCGGCAACGCCTTCATCCTCAAGCCCTCCGAGCGCGATCCGTCCGCCTCGATGCTGGCCTGGAACCTGTTCATGGAAGCGGGCCTGCCCGAGGGCATCCTCAACGTCATCCATGGCGACAAGGAAATGGTCGACGGCATTCTCGACCATCCCGACATCAAGGCGGTGAGCTTTGTCGGCTCGACCCCGATTGCCGAATATGTCTATCAGCGCGGCACCAAGGCCGGTAAGCGCGTCCAGGCTTTGGGCGGCGCCAAGAACCATATGGTGATCCTGCCCGACGCCGATCTCGATCAGGTCGCCGATGCGCTGATGGGCGCCGGCTACGGCTCGGCCGGCGAGCGCTGCATGGCCATTTCGGTCGCTGTGCCAGTGGGCAAGGCAACCGCCGATGCGCTGGTCGCCAAGCTCAAGCCACGCGTCGAAAGCCTCAAGATCGGTCCCGCCACCGACAAGGACGCCGAAATGGGTCCGGTGGTCACCGCGATGCATCGCGACAAGATCCTCGGCTACATCGATTCCGGCGTCGAACAGGGCGCAAGCCTGGTGGTCGATGGCCGTGGCTTCAAGCTGCAGGGCTATGAAGGCGGCTATTATGTCGGCGGCACTTTGTTCGACAACGTCACGCCCGACATGACCATCTACAAGGAAGAAATCTTCGGCCCGGTGCTGTCAGTGGTGCGCGCCAACGACTATGACGAGGCGATCAACCTGATCAACGGCCACGAATATGCCAATGGCACGGCGATCTTCACCCGCGACGGCGACGCCGCCCGCGAATTCGCCGACAAGATCGAAGTCGGCATGGTCGGCATCAACGTGCCGATCCCGGTGCCGGTGGCCTACCACTCCTTCGGCGGCTGGAAACGCTCGCTGTTCGGCGACCACTCCATCTACGGCCCCGAAGGCGTGCATTTCTACACCCGGCTCAAAACCGTCACCACCCGCTGGCCCGCCGGCATCAAGGGCGGCGCCGAATTCAGCTTCCCGAGTGTGAAGTAGAAGAGATGATGAGAGGGTTTCGCCCATCGCTGACCCCCTCCCCAACCCTCCCCGCAAGGGGGAGGGTGCTTCCCCCAGTTTCTGGCAGCATGCTGCTTTCACCCACCGGCCCACACCTCCCCCCTTGCGGGGGAGGCTGGGAGGGGGGTGGTTTTGTCACGAATATTTTTGGTGAGTAAGCCCATGTCCGCTCCCGGTGAAAATCTGCGTATCAATGGTGATCGGCTCTGGGACAGCCTGATGGAAATGGCCCAGATCGGCCCCGGCATTGCCGGCGGCAATAACCGCCAGACGCTGACCGATGCGGATGGCGAAGGCCGGCATTTGTTCAAGCGCTGGTGCGATGACGCCGGGCTATCCATGGGCGTCGATCAGATGGGCACCATGTTCATGACCCGCCCAGGCACCGATCCCGATGCGCTGCCGGTCTATGTCGGCAGCCATCTCGATACCCAGCCGACCGGCGGCAAATATGATGGCGTGCTGGGCGTATTGGCGGCGCTCGAAGTGGTGCGCTCGCTCAATGACCTCAACATCAAGACCAAGCACCCAATCGTCGTGACCAACTGGGCCAATGAAGAGGGCGCGCGCTTTGCCCCCGCCATGCTGGCCTCGGGGGTATTTGCCGGGGTTCACACGCAAGACTATGCCTATAGCCGCAAGGACCAGGACGGCAAAACCTATGGCGAGGAGCTGGCCCGCATTGGCTGGCGCGGCGCGGAAGACGTCGGCGCGCGCAAGATGCACGCCTATATCGAATATCACATTGAGCAGGGGCCGATTCTCGAAGCCGAAAACAAGCAGATCGGCGTCGTCACCCATGGGCAGGGCCTGTGGTGGCTGGAATTCACCCTGACCGGCAAGGAAGCCCATACCGGTTCGACGCCGATGAACATGCGGGTCAATGCCGGACTGGCGATGGCGCGGATATTGGAGATGGTGCAGGCGGTGGCGATGGCGCATCAGCCCGGTGCCGTCGGCGGCGTCGGCCAGATGAAATTTGCACCAAACTCGCGCAATGTGCTGCCGGGCACAGTGGTGTTCACGGTGGACATTCGTTCGCCCGAACTGGCCAAGCTCAATTCCATGCGCAGCCAGATCGAGGCCAAGGCGCAGGCGATCTGCGCCGAGCTCGGTGTCGGCTACGCCATGGAGGCGGTCGGCCATTTCGATCCGGTGACGTTCGATCCGGCGCTGGTGGCCCGCGTGCGCGCGGCAGCCGAAAAGCTCGGCTACAGCCATATGGATATTATTTCGGGCGCTGGTCACGATGCCTGCTGGGCAGCGAAAGTGGCGCCCTCCACCATGATCATGTGCCCCTGCGTTGGGGGCCTCAGCCACAACGAGGCCGAAGATATTTCGCGGGAATGGGCCTCGGCGGGCGCCGATGTGCTGTTCCATACCGTGCTGGAAACCGCGGAGATCGTGCAATGACCCGGCCCTGACCGGGCACCCCGGTGATGGCGAGGAGGGGCGGCCATCGCGCAGAAGGGCGGCGAAACTGGCATCGAACTTGCAACGCATAAGCAAGCCGCCAGCCCCAAGCCCCCGCAAACCGGGCCTACAGATATTTTAAGAATAAGGGAGTGAGCAAAAAATGGGCAGCACCGTCATCAAGAACGGCACCGTGGTCACCGCCGACCTGAGTTATCAGGCCGATGTGAAGATCGACGGCGAGGTGATTGTCGAAATCGGGCCAAATCTGAGCGGCGACACGGTGCTCGACGCCACCGGCTGCTACATCATGCCGGGCGGCATCGATCCGCATACCCACCTCGAAATGCCGTTCATGGGCACTTATTCCGCCGACAATTTCGAAAGCGGCACCCGCGCGGCCCTGGCCGGCGGCACCACCATGGTGGTGGATTTCTGCCTGCCCAATCCCAATCAGAGCCTGCTCGAAGCGCTGCAGATGTGGGACAACAAGACCTCGCTGGCTTCGACCGACTATTCCTTCCACATGGCGATCACCTGGTGGGACGAGCAGGTGTGGCGCGAAATGGCCGAAGTGGTCGATCGCGGCATCACCAGCTTCAAGCATTTCATGGCCTATAAGGGCAGCCTGATGGTCAATGACGACGAGATGTTCTCGTCGTTCCAGCGCTGCGCCGAGCTCGGCGCGCTGCCGCTGGTGCATGCCGAAAATGGCGACGTGGTCGCGGCGATGACGGCAAAACTGCTGGCGGAAGGCAATAACGGGCCGGAAGGCCACGCTTATTCCCGCCCGCCCGAAGTCGAGGGCGAAGCCACCAACCGCGCCATCATGCTGGCCGACATGGCCGGGGTGCCGCTTTATGTGGTGCATGTGTCCTGCGAACAGAGCCACGAAGCCATTCGCCGCGCCCGCCAGAAGGGCATGCGGGTTTATGGTGAGCCGCTGATCCAGCATCTGACGCTGGATGAGAGCGAATATTTCAACGCCGATTGGGACCATGCCGCCCGCCGGGTGATGTCGCCGCCGTTCCGCAACAAGGCGCATCAGGATTCGCTGTGGGCCGGCTTGCAGTCGGGCTCGCTGTCCTGCGTCGCCACCGACCACTGCGCCTTCACCACTGAACAGAAGCGCACTGGCCTGGGCAATTTCTCCAAAATCCCTAATGGCACGGGCGGGCTCGAAGACCGCCTGCCGGTGCTGTGGACCGCCGGGGTCAATACCGGCCGGCTGACGATGAATGAATTCGTCGCCGTCACCTCCACCAATATCGCCAAGATCCTCAACTGCTACCCCAAAAAGGGTGCGGTGATGGTGGGCGCCGATGCCGATCTGGTGGTGTGGGACCCCAAGCGCAAGAAGACCATTTCGGCCCAGGGCCAGCAGTCGGTCATCGACTATAATGTGTTCGAAGGCTTCGAAGTCACCGGCCTGCCGCGCTATGTGCTCAGCCGGGGCAAGGTGTCCATCGTCGAAAACGAGGTGAAGACCGAGCCCGGCCACGGCAAATTCGTGGCGCGCGAAGCAAAGAATCCCGTGAACCGCGCCCTCAGCCAGTGGAAAGACATCGTTTCCCCCCGCAAGGTGGAACGGTCGGGCATTCCGGCTTCGGGGGTATGATGGGCTTGGTCGTTTCTAGCGTATGGATTTTCACATGACGGCTGTCGTTTCCGCCGCCAATCTTGGCCTCACCTTCAAGACCAATGATGGCGACGTCGTTGCGCTCAGCGACGTCAATCTCACCATCGAAAAGGGTGAGTTCGTTTCCTTCATCGGGCCGTCGGGCTGTGGCAAGACCACGTTTCTGCGCACCATTGCCGATCTGGAGCAGCCCACTTCGGGCAGTCTGACCATTAATGGCCTGTCGCCCGAACAGGCGCGGCAGAGCCGGGCCTATGGCTATGTGTTTCAGGCGCCGGCGCTGTATCCGTGGCGCACCATCGAAAAGAACGTCGCCCTGCCGCTCGAAATCATGGGCTATTCGGCGGCCGATCAGGCCGCGCGCATCCAGCGCACCATGGAGTTGGTCAATCTCAGCGGCTTCGAGAAAAAATATCCCTGGCAGCTGTCGGGCGGCATGCAGCAGCGCGCTTCCATCGCCCGTGCCTTGGCGTTTGACGCCGATCTGCTGCTGATGGACGAGCCGTTCGGCGCGCTCGACGAAATCGTGCGCGACCACCTCAACTCCGAACTGCTCAAGCTGTGGGCCGCGACGCAGAAAACCATCTGCTTTGTCACCCACTCGATTCCCGAGGCGGTGTATCTGTCGACCAAGATCGTGGTGATGTCGCCGCGGCCGGGTCGCGTGACTGACATCATAGACAGCGACCTGCCGCGCGAGCGCCCGCTCGATATCCGCGAAAGCCCGGAGTTTCTGGCGATTGCCGCCCGGGTGCGCGATGGGCTGCGGGCCGGGCACTCTTATGATGGGGATCATGTGTGATGATGACATCGCATCACCCCCTCCTAGCCTCCCCCATCAAGGGGGAGGTACCCCGCAGTGGTTGTGGCGCCATTGTGCCTCACCCACCCGCCAGACACCTCCCCCTTGATGGGGGAGGCCGGGAGGGGGTGACGGCTGGGCACGGTGAACCATCATGACCCGCACCCTCCCCATCCTTCTCGTCCTGCTCGCCATCGTCGCGGTGTGGTATGCCGCTGCTATCGGCATGAATGCGCAGTGGCAGAATGACGTCTATCGCCGCGCCAAGGTCGAGAATGTCACGACCACCCAGTTCATCGTCGACACCTGGAACCAGGACAAGCCGGTGCTGCCGACCGCCCATCAGGTGTTTGGCGAATTGTGGAATGCCACGGCTCTGGTCGCGCCCAACAAGCCGCGCAGCCTGATCTTTCACGCCTGGGTGACCTTCTCGGCCACCGGGCTCGGTTTCGTGCTCGGCTCGCTATTGGGCATCGGGCTGGCCGTGCTCATCGTCCACAACGAGGCGATGAACCGCTCGCTGATGCCGTGGATCGTCGCCAGCCAGACCATTCCGATCCTGGCGCTGGCGCCACTGATCGTGGTCATCGGCTTCAATATTTTCACCGGCACGCTGGGCATCCCCACCGATCCGGCGCGATTGATGAGCAAGGCCATCATTTCGGCCTATCTCAGCTTCTTCCCGGTCGCCGTCGGCATGGTCAAGGGGCTGCGCAGCCCCGAGGCGATCCAGCTCGATCTGATGCATACCTATAGCGCCTCGGCCAACCAGACCTTCTGGAAACTGCGCTGGCCCGCCGCCATGCCGTATCTGTTTGCGTCGCTCAAGGTCGGCGTCGCGGCGAGCCTCGTCGGCGCCATTGTCGGCGAATTGCCCACCGGCGCCGTCGCCGGGCTCGGCGCCAAGCTGCTGGCCGGCTCCTATTACAGCCAGACTATCCAGATCTGGGCCGCTTTGTTTGCCGCCTCCATCCTCGCTGCGCTGCTGGTCATCGCCGTGGGCGTGGTGGAAAAACTGGTCAATCGTCGCATGGGGGGGCGCCCGGCATGAGCCAGCTCCAGCATTATCTCGCCATCGTCGCCGGTGGCCTCAGCGCTGCGGCGCTCGTCTTCAGCCTGATCACCCCGTTGGAACAGGGCCTGCTGCTCAAGGCATTTCTGGCGCTCGGTACTTTGTCGCTGATCCGCTTCGTCGTGCCACTGGGCCTCTGGGCCGATGGGGCCTTTACCGTGCTCGGCGCGGTGGCGGTGCTGACCGCCATTGGCGTCTTCATCCCGGCGCCGCCCTTCTTCTGGATGGCGCTGATCGTCGCCTGGCTGTTTGCCTGGCTGTTTGTCGAGCGGCTAAGCCGGGTGCTGGCCCCGGGGCTGGCCGACAATGCCGGGCTGGGCCTGCTCATCCCCATCACCTTTGGCCTGTCCATATTGGTGATCTGGGAAGTCGCCACCCGCGCCGGCAATGTGCCGCAAGTGATCCTGCCGCCGCCCTCGATGATTGGGGCGCGCATCGCGGCGTCCATTCCCACGCTGTGGGCCGATTTCCAGCAGACCTTTTTGAAGGCGGTGCTGATCGGTTATGTGCTGGGTTGCGGGCTGGGCTTTGTGGTGGCGGTGCTGATCGACCGCTCGCCCTTCCTCAAATCGGGCCTCCTCCCGCTGGGCAATTTCGTCTCGGCGCTGCCCATTGTCGGCGTCGCGCCGATCATGGTGATGTGGTTCGGTTTCGACTGGCCCTCCAAGGCCGCGGTGGTCATCATCATGACCTTCTTCCCCATGCTGGTGAACACCGTGGCGGGCCTCAACGCATCCTCCGCCATCGAGCGCGACCTGATGCGCACCTATGCTGCCGGTTACTGGCAAACCCTTATGAAGTTGCGCCTTCCCGCTGCGGGCCCCTTCATATTCAACGCCCTCAAGATCAACTCGACTTTGGCCTTGATCGGCGCAATCGTAGCGGAATTCTTCGGGACGCCCATTGTCGGGATGGGCTTCCGCATCTCTACCGAAGTCGGCCGGATGAACGTCGACATGGTATGGGCCGAAATCGCGGTGGCGGCCGTCGCGGGTTCGGTCTTTTACGGGGTGATCGTTCTGATCGAACGGGGCGTCACCTTCTGGCATCCGTCTGTGCGTGGTGCATAGGCAATGCCAAACTCAGGGAAAACGGCAATGAAGAAACTTCTGATCGGCGCCCTCGCAGGCGCAATGACGATGGCAGCTGTGGGGGGAGTCTGGGCTCAGGACAGCGTGACGCTGCAGCTCAAATGGGTGACGCAGGGCCAGTTCGCCGGCTATTTCGTCGCCGCAGCCAAGGGCTTTTATACCGATGAAGGCCTCGAGGTCGAAATCAAGCCGGGCGGCCCCGACATTGCCCCCGAACAGGTGATCGCCGGCGGCGGCGCCGACGTCATCACCACCTGGATGGCCCCGGCCCTGGCCGCCCGCGAACGCGGCGTGCCGCTGGTCAATATCGCCCAGCCGTTCAAGTCCTCGGGCCTGCTGCTTACCTGCCTCAAGGAAATGGGTGTCGAAACCACCGCCGATTTCAAGGGCAAGACGCTGGGCGTCTGGTTCTTCGGTAATGAATATCCGTTCTACGCCTGGATGGCCAAGCTCGGCCTGCCCACCGATGGCGGCGCCGATGGCGTCGAAGTGCTGAAGCAGGCGTTCAACGTCGATCCGCTGATCCAGAAGCAGGCTGCCTGTATCTCCACCATGACCTACAACGAATATGGTCAGGTGCTGTCGGCCGGCATCACCCCGGAAGAGCTGACGGTGTTCAACTACCGTGACGAAGGCGTCGGCATGCTCGAAGACGGCCTCTATGTCATGGAAGACAAGCTGGCCGACCCGGCCTTTGTCGCCAAGATGACCAAGTTCGTCCGCGCCTCGATGAAGGGCTGGGAATATGCCCGCGCCAACCCCGAGGAAGCCGCGCAGATCGTGGTCGATAACGACATGACCGGCTCGATGACCGTCGAAGACCAGCTCTACCAGGTCAACGAGATCAACAAGCTGACCGACGGTTCCACCGGCGCGCTCAACGAAGACGACTACAACCAGACCGTAGCCACGCTGCTCTCCGCCGTGTCGCCGGAAAACCCGGCCATCACCAAGGAGCCGGTTGGCGCCTTCAGCCATGTCGTCACCGACGGGCTGTAAGCGATCCACAGCGATATTGCGAAAGGCGGGGAGCAATCCCCGCCTTTTTTGTTGGCCACCCTTTGGCCTAAATCTGGCCGGTAGAGGGAACGATTTTGAGCGCGCTTGGTTGATTGGACACTGCGTCTCACCAACAGGGCACTTCCCCATGAACTCCATCATCTACCTCGTCGGCCTCGTGGTCATCGTCATGGCTATCCTGTCGTTCATCGGGCTGAACTAGCCGGCTCCCGGAGCGAAACCTTCACGCAACAGCAGGAGCTGCCGTCATGACCATTGAAGCGCCTACCAGCGTCACCGTCGTTGAAGCCGCCGCCGCCCGCCGCGATCAGTCGTCCTATGTCGACTGGCCGGCGATCATCGCCGGCATTGTTCTGGCCTCCGCCATCAGCGTCGTGCTGATCAGTTTCGGTTCGGCCATCGGTCTAAGTTTTCTCGATTTCGGCTTCCGCGACGGCCCCAACCCGATCTTTGTCGGCATTGCCGCTGCCACCTGGTTCCTCTGGGTACAGGTCTCCAGCTTCATGGCGGGCGGTTATCTAACGGGTCGCCTGCGTCGGCGCCATTTCGATGCCGATGCCGACGAAAGCGACCTGCGCGATGGCGCCCATGGCCTGCTGGTCTGGGCCGGTGCCGTAGTGCTGGGTGCGGTGATTGCCGTGGGCGGCATCGGTGCCGCCGCCAATGCAGTGGGCTCGACCGCGGCCACGCTCACCAATGCGACGTCCAATGTCGCCGGCGATGCACTCGATCCCAGCAGTTATTTTGTCGACACCATGTTCCGCAGCACGCGACAGGGCGATTCTACTCTGGCCCGGGCTGATGCCGTCGGCATCTTCGCCCAGGCTGCTTTGGGGGATGGCACGGTGTCGCCCGAGGATCGCAGCTATCTTGCCGAAAGCGTTGCGGCCAATACCGGGCTGACCGCCGAGGAAGCCCAGGTTCGCGTCGATCAGGCGATCGCTGATGTCGCTACGGCGCGCCAGCAGGCTGTGGCGACTGCGCGCACTGCCCGCAATACGGGCATTATCGGCGCCTTCCTGCTCGCGGCGTCGCTGCTGGTCTCGGCCATCGGCGCCTTCTGGGCCGCCCAGAAGGGTGGCGACCACCGCGACAATAGCCGCGTCTTCACCGGCGTGTTCCGCCGCTTCTAACGCCCCGAAAGGAAACTCACATGCTGCGTGGAATCGGACTTTGGCTGCTCGGCGTGCCGATCTGGCTGATCATCATCATCATTTTCTTCCTGCGCTAGGAAGAGCAAGGCGGGGACGGGTTCCCCGCCTTTTGTTTGGGGGCGGCCTAGTTAAACACCCGCCGGCATTTGAACTGGCCGAATTCGACCCAGCCGGTGGCCAGCACCTCGCCGCGAAAGCTCACCCAGCATTCATCCAGCGAAATCGGCGCGCCGGCGCCGGTCAGCAGCACGGCATTGCCATGGCGCACCGCGGTCGCCTGTTGCGCGTCGAGGCGGATTTCCGGCAGGTAGGTAAAGCCGGCCCAGACCGGCTTCAGCAAGGCATCGCGCTCATCCAGCGTCAGGGCTTCGAGCTGCTCGATGGTCACCGCATCGTCGTCGGTGAACGGCCCGACTGCGGCACGATGCAGCATGCTGACATGGCCTCGCGTGCCCAGCGCCTCGGCAATGTCGCGCGCCAGCGAGCGCACATAGGTGCCCTTGCCGCAGCGCGCTTCCAGCACCGAGCGCTCGCCATCATGCTCGAGCACGGTGAGGGCGTCGACATCGATCTCGCGCGGCGCCAGTTCCACCACCTCGCCGGCCCGCGCCAGATCATAGGCGCGCTCGCCATCGATCTTGAGCGCCGAGAAAATCGGCGGTCGCTGCAGAATAGTGCCGATGAAATTGGGCAAGACCGCTTCCAGCGCCGCCCGGTCGGGCCGCACATCCGAGGTGGCGATCACTTCGCCCTCGGTATCATCGGTGGTGGTGGCGCTGCCCCATTGAATGGCGAAGCGGTAAATTTTGGTGCCATCCTGCACCTGCGGCACCGCCTTGGTGGCCTCACCCAGCGCAATCGGCAATATGCCGGTGGCCAGCGGGTCGAGCGTACCGGCATGGCCGGCCTTGGCCGCGCCGAACAACCAGCGCAGCTTGCCCACCGCCTGGGTCGAGGTCATGTCATAGGGCTTGTTGAGCACCACCCAGCCGGAGATGGCGCGCTTGGCGCGTTTGACTTGGTTCACTCGGTCTCGCCGTCTTCGTCGTCGAGGTCACGCTGCACCTTGTCCGAGCGCAGCAGCGCGTCGATGCGGCCGGCTTCTTCGAAGGTCTCATCAACATGAAACCGCACTTCGGGCGCGAATTTCAGGGTCAGCTGCGGCGCCACGCGGCCGCGCACGAATTTGCGGTGCCGGTTCAGCGCCACCACGATTTCGTCGGCATGCTGGCCGCCTAGCGGCATGATATAGGCGTTGGCGATCTTGAGATCGGGCGACATCCGCACTTCGGGTACGGTGATCACCGCGCCGCGCAGCGCGTCGTCGTCGATTTCGCCGCGGGCGAACATCGCGGCCAGTGCGTGGCGCACCAGTTCGCCGACGCGCAGCGAGCGCTGGCTGGGGCCGGTTTGCTTGTTATCTTTGCTCATGGGGACGAATTAGGGCCTCCCCGCCCCGCCGTCAATCGGCCAGACGCAGGGTGGCCATGCTCTGCAGCTGCTCGGCCCGGGCCTGCAGCACCTCGGTGCTCACCGGCCAGGTCCGTGGCTGGGACGGATCGAACAGCGTGCCGCGCCATTCCTGATAGACAATGGCCACGCCCTTTTCGGTTTTGGCAAAGGCCATCACCATCACTTCGCCCTGCCCTGCATAGCCTTCCAGCCGGTCAAGATAGGCGCCGCAGACATAGCCCAGCGGCGCCAGCTTTTCGCCGTCATCCTCGCCGAACTGGAAAAAGCCGCTCAGCTTGGGATGGCAGGTCTGGCTGTAGCCATACATCACCGCACTGCGATAATCCTCGAGCGGCCGCCCGGCTTCGAGCGTGATGCGCGCGCCATAAAGCGTGCTCCAGCCTTCGGCGCTTTCGCCCTTGGGGTAGATTTCGAGCAGCGCCTGCTTGGCATCGGCGCGAAAGCTGACCTCGACCAGCGGCTGCACATTGCCCGACAGCCGTTCCGCCGGGCTCAGCCAATCGGGCAGTGGCAGGGTGAATTCATGACCATTGCTGGCCAGCACCAGCCCATTGCCGGCTTCGGTCAGCGGCGGTTCGGTCAGCACCTGCGCCAGTGCAGGCAGCGTTGTCATCAGGCCAAGCGCCAGGCCGGCCAGCAGCATGCGGAAAAATACCATCGATCCGGGTCTCCTCACCCGGCCTTAGGCTTAAAAGGGAAACCGGCCGTCCGGCAAGTCAATTATATCGATTGCGGTAAACGCGCGCTGCCGCGTCTAGGCCAGCTTGGCCCCATGCAACCCGTCGGGCAACACGCGATGCGGCGGCTGATGCCCATCCATGAAGGCGCGGATATTGACGATCACCGTCTCGCCCATCTCGATGCGGGCTTCCAGCGTCGCCGAGGCCATATGCGCGGTCAGCACGATCCTGTTGGCTTCGGCCAGCGCCAGCAGCCGGGGATTGATGCCGCGCTTGTTCTCGAACACGTCGAGCGCCGCGCCGCTGAGATGGCCCGACTCGATGGCGTCGAGCAGCGCCACTTCATCGACCAGCTCGGGCCGGCTGACATTGACCACGAAACTGCCCTGCTGCATCCGCGCCAGCCGCTCGGCCGAGAGGATATGATAGGTCTCGCGGGTATGCGGGGTGTGCAGCGACACGATATCCACCGCCTCGATCATGGCGTCAAGATCGGGCCAATATTGCGCTTCCAGCGGATCTTCCACCCCTGGCGGGCGGCGATTGCGGGTAAAATAATGGATCGACAGCCCGAAGGCCTTGGCGCGCTGCGCCACCGCCGTGCCGATGCGGCCCATGCCGACAATGCCCAGCGCCTTGCCACGCAGCCGGTGTCCCAGCATCGAGGTCGGCGACCAGCCGGCCCAGACCCGGTCGCGCACCAGCATCTGGGTGCCCTCGACCAGCCGTCGCGGCAGCGCCAGCATCATCGCCATCGCCATGTCGGCGGTGTCTTCGGTCAGCACGCTCGGCGTATTGGTCACCGTCAGCCCGGCGGCGCGGGCGGCTTCGATGTCGATATTGTCGACGCCATTGCCGAACTGGGCGATCAGCCGCACGCTTTTGGGCAGCCGCGCGATCAGCCTGGCATCGATCCGGTCGGTGATGGTGGAGACCAGCACATCCTTGCCTTCGAGCCCGGCAATGATGTCATCACCGGTCAGCGAGACGTCGCCCTCATTGACATGGGTCTCGAACAACGTCGCCATGCGTGCCTCGATGGTTTCGGGCAGGCGCCGGGTCACAAGGACATTGGGTTTCTGGCTGGCCATCAGTTCCGGGGGTCAGGGGCGTGCTGTGGAAAACCACCCCCTTTAGCGCCCATTAAGGATCATTGGCTAGTGTTAAGACAATTCCAATTATTCTGCGAAGTCATGTCCGACGAGTTTCCTCGCCACATTTTTGGCCGTCACCCCACCGCTATGCTGCGCGCCCTGTCGGCACTGTTGGCGGTGTTGCTGCTGGTTGCGCCTGCCATAGCCCAGACTTTGGGCAGTAGCGGCCTGCCGCTGCCGCGCTTTGCCAGCACCCGCTCCGAACCGATCAATGTGCGCGTCGGCCCCGGCCAGAAATACGATATCGCCTGGACCTATCTTAAATCCGGCCTGCCGGTCGAAATCATCCAGGAATTCGATACCTGGCGCAAAATCCGTGACGTCGACGGCGCCGAAGGCTGGATTCACCAGAACCTGCTGACCGGCACCCGCGCCGGCTATGTCACCCCGCTGCTGGCCAATGGCGAAATTCCGCTGCGTTCCGGCCAGTCCGACGAAGCCGGCATCCGCGCCCGGCTCGGGCCAGGGCTCAAGGTCACCATCAAGGAATGCGACGGCATCTGGTGCGAAGTCAGCGCCACCGCGCCGGACGGCCAGCGCGCCGCCACCTATTCGGGCTATCTGCACCAGGAAGAACTCTGGGGCGTCTATCCCGACGAAGCATTCGACTAGCGGGGCGGGCGGCGGGCGCGGCCCGCGGCGGTCTTTTTATTCCAGTTCCGCTACTGCATTGGCGACTTGGCGGGCGATGCGCAAATCATTGTCCTGTTTGGGGCAGGTGGCGCAAAGCCGGTCGGGGGTGATCAGATAATCGAGACAGCACCCCTTGCGCTTGACGATCAGCAGGCTGTGCCCGCTGGCTTCCACCCGCTCCAGACTGCCCTGGCCACTCAGCCCCAACACCTCCAGCCATTGCGCCGTATAGGCTTCGATGGTCTCGTTCGGCAGTTCCGGCCGGCGCTGTTTCAGCCACACCATCAGGCTCAGCATGCGATCGGCCAGCAAGCGCCGCGCCGGTAGCGGCTTGAGCCTGGCCTGCGCATTGACCTCGTCCAGCATGGTCGCCGTCATTGCCTTGAGCTGGGTCCCAGCATTGGCGATCAGCGCCTCGGGCGTGCCGCTGCTCTGCGCACCCGGCAACAAGCGAAAACCATCGACATAAATCCCCCGCCTCTGCTGGCTCAAGCCTTCCAGCGCCGGCACCGCGCCGTGAATATGGGCGGCGATTACTGCCAGATAGGCCGGCTGCCAGATCAGATTGGTCCATAGCCGCACCGCGTAAAACGCCGGTCCGGCCTTGGGATGGGTGGCGCGGAGCGCTTCATGCAGTTGGGCCAGCATGGCACTATTATCGGCGCCGGGCTGATACCAACCCGCACGGGCCGGGCCGGGCTCGCCCTTCATGAAACCGGTGACCTGCGCCGCCGTGGCCAGCAGCCGCGTCGTCGCCGCGTCGCCAGTGTCTTGCGCAAACAGGAAGGAGCGGGCCATGCCTCGCTTCTAGCGCCCCAGCACCGGCAAGAAAAGGCCGCCGGATCGCTCCGGCGGCCAAACTAGCTCTGCGGCGTTCGCTTAGACCTTGAGCAGCTTCAGGCGGAACAGCAGCGCGCCCAGTGCCCCGCCGACCAGCGGCGCGACGATGAACAGCCAGAGCTGGGACAGCGCCTGGCCGCCCACCAGAATCGCCGGGCCAAAACTACGTGCCGGGTTGACCGAAACGCCGGTCACCTGAATGCCGACCAGATGGATGGCGGTCAGCGACAACCCGATGGCAAGGCCCGCAATATGGGGCGCAGCGCGTTCGCCGGTCGAACCGAGCACGACGACGACGAAGATGGCGGTGAAGACGATCTCGAAGATCAGCGCGGCCAGCATCGAGTATTCGCCGAGATAGCCGGGGCCCCAGCCATTCTGGCCCAGCCCGGTATTGCTGCCGACGATGGCCCACAGGATCAGTGCGCCGACCAGTGCGCCGGCAAACTGGGCGATCCAGTGCTGAAACATGCTCAGCAGATCCATCCGCCCATCGAGATAGAAGCCCAGGCTGATCGCCGGGTTGATATGGCAGCCCGAAATCGGCCCGATGGCATAGGCCATGGCCACCACAGCCAGACCGAAGGCCAGGGCAATGCCGACCTGTCCGATGGCGTCGCCGCCCAGCACGGCCGCCCCGCAGCCGATCAACACCAGCACCGCCGTGCCGATGAATTCCGCAATCAGTTTGTTCATGACGCTTGGTATCCCCAATCCATTTTTCCCATGCCGGCCGCGAATCAGCCCCGGTCGACAAGACTTCCTGTGACAACCCGCCACAGGCAAGGGGCTAAATGCCGGGCAGCACCGGATTTTCTCAGGCGGCTTGCCGCGCCGCAGCGATGGTGGCGCACACCGCATCGACATCAGTCAGGGTGATTTCATACTCCCGCTCGATGGCGGTGCCGCCCATGCCGACATGCGGATTGCGGAATTCCATGCCGCTTTTGATGGTGACCGGCGAGGCAAAATGCATCTCGTCAACCCCGGTCGCCTGCCGCACCTGGGCGATATTGCCGGCGTCGAGTTCGCCGCAAGCCATGATGGCGATGCGGCCATTGGCGATGGCGACGCAGTCCTTGAGAATATCGCTGCCTTCGATGGCGGTGTCGCGCTGGCCGCTGGTCAGCACCCGTTGCACCCCGCAGCGCACCAGCGCCTCGATGGCCTCGCGGTAATCCGCCGTCATGTCGAAGGCGCGGTGATAATTGACGCTCATCGGCCCGGCCGCCTCGACCAGCGCCTTGGTGCGGACCTCGTCAATGCGGCCATCCGGCGTCAGGCAACCAATGACCACACCGGCCACGCCGAGCTCGCGCATCGCCTTGACGTCATCCAGCATGGTGGCGAATTCGCGTTCCGAATAGAGGAAGTCGCCACCGCGCGGGCGGATGATGACGTGGAAGGCAATGCTGGCCTGCCGCAGCGATTCGCGCACCACGCCCAGGCTCGGCGTCAGCCCGCCTTCCACCAGCCCGGCGCATAGCTCCACCCGGTCGGCACCCGCATCCTGCGCCGCCATCAAACCATCGATGCCCTCGACGCAGATTTCAATTTTGAACGGGTATTTGCTCATGAGTGGTCTCCAATTGGTACTCTATTGGTAGTGATCTTGTGCAGAGGTGCAAGGCCAATCTTCCCGGCCTGCCCATCGGCATTTCTACCAAGCGGAATAGGCACTGGCCCCTAGCGCCGCGCTCACCGCCGGACAGGCTTGCCGGGCCAAGATGGGGGCTGGAGGATATGCCATGCGCCCGATTGCTGGCTGGGTCCGCGATAGCAGCGGCACTTCGGCTGTCGAATTTGCCATTCTGACCCCGGTCTTCCTGCTGCTGCTGACCGGCATGCTGGCCTATGGCATTTATTTCGGCGCTGCCCATGCGCTGCAGCAGCTGGCGGCCGACGCCGCCCGCACCGCCATTGCCGGGCTCGACGAGCCCGAACGCAACAGGCTGGTCAAAGAATTTCTCGATGCCAATGCCGATAGCTATGCGCTGATCGATCGGCGGCGGCTGACGGTGCGCATCGGCGACAAGCCGGGCGACCCCGAACATTACCGAGTGACGCTGACCTATGACGCCTCCGAACTGCCGATCTGGAACCTCTATCTGCCGCTGCCGCTGCCCAGCCAGCAGATCGCCTATAGCTCGACCATTCGCCGGGGCGGCATATGAATTTGTGGGCCCGCTTTTGCGCCGATAGCCGCGCCAATATGGCGGTGCTGTTCGCCATGGGCTTTGCCGTGTCGGCCATGGTCTCGGCCGTCGCCGTCGATGGCGCCGCCCTCTATCACGAGCGCCGCATGATCCAGAATGGCGTCGATCTGGCGGCATTGTCGGCCGCCGGCGATCCGGGCCGGGCGGCCAGCCTGGCCCAGACCTCGCTGGTGGAGGCCGGGCTGCTCCCCGCCGGCTCGACCAGCGGCCTGACGGTGATCACCGGCCACTACAATCCCGACCCTGCTATGCCCGCCGCCGCCCGCTTCGTCGCCGGGAAAAGCCCACTCAATGCGGTGTCGGTACAGTTCCAGCGCCCCGGCCAATTGCATTTCGCCAAGAGCTGGGCCGATGCGCCGATATTGGGGGCCGGCGCCATCGCCTCGGTCACCCCGCAAGTCTCCTTCTCCATCGGTTCGCGCCTCGCCAGCCTCAATGACGGCATCGCCAATGCGGTGCTCAAGCCCCTGCTCGAAGTCGATGTCAGCCTCTCCGCCCTCGACTACCAGGCCCTGCTCAGCGCTCGCGTCGATACATTCGGCCTGCTCGACGCGCTGGCCGGCAAGCTCAATCTCACCGCCGGCAGCTATGACGACCTGCTGGCCATGTCGGTCGATCACGCCACCTTGGCCGGGGCGCTGGCCAGCCTGCTGACCGGCGCCGAACGCAGCGCCATGGCCAAGCTGGCCGGCTCGACCAGCCACAATGGCAAGGTCAGGCTCGGACAATTGCTCGATCTCGGCCCGCTGGGTCGCATGGCCATCGGCTCGGGCACGGGACAAGGCCTGTTCACCAAGATTTCGGCGCTCGAGCTGCTGACCGCCAGCGCCGGCCTCAGCGATGGCCAGCATCAGGTCTCGCTGGGCCTCACCGCCGGCGTGCCGGGGCTGACCCGCATCAGCATCGATCTGGCGGTGGGCGAGCCGCCGCAGGGCGGTGGCTGGTATGGCATTGGCAGCACCGGCACGGTGATCCGCACCGCGCAGGTGCGGATGCGGCTGCTGTCCGAACTCGGCCTGAAACTGCCGCTACTGCCCCTGCTGCCGTTGCTCGATGTGCGCCTGCCGCTCTATCTCGAAGTCGCCCACGCCGAGGCGGTGGTGGCATCGGCATCCTGCCCCTCCGGCAGCAATAAATCCGGCAGCGCCACCATCCTGACGCGCCCCGGCATTGCCCGGCTCATTCTGGGCGAAGTGACGCCGCAAAGCTTCGGCGCCTTCAACACCCCGCCCAATATCACCGAGGCGGTGCTGATCAACCTCATCGGCCTCAAGGTCACCGGCGCGGCCGAGGCCAATATCGCCCAGACCCAGCCGGTGGCGCTGAGCTTTTCACCGGCCGAGATCGCCGCCGGCACGGTCAAGACCGCCAAAACCAGCACCCCGGTCGGCTCACTGGTCGGCTCGCTGCTGGGCCGGCTCACCCTCAACGCCATCGGCATCCCGCTCGGCATCATCGCCCCGGCGCTGAACAATCTGCTCGCCCCGCTGGCGCCCACCCTCGACCTCACCATCACAAGAATTCTGACCCTGGTCGGCCTGTCGCTCGGCGAAGCCGATGTGCAAGTCTACGGCGTCCGCTGCGGCCACCCCGTTCTGGTCGGCTAACAGGCTTCGCCTGCGCCACAAACCACTACCCCCCTCTCCCCTTGAGGGAGAGGGACAGGATTTCTGCGTTCAGCAGAAATCCAGGGTGAGGGGTGCTGCGTTCACCCATGCTTCGGCGCGAACGAAAGTGACCCCTCATCCGCCCTTCGGGCACCTTCTCCCGCAAGGGGAGAAGGGGAGAGCGGAAACATCTTGACTCACCCCATCAGTGTGCTACATAACCAGCACACTACACAGGCATCACACATGGATGATTTTCACACCAGCCAGCCGATCTTCGTGCAGATCAGGCAACGGCTTGCCGAGATGATCCTGCGCGGAACGGTGGGTGAGGGCGAGGCGTTGCCCTCGGTCCGCCAGATCGCCGCCGACCTGTCGGTCAATCCGCTGACGGTCACCAAGGCATTCGAGGCGCTGGTCGATATTGGCGTGGTCGAAAAACGCAGAGGGCTGGGCATGTTCGTCAAAACCGGAGCGCGGGCCGAACTGCTCGCCCATGAACGCGACAAATTCCTCAAGGACGACTGGCCCCGCATCCTCGCCCAGGTCAAGGCGCTCGATCTTGATCTGAAAACCCTGCTTTCCAGTTCTCCTGCCACAGGTGCAGAAAATGACTGAGCTTTCCCTCTCCACCAGCCTCGAACCCATCGTTTCCGCCCGCGGCCTGCGCAAGAGCTTTGGCCGCAAGGAAATCCTGCATGGGCTGGATTTCGATATTCCCGCCGGCCGCATCTATGGCCTGATCGGCCACAATGGCGCCGGCAAGACCACCACGCTCAACGCCATGCTCGGCCTGACCAATTGCGAAGGCACCATCCGCGTTCTGGGCGAGGACCCCTTCGCCCAGCGCGCCAAGCTGATGGAAAACGTCGCCTTCATTTCCGACGTGGCCAGCCTGCCGCGCTTCCTGCGGGTGCGCGAGCTGTTCGCTTTGCTCAGCAACATCCATCCCAAATTTTCGCAGGACAAGGCGCGCGCCTTCCTCGAAGGCACCGACATTCGCCCCGAGATGAAGGTCAAGCATCTCTCCAAGGGCATGGTCGCCCAGCTGCATCTGGCGGTGGTGATGGCAATCGACGCCAAGCTGCTGGTGCTCGACGAGCCGACGCTCGGCCTCGACATCACCTATCGCAAGCGCTTTTACCGACGCCTGCTCGAAGATTACATGACCGAGGAGCGGACCCTGCTGATCACCACCCATCAGGTGGACGAGATCGAGTTCATGCTCTCCGACATCATGTTCATCCGCGATGGCGATCTGATCCTGCATATGCAGATGGAAACGGTGAACGACAAATTCACCCAGCTGGTGATCAGCGATCCGGCGGCGCAGGACGCGGCCCGCGCCTACCATCCGGTCTATGAGGAAACCCGCTTCGGCCAGACGGTGATGATCTTTGATGGCGTCGACCGCAATCTGCTCGAGCCCTTCGGCAAGCTCTCCACCCCCACCCTCAGCGACCTCTTCGTCGCGTTGATGCAGCGTCCCACCGCCAATCCGGAGACCGCCCGATGAAGGCTTTTATCGCGCTCATCCACCGCGAGCTGATCGAGCATAAGGGGGCCTTCCTGATCGGGCCGCTGCTGCTGGTGGCCGTTTTGTTCGGCGCCACCGTGCTGGCCTTTACCGTGGGCCGCGTCGATGCCCGCTTTTCCGGCGCCATCTTCACCGTGGCGCCGCTGCGGGTGTTCGAAGTCGGCTTTCTCGGCTTCGGGCTGGGCTGGTCGCTCTATCTGATCTCGGTGCTGTTCTTTTACTGCGCCGATGGCTTTGCCGCCGACAAGCGCAACAATGCCATGCTGTTCTGGAAGTCGATGCCGGTCAGCGATTTCAAAATGCTGCTGGCCAAGCTGACGGCGGCGCTGACCATCCTGCCCGGCACGGTCTATGCCGTGGCCCTGCTCAGCGGCGTGCTGCTGTTCGGGGTGGCCTATGCCACCATGCTGATCAATGGCACCGGCACCGGGGCGACCCTGGCCAGCATTGTCGGCATCTATGGCCAGGTGGCATTGGCCATCCTGTCGGTGCTGGTCTGCGGCTTGCTGTGGTATCTGCCGGCCATGGCGCTGGTCGGGGCCATGGCCACCGCCGTCGGCCGCTGGGCCATCCCCATTTCCCTGCTGTTGCCGGCGCTGCTGTCGACGCTGGAATGGGTGACTCTGGGGGGCCTCCATCCCTTCGCCACCCATATCTGGCGCTTCATGGAATACCGCTCCGCGCTACCCGATACGCCCTATCTGGAACACTGGATCACCTCCGACCAGAGCTTTAGCGGCGTAGCTTTCGCCTCTGACCTGATTGCCAATATGGATTGGTTGCAGGTCGGTATCGGCGCGGTGTTTGCCGTGGTGGCGCTGTATTTCGCCAGCGAATATCGCCGCCGCAGCAACGACAACTGAGCCGCATCAGGCCCTCGTGGTGAACCATCACACCACGGGGGCTTACTGACAATTGGCATCAAACTGCGCCGATGCCGGTAACGGCCCGGCGAGGGCCGGCGACCAGAATCCTCGGCTGGGGGCGTTAGTGGGACGCACCATGAGTCTGTTTCCCGACCTGCGCTATGAAACTGCCCGTGACCACCTGCAGCAGGCGCTTGCCATTCTGCCTGCCGAAGGCAGCGAGCTGATCCGCCTGCTGGTAGAAGAAGCCGCCCGCCTCTGCCAGGCCAAGGCCTATGACGCCGTCGCCGACCTCATCCCGCTCCTGCCCGACCCGGATGACGAGATCCACTAACTCCACACCTGCCACGATGCCCCGTCGCCGCGACGGCGGTTGCCGCTATCACGCGCGCGATGCGGTTTGCGGTGCCGCATCCCCCATTCCCGCCCCGCCCAATCCGCTATTGCGAATGATTTGCAATTGCACTACCTATGAGGGACTGATTTTGGAGTGATCGATGCATCGTCGCGTGTTTGCTGCCCTCGTTCTGTCTGCGGCGCTCGCCGCGACACTGCCCGCCACCGCTCAGGATCGCCTCAAGGCCGTCACCACTTTCACCATCATCGCCGACATGGCCCGCAACGTCGCCGGCGATGCCGCCGATGTGGTGTCGATCACCAAGCCGGGCGCCGAAATCCATAATTACCAGCCCACCCCCGGCGATCTAATCGCCGCGCAGGGGGCCGATCTGATCCTGTGGAACGGGCTTAATCTGGAACAATGGTTCGAGCAGTTCCTCGCCAATCTGGGCGCGGTGCCTTCGGTGGTGGTCACCACCGGCATTGATCCGATGGGCATTGGCGAGGGCCCCTATTCCGGCAAGCCCAATCCGCATGCCTGGATGTCGCCCACCGATGCGCTGGTCTATGTCGACAATATCCGCGCCGCCTTCGTCGCCGCCGATCCGGTCAACGCCGCGATCTACGACGCCAATGCCGCCGCCTATTCGGCCGAGATCACCGCCACCGTCGCCCCGATCCGCGCCGCCATCGCCGCCATTCCCGAGGACCGGCGCTGGCTCGCCAGTTCGGAAGGCGCCTTCTCCTATCTGACGCGCGATTTCGGCCTCAAGGAACTCTATCTCTGGCCGATCAATGCCGATCAGCAGGGCACGCCGCAGCAGGTGCGCCATGTCATCGACCAGGTGCGCGAGCATGATGTGCCGGCGATCTTTTCGGAATCCACCATTTCGCCCAAGCCGGCCCAGCAGGTCGCCCGCGAAACCGACATCAAATATGGCGGCGTGCTCTATGTGGATTCGCTGAGCGAGCCCGATGGCCCGGTGCCGACCTATCTCGACCTGCTCAAGGTCACCACCACCACGATTGTCGAAGGGCTGACGCCATGAACGACATGACGCACGATATCGCCGCGCCGGGCCTTGTGGTCAGCGACATCACCGTCGCCTATCGCAATGGCACCACCGCCATCAAGCATGCCAGCTTCACCATTCCGCGCGGTTCCATTACCGCGCTGGTGGGGGTCAATGGCTCGGGCAAATCCACCCTGTTCAAGGCCATTATGGGCTTTGTGCCGCTGGCTGGCGGCACCGTGGAAATCCTCGGCGTGCAGGGGAGGCAGGCGCTCAAGCGCAACCTCGTCGCCTATGTGCCGCAGTCGGAAGATGTCGACTGGAATTTCCCGGTGCTGGTCGAGGACGTGGTGATGATGGGCCGCTATGGCCATATGGGCCTGCTGCGCCGCCCCAAGCCGCTGGATCACCAGATGGTCACCCGGGCGCTGGAACGCGTCAACATGGTGGAGTTCCGCCATCGCCAGATCGGCGAACTCTCCGGTGGGCAGAAAAAGCGCGTCTTCCTCGCTCGCGCGCTGGCGCAGGAAGGCCAGGTCATCCTGCTCGACGAGCCGTTTACCGGCGTCGACGTCAAGACCGAGGATGCCATTGTCGCCCTGCTGCGCGACCTGCGCGACGAGGGCAAGGTGATGCTGGTGTCGACGCATAATCTGGGCTCGGTCCCCGAATTCTGCGACCGCACCGTCTTGGTCAAGGGCACCGTACTCGCCTCCGGCCCCACCGCCGAAGTGTTCACCCGCGAATGGCTCGAAATCACCTTTGGCGGGGCGTTGCGCCACTTCGTGCTGGCCGGCGCCGCCCTGCATGACGACGACGATCCGCGCCACATCACCGTGCTGACCGACGATGAACGCCCGCTGGTGATGTATGGCGAGACCGGCAAGATGACGACAAAACAGTCCGACAAGGTCGACGAATGATCGAAACCCTGCTGCTGCCCTTCAACTATCATTACATGATCAACGCCATCTGGGTTTCGGCGCTGGTCGGCGGCGTCTGCGCCTTCCTCTCGGCCTATCTGATGCTCAAGGGCTGGTCGCTGATCGGCGACGCGCTGAGCCACTCCATCGTGCCCGGCGTGGCCGGCGCCTATATGCTGGGCCTGCCGTTTTCCATCGGCGCCTTCTTTTCCGGCGGCCTCGCCGCTGCCGCCATGCTGTTTCTCACCCAGCGCACCAAGCTCAAGGAAGATGCGGTGATCGGGCTGATCTTCACCGGGTTTTTCGGCCTCGGCCTGTTCATGATTTCGCTGTCGCCGACCTCGGTCAATATCCAGACGATCGTCATGGGCAATATCCTGGCCGTTACCCCCGAAGACACGCTGCAACTGGTGCTGATTGCCGTGGTGACGCTGGCGGTGATGCTGGTGATCTGGAAAGATCTGATGGTGGTGTTTTTCGATGAAAGCCACGCCCGCTCCATCGGCCTCAACCCGCCCTTGCTGCGCGGCATCTTCTTCACCCTGCTCGCCGCCTGCACCGTCGCCGCCATGCAGACCGTCGGCGCCTTCCTGGTCATCGCCATGGTCGTCACCCCCGGCGCCACGGCGTATCTGCTGACCGACCGCTTCCCCCGGCTGATCCTGATCGCCATCGCGGTGGGCACGCTGTCCTCGCTGGTCGGGGCCTATATTTCCTTCTTCCTCGATGGCGCCACCGGCGGCGTCATCGTCGTGCTGCAGACCGTTGTCTTCCTGCTCGCCTTCGTCTTTGCCCCCAAGCATGGCCTGCTCGCCGCCAGACGCCGCGCCGCTAGGGAGATCGCGTCATGAACGAGTTCCTCATTTACGCGCTGTGGCCGTTCCACTTCCCCTTCATGACCAACGCCATGATCATCGCCCTCATGGTCGCCATTCCCACCGCCCTGCTCAGTTGCTTCCTGGTGCTCAAGGGCTGGTCGCTGATGGGCGACGCCATCTCCCATGCCGTGCTGCCCGGCGTGGTGCTGGCCTATATTGTCGGCATCCCGCTCGGCATCGGCGCCTTTGGCGCCGGCATGGGCTGCGCCCTGGCGGTCGGCTATCTCAAGGAAAATTCCCGCATCAAGGAAGACACGGTGATGGGGGTGGTGTTTGCCGGCCTCTTCGGTCTCGGCATTGTGCTCTACACCTCGATCCAGACCGATGTGCATCTCGACCATATCCTGTTCGGCGACATCCTCGGCATCGGCCCGGCCGATCTGATCCAGACCGGTCTGATCGCGCTGGTGGTCACCGCCATCGTGCTCGCCAAATGGCGCGATCTGCTGCTGTTCACCTTCGATCCGCAACAGGCGGGCGCCATCGGCCTGCCGGTGCGGGTGCTGCATTATGGGCTGCTGGCCATGTTGTCGCTGACCATCGTCGCCGCGCTGACCGCCGTCGGCATCGTGCTGGCCATCGCCCTGCTGGTGGCCCCCGGCGCCATCGCCTATCTGCTCTCCAAGCGTTTCGCCCCGATGCTGGGTATCGCAGTGGCCGTCTCGGTCAGTTGCTCGCTGCTCGGCATCTATGCCAGCTTCTTCATCGACAGCGCCCCGGCCCCGACCATCGTGCTGCTGATGAGCGCCACCTTTATCGTGACCTTCATCATCACCACCCGCCGGCCTGCCGTGCTTGCTGCCTGAGCCCCCGCTCAGGCAGTCCCTTCCACCGCACTGCGCGGCCAGACGATGCGCACCCTTGCATGGCCATTGGCGGCGATATTTTCGAAGGCCAGCCGCCCCCCGGTGCGCTCCAGCAGCGTCTTGGCGATGAACACGCCCAGCCCCAGCCCGCCGGGCTTGTTGGCGTCAGGCCCCTGCGGATCGCGCGGGCGGCTGGTGAGATAGGGCTCGCCCAGCCGCGCGATCAGCTCCGGCGCAAAGCCCGGCCCGTCATCGGTGATCGACACCGATACCGCCTCACCATCCCACGCCGCCTCGACCCGCACCGTCGAGCGGGCGAAATCACTGGCATTCTCGATCAGATTGCCCAGCCCATACAGCAGTCCCACGCTGCGCTGGAACACCGGCGCCGGGCCGGCTGCCTTCTCGTAATAAAACAGGATCGCCTTGCCGCGCCCTTCATGCGGCCGCGCCACTTCGGCCAGCAGATCGGTCAGCGGCACCGCCGCAAACGGGTCGCCGCTTTCATTGCCCAGATTGCGCAGCTTGGCCAGGATCGCCCGGCAGCGCGCCGCCTGAGCGATGATCAGTTCCACATCCTCGGCCAGATCGCTGCCCGGCTCGGCCTCGCTGCGCATCTCCTTGGCCGCCAGCGCAATGGTAGAGAGCGGCGTGCCCAGCTCATGCGCGGCGGCAGCGGCCAGCCCGTCCAGCGCCGATAATTGCTCCTTGCGCGACAGCGCCAGCTCGGTGGCCGCCAAGGCGTCGGCGATCTGGCGCGCATCATGGGCGACGCGACTGACATAGGCGGAAATGAACACCACGCCGCAGACGATCGAAACCCAGATGCCGATGACATAGATGCGGTTGAAGACGATGCGCTCGAGCGGATTCCACGGCAGCGGCAAATGCCACACCGACAGGATCGAGGCGATCACCACCGCCAGCAGGGCCACCAGAAAGGTGGCCCGCTGCGGCAGCGTCGTCGCCGACACCGAAACCGGCGCCAGCAGCAGCAGCGAAAACGGATTCTGCAGCCCGCCGGTCAGCGCCAGCAGCCCGCCCAATTGCAACAGGTCGAACGCCACCTGGCCGGCGGCCGAGCGCACCGACGGCCGGTAGGAAGTCCCCAGCTTCAGCACCAGCCACAGATTGACCAGCGCCGACAGGGCGATCAGCACAAAACATTCAAACAGCGGCAGCGGAAAGCCCAGCCCGAAGGCGACAAACAGCACGCCGATGGTCTGGCCACCCACCGCCAGCCAGCGCAGCAGCACCAGCGTCTGCAGCCGCAGCGGCCGCCAGGTCGAGGGCAAAGGCAGGCCATCGGCCTGGATCATACTCATTTCAAAGCCCTTCCGAGGCAAAAATCCGTCGCGCCATAGGGAGACAAAAATCCAGTTTCAAGACCAAAAAATCCATGGGCACAGCATTGATCCTGTCTCGGCACGGGCCATGTAAAGCTCATCGTGACTGGGAGACTGAAACCGAAATGACCACAGCAATCATCAAACCACAATGGTCGCCGCTGACCATCGCCCTCATGGTTATGGGCTTTATCATCTTTTGGCCGCTCGGCCTGGCGGTGCTGGGCTACATCCTCTGGGGCGAAAAATTCGGCGGCTCGCCGGAAAAGGCCCAAGCCTATTTCAACAAGGGCAAAGCCTGGTGCTCGTCCAACAAGGGCCACCAGAGCTGGAACAAGCGGAGTTACGGCATGAGCTCGAGCGGCAATGCAGCCTTTGACGACTATCGCGCCGAACAGCTCAAGCGCCTCGAAGAAGAACGCGCCCGCCTCGACGCCGAAATCGACGCCTTCCACGAATATATGGCCAACCTCAACAAGGCCAAGGATCGCGAAGAATTCGATCGCTTCATGAACGAACGCCGTGGCTCGCGCCAGGGCTTTGACCAGCCCAAGCCCGACAATGGCGACAGCTGGACCAACAATAACGGCTAATCCCTTCCTCCCCTGAAGTCGGTCCCCGGACCAAACTAGCGCCCCCAAAAGGGGCGCTTTTTTTCTTGGGCGCTGGCGGCTTGCCCTCATCTCCCCCATCCACTGCGCTGTACCTCCCCCTTGACGGGGGAGGCTAGGAGGGGGTGCGAGAGCCCCAATATAGTGGCCAATCCACCCCCACCCTTGATCCCTCCCCACAAGGGGGAGGGAGACGATGAACACCGCCATCGCAACTTGCGCCTCCCTCCCCTTGATGGGGAGGGATTGAGGGTGGGGTGGAGCCCAACACGCCGATGCACGGAAAAAGGGACTGACCGTGCGTGTGACGCCATCCCGCGCTACACTCCCCCAACGATTCCCCACGGCCCCCATGAACCTGTTCTTCCGCGCCAAGTCCAAAATTCCGGCCAGCACCCTCATCGACATCGATGGGGCGCCGGTGACCGTCACGGTGCGCGTCAATGCGCGGACGCGCAGCTATCGGCTGTCGATTCCCCATAGCGGCGGCCCGGTGCTCACCCTGCCGCCGCATGGCAAATGGACCGAAGCCGAGGCCTTCCTCATCCGCCACCGCAACTGGCTGGCCGCCCGCATCCAGCGCGCGCCCACCGCCACCAGTTTCGCCGATGGCGGCGTCGTCCCCCTGCGCGGGGTGGACCACCGCATCATCGGCACCGGCAAGCTGCGCGGCCGGGTCGAAATCGCTGACGACGATGGCGCGCCAGTGCTGCTGGTGCCCGGCGATGCGGCCCATCAAGCCCGAAGGCTGACCGACTGGTTCAAGCAACAGGCGCAGGCCGATCTCGAACTGCGCACCGCCATCCATGCCGAGCGGCTCAATGTCACCGTCAAATCGGTCAAGATGCGCAGTCAGGCCAGCCGCTGGGGCTCCTGCTCATCCTCGGGCAATATCAATTACAACTGGCGCCTGGTGCTGGCCCCGCCCTTCGTGCTCGACTATGTCGCCGCCCACGAAGTCGCCCATCTGGTGGAAATGAACCACTCCCCCGCCTTCTGGGCCACGGTCAAACGCACCCTCCCCGACATGGACCGCGGCCGCGCCTGGCTGAAAACCCATGGTCGGCAATTGATGGTACACGGCGCCTAAGGCGACTTATCCCCGAAGGCTCCCCACCCCCGATGTCACCCCAGCCTTGAGCCGGGGCCCAGCTCGAGATCAACCCGTCGCCGCAAGGTGATCGGGTGAGCCATCACACCCATCTCAGGATGGGTCCCGGCTCAAGGCCGGGACGACACCGAGTTTGGTGATGCGCTCCAGTAAAAGGGGCGAAGCCCCTAGTTCTGCTGATCGCCGAAAATCAGATCCATCAGCGTGCGTTGGCTGCGTTCGTTTTCGATCGGCACCGGCTGGCCCAAGGGGGCCGGCGGCTGCATCTGGGCCGGGGCGCTGGGCACCCAGACCTGCTGGCCGGTGGCCGGATCGACCACCAGGACCATCGGCAGGCCGGTGCTCGGGTCAATCGGCGCCTGGGTGAGGCCGGGATTCTGCGGCTGCAGCGGATAGCCGGTGACCGGATCGATGGCCTGATCCTGCACGATCTGGCCCACCGGCATGCCGGTGGTCGGATCGATCTGCACCCCATTGGCGTCGACCAGCATGCCGCCGCCATTGCCGATCGGCATGCCTGTCGCCGGATCGACCATCTGGCCACCCTGCATTGGCTGGCTGGCCGGCACCGCCGTGGTCGCCGGCAGATATTGGCCAGTGGCCGGATCGAGCTGCAGCAGCTGGCCGGTGGCCGGATCGGTCATGGTCTGTACCGGCTGGCCGGTATTGGCATCGACATATTGCGTCATCGGCTGGCCGGTGGTCGGGTCGATCACCTGCTGGGCGACCAGCTGGCCGTTATAGTTGCCGCCCGGAATCGGGGCCATGGACTTGCCGGCATGCGCCTTGGTCATGAATTGCGACCAGATCGCCGCCGGCACGTTGCCGCCCGACAATGTGGTCTTGGTGTCATTGTCATTGCCGAGCCAGACGCCGGTGACCATGGCCGAGGTGTAGCCGACAAACAGCGCGTCGCGGGCGTTCTGGCTGGTGCCGGTCTTGCCGGCAAATTCCCAGCCGCCGACATTGGCGCTGCGGCCCGTACCGACTTCGACCGCTTCCTTGAGCATGTCGTTCATCTCGGCCAGCACCTTGGGATCGACGACGCGGCCGGGGCCGGCATCGGAGGCCTGATACAGCAGATCGCCATCCTTGGATTGGATCGAGGTGATGACATTGGGAATGACGCCCATACCGCCATTGGCGAAGGGGGCGTAGGCGCTGGTCAGCTCGAGCAGGTTCACTTCCTGGGTGCCCAGCCCGATGGCGGGCACGGGCGTCAGGTGGGAGGAAATGCCCATGCGGGTGGCCACGTCGATCACCGCCTGCGGGGTGACGTCGATGGCCAGGCGCGCCGTGATGGTGTTGAGCGAATAGGCCAGGCCCTGGCGCAGGGTCACGGTGCCGGCATATTTGCCGGAGGCATTGCGCGGGCTCCAGCCATTGTAGTCAAACTGGGCGTCTTCGGCCAAGGTATCGGGCGTGTAGCCCTTTTCCATGGCGGCCATGTAAACGAAGGGCTTGAAGGTCGAGCCGGGCTGACGCTTGGCGGTGACGGCGCGATTATACTGGCTGGCCTGATAATCGACGCCACCCACCATGGCGCGCACCTTGCCATCGACATCCATAGCGACCAGCGCGCCCTGGCTAAAGCCGCGCTTGGGGCCTTCGGAGGCGACCAGTTCCTTGACGATGAACTCGGCATCCTTCTGCATCTTGAAGTCGATGGTGGTCTGCACCACCACGTCGCTTTCGATGTCGCCAATATAGGCGGTCATCAGGCTTTCGACCCAGTCGGCCACATAGTCTTCCGAACCGGCGACGCGGGTGCGCACGCTCTGGTTGGGGTCGATCTGGGCCGCTGCGGCTTCCTCGGGCGTGATGAAGCCGTCGCGCGCCATGGCGTTGAGCGACAGGCGCTGCCGCTCGATGGCCCGCTCGGGATTGGACTTGGGATTATAGGCCGAGGGCGCGGGCAGGATGCCGGCCAGCATGGCCGCCTGGCCCAGCGACAGATTGCGCGCCGAGACGCCGAAATAGGTCTGCGCCGCCGCCTCTATACCCGTTGCCCCGGCGCCGAAATAGACGCGGTTCATATAGAGTTCGAGAATGTCTTCCTTGGAGTAATTCTGCTCCAGCCACACGGCCAGAATGGCTTCCTGCACCTTGCGGCCCAGGGTCTGGTCGGGGGTGAGGAACAGGTTCTTGGCCACCTGCTGGGTGATGGTCGAGGCGCCGCGGGTCACGCCGCGCGCCTGCACCGATTCAATGGCCACCGAAATCAGGCCGATCGGATCGACGCCGAAATGGCTCATATAGCGGCGGTCTTCGCTGGCGATGATGGCGGCCGGCACATAATAGGGCAGCTCGCGATAGGTCACCGCCTCGCCGCCGGTGGCGCCGCGATTGGAAATCAGGCTGCCATCGGCCGCCAGAATGCGGATATTGGGCGGCCGGTCGGGAATGGCCCAGGTGTTGGATGAGGGCAGCTGCGCCCCGTAATAGACGATGACGCCAATGACGGCGATGCCGCCCCACAGGCACGCAACAAAGCTCCACCACAGCAGGCCCATGAGGAACCCGCCGCTACGCGAACGCTTCTTGCGCGCCCTGGCCGGCTGGGCCTTGCCGCGCTTGGGGGCCTTGGGCGGCTTGCCGCCACCACCGCCGCCACCGCTGCGTTCATCAGCGACGGAAAAGCTCATCGATTGACCAATGGAGGGCTCGACCCGCTCTCCGGCCTTACCCCGCGCCGCAGCCTTGGGCTTATTGCCCTTGGCCGGCTGGTTGCCCACGCGGTCATCGGCGGAAATGCGAAAATCCATCAAGCAGACCTTAGAAAAACTGGTGCCTTTTGCCCGCTTCTATCCTGTTCCGCAGCGTCGGGGAACCACAGGTTGCCGAAGGGTTAAGGCAAATACTGACCTCGACGCGGGCGCGGCATTGCTGCCGGGGCGCTTGCCGCGTGATCAGCCCATTCTTCTCCGGGGCAAATGTGGCCGGTTTATGTGGGGTTTTGCCGGTTTGCCGGCAGGTGTTGCCAGCGCGTCACAGACTTGCCGGTCCCCGGTCGGACCGGCTAGAGGCATGCGACATGAATTTCCGCCCGTTGATCGCCATCCTGATCGCGCTGCTGACCACCCCGGTCATGGCCGCGTCGCCAAGCCAAATGCGCGACGCGGCGCTCGAGGCCGCCATCGCAAGCTTTTCGCAAGCAAAGCGTCAGCTTGCTGGCAGCGCGTTCTTGCTCGATATCGCCGCCTACGAGCAGGCGTTGACGCGGCAGCGCTTCCAATCCGACCATTGGGGCGCAGATATCACAGTCAAATTTGTCACCCGTGACAAAGCCAGCGGCTCCTGCGACCGCTTTGCCGCCTTTGTCCGCCTGCCGCCAGAAGAAGGGGTGATTTCTTTGGTGTTCTGCCCCCAATTCTTCAATTCGGGCACCGACAATCTGCGCCGCCTGACCATATTGCACGAGCTGGTCCACGTCGTCGCCGGCCCCGACGAATGCCGCGCCATGGCCTTCGCCGCCAGCGTCGAACAGGCCGCGCATGGCCATTTCACCCCGGTGGATTCCTACTGGAAAGCCAGCAATTGCGCAGGTTCGGACTACCGCCTGCCCTAGATCTCAGCGCCAGCCCAGCGCCGGCGCAACATGGGTCAGAATGCTCTCGATGACATGCGCATTATAGTCGACGCCGAGCTGATTGGGCACGGTGAGCAGCAGCGTATCGGCCTCGGCAATGGCCTCGTCCATCGCCAATTCCTTAATTAAAACATCGGGTTCTGCAGTATAGCCGCGACCGAACACGGCGCGCTTTTCCGGCTCGATATAGCCGAACTGATCCTCTTCCGAACGGCCATTGCCGAAATAGGCGCGGTCCAGATCATTGACCAAAGCGAAGATCGACCGGCTGACCGACACCCGTGGCTCACGGGCATGACCGGCCTCTTTCCAGGCGGCGCGATAGGCCCGAATCTGCTCGGCCTGCTGGACATGGAACGGCTTGCCGCTCTCGTCGAATTTGAGCGTCGAGCTCTGCAAATTCATCCCCAATTGCGCCGCCCAGACCGCCGTCGCATCGGTCGCCGCCCCCCACCAGATGCGATCGCGCAGCCCCTCGGAATGCGGTTCAAGCCGCAGGAAACCTGGCGGATTGGGGAACATCGGGCGCGGGTTGGGCTGGGCAAAGCCCAGTCCTTTCAATTGGTTAAGAAAGATCTCGGCATGGCCGCGCGCCATGTCGGCCTCGGTCTGGCCTTCATGCGGGCCATAGCCAAAATAGCGCCAGCCATCGATCACCTGCTCGGGCGAGCCCCGGCTGATCCCCAGCTGCAACCGCCCGCCGGAAATGAGGTCAGCCGCGCTGGCATCCTCCACCATATAGAGCGGATTTTCGTAGCGCATATCGATGACGGCCGTGCCGATCTCGATCTTTTTAGTCCTGGCCCCAATCGCCGCCAGCAGCGGAAATGGCGACGCCAGCTGGCGGGCAAAATGATGCACCCGGAAATAGGCGCCATCGGCCCCCAATTCCTCGGCCGCCACGGCCAGATCGATCGATTGCAGCAGCGCATCCCCAGCCGACCGCGTCTGCGACTGCACCGAGGGCGACCAGTGACCAAAGGAGAGAAAGCCGATGTTTTTCATGGGGTTTTGCCTATTCAGCGGCTTGGTAATACTCAGCCGATGGCCGGATGACAGCAACCACCGCCTCGGTTACCGCTGCCTGAAAATCACTATCGAGCCGCAGCGCTTCAAGGGTCCGCGGCACCGGTCGCTCGCCCGGCCAATCCTCAAAGGCAAAGGCCAAGACCGCGGCGGCTTCGGCGATGGCGTCATCCAGCGTATCGGCGACTGCGATCACACCGGGAACATCGGGAAACGATACGCCGTAACCGGAATCGGCGTCCTTGTGGATGAGCGCAATGTAGTGGAGTTCACGCATCGCTGTCTGGGTCCCAACCTGCCTGTCGATAGATCGAGCGGACCGTACCAACAGGAATGTCCTTGCGCGGATGCGGCAGTATCACCGTCCACCCACTCGGCAGATGCCGATATTTATGGTGCGAACCGCGTGTCGATACAAGGATGAACCCGTCGGCCAGCAGGCGACGGATGATCTGTCGGCTATCGCGCTGCACGGGCGCCATGATAAACCGCCCCCAAAATGGTTGGGCACATCATGCGCCGCCAGCGAGAAGCAGAGCATCGGGCGCCGCCCGATGCAAGTGTTGCTAGACGTCCAGGTTGCTGACGCTGAGGGCATTGTCCTGAATGAAGTCGCGGCGGGGTTCGACCAGGTCGCCCATCAGGGCGGTGAAAATCTCGTCCGCTTCGGTGGTGTTGTCGATCTCGACCTTGAGCAGGGTGCGGGCATTGGGGTCGAGCGTGGTTTCCCAGAGCTGGGAGGCATTCATTTCCCCCAGGCCCTTGTAGCGCTGCAGCGACACGCCCTTGCGGCCGGCATCGGTCACTGCCTTGAACAGCGAAGCCGGGCCAAACACGGGAATGGAGTCGCCCTTGCGGGTCAGCGTCGGCACGCCGCCATAGATTTCGTCCAGCCGGTCGGCGAGCTGGCGCAGCTTGCGCGCGTCGGCGCTTTGCAGCAGCAGCTTGTCGATGACGTGGGTCTCGGTCACGCCGCGCACGGTGCGCGAGAAGGCCAGGCTTTCGTCGTCGGTGATGGCGCCGGACCAGCCGCGTTCCAGCTCGTCGGAAATGCGGTCGAGCCGGTTGGAGATGCGGTTCATGGTGCCGGTGATGCGGTCCGGATCGGCCAGGCCATCGGGATCGAGCCCGCCGACAATCGCCGCCTGTTCGACCAGGCTGCGATTATAGCGGGTGTTGAGATTGTCGATGGCCAGCACGATATCGCGCGCCTGCTGCACGATGCCAAGCAGGTCGCCGCCGGCATGTTCGACGCCGTCACGGGTCTTGAATACCGCGTCGTCGAGCCCGGCTTCCATCAGATATTTGTCCAGCGCCGCTTCGTCCTTGAGGTACTGCTCGGACTTGCCGCGCATGGCTTTGTAGAGCGGCGGCTGGGCGATGTAGATGTGGCCGCGCTCAATCAGCTCCGGCGTCTGCCGGTAGAAGAAGGTCAGGAGCAGGGTGCGAATATGGGCGCCGTCCACGTCGGCGTCAGTCATGATGATGATCTTGTGGTAGCGCAGCTTGTCGGCGTTGAACTCTTCGCGACCAATGCCGGTGCCGAGCGCCGTGATCAGCGTGCCGACCTGATCGGAGGAAATCATGCGGTCAAAGCGGGCGCGCTCGACATTGAGGATCTTGCCGCGCAGCGGCAGCACCGCCTGATTGGAGCGGTCGCGGCCCTGCTTGGCCGAGCCACCAGCCGAGTCACCCTCGACGATGAAGATTTCAGACTTGGCCGGGTCGCGTTCCTGGCAGTCGGCCAGCTTGCCGGGGAGCGAGGAGATTTCCAACGCGCCCTTGCGGCGGGTCAGTTCGCGCGCCTTGCGGGCGGCTTCGCGGGCGGCAGCGGCTTCCGCCACCTTGCCGACAATGATCTTGGCCTCGTTGGGATGCTCTTCGAACCACTGGCCGAGCTTGTCGTTGACGATGCTTTCAACGACCGGGCGAACTTCGGAGGAGACCAGCTTGTCCTTGGTCTGCGAGCTGAATTTCGGATCGGGGACTTTCACCGAAAGCACGCAGGTCAGCCCCTCGCGGGTGTCGTCGCCGGTCATGCTGACTTTTTCGCGCTTGGCGATGCCCGAGCTTTCGGCATAGCCGACCACCTGGCGCGTCAAGGCGCCGCGCAGGCCGGCCAGATGGGTGCCGCCATCGCGCTGCGGGATGTTGTTGGTGAAGCACAGCACGTTCTCGTGATAGCTGTCATTCCACTGCAGCGAGACTTCGACGACGATGCCGTCCTTTTCGCCGATCATGGTGATTGGCGCCTCGAGCACGCCGGTCTTGGACTTATCGAGATATTTGACGAAGGCTTCGAGACCACCCTCGTAATACAGCTCGGTGCTGACCAGCTCGGGGTGGCGGGAATCGTTGAGAATGATGCGGACGCCCGAGTTCAGGAAGGCCAACTCGCGCAGGCGATGCTCCAGCGTCTTGAAATCGAACTCGACCATGGTGAAGGTGTCGGTCGAGGGGAAAAAGCTGATGGCGCTGCCGCTGCGGCCTTCATAAGTGCCGGGCTGCTTGTTGGCGACATAGGTGCCGGTCTGGGCCAACGGCGCATCGGCGACGCCATGGGTGAAACCCATCTCGAAAATCTTGCCGTCGCGGCGGATATTGAGCCGCAGCCACTGGCTCAGCGCATTGACCACCGACACGCCCACGCCGTGCAGGCCCCCCGAGACCTTGTAGCTGTTCTGGTCGAATTTACCGCCGGCATGGAGCTGGGTCATGATGACCTCGGCCGCCGAGATGCCCTCTTCCTGATGGATGCCAGTGGGAATGCCGCGACCATTGTCGTTGACCGTCACCGAACCATCGGCATTGAGCGACACCGTGACCAGGTCGGCGTGACCGGCCAGCGCCTCGTCAATGGCGTTATCCACCACCTCATAGACCATGTGATGCAGGCCCGAACCGTCATCGGTATCGCCGATATACATGCCGGGGCGCTTGCGCACGGCGTCGAGGCCCTTGAGCACCTTGATGCTGTCAGCGCCGTATTCGTCGGGAATGGGATTTTCGCTATCGGTCATGGGGTCCGAATCAGTCTATTTCGCAGGTACTTTGTTCTACCGGAACAGGGGTCTAACCCCAAGCAAAATGGGCTTTTTCGGGCCATTTGCGGGGGATAGGCGCCCCGATTCGCCGGTTCATTCCCAGGCGCCGCCTCAGTCGGGATAAACCCGTCCATCGCGCACCGTGATCAGCTGCGCCCGCTCGCCCAGCGCCTCGAACAAGACCCGGTCGGTACCAGTCAGAAAACACTGCGTACCCAACCCGTCGAGCGCCAAAAACAGCGCCCGGCGCCGGTCGGGATCGAGATGGGCGGCGATCTCGTCAAGCAGCAGAAACGGGGTGATGGCGGTGCGCAATTTGACCAAGCGCGCATGCGCCAGGATGAGGCCGATCAGCAGTGCCTTTTGCTCGCCGGTCGAGCCCAGCGCGGCCGGCATGCCCTTTTGGGCATAGGTCACCTCAAGATCGACCCGGTGTGGCCCTGATATGGTGCGCCCGGCGGCACGATCAACCCCGCGCGCGGCCCGCCAGGCGTCGCGCAGGGCGGTTTCCAGCGCCGCCGAGGACGGATGGTCGACCACGCCCTCCAGCAGCGGCGTCAGCGCCAGATGGGCGGCCGGGAAACTGACATCATCGAGACTCTGCTCGATCAGCGCCTGCAGATGCTCAAGGCTATCGGCGCGCGCCAGATGGATCGAAGCACCCAGCTCGGCCATCTGCGCCTCGATGGCATTGAGCCAGGCCGGATCGCCCTGCTCTTCCAGCAGCCGATTGCGCTGGCGCATGGCCTTTTCGTAATCGCCGACCGAGGCCGAGTGGCTGGGAATGAGGGTGGTGACGAGCCGATCGAGAAAGCGCCGCCGATCGCCGGCCGGGCCGGAAAACAATCCATCCATCGCCGGGGTCAACCACAGCACGCGCAGATAGTCGCTCATCGCCTCGATAGAGCGGGCATTGGCGCCATTGATGCGCACCCGCCGCCCGCCTTCAGGCGCCGCGCCGGTGCCGATATCGGCCGGTCCGTTATCGGTTTCGATGGTGGCCGCCACCGCCCAGCCGATATCGCTGCCATGGGCCTGCAGGGTCTCAAAACTGGCCCCACGCAGCCCCCGGCCGGGCGACAGCACCGAAATGGCTTCGAGCAGGTTGGTCTTGCCGGCGCCATTGGGGCCGGTCAGTACGACATGGCGAGAATCAAGATCCAGCGCCGCCGCGGCATAATTGCGGAAGGCGGTGAGGCGCAGGCGGGAGAGGTGACGGGTCATTACACCCTTTCTACCCCTCTCCCCTTGAGGGAGAGGGTGGATCGGCGCAGCCGAGACGGGTGAGGGGTCGTAACAGTCGGCATTGCAGGCTTCACCATCGCAGACCCCTCATCCGCCCTTCGGGCACCTTCTCCCTCAAGGGGAGAAGGGAGGATCGAGCATGCGACAAGTCTGGGCCCTGCGAGCATAGCTCTCCGGGCGTTCGCGGCTTAAATCGCTCCACCGGAGCGATTTCCCCTGCGGGACGCCACTTACACCCGCATCGGCATCAGCACGTAGAGCGCGCGGGTTTCGCCGTCGTCCTTGACCAGCGTCGGCGAGCCGGCGTCGTTGAACATGAAGACGGCGTTTTCCGAACGAATCTGGCCGATGATGTCGAGCAGATAGCGGGCATTGAAGCCGATCTCGAAGCCGTCGGTTTCAAATTCCACGGCCAGCTCTTCGCTGGCCGTGCCATGGTCGGGATTGGTCACCGACAGTTCGAGCAGGCCGTTGGTGGCATGCAGCTTGACCGCCTTGCCGCCGCGATCGGAGGCAATGGTGGAGACGCGGTCGACAGCGATGGCAAAGCTGGCGCGATCGACATTCATCTGCTTGTCGTTATTCTTGGGGGTCACCCGATCGTAATCGGGGAAGGTGCCTTCGATCAGCTTACTGAGCAGCACCACGGTGCCGACGGTGAAGCGGATCTTGGTGTCGCTGACTTCCACCGTGACGTCGCCATCGGCGCCGTCGAGCAGCTTTTGCACTTCACCCACGGTCTTTTTCGGCACGATGATGCCGGGCATGCCCTGGGCACCAGCCGGCGCGTCCAGCTCGGCGCGGGCCATGCGGTGGCCGTCGGTGGCGACGGCGCGCAGTACGGTGCCGACATTGGAAATGTCGACGGTGTGGAAATAGATGCCGTTGAGATAGTAGCGCGTCTCCTCGTTGGAGATGGCGAACTGGGTGCGCTCGATCAACTCGCGCAAAGCCGAGGCGGGCATGGTGAATTCATGGCCGAAGCTGCCCGACTTAAGATCGGGGAAGCTGTCCGGCGACAGACACGCCAGGTTGAAGCGCGAGCGGCCCGAGGTGAGCACCATGTTCTCGCCGCCATCGGTCTCGAGCCGCACTTCGGCGCCATCGGAGAGCTTGCGGACGATTTCATAGAGCGTATGGGCCGGGACCGTGGTGGTGCCGGCAGTCGACACCATGGCCGGCACCGATTCGGTGACTTCGATGTCGAGGTCGGTGGCGCGCAGCTCGACCTTGTCGTCGCTGGCCTTGAACAGCACGTTGGCCAGAATGGGGTAGGTGTTGCGCCGCTCCACCACCCGATGCACATGGCTCAGCGACTTGAGCAGATGATTGCGTTCGAGCGTGACTTTCATTCGGCAACTTCCCTGGCACTACGCGACGACAAAAAACCCCGGCGGACCGGGGTTTGGACATTTACAATTTGTGAACGCAAAGGCAAGGGCGGGGACAGGTTTGCCGCAGGATTTTCCGTCGCATTGGTCTGCCCTTCTCCCAGCGAGGGGAGAAGGGGGCAACCCGCCCGCTATTCTTCGAGCATGCGCTTGAGCAGCTCGATCTCCTGCGCCAGTTCCACGTCGTCCTTGATCATCTGCTCGACCTTGCGCACCGAGTGCAGCACGGTGGTGTGATCGCGGCCGCCGAAGCGCCGGCCGATTTCGGGCAGCGACCGCGAGGTCAGCGCCTTGGCGAGGAACATGGCGATCTGGCGCGGACGCACCACGTCGCGCGAGCGACGGGCCGACAGCAGCTCGTTGCGCGGCACCTTGTAGTGGCGCGAGACGATCTTGAGGATGTCCTCGATACGGACGCGGCGGGCTTCGCGGCTGCGGATCAGGTCGCCCAGGGTCTTTTCGGCCAGCGGCACGGTGATCAGTTCACCGGTCAGCTGGTTGGCGGCGACGAGGCGGTTGACCGCGCCATCGAGATCGCGGCCATGGCTGACCACGGCGCGGGCGACATAGTCGATCACCGGCACCGGGAAATGCATGCCATAGCGGGTTGCCGACTGCTCGGCGCGGCGCTGCACGATGGCCCGGCGCAGATCGAGATCGAAGCCGGAAATCGGCACCACCAGCCCGCCCGACAGGCGCGACTTGATGCGTTCGTCGAGCATTTCGAGATCACGCGGCGGTGCATCGCCGGCTACCACCACCTGCTTGGCGCCGGTGAGCAGCGTGCCCAGCGTATGGCCGAATTCGGTGGCGGACTTGCCCTGCAGGAACTGCATGTCGTCGATGAGCAGCAGATCGACCCGACGCAGCCATTCCTTGAAGCCGAGTGCCGACTGGCGCTGCACGGCGGTGATGAAATGATACATGAAGTGGTCGGCGGTCAGATAGACGATATTCTTGGACGGCTCGGCCTGCTGCACCGCATGGGCGATGGCGTTGAGCAGGTGGCTCTTGCCCAGACCGACCGTGGAATGAATGTAGACCGGATTGAAGGTCACGGTGTTGTTGGCGACCGCCTGGGCGATCTGCTTGGCCACGCCGAGCGCCATTTCATTGGCGCCACCGGGCACAAAGCTCTCAAAGGTCATGCGCGGATCGATGGCACTGCCGGCCAGGGCATCGCCCTTGGCGGCAGAATTGTCGCGCACCATGCGCGGCTGGCTCGTCGTCGGCAGCGGGGCAGGCGCCAGAGCGGGAGCAGCGGTTTCATTGGGGGCGGCGGGTTCGGCATTGGCCTGGACCAGGCGCGGGCGGGCCTGACCATTGACGCGCAAAGTCACCTGAATGCGGCCGACTTCCGCAGCATCCTGGCGGAAGGATTCCAGAATCCGGTCGCTGTAGTTGGACTGGACCCAGGAGCAGAGGAAGCGCGTCGGCGCCGACAGATGCACCACGTCCTCGACAATTTCCTCGAGCTCCAGCCGGGCGAACCAGGACGCGAAGACATCTTCGCCAACACCGGCCTTGAGGCGCGCGCGGACCCGGTTCCACAGATCGCGCTGGCCTTCGGAGGTGTCGGAAGTGGTCATGACAGGTTTTTCGCCTTGAGTGGTCGGAAGGGAAGAGGAGGAATTGGCCTTGGCCCAATCATCCCCTCCGGCAATTGCCTGTCGCGTCATCTTGATGTGCCCCATTCTGTTCGATCCGCTGGCCCGCAAAGCCAGTGGATGTGCCCTGTCATTTTTTCTGCCGTGGCCGGAACCGGAGGGCTCCAACTGGCCATAGCTTCGCCGTTGGCGTCCGACATTGCGGACGCATTTACACTCCCCGGTGGTTGCCCCACCGGCTGCCATCTCAATCTTGTCGTGAACCCGGCCCTACGGCCGAAGGCCTACTGAACCATGCCGATATCGAGGGGACTGGCCCCCAAACACGCTGCCAACACAACCTTCACCGGTACAAAAACACCTGCGGCGTTGCCGCCGAGAAGCTAAAAACCAACGCTCGGAAAATGAGCCTGCCAACCTCGCCGGACACTCATTCTTGGTGTCCTTTGCCGTGTTGACCAATTCACTTTAGAGGCAGGGTTTTGGCCCCGCAACCGTGGAATCTTTAAAATGAGGGGTTGACTCCGAGGTTGTGATTTCTGGTCCCCCGCCCCCGCCAAAGTCCCTCAAAGCAAGGGTCTGTGACTCAACGCAGATTCCATTCCTTAAGTCGGCCCGAAGGGTAAAAAATTTATTTCCGCCCGGGTGATTTTTCCGCCGCACGCCCGATTTCCGCGCTGCGGCAAAAACGACCTTCATGGCGCCAAGCCTTTGGCAGGCCAGCACAAAGCCCCAAACGGGCATACCCGTCCGGCAATTGGCTATCCTGTCAGGAGCTTCGTAGGACGCCGGACAGACGGAAAAACCTTGCCCGGTACCATACAAAGAAAATGGGCCCCTTGCGGAGCCCAGTTTCACATGCTGGCAGCAGCAGCCCTTAGGGCGCCGCGCTGGCCGATCAGGCGCTAAGCGCCTTGACCCGGCTATTGAGGCGGGAAATCTTGCGGGCCGCCAGATTGGCGTGGACGATACCGCGAGTGGCCGCACGGTTGATCTCGGGAGCCGCTGCGCTCAGCGCTGCCATGGCAACTGCGTGGTCGCCGGCAACAATGGCTTCTTCAACCTTGCGGATGAAGGTGCGCACGCGCGAACGGCGCGACTTGTTGACCGCGGTGCGGGCTTCGATCTTGCGGGTGGCCTTCTTGGCTGAAGGAGTATTGGCCATAACGGTCCTCTTGGCGTCCAACCGGCCACATGCACCCTCATGGGTCACAGGCGTCCGGGATGAAATGAAATTCGGCGGCGTTCGTCTGCCACCAAGTTGGGCGGTCTATAGGGGATGGCGGGGTGAGCGTCAACTGGATTCAGGCCACAAGGGGCGCTGAGGCCTGCTATGGCGCCTTCTGGCACACCGGACAGAAAAACGTCGAGCGTCCCGACTGCACGATGCGCTGGATGGTGCCGGTGCAGAGCGGGGTCGGACAGGGCTCGCCTTCGCGGTCATAGACGGCGAAACGATGCTGGAAATAGCCCGAGCCGCCTTCGGCATTGCGGAAGTCGCGCAGGGTCGAGCCACCCACTTCGATGGCCTCCACCAGCACCTGCCGCACCGCATGGGCCAGGTCCTCCAACGCCGCCTTGGGCTTGCCCTTGGCGGTCACCAGCGTGCCGGCCAGCACCGTGGGCAGGATATGGGCCCGGTGCAGCGCCTCGGCCACATAGATATTGCCCAGCCCCGCCACTACCCGCTGATCGAGCAGCGCTGCCTTGATCGGGGATTTCTTGCCCTTGAACTTGGCCGCCATCATGTCGGCATTGAAATCATTACCCAGCGGCTCGGGGCCCAGATCCTTGAGATAGGGGCTGTCGCCAATATCGTCATAGAGATCGATGAAACCGAAGCGGCGCGGATCGGCATAGATCAGATGGCTCTTGCCATGGGCGGGATGGGAAATATCCCAGATCATGTGATCATGTTTGGGCTCGGTGCCCGGCTCGTAATAGCGCGGCGGCTTGTCGATGCCGTGCTCGGCAAAGCGCCAGGAGCCGGTCATGCCCAGATGGCTCAGCACGGTCTGGCCATTGCTCAGCCCGATCAGCAGATATTTGGCGCGGCGACCCACCGACACGATGGTCTGGCCTTCCAGCGCTGCGGCCAATCCCTCGGGAAACGGAAAGCGCAGATTGGCGCGGCGCAGCGTCACGGAATCGATCCGCGCCTCCACCAGCCAGGGCTCCAGCCCCCGGCGTACGGTTTCGACCTCGGGCAGTTCGGGCATTGTTGGCCTCTTTACCTGTGCGGCTTTGTGCCATGGCAAAGCCAGAATGGGTTGCATATGGTGCGGCCGTACGAGATGTACGAATATCATACAAGGCCGATTGGACGATGCCATGACCGACGCGCGCGAGACCACTCATTTCGGCGAGCAGACCGTGGCGATGGACGACAAGCAGGGCCTGGTCAATGCGGTGTTCCATAATGTGGCCGACCGCTATGATTTGATGAATGATCTGATGAGCGCCGGCGTGCATCGCTTGTGGAAGGACGCCCTGGTCAATGAGCTGGCGCCGCCCAAGACCGGCACGCGGCCGTATCAGGTCCTCGACATGGCCGGGGGCACCGGCGACATCGCCGAGCGCATCATCAATGCCTCGGTCGGCTATGCCGAAGTCGTGGTCTCGGACATCAATTCGGACATGCTGCGGGTCGGGGCCGAGCGTGCCAAGGCCTGGCGCTATCCGGCGCAGGCCAGCTTTGTCGAAGCCAATGCCGAAGAGCTGCCCTTCGCCGACAACAGCTTTGACGCCTATACGATCGCCTTCGGCATCCGCAACGTGCCGCGCGTCCAGAAGGCGCTCGACGAGGCGCATCGCGTGCTCAAGCGCGGCGGCCGCATTCTGGTGCTGGAATTCTCCCAGGTCGACGTGCCGGGCCTCGACAGTCTCTACAAGCTCTATTCCGACCGGGTGATCCCGCCGATGGGCAAGGTGGTGACCGGGGATTCCCAGCCCTACCAATATTTCGTCGAATCGATCCGCAAATTCCCTGCCCCGACGGCGTTTACCGCCATGCTGACCCAGGCCGGCTTCAAGCGCGCCAAACACACCTCCTTCACCGGCAACATCGCCACGCTGTTCTCCGGATGGAAGCTCTAGCCCATGGTCATCGGCGCTTATCTCCGTCTGTTCCGCGCCGGCTATGTGCTGGCGCGCGAAGGGGCGCTGTCCATTCCCGGTGAACTGCCCCCCGCGCTGGCGCCGCTGCGCCTCGGCATCTGGCTGGGCCGGCTGATCGAGCGCCCCAGCGTGCGTAAGACCGGCCATGTCGAACGCCTCAACAAGGCGCTCAACCGGCTCGGCCCCACCTATGTCAAATTCGGCCAGACCCTGGCCACCCGCCCCGATGTGGTCGGGCCGCAGATCGCCAATGATTTGGCCGGGCTGCAGGACAAGATGGACCCGTTCGACGCCACGCTGGTGCCGGCCATTCTCAAGACCGCATTGGGCGACAAGGCCGACGAGCTGACCGAGCTGTCCCCGCCCATCGCCGCCGCCTCCATCGCCCAGGTGCATCAGGCCAGGCTCAAGCCGGCCAGCGGCCTGCCCAAGACCGTCGCGGTCAAGATCCTGCGCCCCGGCGTCGAAGCCCGCTTCATGGCCGATATCGAGAGCTTTTACGCGGTCGCGCGGCTGGCCGAGGGGCTGGTGCACTCGACCCGCCGTCTGCGTCCCACCGAAGTGGTGGCCACCCTCGACCGCTCGGCACGGCTCGAACTCGATTTACGGCTCGAAGCTGCGTCCATTTCGGAAATGGCCGAGAACATCAAAAACGACACCGGCTTCGTCATCCCCACCGTGTCGTGGGATCACGTCGCGCAAAATGTGCTGACCACCAGCTGGGTCGACGGCATCCCGATTCGCGACCATGCGGCGCTCGATGCCGCCGGGGTCGATCGCAAGGCGCTGGCGGCCAACCTGCTGCAGAGCTTCCTGCGCCATGCCATCCGCGACGGCTTTTTCCATGCCGACATGCATCCGGGTAATCTGTTCGCCGATCGGCGCAATGGCGACGTCATCGCCGTCGATTTCGGCATTATGGGTCGCATCAACCGCAAGGAACGCCGCTTCCTCGCCGACATTCTTTACGGCTTCATCACCCGCAATTATCGCCTGGTGGCCGAACGGCATTTCGATATCGGCTATGTTCCCAAGGACCAGTCGGTCGACGACTTTGCCCTCGCCATCCGCTCCATCGGCGAGCCGCTGCATGGCCGCACCGCCTCGGATATTTCCATGGCCCGCGTGCTCGGCCAGCTGTTCACCATCACCGACCTGTTTTCCATGGAGACGCGCCCCGAGCTGGTGCTGCTGCAAAAATCCATGGTGCTGGTCGAAGGCGTCGCCCGCGCGCTTGATCCGCATCTCGATATCTGGACCGTGGCCGAGCCGGTGGTGGGCGATTGGCTGCGCAAGGAAGCCGGACCGCTGGGGCGGCTGGAAGACATCAAGGACCATTTCACCACCGCCGCCGAGGCGGCCGGGCGACTGCCCATCATCATCGAGCAGGCCGAACTGGCGCTGGCCGATTATCACGCCAACAAGGCCCGCCCGCGCGATCGAGTGCTGCGCTGGGCCATGCTGGGGCTGATGGGGATTACCGGGCTGACCATGGCGGCGCTGCTGTGGCGCCTGCTGACGCTGACTTCGCTGTGAGGCCTATACGATGATTGATGTGGTTTCCGTCGACCTGGTCTGGCTGCCGCATGGCGTGGGCCTGCCCGTGCCGAGCCGGCAGACCGCCGGCGCCGCCGGCATGGATCTGGCCGCCGCGCTGCCGGTAGGCGAAGTGATGGTGCTAGCGCCGGGTGTGCGCGGGCTGGTGCCTTGCGGCTTTGCCATGGCGCTGCCCGAAGGCCACGAGGCACAGGTGCGGCCGCGCTCGGGCCTCGCGGTCAAATATGGGGTGACTGTGCTCAACGCGCCGGGCACAATCGACGCCGATTATCGCGGCGAGGTGATGGTGCCGCTGATCAATCTGGGGCAGGCCGAATTCACCCTGCGCCGCGGCGACCGCATTGCCCAGATGGTGATCGCCCCGGTCAGCGCGGCAAGTTTCGTAACGGTGGAGACGCTCGATGACACTGAACGCGGCCATAACGGCTTTGGCTCAACCGGACGCGGCTAACCCGGTGAGCGGGCGCGCGCCATTCTGGCTCGGCGCGGCCCTCGCCCTCACCCTCGCCACCCCCGCTTTTGCCGGTGACCGGGCCGGCATCGACTATCTCGGCTATTCCGACGATTTCCGCTATTTCGCCTTTGAAGAATTCGGCATTCAGGACGGCTCGGGCTTTGCCTATGCCAATATCTATGTGCTCGATCTAAGCAGTGACAGTTGGGTCAAGGGCGCACCGATCCGCGTCCGCCTCGACGATGAGAGTGTCGGCCTGCCCCAGGCCCGCGCCGAAGCGCAGGAACAGGCAAAGCCGCTGCTCGAACAATATGGCATCACCGAGCCGGTGGACATTCTGGCGCTGAATGGCGACGGCACGGTCGATGCCGATTTCAACCAGCTGAGTGTCGGCTGGCCGAGCTATGGCATGAGCGCGCCGGACCATGTGTTCGATTTGACGCTGGAGAGCTTCACCGCGCCGGGCGACGCCGCCTGCGCCAGCTATACCGATGAACCAGTCACCGGCTTTGCCCTCATTTACACCAAGGACGGCACCAGCACCGAAGTGCATCGCGACGAGACGGTGCCGAAAAGCCGAGGCTGCGTCTCGGCCTATCGGCTCTATGGGGTGATCGCCCCGTTTGACAGCTTTGCTGCCTTCAACACCGACCCGACGGCCGGCGTGGTGGCGATTGTCAGCGTCTATTCGCTGGGCTTTGAAGGGCCGGACCGGCGCTTCATCGCGGTGCCCCTTGCTCCCTGACCCGCTCTCGCCCGAAGAGACGCGGCGCTATTCGCGCCATCTGGTGCTCAAGGGCATGGGCGGGGCCGGGCAGCAGGCGCTGAAGGCGGCGCGGGTGCTGGTGGTCGGCGCCGGCGGGCTGGGCAGTCCGGTCATCGCCTATCTGGCGGCTTCCGGCATCGGCACCATAGGCATTATCGACGATGACGAGGTCTCGCTGTCCAATCTGCAGCGGCAGGTGCTGCACACCACTGCCAGCATCGGCAAAGCCAAGGTGGCGAGCGCCGCGGAATTTGCTGCCGCGCTCAATCCGCATGTGCAGATCGTGCCGCACAGCCTTAGGCTGACGCCTGACAATGCCCCGGCCATTTTCGCCGATTATGCGCTGGTGCTGGACGGCACTGACAATCTCGCCACCCGCCGTATCACGGCCGCTGCCGCCGAGGCCCTGGGGCTACCGCTGGTTTCCGGCGCTGTCTCGATGTTTGACGGCCAGGTCACCATCTTCGCGCCGGGCGGCCCGCGCTTCGACGATATCTATCCTGCCGAAGCCGACGATGCCGACCTGCCCAGTTGCGAAGCCACCGGCATTCTGGGGCCGCTGACGGGCGTTATCGGCACGCTGATGGCCATGGAAGCCATCAAGCTGCTCACCGGCATCGGCGAGCCACTGATCGGGCGCCTGCTGACCTATGACAGCAAGGGCGGCCGGTTTTCGGAGTTTTCGTATTAGGGGCTGCTGGCTTGCGCCGTCGCACCCACACCCTCGACGTCACTCCGGCCTTGAGCCGGGGCTCATCTCGAGATCGCCCAACAGCCGCAAGGTCGCTCCGCCACCCACCGTGTCACGACCAGCATCTCAGGATGGGTCCCGGCTCAAGGCCGGGATGACATCGCGGATAGGATCGTCACCCGCGCCAATTCGGCATTAGGCGTCAGGGTGCTTGAACACCAGCGCGGCGTTGGTGCCGCCGAAGCCGAAGGAGTTGCTCAGCACCACGCCCAGATCCACATTGTCGCGGCGCTGGCGCAGGATGTTCATGTCTTCGAAGGCTGGGTCCAACGTTTCGATATTGGCGCTTTCGGCGATGAAGCGGTGCTTCATCATCAAAATGGAATAGATCGATTCATGCACGCCGGTGGCGCCCTGGCTGTGGCCGGTCAGCGACTTGGTGGCCGAGATCGGCGGGCAGTTGTCTTCATTGCCGAACAGCGCGCGGATCGCCTCGATTTCACGCAGGTCACCGACCGGCGTGGAAGTGGCGTGCGGGTTGATATAGTCGACCTTCTGCTTGACGTTCTTGAGCGCCATGCGCATGCAGCGCTCGGCGCCTTCACCCGAGGGAGCGACCATGTCGAGCCCGTCCGAGGTAGCGCCATAGCCGATCAGCTCGGCCCAGATCTTGGCGCCGCGCGCCTTGGCGTGCTCATATTCTTCCAGCACCAGCACCCCGGCGCCGCCGGAAATGACAAAGCCGTCGCGATTGGCGTCGTAGCAACGCGAGGCCACGGCAGGCGTGTCGTTATAGCGCGAGCTCATCGCGCCCATGGCGTCGAACAAATCGCTCAGGGTCCAGTCGAGGTCTTCGTGACCACCGGCGAAGACGATGTCCTGCTTGCCCATCATGATCTGTTCCATGGCATTGCCGATGCAATGCTTGGACGTCGCGCAGGCGGCGGTGATGGTGTAATTGATGCCCTTGATGCCGAAGGGCGTGGCCAAAGTCGCCGAGGCCGTGGACCCCATCGCCTTGGGCACGGCCAGCGGCCCGATGCGCTTGGGGCTGAGATTTTTGCGGGTGATGTCGGCGGCTTCGACGATGGTGCGGGTGGAGGCGCCGCCCGAACCCATGACGATGCCGGTCATCGGGTTAGAGATGTCGCTCTCTTCCAGCCCCGCATCGGCAATCGCCTGCTGCATTGCCAGATAGTTCCACGCCGCGCCCTTGCCCATGAAGCGGGTGACGCGGCGGTCGAGGATTTCAAACGGGTCGAGGCCGGGATCGCCCTTGACCTGGCTGCGGAAACCCAGCTCGGCATAGTCCGGCGCGGCAACAATGCCGGGCTTGGCGGCGCGCAGGCTGGCCGTGACCTCGTCGAGCGAATTGCCGATCGAGGAAATGATACCCATGCCGGTGACGACAACTCGTCTCATCGTGTCCTCGCTTATGCTCTTGTATGGGCGCACTTTAGGGCCGGCGCCGCATTATGGTCGGAAAAGGTCCGGCATTAAGGCCGGTCAGGCACTGGCCTTCTGGTCATGCAGCTGGGCATCGGTAAACAGCCCGACGCGCAAATCCTTGGCTTCATAGATGATCTTGCCGTCAGCCTTGACCCAGCCGTCGGCAATGCCCAGCGTCAGGCGGGACTTCATGACCCGCTTGAGGTCGATGCCATATTCCACCAGCTTGACGTCGTCCGTCACCTGGCCGGTAAACTTGATCTCGCCACCCAAAGCGCGCCCCTTGCCGGGCTGGCCGATCCAGCTCAGGAAAAAGCCGGTCATCTGCCACACCGCGTCGAGCCCGAGGCAGCCTGGCATCACCGGGTCGCCGATGAAGTGGCATTTGAAGAACCACAGATCGGGGTTTACATCGAGTTCGGCCCGCACCTGGCCACGGCCAAAGGCGCCGCCGGTTTCATCGATCTGGGTGATGCGGTCGAACATCAGCATGGGCGGGGCGGGAAGACGGGCGTCGCCCTGACCGGGCAATTCGCCACGACCATGGGCCAGCAGCTCTTCATACCCAAATGCATTCTGCCGCTCGGCCATGCTTGTTACCCCGGTTAACCCTGTTGTTTTGTCTCGTATAGACGCGCGCAAGGGGGGTCAAGTCAGCCCCGGTTCGCCAGATCGCGCCGCCAGAGGCCCGCCGCGCCCCTGCGACTTGTATGAATACCCTGCCGTGGCTATAAGGAAGCCAGCAATTCCCGGCCCTTTTTCGTTTCCAAGGACCCCATGACAGATCGCTCCCAGACCGTCCGGTCGCATCCATCGCGCAAGCCCTGCCTCACGGCGGTCCTGCGCATGGCCGGTCTTCGCCCGACCCGTCAGCGCGTGGCGCTTGCCGAACTGCTGTTTGGCGGCCCGCATCGTCACGTCAGCGCCGAGCAGTTGCATGGCGAAGCTTCCGACGCCCGGGTCAATGTCTCGCTGGCGACAATCTATAATACGCTGCATCAGTTCCATGAAGCCGGACTGTTGCGCGAAGTCGCCGTGGATGCCTCGCGCTCCTATTTCGATACCGATACTTCCGATCATCATCACTTCTTCGTGGAAGATGAGCAGCGGATGATCGATATTCCTGCCGCCTCGGTCCAGTTCCTGGCCCTGCCCGACGCCCCCAAGGGCATGGTGGTGAGCCATGTCGACGTGGTGATCCGGGTGCGCAAGGCGCAGGCCTGACACTTTCAGCGAGCCGATATTTGGCGCGTCCAGCCCCCCGGCGCGACGAAATTGCATTCGGTGCCGGTGACAGCGCCCCACGCATCGACCATATTGCACGCCGAACGAAAACAGCGGCAGGGGTGGCTCATGAGCCAAAAGGTCAATCTCAAAGCCTATTTCGACCGAATCGGCTTTGCCGGCTCCATCGCCCCGACCTTGGCGACACTTGAGGCGATCCACGCGCTGCACCCCGCAGCCATCGCCTTTGAAAATTTCAATCCCCTGCTCGGCCTGCCGGTCAATCTCGATCTGGCTGCCATCGTCAAGAAGCTGCTGACCGACCGGCGCGGCGGCTATTGCTACGAGCACAATCTCCTGCTGCAGGCGGTGCTGCGCGAACTCGACTTCACTGTGCGCGGACTGGCGGCGCGGGTGCTGTGGAACGACCCCGATGCCACCGACAGACCAGCGACCCATATGCTGCTGGCCGTCGACATCAGCGGCGTCACCTATATTGCCGATGTCGGCTTTGGCGGCATGACGCTGACTGGTCCGCTGCGGCTCAAGGCTGATGTCGAGCAGGCCACCCCGCACGAGGCCTTCCGCCTCACCGGCGGCGATCCCGAGTGGCGGCTCGAAGCCAAGCTGGGCGATGAATGGCGCGCGCTCTACCAATTCGACACCGCCGAGCGGCAGTCCGCCGATTACGCCGCGTCCAATATTTTTCTCTCCACCGATCCCGAATCGGGCTTCCGCAAGGAACTGCGCGTCGCCCTGACCCCGCCCGGCAAGCGGCTGGCGCTCAGAGATAACCGGTTGACCACCCATGTGCTGGGCCAGCCCTCGGAAACCCGCCACCTGACCAGCGTCGCCGAACTGCGCGAGGTGCTGACCAATATTTTCGGCATTCATCTGCCCGCCAGCGAGCTGCTCGACCCGAAGCTCGAATCCATCCTCGCCACGGCCGGCGTGGCGGTGGACTGAATGGCCCCGGTCGTCGTCGACCCGGCCAAAATCAGGGAATTCACCAGCAAGGCGGCGTTTTACGACTGGCTCGCCTCCCATCACGACAGCGCCGACGAGGTGTGGATCCGCATCTTCAAAAAGGCCAGCGGCCACCAGAGCATCACGGCGGTGGAAGCCATCGACGTAGTGCTTTGCTGGGGCTGGATCGACGCCATCCGCAAGGGCTGGGACGAGATTTCCTTCGTCCAGCGCTATACCACACGCAAGCCCAAGAGCCTGTGGAGCCAGGTCAATCGCGACAATGTCGCCCGGCTGGTGCAAGAGGGCAAAATGACCGCGCATGGCCTGCGCCATGTCGATGCCGCCAAAGCCGACGGGCGCTGGGACGCCGCCTATGCCACCACCATGGAGGCGCCGGTCGACCTGCTCGCTGCCATCACCGCCAATCCTGCGGCCAAGGCACGCTATGATACGCTCAGCGCCCAAAACCGCTTCGCCCTGACCTTTCGCGTCCACAGCCTCAAGACGCCCGCTGGCCGCGCCAAAAAGATTGCGGCCTTTGTCGAGATGCTGGCGCGTGGCGAAACCATCTATCCGCAGGGCCCGGCGAAATGATCCGCCACCTGGCTTTGCTGCGCGGGGTCAATCTGGGCCAGCGCCAGGTCAAGAGCGCCGATCTCAAAGCCGCTTTCGAGGCGATGGGCTTTGCCAATGTCAAAACCATCCTGGCCAGCGGCAATGTGCTGTTCGATGCTGCGCCCGCAGCCGTCGGCCAGAAGGCGATCGAGGACGCCCTCGCCGCAAGCTTCGGCTTCCCTATCGGCACGGTGTTGCGCACCCAGGACGAGATCCGCGCGCTGCTGGCCGCTGACCCGTTCAAGGGCCGCAAGGAAGATCACGACACCAAGCTCTACGTCACCTTCCTCGCCGACAAATCCGCCAAAACCCTGCCCATGCCCAATGCCATAGCGGGCGACTACGAGGTGGTGCAGCTCACCAACGACGAAGTGTTCATCCTGGCGTTCCGTATGCCCAATGGCCGTTTCGGCGCGGGCATGGAGCAGATCTGGAAGCATTTTGGCAACAAGCGCCTCTGGACCTCGCGCAATTTCAATACCGTGGTAAAAGCCGCCGCATAAAGCGTCTGGGAGGCTCCTGCATGATCACCGTTTTCGGCTCGACCAATCTCGATCAGGTCGGCACCGTCAGCCGTTTGCCCAAGCCGGGCGAAACCGTCGCCGGCGGCACCTTCTCCATGGCGGCCGGGGGCAAGGGCGCCAATCAGGCGCTGGCCGCCCGCCGCGCCGGAGCCGAAGTGCGCCATGTGTCGGCCGTGGGCGATGATGCCTTTGCCGGTCTGGCGCTGGAACTGCTCAAGGCCGATGGGGTGAATCTCAGCGCGGTGCGCGTCGTCGACGGCCCCACCGGCATTGCCATGATCTTTGTCGACACCAAGGGCGAAAACGTCATCGCCGTGCTGCCCGGCGCCAATGGCCAGGTGACGCCCGAAGACGCCGATGCGGCGCTGGTCGGGCAGAGCGGCGGAGTGTTGCTGGTGCAGCAGGAAATCCCGCAGGCCGCCACTGCGCGGGCGCTGGAGCTGGCGCGCGCCCAGGGCATCACCTCCATCCTCAACACCGCGCCTTTCCTCGACAGCACCGCCGCACTGGCGCCGCAGGCCGCGATCCTGATCGCCAATGAAACCGAATTTGCCCTGCTGACCGGCAGCGACATCAGCGAACTCGACAAGGCCATGGCGGATTGGGCCCGCCAGCACAGCCAGACCGTCATCGTCACTCTGGGCGGCGATGGCGCCCGCGCCGTCACGGCCGCAGGCCAGACCATCTCGGTGCCGGCCCTGCCAGTCAAGCCGGTCGACACCGTGGGGGCCGGCGACACGTTTTGCGGCTATCTCGCCGCCGGGCTCGACGCCGGGCTCGACCTCGAAGCCGCCATGAAGCGCGCTGCGGTCGCCGCGAGCCTGGCGTGTCTCAACCCCGGCGCGCAGCCGGCCATTCCACGCAGCGACGCGGTCGCAGCGGCGCTCTAGGGCTTAGCTCCGCGCCCGTTGCTCCACCCCCTCCCAACCTCCCCCATCATGGGGGAGGTGTCGGCTTTGTGGTTGTGACCCGATCGCTGCCCCAACTCGATCTGATACCTCCCCCTTGACGGGGGAGGCTAGGAGGGGGTGGCGGAGAGCCCCGATATTCGGGCCAATCCCCAACAAAAAGGGCAGGCCCGACCGGACCTGCCCTTTTCAATTCATCCTGCTGCTGCCGCCCTTATTTGGGCGCCAGCACCATGACCATCTGACGGCCTTCGGAACGTGGCTGGCTTTCCACCTTGGCGATGGCGTCCATCTGTTCCTTCACCTTGACGAGCAATTGCATGCCCAGTTCCTGGTGCGCCATTTCGCGGCCGCGGAAACGCATGGTGACCTTGACGCGGTCGCCCTCGTCAAGGAAGCGCTCTACAGCCTTCATCTTGGTCTCGTAGTCGTGCGTGCCGACATTGGGGCGCAACTGGACTTCCTTGACCTCGATTACCTTCTGCTTCTTGCGGGTCTCTGCCGCTTTTTTCTGCGCCGCATATTTGTAGCGGCCGAGATCGAGCATCTTGGCAACCGGCGGGACGGCGTTGGGCGAAATCAGGACGAGGTCGAGCCCCTGCTCCTGAGCCTCAGCAAGAGCGGCGCGGGTATTGACGATCCCGCGATTCTCACCTTCAGCATCGATGAGCTGGACATCGGCGCTGGTGATATCTTCATTGGCAGGCGGCCCATCTTTCTGGGGCGCGACTTGTCTCATGGGACGACGAATGGCAAACGATCCTTGTGTTATTAAGCCAAGCGGGTGATTTCGGGCATAAAATCGTGTTACGCGGGCGATAAGTCAACTGGCAAACTACCAGAATTTCTGGCCTGTTGCGCCACGCAAACGCCGCGATTGCCACGCCCGATCGGCACGGCTAACGATTCATTTCCGTGAGAGGGAAATCTTCCCCATGTCTATAGCACAGATCCGCAGCTTCCGCATCCCCGTCGGCACCGGCGCCGCCGCGCGCGACATTGCCGTCGAGCAGCGCGACGGGCGCGGACCGGGCCTGTTCTGGCTGGGCGGCTTTCGCTCCGACATGGCTGGCAGCAAAGCGCTGGCGCTCGACGCGCTCGGGGCCCAACACGGCCTTGCCGTCACCCGCTTCGATTATTCCGGCCACGGCATCTCCGGCGGCGACTTCAACCACGGCACCATCAGTCGCTGGCTCGAAGAAGCCGAGGCGGTGCTGGCCACCACCAGCGGCCCGCAGATCATCGTCGGCTCCTCGATGGGCGGCTGGCTGGCGCTGCTGCTGGCAAGGGCGCTGCTGGCGCGTGGCAGCAAGGCGCATGGCGTGGTGTTGATCGCCCCGGCGCCCGACATGACCCATGAGCTGATGCTGCCCGACTTCACCCCGGCCGAGCACGAATCGCTGCAGAATAACGGCTATGTCGACCAGCCCAGCGCCTATTCCGACACGCCTTACCGCATAACCCGGGCGCTGATCGAGGATGGCGCCAACCATCTGCTGTTTGGCGGCGTCATCGAAACCGGCTGCCCGGTGACGATTCTGCAAGGCGGGCAAGATCCCGACGTGCCCCAGGCCCACGCCATTCGCCTCGTCACCCACATGCTGCACGACCCGGTGACGTTGACGCTGATCCCCGACGGGGACCACCGGCTGAGCCGCGATGAAGATCTGGAACGGATGCAGGACGCGGTGCTGCGGCTGGTGGAGGCTTAGTCGCGCAGCACCAGCTTGGTGCGCTGCACGCCATCCACCCCGAAATTGTCCGGGCTCAGCCAGCGTTCATATTCGGCCTGCAGCGCCGGCCATTCGCCATCGATGATGGAGAACCAGGCAGTGTCGCGGCTCTCGCCCTTGACGATGCGGTCCTGCCGAAACACGCCCTCGAATTGAAAACCAAACCGCAGCGCCGCCGCTTTGGAGGCTTCGTTGCGGGCATTGCATTTCCACTCGAAACGCCGATAACCCAGATCATCGAAGGCGTGGCGGGCGAACAGATACAGTGCCTCGGTGGCGAGACGCGTCCTGGCCATGGCCGGCCCCCAATAGACGCCGCCGATTTCGATGGAGGCGTGCTCGGGGAAAATCCGCATCCAGCCCTGCCGACCCAAAGTCTTGCCCGTAGCCTTGTCGATCACCGCGACATAGCGGTCGGGTCCGGCATTGGTCTCATCGATCCAGGCGCCGACCTCTTCGACACTTTGCGGCGCTTCGCCATAGAGCCAGCGATAGCGCTCGGGCACCCCCGCGCCGATCGAAGCGGCATAGAGCCCGGCAGCATGCTGGGACCCGAGGGGTTCGAGCCGGGCGTAACGGCCTTCAAGGGTAGAGTGCGGCGGCGCGGATTTGGCCGGTTGCGGGGCGGTCATGGCCGCGTCTCCTTGAGGATGGCGCCCAGTCCGGCGCGATAATCGGGATAGAGCAGCTCGATCCCCAGCGCCTGCTTGATGGCGGCATTGGAGACGCGCTTGTTGTCGGCATAAAAGCTGCGCTGCATCGGTGTCAGTTCGGCCGTGGCATAATCCAGCACCGGTGGCTGGGGCACGCCCAGCACATCAGCGGCATGGGCGATCACCTGCTGCGGCGGCGCCGGCTCGTCATCGGCCAGATTGAACGTGCCATCGAGCCGCGCGGCCGCGGCCAGCGCCGTCACCCGACCGATATCGGCAACATGGATGCGGTTGAACACCTGGCCGGGCTTGGCGATGGGCCGCGAGGTGCCATCGCGCAGCTTGTCGAAGGTCGAGCGGCCCGGTCCGTAAATCCCGGCCAGCCGCAAAATCGTCAGTTTCACGCCCCGCGCCTGGGCATAATCGCGCCACGCCTGCTCAGCCAGCACCCGGCGGTCGCTGCGGGCATTGCGCGGCACCAGCGGCGCTGACTCGTCGATCCAGGCGCCGCCGAAATCGCCATAGACCCCGACGGTGGAATAATAGCAGAGCCATTCGAGGTCCGGTGCGGCATCGAGATCGGCCCGGTGCTGCAGCAATGCCGGGTCACCCGCTTCGTCGGGGGCGATGGAGAGGATCACATGGCTGGCGCGGCGCAATGCTGGGCCGAGTGTGACGCCCGGCGCAGTGCCGTCGAACAGATAGGTACCGATGCCCTGCTGGCCCAGCATGCTCGCCTTGTCGGCGCTGCGCACGGTGCCGTCGACAGTGACGCTGGGGTCTATCTGGCGCAGCGCATCCACTGCCGCTTGTGACGAATAGCCCAACCCAAATACAAAACACTTCATCCGATATCCCCGTCCCACTCCGCCGCTACCGCGCTGTCGCTTTCCCGCGCCAGTTGGCTTGGTCGCAGCGCCTCGGCCCGCGCCGGCACCAGCCGCCGCAGCGCCCAGATCGCCGCCCCACGCACCAGCGGATCATCATGCTCCAGCCGCGCTTCGGCCAGTTTGCTCAATGCCACATCGCCTGAATTGCCGATGGCGATCAAGACGTTGCGCAAAAATCGGCCATGGCCAATGCGCTTGATCGGCGAGCCGGCAAACAGCACGCGGAACCCGGCATCATCCAATTGCGCCAGATCGGCCAGCCGCGGCCGCTCCAGTTCCTCGCGCGCCCGCAGCCGCGCTTCCCGGCTCACCGAGGCAAATTTGTTCCATGGGCAGACCGCCAGGCAATCATCGCAGCCATAGATGCGATTGCCCATCGGCACCCGGAACTCCAAGGGGATCTGGCCCTTATGCTCCACCGACAGATAGGCCAGACACCGCCGCGCATCGAGCTGGAACGGCGCGGGGAAGGCCTTGGTGGGGCAGATATCGAGGCAGCGGGTACATGAGCCGCAGCTTTCGGCATGCGGCTTGTCTGCGGGCAGCTCCGCCGAGGTGAGGATGGCCCCCAGAAACAGCCAGGAACCGAAATCGCGGCTGACCAGCACCGAATGCTTGCCCTGCCAGCCCAGCCCTGCCGCCTCGGCCAGCGGCTTTTCCATCAGCGGCGCAGTATCGACGAAGACTTTGACCTCGGCGCCGGAGCGCCGCGCCAGCAGCCCTGCCAATTCCTTGAGCTTGCCTTTGATGATCTCATGATAGTCGCGATTGCGGGCATAGACCGAAATGGTGCCAAGCGATTTTTCGCCCAGAATGGCCAGTGGATCGCTTTCGGGGCCGTAATTGAGACCGAGCAGGATCACCGACTTCGCCTCGGGCCACATGTTTCGTGGGCTGGCCCGGCGCTCCGCCGTCTCTTCCATCCACGCCATGTCGCCATGCCAGCCGGCCGCCAGTGCGGCGTTCAGTTTTTCCGGCAGGTCGGGGCGTGCATCGGCCGGGGCAATGCCAAAACTTTCAAAGCCCAGCGCCATGGCGCGGGCCCGCAGTTCGGCGACGAGTTTTTCGGTATTTTGGGCCACGATGCTCAAGCTACTGCATTTTGGCGTGGCGTGGATAAATCTGGCGTTCAAAAGTCGAGATCGGCATAGCCCTTTTGCGGCGGCATGGCGACGACGCGGTCATTGAGCAGGGTGCGGAAGGCCGGCCGGGATTTAATGCGGGAATACCAGTCGCGGGTTTCCCCGGCCTTGTCCCAGTCGATATCGCCGAGGTAGTCCAGCGTCGACAAATGCGCCGCCAGCGCGAAATCGGCCAGCGTCATGGTATCGCCGGTCAGCCAGGCGCGGGTGGCGAACAGCCAGTTGAAATACAGCATATGCTCATTGAGATTGGCCTTAGCCACGCGCAGCACGGCCGGATCGGGCGTCGCCCCGCGCTGGTCGCGCTTGACGATCTTTTCCTCGAGCACGTAGCGCGTCACTTCCTCGTTGAGCTTGACGATAACCCATTCGATCATCCGCCACATCTCGGCGCGCGGCCCCGGATCAGCCGGGATCAGCCCGGCCACGGCGCTGGGCGTATAGAGGTCTTCCACAGTGTGGATGGTGGCCAGAATGCCGACGATGGGCTGGTCGCCTTCGCCGATCAGGATCGGCAGGGTGGCGGCCGGATTGATTTCCAGCAATTGCTCGTCGCGCAGCCAGGGCTTGATCTCTTCCATGTCCAGCGGCACGCCATATTCGGCGCACATCAGGCGGATGAGGCGCGAGGACGGGTCGAGGGGATGGTGGATAAGGCTCGGCATTTACACGCTCTGGTTACAACCGGCCCGTTTGCCGTTCCCCGCCTTGGCGCATAGTGCGAACAGAGCTAAGAGGATCGGCCACTGCGGCCCTGGAAACGAGTTAGGGGATCAGATGAACGTCGATCAAGGTCTTTTTGTGCCGCTGATCCTGGGAATCCTCGAAGGGCTTACCGAATTCCTGCCCGTCAGCTCCACCGGGCACCTGCTATTGGCTGGTCATTTCTTCGGATTGAGCCAACCGGCGACCTTTATCGTGCTGATTCAGCTCGGCGCGATCCTGGCAGTTATCACCGTCTATTTCGCCAAACTGGGCCGGCTGATCGCCGATGCGCTGACCGGCAAGCCCTATGCCTGGCAATTCGCGCTGGCGGTGATTCTCGCCTGCCTGCCGGCGGTGGTGGTCGGGGTGCTGCTGCGCGACTTCATTCAGGGCGATCTGTGGAACTCGGCCTGGCTGATCTGCAGCACGCTTTTGGTCGGCGGCATTATCCTGTTGCTGGTCGACCGATTGAAGCTCGAAACCAAATATGACGATATTTACCAGTTCCCCTGGCATCTGGCGCTGATCATCGGGCTGTTCCAGATGCTCAGCCTGGTGCCGGGTGTGTCGCGCTCGGGCGCCACTGTGGTCGGGGCCATGCTGTTTGGCGCCAGCAAGCGCGCGGCGGCCGAATTCACCTTCTTCATCGCCCTGCCGATCATGATCGGCGCCTTTGGCTATGATCTCTATAAAAGCCGCGAGCTGATCGATCCCGATCTGGCGCTCAGCGTCGGCATCGGCTTTGCCGCCGCCTTCGTGGTGGGGGCACTGGTGGTGCGCTACCTGCTCGATTTCGTCAGCAAATACGGTTTCACCCCATTTGCCTGGTGGCGCATTATCGTCGGCGCCGCCGGCATGATCGCGCTGCTGATCTGGGGCTAGGGCGAAACCGCCCTATTGCTCGAGCGGCTTGTAGGTCGCCGGGATGGAGAAGAAGGCGCGTGGAATTTCCACGTCCTTTTCCACGTCATAGAGCGAGAAGGTCAGTTCGGCTCCGCTTGGCTCGACCAGGCTCCACTGCACCAGCTCCAGCGAATCGGTGTCGAAAATCAGCGACACCTGCACCGTGCCGGCCACGGTTTCGTCGATCACCGTGATCGACAGATAGCCATCGGAATTGGTGACGCCGATCACATTGGCATTGAGCAGGTCGATCTTGTCGCCGAGGAACTGGCGCAGCGGGATCGAATCCTGCGGATAGGCGTAATAGGTCTCGTCGCGCCGGTTGAGCACGTAAAAGCCCTTGCCGACGGAGACGATTTCCTCGCGGCTGGGCGGCGCGTAGCGGAAGGCGATCTTGTTGGGGCGTTCGAGAAAGAACGTGCCCTCGGTGCGCCCGCCATTGGTGTCGATCTGCAGGAAGCGACCGACCATGGTGCGGATGGCCGAATTATGCGCGCCGATATTGGCGATGAGTTGCTGTTCCTCGGGCGTCAGCGCCCGGTCGAGCGCCCAGGCCGGCACGGTGAGGGCAAAGGCGGCGGACAGGCCAAGCAGCAAGGCATCGCGGCGAATCATGAATAGAGGTCCCTGGCTGACAATCACGGTAAGGCTAACCTAGAAAGCAATTACGGCAACAGGTGGTTCCGCCCGTTGCCGCATGCTGTCACGTCTGCGTCAGTAGCGCCGACTGTTAATAGGGGTCCGACCCCACCAGAATCTCGCGCTTGCCGGCATGGTTGGCCTGGGAGATCACCCCCTCGCGTTCCATGCGTTCGATCAGCGTTGCCGCCTTGTTGTAGCCGATGGCCAGACGGCGCTGCACATAGGAGGTGGAGGCCTTCTTGTCGGTGAGCACGATATGGACGGCCTTGTCGTAGAGCTCGTCGCCCGAGCCGGCATAATCGTCACCGCCCGCCGCGCCTTCGCCGCCGAACTCGCCACCTTCACCGTCTTCCTCGGTGATGGAATCGAGATAGTCGGGCGAGCCCTGGCTCTTGAGATGGGCCACCACGGCTTCGACTTCGGCGTCCGAGACGAAGGGGCCGTGCAGGCGCTTGGTGCGGCCACCGCTGGCCATGTAGAGCATGTCGCCATTGCCCAGCAGCTGCTCGGCGCCCTGCTCGCCCAGAATGGTGCGCGAGTCGATCTTGGACGTCACCATGAAGGAGATGCGGGTGGGGAAGTTGGCCTTGATGGTGCCGGTGATGACGTCGACCGACGGGCGCTGGGTGGCGGTGATGATATGGATGCCGGCGGCACGGGCCATCTGGGCGAGGCGCTGGATGGCGCCTTCGATGTCCTTGCCGGCCACCATCATCAGATCGGCCATTTCGTCGACGATGACCACGATATAGGGCAAGGGCTCGAGATCGAATTCTTCGCTCTCAAAGATCGCCTCGCCGGTTTCGCGGTCAAAGCCGGTCTGCACCGTGCGGGTGATGACTTCGCCCTTGGCTTTGGATTCGGTGACGCGCTGGTTGAAGCCGTCGATGTTACGCACACCGATCTTGCTCATCTTGCGATAGCGATCTTCCATCTCGCGCACGGCCCATTTCAGCGCCACCACCGCCTTTTGCGGATCGGTGACCACCGGGGTCAGCAGATGGGGAATGCCGTCGTAAATGCTGAGTTCCAGCATTTTCGGGTCGATCATGATCATGCGGCACTGCTCGGGCGTCATCTGGTAGAGCAGCGACAGAATGAAGGTGTTGATACCCACCGACTTGCCCGAGCCGGTGGTGCCGGCGATCAGCAAGTGGGGCATGCGGGCGAGGTCAGCGATCACCGGCTCGCCGCCAATGGTCTTGCCGAGGCAGATGGGGAGCTTGCCCTTCATCTTCTCGAAATCGGAGCTGGCCAGCATTTCGCGGAAATAGACGGTTTCGCGATTCTGGTTGGGCAGTTCGATACCGATGGCATTGCGCCCCGGCACCACGGCGACGCGGGCGGAAATCGCGCTCATCGAGCGGGCGATATCGTCGGCCAGCGAAATCACGCGGCTCGACTTGATGCCGGGGGCCGGCTCGAGTTCAAACAGGGTGACCACCGGGCCGGGGCGGACATTGATGATGTCGCCCTTGACGCCGAAATCTTCCAGCACGCCTTCAAGCTGGCGGGCCATTTCTTCCAGCCGCTCCGGCGCATGCTCGGGCGCCGGACCATTATGGTGCGGCGTGGCGAGCAGGCTCAGCGGCGGCAGCTCGAACCCACCGGGCTCATCGAGGAACGAGCTTTGCGCCTCGCGCAGCATGCGCTGGCCGGGAGCCGGGCGCGGCGCCGGCGCGGCAACGACGCGGGGCTTGGCCGGATCAACCGGATGGAAACGCGAATCGCCGCGCTGCTGATGGCTGGTCGGCGTGCTTACCGGCAGGTCGGGCACGAAGGGAATGTCGTCCTCGACCTCTTCAGGGTAGTCGAGTTCGGTATCGTCATAGCTTGGGCGGGCATTGATGCGCGGCGAAATGGCGGGCGCGGCGTCGAAGGCCGGCTCGACCGGGGCGTGGATGCGGCGCGGCGTCAGCGACGGCTCGCGGCGTTCGACGACAGGGGCCTGGCCATCCATGCTCGGCTCGACTTCATCGTCGCGCCAGGTCGCGGCTTCGGCAGCGCGGCGTTCGGCATGGCTTTCGCGGGCGCGGCGGAAGGCGGTGCGCAGCGAATAGCCGGTATGGACCAGCGCGCCGAGCACGATATCGACCAGCGGATTGGTCTCGGGCTCATCGGCCTCCGGCGCGGCGGCAGCGCCCTTGCGGCCAGCGGCCAGCGGCTTTTTCGGACCTGTCGGCACGGCGCTGCCCAGACCCATGGCGATCCAGAAGGCGGCCATGGCCGGAATGGCGATGATGATGGCGAACAGCACGGCGGTGACCGCCTGCGGCGCTTCGCCGGCCACCAAAGTGGCCAGCATGGTGAAGCCATTGCCGATCAACCCGCCCAGCCCGGTGGGCAGCGGCCAGCTGGCCGGCATGGCGACAAAGGACAATACCCCCGCGCCCAGTATCGTCGCGGCAACCCAGCCAGTGAGGCGCATGCCGAGATGGGTCGGCATGCGGCGGCGGGCAAAGGCCCAGCCCCACAAGGCCGGCGGCACCAGTAGCAGCAAAGCGGCCAGTCCCAGCACCTGGAACAGCGAATCGGCGATCACCGCGCCGGGAAAGCCCAGCCAATTGGCCGGCGACTTGGCGGTGGCATAGGAAAAACTCGGATCGTCGACCGACCAGGAGGCCAGCGCCACGAGGCACACCGCCACCAGCCCGAGCAGCACGAAGCCGGCCAAGCGCACCGGAATGCGAATGGCCAGCGCGGGCGGCGGCATCGGCACAGCCTTGGCGCTGCCGCGCGAACGCTGCGGCACGGAGCGGATTTCATCGAGCACTGGCGAGGGGGAGCTGGACATGGGCGAACTCAATACTGCCCGGAACAAACCGGGCCCACTAATTGCTGCCAATCTAAGCCGAGCGGGTTAACCCAAGGCTAACCATGGGAATTTGTGAGGGCGGCAGGCGCGTGCACAAGCGCCGCCAGGCGCGGTTTCGACCAGAACAGGCGGAGCCCCGAGGCGGCAACCGCCCCGATGGATAGTAAAATAGTGAGGTGATCGTCGCCTCGGGGCGTCGGGTTTTTCTCGGAAGGCAGACCGCAAGCCCCAGCATGAAACCGTAGCCTCATGCCCGAATGCCCCATCCGCACAGCCCAGGGCGGAGCGCGACCTCCACCCTCCCGACCGTCAATCCGGACACCGGTCGCTGCAGCGCCGCCTGTATCCCGGAAGATGGGAGGAGTATGCGCGAGGTTTTGGGGGCGGGGATAAGATGGATAAGTTTTGGGGGGGTGTGGCGCCTGGGGCACCACCCCCTCCTAGCCTCCCCCTTCAAGGGGGAGGTATCGCTCCACTCTTGGGCGCGATCGTGCCGCACACGCGAAGCGAAAGCCCCTCCCCCTTGAGGGGAGGGAAGGTCGACTGATGGTGTTGGTGCACCACTCTTGCGATACGCCTCAGTTGTATGCGCGCTCGCCATGGCTCGAAATGTCGAGGCCATCCACTTCGCTCGATTCGGCGACGCGGACGCCGCCGAACAGCGCCTTGACCACCAGCATGGCGACAAAGGCCACGACGGCCGACCACAGCACGGCCACCAGCACGGCCAGGCCCTGGATCACCAACTGCCCGCTGATGGAGTAACCCTCGGCGCCGAAGCCGCCCAGGGCCGGCGCGGCGACGATGGCGGTGCCGAGGGCGCCGACAATGCCGCCAATGCCATGGATGCCGAAGACGTCGAGGCTGTCGTCATAGCGCAGCCAGGGCTTGAGCGTGACCACGGCCCAGAGACAGACAAAGCCGGCCACCGCGCCCAGGACGATGGCGCCCAGCGTTCCGGCAAAGCCGGCTGCGGGGGTGATGGCGACCAGCCCGGCCACCGCACCCGAGACAAAGCCCAGCGAGGAGGCATGGCCGCGGGTGATTTTTTCGCCCAGTGCCCAGGCGATGCCGGCAGCAGCCGGCGCGGTGATGGTGTTGAGGAAGGCCTGTGCGGCCAGACCATTGGCGCCGAGGGCCGAGCCGGCATTGAAGCCGAACCAGCCGACCCAGAGCAGGCAGGCTCCGATATAGGTGAACACCAGATTATGCGGCGCAATCGGCTCTTTCATATAGCCCAGACGCGGCCCCAGCACGATGGCGGCGACCAGTGCGGCGACACCAGAATTGATATGCACCACGGTGCCGCCGGCAAAATCGAGCGCCCCCATATTGAAGAACAGCCCGGCCCCCGACCACACCATATGGGCGATCGGCAGATAGGACAGCGAGAACCAGATCGCCAGAAACGCCAGCACGGCGCCGAATTTCATGCGCTCGGCAATGCCGCCCACCACCAGCGCGGCGGTGATGCAGGCGAAGGTCAGCTGGAACACCACGAAGACCAGCTCGGGAATGCTGCCCGACACCGCATCGGGCGTGACATTGGCGAGGAAGAGATTGGAGAAATCGCCGATAAAGGCCGAAATACCGCCATCGGCGGGGCCGGAAAAGGCCAGCGAATAGCCATAGGCCACCCAGAGCAGGGCGATCATGACAAAGGCCCCAAACACTTGGGTGGCCACCGACAGGATGTTTTTGGAGCGCACCAGCCCGCCGTAAAACAGCGCCACGCCCGGAATGGTCATCAGGATGACCAACAGGGTTGAAACGAGCATCCAGGCGGTATCGCCGCTATCGATGCTGGCGACGGCCTCTTCGACCACTTCGGTGGCCGGCGCGGCCGCGTCCTGAGCCAGCGCCGGCAAGGCCAGCAGCAGAGAGGCGAGTGCAGCGCTCCCCAATAGTCTTGACGTCTTCATCTTGGTTCTCCCGATGACGTTTTTTGTGTCGTCGCGTGTCCGAACCGCAAAAGTGGCGTCCACTTTTGCGGGACGCGCGCTAAAGTGCAGACGCGCCGGTTTCGCCGGTGCGGATACGGGTGACGGCGAGCAGGTCGAGCACGAAAATCTTGCCGTCGCCGATGCGACCGGTGCGGGCGCTGTCGCTGATGGCGGTGCTGACGGCGTCGGCGAGATCATCGTCGACGGCGATTTCGAGTTTGAGCTTGGGCACGAAGTGGACGGCATATTCCGTGCCGCGATAGATTTCCGAGTGGCCCTTCTGGCGGCCATAGCCCTTCACCTCGGTCACGGTCATGCCGTGGACATCGAGCGTATTGAGAGCCTGGCGCACCTCTTCGAGGCGTGATGGCTTGATAATCGCGATCACCAGTTTCATGTGTTCCCCTTTGCGACTTGGCGCTGTCTGGAATGCACAAGACGACTCAAGCGCCGTGCCAAGTCGGGGACGCAGCGAAAATACAAGATGATTCAATGACTTATGATTTTCGTTGGAATCGGCCGGCGCGTGCGGCCGGATAAATGCTCAATTTTCGCGCAAGGCGAAAAGCCTCTGATCAAAATTGCAGCAGTCGCCGCGACGATCAGCGCGCTTGCACCAAAACACGGCCGGACCACAAATAGAGCGCAAGGAGACACGGCATGAGCACTAGCAACGATAATTTCGACGTGCTGATCGTGGGTGGAGGGCCGGTGGGCCTGACGCTGGCGCTGGCGCTGGTGCAGTCGGCCCGCGGCATCCGTATTGGCCTCGTCGATCGCCGGCCGCTGTCAGTGCCGCGCGATGCCCGCGCTTCGGCCATTGCCGCCGGGGTGCGCCGGGTGTTCGAGGCACTGGGCGTGTGGCCGGCGATGGCCGCCGAAGCCCAGCCGATCACCGCCATGCGGATCACCGATTCGGGCGAGGGCGATATCGCCCGACCGCTATTCCTGACCTTTGATGGCGATGTGGCGCCGGGCGAGGCCTTTGCCCATATGGTGCCCAACCGCGTCAGCGGCCAGGTGCTGCTTGATGCCGTGTCCGCGCATATCGAGGTCATTGCCCCGGCCACCATTACCGGCTTTGCCGAAGGTGCTGGCAGCGCAAGGCTGACGCTGGCCGATGGCCGTGTGCTGAGCGCCCCACTGGTGGTCGCTGCCGATGGTGGCCAGTCGACCCTGCGCAACATGGCCCAGATTGGCGTCATCGCCCATGATTATGGGCAGACCGGGCTGGTCACCAATATCGGCCATGAATTGCCGCATGATGGCATGGCCTATGAGCATTTCCGCCCCGCCGGACCGTTTGCCAGCCTGCCGCTGCCGGGCAACCGCTCGTCGCTGGTGTGGACCGAGCGGACGGCCGATGCGCCACGTTTCCTCGCCATGGACCACGCCACGCTGGCGCGCGAAATCGAGGCGGTGATGGGGTCCAGCCTGGGCGCGGTTACTGTCGAGGAAGATTTGCAGGGGTTTCCGCTGCGGCTGCAGATTGCGCGCGAGTTTATTGCCCCTCGCCTGGCACTGGTCGGCGACGCTGCGCATGTGGTGCATCCGATTGCCGGACAGGGGCTTAATCTGGGGCTCAAGGATGTGGCGGCTTTGGCCGAAGTGGTGATCGAATCGATCCGGCTCGGGCTCGATCATGGCGGCGCCGATGTGCTGGGGCGCTATCAGAGCTGGCGCCGGCTCGATACGGCCAGCATGGCGGCGATGACCGATGGGCTCAATCGGCTGTTTTCCAACGACCTCGCCCCGGTGCGTGCGCTGCGCGATGTCGGGCTGGGGCTGGTGGATCGGGCCGGTCCGATCAAGGCGGCGCTGATTCGCACTGCGTCGGGCGTGTCCGGCAGCGGCCCGAAACTGCTCAGCGGCTTGCCGATCTAAAATGGTCCGGTTCGACTCCACGGCGATCGAGCGCGCGGAGTACGATCCAGAGAGCCGGGTGCTGCAAATCTGGTTCAAGCCCTCGGGTGGCCCCTATGACCATCTCGAGGTGCCCGAAGAGGTGTTTTACGAGCTCTGCACCGCCCCCTCAGCCGGGCGCTACTACAACGAGCATATCCGCGACCGCTATGAGGTGATCCCGCCTTAGCCGCCGCCCTTCAGCTCCGGCATTTTCCGCAGGGCTTCGGGGTCGACATTGCGGGCTTCGTCGAGGCTGAGCAGCGGCACGCCCTTCACAATCGGAAAGGCCAGCCGCGCTGCTACCGAAATCAGCTCGCTGCGGTCGGCCGATAGCGTCAGCCGCGTCTTGGTCAGCGGGCAGACCAGCATTTCGAGCGTCTTGACGTCGAACTCATGGCGCGGATTGGGGGCGGGCGCCTGGGCCATGGTCAGTTGAGCGAGCTGGCGCCGCCGCTGGCGCCCCGGGCAATTTCATATTCGGTCATGGCGATCAACGTCTCGGCCCGCTGCTCCAGCGTCTGCGCCTCGAGCAGCACCTGCTTCTCGGCCGGACCGTAGGGGCCGACCATGCAGCAGAAATTGACCAGATCGGCGGTGCCGGTCCGCTCGATCTCTTCCCAGTTCAGCTCGATGCTGGCGAATTCGGCATAGTCGCGCATCATCTTGACGAAGCGCTCGCGGTCCACCGCCTCCTCGCCGAAATCGCGGGTGAAATCGCTGGCGTAATCTTCCGCCGCGATCACGCCCTGCCGATACGGCGTCAGCACGGTCAATTCATGGGCCAGGCGAAACCGCGTCACTCCTTCGAGAATGACGAAGTAGCGGCCTTCGCCACTTTCCTCGAAATGGGTCAGCCGCCCCAGACAGCCAATGGCCTGCAGCGGGCTGCGGGTCTTGGGGCTTTCCTCGCTGATGTCCTCGGGCTGTATCAGCCCGATCAACCGGTCGCCGCGCAGCGCCGCATCGATCAGCTCGATATAGCGCGGCTCGAAGATATTGAGCGGGCGATGCGAAAACGGCAGCAGCAAAGCGCCCGACAGCGGAAACAGCGGTACGGATTTGGGCAGGTCGGCCGGAGCGGCCGGGCGTTTCAGCATCGATTCGTTTCCCTTACGAGAACAGCGCCGCCGACAGCAGGCGCCTGCCCTTGAGTGTCGCCGGATCCTTGGGGCCCCAGGCGTCGAAGAATTCGAGCAGCTTTTTGCGCGCGCCGTCGTCGTTCCAAGTGCGGTCACGCTTGAAGCTGGCGATCAGCGCCTCGGCGGCCTCGACGCGCTTGCCTTCGGCATTGAGCGCCAGCGCCAGATCATAGCGGGCCTGATGGTCATCGGGGTTGGCGGCAACGGCGGCTTCCAGCGTCGCGATTTCGCTGACATTGGCAGCTTCGGCGAGCAGGCGGATGGAATTGGCCAGCGCGCTATAGGCGTCGCCCGTCCGGTCGGCTTCGGGCACCAGATCCAGCGTGGCCTGGGCCTGCTCGGTCTCGCCGGCGGCCAGGTAGACCCGGGTCTGCCCTAGCAGCGCGGGCACATGGTCGGGCTGATGCTGCAGCACCATGCCGAAAATCTGCGCGGCGCGACCGAGGTCGCCGGCGGTTAGCGCGGCCTCGGCGGCGGCGATGGCCTCGGCGATCTGGGCTTCCATCGAATCAGCAGCCGGCTGCGGCGCCGGAGCACCGGCAATCACCTTCTCGGCAAAGCGGCGCACTTCACCCTCGGGCAGCGCGCCCATGAAGCCATCGACCGGGCGGCCGCCGGCAAAGGCGAACACGGCTGGTATCGACTGCACGCCGAGCTGGCCGGCAATCTGTGGGTGCTCGTCGATGTTTATCTTGATCAGCCGAATCGCTCCGGCCTTTTCGGTGACCACTTTTTCGAGCGTCGGGGTCAGCGCGCGGCACGGGCCGCACCAGGGCGCCCAGAAATCAACCAGCACCGGCTGGTCGAGCGAAGCATCGATCACATCGACCTTAAATGCAGAATCGCTCGAATCCTTGATCAGAGCGCCAACAGGCGCGGAAGACTGGGGGGTAGCGGCAACGCCGTTAAGCGGAGTGGACATGACGGAACAAGGCCCTTCAACCGAGGCAAACTGGGATATTCGTGGCCCTTCTTGCGCCAGCGAACGGTGACCTGACAAGCCCTTGGGCCACTAAGACGCCGACAAGATGACGATAGCGCCAAAAAGTGGGTTGCAATCGGTCAAGTGATTGGGCATATAGCGCCCGTCGACCGGTGCTAAGGCACTGACCGGCAAACGGAGCGCGGGTGTAGCTCAGGGGTAGAGCATAACCTTGCCAAGGTTAGGGTCGTGGGTTCGAATCCCATCGCCCGCTCCAAATCCTCCCAATCTGGGAGTGGCAACAAAAGGCCGGGCTTATTGCCCGGCCTTTGGTTTTTCTGGCCCGTTTTCCGGGCCTTTGCCGCGATTCACCCAATCCAAAACCTCTGCCAGACTCGTTCCACCCGAGGGCCATAGCTTGCCGTTTGGTAGCAACGAATCAGCTTGGTTGAAGTCTGCGGTTCCAATCGGGTTCCATCAGGAGCTCTCCTCAATTCGTCACCATATTGCAGGTGCCGGAATAAACATCCGCACCATCGGTCAGCCAGAACCGCATCGGCTGCGTGTATGTGAAAATACGCAGCTGGTTTAATAGCGGGTCTGCGTCAGGCAAGTGTGCAAGCAGATCACGATGATTGGAGCCTTGCCGGAGAACAGCCCATTTTTCGGTCTTTTCTTGGGTGGTCATCACACCCGTTGAACTCTCGAAGAGAAAGCTGCTCGACTGATCCCATTTCCACCAGTCGAATGTCCGCTCGGCTTGAAGCGTACCATCTGTTGAAACGTAGGCAGCATCTTTGAAGTCACATAAAAATGCCTTCCCGTCGTAGCCCACTCTATCCGTTGGCCCTTCAAACTGGAATTTGTCTGGCTGGACCTCCAGAATAATCGCAGCCTGAACCGATGGCGCGGAGATCAACGCCAAGGCGGCGATCACGATTGTATGGGCTTTCATGCTCACTCCCGAAACCTGATAACGAGCATTATAGTGCGTCGCGCTAACGTGCACAATTTTGCTCGTTATGTCGCATGGATGTGCGACGGGTCATCGGGGAAAATGTCAGGCGCTACCGTCTCGCGGCAGATCTGTCTCAAGACGCTGTAGCAGCGCGAATGGGCGTAGACCGCGCCTATATCAGCGCTCTTGAGCTTGGCAGGCGCAATCCCACCGCACTGACGCTGTGGCACACGGCGCAAGCGTTGGATGTGAAAGTTGGGCAATTGTTGGAGGAAAGCGATGAAGCCCCCATGTCCGCTCCTCCCATAAAGAAGCGCGCGAGCAAACGTCCGGCATCGTGACAACGACCCCCGGATATGGCGCAGACCCGAACGGGTCCCTTCGTATATTGTTTCGTTAGCGCAGGTGGGGGGAGGCTGAGGCCAGCTGCCCCCGTACGCCACTAGCATGGTGGCGCGGCCACGGGAGGCATACACCCGTGGCCGGGAGCACCGGCGGCTACGCGGGTAGCGACCGTCAGAGCCCCAGGCGCAGGCGGCCCGCCGCATGGCAGCGGCGCGGTCCGGTAGTGGCGCGGCCCTACAGGTAGTAATCCCCGGATATCTTGAACCCGCGTGGCTCTTCCCAAGGGAGCTCTGAAAGCTCCTTCTCAACCCCTTTTCGGGTGTAGACGTCGAACAAAAGGGCAGGCGTCCCCTGGACAAAAAGGCCGTCCTTCCTTTCAAGCCATACACTGGCCGCCGCTCCGACAAACTGCGGATATCTTGTCCTGCTGGCCGCCGGCAACGTCGTCGCGAAGTTTGCGATGGGCGACGCTCGTCGACAGTAGGCTTCGTAATCGAACCTCCACCAGACTGAGATTGATAATTCTCCATAGCCGACGTCGTGCCAGACAATGACTGACGGCTGTCCCGCGAGCTCAACAGCAATGTGGCCATGCTTTGGTGGCCGCAAATGGATTGGAGACCACGCGATCAATGATCGGTCCAACAATATATTGATCGCCTCAATCATCAACTTGAGATGTCCTTGGGTTTGCTCCCTACGCATGAGCCGCCTCCCCCGTGCTTGACGTGAAGGTCTGCTCCAGCCCCAGCATGGCAGCTTCGCCGCCACGGACCGCCTGGGTGTAGTGCCCCAGCGTCACATTGGCATTGGCATGGCCAGCGAGCTTGGCGACCAAGCCCACTTCCACCCCCTGCGCCTGCAAGGTGGAGATGAAACCGTGCCGCGCCGCATGCGGCGTCACATACGGCAGCTTGAGGGCCCCGAACGCCGGCACCCAGAACCGCTTGCGGAAGTTCTGATAGAGCAGCGGCCCACCGCCGTCTTTGCGGGGCAACGGCCAAGGTTGCAGCCTACCGGGGCCAGGAAAGACTCGGTGGAGCTTACCGTCGGTCCGCGGGCAGACGAGACGCCAAGCAAGCAGCATCTCCCGCAGCGTCGCCGCCATAGGGATTTCGCGCACGCCCGCCTCGGTCTTGGTGGCCTCTGTGAGGCTGCCGTCCCGCTCCTGAATCCGTCGGACGTGGATGCGATTGCCGTCAAAGTCTACATCCTCCCAAAGAAGCCCTAGCTGCTCGCTGATCCGAGTGCCGGTGAGAAACGGGAAGGCATAGTAGATGCCGCGATGCGTGTCGGCCTTGGCCTGGGCAATGAGTTTGGCCACCTGCTCCGACGTCAGAATGGTCTTTTTGACCTTGCTGCGCCGACGCACGACATTGGAGGGCATGGCGGGAGCCCGGACCCGATAATCCTCCTCGCACAGCGCCAGCGCTGCCTTCAGCATCGAGAGCGCACGGTTGGCCGTGTACCGCCCCACCTGCTCCATGACGGTGCGATGCCAATTACGAATATCCGCAGTGGCGAGAGCGGCGGTCGAGACCTCACCCAACATTTTCAGCAACCGGGCGTCGCGCCGGGGCAATTTTCCAGAGAGGGCGTATTCGGCGCGTTCCTGCACCGTGCCTTCGAGCAGCGGACCAGTAATGGCCTTGGCGACGACCCGATAGCCATAGTGCGTCGAGGCTTTGACCTCGGTTTCCCGGTTGGCCAGGAAATGCGCCACCGCCTCGGCAACCGTCGGGGCACGGCTGGGATCGACATAGACCCCCGCATGGACCTTGCCCAACAACACGGTTTTGAAGGCTTCCGCCTCGCGGCGCGTCTCGAACGAGGGGAGCTTGCGCTGCCCGGTATCGGGATCGCGATAATTGGCGAACCAGCGAATCAGTTCAACCACACTACCACCGGCCAGTGGGCGACGACGCACACGCTTGGTGATGGAGACATCGAAGGGTTTCATTGCGTTTAACCTATTGTGAATTCAACCAAAAACAGGAAAACACGGGCGATATATCGCGCACAATTTCTCGGCGTTCAGGCGTGGAACCACAAAGGAACCAAGCGGCCTCAACGGATATTCGCAGCGTGTTTTCGGAGGATTCGAGGTCCCGGCGTCCGGGGCCTCGCGGTATTCAGGATCAGGGGCGGATTCCACGCCCATTCGGGTTGGGATCGCGGCGAAGGGCATTCGGACGCCAAGGTGACGGGGTGACGGCGGTGACGGTGGCCGCAGGCCGCTGCGGGGCGCGCCGCAGGTAGGGGAGGGACTCCCCCCTCCCCTGGTGCTCAGCTGCTCTGGGCTGAACGGGCCGTCACAGGCATCACACCGTCACGTCAAAATGGCTGCTTTTTCCGCTCGCCATCGTCGACCGACACCCTTATCTGCCTTCCCTTCCGATCTTTATCGAGAAACTCAACAATGACGCCCGCTTGCGCCATTGCCGGGCGCATTCGTTTGAGTTGGTTGGAAAGTTGCGAGGGCGACTTGGGCAGCGAGCGGCCCAAACTGAATCCCACCTCGCCGATGACTTCGGCAAAGAGGTCGCCGATGTAGCCCTCATAGGTCTGCCGCTGAGCGATATTGCGCAGCCTTACGACAAGCGGATCCTCGTTGATGCGGTCCACCACGAAATCGCGCTGCGCCGTCGCGATAGCGTCAATCAGGGCGTTGGGCTCTTGGCCAAGACCGCTTTCACTTGCTTTGATCCAACGCGCCGCATCAGCCATACGAAGATGGCGGGGCGGCTCGACTGCATCGAAGGTCCGCAATGCGCTCGAAATGGCGTCGTAGAGGCAGCCGAGAACGCCGGGCAGGATGCGGTCGAATTCTTCAAACAGTTCGGCTTCGGTCTTGCGGCCACCTTCCGCCATTGGCGACAATCGAATTGGAATCCCACGTTCCATGAGGTCAGGGCGACTGGCGTAGCCCCCGATTCCGTTGATCACGAAGGGGCGGGAATAGCTCATGACGTATAGGTCGCCATCGCTATAAAGTTTCCGAACGGCGATGCCGCCACCGGTGGCCAATGAACAGAGCACGTCCGACATTTCACCACTCATTCCCGACGCATTGTCGAAATTGAGCAGCCGATATTCCTTTGCCTGGATCATGAGATCCTGAGGTTTGTCGGGAAGCCGAAGCCTCACGGCGACATTGGGATCGAGGATCCGCTTAATGATCTCACAAAAGAAGCTTTTTCCTGAGCCCTGCTCGCCTTCCACCAACAAGATGAAATACGGCCCGCTGGGCTTGAGGCCGTTAATCAGAAACGCCAGCAACAAACGATAATTCAGATCATCCAAGCCCAGAAACGTCTGGAGCGCGCCAAGGTCCCCATTGCGCTGCGGTCCGGCCAATGCTCGGAAGCCTGCGCCCCGAACAAACTTGAACTCTGAGTTGGATGAAACTTGCCAGCCGTTACCGTCGATTTGAACGGCTCCGCCGTTGTCACCGCCGAGATCGATAACAATGTGTCGGGTATCTCCCGCAATTCTCACGTGGACAGGGGAAGACGCATGGTCGAATAGCGCTATGGCCTCCAGCGTTGCCACAGCTTCCCTGAGCGGGCCGCTGCTAACGGGGCGGGCCAACTCAGTATGTACGAGGTGACGAAGCCAAAGCGTGAAACTGGCAGATTCCACACGAACCGCCACGCCCCTTCCAAGGTGCGGCAGAGTTGCATAGGCATGACCGTCACCATCATTGAACAGCCCCATGGTACTTGTAAGCGCAAGGCCAACAAGGACCTGCGTCAAGGAGCTGCCCTCTTCCTGCGGCGCGTCAAAACCCTTCTTGCGGGCCGATTCGATCCACTCTGCCAGTTCTGCAAGAGAGTTTCCGGCATAGTCTTCGGGCAAAAGCCCTTCGAAAATGGCGACGATTTCCTCATCAGACGCTCTGGCTTGAACCAGTATTGCAGCGAGAGCGACGCCAGCATCATGGGTGGCCTTGCCCGAAATCACGGCACCTGCGTGTTCGGAACCGGTCGTTACGCGCGCCAAGTCGATGTGGTGCGCAGTAATCTCGGGGAGTTCTGCCAAATCCACCTCAAGAAGGTCCGCCCCCAGAGTTTCGTATGGCTTGCCGGTTTCGGGGTGAATAGATGGAGGCATGACGGTCTGCTTGCCCGCAGCAAGAACATCGATATTCCCAAGCCCATGGCCACCCTTGATTACGGTGGGTTTGAGTGACTTTTCTGCCCTCCCGAAAATCGTGCCGCCTTTCTTGCCACGCTTGCCGGACAGAACGGCTCGGCGTTTCACACGATTTAGTCCCAGTAGGCTGAGTGCGAGGTTCAGCAGTCTATCGTCATCGACGTCAAGCGCGATCAAAACTTGCCCGCTTGGGAGAGCCCCGCCAAGCAAGAGGCCAACACCCTTATTGCCATACTGTTCCAGAAGTGCGGTTTGCTTTGCCTTGTTCGGCAAGCTGCCCAACTGGCCCGTCCAGCCCGTCATAACCGGCGTTTTTCCCTCAACGGGAGTAACGCCGAAGCCGCGATTCCAGTATTTTGGTGCCTCTGCCATAAATACGGGATTAGACATTGCCGCCTCCCTGACGAGAGGAATTGATGATCGCTGCCACATCCGACAGCTTCACCAAACGCCGACTGTTATACACGAAGTATGTTGGGATGATCCCCGCACGGGCGGCGCGCTGCACCTTGTAATATGGCAGGCCGAAGTGTGCGGCAGCGCCCTTCAAGGTGGTAAGCTTCTCAAAGGCCGGCTGCCGTGGAAGGGGAGCAAGCGGGTGCAGATTAGATTGATCGGGGGTAAATGGCACGATGTTCTCCTTGATTGAGAAACATCGGAATAGCGAAGGTAGGTATCTGAAATTTAGGGCGTTAATTCGGGAAATAGCGCCCTTGAGTTCGGCTAACCGGCACGCCCAAAGCCTCGATGGCCGCAACGGCATTAGCGACTTTTTCTTCTATTTGTTGACGAGCGTCACTCCATACCGACGCGAGCCTCAGATAGGCGTCCTTGTTCTTGTTAAATTTTTGAATGATGTGACGTACTCGGTCATCGAGCGGATCGGTTTCGCCACGTTTACGCAAGACTTGCCGAGCCGTGGAGTTCAAGCTCTCTATGGTGGCGAACCCCGTCTCCTCGGCAAAGACAAGCGCGGCTATTTCTAGGATAATCGCATCGTCGCGCTTATCGCGCGGCTTGCCGACCTGACGTTTTTTCTGGTTGAGCAGATTATTCATGGCCTGGGTCACGCGGACATGAGGCAGGGGCTTCCGATCGGCGCCTGGGCTGGCCATCGCTATCGAAAGCAATACTTCTGCAAGCAAGGTCTCATGGGAAGTTAGCTGGTTGTAGGTCTGTTCAAGGTCCCACGCGGCATCTGCCATGGCGGCGTCGCTTCCGTCGAAACCCAGCCAAACGAAGTCATCTGTGGTGACGGCCGCCGGATTTTGGAAGAACTTCCGCCCATTCTTGAGGCGATTTTGGATGCGGTCTTTTCGTGCCGCATTTTCTTTCACTGTTTTGTTTGCCATTGGTCAACGCCCCCAAAATACTCCTCGTACATGTAGCGTGTCGTGCGACACGGTCAAATTGGCGTCCAGCAGGCCGTCGCCGCACGCTCAATCCTAGCGCACTGTTAAACGTCCGAGCCACAATCGCCACAGAGATTACCCCCCCTCCCCCGCAGGTGGCGCTGCTGACACCTTCCGCACCGTCACACACGTCACCGCCGTCACGTTGCTTCCGCGCATTCGCGCACGTAGCTGGCCGCGCCCCTAAAGCTACCGTATGGCGAAAATGGGGGAAGGCGGCGTAGGCGTGTATGCAGCGAAGGCACGACTTCACCAAATGAACTGGTGCCCCATTCGATCAAGTCTTCTTAGGCGATCCTCGTAGTCCGGCATGATCGTTTCTAACGAGCGCCAAAAACGCCGAGAATGATTGTGCTCTAGAACGTGACAAGCTTCATGAGCAATAACGTAGTCGACCAATGGCATCGGTGCCATCACCAAGCGCCAGTTCAGGCGAATGCGTCCTCGCACATCGCAACTTCCCCAGCGCTTTGACTGGTCAACGACGTTGACGGTCGGTGTTGGAATGCCAAGCGTCTCTGCGATCATTCGCGCACGGACAGGAAAATGCTGGATCGCATGGGCTCGATACCAGTGCCTGAGACCACTGCGGACAGCGCCGCGCTGGACGGATGCATGGCCATTCGGCAGCACCGGCGCGATAAGGGTCGAACCTCTCGCGGCAATCCGGGTCACAACCGCAGTCTCGTCGGGAATGAGCTTCAAGCGATACTGGCGGCCGAGATAGTGGAAGGTCTCACCGCTCACAAACTCCTTTGAGACCGGCTGTCCCCCAAGTTCGCGATACGCCGCTTGTTTGCGAAGCAGCCAAGCACCTTTCTTGCGAACGATGCCCAGGACGAGATCATCATCTAGATCAGACGGTGCAAGGACGCGCACCCCATCGAACCCAACAGATATCGCCACGGTTTTCCGGCGCGCTGTCCGCTCGATCAGGAACGCGAAGGTTTCGCCGCCGAAGACAATGGAATGCTGAGCTGCGTCCGTCATCCCGCATACCTGGCACGGGCGACATCCATGATCTTCGCCGTCGTGGCTTCGACCTTGTGCGCATCCAACCCCAAGCTGCGCAACTGCTCCTTGATAGATCGGCGCATCCGCCGTTGCACGTCCTCCTTGTGATGCCAGTCAACGACTTCGGAATATTCTTCAAGCGCCTTGGTAATGCCGGCAGCGGTTCGGCAACGATCGGTGTCGGGTAGATCGGTGTCGATGAAGGGCAGGATGGCGACGGCCGTTCCAGTGAGACCATCGCTCCTACCCGCCGCGCCAGAGCGAATATCTGCGGCTTGCCCCACCATTGCTTCAAGCTGGGTCAAGGCGCTGGCGGCGGAAACGCGAGCTTCCCGCTTGTCGTTGACGATCCGCTCTAACTGTTCCCAGAGCGAAGCGTAGGCCGTGGGATTTTCGTCTCGGTGGACGTGGATTTCTTGGCGGATGGCGTGCTCGATCTCCGCCGCCTTGGCATCGCTCGACCGAAGGCTTTCCAGATGCGGACGAAAAGCAGGGTCAAGAATATCGAACTTCACAAGCAACTGCTGAACACCCGTCACCGAGAGGTGGCTGGTAATAATCTCCCCAACCTTCGCACCGTAGTCCTTCGGGTCAAACGGCTCCTCATGATAGGCGCGGCGGGCAAGAACGCGAATGCGCGATAGCCGCTTCAGGTCGGATGGATAGGGTTCTTCCAATGCCTTGGGGTCAGGCAAGACCATGTCCATGGCTTCGGCAAAGCGCAGGAAGTCGAGTTCGAATTTGGCGCGAATGTCATCCGGACGCAGCATTTCAACGCACGCCGTATCGTCCTGCCGACCAATCCCTTCGAAGAGCCGGATGGCCGCTCGATGCCGACTTTCAAGAAGCTGGATTTTCTCGGACAGCGGACGGAGCGCACTGGCTATGCCGTCCTCGTCAGAGAACATATCCAAGGCATCAGAAATGCGCCGATTGTCACCCCAATAATCGACGACCAACCCATAGGTCTTGCCTTCAGCGGTGCGGTTCACGCGCGCGATTGCCTGCAAAAGCGTATGCTCCCGCAGCGGCGCATCGAGATACAGAACCTGCTCTACCGGCGCGTCAAAGCCGGTCAGAAGCATGTCGCACACGACCAAGATTTTAAGCGGATCGTCGCGCTTCCTGAACCGGCCAATCAAGGTGTCGCGGTCACGCTTGGACAGCTGATGGGCTTGCAGCCGAGCGCTGTCATTGTTGGATGCGGACATGATCAGCGCGCATTCAGGCGCGCCGAGCTTCCGCAAGGCTTCGACGTAGGTCACGGCGACGTCTCGGCTCACCGTCACGATCTGCGCTTTGAAACCGTTCGGCTCAATGGTGCTCCGATAGTGCGCAAGGATATCTTTGGCGATAGCCTCCACCCGAACCGGCGCTCCGGCCAGTTTTTCCTGAAGCCGTATGCCGCGCTTCAGCCTCTCAATCTCTTCGTCCGAAAGTTCCGGAAAAGACGCGCGAATATCCCGTTCGAGATCACGTCCGTCGATCCGCAGTTGTGCATCGCGCATTTCGTAATAGATCGGGACGGTCGCTCCATCCTTCACAGCCTGGTCGATCAGGTAGCGGTGCAGGTAATCGCCGAACACCTCACGGGTGCTACGGTCTTTTTTGTCGATGGGCGTGCCGGTGAAGGCGATCATGCAGGCATTTGGCAGCCCCGCGCGCATCCGGGCGGCGAGCGCGCCATACTGCGTCCGGTGCGCTTCATCGACCATGACAAAGACGTTCCGCGCTTTGGAAATGATCGAAGACCGTTTCGGCACGGCACTGTGAAACTTATGAACGGTCGTCAGAACGGTCGTTCCAGCACCACCTGACAGAGCTTTGCGCAGCGCGTCCCCGCTTTCAGCCTGGATGGGATTGGCAAAGCCCGAGCGCTGGAATTGCCCGGTGATCTGGTCATCAAGGTCGGTTCGATCCGTGACGATGACAATCGTCGGGTTTTCGGCCTCGGGCAAGCGTCTGAGCTTGGTCGCCAGGAACACCATCGTCAGCGATTTACCGGAGCCTTGGGTATGGTGGATCACGCCGCCACGGCGCTGTGGATTGGGCGCGCTGCGGATGCGCTCTATCGCCTTGCCAACGGCAACGAACTGCTGATAGCGCGCCAGTTTCTTGATCCGCCGACCGTCGATGCTTTCGAACATGACGAAGTTGCGGATAAGATCGAGCAGATTGGCCGGTGCGAGAAGTCCAGCGAGCAAGATGTCTTGTCCGGTTGGCGTTCGACCCAATTGAGCCGCGAGCGCATCGAGCGTAAGCGGATAGGGGTCCTTCCATTCGGCCCATTGGCGAGCAGGGGTCAGCGTCGTGCCGTACTTCGCCACGTCGCGCGCCAGTGCGATGGAAATCTGCGCTGTCTCGAACAGGCGAGGAGCGCCAAGCCCAGAGAATTCATCACGACTTTCATAGCGCCGGAATTGGCGGATTGCCTCGCCCATCGGATCGGCTAATGACGGCGATTTGCATTCGATGGCCGCGAGCGGGAGGCCGTTCACGTATACGACGATATCGGGGATGATGTCCTGACGCGCACCTTTTATAGCGACCTGCCGGGCGAACTCGAACATGTTGGCGGATGGGGTATCGAAATCGAAGAACCGCACATTGCGGTCCTGCCGTCTGCCGGTGTCAGTGTGAGCGGCGGTAACGCCATAGGTGAGAGCCGTATAGGCGCTCTCGTTGGCCTCCATCACATCGACGGCCGTAACGCGCGTGACAGCCGCAACAGCGCGGCGAACTCCATCCTCGCCAAGCCAAGGATTGAGGCGCCTGAGGCACTCCGCAAGGCGGCCAGTCAGAACCGGCTCTGTCGCCAGCCCATCTCGCAATCGTCGCACATCTTCCGGGGACAAGGGCTTATAATCGAACAGCACCCGCAAGAGGTCGACCGCCGGCTCCTCTACCCATTCGCGCTCAAGCTGCTCACTGGTCTCGTTCATGCCGCTTGCCCGGCCTTGTCACGATGCCGCGCAATGATATTCTCTGGAACGCGTACCCGACCCGATAAGAGTTCTTGTGCAAGAGCGTTTCGCGTCTTCTTAAGCAGGTCGAGCGCTTCTTTTTCTGCGGCGATCCGAGCATCAAAGCTCTTCGCAAGAGCAGCTATTTCCAACTGCTCATTCATGGGCGGCAAAATGACCGGAAAGCTGCGTAGGTCGCTTGTGTTTATCGAAGCAAGATTTGTGGTCTGTTTTGATGAAAGCCTGAAATAGGTCTTTCCGTGACGACTAGCTGCTAGTAGCGCCAGAAATTCAGGATTAAGAGTGGATTCACATCTAACCGCAAACACGTGGTTCTGATGAACGCAAGGTGAAATTTGACCCGGCCAAACGCAGCCGCGTCCGAGTTTGTCAAAATCCCCTCCCTCATTGAAAAGTACGTCGCCCACCTGCAGAGAGTAGCGGTCAATCTGATCCTCTTCGATCGTTATTAGCTTGACCTCTTTAAGATCCAAGTGTCCATCTTGGACGTTGGCTACACGCAAATACGGTACGGAAAGAGGCCTCTTAAATTGGCGCCCTTTGCTTTTAGATATCCCGGTCTGTATCGTTGCGACATCGCGCAAGCGGCAAACCCTCCAGCCCTTTGATGAGGATTTTGCCCATTCAGTTCCGGTTCTCAGACGCTCTTCCAAGACGCCATTCTTGGTAACCACGAGCGCTTCAATAAGCTCTTCTGACTTGGCTATAGCCCCCTCCGTAGCGCTCAAGACCTCGGCAATAGCGTGCTGCTCCGGCCAAGGGGGCACGGAGATTTGGCAGCGAAAGAAGTCGTCGGCCGGTAAATTTAGAAGCCCATCGTTCCGGACCCCGGAATTTATTGCTCTCGCCAACTCTCTATTTAGGACGCCATTTTGAAAGGCATGCGCTGCGTACTCTGCATCTATTTCTTTGTGAATATTAAAGCAGTAATATACGAAAGGTACCGCCGCGCTTGCTTCGCTCAGTCGAAATATGCAGCCCTGCGGCGCAGTCAGAGAGTTACCCTTATTATATGCGAATTCCCCCTTCTTGAGCAGCGTATAGCGCTCAGCGCTTCGACCGGCCATGTCTCGGCTATATTTATCTGACTGCAGCATGAAGCCGCGCTTCGCGGAAATAGTCATCACTAGATGACCGGCGCCGTCATTCTTGCGAGTTATTCGTGTTGTGATATCTGAGAGACGGCGCACCTCCCAGTCAGAGGGGCGATTATCCCACATATCCCATCTCCTTGAGGAGACTATTCATACGGGCGGCAGCCTCGTCGCGGGCCTTTTCGGCCTTCCAGAGCTTGGCAAGTTCGGCCTGCACATCGACTGGCTTTTCCGGCTCTAAAGTGTCGATATAGCGAGAGATGTTGAGGTTGAAGTCATTCTCAGCGATCTCCTTTATGCCGACGACGCGCATAAAACGGTCGCTTGGCTCACAAATGGACTTGCGGTAGCTGACCTCTTCGGCATTGGAAGCTTTGCTGTAGAAAGCCGCATTGTCGCCCCATACTCCAAACGCGTCGACGATGCGGGTGGTGTTGTTTTCGCCTAGAATGTTCTTTTTCGGTTGCTCCTCGAATTCCTTCGCGCCGTGGATGAACAGCACCTTGCCTTTTCGCTCGGGCGCTTTCGCCTTATTGAGGATCAAGACAGTCGCTGGAATGCCAGTGCCGGCGAACATATTCTCAGGTAAACCGATAATGGCTTCGAACAGGTCGGCTTTCAGCATCGCCTCGCGAATACGGCCGTCGCCTGAGCCGCGGAACAGCACCCCATGCGGCATCACCACGCCGCACACGCCTTTAGCGTTGAGCGTTGCCACCATGTGCTGAACGAAGGCGAGATCGCCCATATTTTTAGGGGGAATGCCGTAGATGAAGCGGTTATGGCCCTTCTTCTCGGTGTCGCCTGACACGTCCTCCGCACCCCAGCTATCCAGCGAGAAGGGCGGGTTGGCGATCACGCGATCATAAAGAAACAGGTTGCCGTCCTGATCGAGCAGGCGCGGATTGCGGATCGTATCGCCCTTTTCAATTCGCGCATCGCGAAGCCCGTGCAGCAGCAGGTTCATCTTGGCTATGGCCCATGTGCCTAGGTTTTTCTCCTGCCCATGCAGCGTGATGTTGAGCGCTTCACCGAGCCTCTTGCCTTCAAGCTTTGCCACATGCTCGGCGACCTGAACCAGCATGCCGCCTGAGCCGCATGTGGGGTCGCTGATGCGCATGCCTGGCTTGGGGTCCAACAACTCGACAATTAGCCGCACGACGTGGTGGGGGGTATAGAACTCGCCGCCCTTCTTGCCTGCGTCGTCCGCGAACTTGTCGATCAGATACTCATAGGCGCGACCAAGCATGTCTGGCTCGGACAGCGAAGCGTTGGACAAGTCGATCCGTGAGAAGTGGTCGATCAAACGCGACAGGACGCCTTCGCGGTTCTTGGCATCGCCAAGGCGCGACTCGGAGTTGAAGTCGATATTGGCCAACACGCCTTCAATCGAGGGATTAGTATCCTCAATCGCGGCACATGCCTTGTTGAGCTGGTCGCCAATGCCCGTCGTCAGTTTTTTGATCGACGACCATCGCGCGCGCTCAACCAGAAAGAATTCATGCTCGTCGGGATCGCTATAGGCGACATTCTCCGGCAGCCCCTGACGGATAGCCTCTTTGGCCTCTTCCTCAAAACGATCAGACAGTCGCTTTAGAAACAGAAAGCCAAAGATGTAGATCTTGTAATCGGAACTATCGATGGAGCCGCGCAGGATGTCGGCGGATTTCCAAAGATGATTTTCTAGTTCGGCACGTGTGAGTTTGGCCATGTTTCCCTCAATGGTTCTGGTTGTCGCCAAACAGGCGAGCGTCAATCAGACGCCGCGCGAGTAAGCGGCGGATTTCGGCAGCCTCAAGGGCGGTGCGGTAGGCGATTTGCGCGTCTTTAACGAGGGCCGCGATGCGCTCCTGTTCGTCCAGCGACGGCAGATTGATTTCGAGTTTGGCAAGGTCTTTCGGCGACAGTGACAGCAGCGTCGTTGCCCCTCTTCGCAAAACCTCGATCTTCGGGCGGAACACGTCGCTCGACAGGATTGCGAAAAGGGCACCCCCAGTCACATTAGGGCCGGGTCGCACGACAATGATGTTTGCACTGGCAATAGCCCCCGCTGTCTCATCGCCCACGAGGCCGAACTTAAGCAGTGTCCCGCGCCCGGTGACGAGCACGTCGTCGGCCTGAACTGCATAGGTCATGGCTTTGGAGGGGGACGAAAAGCCTACGGTGTCCAGCGCTACTCGCCCGGCTACAGCGCCATCTTGAAGGTCACGCACGCCGATAACCGGCAGCCTTTCGCCAGGACGGATCACGGACTCCTCGCGCGACACCCCAACCCCGGCAAAAACTTCTGCGACATCGAGCAGGCGTGTGCTGTGGCCGGCTGGAGCTGCTATTTCTTTGTGGTTGATCATACACTTAAACTAACCGTAGCGCGCTACAACGTCAAGATAAAATAAAACCGTAACAAGCTACGGTATCCTATAGTTCGATTTCTTGTTGACTGTCCGGCGACTCTCCCTCATATAGGACGGGCCAGGCCTAGAGTCTGACGTTTGATGAAACAGGAGAAAAGTATGGGATCACGTGCGAGGCCGAGCGGCCTCACAATCAACGAGCGCGATGTAGCGCTTATTCGGGGCATGATCGAGCGGGGAGACCGCCATCACGATATCGCAGCGTTCTTCGGTCTCAATCAGGGCCGGATTGCTGAAGTAAAGGATGGCACGCGGTTTCCGAAAGTTCCGCCGGCGAGTCCCGACGAACTTCCGCCTAAGGGGCCGTATCTCACCCCGAAGGTAACATGGACCGAAAACCGACTGGTCTCGTAAACCAGCCGATTTCCGAATACGTGGGCCGAAGCCCGCTAGGCATGCCTTGAACAGCATTACCCTAGCTGGCCCCTCCTTAAAGATCAATGACCCGGCGCTTCGGACGGGTCGCATTTCCGGCCCAAGGAGGGCCATTTCCATGTTTGAAATCCTTCGCGCGAACGCAGGCGGGTACTTCTGGCGTCTTAAGGGTGCCAACGGCGAACCCCTTGGCCATTCCGAGGTATACACCACCAAACAATCTGCCGAAGCCGGCATCGCTTCTGTGAAACGTGTCGCGCCTACCGCGTCTGTTAACGACCGCGCCTAAGCAAGTATTCCGGCGGCCAGCAGCTGGCCGCCGGTCCTAACGACGAGTACCGCATAGTTGCTGACCTTGTGGCAGCGAAACCCGTCGCACAATTATCCAAGCGCCCATATTTGCCGAGCTCGCTCCACAAGGTCCTTCTGTCGAATGGCTAGCTCATCCTTGGTCCAATGAACGGCCGCGAGGATTGGTTTGGTCGTGTCGAAAGACACTTTGTCGTTCTTGTTGGCGAAAATCTCCTTCTTGCGGGCGAACGAGTAGAATTTGGCCTTGTAGTTCTTGATGCCAGAAAGCAGCGCTAGGTTGCCAAGACGATGCAACCAGAGCCGATGCTCGTCGTCGGTAAAGCGCTCGCGCCAATAGGCGTCCTTGAGCGCCTGCGGCAGAACGTGCTCGATGGTGATCTTTCCGCCGAAATCCTTAGTGACGGACTCGTCCTGGTCGGCCTCTTCGAGACGCAGTAGAACAGCTTGCGCAAACGGGCGTCCGTAAATCTCACCATCGAGCAAGATGCGGAACTCCTCGTCGTTGGAATTTGCGCGAAAGATGGCGCGAATGTCATCGGCGGTCTTACGCGCGCGGATAGCTGTGATCAGTTGGAAATACGCTGTAAGCCGCGCGGTGAAAGCAAGGCGGCGGATCCAATTCTGATAAGTAATCCGTTCGAGAAGGTCCACGAACGCATCCTCGGTCAGTCCTTCGACTGGCTCGTTTAAGAACGCCAGCAGTGGCGGTATCCATTCCTCGAATGCGACGCGGCGCAATGACCTTACCGCTCGGCGTGCCGCGGGTGTTTCGAAGTCGTTGCGGAGTATGCGAAGATAGTTCCGAGCCGAAGTGTTCAGACCGTCGAGGAAGGCGAATGGTGTAGCCGATGCTTCGACAAGCGGCGCGAACTCCTCATGGAGCGATTTGCGAGCCTTGATAGCGACTACTGAACTGCGGTGGTGGGCGAGAAATTGGTCCAAGCGCTCGATGCCGATCTGCTCCTCGAGCTCAAGCCACGCCTCGTCTAGTTCGCTACTATGGGTTGCATCGCCCCCCAACCTTGCGAACAGCATGTTCTTGATAAGGTCCGCGTTCGAAAGGGCCATGCCGCGGGCATTTAGAACGTTGAACAGTCTATAAGCCGACTGCAACGACGCGGTAGTCACGAAGACCACATAGACTCGACTGAGCAAGTAATTGGCAAACAGCTTCAGCGTCTTCTGGTCACGCGCCGCTATGAAGGCGTCAATGGCATCAAGGTTCTCGGCGATCCGCTGTTTGGGAGCATCTTGGTCCTTGGCGATCTCTTTGCGAACCGAAGCCGGAACCTCCTCACCTGTCAAAACGTATTTCCGGAAGAAGCTTTGATCCCGCTGCCGCAGCGTGAGACGCGGCATTTCTTCCTCGCCCGTCAAGGCATTGCGAGGCAAAACGCGCCTGCCCAGCTCGGATTTGGCTGGCTCATCAACGGCATCGCGTAGCCGCGAGAAGATCAGGTTGAGCGTCGTGAGCCGCTGCTGACCATCCACTACTTCGTAGAGGAGGCCCTTTTCGCGCTCGATGGTGATGAGCGAACCGATGAAATACTCTTCGTCATTTGCTTCATATGCCTCCCAGACATCGTCAAGAAGTTGCTCAACGTTACCCTTCTCCCAAGAATAGGGTCGTTGATAGGCCGGGATCTCGTAACGGATTTGATTGGTTAGGACATCGCTTATCGTCCGTTCGTCAGCTTTCATTCTCAAACTCAATGTCGCGGGGTGATGTTGTTTTTAGCCGTCTCAAATTGAGCCGATATGCCCGCAGGCAAGGCTGCAGACTAGGCTGCCAGCACTTGTCTGCGCAAGCTGCTGAAAAGAGAGCAAATAGCCAAGGCAACATTACGCAATTAGCGCGAAAGCAAGCGGTCCAATCCGGCCCAGGAAAGCGAGCCACCAAATCCGGCGCCGGGCGCCGAATGTCCATTCTATGACATCAAATCATCCACTGAGTGGACATATGTCTCTATATGTCTATTTACGCGGCGAATTAACCAGACATACTGATAGCGTCTTACGGGAGCAGACATATGAAAGTCATAGGTTCGATACTTCGGGAAGCGCGTAGACGCGCCGGGCTGTCCACTCAGGAACTCGCCGACAAATCCAAAATCTCACAGAAGCAGATCACCCGGCTTGAGGGCGCCGAACATCATGGGGGCGTTCGCGAAAGAACGGTGAAACAGCTCGCTGATGTGCTTCGCATCAGTGCGAAGGTTTTGGATGGCAGTGATCCGCTTCCTCCCCCCGTTCCACAGCCGGGGAAGGTAGCCGTCTCCAACGTCATCTCGCACTCCAGCCGGCTAGCCATAGACTTGCTATCGCGGCGGTACGGCGTCAGCGCGTCCGAGGTAATTAACCTTGCCCCACTTATGTTCGTTTTGCTGGCAGAGGGAAGCCTGGCATGGCGGAGAAAGAAGCTTGAGGAGGTCGAAGCGGCTGCAGATCGATTAGCTGATCTTGCCAAAACGAGCCACCTGGCGTTTGCCCACGCTGCATACAGAGTTTCTGACGCTGCTAACGGCGAGCGCTCATCTATCCAAGAGGCAGATCTATTCGGAGGTCACCTCGACGACGACGCTTATCACTTCGGCTATGACCCTCGCACTGGTAGCCCATTTGCCCACTATCTGGCGGCGCTCGCGGCCGACTACGATTCATCCGTCATATCCGTCGACGAAGTCGGCGGTGAAGAGGATGGAAAGTACCCATCCTACAGCGTCTGCGATGAGGATCTGGCGAAAATAGCCATCGGATCGAAGTGGGGGCAACTCGCACTTAGGTTCGGACATGCGCGGCTCGATGAAATCCCCAAAGACCTTTGGAGCGACGACCGGGAGAAAGATCGAGCAAAGTGGCTTGATGACAAGATGCCTGCCGCACTCGCCGAGGCATGGGATGCCATCCGGGGCATATCGCTATGAGCGTACACATTACATCTCACGCAGCAGTGCGATCGCAACAGCGTTCGCTGCGGCCGGCAGACCTCAGCGCCGTACTAGCACAAGGAACATTGCTCCGTGACGGAAGCGTTTTCCTTAGTGAAAAGGACGTAGCGGCCGCCATCGCTAGTCGCGCCGAAGAAATCCGACAGCTCCAACGACTGAGGAACACGCGAGTAGTCTTGGCTGCCGATCGCGTTGTGACCGTCTATAAGGCGACAGCCAGGACGCAGAGGCGGTTGATCCGCGGAGAGCGCTAACGCTAGCCGGTTGCAGTGTGGTTATCGACGCTAGCGCACCGTCAAGGTTGCGTCGCGGTTGCTGTCACGCCAGTTCACGAAATTTCGAGGTGCTCCGCCGTGGTTACACGGAATACAAGTTCAGCCGGCCCAGAATACGTTGCGCGGCTTGAACCGACGGGCACTAACATGAATTCCGGCGCGTTCTGAGCGACTGCAACGACAGCACAATTCCTGCCTTGCCAAGGTTAGGGTCGTGGGTTCGAATCCCATCGCCCGCTCCAATCTTCCCTCGGGAAGAAACGATCAAAAGGCCAGACGCAAGTCTGGCCTTTCGTTTTTTCCGGCCTAGGGCAGCGTGTGCCCGGCGGCGGTGAACAGGCGATACCATTCCTGACGCGTCAGCGGCACGGCCGAGCCGGCAGCGGCGTCGGTGACGCGGCCGGGATTGGTGGTGCCGAGCACAACCTGGATATTGGCCGGATGGCGGGTGATCCAGGCCACGGCAATGCCGGTCGGGGTCACGCCATATTGCGCCGCCAACTCATCGATGGCGTCGTTGAGCGCCGCGAAATTCTCGCGATCGCCGAGAAACACCCCGTCAAAAAACTGCTTCTGGAACGGCGACCAGGCCTGCAGCGTCATCTTGTTGAGGCGCGAATAGTCGAGCAGGCCATTGTCGCGGCTGACCGACTGCTCGAGCCCGGCCATGTTGGCGGCGATGCCCTGCGCAAACAGCGGCGCATGGGTGATGGAGAGCTGCACCTGATTGACCACCAGCGGCTGGTTTAGCGCGCTTTTGAGCAATTCAATCTGCCCCGGGGTGTGGTTGGAGACGCCGAAATGACGGACCTTGCCCGAAGCCTTGAGCGTATCGAAGGCCTGGGCCACCTCGTCGGGCTCGACCAGCGTATCGGGGCGGTGCAGCAGCAGCAGATCGAGATAGTCGGTGCGCAACGCCGCCAGTGATTCGTCGACCGAGGTCAGGATGTGCTCGGCCGAGAAATCGAAATAGCCTTTGCGGATGCCGACCTTGGACTGGATCACCAGCTGTTCGCGCTCGGCCGGCGACAGCGTCACCGCTTCGCCGAAACGCGCCTCGCATTTGTGACGCTCGCCGCCGTAGATATCGGCGTGGTCGAACACATTGACGCCGGCATCGCGGGCGGTGCCGACCAGCGTCGCGATTTCGGCATTGCTCATCTTGGGAATGCGCATCATCCCCAGGATGACACTCGACACCGTCAAATCGGTATGAGGGAGCTTATAGGTCTTCATCGTCGGCACCGTGGCTAGGGTCACAAACCGCCAGCAGGGAGTGCCGGCGCGGTTGTCAAACTATGTCACGCCGGCGCCACGAGGCCCAGCAGCGTGGTCAGCTCCCGCGCCGCCACCGCACCGGCGCGATTGGCGCCGATGGTTGAGGCCGAGGGGCCATAGCCGACCAGATGAATGCGGGGATCGCGCGCCACCTGCGTTGCCAGCCGCCCGGTCATGGTGATGCCGCCCGACTCTTCGCGCAATTGCAGCGGCGCCAAATGGTCGAGCGCGCTGCGAAAGCCGGTGCACCACAGAATCACATCGACATCCAAGCTGCGGCCATCGGCCCAGCGCACGCCGGTCGGGGTGATCTCGCTGAACATGCCTTGCCGCGCCAGCGCGCCGCGCTGGGCCATGGCGGCGATGGAAGGGGTCATCGGCAGGCCGGTGACCGACACCACCGAACTGGGCGGCAGCCCGGCCCGCACGCGTTCTTCCACCAGCGCCACGGCGGCACGCCCGGCCTCCTGATCGAAGGGGCCTTCGCGGAATTTTGGTGGCGTACGGGTGACCCAGCTGGTGCGGGTCACCTGCGAAATCTGGTCGAGCAGTTGGATGGCCGAAATCCCGCCGCCCACCACCAGCACATGCTGGCCGGCAAAATCCTCCGCTCGATGAAAATCGCGGGTATGCAGCTGGCGGCCGGCGAAGCTGTCGGCGCCGGGATAGTCGGGGACATAGGGCTTTTCCCAGGTGCCGGTGGCGTTGATGATGCCACGGGCCGAAAACAGCCCGCGATCACTCTCGACCCGCAGCCGCTCGCCCCGGTCGCACACCACGCTGACGCTGGCCGGACGCAACACATTGAGCCCGAAATGGGCCTCATAAGCGGCGAAATATTGCGGCACCGCCACAGCGGCGCGCACGCTGGCATCGCCGCCGGCCATGGCCTCAAAGCTCATGCCGGGCAGGTCATGCACCCGATTGACGGTGGAGAGCGTCAGCGACGGCCAGCGATATTGCCAGGCCCCGCCCGGCTGCGGCGCCCGGTCGAGCACGAGGAAATCGCGGCCGGGGGCCAAGCCGAGCTGTTTGAGATGATAGGCCGAACTCAGCCCGGCCTGGCCGGCGCCGATAACGACAATATCGAGCTTGAGCGCGACGCGCGCGCCCTGGGTCTGATCTGGCACGCTTGGCCCCCGATAATTGCCACCACATGTAGGACTGCGCTGCGACGGGAGCAACCTCTGGGCCGCTGCGGGGTTTTAACCGGCACAGGAGTGCTGATCCATGACCCACGTGACCTATGATGTCGTCGAACATGACGGCGGCTTTGCCTACCGAGTGGGCGATGTGTTCTCCGAAACCTTCCCCACCCACGCGGCTGCGCACGCCGCAGCCGGCGCCGCCGCCCGCCGCATGCAAACCAGCGGCAGAGACGAGGCCATCCAATTCCAGGACAGCAGCGGCAAATGGCACGAAGAGCAAGCCAATGGCGGCGACCGCCCACAGACCGATGTCGAGGATGAGCTGAAGGATTGAGCTTCACCTCACCTCAAAATGCGGTGTCATCCCGGCCTTGAGCCGGGATCCATCCTGAAATGGATTCACCGGCACAATCTCAGGATGGGCCCCGGCTCAAGGCCGGGGTGACATTGTGGGTGGGACGATACCCAGCCCGCCCCTACACCCGCTTGGCCAGATGCTGCCCGGTCAACGAGCCCTTGGCCTTGACCAGATCGCCCGGCACGCCTTCGAACTGCACGCGGCCGCCATCCTGGCCGGCGCCGGGTCCCAGATCGATCACCCAATCGGCCCGCGAGATCACGTCGAGATTATGCTCGATGACGATCACTGAGGAACCGGCATCGACCAGCCGGTCGAACAGCCCGATCAGCGTATCGACATCATTCATATGCAGGCCGGTTGTCGGCTCATCGAGCACATAGATATTGCCCTTTTTGCCCAGCTCGGCCGCCAGCTTGAGGCGCTGGCGTTCGCCGCCCGATAGCGTCGATAGTGGCTGGCCCAGCGTCAGATAGCCCAGCCCGACATCGTCTAGCCCCTTGAGGATCTTGGCGATGGCCGGCTCGGTGAAAAACCCCACCGCGTCGTCGACGCTCATCTCATAAACTTCGGCAATCGACTTGCCGCGCAGATGGTGTTCCAGCACCTCGGGCAAAAACCGCTTGCCCTCGCAGGTCTCGCACACCGTCACCATCGGATCGAGATGGGCCAGATCGGTATAGATCACCCCCAGCCCGTTACAATCGGGACAGGCGCCCTTGGAATTGGCCGAGAACAGCGCCGCATCGACCCCATTTTCCTTGGCGAAGGCCTTGCGGACCGCATCGAGAATGCCAGTATAGGTGGCGGTATTGGAGCGCCGCGAGCCACGCGCCAGATTCTGGTCGATGATGATGGTGTCGGGATAGGCACTGGGCAGGCAGCCCTGGATCAGGCTGGATTTGCCGGAGCCGGCGACGCCCGTTACGGCGGTGAGCACCCCTTTGGGAATCGACACCGACACGTCCTGCAGATTGTTCAGCTTCGCGTGGGCGATCTTCAGTTCGCCGGTGGGCTTTCGCACCTTGTCCTTGATCGGCTGATGCTTCTGCATGTGGTTGCCAGTCAGCGTGCCGGATTTGAGCAGGCCGGCATAATTGCCCTCATACACGACCTCGCCACCCTTGGAGCCGGCATAGGGCCCCATATCGACCACATGGTCGGCAATGGCGATCATGTCGGGCTTGTGCTCGACGATCAGCACCGTATTGCCCTTGTCCCGCAGCTGTTCCATCAACCCGGCCAGCCGCCCCACATCGTGCGGATGCAGCCCCACCGAGGGCTCGTCGAACACATAGGTGATGTCGGTCAGCGAGCTGCCGAGATGGCGCACCATTTTGACGCGTTGGCTTTCGCCGCCCGACAGGGTGGAGCTTTCGCGGTCGAGGCTGAGATAGCCCAGCCCGATGGTGACGAGGTTTTCCAGCCGCAGTGCCAGCGCCTCGAGCATTGGCCCGACCTGCGGCGCGGTGATGCCGCGGATCAGTTTGGCCAGCTCGCTGACCTGCATGGCCGAGAGCTGGGCGATATTATGCCCCTCCACCGTGCTGGCCAGCGCCTGCTGGTTGAGCCGCGCACCCTGGCAGACCGGGCAGACGGCGCGGGTGAAGATGCGGTCATATTCGGCGCGAACATGGGGCTGCAGCGTTTCGGGGTCCTTGCTGCCCAGCCCCTTCTTCAGCTTGGCGACGACGCCCTCATAGGTGAGGTTGATCTTGCCCACCTTGATCTTGCGGCCGTCATCGAGATGAAACAGCATCTCGCGCTCTTCGGCGCTGAAGTCCTTGATCGGCTTGTCGACATCGAACAGGTCGGCGCCGAAATAAATCGCCGACCACCAGCCATCGACTTCAAAGCCCTTGGGCAGCAGCGCGCCTTGCTTGAGCGATTTGGTCTCATCGACCACGGCGCTCATATCCATCGCCGCCACCTGGCCGATGCCTTCGCAATCGGGGCACATGCCGCGCGGGTCATTGTAGGAATAGAGCCCCGGCGAACCCAGGCGCGGTATGGCCAGCCGGCTGAACAGCACGCGCAGCATCTGCGCCGCATCGGTCACCGTCGCCACCGTCGAGCGCGAATTGCCGCCCAGCCGCTGCTGATCGACAATGATCGCCGCCGAGATATTTTCCAGCTGGTCGGCGTCGGGCTGGCCGTAATGCGGCATGAATTGCTGCACGAAGGCCGGATAAGTCTCGTTGATCAGCCGCTGGCTTTCCGCCGCGATGGTGCCGAACACCAGCGACGACTTGCCCGAGCCCGACACCCCGGTGAACACGGTGATCTGCCGCTTGGGAATATCGAGGGAAACCGATTTGAGATTATTCTCGCGGGCGCCGCGAATGATGATCGAACCGTAGAGCGATGAAGTCACGCGATGATCCTCTGGTCTGGGGCGGCAGGGACGCAGTTTTAGTCGGTCACGGCGCAGCCGCCAACCCGCACACTAAAGCCACCCCGCTGACATGACGCGTCAGCAGGGTGGCTTTCGACAGGCTTGTGGATTTTTGGTTTTTTGAGGGTGGGTGAGCCTCACCGACCCCGTGGGATTGTCCAACCCGGACTGCCATCGAGTGTCTGGCCCCACCCCACCCTCATTCCCTCCCCATCAGAGGGGAGGGAGGCGCAGGTTGCGATGGCAGTGTTCATCGTCTCCCTCCCCCTTGTGGGGAGGGATCAAGGGTGGGGGTGCCGCTTAAATCGATAGTCCCTCGGCATTGAACAGATGCAGTCTTGCCGGGTCGAAATGCACGCTGACGGTGGAACCCAGTTCCACCGGCCGCTGGCCTTCGAGCACGATATTGACCGGCTGGTTGTCGGCGGTGGTGGCATAGACCACCGTCTGGCCGCCGAGATTTTCCACCAGATCGACCCGCACCTCGGCCAGTTTGACCCCGCTGCCTTCGGCAATTGTGATATGCTCGGGGCGAATGCCCAGGGTCGTCGCGCCCGCCACCGCCCGCTCCAGCGTCAGGCTGTTGCCGGCCACGGTGAGCGTTGCCCCATCCGCCTTGGCGCTGAGGAAGTTCATCTTCGGGCTGCCGATGAAGCCGGCGACGAACAGGTTCTTCGGGTTGTTGTAGAGTTCCAATGGCGCGCCGGCCTGCTCGATAACGCCACTGCGCAGCACCACGATCTTGTCGGCCATGGTCATGGCTTCCACCTGATCATGGGTCACATAGATCATGGTGTTGCCGAGGTCATTATGCAGCTTGGCGATCTCGACCCGCATCTGCACCCGCAGCTCGGCGTCGAGGTTACTCAAGGGCTCGTCGAACAGGAAGATTTTTGGCTCGCGCACGATGGCGCGGCCGATGGCGACGCGCTGGCGCTGCCCGCCCGACAGGGCCTTGGGCTTGCGCTTGAGCAGCGGCTCGATCTTGAGGATTTCCGCCGCTTTGGCCACCCGCTCGGCGATTTCGGCTTTCGGCATGCGCGCGGTTTCGAGGCCAAAGGCCAGGTTCTGATAGACGCTCATATGCGGGTACAGCGCATAGGACTGGAACACCATGGCGATGCCGCGCTTGGCCGCCGGCACGTCGTTCATGCGCTGGTCGTCAATCAGCAGATCGCCGCCGGTGATCGGCTCGAGGCCGGCAATCATCCGCAGCAAGGTGGACTTGCCGCAGCCGGACGGGCCGACAAATACGGTGAACTCGCCCGGGTCGATATCGAGATCGATGCCGTGGATCACTTGCGTGTCGCCATAGGCTTTGACGATCTGCCGAAGCTGAATGCTGGTCGCCATGGTCAATCTCCTATGCGGTCCGGAACTGCGCCGGGACCCAGCTTTCGTAGAGCACATGCCCCGGGCCGATCGGCAGGACAACATCCTCGCCGGTAGCCGATGAATGATAGAACGCCGTCACCAGTTCAAGCGAACGCCGTGAATCGGTGCTGGTGACCGGCAGCTTGCCAGCCCCCGTCAGCGCGTCATGGAACCGGGCCATCTGGGTCTGGAACCGCGATGGCACATGCTGCCAATCCTTGAGCAGCGCGTCGATGGAAGCAGCCGTTTCCGGATTGCGCGGCTGGATGCTCCACAGCTTCTCGCCGGGATTGTACGCCGCGTGGTCGCTCTCGAAGGTGACGTTTTCAAACGCCAGGCGAATGCGGGTGGTGTCGTCGGCCGCGCCCAAAGTGGCGGTGAAGCTGGCCAGGGCGCCGCTTTTCATCACCAGCGAGGCCGAAATGGTGTCTTCCACCTCGATCGGATTGACGCGCGTGGCGACCCGCCCGAAGACGCGTTCGATATCGCCCATCAGATAGGTGAAGAGGTCATGCGGGTGGATGGCATGGCCCATCAGCACGCCGCCCAGCTCGGTCGCCCATTTGCCGCGCCACGGCACGGCATAATAGGGCGCGTCGCGGCGCCACAGCGTTTCCACCGTGCCCATGAAGGGCTTGCCGGCAATGCCGGCATCGATGATGGCCTTGGCCTGTTCGATGCCATTGCCGAAGCGATATTGGAACACCGGCATCAGCATCCCCTTGGAGAGTTTCTCCTCGGCGATGACCTGATCGACCTGCGCCAGCGAGCCGACCAGCGGCTTTTCGCAGATTACATGCTTGCCGGCGCGCAATGCCGCCATGACCATGGAGAAATGCAGCCCCGGCGGGGTGCAGATATCGATGATGTCGATATCGTCCATCGCCAGCACGTCGTCAAAACTGGTGCTGCGGCCGGCAATGCCGAACTCATCGGCGACCGCGTTCAGGCGCTCTGCATTGAGGTCGCACAGCACCTTGACCTGGAACTTGTCGGCATTGGGCAGATAGCCCTCGACCACATGGCTGCGGCCGATGCCGACGCCGATAATAGCAACGTTGAAGACGCGACTCATTGGGCCCACTCCGTTCCCACTTCGGCCTGGGCCTGCGCGGTCAGCGCCAGCTTCATGGCGTTAAAGCAGCGTTCGCGCGGCATGGCGGTCTCGGTGCGGTCGCGCACGTCAGCCAGGAAGTGGCGGCCGAAAGGCAGGTCGACGGCGCTGCAATCGATATGCTGCACACCCTTCTTGTCGACCAGGAACAGATGGTTGTCGCCGGGGCGGCCGGCGATATCGACATATTTGCGCAGCTCGATATAGCCCTCGGTGCCCAGAATGGTCAGGCGACCATCGCCCCAGGTCGGCAGCCCCTCGGGGGTCATCCAGTCGACGCGGATATAGCCGGTGGTGCGCGCGGTGCGGACATGCACGTCGCCCACATCCTGCAAGCCGGGACGCTCGGGATGGTGGCGGTTGAACACGCTGGACGACACCACTTCGCCATCCATGGCGTTGGAGAAGAACAGGAACTGCTCGAACTGGTGGCTGGCGATATCGGTGAGGATGCCGCCATAGCGCGTGCGGTCGAAGAACCAGCCCGGGCGATTGTTGAGGCGCAGCGAATGCGGCCCGAGGCCCACCGTATTGACCACTTCGCCAATGGCGCCGGCGGCGATCAGATTGCCGGCTTCCACCGTGGCCCGCACTTCGAAATGCTCGGAATACATGATCGAGAAAATCTGGCCGGTTTCGGCCTGCACGCGCTTGATCTCGTCGAGCTGGGCGAAGCTGGTCATGCCCGGCTTGTCGGTCAGCACATCCTTGCCATGCTGCATGGCGGCAATGGCGATGGCGGCACGGTCAGCCGGAATGGCGGCGGTCACCACCACCGCGATCGCCTTATCTTCCAGGATGGCGCGCGGATCGGCAACGCGCTTGGCCTGCGGATATTTGGCGCCGAACAGCGCGGCCAGATCGTCTTCCACGGCGTGGAAGGCCACGAACTCGGCCCCGGCCTGCACCAGGCAATCCACCTGCCCGTAGATATGGTTGTGATTGATGCCGATGGCGGCGAATTTGATGGTCATGCGAGAATAGTCCCGTCGGTAATATCTGTGTTCTGCCTCCCCTCCCCCTTGCGGGGAGGGGTCGGGGGTGGGGGTCCATCGGTGGTCACAAAGCCGACCCCCTCCCCGGCCCTCCCCTCAGGGGGGAGGGAGCGCCAACCATAGCCGTCTTGCATCACCGCTTCATTCCGGTGGTCGCGATGCCTTCGATCAGCAGGCGCTGGAAGAACAGGAAGAACAGGAAGATCGGCACCAGACTGAGCACGCTCATGGCGAATAGTCCGCCATAGTCGCTCATGCCGGTACTGTCAGTGAAGGTGCGCAGGCCGAGCATGACGGTGTAGGTCTTCATTTCGCTGAGATAGATCAGCGGCCCGAAGAAATCGTCCCAGGTCCAGATGAAGGTGAAGATGGCGGCGGTGGCCAGCACCGGCATGGAGAGCGGAATGATGATCTTCCAATAGATGCGCCAGGGTGAGCAACCATCCATCTGCGCCGCCTCGTCCAGCTCCTTGGGCAGTCCACGGAAGAATTGCACCATCAGGAAGATGAAGAAGCCATCGGCGGCGAGAAACTTGGGCACGACGAGGGGCAGGAAGGTATTGACCCAGCCGAGCTGGCGGAACAGCACATATTGCGGGATCAGCGTCACCTGATAGGGCAGCATCAGCGTCATCAGCATCAGCGCGAACCAGAAATTCTTGCCGCGAAACTGCAGCCGGGCAAAGGCAAAGGCCGCCATCGAACAGGCGATGACATTGCCGACCACGCTCAGCCCCGCAATGATGAAGCTGTTGGTGAAGAACACGCCAAAGCTGGTGCGCAAGCCGTTCCAGCCCCGCACATAGGCGTCGAGGCTCCAGGCCGAGGGGATGATGCTGGCCGAGGTGAAAATCTCGTTTTCCGGGCGGAACGAGGCGGCCAGCAGCCAGAGCAGCGGATACAGCATCAGCACCGAGGCGCCGAGCAGGCCGACATGGGTCAACACCGAGAGCAGTTTGCGCTGGGTCGGGGTGAGGGTCCGCAGCCCGACAACGGTCAGTTTGTTGGGGGCGTCAGTCATCGTAGTGCACCCAGTATTTGCTGGTCAGGAACGAGAAGGCGGTGAACGCCCCGACCAGCGCCAGCAGCACCCAAGCCAGCGCCGAGGCATAGCCCATGCGGAAGAAGCCGAAGGCCTCCTGGTAGAGGTACAGCGTATAGAACAGGGTCGAGTTGATCGGGTTGCCGGTGCCGCCGGAGATGATGAAGGCCGGAGTGAAGCTCTTGAAGGCCTCGATGGTCTGGATGATGGCGTTGAAGAACACCACCGGGGTCAGCAGCGGCAGGGTGATCTTGAGGAACTGGCGGAACTTGCTGGCGCCATCGAGACTGGCCGCCTCATACATGTCCTGCGGAATCTGTCGCAGACCGGCGAGGAAGATGATCATCGGCGAGCCGAACTGCCAGATCGACAGCACGATCAGCGTCCACAGCGAATATTGCGGATTGGAAATCCAGCTCGGGCCATCAATGCCGAACATGGCGAGGAATTTATTGACCAGGCCGTCGCCGGCAAAAATCTGCCGCCACAGGATGGCAATGGCGACCGAGGCGCCGAGCAGGCTCGGTAGATAGAACAGCGCGCGATACAGCGGCAATCCGCGAATGCCGCGATTGAGCAGCATGGCCACCGCCAGCGCGAAGGCGAGCTTGAGCGGCACCGAGAAAATGACGAAGAAGGTGGTCACCCGCATCGACGCCCAGAATTTGGGGTCGTTGGTGAACATGCGCATGTAATTGTCGACGCCGGTCCAGCGCGGGGCGGTGAGCAGGTCGAAATGGGTGAAGCTCAAATAGAGCGAGGTCGCCATTGGCCCGACCGTGAGCCCGATGAAACCGATCAGCCAGGGCAGCAGAAACAGATAGCCCGGGGCATCATTCTGCCAGATCCGGGCCCAGAGCGAGGGCGAGGCCGCGCGCTCCCTTTCGGGAGCGCCCGATTGAAGGGAGCGCGCGGTCATATCTTAGCTAGCCCGTTCGAGAATGGCAGTGGCTTCGGTGACGAAGTAGGCACCGGCATCCTCGGCGGTGCGGGCGCCGAAAGCGACTTCCTGGCTGAGCGTACGCAGCAGCGAGATGTCGATTTCACCAGCAGCGGCCGGCGGCGGCGGGGGCAGTGCGCCAAGCAGATCGCCCAGATTGGCCACGAAGTTCAACGCAATCTGGTTGGCTTCGTCCAGCGTCGGGGCCACGGCGTCACGCACCGCGGCCGAGCAGGGAATGCCGCGCTCAACGCCGAGAATCTTGCCGGCTTCCGCATCGTTGATGAAGAAGTTGAGGAATGCAGCGGCAGCTTCCTTATTGGCCGACGAGCCAGCCACCGAGAAGAACATTGAGGGCTTGCGGTAGTGGCCGCCGCCGACGCCGGCTGCGAGGCGGGGGTAGCCCACCATATCGAGGCGATCGGGAATGATCGCCTGGTAGCCCACCAACTGGTTGGAGTTGGACGGCATCATCGCCGATTTGGCGCGCACCAGCGGCGTGGTTTCCACGGCACCGGTATCGATGGCCTGCTCGTCCGGCGCGATGATGACACCAGCCGCGCGGAACTCATTCCACATGGCGAACCACTTGACCATTTCGTCGGCCCCGAAGCCCAATTTGCCCTCGGCGGTATAGAGCGCCAGGCCCTGCTGGCGCAGCCAGTTGTCGAGCATCGGTTCGGTGCCCGACGAGTCGTTCATCATCTTCATGCCGCCACGGACATTGGCAGCAGCAAAGGCCGCACCCTTTTCCAGGATGTCGGCATAGGTCCAGGCATTGGTCGGCGCTTCAATACCGGCTTCCTCGAAAGCAGCGGTATTGATCAGCGTGGCCACGGAGTTGGCGCCCAGCGAAATGCCATACAGCTTGCCGTCGACCTTGCCGCCTTCGAGCTGGTCGGCGTCGAAATCGTCGAGCTTGAGCACGCCGCCGACGAATTCATCGAGCGGGGCGATGGCGTTGCGCTTGGCGTATTCAACGATGTAGCGATAATCCATCTGGATCAGATCGGGGGCGTTGCCGCCGGCGGTCTGGGTGGCCAGCTTGGGCCAGTAGTCGTTCCAGGCGAGAAATTCGCCCTCGATGGCACCGCCATTGGCGCCGGTATAGAGATCGGTCACGCCATAGGTGCGGTCGGCACGAGCCTGGCCGCCCCAGAAGGTCAGACGCAGATTTGCGCCTTGGGCCCAGGCTGGCATGACGCCGGCGGCGCCCGCAGCGACGAGCGCTGAACTGCCCATCAGAAACTGACGGCGGTCGATACGAATAGTCATTAGGTTTCCTCCCAAGAACTTAGGTCGTTCCATTCCGGAACGTGTGTGACCGCAGCCTCCCCGCCGCTAAATCACCAACCAGTTACATACTCCGCACTGCTGGATATCGATGTCAACAGCCCGAAGTCACGTTTTTCGTCGGCTACTTCCTATATCGTTTGCGCAAATAACCGACTGGTTACGACATAGCACACAGATTCGGCGCAAGGCAATCACTTGTATGGAAGATGCGGGCAGTCGGTGAATGCCGGGTTACGCCCCATGCAAGCACCGCGCTCCAAGCCCGGATTTCGGCGCTTTCAGCCTGTTCAATGCTGTCAGGCCCTCCCTTTTTTACTGCCTTTCAGCGGCAGATCGGGTCTTGTTGAGCAACAGAGTGGCGCAGTCTCGACCAAAAGAAAAATACGAAATATCCTCTCCATTATAGATTGTATCTATGGCACGAGAGGAAGCGCCGGCATGGACAAGCTGCTCAACCAATTCCTGGCGGTGGCCGAAGCCGGCAGCATCACCGCCGCCGCTACGGCGCTGTTCGTCACCCAGCCGACCCTGACCTTCAACATGCGCAAGCTGGAGGAAAATCTCGGCGTGAAGCTGCTGATCCGCACCCCGCGCGGGGTAGCGCTGACCGAATATGGCGAAACGCTGTATCAGAACGGCCGACTGATGCGGCGGCTCTATGACAATACGCTCAGCGCCATCGCCCACCAGCATGGCCGCACCGAGCAGGGCCTGCGCATCGGCTCGGGCTATTCCTGGTGGTCGTTGTTCATCCGCGACATGGTGCTGGATTATTCGCGCAGCCATCCCAATGCCCGCATCCATGTCAGCCTCGGCAACCAGCTGCGCTGCATGGACCAGTTGCTCAGCGGCGACATCTCGCTCTTCGTCGCCCATGAGATCGACGGTCTCAATCGCAGCACCGGCGCCGAGCTGGTGCCGCTGACCCGCGTCGGCCAGGGTTATTTCGTGCGTGAAGGCCATGCCCTGCTCAGCCGGCCGCGCAGCATCGCCGAGATCGAGGCCTATCCGGCGGTCAACAGCTCGATGCCCGAAATCCGCCACCAGCGCTTTTTCGAGACCTGGGGCCGCAGCCCCTCGGGCAGCGCATCGTTCGATCAGGGCAATTATGTCTTTGCCTCCAATTCGCTGGCGGCGTGTCTCGACTATGTGGCGCGCACCGATGCGGTGATCGGCCATACCGAGGTGATGCAGGACGAATTCATCCGCCGCGGCCTGCGCCGCATCAGCGTCAGTGAACCGACCCGGCAAAGCCTGATTGGCATCTATGTGCTGCAGGAACGCGCGGTCGAGCCGCGCATCGCCGAGCTCATCGCCCAATTGCGCAGCGCTGCCAGCAAGGTGCTGCCAGCGCTGGACTAGGCCGGCTTGGTCCGCAGATAGTCCACCACCATCTGCACCGCTTGGGCTTCGCGTTCCTGCACCATGTCGATGCCGCTGAGGTCGCGGGCAAAGATCACCGACAAAGTCGCCATGTTGGAGACATAGAAGAAGCCCAGCGCGGCGATGGAGATATAGAGCTGCACCGCATCGACATCGCGGCGAAAAATGCCGGCATCGGCGCCGCGCTCGACAATGGTGGTAATCTGCCCGACCAGCGGCGAATGCAGGTCTGGAATATCGGGCAGGGTCTTCAGAAACCGCGCATTCTCGATATTTTCGGCGTTGAGCAGGCGCGGAAACCACGGATTGGCGAGGAAGTGGCGGAAGGTGAAGCGCACCAGCCGGTCCATGGCGTCGACCGGGCCGAACTGGTCGAGGCTGAGCGCCCGTTCGCCGCGGCGAATCTCCTGATAGGCGTCGAGCAGCACCGCCCGGTACAGCACTTCCTTGTTGCCAAAGTAGTGGTAGAGCAGCCGCTTATTAGCCCCCGCCAGCGCGGCTATGGCATCGACCCGCGCGCCCTCGAAACCGCGCTCGGCAAATTCGGCGCGGCCGGCCACCAGAATGTCCGCCTTGGTCTTTTCCGAGTTGCGCGCGCGCCTTGGCGCCTCAGCCTTGAGGCGAGGCTTTGGCGCGGCCACGGGGGATGAGGGCTCTGACACGCTTGGATACCGCCGGAATGGACATGAGGATGGTGAAGGTGATGATCAGGCAGATAACAGCACTGATCGGACGGGTAAAGAACGGGCTCGGATCGCCATTGGTCAGTTGCAGCCCGCGCCGCAGATTGAGGTCGAGCAGGTCGCCCAGCACAATGCCCAGCACCAGCGGCGCCATGGGGAATTTCATTTCCCGCAGCAGGAAGCCGACAACGCCGAAGAACAGCATGACATAGACGTCGAACATGCGCTGGGTGATGGCGAAGGAGCCGACCACGCAGAGCACATAGATCACCGCCATCAGCCGTTCGCGCGGCACCATCAGCACCTTGATGAACAGCTTGGTCAGCGACAGGCCGAAGATCAGGTTGGCGATGGTCGCCAGCAGCAGCATCGCCACCACCTGGTAGAGGAAGACCGGGTTTTCCACCATCAGCATCGGGCCGGGGCGGATGCCGTGAATATACATGGCCGCGATCAGCACCGCCGCCGCCGCCGAACCGGGCAGCGCCAAAGTCAGCGTCGGGATCATGGCGGCGGACACCACCGCATTGTCACCGGTCTCGGCAGCGATCAGCCCTTCCTGGCTGCCCTTGCCGAACATTTCGGGGTTTTTGGAGAATTTCTTGGCCGCCGCATAGGAGGTCCATGAGCCGACGTCTTCGCCGACGCCGGGGATGATGCCGACCAGCGTGCCGATAACGCCGGAGCGCAGGATGGTTTTCCAATATTGGAAAATCTCCTTGAAGGTCGGCACCACCCGGTCATTGACCGAGACGATGTTGGCGACGGCGCTGCGCTTCATCGAGGAGAGGATTTCGGCCAGCCCGAAGGCGCCGACCATGGCCGGGATCAGGTCGATGCCGCCACCCAGCGCCTGAATGCCGAAGGTGAAGCGCTGATGGGCATGCAGGGTTTCCATGCCGACCATGGCGACCAGCAGGCCCAGAATGCCGGCGATATAGCCCTTGAGCGGGGTATCGCTGCCGGTCATCTGGCCCGAGATCACCACGCCGAACAGCGCCAGCCAGAAAAATTCATAGGAGCCGAATTTGAGCGCCGCTTCCGACAGGACCGGGGCGATGATGGCGAGAAAGAAAATCCCCACCATGGTGCCCAAAGTCGAGGAGGTGGTGGCCAGCCCCATGGCGAGGCCGGCCTTGCCCTGCAGCGCCAGCGGATGGCCGTCCAAGGTCGCCGCCGCATTGGCGGGGGTGCCGGGAATATTGAGCAGGATGGCGGTGCGGCTGCCGCCATAGATGGCGCCGAGATAGACGCACATCAGCGTCAGGATCGCCTGATCGGGCATCATTTTATAGGTCAGCGTGACCAGCAGGGCGACGCCCATGGTGGCGGTCAGCCCGGGCAGAATGCCGATGGTGACGCCGAGCAAGGTCGCCCAGGCGACGTTGAACAGCGACCCGGGGGTCATGAAATGGCCGATGCCCTGGCCCAGCAGCAGGAGTCCGTCGAACATGGGGTGCTCCTAAGGCAGGCGAATGAGGAAAATGCGGGTGAAGGCGTAGGCAATGCCGCCGCCCGCGACCACGGCGACGCCCAGCGCCCAGAGCGCGCTGCGCAGCAGCGGAATGGGCTGATCGGCCAGTACGGTTTCAAACAGAATGATGAAGGTGAAGATGAACAGCATGGCCGCCAGCCAGAACGGCAGCCAGCCCACCAGCACCAGGGTGAACACCAGCGCCAGTCCCAGCACCGCGCCAACGCGGAAGGCCTGCCAGCTCACCAGCAATTGCGCGAGGCCCCGCCAGCCGTCCGGCGCTTCGATGCGCCAGGAGCGCCAGGCGAGCAGCCCGCCCAGCAGGGTCAGCACCGCGCCCAGAATCATCGGCACCAGGCCCGGAATGGTCGCGGGATTGATGCGGCGCGCTTCCAGCCGGGGCATGGTCCAGCTCATATAGAACACCGCCAGACCCAGTGCGACCAGCACAATGGCCGCCACAAGATCGGCGCGGGCGCGAACCCCCTGTTCGTCGGGCTGGATAGTCATGTTTGGCATTTCCTTGGCAAAAATTGCGGGCGGCAGCGAAGCACCGCCCGCATGAGGCTTATTTCATTTCGGTGCGGGTTTCGCAGTCGATGCCGATGGTCGAGGGATCATTGACCGCCTCGCCGCGCAGCACGGCGTCACAGGCTTCCAAAATCACCACCGGCATGGCCAAGGCGCGGGCTTCGGCGCCATAGGCGGGGGAGAACACCGCGCCGAAGGTCTCGGCATAGGTTTTCACCGCTGCCGAATTGGCCACCTGATCGGCCCAGATCTTGTCGAGCGTGGCGATCACTTCGTCCGGCACGCCGGTCGGCACGAAAATGCCGAAATAATCGGGCGCCAGTTCCATTTCCGGCAACCAGTCGGTGATCGGCGGGATCGGCTCGACGCCGTCAAGCAGCAGCGGCTGGTTGGACAGCACGGCCAGGGCGCGCAGGCGGCCACCACGGATCAGTTCGGTCTGTTCCACCGCCAACTGGGTGGTCACCATGGCCTCGCCGGCTGCCGCAGCAATCGCTGCCGGCCCGCCGCCATCATAGGTGATCATGTTGAAGGGGAAGTTGTCGGCCGCGCCGCTCAGCGCCCCGATGGCAGTACCGCCCGAAGAGGTGATGCCCGCCGTGGCCACGGTCACTTCATTGCCGCGTGTCTTGAAGGCTTCCAGCAGCTCGCCGAAATCCTTGAACGGGCTGTCGGCAGGGACGCTGACCACCGGCACGTTGGCGACCGACAGATAGATGTGCCAGTCGTCGATATTGGTGTCTTCCAGCAGGCCGGTCACCGCATAGGTGGCATTGTTGGCGATGGCGTTGGCGGTCCAGGTATAGCCGTCACGCGGGGCGTTCAGCACTTCCTGGGTGCCGATGGCGCCCGAGGCGCCCGGCTGGTTGACCACCACCACATCGACGCCCAGCGCTTCGCCCAGAATCGGTGCGGTGACGCGGGCGATCTGGTCGGTCGAGCCGCCGGCGCCCCATGGCACGATCAAATTGATCGGGCGGTCGGGTTTCCAATCCTGCGCGGCGGCAAAAGATGTGCCCAGCAACAGCGCCGAGGCGCCCCCCGCCAGGACAAACAGCAAGCGTCTGTTCATCGCATATCCTCCCTAGATGCATCTGGTCCGGACATTTCCGTGACCCGGCCCCCAGACTGCGGTCCGACTTTGGCGCTGTCAACCGATAAGTAACTACCCAGTTCTTATTCGGGCAGCGAAAATTTACGGGCAGCGACCGCTGGATAGAGATTGCGCCGGCCGCCGTGCCGAAGCATCCTGAACCGAAAGGTTGTCTCGCAGGGGCGGAATATGGAATTTCAGTCGGCCATCATCATGCTGGTGGCATTGGGCCTGGGCGCCGTGGTCAAGGGCGCCACCGGCATGGGGCTGCCGCTGATCGCGCTGCCGGTGCTGGCCTCGTTTTTCGGGCTGCAGCATGCGGTTGGCCTGCTGGTCATCCCGCTGATCGTCACCAATGGCTGGCAGATCTGGCGGTTTCGCGCCGAGGCCAGCTCGCCCCGGCTGGGCTTCATGCCGTGGTTTTTGATCTGCGGCGCCATCGGCGTCGGGCTGGGCACCTGGGCGCTGATCGCCCTGCCGGAACGGGCGCTGGTGCTCACTTTGGGCATCATCCTGCTGCTCTATGTGGCGCTGCGGCTGCTGACCCCGCATTTTTCGCTCAGCGACGCCGCCGCCCGGCGCTGGGGGCCGCTGGCCGGCACGGGTGGTGGCATTTTGCAAGGCGCCACCGGCATTTCCTCTCCCATTGGCGTCACCTTCATCCACGCCATGGCGCTGGGCCGGGAAGCCCATGTGTTCACCGTCTCGGCGATGTTCCTGGTGTTTTCGGTGGTGCAGCTGCCGGCGCTGTGGGCCACCGGAGTGATGCGGCCGGAATGGCTGGTGCAGGGCCTCCTGGCCATGATCCCCATCCTGCTGTTCATGCCGCTGGGCCAGTGGATCAGTGGCCGGCTCAGCCGGCAGGCCTTCGATCGGATGATCCTGATTTTCCTCGGCGCCATCGGCGTCAAAATGCTGCTCGGAGTCTAGCGCAGGCGGCGCTTTTCACGCCCCCTCCGAACGTCGATAGCGATCCCGCTTGACGGCCCCCCGCCATCGCGTGTAGCTAAGTAACCAATCAGTTACACCGCAAAATCGCTCGGAGGAATTCAATGGCGGAGCAACGGCTCGGACTCATCATGCACGGCGTCACCGGACGCATGGGCTATAATCAGCATCTGGTGCGCTCGATCCTGGCGATCCGCGATCAGGGCGGCATCGCACTCGCCAATGGCGATCGGCTGATCGTCGACCCGATCATCGTCGGCCGCGACGCCGACAAGATCGAGCGTCTGGCCAAGAAGCACGACATCAAGCGCTGGAGCAGCGATCTCGATGCGGCGCTGGCCAATCCCGATGACACCGTGTTCTTCGATGCCGGCACCACGCTGATGCGCGCCGGGCTGATCGAGAAGGCACTGGCCGCCGGCAAGCATGTCTATTGCGAAAAGCCGACCTCCGACTCGCTCGACATCGCCGTCGAACTGGCCAAGACCGCCCGTGCCTCCGGCCTCAAGCATGGCGTGGTACAGGACAAGCTGTTCCTGCCGGGCCTGATGAAGCTGAAAATGCTGCGCGACAGCGGCTTCTTTGGCGAAATTCTCTCGGTGCGCGGCGAGTTTGGCTATTGGGTGTTCGAGGGTGACTGGCAGCCGGCGCAGCGCCCGAGCTGGAACTACCGCAAGAAGGATGGCGGCGGTATCATCCTCGATATGCTGTGCCACTGGCGCTACGTGCTCGATAACCTCTTTGGCGAGGTCAAGGCGGTCTCCTGCCTCGGCGCCACCCACATCCCGACCCGTGTCGACGAGCAGGGCAATAGCTACAAGGCCGATACCGACGACGCGGCCTATGCCACGTTTGAACTCGAAGGCGGCGTGATCGCCCAGATCAATTCGAGCTGGACCACCCGCGTCCGCCGCGACGATCTGGTGACCTTCCATGTCGACGGCACCCACGGTTCCGCCGTGGCGGGCCTGCACAAATGCTGGACCCAGCATCGCGTCAACACCCCCAAGCCGGTGTGGAATCCCGACCAGCCCCAGACCATGGACTTCTTTGGCGATTGGGAAGAAGTGCCGGACAACTGGCCGGCCCAGAACGGCTTCAAGGCGCAGTGGGAAATGTTCCTGCGCCACGTCGCTGAAGACGCGCCCTGGGAATATGGCCTCGAAGCCGGCGCCAAGGGCGTCCAGCTCGCCGAACTCGGCCTCAAGAGCTGGGCCGAACGCCGCTGGCTCGACGTGCCGAAGCTGGAATTCTGAGGGGCACTCCCCCCGACCGCGATGTCATTCCACCCACGGTGTCACCCCGGCCTTGAGCCGGGGCCCATCCCGAGATGTTTCAGCGCTCAGCGATAGTGAAACTATCTCAGGATGGGTCCCCGCTTTCGCGGGGATGACACCGAGTTTGTTGAGGAAACGCTCTCCATGACCAGCATCAGCCTGCCCAATCCCGACCGGTCGATATCCAGCTATACGCTGACCGGCACGCCGATCCCCTTCGTTCGCCACAAGGCATCCGACTTCAACCGTATCGCCTATGCCGCGGCCCATGTCGTCGCCGATCCGCTGGCCAATAATGATCCCTGGCTCACCCCGGCCATCGACTGGGACACCACATTGAAATTCCGCCATCGGCTATGGGATCTCGGTCTCGGCGTTGCCGAAGCCATGGATACCGCCCAGCGCGGCATGGGTCTGGGCTGGGCCGAGGCGCAGGAGCTGATCCGCCGCGCCCAGGCCGAAGCCCGCACCCGCGACGATAGCCTGATCGCCTATGGCGCCGGCACCGACCACCTTGCCGCCGGTCCCGATGTCACCATCGACCAGATCATCGCCGCCTATGAAGAGCAGGTTGGCTTTGTCGAAGGTGAAGGCGGCCGCGTCATCCTGATGGCCAGCCGCGCCCTGGCTGCCGCCGCCAAGTCGCCCGACGATTACGCCAAGGTCTATGGCCGCATTCTCAGCCAGGTGAAGCAGCCGGTGATCATGCATTGGCTCGGCGAAATGTTCGATCCGGCTTTGGCCGGCTATTGGGGCCAGGTCGATCACGACGCTGCCATGGATGTCTGCCTCGACGTCATCGCCGCCCATGCAGACAAGGTCGACGGCATCAAGATTTCGCTGCTCTCGGCGGAAAAAGAAATCGCCATGCGCCGCCGCCTGCCGGCCTCGGTCAAGATGTATACCGGCGACGACTTCAACTATGCCGACCTCATCGCCGGCGACGACCAGGGCTATTCGCATGCCCTGCTCGGCATTTTCGACGCCATCGCTCCGGCCGCTTCGGCGGGCCTCGCCGCGCTCGGCAAGGGCAATAATAACGAGTTCTTCGACCTGTTGGCCCCCACCGTGGCGCTGAGCCGCCACATCTTCGCGGCGCCGACCCGATTCTACAAAACCGGCGTGGTGTTCCTCGCCTATCTCAACGGGCTGCAGGACCATTTTTCCATGGTCGGTGGCCAGCAATCGACCCGCTCGGTGCAGCATCTCAGCGAGCTGTTCCGCCTCGCCGATCAGGCCCGCGTGCTCGGCGACCCCGACCTTGCCGTCAAGCGCATGCAGGCGGTGCTCACTGTCAACGGAGTGTCGGCATGACCGCGCGCGCTATCTCGCTGAACCTGGCCACCACCCGCCAGGTCTGGGGCTTCAAGGAGGCCGTGGAAGGCTGTGTGAAGGCCGGCATCACGGCGATTTCGCCGTGGCGCGACCAGATCGCGGCCGTCGGCCTCGATGAAGCCGCCCGCATGGTCAAGGCCAATGGACTGCAGGTTTCCGGCGTCTGCCGCGGCGGCATGTTTCCCGCCGCAACTGCGGCCGGACGGCAGGCCCAGATCGATGACAATTTGCGCGCCATCGACGAAGCCGCCGCGCTCAATGCCGACTGCCTGGTGCTGGTGGTCGGCGGCCTGCCCGGTTCGTCCAAGGACCTGGCCGGCGCGCGCCAGATGGTCAGCGACGGCATCGCCGCCATGCTGCCACACGCTCGCGCCTCGGGCGTCAAGCTGGCCATCGAGCCGCTGCACCCGATGTATGCCGCCGACCGCGCCTGCGTGAACACCATCGATCAGGCGCTCGATATCTGCGAAAATCTGGGCGAAACCGTCGGCGTCGCCATCGACGTCTATCACGTCTGGTGGGATCCCAATCTGGCCAACGCCATCGCCCGCGCCGGCCGCATGAAGCGCATTTTCGCGCATCACATCTGTGACTGGCTGGTGCCGACCCGCGACATGCTGAATGATCGCGGCATGATGGGCGACGGCGTCATCGACCTGCCAGCCATCCGCAAGATGATCGAAACCGCCGGCTTTTTCGGCCCGCAGGAAGTGGAAATCTTCTCGACCGAAAACTGGTGGAAACGCCCCGGCGACGAAGTGCTGGCCACGATCAAGGAACGCGTCGCTACGGTTTGCTGATCCAGCAAGACTCAAAAACCCCCGGGCCACGCCCGGGGGTTTTGCGTTGTTAAGCCCGGTTATAGGCCAGCGTCTGGCACAGGATCGCCGCGCGGCAGCCCTGAATTTCGATAGTGTCCGGGCCAACCTGGGTCACGGTGGCCTCGGCGCTGATGCCGCCGGCCTTGAGCGCGCCTTTCCACTGGTTGGGCGCGCTCTGGGTGGCCTGCATAACCTGCTTGCCGACAAAGGCCAGGTTCTGCTCGGTGGCCGACTGGCCTTCCAGATTGGTCAGCACGCCGCACAGATCGGTGCCGGTTTCCCCGCACAGGGTGAAGCTAAATGAGGTGCCGAAGGAATCGACAAAACTGCCATTGGGGTCGACAGCGGGTGTGGCCTCCTGGGCGAATGACGGCAGCGCCGCCGCGACCAAGAGGCTGATGGCAAATGTCGTTTTAGCAAAGTGCATATGGTGATCTCCGTTCGCAACAACCGCCGCCCCCGCGCAGCTATTTGTTGATTGACGGTATCCCAACGCAGCTTCACCCGACCGGGTTGCGCTCCTGCGACAAACTGTGATCAGCGCCGGAAGGTGGCCGCCATCTCGATATGGGTGGATTGGGTGAACTGATCCACCGCGATCAGATCGCTCATAATGTAGCCGCCGCCGATCAGAATCGCCGCATCGCGGGCAAAGGTTCTGGGGTCGCAGGCCACCATCACCACGGTGGCGATTTTCTTGGCCAAGGCCAATTCACGCACCTGCGCCTCGGCCCCGGCGCGGGGCGGATCGAGCACCACCGCCGCATAGGGCAGTTCGAACTGGGTCAGCGGATCGCGGAACAGATCGCGCGCCTTGGGCGTCACCTCGCGCAGATTGCGGGTAAAGCGCCAGGCCTTTTCCAGCGCGGCAATACCCGCCTTGTCATTGTCGAACGCCGCCACCGGCCGCTGCTCGGCCAGCCGCAGGGCGAACGGGCCGACGCCGCAAAACAGGTCGGCCACGGTTTTGGCCTTGCCCACGGCATTGACGACATAGTCGCCCAACACGTTTTCCGCCGCTTCGGTCGCCTGCAGAAAGCTGCTGATCGGCAATTCCACCTGGGCGCGGCCCATAGTGAGCACCGGCGGCTGGATCTGCAGCACCATTTCGCCATTCAGCGACAGCCGCGCCAACCGGAAACGGTCAACCAGCGGCGCTACGCGGTCAGCGCGGGCCTGCTTTTTCTCGGTGCGAATAGCCACGTCGAGCCCACTCGCCGTGGCGGTAAAGCTCACATCGGCCTCGCCCACCAGCTGCATGACCGCGCGGGCAATATCGGGAGCCTTGGCCAGACCCGGCACCAGAATCGGGCAAACATCGAGATTGTGCACCTGATGACTACGCAGCCGCATATAGCCGGCGCCCTCGCGCCGCGCATGCAACGTCGCCCGCCGCCGGCCGTCACCCGCCGCATCAATGAAGCGCGACACCTTGGTGTCGATGCCGGCAAAGCGCAGCGGCGTTTCCACCAGCCCGATCTTGAAGGCTTCGTAGCTGGCCCGATCCATATGCTGGAGCTGGCAGCCACCACAAATGCCGTAATGCGGGCAGAACGGCGCGACGCGATTTTCCGCCGGGGTGATCACCTCCACCAGCGTGCCGCGATCACCCGCGGCCGTGATCACCACCGTTTCGCCGGGCAAGGCCAGCGGCACGAAGACCTTGCGGCCCTCAATCTCGGCGACACCCTCGCCCTTATGGCCGAGGCTGGTGATGGTTGTGGTGATGGTCATGGATTTCCGGTGCTTGCTGAAGAGGTTCAGTACAAGGTCCCGGCCCCAAAGCCAACCGGGCGCGATTTACTGGCCTTTCTTCCCCTCGCCCCTTGTGGGAGAGGGACCGAAAATCCGCGTTCAGCGGATTTTCAGGGTGAGGGGTTCTCTCCGCATATACTGTGGGTGAAAAGGCCCCCTCATCCGCCCTTCGGGCACCTTCTCCCGCAAGGGGAGAAGGAAAGCGGCGTTACGGCCGACTCGCCCATTCCAGCAGGCTGGCCAGCCCGACAAACGGCACCCCGGCATGTTCGCTCAGGCCCGACGCGCAGGTGCTCACCGTCGACACGCCCAGCGTACAGCCCGCCGGGATATCGTTTTTGGCAAAGCGCGTGGCATGGGCATTCAGCTCGGGGAAAAACAGCCCCTTGTCGCCGGCATAACCGCAGCAGGTCACCGAACTCAGCACCGCAACCCGCTCGGCACAGGCCGCCGCAATCGCCTCGGTCATTGGCTGCTCGGCCAGCCGCTGCGCCGAGCAATTGTGGTGCACCGCCACCACATCCAGTTTCTTGGTGATGGTGAGTTTCGGCAGGATCTGGCTCAGCAAAAACTGGCTGGAATCGAGCACCGGCGCATCACCGGGAAATTCCCGCAAATGCTTGGCGCAGGTCGACGCATCGGTCACCACCGACAATCGCCCCGCCTCGCTCAGCGCCGACAGCTCGCGGTTCAGCGCGCCGCCGACTTCGGCCGCCTGCTCGGGAAAGCCCTTTGACTGGAACGGCTGGCCACAGCATTGCCCATTGAGCTTTTCGGGCATCACAACGTCAAACCCGGCCCGCGCCAACAGCGCCAGCATCGCCTCGGGCACAGCCAGCAGATCATGCTCGGTCTTGGGGGCGCCAAACATGCGGGTGGCGCAGCTGGGGAAATAGACGATGGAGGGCCGCCCGCTCTGGGCAATCGGCACCGGAAACCCCGTCTTGCGCGGGTCCTGCCGCGAATCGACCGGGGCTTTGGGCGCCCCCGGCCCATGGTTTAACGCCCGCGATACGCGCGGCACCCGATCGCCGGTCAGTCGCCGGGCCGTCTCGGTAATGGCTTCCACCGCCCCCGCCGGCACCAGCATTCGTGCTGCATCGGCAAAAGCCACGCCACCGCGCATCAGATGCTCAACACTGCCGCGATGATCGGCGACAAAGCCCGCCACCGCCTGCGCCGTGCCGCCGCGCCGCTGGGCGCGCTGGCCGATAATCATGGTGCCGGTTTCGATGCCCACCGGGCAGCGCAGCGAGCACAGATTGCACGCCGCGCAGGTATCGAGCCCGGCATATTGGAAATCATCATCCATGCGCTTGAGCCGCGCCGAGTCTTCGCCACTGGCGCGCAGCCGCTCGCGTTCGCGGGTCACGGCGATGCGCTGGCGCGGCGACAGCGTCATGTGCTGGCTGGGGCAGGCCGGCTCGCAAAAGCCGCACTCAATACACAGATCGACCAGCTCGTCGGCCAGCGGCATCAGCTTGAGATGCTTGACGTGGATCTTGTCGTCATCATTGAGCAGCACGCCGGGATTGAGCAGCCCTTCGGGATCGAAGGCCGCCTTGATGCGCCGCATGATGGCATAGGCCTTGGCGCCCCATTCGGCCTCGACAAACGGCGCAATAGCCCGCCCGGTGCCATGCTCGGCCTTGAGCGAGCCGCCATAGCGCACCGACACCAGGTCGGACAGCGCATGGGAAAAGGCGTCGAATTTTTCCGCCGAACCGGGCAGGGAAAAATCATCGCCCATCTGGAAATGCAGATTGCCGGCCAGCGCATGGCCGAAAATCACTGCATCCTCATAGCCATGGTCATCGAGCATGGCGCGCAGATCGACGACGAAATCGGCCAACCGCTCGATCGGCGCCGCTACGTCCTCGGTGAGCATGATGCTGCCCTTGGGCCGCGTCGCACCGGCCGAGGCAAAGAACCCCTTGCGGATGTCCCACAGCTCATGGCTGCGATGCTCGTCGGTGGAAAGATCAATCTGGGTGGCGCCATGCCGGGCCAGCAAGGCCACGGCCTTGTTGACCTCAGCCTCGAGCGTCGCCGCATCGGGCGCGGTCACGTCGATCAGCACCGCTGGCGAATTGTCGGTCAGAAACGGCAGCAGCGGCGCCATTGGGGCCAGATGCTCCACCGTGGCCAGCGCCCGGCGCTCGATATATTCGGCGGCGGTAATGCCCGTCGTCACCTGCACGCCGCCATTGGCCATTTCGATAATGGCGCGGCCGGCCGATTGCGGATCGGGAAACGGCACCAGCCCGGTGGCCTTGAACGGATGCTCGGGCACGGTGTTGTAGGTCACCTCGGAGACGAAGCCGAGCGTGCCTTCCGAGCCGACCATCAGATGGATCAGGATTTCGAGCGGGTCGTGATAATCGACCAGCGCATTGATCGAATAGCCGACCGTGTTCTTGATGCGGTATTTATGGCGGATCAGCGCCACCAATTCGGCATCGGCCATGATTTCGTGATGCAGGCGATGCAGCTCGTCGAGCATGTGGGCATGGCTGGCGCGAAACGCCGCGCAGCTTTCCGGATCGCCCGAATCCAGCATGGTGCCGTCGGTCAGCACGATGCGCAGCCGCGCCATGGTGTGATAGGTGTTCTGCGCCACGCCGCAGCACATGCCGCTGGAATTATTATTGACCACGCCGCCGATCTTGCAGGTGGCCTGGCTCGCCGGATCGGGCCCGATCTTCTTGTTGAACTTTTTCAACGCCGTATTGGCATGGGCGACAATGATCGCCGGCCCCAGCGTGATCTGCTCGGCGCCAGGGTGAATTTCCAGCTTGCGCCAGCCATCGCCCAGCACTGCCAAAACCCCATCGGTCACCGCCTGCCCCGACAGCGATGTCCCTGCCGCGCGAAACGTCACCGGCAGGCCTTCGGCCCGCGCCGCGATGAACACGGCGCGCACCTCGTCCTCGGAATTGACGAAGACCACCACAGCCGGAATCAGCCGGTAGGAGCTGGCATCGCCGCTCCAGGCATAGGTCATCAACGGGTCGGTATAGATCTGCCCCCGGACTTTACCGCGCAGCAGCGCGGCCACACGCTCGCCGGCGGCGAGACGCTCCGGGGTTTGAACGACGGGCTGGATCGAGGCGAGAAGAGGAGCTTGCTGCATCTGCTTGCACTAACATGTTAGCGGCCGGCTGCGAAGACCCTTGTCAAAGAAGCGGGTCAGGGATTTGCTCGACGCCAGACCAATGGCGCCACCGCGCCGGGGAGCAGGACAATGCCCGAAATCAACTGGCTGGCGGTGATTGCCGCCGCATTATCGATGTTCGTGATCGGCGGCGTCTGGTATTCGCCGCTGCTGTTCGACAAGGCCTGGCGCCGCGCCGCCAGCCTGAGCGAGGCCGACATGGCGCGAGGCAGTCCGGCGCTGATCTTCGGGGCCGCCTTTGTGCTGTCGCTGCTGATGGCGGCCAATCTGGCCTTCTTCATCGCCGGGCCGGCCACCACATTGAGCTTTGCCATCGGCGCTGCAGTCGCGGCGGGCCTCGGCTGGGCCACGCTCAGCGTCGGCATCCTCACCCTGTTCGAGCGCCGGCCACTCAGCTATTTCCTGATCAATGGCGGCTATCTCACCATCAGCTTTGCCGTGATGGGGCTGATTCTGGGCCTCTGGCGCTAACGCAAAAAGGGCGACCGTCGCCGGCCGCCCCCATAGCTTTCAGATATCGACGTCGTCGTCGCCCAGCGCCTCGATTTCGGTGGCCGCGCGCTTGAGAATCTCCGCCGCGTGGCGCTGCTGGTCTTCAGTGCCGCGCCGCGCCTTCTTGATCGCCGCCTTAAGGGCGCGCCGTGCATCATTGAGTTCGGGCACCACATCCTTGAGGTCGCGGTCGCCCGCGCCTTCGGGATTGGGGCCCCAGCCGGGGCCGAAGCCGCGATGGGGCGGCGGTTCGCCGGGGCCCGATTCGCGGTTGAACGGCCAGTCGGCCTTGGCGAATTCGCGGAAGCGGGCCATCTGCTCGCCGGCCTTGGCCAGGAAGGACAGCGTCGATTCGATGGCTTCGCGATTGTCGGCCAGATGCGCCCTGCCCTCGTCGGTGATGGTATAGAGCTTCTTGTTGCCATCGGCCTCGGAGGTGACATAGCCGGCCTCTTCGAGAAAGGTCAGCGCCGGATAGACGATGCCGGGGCTGGGCGTATAAAAGCCCGCCGATTTTTCCTCGACCGCCTTGATCAGGTCATAGCCATGACGCGGCTGCTGCTCGATCAGATACAGCGCCACCAGCCGCAGATCGCCCGAAGCCAGCATCCGCCCGATGCGCAAATTGCCACCCATATTGCCAAATCCCTCACTGCCCTCGACGCCGGCGGCAAACCGTCCCCAGCCGCGCCTGGCCATGGCTTCCATGCGGCGCCAATTGGGCTCGCCCTTGTTCCAATAACTTCCCATGATGGGTCTCCGATATATCTTGAGTTCCGTTACAAGGGAAGATCGGGGCCGTACGCGGCTATTTCAAGATATATCTTACGATTGTTTTCGAGCGCTAAGCGTCCGCAACAAAACGCCCCACGGACCGAGTCCGCAGGGCGTGATTATGTTGGGAGGCTTGAGAGCGTCCCCACCCACGGTGTCACCCCGGCCTTGAGCCGGGGCCCATCCTGAGATCTCAAGATGGATCCCGGCCTTGAGCCGGGATGACATCGAGGAAAGTGGAGCTCAGAGAATCGGCGCCGGGGCGTTGTCGCGGTCGAACTGGCCGGCCTTGCGATAGCGGTAGAGATAGCTCGGCAGGATGGTCTCCATTGCCGTCGGCACAATGCCAAACGCGGCAAAGCTGCGCTTGTCCTTGATTGCGGCATCCGACACCACATTGTCGACGCCGAGCAGTTCGACCTGATCGGCGGTCAGCAGCGGCTTGCCCGGCAGGATGGCGAAGGGCAGCGCCAGCAGCTTGGCAAAGCCGGCCGAGAGCGGCAGCAGCGGCCGGTTGCGCGCGGCTTCGCGCTGCACCAGCTCGATCAGCTCGCGGTGGGTCGCCACTTGCGGCCCGCCCAGCTCATAGATGCGCCCGGTTTTGACCCGGCCTTCGGCGGCCCGCAGGAAGGCTTCGGCCACATCGGTGACATAGGCCGGCTGGAAGCGGGTATTGCCGCCGATCAGCGGCAGCACCGGGAAGAAGCGGGCCAGCGCGCCCATCAGGTTGAAGAAGCCATCATCCTGACCGAACAGGATCGAGGGCCGCATGATGATGGCATTGGGGAAGGCGGCGAGCACGGCGGCTTCGCCGGCCAGCTTGCTGGCGGCATAGCGGCTGACCTCGGCGGCGACATCGACGCCCAGCGCCGACATATGCACCAGCGTCGAAGCGCCCGCATCGCGCGCGGCAGCGGCGACATTGGCTGCGCCATCGACATGCACGGCCTGAAAACTCTGCGCGCCCCGGCTATGGCCGACACCCACCAGATTGATGACGATATCGGCGCCGGCAACGGCGCGGCGCACCGAGGCAGCATTGCGCAGATTGGCCTGGATCGGCTGCACCTGGCCGACGCTGCCATACATTCTGGTGTGCCCGGCCAGGTCCGGCCGCCGCACCGCCACGCGAATGCGATGGCCATTCTGGGCCAGCAGCTGCACGAGCTGGGTCCCCACAAAGCCCGAACCACCGAAAATGGTGACGAGTCTGGGTTCAAAGCGATCCATTTGCGGGCTCCGGCAACAGGCGAAAATTCGTCCCCGCTTCTAGCCCATGGCCGCCGCCGCTGTCGAGGGCTGCGCCCAGATAGCGGCGCGAATCACCTTGACTCCACCGCACAATCGTTCTTGTTTTGTTCAATAACCTCCAACCGAGTCTGGCCCCATGCCCGAAACCACGACCTATCACGGCCAATGCCATTGTGGCGCCGTGCGCTATTCCGCCACCACCGACCTGGCCTCGCCGGGCGATTGCAACTGCTCGCGCTGCCGCCGGCTGGGCTGGGTGATGCAGTCGCTGCCGGCCAGCGCTTTCGTGCTTGAAAGCGGCGAAGACAATCTCGCCGCCTATCACTTCAACACCGACAAGATCGATCACCTGTTCTGCAAAACCTGCGGCATCGAATCATTCGCCCGTGGCAGCGACGGCAAGGGCAATGCGCTGGTCATGATCAATGTGAACTGTCTCGAGCCGGCCGTAACGGTGGATAGCAGCACGATAAAGCACTGGGATGGGGCGAACTGGTGATTGCGAACAGAAACCGTGTTGACATCGTCCGGCGCGCCCCCTAGTTAAGCCGCGCCTGCCCAGATGGCGGAATTGGTAGACGCGCACGGTTCAGGTCCGTGTACCGCAAGGTGTGGAAGTTCGAGTCTTCTTCTGGGCACCATCTTTCTCCTATGCCGTTGACACGGTGGAGAAATCCGCAAGATCAATGGCTTAGGGGCCGCTGCTAGTACTAACTCTTGGTACAAAGCAGCGGTCCATGGGCTATTGCGTGAAAAATCTCTACCTAATCGGAAATCGCTGGAAGTACCGCAAAGGCATCCCTGCCCTGTTGCGTCCGCACATCGACGGGCGACTCACCGAGTTTGTCCGATGGCTTGGGGCGCATGAGGGAACCAGCAAGAATCCCCCACCCGGTATCCTGTCCCGTTATTCCGAAGTGGACAAAGAGTGTTCCGCGCTGATCGCCATGGCCAAGAAGCGGGCCGATGGACATTTCGATGAGCTAAATGCCGAAGTCATCGCCCATGTGATTACCCAAGCCCGTCATGAGCTATTGGAGGCGGATGATATCGGGCGTTTTGACCCTGATGTGTTGAACCACGGCAAACACTGGGAAAAGCGACAGGAAACCATTGATATCGTGCTGCCTGCCTTGAAGCGTGAATATGCGCTAGGGCAGATTGGCGAGTTCACCACTGATGAGGTCTTGGACCGCTGCGCATCCTTAGGCCTGCTGGTGGACACCCAGAGCGACGGCTTCAGAAAGCTGGCGAGGGCTTATCTAGGGTTGCTCATTGAGACCACAGAGAAGGCGCTACAGCGGCAGAGTGGGGAACCTGTACCGACACCTGAGCCGCCGCCCCCAATCGCCCCTCATGCCGCCCGCAAGCCATCTAAGCAGACCATAACGGGGCTGGCCACTGACTGGTGGAAAGAGGCTTCAGCAGCTGGTCGGTCACTTAGCACCAAAGAGGCCTACACCCGCGCCGCTAGGCAGCTGTCGGAGTTCCTCGGGCACGATGACGCCAACGCGGTCACCAATACCGATATCCTCGCCTTCAAGGACCACCGGATTGCCCAAGGGAAAAACCTCAAGACCATTGGGGCTGGGGACTTGTCGGCCCTTAACGTCCTTTTCGGCTGGGGGGTCAGCAATAAGCGCCTAGCGGTAAACCCCGTCGAGGGGGTGAAGGTCATGGCCCCTAAGAAAACAAGGAGCCGTGGCCCGGGCTTCACCGATGAGGAGGCCAGTGCCATCCTGTCGGCATCATGGGCCTATCAGCCAGCGGGGAAGGAACCCCACAAGACCACCTTGGCGAAACGCTGGGTCCCGTTATTGATGGCCTATACCGGCGCTCGGGTTGGTGAAATGGCCCAGCTTCGTCGTGAGGATGTGCGCCTAGAAAATGGGCGGTGGATCATAAAGATCGACCCGGAGGCTGGTACGGTGAAGACCGACGAGTATCGCGAGGTGGTAATGCACCCGCATTTGGTTGAGTTGGGCTTCCCCACTTTTGCCCAGCAAGCAAAGCCGGGTCACCTGTTTCTGACCATCACCAGAGATGGCCCCGAGGGTATCCGTGGCGCACTTCAGACACTCAAGAATGACCTCAGGGATTTCGCTCGAACGATTGTATCTGACCCGCGAGTTCAGCCCAACCATGGCTGGCGTCACAGGTTTTCCACTGTGAGCGGAGACCTTGGCAAACGTGAGGATGTGCAGTGCGCAATCACAGGTCACCAGCTGAAAGGTGGCTCACGCATGGAGTATGGCGAGCGTACATTTGTGGCTATGGAAAAGTTCTTCAGCGATTGGCCTCGTGTCGAGATCACCGACTAGCGAACCTTTGGTCGCTGAACATTATGGCCCCATTCAGACCATGCCGACGCGAGAGATAACCTCGGGCAATTAAGGCCCCACCTAGACATATGCCGACACCGCTCTTGGTGTTCCGCATCGTTTGACGCTCCCCCTCAATTTTATCCACCACACCAACGGCCCCCGGCGCAACACCCGGGCTGGCCGAGAGAACCTATGACGCCATGACAACCGAATTAATCACATTCAGCGCCGCCGACCTCCTATCCACATCCTACCCGCCCCGCGAGGTGGTCCTTGATCCATGGTTGCGCCAAGGCGAGACCGTAATGGTCTGGGCAGCGACCGGCGTCGGCAAGACGTGGTTCATCCTATCCCTCGCTGTCGCCATCTCCGGTGGTGGAGCCGTTGGCGATTGGACTGCCCCCAAGCCTCGTAAGGTTCTGATCATCGACGGGGAAATGCACCAGCAGGACCTTGCTGATCGCCTGAGGCTCCTCGGGGACGTCGGTGTCAGCGGCCATGACATGGAGGCAGTCGGCAGGAACCTGCATGTCCTTCCAAGGCAAGCCCAGGACCCCGACAGCCGCTTCCATGACATCACCGACGAGGGCGAACAGAACAAGATACTCAGGCGATGCCGGACGGAGGGGATTGAGGTTCTGATCATCGACAACCTATCCACAGTGGCCGACGGGCTCACCGATGAGAACGACGCGACGGCCTTCAGGACTATCCAAGGGTTCATGCTCAAGATGAAACAGGCGGGGATCACGACCATCCTTGTCCATCACGCCAGAAAGGACGGCAGGGATATGCGGGGATCGACGGCCCTCCAGACAACCTTTGAGGTGATCATCGGACTGCAGAAGCCGTCAGTTGCTCCCCATGGCAAGGCCTGCTTCACGCTGGAGTTCACCAAGGTTCGGGCCAAGGGCAATGACACGACGACGAGTCGCATATGGACACTGCAGGAAAACGGCTGGGATATAGCCGAGGATGAAACCCAGCTAGACAACCGGGTCCTTGCGGCTGTTCAGAGCATGAAGTTCCCCACGCAGCAGGACATCGCGGATCACCTCGGGGAACAGCCTCCGCAGGTCACCCGAGCCAAGAAGAGGCTGATCGCCAAGGGGCAGATCACGGCGGACGGCTGGGCGCAGTGCCTCGGGAAAGCCAAGGAACTCAGGGATAATCCGGTGGGGCCGGAGGACGATCTGGACATCTCGGGGAACCTTGAGAACTCCGATTACTAACCTGCTGGGACACGAGGGAGGGGGTCTCTGACCTCCCCCGCTAACACTTTCCAATTTCTTCTTTCTTATAGGGTGGAAACTGGAAATTCACTCGGCCCGAGGTGTTTTCTGGCTGGGTCTGCGTCGTCGTATTCGTACAGCTGCCACCCCGCATAATCCCCCAGGTACCCGGCCAGATGGGACCCGCTCATTCCTATACGCAAAAGGCGATTGGATCACCTTAGCCCCGCAGAATTTCTGGTGGTGCTAAGGTTGGGTGAGGCAGTTGGGGCCAGTGCCTGAAGTTGCTCGATGTGGTCGCTGGCTGAGTGGCCGATCACAGATGCAAGTCCAAACAGTAGCGAGCAACGCATCCCATGTTCGGTTTCTCCAGACTCATCGCCGCCATACATGGCAACGGTCTTTCGGTCACTTTGGTTGTAGGTGGCGACGTGGTCACAAAGACGAGAAAACGCAGCGCTCACCGAAAAGGGTGTGAACATGGTGGCCCTATAGGTGAGGTTTAGATCGGGAGTCGTCAGGTCTCGCCCATTCTTAAAAGCGCCGGCCCGCTCGTAACCAAGCTGCTTGCAGTACGAGACGATACCTTCCAATGCATCGATCTCCTTTAGCTTTCCCTCAAATATGACTGCCGCATGGTGGTACTGAGCCGCCTTGATCTGCTTCTGGATCATTCCGATTGAAGCAATAGCCGCCATCACCGCTGCGACGCCGGCAATCAACGTTTGGTATCGATACGCCCAGTAGTCGATCCCCCCATGCGGCGCATCTGCCGGCGCACCTGTCACCGTTAGCGACCCAATCAGTATCCCAAGCAAAAGCAGTTCTACCGCAACAAATCCGAAGATCACCCAATTCGACTTCACCGCTCCCCCCCCCCCCCTGGATGACCATCTCGCGTCCGGGATACCACCATACGAAGAGCCGGCCACGCAAGCCGCAAACGACTACCCCACCCGCAAGGACGGCGTGTACATCATGGTGACCCGGGGGCTGCTGGAAGACTCAGGGGAGGCCACTGGCGGGCAGTAGGCGTGTGGCCGTGCGCATCTGTAGTAGCTTCCCCATGAGGCCGGTACTGGGAGTCCCTAGAGCCTCCCTGAGGGGACCCTAAGCGGTCACCTCGGTTACCTGAAAGTCGGTTGCCGTTTCCGGGATATGGGACCAGCCGTGATCACAGGCGTCGAAGTGGTCCATGACCTTGATGGTCTCGACGTGAATGATGTCGTTGTCGTCGTTGACGTAGTCGATGCGGAAATTGGTCAGGCTCATTCGTCGTCGTGTCCCTTGGTATTCCCTCGGCTCATAAGCTGGCTGGAGTCCCAGAGGGGACCCAGAGCCTATTTTTGCTGAGGCATGTGTTGCCGGATACGTATAGCAGCCAGCGTCCTCGTTCCCCCCGGCACCCGGCCGGATGGGACCCGCTCATTTCCTATACGCGAAAATCATCTAGCATTGCCGTAAGTCATTGTGAATCCACAATAAACCTCCGATATCGCAGAGGCTTCGGTAGCGTTGTGATCGTCGTCGTCGTCCCGTAGGTGTCACTAGACCTTGCCCGTGTGGCACTGGTGGCTCACCTGACAATGCGGTGTCACATAAGTCCTTATTGACTTCTGGCACTCACTGGGTCACAAAGCCTTAGAGTCTAATGAACCTCAAGGCGGCAACGATGACGGCAATGGTGGGCTATGCCCGGACTTCAACAGCGGAACAGGTGGCAGGGCTTGAGGCGCAACTGCGTGACCTCGAGGCGCAGGGATGCACCAAGGTATTCAGCGAACAGGTGTCGTCGATTGGCGATGGCCGCCCACAGCTGACCGCCATGCTGGATTATGTCCGGGAGGGGGACGTGGTCGTCGTTACCAAGCCTGACCGCCTAGCGCGATCCACGGCTGACCTCTTGGCCATCTGTGAGAACCTCAAGGACAAGGGCGTGTCGCTCCGCATCCTATCCCTCCAGATGGACACCAGCACACCCACGGGAAAGCTCATGCTGACGATGCTGGGCGCTATCGCTGAGTTTGAGCGGGAACTGATGTTGGAACGTCAACGGGAGGGTGTCGCCAAGGCGAAGGCTGATGGCAAGTACAAGGGTCGCGCCCCAACGGCCATGAGACAAGCCGAGGAAGTCCTGCGGCTCAAGGGCGAAGGCCGGAGCGCCGACCAGATCGTCAAGCAGCTGGGCATTAGCCGCTCAAGTGTCTTCCGCATCTTCAGGACACAGACGGACACCGCAGGGAGCGCAGCCGAATGACACTGCTCAGCCCAATTGTGATCTACTGGATCATCTGCGTGACCTTCGTCCTCGTGTGGTCCGTCGGGCTCACATGGTGGGCCAGCTTGGACGATAAGGATTGATCGAGTTCGTCGTCTCAAATGAGGTCACGCCTCTCCTCCCACATTTTTTGGTCCTATATCCACGGCCCATTGGCCTCTGCCCGACACGTGGTATTGCTCTGATACAAAAACATGGTACGTTGCGTCGAGTGCAGCGACCTTAATTCGTTGGTTTTGCTAGGTTTTTCTTTTGGTCTCGCCAGTCTTCTTCTGGGCACCAATTATTAAACCCCGGCCCCGACGCAAGTCGCGGCCGGGGTTTTTGGTTTTAGGGCCACTCTAGAGTGGGCTTCCCTCGGCCCCACCCACCGGACCCCACCCTCCCCCTTGCGGGGAGGGAGAGCGAGATAGGAGTTAGCTTGCTAACTCCGTGATCGAGCCGGGAGGGGGTGCGAGAGCCCCGATATCGCGGCCAACCCACCCCCACCCTTGATCCCTCCCCGCAAGGGGGAGGGCGTCGACTGAAAATTCAGCAGCCCAAAATTTCATGAGGCAAGTCTCGCCGCATGCACGCCGCGCGCCCCCCGCCCGCTCGTCTTCCCAATGCCGTTTTGCTGTGTCATCAGAGATCAAACGCAATTTTAGAGAAATTTCATGGCCATCCGACTGCACCGCGGCGATCTGCCGGACCTTTCCCGTTATGGCCGCGAAGTGGCGATCGATACCGAAACCATGGGCCTCGACCCGCATCGCGACCGGCTTTGCGTCATCCAGCTGTCGCCCGGCGATGGCAGCGCCGATGTGGTGCAGATCCCGCAAAACGCCACCGAGGCGCCCAATCTGGTCAAACTCCTCGGCGACGCCAATGTCACCAAGATCTTCCATTACGCGCGCTTCGACGTCGCCGTGCTCAAGCAGCGTTTCGGCGTGGTCACCGGCCCGATCTATTGCACCAAGATCGCATCCAAGCTGGTGCGCACCTATACCGACCGGCATGGGCTGAAGGATCTGGTGCGCGAGCTGCTCAATGTCGATCTGAGCAAGCAGCAGCAGAGTTCGGATTGGGGCCAGGACAAGCTGAGCGATGCCCAGCTCGATTACGCCGCCGCCGACGTGCTCTATCTGCATGACCTCAAGCGCCATCTCGACCGCATGCTGAAGCGCGAAGGCCGCACCGAGCTGGCGCAGTCCTGCTTTGACTTCCTCAAGACGCGCTGCGAACTCGATCTGCTCGGCTGGGCCGAAACCGATATTTTTGCCCATAGCTGAGCCCGCTGAGGAGAGACCATGAGTCTGCATGGCGATGCCGCACAAAGGCTGACGATTTACCGGGGGCTGCAAAGCCGCAACCGGATCGTCGCTATTTTGCGCATCGGCGTGCCGGTGCTGGGCGTCATCGCGCTCGCCACCCTGATGCTGCAGATCTATGTGTCGAGCCTGGGCAGCCGTTTCGGCGTCGGCCAGATCAGCGTCACCTCCGAACGCGTCACCGTCGAGGCGCCCGAATATGCCGGCGTGCTGAGCAATGGCACCGCCTATCGGGTCTCGGCCAGCGCTGCGCAGGCCGCCACCAGCGCCACCGACCGCATCGGGCTGATTGATGCGGCGCTGACCATGCTGCGGCCCGATGGCGTCAGCATGCAGGTCGATGCGCCGCTGGCCGTGCTCGATACCACCAACCAGTTGGTCACCGTCGAGGGCGAGGCCCAGGTCAGCAATTCGCTGGGCACCACCGGCGTCGTCGCCAATTCGGTGTTCGACTATGCCAGCCAGGCGCTGGTCGGCAAGGGTCCGGTGACGGTGGATTATGCCGATGGCACCCATATTGTCGCCGAAGGCATCACTTATGATGCTGTCGGGCTGGTCTGGACATTCAGCCGCGCCACGGTCACCCTCCCCAACACGCCGGGAGCCCGGCCAACCAAGATGGAATCACCATGATCAAGCGTCTGCTGCTGGCCTTCGCCTTGACCCTGCTGGCGCAGCCCGCCTGGGCCCAGCAGAAGGTGGAAATCACCGCCGATCTGTTCACCGTCGACGAGAACACCCAGGAAGCGGTGTTCACCGGCAATGTCGTGGTGGTGCATCCCACGGTCAAAGTCTGGGCCGACAAGGTGGTGGCCATGTATGGCGAGGGCGGCACCAGCGATATCGAAAGCTTTGTCGCCACCGGCACGGTGCGGCTGGTCACCAAGGATCAGGACGCCACCGGCGAGCAGGCAGTGTTCACCCCGGGCGACCAGATGCTGCGCCTCACCGGCAATGTGCTGGTCACCAATTCGGGCGGCACCGTCCAGGCCGGCGAGCTGCTGGTGAACCTCAATACCAATGTCTCCACCTTCACCAACAAGGACGGCGGGCGCGTCACCGGAGTGTTCACCTCGCAATGAGCGACGCAAGCAACACACCGCGCATCGACCAGACCGGCTGGCTGGTGGCCCATGGGCTGGCCAAGAGCTTTGGCAAGCGCGTGGTGGTGCGCGACGTCTCCATCGCCGTGCGGCGCGGCGAAGCGGTCGGGCTGCTCGGCCCCAATGGCGCGGGCAAGACCACGGTTTTCACCATGATCATGGGGCTGGTCAAACCCAATGCAGGCAGCATCAGCCTTGATGGCAGGCCGATCACCCATTTGCCGCTGTTCCAGCGCGGCCAGCTCGGCATCGGCTATCTGCCGCAGGAGCCGTCGATTTTTCGCGGTCTGTCGGTGCGCGGCAATATTCTGGCGGTGCTGGAAAACCACGTGAAGGGCCGCGCCGAACGCAAGCGGCGGCTCGATGCGCTGCTCGAGGAATTTTCCATCCAGCATCTGGCCAATGCCAATGCGCTGGCTTTGTCGGGCGGCGAGCGCCGCCGCGTCGAGATCGCCCGGGCGCTGGCCGCCGACCCGATTTTCATGCTGCTCGACGAGCCCTTTGCCGGCGTCGACCCCATCGCCGTGGCCGAGGTCAAGGGACTGGTGCGCCAGCTCACCCAACGCGGCATTGGCGTCTTGATCACCGACCATGCGGTGCGCGAAACCCTGGGCCTGGTCGACCGTGCCTATGTCATCCATGGCGGCAAGGTGATGATCCAGGGGCGCCCCGAAACCATCAGCGCCGACCCCGATGCCCGCCGCGTCTATCTCGGCGAGGGCTTTGAACTCTAGGAGCGGGCGACCCGTGAAGCGTCGGCCCCTTCGCCCCCTCGCCCCTCAGGGGAGAGGGAAGGGGTGAGGGGTGAGGGGTGAAGGGTGAAGGCCTCACAGCATAATCGCGATGCTGAACCCCTCATCCGGCCCTGCGGGCCACCTTCTCCCCTCAGGGGAGAAGGGAAGTACGCTCACCTCAGCGCCCGGCAAACCCTGGAATGCGCAAGCCCCCAACCACTTGGCACAAAACTTGCTCTGACCAAAAATATGCGGCATGGTCCGGCCGAATTACTGCTGATTTTGCCCCAAGGGTCTTGTTTGAATGGCACTTTCGCCGCGTCTCGAATTCCGTCAGACCCAGAGCCTGACCCTGACGCCGCAGCTGATGCAGTCGATTCGGCTGCTGCAGCTGAGCCATCTCGAACTCAATGCCTTCGTCGATGCCGAGCTGCTGGCCAACCCCCTGCTGGAGCGCGAAGACGGCGCCGAGCCCGGCGAGCCCGAGCCGGTCGAAGCCGAGCGCTCCACCGAAATCAACGCCTATGAAGACACGGTCGATCGCGGCGAACGCATTCAGGACGCCGATTCGATCGCCGATGGCTACGACACCGCCGTGGACAACGTGTTTCCCGACCAGAGCGCGCAGGATCAGCTCAATCCGCAGAGCCGGCTCGACCGCAATGGCGCCAACGCGTCCGGCGATGCTCCCGATCTCGACCAGTTCGTCGCCTCGCGGCCGCTGCTCAGCGAGCATCTGGAAAACCAGGCCAACATGCTGCTGCGGACGCCGGCCGACCGGCTGATCGCCCGCCATCTGATCGATGGGCTCAACGAGGCCGGCTATCTCACCAGTGATCTCGATGCGCTGGCCGAATTGCTGGGGGCCGAGCGCGCCGATATCGAGGCGGTGCTCGAAGCGCTGCAGGGCTGCGATCCGGTCGGGGTGTTTGCCCGCACGGTGCCGGAATGCCTCGCCATCCAATTGCGCGAGCGCGACCGGCTCGATCCGATGATGGCCAAGCTGCTCGAGCATATCGGCCTGCTGGCCAGCCATGATCTGGTCGGGCTGATGCGGGAAGTCGGCTGCGATCGCGAAGATTTGATGGACATGCTGGCCGAAATTCGCCAACTCGACCCCAAGCCGGGCCTGGCCTTCGATAGCGGCCCGGTCGAAGCGGTGGTGCCCGACGTGTTCGTGCGGCGCGGCCCCGATGGCGGCTGGCAGATCGAGCTGAATGCCGAAACCCTGCCCCGCGTGCTGGTCAACCGGGTCTACTATGCCACGGTCACCAAAAAGACCCGCGATCCTGCGGAGAAATCCTTCCTGTCCGACTGTCTCGCCACCGCCAACTGGCTCACCAAGAGCCTGGATCAGCGGGCGCAGACCATCCTCAAGGTGGCTGCCGAAATCACGCGCCAGCAGGATGGCTTTCTCACCCATGGCATCGCCCATCTCCGGCCGATGACGCTGAAAATGGTGGCCGAAACCATCGCCATGCACGAATCGACGGTCAGCCGCGTCACCGCCAATAAATATCTGGCGACGCCGCGCGGTCTGTTCGAGATGAAATACTTTTTCACCACCGCCATCGCCTCCAGCGACGGCGGCAGCGAGCATTCGGCCGAAGCGGTGCGCCACCGCATTCGCCAGCTCATCGAGGCCGAAGTGATCAGCGCGGTGCTGTCCGACGACACCATCGCCGCCATGCTGAAACAGGAGCAGGGCATCGAATTGGCCCGCCGCACCGTGGCCAAGTATCGGGAGGGAATGAATATTCCCTCATCGGTGATGCGCCGGCGGCAGAAGAAAAATCTGGAGCAGATCGGCTAGCGGGGCAAATCACCCGTCCCCGAAAATCCGCAGGCGAAGGCTAAGGCCATTATGTGGCGAAGTCCAAAGGATAAACGCTGCAGCAGGGGGAGTTGCGCATTGTTCGGCACGGCGGGCGGGGCTAGCATCGGGGTCGCAGACTACCCACATCATGAGGCTAGGCTGCAGACGTGATCCCGAAAACCGGGTCCCGGCTTTCGAGATCCTCGTCGAACCAAAACGACAGAAGGAAGAGGATGCCATGACTTTGCGCGTTTCGGGAAAGAACATGGATGTCGGCGATGCCCTGCGCGGCAAGGCGCAGGACCATTTTGCGGTCGTGGTCGGCAAATATTTTGACGGCGGCTATAACGGACATCTCACCCTCAGCCCCGATGGCATCGGCTTTCGAGCCGATTGCGTCGTTCACCTCGATACCGGGGCAAGCCTGCAGGCCAGCGCTCAGGGGGGCGACCCCACCAGCGCCTATGAGATCATGGCGATCAACATTGAAAAGCGCCTGCGCCGCTACAATCGCAAGCTGCGCCAGCGGCCGCGTGGCGCCAATGGCGCCGGTGAGGACTTCACCGCCAATTACACCGTGCTTGGGGCCAGCGACGAGTTCGATGAACTCGATGCCGACTATGCGCCCCCGGTGATTGCCGAGACCACGCAGAACCTGCGCCAGATGAGCGTTGAGGAGGCCGTGATGGAGCTGGATCTGACCGCTGGACAGGTCGTGATGTTCCGCCATGCTGGACATGGCGGGCTGAATGTGGTCTACCGCCGCTCCGATGGCAATATTGGCTGGATAGACCCAGCCCTCGGGGCCAATTGACGCCCGGACGCCACAATTTAGCGTAATCAATCCCAGGGCAGATTTATGGAATTGGCCGATATTTTGGTTGAGCGCGCGGTACTTTGCTGTACCGGCGTGAAAACGAAACGCCAGTTATTTGAAGAGCTTGCGGAACGGGCAGCAGAGCTTACCGGGCATCCTGCGGCCGAGATTCTGGAGGCGATCACCAGCCGAGAAGAACTGGGATCGACCGGGCTGGGCAATGGCATTGCCATCCCGCACGGCAAGATTGCTGGCCTAAAGACAGTGACCGCGCTGGTGGCGCGGCTGGATCACCCCATCGAATTCGATGCGGTGGACGACCAGCCCGTCGATATCGTGGTCATGCTGCTGGCGCCCACGGGCGCCGGTGCCGATCACCTCAAGGCGCTGTCGCGCGTGGCGCGACTGCTGCGCACGGAATCGGTGGTGGACGAATTGCGCCAGGCCAATGACCCGGCCCATCTGCGCGCCGTGTTCACCGCGTCAGACGAAACCCACTACGCCGCCTGATTTTTGGCCGCGAGAAACACCAAGACCCCCGCGCTTTCGCCCGGGGGTCTTTTTTGTTTGCTCTATGTCCCCACACCCACCGCGTCATCCCGGCCTTGAGCCGGGACCCATCCTGAGATGGCGGTCGCGACACGATCCGGGGATGGGCCCCGGCTTTCGCCGGGGTGACATCGTGGGTGGGGGAGCGAAACTGCGCGGGGCGAAGCCCCTAATGCAGCGTCGCCAGGCCCAAATTCTTGTCGCCGAGCCAGTCGGCCACGGAATCCTCGGTATCGGTCACCAGCAGCGGCGTGCCATCGGCGGACATCACCAGCTGGTAATCCAGGCCGGGCTCAAACTCGGCATCGTGGATCATGGTCGAAAGGACAGCACCGCGCACCGGCCGTACATAAGCGACAGCATCGCCACCCAGCGCAGCGAACTGCGCGCGGGTCAGCAGCTTCAGCGGGTGTACCAGCGCAGCGGCCTCGGCCTCGTCATTGCGTTTCTCATACATCTGGTCGGCCCTTTCCTCAAAGTGAGCGAATGTCGATACGTCGGGCGATCTTGGGCGTCCGGGGACGCTCTACTGCAACAACGAGCATACCATGCCCAAGAGTTGCATCCTTCACGATCATGCCATCGGCCAGAAGGAAGCTCCGCTGGAATTGTCGCGCCGCGATACCGCGATGCAGGAACTCCCGTCCCGGTTCATCCTTCTGTCGGCCGCGCACCACGATCTGGCCGTCTTCGGCCAGCACTTCGAGCTCGCTGACGCCAAAGCCGGCTACGGCAATGGACACCAGAAAATGCTCGGTGCCTTCGGCATCGATCCGGCGCTCGATATTATAGGGCGGGTAGCCGTCGGCAGACTTGGTCAGCCGGTCGACACGCTCCTCGAAGCCATCGAAGCCGAGGAGAAAGGGAGCGGAAAACACCGAAATACGCGACATCCACGCCGTCCTTGAGTATCAAGCAACGTATCAGCGCGGACCCATTCAGAACTTGGCATCGCGCGCCTGACGGAGATATGGGACAAGCCAGCGTCCCATTCAAGAGCGCCGGAGGAACAGCCTATGGATCGCACCGTCGCCATCATCACCCCGGCCTGGAAGGCGCAGGACACACTGGTCGCCACGGTGCAAAGCGTGTTGGCGCAAACCCATGCGCATTGGGAATGGTGGCTGATCGCCGATGACGGCGCCGATTATGAAGCCTTCCTGGCCGATCAGGGCATTCGCGACAAGCGCTTTCGCTTCCTCAGCAGCGGCGGCAGCGGGCGCGGCGCGTCCAACACCCGCAATGTGGCGCTGGAGCAGCTCACCGCCCCCTATGCCGCCATTCTCGACGCCGATGACCGGTTGAAGCCCCGCAAGCTCGAACTGGCCGTCGCGGCCCTCGCCGACCACAGCATCGTCACCACCGCGCTCGACGTGATGACCGACAGCTTTGCCCATCTGCGCCATGTCGGAGCCGGCCCCGATCGCGTGCTGACGCCGGGCGCGCATAAATGGGTGAGCCTCTCGATGGATTCGATGCTGGTCTGGGATCGCCGCCGTGCCGATGGCCGCTACGACCCGACCATGAGCAATATGACCGACCTCGAATTCCTGCTGCAGCTCTATCGCACCGCGCCGACCTCGCTGCATCTGGGCACGCCGCTGCATGATTACGTCAAGCGCTCCAGCTCGATGAGCAATGGCGCCAATGTCGCCGCCGGCATGATCGCCTCCAAAACCGAAATCCTGCGCCGGCTGCAAAGTGGCCATTACGGCCTGCCCGCCGCCGAGGCCGACGGCGTCGCCGCCTTCCTGACCATTTCGCTCGACGCCGAGGCCCGCTATGGCGCCGCGCTGGCGGCCAAACCCGGCCTGCTGTTCGAGGATCACCTCGAGCCGATGCTGGCAGTGGCCGCGACCCGCCCCGCCGCGCTCAGCTGAGCAGGATGGCGATGATATCCTCGTGGATGACGCGCCATTCCTCAGCGCCGAACGGATAAAAGCCAAAACCGCGCAGCATGAAGGCCCCTTCGGTCGCCAGCAGCGCCAGCCTCGCCTTGCGCCCCACCTCGGCTGACAGATCGAGCCGGTCGAACAGTGATTGATAATAGGCCCGGCTTTCCTGCTGGAAATTGGGCGAGCGCACGAAGCTGGCCATCAGGGCGACGGCGCGCGCCTGGGCCGCCTCGTCTTCCTGGCTGCTGGCCATGACATGGGCGGCGAAATGCGCCTTGGGACCGTCGGCAGCGATGGCAAGAAACTGCTCGACCAGCGCGTCATAGGTCGCGGTAACCCGGCGCATCATTTCGTCGATCAGCGTATCCTTGGTGGTAAAGGCATAGAGCACGCCGCCCTTGCTGACCCCGGCCTCCCTGGCCACGGCGTCCATGGTCAGGCCGTTGGCGCCATCGCGCAGCACCACGCGCTCGGCCGCATCTAGCAATGCCCCACGATCAATTGTTTGACGCCGACCCATGATTTTCTCTTTTCAATCCGTCTGGACGGATATATGTAGCAGCCCGCGCTATCACAATGCAATTCGCGCGCTGCGCAAAGAGGTTTTCGATGCCGACCGCAACCAATCGCTGGTTGATTCTCACCGCCGTCATGCTGGCTTTCATCCCCATCGTGGTCGATATGACCATTCTGCATATCGCGGTGCCCTCGCTCACTTTGGCCCTCGGCGCCACCGGAACCGAGATCTTGTGGATCATCGATATCTACCCGCTGGTGATGGCTGGCCTGCTGGTGCCGATGGGCACTTTGGCCGACCGGGTCGGGCACCGTCGTATGCTGCTGACCGGCCTCGTGGTCTTCATCATCGCCTCGACCGCCGCCGCCTTTGCCCCCACCGCGATGGCGCTGATTGCGGCCCGCGCCCTGCTGGCCGTCGGCGCGGCGATGGTGATGCCGAACATTCTGGCCATCATTCGCCAGACCTTCGTGGATAGCCGCGAACGCGGCATGGCGCTGGGGCTATGGGGCACGGTCGGCGCCGCCGGTGCCGCTATGGGCCCGCTGGCCGGTGGTGCGCTGCTGGAGCAATTCTGGTGGGGCGCGGTGTTCCTGGTCAATGTGCCGATCATGCTGGTGGTGTGGCCGCTGGCCTTTGCCACCCTGCCCAAAAACCGGCCGGCGCGCGCTGGCAACTGGACCATCGGGCAAGCGCTGGTGCTGATCGCCGGGCTGTTGACCACGGTCTATGCGATCAAAACCGGCTTCCGCGCCGATAATTCGCCGCTCATGACGGGGGCGCTGCTGGTCATCGGGCTGGGGCTGCTGGGCTGGTTCGCCCGCCGGCAGCTGGTGTCGGCGTCGCCGATGCTCGATCTGAGCCTGTTCACCCGCCCGGCCATTGCCATGGGCATGGTGATTGCGCTGGTGGTCTCCGGTTCGCTCGCCGGGGTAGAGCTGACCATTGCCCAGGAGCTGCAATTCGTGGTCGGCCATTCCCCGCTGCAGGCCGGGCTGTTCATGATGCCGCTGGTCATCGCTTCGGCGGTGGGCGGCCCGCTGGCAGGCTATCTCACCAGCCTTGTTGGACTGCGTCTGGTGGCGACGGCATCGCTGGCGGTCGCCGCTGCGGCGCTGGCCGGGCTGGGCATTGCCGACTTCCACGCGCCCGGTGCCGGCGTCATGCTCTGCATGGTGCTGCTCGGCCTGTCGCTCAGTATCGGGCTCACCGCCTCCTCCATCGCCATCATGGGCAGTGCCCCGCTCGACAAGGCCGGTGCCGCCGGGTCGCTGGAAAGTACCGGCTTCGAGCTGGGCGCGGGCCTGGGCATCACCTTTTTCGGCGTCCTGCTGGCTGCCAGCTATGGTGCCGGCATGGTCATGCCACCGGCGCTGGCGGCCTTGGTGCCGGCTGGGGCCGGCGATTCCATCGGCGAGACCATGCTGGCGGCCGAGCGATTGGGCGGCGCTGAAGGCGAAGCCCTGGCCACCGCCGCGCGCCTGGCCTTTTCCGGGGCACACGGCACGGTCTTGCTGAGTGCAGCGGCGCTGATTGCCGTGCTGGCGGTGGTAGTGCTGGTGGCGTTGCGCCACTACCGCGAACCGGAGGCTGAACTGGCCTCGCAGCCTTGAGGTCCGGACTTGCCTTGCCGCCAGTTTCCCCCTATAGAGCCCACTTCTCCGGACCGCCCGGCCAACAGGCATGCCGTGGCGGTCTTTGAAAGCGATAGGCCCTAAACCAGCCCATCTAGAACAAGGACCCGCAAAATGCCCAAGATGAAGACGAAATCTGGCGCCAAAAAGCGTTTCAGTTTCACAGCGACCGGTCGTGTCAAGGCAGGCGTCGCCGGCAAGCGCCACCGCCTGATCAACCACAACGCCAAGTACATTCGCACGAACCGCGGCACCAAGATCCTCGCCAAGGGCGATGAGGGTCTGGTGAAGTGGTACATGCCGTACAACCGCTAACGCTGAAGGGAAGCTGACACATGTCACGCGTTAAAAGAGGCGTTACCGCTCACGCCCGCCACAAAAAAGTATTGAAGGCTGCGGAGGGCTATTATGGCCGCCGCAAGTCAACGATCCGCATCGCCAAGCAGGCCGTCGAAAAGGCCGGCCAGTACGCGTATCGCGACCGTCGCAACAAGAAGCGCAATTTCCGCGCGCTCTGGATCCAGCGTATCAACGCTGCCGTCCGCGATTACGGCCTGACCTATGGTCGATTTATCGACGGCCTCAGCAAGGCTGAGGTTGCCGTTGACCGCAAGGTGCTGAGCGATCTCGCGATCACCCAGCCTGAAGCGTTCGGCGTGCTGGTCGCTAAGGCCAAGGCTGCGCTTGTGTATCTGGATGGTGTCGAAGCCACCACCCACGCACGCATCAACGCCTAACACTCCCCAGCGCTGCTGAGGCTGAATATGCGCCTTGCGCCACCCGATAAGGGCTGGCGCGGGGCGTTTTGTTTTGGTCTAACCGCCCGTAATCTGTCCGAACGAGTTCTGCCATGTCCCTCGATAGCCAAATCGCCACCCTCCGCACCGATCTGTCGGCCGCCATTGCAGCTGCCGGGGACGATGCCGCGCTGGACGCGGTGCGCGTCGCCGCCCTGGGCAAGAAGGGCAGCGTTTCAGCGCTGCTGGCCTCGCTCGGCTCCATGGCCGCCGAAGACCGCAAAAGCGCCGGCCCGGCGATCAACGGCCTCAAGGTCGAAATCGCCGGTCTGATCGAGACCAAGAGCGCCACCCTCAAGGCCGCCGCGCTCGACGCCCGCCTCAAGGCCGAAACCGTCGATGTCACCCTGCCCTTGCAGGCAGCCCCGACAGCGCGCGGCCGCGTCCACCCGATCAGCCAGACCATCGACGAAATCACCGCGATCTTCTCCGACATGGGCTTTTCCATCGCCGAAGGTCCCGATATCGAGACCGACTATTTCAACTTCACCGCGCTGAATTTCCCCGAAGGCCATCCGGCCCGCGAGATGCACGACACCTTCTTCATGAAGCCCGGCCCCGACGGCGTGAAAAAGGTGCTGCGCACCCACACCTCGCCGGTGCAGATGCGGGTGATGCAGAAGAGCAATGAAAAGCCCGCCGCCAGCTACATCACCCCCGCCATGGATCCGCCGATCCGCGTGGTGATGCCCGGCCGCACCTATCGCAATGACTCAGACCAGACCCACACCCCGATGTTCCATCAGGTCGAAGGCCTGGTCATCGACAAGTCGAGCCATATCGGCCAGCTGCGCTGGGTGTTGGAGGAATTCCTAAAAGCCTATTTCGAGGTGCCCAACGTCACCCTGCGCTTCCGCCCCAGCTTCTTCCCCTTCACCGAGCCGTCGATGGAAGTCGACGTGCAATGCGACCGCTCGGGCAATGAGGTCAAGATCGGCGAAGGCAGCGACTGGCTGGAAATTCTCGGCTGCGGCATGGTCCACCCCAATGTGATCCGCCACGCCGGGCTCGACCCCGACGTCTATCAGGGCTTTGCCTGGGGCATCGGCATCGACCGCATCGCCATGCTGAAATACGGCATGCCCGACCTTCGTGCGTTTTTCGACGCCGACCAGCGCTGGATCGACCATTACGGCTTCCGCCCCCTCGACCTGCCGACCCTGTTCGGCGGGCTGAGCAGCTAAGATGCTCTGCTTCCAAGAACCGGCACCTCAGTCGACGCCCTCCCCCTTGCGGGGAGGGATCAAGGGTGGGGGTAGATTGGCCCCAATATCGGGGCTCTCACACCCCCTCCCAACCTCCCCCGTCGAGGGGGAGGTGTCGCTCCGTGGTTGGGACGCGCTCCGTGGCTATGGCGAGGCGCAGCTATGACTCTGCCATCCCACTATGCCAACGCCATCCAGTTCAGCTTCGGCGACTCGCCGCACCTGGCCGATGAGCTGCTCGCCCTGGTGCTCGCCGGCAAAAAAACCGCGACCTGCGGCGCCTTGCGCGACTATGGCCCCGGCAAGGAGGCCATGCCGGCCGTCGGTCGCCGCGACGTGGTGCTGAACGGCGCGGGCGAACCCGCTTGCGTCATCGAAACGCTATCGGTCGAAACCACCCGCTTCGATGCCGTCCCCGAGGCTTTTGCCGTCGCCGAAGGCGAAGGCCCCTATGCCGCCTGGCGCGCAGGCCACGAAACCTATTTCGCCCGCAATGGCGGCTTTGCCCCCGACATGGGCCTGGTCTGCGAGCGCTTCCGGCTCGTGGAAGTCCTCCCCGCCGGCCGCCCGATCTATAACCAGGTCGCCACGCCTATCTTTATCGTCACCGATATCGAATCGGATGGCCCGACGCCGCTGCATAATTCCATGCTGAGCTTTGCCTCGGTGGCCATCGCCGCCGATGGCACGCAATATGGCGAGTTCGAAGCCCAGCTCTTGGCCCGCCCCGACCGCACCACCAATGAAACCACCATGGCGTGGTGGAAAACCCAGCCCGAAGCCTGGGCCGCCACCACCGCCAATGCCGAAGCTCCCGCCGTGGTCATGCCGCGCTTTGCCGACTGGGTGGAAGCCCTGCCCGGCCCAAAGGTGTTCGTCGCCGCGCCGATGATTTTCGACGGGCTGTGGATGGATCATTATCTCGATGAATTCGCCGGCACCCGCGTGCTGAGCGGCCCGTTCAAGCAGCGCCAAATTTTCCGCGGCGGCGGCATTTGCCTCTACACCATGGCCGGCACGCTGCGCGGCGCGCCCTATCTTGACTGGGGCATGAGCAAGCTGCCCGCCGAATTTTACGGCCACATTGCCCACACCCACAAAGCCATCGACGATGCGCGGGGCTTTGCCCATGTGCTGGTCGAATTGTTCAAAATCTCCCGTGCCCTGCCTGCCATCAACGGCAGCAAGTCCGACTTCCGCTAAGGTGCCAAAACCATGAAATTCACCCTCGACTGGCTCAAGCAGCACCTCGACACCGACGCGTCGGCTGATGAAATCGGCAAGACGCTGACCCTGGTCGGGCTCGAACTCGAAGGCATGGAAGATCAGGGCAAGGCGCTGAGCGCCTTCGTCACCGCCCATATCGTCTCGGCCGAACAGCATCCCAATGCCGACAAGCTCCGCGTCTGCAAGGTCGATGCCGGCAGCGGCGAATTGATCGACGTGGTCTGCGGCGCCCCCAATGCCCGCACCGGCCTCAAATCCGTGTTCGCCTTCCCCGGCACCTATATTCCGGGCAAGGACATGACCATCGGCAAGGGCAATATCCGGGGGCAGGTGTCCAACGGCATGCTGTGCTCCAATGCCGAGCTGGAACTCAGCAACGATCACGACGGCATTATCGAACTGCCGGCAGACGCCCCGATTGGCGTCCCCTATCCCGACTATGCCGGGATCAATGGCGTGATCTTCGATATCTCCATCACCCCCAATCGCGGCGACGCCACCGGCGTCTATGGCATTGCCCGCGATCTGGCCGCCTTTGGCCTCGGCACGCTCAAAGCCACCGACATGTCGCCGGTGCCGTCGCAGGGCCCGAGCCCGATTGCGCCGCTGCCGCATCAGTTCGCCGCTGGCGAGCCCAAGGCGATCCGCAAATTCGGCGGCCGCCTGATCACCGGCGTCAAGAATGGCCCCTCGCCCGAGTGGCTGCAGCAGCGCCTGCGCTCCGTCGGCCTGCGTCCCGTCAATGCCGTGGTCGATATCACCAATCTGGTGTCGCTCGGCTGGGGCCGCCCGCTGCACGCCTATGACGCGGACAAAATGGTCGGCCAGCCGGTGCTGCGCAATGCCCGCCCCGGCGAAACGCTCGACGCGCTCGACAACAAGATTTACCCGCTCGATGAGAGCATGACCGTCATCGCCGATGATGACGGTCCGCTCTGCCTCGGCGGCGTCATGGGCGGCATCCGCTCCAGCTCCACCGACGCCACGGTCAATGTGTTCATGGAATGCGCCAGCTGGGACCCCGAACTGATCGCCCGCACCGGCCGCAAGACCGGCATCGTCTCCGATGCCCGCTATCGCCTCGAGCGCAATGTCGATCCGGCCCTGACCGAGCCCGGCCTCGAGCTAGCCACCCGCCTGGTGCTGGAACTCTGCGGCGGCACGCCGCTGGAGCCGGCGATTTCGGGCGAGGACGTCTATCTCAATACCGTGGTCGAATTCCCCCTGTCCGAGGTCAAGCGCCTCACCGGGCTGACCGTGGAGCCGATGGTGGTGAGCGCCATCCTCACGCGCCTCGGCTTCGAGATCACCGGCAAGGGCGATGTGCTCACCGTCAAGGTGCCGAGCTGGCGCCCCGACGTGACGCAGAAGGCCGATCTGGTCGAAGAAGTCATGCGCATGGTCGGCGTCGATAACGTCCCGGTCGAACCGCTGCCGCGTCTCAGCCACGTCGCGCCGCGCATGCTCACCTCCATCCAGAACCGCCGCCGCCTCGCCCGCCGGGCACTGGCCTCGCGCGGACTCGATGAGGCCGTCACCTGGTCCTTCATCTCGCATAGTGAAGCCACCCGCTTCGGTGGCGGGCAGGAAAGCCTGCAGCTGGCCAACGCCATCGCTTCCGACATGACCGACATGCGCCCCTCGCTGCTGCCCGGCCTGCTGGCTGCCTCACGCCGCAACGCCAATCGCGGCCTTGATGATCAGGCCCTGTTCGAAGTCGGCCAGGTGTTCCTCTCGGCCGAGCCGGAAGGCCAGCACACCTATGCCACCGCCATCCGCACCGGCACCGCCAAGCTGGATGGCTCGGGCCGGCACTGGTCGGGCAAGGCCGCTGCTGTCGGTGTGTTCGACGCCAAGGCCGACCTTGCCGCTGCGCTCGACGCACTGGGCTATGACATCGACAAGATGCAAGTCTTGGCCGAACCGGCGCCGTGGAGCCACCCCGGCCGCGGCGGCCGCGTCGCCCAAGGCCCCAAGACCATCGCCTGGTTCGGCGAACTGCACCCGGCCTGGGCCGCCGAACTCGACATTGACGGCCCCGTCGCCGCCTTCGAACTCGATCTCGACGCCCTGCCCGAGCCGCGCAAGAAGGCCACCCGCACCAAGCCGGCTTTGGACCTCTCGAGCCTGATGCCCCTGACCCGCGACTTCGCCTTCGTGGTGGATAAAGCCGTCACCGCCGGGGCGATCCTCAAGGCCGCCCGCGGCGCCGACAAGGGTCTAATCAAGGACGTCGTGGTGTTCGACGTATTCGAAGGCGCTCACGTTGGCGAAGGCAAAAAATCCATCGCCATCGAAGTGACCCTGCAGCCCACCGACAAGACGTTGACCGACGAAGACATCGAAAAAGTCTCCACCGCCATCATCACCGCCGTCACCAAAACCAGCGGCGGCGTGCTGCGCGCCTAAGAGGCACGCCTCTCCCCCCAACCACCACGCTGTACCTCCCCCTATTAGGGGGAGGCTAGGAGGGGGTGCGAGAGCCCCGATGATTGGGCCACCCCCCCACACACCACCCGTCACCCTCGGGCTTGACCCGAGGGCTCTACACTGCCGCCCCAAGTGCAACCCCCTCGGGTCAAGCCCGAGGGTGACGACGCAGTTCTTCCCGCCCCATCGTCATCACCGGGCTCGTCCCGGTGATCCACCTTCGGCGCAGCAGACTGGATTGCCCGGACAAGCCGGGCAATGACGGCATGAACGAGCCCCCCAGCCCCACACAGGCTGGACAGACTCCGGCACAACCGCTCTTATCCGGCCATGACCGACACCGCCCGATTCCCTGACGTCATGCTGCTGGCTGCGGGCCTCGGCACCCGTCTGCGCCCCATCACCGAAACCCTGCCCAAAGCCCTGGTGCCCGTCGCCGGCGTGCCGCTGATCGAGCGCATCATGGGCAATGCCAAGGCCGAGGGCGCCAAGCGCTTCGTTGCCAATGCGCATTACCGCGCCGACCAGATTCTGGCCCATTTCGGCGGCTTGCTGAAGGTCAGCCGTGAGGACGAACTGCTCGGCACCGGCGGCGGGGTGAAGCAGGCTCTGCCGATGCTGCATTCCGACCCGATCCTGGTGATGAACACCGACGCCTTCTGGCCCGCCGGTAGCGATACCCCGCTGGCCCGTATGCTGGCCCGCTACACCGACGACTCCATCGTGCTGCTCTGCGTGCATCCGCGCAATGCCACCGGCTTTGCCCGCAGCCATGATTTCTGCCTGTCGCCGCAGGGCGAGATCACCCGCGATTATGGTGCGCCGGTGATCTATGCCGGGGTGGCCCTGCTCGGCAAAGCCCGCTTCGCCGATACGCCGGATGGTGCCTTCTCCATCAATGAGCTGTTTGAAGCCGCACTGGAGCGCGAGCAACTCTTCGGCGTCGTGCTCGACGCGCCGTGGTTCCATGTCGGCGACCCGATGGCGCTGGCCGATGCCGAGCGGCTGCTCCGGCCATGACCCTCTATTCCATCGCCCCGCATGCCAAATTCCTCGCCACCCTGGCCGACCGGGTGATGGATGGCACGCTGCTGGGCGACTGGGACCGGACCCAACCCTTCTGGCTCAGCGACGTCACCATCGTGTTACCGACCCGCCGCGCCAAACAGGTGCTGGCCGACGCCTTCGCTCGCCACCCCGACAACAATGGCCTGCTCCCCGACATCCGCACTTTTGGCGGCGAAGTGGAAGACGAAGAGCCGTTCCTGCCCCCCTTCGACGCGCCACCGACCCTGCCCGCCGCCAGCGGCCTCGAGCGCCGCCTGGTGTTGTCGCGCCTGGTCGCCGCCTGGGCGGGATCGGAAGCGGGCCGCGAGGCATTTTCCAGCCCACCCACCGCCGGCGAAATTCTGGCCATGGCCGAGTCGCTGGGTGAGCTGATCGACGATCTGCTGACCGAAGAGCGCAGCGCCGACGATATCCGCGCCATCATGCCGCAAATCACCGGAAATCTGTCAGCATACTGGCAGCAGACGCTGAATTTTTTGGACATCGCTTTGCGCTTCTGGCCCGAGCATTTGGCGGCCAAAAACCGCGATGACGTGGCCAGATTGCGCGGCCAGCGGCTCGACCGGCAGGCGGACGCCGCCATCCATCTCTATGGCGAGCGCCCGGTGATTGCCGCCGGCTCCACCGGCTCGATTCCCGCCACCGCCCGATTGCTCAAGGCGATCAATAGCTTGCCGCGCGGCGTCATCGTGTTGCCCGGCCTCGATACCGCCCTGACCGACGCCGACCACGCTGCCCTGCTCAACGACAGCAATGCCCCGCATGGCCACCCCCAATACGGTCTGGCTAGGCTGTTGAATAGCCTCGGCAAAACCGTCGCCGAAGTCACCGAACTGGCCGCCAATGTTTCCCCCCGCACCCTGCTGGTCAACCATGCGCTGGCGCTGACCAAGGACACCGCACGCTGGGCTGAGCACCGCCTCAGCGAGGTCGAATTGGCCAATGCCAGCAAGGGCTTGTCGGTCATCCGCGCCCGCAATGAGGACGAGGAAGCCCGCGCCGTCGCCATGGCCGCGCGGCAGGCTCTGGCCGATTCAAAGAGCGTCGGCATCGTCACCCCCGACCGCAACCTCGCCCGCCGCATCGCGGCCGAATTGCAACGCTTCGACATCGCCGTCGATGACGCCGCAGGCGTGCCGTTGTTCCAGTCAGCATCCGGCCGCTTGCTGCGGCAGATTCTGACGCTGGCCAGCAGCGATTGCGCGCCCGTCGATCTGGTGGCGCTATTGCGCAATCGGGCCACCCGCTTCGGGTTGGAACGCGGCGAAATCGCCCTGCTGGCCGACAATATCGAGCTGGGTCTGCTGCGCGGACAGCGCCCCAATCCGGGCCTTGGCGGATTGCGCATCCTGCTCGCCGCCAATCTCGATCGCAGCACCAAACACCCGGCCCGCAAGCTCAAGCCGGACGATGGCCCAGCCATCGAAGCCCTGTTCGTCCGCATCGATACGGCGTTGGCGCCATTGCGCAATTTGCTTGCCACCCCCTCAATCAGCGCCAGCGAATTCGCTGCCGCTTTACATGCTGCCTTCCTCGCCGTAGCCGATGGCGCCGACCTCCCCGGCCGCCGCGAACTCGATTCTTGGGCGGCGCAACTGGCGGCCCAGACCGGCGAAGGCCACCACTTCGCCCCGCGGCAACTCGATGGCGTACTCTCCGCCTTGATGACCGGCGCACAGGTCCGCACCCGCAACGACAGCCGCGAAGATATCGCCATCTGGGGCCAGATCGAGGCCCGGCTGCAGCCTCCCGACTTGCTGATCCTGGCCGGCCTCAACGAAGACAAATGGCCCGAAGCCGCCGACCCCGGCCCCTGGCTCAGCCGCGGCATGCGGCTGGCCGCCGGGCTGCAACCGCCCGAGCGGATGCAGGGCCTCGCCGCGCATGACTTCGCCCAAGGCCTTGGCAATGCAGAGGTTATCGTCAGCTTTGCCGATCGCGTCGGCGCCAGCCCCGCTATCGCCTCGCGGCTGTTGCAGCGACTTGAAGCCTTTGCTGGCGATGCGACGGCCGCGCATTGGCAGCAAAAGGGCGAAATCTGGCTGGCGCACGCCCGCCGCATCGACGCGGTACCTTCCGTGGTGGCGGCCTCGCGCCCGCAGCCCAATCCGCCGGCCAGCCAACGTCCCCGCGCGCTCAGCGTCACCGAAATCGAAACGCTGATGCGCTCGCCTTATGACGTCTATGCCAAGCATGTGCTCAAGCTGCGCCAGCTCGACCCGCTCGGAGACACCCCCGATGCGCGCGAACGCGGCACCATCATCCACGATATTTTCGCCAGCTTTGTCGAGGCGGGCCATGACGTTAGCGCGCCCGATGCGCTCGAGCTGCTCAGCACTATCGCCAAGGAAAAATTCGCCGGGCTCGAAGCCATTGGCGAGCGTCGCGATATCTGGCTGCGCCGCTTCGACACCGCCGCCAGCCAGTTTCTCGACTTCGAACGCGCCCGCGACGCCATGGTGAAACAGCGCCATGCCGAAATCGACGGCCAGTGGCAACTGCATCTGGCCGAAGCTTTTACCCTCAGCGGCCGCGCCGACCGGGTGGATGAGCTGGTCGATGGCACGCTGGAAATCATGGATTTCAAGACCGGCTCGCCCCCCACCAAGGGCGCGATGCAGGCGTTTGAAGTGCCGCAACTCCTGCTCGAAGCGCAGATGGCCCATGCCGGCCAACTGGCCGAGGGCAAAATCGCCCGGGCCCAGACCAGCGCCCTGACCTATATCAAGGTGGGCCTTGGCCCCGACGCCTTCCAGCCCAAGCCGTTCACCCCCGCCGAGGGCTATGACATCATGGGGGCGGCCGACGAAATCGCCCGCCGCATGCAAGCCCATATCAGCCATTTCCTGCTCAGCGACACCCCCATGCCGTCGCGCCTGCTGCCGCTGCCCGGCCAGCGCTTTGCCGGCGCCTATGACCATCTGGCGCGGGTCGCCGAATGGACCGCCGTCGATGGCGAGGAGGGCGGGCTATGAACGATCGTGGCGAGCTGAAAATCCCCTTCGACACCAGCCGCAATCAGGCCCGCGCCGCCGATCCGGCCTGGTCGATCTGGGTGTCGGCCAATGCCGGCTCGGGCAAGACCTTCGTGCTCACCCGCCGCGTGCTGCGGCTGCTGCTGGCCGGCGTCGAGCCGCAGGCAATCCTGTGCCTCACCTATACCAAGGCCGCCGCCGCCGAAATGCGCCGCCGCGTGGCGCATGAGCTGGCCCAATGGGCCCTGATGGACGAAGCCGAACTCGACACCGAGCTGGTCAAAATCGAGGGCGAAAACTTCCCCTCCATTTTGCGCGAACGCGCCCGAACGCTGTTTGCCAAGGCGCTGGAAACGCCGGGCGGGCTCAAGATCGTCACCATCCACGCCTTCTGCGAATCGGTGCTGCACCGGTTTCCGCTTGAAGCCTTGGTGCCCTATGATTTCGCGGTCATCGAGGACGACGAGCGCACCGCCATGCTGCTGGCGGCGCGCGAAAGCGTCATGGCGCAGGGCATTGGCGTCGCGGGCGCGGTGGAAACCCTGTTTGAAACCCTGAGCGACGACCAGCTGCGCACCGCCATCGATGCCGCGCTGATGGATGGCCGCAAGCTGCGCGCTGTGCTGGCCGATCCCGCCCGCGCCAAAGCCAATCTCCGCCGCCTGGTCGGCACGACTTTGCCTGCGGAGACCATCACCAGGTCCATCGTCGCGGAGCGACTGATCGGCCCCGCCGAATTGGCAAAACTGTTTGAGATCTGCCCGCCCAGCGGCGGCAATCGCAGCCTGCAGGACAAGCTGGCCGCACTCGATCCCAATGATCCAGCCCCCGAAGGCTGGCTGCGCGCCTTCCTCACCGCCGATGAGACGGTGCCGGCGCGCTTTCCCGTAAAGGCCATCACCAGCGCCGATCCCGATCTGGCCGATACGCTGATTGCCGAGGCCGAACGGCTGGCCGCCCTTGCCGAAGCCCGCCGCGCCGCAAAACTGATCGAGCGCAGCGATGCCCTGCTCGACATCATTGCCGCCGTGGTGCGCCATTACGAGGCGCGCAAGCGGGCCCGCTCGCTGCTGGATTTCGACGATCTGGTGGAGAAGCTCGCCAATCTCTTCGAGCACGAATCCGGCGAATGGGTGCGCTACAAGCTCGATGCCGGCATTGACCATATTCTGGTCGATGAAAGTCAGGACACCAATGGCGAGCAATGGCGCGTGGTCAAAGCCATCGCCGCCGAATATTTCGCTGGGGCCGGCGCGGTGACCCGCCCGCGCTCGCTGTTCGCCGTGGGCGACCAGAAACAGTCGATCTATTCCTTCCAGGGCGCCGAGCCGGAGCTGTTTGACGACACTGGCAATGACTATCGGCGCGCGGCCAACCAGGCGGAGACGGCGTTCGAGCGCGTGCCTTTGCGCACCAGTTTCCGCACCCTGCCCGAAATTCTGGCCGCCGTGGATCTGGTCAGCGCCAATCCGGCCATCCAATCAGCATTGCTGGAAGCCGAGGCGGTGCATCACGATACCGCCCGCACCATGCGGGGCGGCAGCGTCACGCTGTGGCCGCCGATCCAGCAGGCGGGCGATGCGCCGCCGGGCAGCGCCTGGCCCACCACGCCGCCCGAAAGTGAACAGACCGCCCCGCGCCAGGTGGCGGCGCGCATTGCCCGCGAAATCAGCCAGTGGATTGCCGAGCGCCGGCCACTGACCGGGCGCGGCCGCGCCATCAGCGCCGATGATGTGCTAATCCTGGTGCAATCGCGCGGCTCGCTGTTTCAGGAAGTCATCCGGGCGCTGCGGCTGGCCGGACTGCCGACGCCGGGTGCCGATCGGCTCAAAGTCACCGGCCATATCGCGGTGATGGATCTGCTGGCGCTCTGCGACGTGCTGCTCAATCCGGCCGACGATCTGCAACTGGCAGCATTGCTGCGCTCGCCTTTGTTCGATGTCAGCGAGGACGATCTGCTGGCGCTGGCGCAACCGCGGGCCAAGGGCGAAACCCTGTGGCAGGCGCTGGCGCATTGCCCACTTCCCTCCTGTGCCGAAGCGCATGAAAAGCTTGCGCGCTGGCGCAGCGAACTGGATTTCGAGCGGCCCTTCGAATTTCTGGCGCAGGTGCTGTATGCCGAAGGCGGGCTCAAGCGCTTCCACGCGCGGCTGGGCGCCGAGGTCGACGACGTGTTCGCCGAAATGCTGGCGCTGGCGCTGGATCACGAGCAGGATTCTCAGCCCTCATTGCAGGGCTTTGTCGCCGCCATGCGGCAGCGCCAGGGCACCATCAAGCGCGAACTGCCCGAAGCCGGTGGCGGCGTGCGGGTGATGACGGTACATGGCGCCAAGGGGCTGGAAGCGCCGATCGTCATTCTGGCCGATGCCACCGCCAAGCCACGCATGCAGATGGTGGGCAAGCCGATTTATGTGATTGCCGAGGCGCCGGGGCCACTGCTGATCCATGCCGCCGCGACTGCCGGGCATCTGCCGGAGACGCTGCCGCTGAAGCAGGGCGTCGACGACAATATTCTGGCTGAGTACTGGCGCCGGCTCTATGTCGGCATGACCCGCGCCGAGGACGAGCTTTATGTCACCGGCGCGCTGACGCCGGGCTCGGACGCCGGCAAGCAGCTGGCCGGCAGCTGGTATGAGGCTATCGAGACGGCATTGCGCCCGGAGGCTGCCAGCGTCGTGGACGGCGAGGGGCGCGAGAGCGCCCTGGTCTATCCGCGCCAACGCGTCCAGCCGCTGCCGGCCGGGCCTGATGCCACATTGGCGGCGCTGGTCGATCAGCCACTGACGCTGGCCCCGGTGCCGGCCCCACCCAGCATCGTCACCGTGACGCCCTCGATGGCGCGGAGCCATGTGGCGCCGGTGCAGGCGCTCGATAGCCTCGCCGAACAGGTGCGCGACGCCGAGCTGGCGCGGCAGGAGGGCATTGCCCTGCATGCCCTGCTGCAACATCTGGGGCGCATCGCGCCGACATTGTGGGATGACGTAGTGCCCAAGGCGCTCGAAGCGCTCTTGCCCGGCGCGGCAGAAAGCCACGCTCGGCTGGGGGCCAAGGCAAGTTCCATCCTCACCAGGCCGGAGCTGGCGAGCCTGTTCGGGCCGCAGAGCCGGGCGGAAGTGCCGTTTTTGCTCGACGCGCAGCGCGATGGCGCGCCGATCCGCCTCGCCGGTCGCATCGACCGGCTGGTCATTGACGACTCGGGGGTAACTCTGGTCGACTACAAGTCCGATGCGTCGGTGCCCGGGGGGCCGGGCGAGGTGCCGGGAAACTATCTTACCCAGCTCGGACTATATGCGTTGGTTGCAGGTCAGCTTTTCCCCGGACGAAGCGTACGCGCGGCAATCCTGTGGACCCAACTGGAATCATTGATGTTTTTGCCACCAGACCTGCTGGCGGCCGAAACGAAGGGCTTCACCATGCGGTGACTCGGCTTGCACCCAGACTGGACTCTACCCAGCTTTAGGCGCACAGAGACCGCCGCTTTCAACCCAAAGGCTAGATACTATGACCACTCACGTTTCCGACGCCAATTTCGGCGAGGAAGTCCTCAACTCCAAGCAGCCCGTCCTGGTGGACTTCTGGGCAGAATGGTGCGGGCCGTGCCGTGCGATTGCACCCGTTCTCGATGAGCTTTCGACTGAGCTGGCCGGCAAGGTCAAGATCGTCAAGCTCAACATCGACGAAAACCCCTCGACCACCTCCAAATACGGCGTCCGCTCGATCCCGACCATGATCCTGTTCAAGGGCGGCGAAGCCGCCGACATGAAGATCGGCGCCGGCACGCCCAAGGCAGGCCTCAGCAAATGGCTGGAAAGCCACGCCTAAGCCTACCCGCTGAATTGACCACGACACCGCTGGGGCAACCCGGCGGTGTTTTTGTTTGGTGCTGAACCATGTGGATTGCCCGGACGAGCCGGGCAATGACGATGGGGGGATGGATTGTGGCCTCCTCCCCACCGTCATCACCGGGCTTGTCCCGGTGATCCATCTTCCCCGCACCAGCAGCCGCTCCCCTTGAGGGCAGGGCTTCGCTCCCGTGCCACCCCACCCACAATGTCACCCCGGGCCTGACCCGGGGCCCATCTCGAGATCGTCCCACAGCCGCAAGGTGGCCGCCCCACCCACCTCAGGATGGGTCCCGGCTCAAGGCCGGGATGACATCGGGTTTGTGGGGCGTCCGGAACACCCACTTATCCATCTTATCCCCGCCCCCAAATCCTGGCCCATACTCCCCCCATCTTTCCGGGATACGGGCGGCGCTGCAGCGACCGGTGTCCGGCAAGACGGTCGGGAGGGGGGAGGTCGCGCTCCGCCCTGGGCTGTGCGGATGGGGCTTTCGGGCATGGGGCTACGGTTCCATGCTGGGCTTGCGGTCTGCCTTCCGAGAAAAACCCGACGCCCCGAGGCGGTTTCGTCTCACTATTTTATACTTACCAGAGGCGACAACCGCCTCGGGGCTCCGCTCGTTCAACTGTCCCCGGAGGCGTCAGCGCCGACCGGCGCTTTGTTCCGCCCGACACTTGCTGCTTTAGCCACGATCACCTGCTAAAAAGAGGCAAAGAAGACCTGGGAGTATCCCGCCGTGACCCTGCTCAACCTCGCTGCTGCGCCGTTCAATCTCGATGACGATGCCATCGCCTGGGTCCACACCACCCGCGACGGGCTCACCCCGCGCGACAAGCTGGCCCAGCTCTTCGTGCTGCTGGAGCGCGGCACCCCCGCCGAAGTGGCCGAGGAGGTGCGCGGTTTCCGGCCCGGCGGCATTACCCGCATCTATTCCGATGATCTGGCCGCCGAAGTCGCGCTGGCGCGCGATCTCGGCACGCTGAGCGCCATCCCCCTGCTGATCAGCGCCGACCTCGAAGGCAGCCGCATGAGCCTGCCCTTTGGCACCAGCGTGCCCAATCCGCTGGGATTGGCCGCGGTGGATGATGTGGCGGCGACCAGCGCCATTTCTACCATCATGGCCCGCGAGGCGCGGGCGGTGGGGCTCAACTGGAGCTTTACCCCGGTCATCGATATCAACGCCGCCTGGCGTAGCGCCATTGTCGGCACCCGCTCCTATGGCAGCGACATGAACAAGGTCGAGCGCCACGCGCTGGCCCAGATCGAAGCCTTCCAGGCCAATGGGGTCGCCGCCACGGTCAAGCACTGGCCGGGCGAAGGCTATGACGACCGCGACCAGCATCTGGTGACCACGGTCAATCCGCTGACCATGCCGGAATGGGAGGCCAGCTTTGGCCTGCTCTACCGCAAGGCCATCGAGGCGGGCGTGATGAGCGTGATGAGCGCCCATATCGCGCTGCCCGCCTTTGTCCGCGCGCTCGATCCCGAGGCGGGCGCCGAAGCCTATCGCCCGGCCTCGCTCAGCAAAATCCTCAATGAGGATTTGCTGCGGCGCGAGCTGGGCTTTAACGGGTTGATCGTCTCCGACGCCACCCCGATGGCCGGCATGGGCGATTGGGGGCCGCGCGATGTGGTGCTGCCCGAGGTGATCATTGCCGGTTGCGACGTGATCCTGTTCACCGACGACGCCAACGGCGATCTGATGCGGCTGGTCAAAGCCGTGGCCGATGGAAGGCTGACCCAGGAGCGGGTCGACGAAGCGGTGACCCGGGTGCTGGCGCTGAAGGCGGCGCTGGGCCTGCACAAGGTGGACCATCCCGAACCCAGTATCGACGCGGCGCGCCAGATCGTGGCGACCGACGAGAACCGCAAGCTGGTGGCGGACATCACGGCGCGGGTGCCAACGCTGGTCAAGGATATCAACGGGCTGCTGCCGCTATCGCCGGGCAGGCACAAGCGGGTGCTGGTCTATTCCGGCGGGGTCATCGTGCCCTTCGTGCCGCAGCCGCTGCCGCTCAGCCTGCCCGATCGGCTGGGAAGGGAGGGCTTTGACGTCACCTTGTTCGCGCCCGGCATGGAGGTCAGTTCCAAGGATTTCGACCTGGTGCTGTATCTCTTCGCCGAAGAGACCACGCTGGGTCGCAGCCGGATTTTCCTCGACTGGGTCAAGCTGACCGGCTCGGTGTTCGGCGCCATGAGCCGGCTGTGGCACGATGTGCCGACGCTGATGATCTCGTTCGGCTATCCCTATTATCTCTACGACGCCCCCCGCGTGCCGGCCTATATCAACGCCTATGGCTCCAGCGAAGCGCTGCAGGCAGCCGTGGTCGAAGCGCTGCTGGGCCGCAGCCCGTTTACCGGCACCAACCCGGTCGACCCATTCGTCGGCAGCGGGCAGGGACGGTATTAATCCGGCGGCGTTCCATTGCGCGCCAGCACATCGCCGGCCAGATAGAGCGAGCCGCAGATCAGCACCCGCGCGTCGGGGACCGCGGCCGCCGCCTTGAGCGCCGTCAGCACCGAGCGTGCCGGTTGCGCGGCAAAGCCGGCCTGCTGTGCCTCGGTGGCGATAAAGGCCGCCGGATGGGCATTGGTCTCGTCGGGAATGGTCAGGGTGAACACCTGCGGCGCCAATGCGGCAAACGGCGCCAGAAACTCGGCCGGGGCGCGGGTGTTCATCATCCCCATGATCAACACCAACGGGGCTTGGCGCCTGGCGTTCATTTCGTCCAGCGCCTTGGCCAGCGCGGTGGCGCCGTGGGTATTGTGCCCGCCATCGAGCCATAATTCGCTGCCCGGCGGCAGCAGGTCGCGCAATTTGCCATGCAGCGGCATCAGCCGCGCCGGCCAGGTGACCTGACGCAGGCCCGCCGCGAAGGCGGCTGCATCGACCGGCAGGCCGAAATGGCGGGTAGCGGCAATGGCCAACGCCGCATTGTCGAATTGATGGGCGCCAAACAAAGCCGGCGGCGGCAGATCGAGCAGGCCGATTTCGTCGGAATAGACCAGCCGCCCATCCTGGGCCGAACCATGGAAATCCTCGCCCTGCCAGATCGGGGTAATCCCCAGCCGCCGCGCCGCCCGGTCAAGCACGGGACGGGCCTCGTCGCGCTGCAAGCCGATCACCGCCTTGCTGCCGCGCTTGAAAATGCCGGCCTTGTTGGCGGCGATTTCGGCCAGCGTATTGCCGAGAAAACCCTGATGATCGAGATCGATCGGGGTGATGATCTGGCCCAGCGACCGGGTCACCACATTGGTCGTGTCATAGGTGCCGCCCATGCCGGTCTCGAGCAGCAGATAATCGGCCGGCGTTTCGGCGAACAGCGCGAAGGCGGTGGCGGTGGTGATTTCGAAAAAGGTGATCGGCCGCCCGGCATTGAGGGTTTCCACCCGCTCCAGCGCCGCATTGAGCCGCTTGGTGCTGACCAGCGTCCCGGCCAGCCGGATGCGCTCGTTGAAATGCACCAGATGCGGCGAATTATAGACATGCACCTTTTTGCCGGCCGCTTCGAGAAAAGCCCGCAGATAGGCGATGGTGGAGCCCTTGCCATTGGTGCCGGCGACATGGATTACCGGCGGCAGGTGATCGTGCGGGCTCCCCAGATCGGCCAGCAGCGGCAGGATGCGGTCGAGACTGAGATCGATCAGCTTGGGGTGCAGCGCCGACAGGCGCGCGAGAATGGCATCAGTGCGGGACATGAGACTCACCAGGAACAGGCCCTGATGGGGTACCGCCGATGCGTCAGGGGGGCAAGATGGGCCGGTGTCTCAGAACTCCGACCAATCCTTGTCGGGCGCCGCATTGCCGCGCCGCAGATAGCTGCCGGCCACGGCCTTGAGCCTGTCCTGCATGCCCCTGATACCGCTCGCCGGAGCTGCAACGCTGCGGGCCGGCGCCGCATCGATAGTGAAAATATCGACGATGCGGTCGAGCTCGCTGGCCTGGGCTTCGGTCTGCTCGATGGCGGCGTTGGTTTCCTCCACCAGCGCGGCGTTATGCTGGGTCATCTCGTCCATCTGGTGGACGCCGACATTGACCTCGTCAATGGCGCTGGACTGCTCGCGGCTGTCGCGGGCGATGGCTTCCAGTGCGGCCGTATTGTCGCGAATGGCGCTGAGCATGGCGGCCAGCTTGGCAGCGGCATCGGCCACCAGCAGCGAGCCGCCCTTGACCTCATTGGCGCTCTGCTCGATCAGCAGTTTGACGTCGGCCGAGGCACTGGCTGCCGATTGCGCCAGCCGGCGGACTTCCACCGCCACCACGGCAAAGCCCTTGCCGGCGTCGCCAGCGCGCGCCGCTTCCACCGAAGCGTTGAGCGCCAGCAGATTGGTCTGGAAGGCAATGTCGTCGATCAGCCCGATAATGTTGGAAATCTTGGCAGAGGAGGCGGTGATGCGGTCCATGGCGTCGGTCGCCTGCGCCATCACCTGCCCGCCCTGTTCGGCGGTGGCGGAGACCGATTTGGCCTGCACGCTGGCGGCTTCGGCCTTGTTGGCGTTTTCCAGCACCGTGGCGGCCAATTGCTCCATGGTGGCCGAGGTCTCTTCGATGGTCGCCGCCTGCCGTGCCGTGCGCTCGCTCAGATCATTGGCGCCCGAGAGGATTTCCCCGGTGGCAGTCTTGAGCGCGCCGGAGGTCAGGCGCAGTTGGCCGACAATCTCGCCGAGCTTTTCGGCCACCGCATTGGTGTCGGTCTTGAGCCGGGCGAAGGCCCCCTCATAATCGCCGCGCACCCGGCGCGTCAGATTGGTGTCAGCCAGCGCCGAGAGCACCTCGCCGGTTTCCGACAGGCCGCGATCGACGGTTTCGACCAGCGAATTGACCGAGCGGGCCAATGCGTTGAGTTCAGCATCGGGGAATTCGGCCTCGACGCGGCGGCTGAAATCGCCGGCAATGGCGGCATCGACCACATTGCCGAAAGCGCGCTGCAAATTGCCCATCATGCGAGTGCGCTCGGCCTGATTGGCCAGCACTTGCGCGGCTTCCGCCTCGGTCAGCTGAGCCACCTTCTGGCCGTTTTCGCGGAACACTTCCACGGCGCGAGCCATGGCGCCCAATTCGTCGGTGCGGTCAGCGCCGCGCACGTCCACTCCCAGATCGCCCTTGGCCAGCGCCTCCATGGTGTCGGTGAGGCGGGTGATCGGCTTGGTAATAGTGCGCGAGAACAGCAGGCCCAACCCCGCCACGACGGCGAGCAGGCCGGCTCCAATGGCCAGCATCATGTTGCGCATATTGGCGACCGGGGCCAACACCTCATCAGTCGCCATCACCGCCACCGCGGCCCAGCTCTGGCCGCGTGTGGTGATCGGCGCGGCGGCGACCAGCATGTCGCTGGCGCGATAGGCGCTGGTCTCGCCCTGGGCCGGAATGCCGGTCAAGGCGGCGTCGAGCACCGGCCCGGCAAATTCGGTGGCCAGCGCATCATTGGCTTCGGTGAAAATGGAATCGCTGCGCAGCAGCCCGTCCGGGCCGACGACGATGACTTCGCCGGTCTGGCCCAGTCCGGTGCGATCGCCAATGACCGCGTCGAGCCGCTCAGAGGGCAGTTGCAGCGCCAGCACGCCGACCTTGCGGCCCTGGGCATTGAATACCGGCTTGGCGAAAAAGCTCGCCGCCTGGCCGGCAGCGGGGGCATAGGCGGCGAAATCGGCAAAAGTGATGGCGTCGGGATCTTCGATGGCCACCGCCTGCGCGAACACCCCGCCCAGGCTGGACGACGCCAGCGGGCCGGCGGCAAAGCTGGTGCCGAAATCGACGCCCTTGTTGACCGAATAAACCAGAAACCCCTTGAGATCGAACAGATAGAGGTCGCGATAGCCGCGCGCGGTGATCTGGGTGCGGTAGCCGGGATGGAAGCGGGTATGGGTGACATCATAGGCGCCGGTGGTGCCCAAGGTGGCCAGCGCTGCCAGATTGTCCTTGTTGGGATTGTCATCGACATAGAGCTTGCGCACTTCGGTGGTCGGATCGACCTTGAATTGCAGCCAGGCGCCGCCGAAATCGCGCAGCGCCTGCACGGTCGCCTCCGAGCGCGAGGTAGCGACCAGATCGTCTTCGACCGATTTGAGATAGGTGGACACTTGGCTGGCGCGCTCATTGGCCAGCGTCATCAGATTAGTTTCGGCGGAATTGCGCAGCGCCTGGCTACCAATCAGGTAACTCGCCAACCCCACACCCAGACTCACCAGCAAAGCCGAACCGAGCAGCGCCAGCGGCAGCTTGCGCGCAATCGGCAGCGAGAATTTGATCATGGAACGCGCCCCCTCATTCCGAATGGCTGGCGCAGCAAATGCGTCAGCCCGGTCGGCAACCTAGGGGAACGTCCTTAAGTGTCGGTAAAGGCCTTATTCGGCATGCGCCCCGGCGGGCGGCAACAGCAGATCGCCGTCATCGCCTTCGGCCGCCACGGCCGCGTCGCGCAGGCTGGTCCGGGCTACGGTCGGCGCCGTGTTGGTCAGCGCACCGGCCGATTCCGCCTTGGTCAGGATGGCGGCCAGCGAACCGATGGTGGCGCGCAGATTGTGGCGATGCACCACCATGTCGACCATGCCGTGCTCGAGCAGATATTCCGAGCGCTGGAAGCCCTTGGGCAGCTTTTCGCGAATGGTCTGCTCGATGACGCGGGCGCCGGCAAAGCCGATCTGTGCGCCCGGCTCAGCCAGATGCACATCGCCCAGCATGGCATAGGAGGCAGTGACGCCGCCGGTGGTGGGGTTGGTCAGCACCACGAAGAAGGGCAGGCCCGCCTCGCGCAGGCGCAGCACGGCAACCGTCGTGCGCGGCATCTGCATCAGGCTGAGCACGCCCTCCTGCATGCGCGCGCCGCCGGAGGCGACGAACAGCACGAAGGGGGTCTTGCGATTGGCCGCGGTTTCGAGGCCGGTGATGATGCCCTGCCCGGCAGCCATGCCGAGCGAGCCGCCCATGAAATCGAAATCCTGCACGGCCACGGTGATGTTGCGTTCGAACAGCTTGCCGGTGGCGACGATGACGGAATCGTCAAAGCCGGTCTTGGCACGGTTTTCCTTGAGCCGATCCGGATAACGCTTCTGGTCGCGGAATTTCAGTGGATCGACCGGCACGGAGGCCACCGGCACCAGCTGATAGGCGCCATCATCCAGGAAGGTCTTGAGCCGGTCAGCCGGCTTGATCTTCATGTGGTAGCCCGAATTGGGCACCACCCACTGGTTAGCTTCCAGATCGCGATAGAACACCATCTCGCCGGACTCGGGGTCCTTGACCCAGAGATTTTCCGCGATCTGCGGCTTGTTGCCGAGGATGGAGCGGATTTTGGGGCGGACGAAATTGTCGATCCAGTTCATGGGAGCCTCGTACAGGGACTTTGCGTCACCTAAGCGTCAATTGTGGCAATTGTTATCAGGCCCGGCGGGCCAGGGCAAAGGCGGAGCTGGTGCCTGTGGAGAGATTACCCCCGCGCCCGCTTCACCCCGGCAGCCAGATCGGCGACGATGTCGCGCACCGCAGCCACGGTCTGGGCGCCGCCCTTGCCGTCGACCAGCGAGCGGGCCACGGCGTCGACCAGCACCGAGCCGACCACGATGCCATCGGCATGCTTGCCAATATCGGCAGCATCATCGGCCGTCTTGATGCCGAAGCCGACGGCCACCGGCAGATCGGTATGGCTCTTGATGCGGTCCACCGCCTCGCCCACCGCGCCGCGCGACTTGATCGCCGCGCCGGTCACGCCGGTCATCGAGACGTAATAGACAAAGCCCGAGGTATTCTTGAGCACCGCCGGCAGACGCTTGTCGTCGGTGGTCGGGGTGGTCAGGCGGATGAAATTGATGCCAGCCTTGAGCGCCGGAATGCAGAGTTCTTCGTCTTCCTCGGGCGGCAGATCAACGATGATCAAGCCATCGACGCCCGCTGCCTTGGCGGCCGCGAGAAACTTGTCGACGCCGAAAATATAGATAGGGTTGTAATAGCCCATGAGCACGATGGGCGTGGTCTCGTCCTTGCGGCGGAAATCTTCCACCATGCCAAGCACGCCGCGCAGGGTCTGGCCGGAGGCCAAAGCGCGCTGGCCGCCAAGCTGGATGGCAACGCCATCCGCCATCGGATCGGAGAAGGGCATGCCCAATTCGATAATGTCGGCGCCGGCCTGCGGCAGCGCCTCAAAAATAGCCTGGCCAATCGCCAGATCGGGATCGCCGGCCATGATGAAGGTGACCAGCGCCGGACGATTGAGGGTCTTGAGTTCGGCGAAACGCTTTTCGATACGCGACGTCATGATCTACAGCAGCCCCAGATATTTGCCGACGCTCTCGACGTCCTTGTCGCCGCGCCCGGAGAGGCACAGCACGATCGACTGGTCCTTGCCCATGGTGGGCGCCACCTTCATCAGCTGCGCCAGCCCATGTGCCGATTCCAGCGCCGGAATGATGCCTTCCATACGCGTGCAGAGCTGGAACGCGTCCAGCGCCTCATTGTCGGTAATCGGGGCATAGGTGACACGCCCGCTGTCGTGCAGAAACGAATGTTCGGGGCCGACGCCGGGATAATCGAGGCCGGCAGAGATGGAGTGGCCTTCCAGAATCTGGCCGTCGCTATCCTGCAGCAGATAGGTGCGGTTGCCATGCAGCACGCCGGGGCTGCCGCCGGTCATCGAGGCGGCATGGCCGTTCTTGGTGTCGATGCCATGGCCGCCCGCTTCGGCGCCATAAATCTTGACGGAAGGATCATCGAGGAAGGCGTGAAAGGTGCCGATGGCGTTGGAGCCACCGCCGACACAGGCAACCACCGCGTCAGGCAGCTTGCCTTCGGCCTCGTGGAACTGCGCCTTGAGTTCGGTGCCGATGACCGACTGAAAATCGCGCACCATTTCCGGATAGGGATGCGGGCCGGCGGCGGTGCCGATCAGATAATAGGTCGAGTCGACATTGGTCACCCAGTCACGCAATGCCTCGTTCATGGCGTCCTTGAGCGTGCCGGCGCCAGCGGTGACCGCGCGCACTTCGGCGCCGAGCATCTTCATGCGCAGCACGTTGGGCATCTGCCGCTCGACGTCGGTGGCGCCCATGAAAATCACGCAGGGCAGGTCGAATTTGGCGCAGACCGTCGCCGTCGCCACGCCATGCTGGCCGGCGCCGGTTTCGGCGATGACGCGGGTCTTGCCCATGCGCTGGGCCAGCAGGATCTGGCCGAGGCAATTGTTGATCTTGTGGCTGCCGGTGTGGTTCAGCTCTTCGCGCTTGAACCAGACTTTGGCGCCGCCCAGATGCTCGGTCAGCCGCTTGGCGAAATACAGCGGGCTCGGGCGTCCGGCATAATGCACCGACAGATCGGATAGCTCGGCCTGAAACGCCGGATCGATCTTGGCAGCGCGGTAGTGCGCCTCAAGGTCCAGAATCAGCGGCATCAGCGTTTCGGCAACGAAACGCCCGCCATAGAGCCCGAAGCGACCCTGATCGTCAGGGCCATTGCGCAGGGAATTGGTGCCGGTGGTAGCCACTCGTGCCTCACAGATACGTCGGCTCCTGCGTCTCCCTCCCCCTTGTGGGGAGGGATGGCGCGCAGCGCCAAGGGTGGGGGTGGGCCACGTGCGCCGGGCGAAGGAAGACCCCCACCCGACCCCTTCGGGGCCACCCTCCCCACGAGGGGGAGGGAAAGAAAAAGCTAACCGGCTGCCCTGGCGTTCCGCATGAACGCTTCGATCAGCCGCTTGTCCTTGACGCCCGGTGCGCTTTCGACGCCGGAAGACACATCCACCCCGAAGGGGCGCACGGTCTTGACGGCATCGGCCACACTCTGCGGTGTCAGGCCCCCCGAAAGCATGAAGGGGATGGATGGGTCAAGCGCCTTGAGCAGGCCCCAGTCGAAGGTCTCGCCCAATCCGCCCGGCCGATCGGCGCCCTTGGGCGGCTTGGCATCGACCAGGATACGGTCGGCGACGTCGAGGAACGCGCTGACATGGATCACGTCTTCGGCCGAGCCGATGGGCAGCGCCTTGATGATTTCCACACCGGCCTCGGCGCGGATGGCGGCCACGCGGTGCGGCGTTTCCGGCCCATGCAGCTGGATCCAGTCGGGGCCGAGCGCCGCCACTTCGGCGACGCAGCTATTGTCCGGATTGACCAGCAGCACGCAGGTTTCGACCCGCCCGCGGGCCGCCGAAATCAGCGTAGCGATCGTCTCGATAGAGACGTGGCGCGGCGAGCGCATGAAATGCACAAAACCCACCATATCGGCCCCCGCCGCGATGGCGGTTTCGAGGATGTCTTGGGTCTTGATGCCGCAAATTTTGATAATCAGGGGATCGGCCATCTTGTCGCTCAGCGCAACTCCAGGAGGTCATCGACTTCGGTCAGCGCGCCTTGCGCGGCCTGGCCTTGGGTGCGGCGCAGCTTTTCCAGCTCGCCATTCAGCGCGTGGGCTTCGCGCCGCCAGTGCTTTTCGCGGCGCCGGTGGTGGCTCTGGGCAAACCATGTGGCGGTGCCGCCCAGCAACACGCCGATCAGCAGCACGACATAGAGCACCACAAACAACGGCACGCCATAGCCCGGCGCCACCGCCGCATCGCTGGCGGCAAAGGGATTGAAATTAATGGCCACGAAGTGCCGGTTGGCGAGGGCGAAGACAATCAATCCCAGGCAAAGCGGGACGAGGATCACCCAACCAACGATTTTGCTGACCATGCGCCTGGTGACCTATGGAGCCCTGGCCCCGTGAGTGAAGCGTCGTGCACCGCCGAAGCGGAAAAGCGGGGCCCCACTTTTCCCGGCTGCGCTCAACTGCGGTTAAGCCGCTCGCGGATTTCCTTGCCGGCCTTGAATTGCGGCACATATTTCTCGCCCACATCGACCTGTTCGCCGGTGCGGGGGTTGCGCCCGATACGCGCCGGGCGGTTCTTGACCGAAAAAGCACCGAAGCCGCGCAGCTCGACCCGATCACCGCGCGCCATGGCGTCGCCGATTTCATCGAGGATGGCGTTGACGATGTTTTCGATATCACGCTGGAACAGATGCGGGTTCTCCGCCGCGAGTTTCTCGACGAGTTCCGACTTGATCATCCCCGGCTCCAGTTGGCAGGCTGTGGCCTCATTCAGTTACGAGGCAGCGCCAACCTGCCAAAGCGAGACCAACCCGTCAAGCGTGATGGGGCCATCGGGCAGACCGAACGCGGCCCGAGCCTGCCCATTGAGGAAGGTTCCGAGCAGGTCAAAGCCTTGCTGGGGCTGTGGCCAGACGGTGTGAACCTCGAGATCGTCGGCCAATTCGCGCTCGCTTTTCAGCCAGGCGATGGCCTCCAGCTCGCCGCCAATGGCGTCGATCAGGCCGGCTTCCACCCCGACTCGGCCGGTCACGATGCGACCATCGGCCAGCGCCAGCGTCACCGGCCGGCTCAGGCCGCGCCGCTCGGCGACGATATCGACGAACCACTGAAAGCTGTCATCGACCAGCGCCGCAATCGAAACGCGCGGCGCCCCCTCCAGCGGCTCGTTGTAATCCGGCTCAGCCTTGAGCGGGCCGGAGGCCACCTTGTCGAGATCGATGCCGATGGTGTCCATCAGCTTGCCGGCATTGATGTGCTGGTAGAGCACGCCGATGGAGCCGACGATGGACAGCCGCCGGGCGAAGATCCGGTCGGTGGCGATGGCGGTCATATAGGCTGCGGAGGCGCCCAGCTCGCCGATCACCGCCACGGTGGGCTTGGCTTCGCGCAATTGCGCCAGGGCTTCGTAAAGTTCCTCGCCGCCCGCCGTGGTGCCGCCGGGCGAATTGATGGCGACGATCACCGCTTTGACCGCATCGTCCTCGGCCAGGTCATCGATGGCCTGCAGCCGATCCCGGTCGGTGGTGATGGTGCCATCGATCACCAGCCGCGCCACATAGGCGCCGCCTGAGGTCTGCGGCCAGGCAAAGCGCCCCAGCCCGACCAGGACGACCAGCGCCAGCGCGATAAAGGCCAGCACCCGCCAGCGCCCGCGCGATTTGCGATAGGTTTCTGCCGCAACGACCGTATGGGCATCAAAGGGGCGGGATGGATCAGTCATGGCGGCCTCGCTCTTGCCTATCGGGGTAGCCGCCACCCGCCGGCTTGGCAAGCGCAACCGCGTTAGCCGGCCTTCTTGGCCGCCTTCTTTTCCTGCGCCACCACATAGGCGCGCAGCGCTTTATTGATGTCGGTCTGATAGCCCTTGCCGTCCTTGGCATGGCGCTTGAACCAGTCGAGGATATCGGCGTCGAGACGCAGCGTGGTCTGCTTTTTCATCAGCCGATACATCGTGCCCTGCTTGGCATTCTCGAAGAACGCATCATCCAGCTCGGGAATATCGGAGTAGTCGATCTCGCTATCGGGGCGCGCGGCCAGTTCCCGCATGCGCTCGATCTGCTCTTCCGTGATCGGACCGGGCACATAGCGCACGAACTTAGGGCTCTCTTCGTTCATAGCGTTTCCTTTCTGCCCGCGATGCCGGTCGGGCCGAGATGATGCGAATGAGGTGACCAGCTGACATCTCCCGGCGCGTATGGACCACAAGCAGGATAGCCTCTGGGCCAAAGCGCCCGATGGTCTTGAACCGCGCTTCGCCCGCGACCGTCTTGGCCGGCAAGGTCAGCTCATGGGGGTCTTTGAAGATCATGGCCGCATCTTCAAAAAAGACACCATGCTTTGCCAAGTTCAGCTGTCGCTTATGCGCATCCCATTCGAACTCCACGCGCAGCCCCCTCCGCGTTTCGCCCAAATGTAACTACAATTTTGTAACTACACAAGCGGCTTGACCATGAATTTTGCCGCCGCCTCATAGCTGGCGAGCTTGTCGGTCAGTGCGGGCGCGGCGACGACGCGGAAGCCGTGCTTGTACCAGAAAGGCAGCGAGTCATTGACCGCAACCAGGCTGACATTGGCGAAGCCGGCGGCACGGGCGTGGCGCAGGATATCACCGACAATCATGGCAGCCGCCCCCGTGCCGCGCAGGGCGGGCAGCAGGGCCAGATCGTGCAGATAATAGGTGTCGGCATCCGCCGGAATTTCACCCAGCAGGCTATTGAGTTCCGGCAGCGCCTGATAGCGCCAGGGATGCGAGAGCAGATAGCCCGAAGGCACCCCATCCAGTTCGAGCAGCCGCGTGCCATCGGGATAGAGCCGACGCCGCTCGGCAAACACCGCGGCATCCTCGGGAAAATTCGGATGCACTGCCGCAGCAATGGTCTCGACCGCAGGCAGATCCAGCGTGGTCATGGCCCGCCAGTGCATTACATTTTTCATCGGGCAGGCCCCTTGGTCGCGGTTGCGAACCGCTTACCCTTAAAAAGCAAAAGGCCCGCGCTGTGAAGCGCGGGCCCGGATTTTCAAGCCGTTTGGCTTAGTTGCCTTCGCGACCCTTGAGCGCAGCGCCCAGGATGTCGCCCAGCGATGCGCCCGAATCGGACGAACCGTAATTGGCGACGGCTTCCTTTTCCTCGGCGATTTCCAGAGCCTTGATCGACAGCTGGATGCGGCTGGTCTTGCGATCGTACTGGGTGACGCGTGCGTCGACCTTTTCGCCCTTGGAGAAACGCTCCGGGCGCTGGTCGTTGCGGTCGCGGCTGAGGTCAGCACGACGGATGAAGGCAGTCATCTCGGTGTCGGCGATACGGACTTCAATGCCCCCATCGTTGACTTCGACAACAGTGCCGGTGACCACGGCGCCCTTGCGGATGCCACCCTGGTCAGGAGCGCCAGCCGGCGCGTCCGACGTGGTTTCGCCGGTCGACAGCTGCTTGATGCCCAGCGAGATGCGTTCCTTTTCGACGTCAACATCGAGGACCTTGGCCGAAACCATGTCACCGCGGTTGTAGTCGTCCAGGGCGATTTCGCCCGACTTCTGCCAATCGAGATCGGAGAGGTGAACCATGCCGTCCACATCGCCGTCGAGGCCGATGAACAGACCGAATTCGGTCTTGTTCTTGACTTCGCCTTCGATGACCGAACCGACGGGGAACTTCTCGGCGAAGCTTTCCCACGGATTGGCCAGGGTCTGCTTGAGACCGAGCGAGATGCGGCGCTTGTCCGGATCCACTTCCAGCACGACAACTTCGACTTCCTGCGAGGTCGAAACGATCTTGCCCGGATGGACGTTCTTCTTGGTCCAGCTCATCTCGGAGACGTGGATCAGGCCTTCAATGCCCGGCTCCAGTTCAACGAATGCACCGTAGTCGGTGATGTTGGTCACGCGGCCGGTGAACTTGGCCTCGATCGGGTACTTGGCTTCGATGCCATCCCAAGGATCGGCCTGAAGCTGCTTCATGCCGAGCGAGATACGATGGCTCTCGTGATTGATGCGAACGATCTGGACCTTGATGGTCTCGCCGATCGTGAGCACTTCGGACGGGTGATTGACCCGGCGCCAAGCGATATCGGTGACGTGCAGCAGGCCGTCAATGCCGCCGAGATCAACGAACGCACCGTAATCGGTGATGTTCTTGACCACGCCGTCAACAACCTGGCCCTCTTCGAGCTGCTGGACGATTTCCGAACGCTGTTCAGCACGCGACTCTTCGAGGATGGCGCGACGCGAGACAACGATGTTGCCGCGACGCTTGTCCATCTTCAGAATCTGGAACGGCTGCGGCACGTTCATGAGCGGCGCGATATCGCGGATCGGACGGATGTCCACCTGCGAACGCGGCAGGAAGGCGATGGCGCCTTCGAGGTCGACGGTGAAGCCGCCCTTGACCTGGTTGAAGATGGTGCCTTCAACGCGCTCATTGTTGTTGTACATTTCTTCGAGCTTGACCCAGCTCTCTTCGCGGCGAGCCTTCTCGCGCGACAGCACGGCTTCGCCAGCAGCGTTTTCGACGCGGTCAACATAGACCTCGACGATCGAGCCAACGACGATGGTGCCGTCACGGCCAGCCTGGCCGAATTCCTTCAGCGCGATACGGCCTTCGGTCTTCAGACCGACGTCGATGATCGCCAGATCCTTTTCGATCGCGACGACGGTGCCCTTTACGACGGCACCCTCTAGCGGCTCATTGTCGACGAACGAGTCCATCAACAGGGCTTCGAAATCTTCTTTCGTCACAGTTTGCTGTGCCAAATATCTTCTCCAATGCACCGGGGGTTGGCGTTAAAAGACCGGAAACCCGCCATTTCCAAACGAAAATGCCGGCGCGCGAGCGCCCGATCGAACAGTTGATTGGTAATTGTTTCCGGTGCCAGCGCCTGGATGATGGTCGGGGCCGAACCGCACAAGGGTGGATTAGAGCTTACAGCCCTGCCTTGTGCGCCATGGTCCCATCGACAATCGCGATGGCTGCGCGGAGTGCGGCCTCTATATCGAGAAGCGTCGTATCGAGCAAGTGCGCGTCGTCCGCTTTGTAGAAGCCGCCATGGGGATTTTGCATGTCACGCGCATCCCGCTCTTCAATCTGGTGATAGAGGGCGTAGCGGTCAACCACCTGGCCACGCGATTCAAGCTGGCGCGCCCGGCGCTCCATGCGCGCTTTGGAATCGGCCTGGATGAACAGTTTGACGTCGGCATCGGGGGCAATCTTGGTGCCGATATCGCGGCCATCGAGCACCGCGCCGCCGGCCTGGGTGGCAAAAGCCCGCTGATAATCGAACAGCGCCTGCCGCACCGGACCGATCACCGCCACTTTACTGGCCATCACCCCGGCATCGGCCGAGGTCAGGGCCTCGATATCATTGAGATGGCTGGCGTCGAGCGCCCGAGCCGCCTCAATCGCCGCCGCTTCGAAACCCGGCTGCTCATCCTGCCCGGTCACTGCCAGCCCGACGGCGCGATAGAGCAGGCCGGTATCGAGATAGGGCAGCTGGTAATGGCGGGCCAGGCCCGAAGCCAGCGTGCCCTTGCCCGAGGCGGCGGGTCCATCCACGGCAATAATCATGACAATGATCCTTTGACAGGCGCGAAGCGGGCGCCGATGGCGCTCATGGCGGCAACAAAGCCGGGAAAGCCAGCATCGATAATGCTGGCATCGTCGATGGTCACTGGCTGCTGGCTGGCCAGCCCCAACACCAAAAAGCTCATCGCCATACCGGCATCGCCTTGGGTCAGCACGGTTCCGCCGCCCTCGACCGCGCCGCTGCCCATTATGGTCAGCCGATCCGCACTCACCTGTGCCGCGACCTTGTTGGCAACCAGCCCGGCGACGATGGCGTCCAGCCGGGCGCCGCGCAAATCCGCCAGCCCCTCGATCACCGTCTCGCCCTGGGCGTAGGCGGCGGCGACCACCAGCAGGGCTATATCGTCCAGCATGGCGGCGGCGTGTTCGGCAGTGACCCGCACACCCTTGAGCCGCGACGAGCGCACCCGCAAATCGGCGACATGCTCGCCGCCGGTCTCGTGCTGGTTGAGAAACTGGATATCGCCACCCATTTCGAGCAGCGTGTCGATCAGCCCGGTTCGGGTCGGATTGATCAGCACGTTTTCGACCACCAGGTCCGATCCCGGCACGATCAGCCCGGCCAGCAGCGGATAGGCCGCCAGCGACGGATCGCCCGGCACCTCCACATGGCATGGCCGCAGCGGGGTGAGACCGGTCACACTGATGCTCGCCACACCTGCCGCGTCATGCGTCACCGTCACCGCGCCGCCAAATTGGCTCAGCAGCTTCTCCATATGATCCTGTGTCGGCACCGGTTCGACAATAGTGCTGATCCCGGCAATTTGCGCGCCGGCCAGCAGCAGCGCGGCCTTGGTCGAGGCCGATGGCGCGGTAACCTGCAGCGGCACCGAGGGGCCGCGCAGCGTGACTGTCTCGCCATCGTCATCGAGCGCAACGCCGAGCGCCGCCATCAGGGACTGGCATTGCAGTCCACCGGCTAGCTGCGACGAAAAACCATAGGGGGCCAACAGACCCAGCAATAAGGGCGTCGCACTGCCCGTCTGCGCCAACTCGAGCGGGCCAGCGGGAGCCAGCAGGCCACCGACACCCAGACCATCGACCTGCCAGCCATCAGCATGCCGTTCGATGCGCACGCCGAGCTGGCGCAATATCGCCATCACGGCAGGCACAGTATTGGCCTCAGACAGGCCCGCTATATGGCTGCGGCCCACGGTCAGCGCGCTCAGCAGCAGCGCGGCATGGGAGATGGCCTGATCGCCGGGCGTCATGAAACGACCCGTCATCGGGGCGGCGCCATGGCTGGCAAGCTGGGCCGGTTCGGCGGGATTTTTGGCGTTCTGATCGGTCATGGGCGAAGCCGGCTTTAGCACGGCCCGGAGCGGCAAGGCCATCGCGGGCTGTCGGTAGGAAGCCGCTGTCCACATTTTCGGTTTGACAGGGGGCAGGTTTGGCCATAACCGGACGGACCAAACCGGGGCCAAGAGCCCCGCAAATCCTTACGACGAGGAACATCGATGGCCAGTTCCGAACGCGGCACAAAACGCACCGATCCAGAGACGGGCAAGAAGTTCTACGACCTGAACCTCGACCCGATTGTCTCGCCCTATACCGGCAAGAGCTATCCGCGCTCCTATTTCGAGCAGCTTCTCGCCAGCAAGCCCGCCCCCGTAACCGCGCGCAAGCCCGCTGCTGCGGATGAGGACGAAGAAGAGGTCGAGGACGAAGTCGAAGACGTCGCCGCGCCCGAGATCGTCTCGCTCGAAGATGCCGACGCCGAAGAATCCGGCGACGAGGAGATCCCTGACGTCGAGGACGTCGAGGTCGACGAAGAACTCGGCGAAGACGAAGCCGACGTCTTCCTCGAGGAAGACGAGGACGAAGACGCTGAACTCGGCTTTGACGTCGGCGGCGACGAAGACCGTTGATTCTAAAAAACTTTTCGGCCGGCAGAGCTATTTTGCCGGTCGAATAAAAAAGTGTCATTTAGGCACTTGCAAGGGGGCGGATCATCCAATAGGTTCCGCCTCGCTTCGGGAGGCAATTGCCACCGAGACCCAAAGGAATGGGGCCTTAGCTCAGCTGGGAGAGCGCTTGCATGGCATGCAAGAGGTCAGCGGTTCGATCCCGCTAGGCTCCACCATTTCCACCTCGATTTTGCATTGAGACTATTCGCCTCCGGGCGCCCCCCCTTCCCAGACTGCAGCTACGACCTTCACGGGTTGTTCAGCCTTTTTGTGCTTCCTCTGCGCGACCAAATCGGTTCGGGGGGACGACGCAGTGCTGACGCGGAGAGGATTTTGTGGGGGGCTGCTGGGCGCGCTGTCGGCTTCAACGGCCGTGCTGGCCAATGGCACCGAATGTGCGGTCTTCACGCCACAACGGCAGCACGAGCTGTCACCCAGCGCGGCGCTGGACTTGCTCCGGGCCGGCAATGAGCGGTTTGTCGGCGGCCAGACCATCAATTGCAATTTGCTGCAGCAGGTGCACGAGACCGCCACCCATCAATCCCCGTTTGCCGCCATTGTCGGCTGCATTGATTCTCGCGTACCGCCGGAATTTGTGTTCGATCAGCGCATCGGCGACGTGTTCTGCGCCCGGGTGGCCGGCAATTTCGCCAATGTCGATATCCTGGGCAGTCTCGAATATGCCACCGAAGTGGCCGGCGCCAAGGCGATCATCGTGCTTGGGCATAGTGGCTGCGGCGCCATCCGCAGCGCGGTGGACGGCGTCAAGCTCGGCAACATCACCGCCATGCTGGACAATCTCGCTCCGGCGCTGGCGAGCATTGATGCGGCCGATGGCGAGCGCAGCTCCAAAAATGCCAGCCTGGTGCAGAAGGTGGCCGAGGCCAATGCCAGGCTGACCGCCGCGAGCCTGACCCAGCGCAGCCCGATCCTGCAAAATCTGGTCGATAGCGGGAATCTGTCGATCGTGGCGGCCATGCATGACATCACCACCGGCCGTGTCGCCTGGCTCTGAGGCGTCCGGCCCTGTCAAAAACATCGTGAAACGTTGTTCTTCGGGGACTAGGGCCGCTAAGGTTGCGCCAATTGCCATCACCCAGCAGGTCCCGTGTCTCCCGTAGAAGTGCGCATCGCCGCGATTGCCGAACGAATCAGGCAGGCTGAGGGGCTGACCGCCGGCAGTCTGATCGAAACCCTTGGCCATGCCTCCTATCCCATGGTCATCCTGGTGCTCAGCGTGCTCAACATGCTGCCCGGGCCGCCGGGCTATGGCGGCACGCTGGCGCTGGCCATCATCGGCACCACCCTCGCCATGCTGCTGGGCAAGCCATTGCAGGCCGGCGGCTGGGTCGGGCGGCGGCGACTGCCGCAGGCGCTGCTGGGCCGGATGATTCGCCAGCTGCAATGGCTGGCCGGGTTGATCGGCCGGATTTCGCGGCAGCGGCTGGGCCTGCTCACCGGCCCACGCTCGGAATGGCTGACCGGGATCTTCATCCTGCTGATCAGCCTGCCGATGGTGCTGCCGATTCCCTTCATCAATGCCGTGCCCAATACCGGCATTGCCGTCATTTGCGTATCGCGCATCAATCGCGACGGGCTGGGGGTGCTGCTGGGCGGCGCCATTGCGCTGCTGGGCCTGGCCATCGCCATTGGCGCGGTGTGGGCGGCCATTGTGCTGGCCCGCAGCATGGTGGGCGCATGATCGGGGCGCCCCAGGTCCGGCAGGTCCGCTACGCCGCGGGGCAGCAGCTCGACCGCGTCTCGACCGGCGGCTGGCTGCTCGGCCTGCTGTTTTTCGCGCTGGCCCTCACGCCATCGCTGATTCCCCGCCATTTCCTCACCCAGGGCATTTTATGCGGCTGCACCTTTGCTGCCGGCTATGGCATCGGGGTGTTTCTCGAATGGCTGTGGGACTATCTCGAACTGCGCTGGTCCAGCCCCAAGCTGGCGCAATGGATCGGCCGCATCGCCGCACTGGCCTGCCTGGGGCTGGCCATCGTCTTTCTGTGGTTCTCCACCGGTTGGCAGAATTCGATTCGCGCCGCCATGGGCGTGCCGCCGGTCGAAGCCAGCCAACCGCTGCTGGTGGCGGCGATTGCCGTGCTGCCGGCCGGGCTGCTGATCGGGCTCGGCACGCTGCTGGTGCAGGGGGTGCGGCTGGTTTCCGGCTGGCTCAATCGCATCATTCCGCGCCGGGTGGCGCTGACCGGGGCGATTCTACTGGTGGGGCTGCTGGCGATGACGCTGGGCCAGGGCGTGGTGGCGCGGGGCGCGCTTTATGCCGCCGACCGCTTCTACGGCAATCTCGACCGGCTGGCCGGCAGCTATGCCGTGGCCCCGATCGATCCGCTGCGCTCGGGCAGCGCCCCGTCTTTCATCCCTTGGGACACGATCGGGCTCGACGCCCGCATCTATGTGCAATCGGGGCCGACCACCGAAGAAATCGCCGCCATGACCGGCCGCCCGGCCATCGAGCCGCTGCGGGTCTATGTCGGGCTGCGCTCGGCCGAGACCGCCGAACAGCGGGCCGCATTGGCGCTGAAGGAAATGGATCGCGTCGGGGCCTTCGACCGTTCGGTGCTGGTGCTGGTGATGCCGGTCGGCACCGGCTGGGTGGAGCCCGCCGCTATCGATACGCTGGAATTCCTGCATGGCGGCGATGTCGCCACCGTGGCGGTGCAATATTCCTATCTCACCAGCTGGCTGTCGCTGGTGTCGGAACCCGATGTGGGGGTGGAAACCGCGCGCGCCTTGTTCACCGCCGTCTATCACCGCTGGACCGCCATGCCCAAGGAGAGCCGGCCACGGCTTTATCTGCACGGGCTGAGCCTTGGCGCCTATAGCTCGGCGGCCTCCAGCACGCTCTACGACATCCTCGCCGATCCCTTCGACGGAGCGCTGTTTGTCGGCACGCCGTTTGCCACCGCCTCGTGGCGCGCCGCCACCGTCAACCGCAATCCGGGCTCGTCCTGGTGGCGGCCCGAAGTGGGCGATGATTCCATCGTGCGCTTTTCCAATGGCGGCGGCGATCTGATGGCAGATCCCCATCCCTGGGGGCCGTTGCGCACGGTCTATCTGCAATATCCCAGCGACCCCATCGTGTTCTTTGAGCCCGCCATGCTGTGGCGGGCGCCGGTCTGGCTGAGCGGCCCGCGCGCCGAAGGCGTGTCGCCGCTGCTCGACTGGTATCCGGTGGTCACCTTCCTGCAACTGGCGCTGGATATGGCGCTGGCCCAGACCGCGCCGATCGGCTTTGGCCACGTCTATGCCCCGGAAGATTATTTCGACGCCTGGGTGCAGGTCACCGCACCCACCGGCTGGACCCCGACCGAGCTGGCCGCCTTGCGGCAGAAGCTCAGCCGTCACGGCGAGCGGGCGCTGATCGAAGGGGGCTGGTTCCGCACGCCGCATGATTGACGCCGGGGCGCGCCGCCGCTCATGCTGGCCCTCCGCCAGATTCGGATAGGACCTTGCCCAAAGCCCCCCTCATGCTCGACCAGACCCGCGCCCGCCACCTCTGGCTCCGGGCGCAAAAGCTCGACAGTCTGGCGCCCTTCGGCGACACGCCGGCGGCCACGCCCGCTGCCATCGCGCATCTGGGCTATGTGCAGATCGACACCATCAACGTCATCGAGCGCTGCCACCACCACATCCTGTGGTCGCGCATTCCGAATTATCGCCGCGGCGACCTGAGCAGCGCCCAATCCACCGACAAATCGGTATTCGAATATTGGACCCACGCGCTGAGCTACGTCCCCAGCGCCGAACTGCCGTATTTCCTGCCGGCGATGCAGCAGCATCGCGCCAATCCCGGGCGCTGGTTCGGCTCGGTCACGCCAGCCGAGAGCAAGACCATGCTGGCCCGATTGCGCGCCGAAGGACCGCTGTCGATCCGCGACATTGGCGACGATGTGCTGGTCGACAAGAACCATCCCTGGGCCAGCCGCAAGCCGAGCAAGCGCGTGCTGGAGATGATGTTCTATCAGGGTCTGGTCACCATCGCGGCGCGGCAGGGCATGCTCAAAACCTATGATCTCACCGCCCGCCATTTCGGCTGGAGCAAGGTGCCAAAGCCGGCCACTGAACGGCAGGTCACCGCCTATCTGCTGGATCGCGCGCTGCGCAGCCAGGGCATCGTCAGCCTCGATTCCATCTGCCATCTCGACGCGGCGCGCAAACCGGCAATGAAGGACCTGATCGAGAGCCGCGTGCGCCGCAAGCTGCTGGTGCCACTCACCATCGCCGGCAATGACAAGGTGCAGCATTGGGCCAGCCCCGAAACGCTCGATGCAGCGGCGGGCGAGCCGCCCAATCTGGTGCATATCCTGTCGCCCTTCGATCCGCTGATCATCCAGCGCAAACGGCTGAAACTGTTCTTCGATTATGATCATCTGTTCGAAGCCTATCTGCCGGCGGCCAAGCGCCAGCTCGGCTATTTCGCCCTGCCGGTGCTGCTGGGCGACCGCATCGTCGCAGCCTTCGATCTCAAGACCGACCGCGGCAAAGGAAAATTGCTGATCCAGCAGGCGAGCTGGTTCGAGGATGTCGGCGTCGAGGGCAAGGCCGCCATCGACGCGGCGCTGGGGCGGTTCGAAGCGTTCCAACTGGGCGCCTAGGCGCTGGCCTTGTGGCCCCAAAAAACACGGTGTCATCCCGGCCTTGAGCCGGGATCCATCCTGAGATCCATTCACCGGCACCATCTCAGGATGGGCCCCGGCTCAAGGCCGGGGTGACATCGAGGGTGGGGCTCGCTCCAGTGCCAAATTGCACCCTCATGGTGAGGTGCGAGGCCCTTGCCGAGCCTCGAACCACGAGGGCGTGCCCCCTACGTGCCACCGAACTCTTTCGCAGTCTCTTCCAAACCCCTGCCCCGCAGGCTAAAAGCCAAGCCGCAGAGTGGAGAGACCCCATGGCGACCTATACCGACATTGCCCGGCGGGTGTATAACCACACTTGGAAGCTCGACCCCATCGTGCGCAGCCTGCTCGATACCGACTTCTATAAGCTCCTGATGCTGCAGATGATCTGGGGGCTCTATCCCAAGGTCAACGCCACCTTCTCGCTGATCAACCGCACCAAATCGGTGCGGCTGGCCGACGAGATCGACATTGACGAGTTGCGTGCCCAGCTCGACCATGCCCGCACTTTGCGCTTTTCCAAGAAGGAAATGATCTGGCTGGCCGGTAACAGCTTTTACGGCAGCAAGCAGATTTTCACCCCGGCCTTCCTCAAGCGGCTGGAAGATTTCCGCCTACCCGAATATTCGCTGGAACAGCGCGACGGCCAGTTCGTGCTGGAATTTCCCGGCCTATGGCTGGAAACCGCGATGTGGGAAATCCCCGCTTTGGCGATCATCAACGAGCTGCGTTCGCGCGCCGCGATGAAGCATTACGGCCCCTTTGCGCTCGACGTGCTCTATGCCCGCGCCAAGGCCAAGATGTGGGGCAAGGTCGAGCGCCTGCAAAAGCTGCCCGAGCTGAAAATTTCCGATTTCGGCACCCGCCGCCGCCATTCCTTCCTGTGGCAGCGCTGGTGCGTCGAAGCGCTCAAGGAAGGCATCGGCGACGCTTTCACCGGCACCTCCAACGTCAAGCTGGCGATGGATAATGACCTTGAGGCGCTGGGCACCAATGCCCATGAGCTGCCCATGGTGCTGGCGGCCTTGGCCACAACCGACGACGCGCTACGCGCCGCGCCCTATCAGGTGCTGCAGGATTGGGAGAGCTATTATGGTGGCAATCTCAAGATCGTCCTGCCCGACGCCTTCGGCACCGACGCCTTCTTGCGCGATGCGCCCGACTGGGTGGCCGACTGGACCGGCTTCCGCCCCGATAGCGCCCCGGCGATTGCGGGCGGCGAACGCATCATCGCCTGGTGGAAGGAACGCGGCCGCGATCCGCGCGACAAGCTGCTGATCTTCTCGGACGGGCTCGATGTCGACATGATCGAAGAGGCCTATCTGCATTTCGACGGCAAGGTGCGCATGGCTTTTGGCTGGGGCACCAATCTCACCAATGACTTCGAGGGCTGCGCCCCCGATGGCCGCAATCCGGGGCTGGAGCCGATTTCCATCGTCGCCAAGGTCAGCGAAGCCAATGGCCGCCCGGCGGTCAAGCTCAGCGACAACCCGGCCAAGGCCACCGGCACGCCGGAAGAGATCGCCCGCTATGTGCAGATTTTCGGCGAATCTGGCCGGGTCGAGCACGCGGTCAAGGTCTAGCCGCCAACCCCATTATCGGCCGTGGAGAAACCCTGTTCCTTCGCAGGCGTTAACCCCTTGGGAACCAAGCCGGACTAGCGTTTTGGCGGGGGCTCCTCAGGAGCCAAAATGACATTGCAGCTCATCGACATCGCCGTGCGTGACAAGCAGGCCCATCCGCGCCTGGCTGGCCGCATGACCGGTCACGTCCGGGCGGTGCTGTCCGAAACCCTGGGCGGGCAGGACCAAACCCATGAATTGGCGATTCCGGTATGGGCCGATGTGGCCGATGGCGCCAGCGATTCCGATATCGACATGGCCCTGATGCTCAAGGCCGCCGCCATCATTGCCCGGCTGAAATCGAGTCTGGCCGAGCCGCCGGCGCCTTAGCCGTGGCCAGCGCCGCCATGAAGGCGCGCTGCTGAGCGCTCAAGCCACCGGGGCGGCGCTGCGGCGGCGCCGGGGGCTGTTCCACCCGGATATGGCGGTATTTGGGGGCATGGGCGTAATAGCGCGCCGAGCGCTCCAGTTCGGCCTCGGCCCGCACCCGCCGCTCGTCGCGCACAAACCAGACCAGTGTCGCGATGACGATCGCCCACATTGCCAGCAATTCCCAAGCCATAGCCGCCTCCGCCTTGCCAGCAGTCATAGCTAACAAAACATTAACCGCCAAAGCAAAGCCGGCATTAGCCTTACCGCCTAAAATTTTAGGCTTCGGCCGGCAGCAGGCGGACGATCATTTTTTGGTCGTGTCGGGGCTTTCGATGGGCACGGCATAGAGTTCGAGCCGGTGGTCAACCAGGCGATAGCCCAGCCGCTTGGCGATGACCTCCTGAATCGCCTCGATTTCCTCATTGCGGAATTCAATGACGGCGCCGCTGCGGATATCGATCAGATGGTCGTGATGCTCGTCGGGGATCAGCTCGAAGCGCGCCCGGCCATCCTTGAAGTCATGCTTGGTCACCAGCCCCGCCTCCTCGAAGAGGTTGACGGTGCGATAGACGGTGGACAGCGAGATGCGATCATCAATCGCCGAGGCGCGGCGATACAGCTCTTCGACATCGGGATGATCGGAAGCCGCTTCGATCACCTGGGCGATGACGCGGCGCTGCTCGGTCATGCGCATGCCCCGGGCAACGCAGGCCTCTTCCAGCGTCGGGTCAGTCTGGCTCCTGCTCACGCTGCACCTCCCTGCGGGTTGCCTTGAGCGACCGGGTTACCCAAGATCGCGCGCCATGACAAGCGCGGTGGCCTGCGACCCATCGGCTTTGGGATAGTAGCCCTTGCGGCTGGAAATGGTGGCAAAGCCCTCGCGCTGATACAGCTTGATCGCCGCCGCATTCTCCTCGCTGACTTCCAAAAACATCCGCCGCGCCGGGCTGAGCAGCAAATCGTTGAACACCGCCGCCAGCAGCGCCTGGCCGACGCGCTTGCCGCGAAATTTGGGATCGACGGCGATGGTCAGCAATTCGGCCTCGTCGGCCACCACCCGGATCAGGGCAAAGCCGGCAATGCGCCGCCTGGCGTCGCAGGCGACATAGACCGGCGTTGCCGCGTCAGCGAGAAAGCTCTCGAATTCTCCGCTCGGCCAGCCGCGATAAAACCCCTGCGCATGAATGCGCGCCAGCTCCTTGGCGTCCCCCATGCGACCCGGCTCGATATGCAGCCCCGCCGGGGCCATCCACAATTTGATCATGCCCCAAGCCTCGCAATGCGCGCCGCACTCTGCGGCTTGGCATCGGCATCGCGGATATAGTTCGGCTCGGGCGGATGGCTGACTGGGTCGAGGCTCGCACCAAACCCCGCCAGCAAGGCAATATCGACAAATGGGGTTTCGAGCAGTGCTGCGCCCGACTGAATGGCCGCCCGCGCCTCGTCCATCGCCAACAGCGCGCCCGCGCTCAGCGCCACGCCCGGCGCGGTGAAATTCTGCACATAGGCCTCGCCGCGTCGCGCATCGAGCAGCACGGTAGACGCCCCCTCTGCCGCTAGCGACAGCGCCACCAGACTCGACACCCCAACCACCGGAATGCCCCGCGCCAGCCCGATGCCGCGCGCCGCCGACAGCCCGATGCGCAGCCCGGTGAACGAGCCCGGCCCCGTCGTCGTCACCACGCGCTGCAAATCGGCATAGCCCAGCCCATGGCGCACCAGCAGCGTTGCGATGCGCTCAAAGATCAGTTCGGCATGGCCGGTGGCCAAATCATCGACCGACACATCCACGCGCCCATCGCCCAGCAACAATCCCAGTTGCAGACGCGGCGCGGCGGTGTCGATGGCGAGAGTGATGGGCAGGATCATTGGTGCACACACTACCCCTCATCCGCCCTACGGGCACCTTCTCCCGCAAGGGGAGAAGGGGGGCTCAGAGAATGAGCTGACACGGTGCCTCCCTCGCCCCTTGCGGGAGAGGGACCGAGTTTCTGCGTTCAGCAGAAACTCAGGGTGAGGGGTCTGCGATGCCTCGGCGAATTCCTAAACCGCGCAAACGACCAAGTCCACCGCCTTGACGCCCTCTCCCCGGACAGCGATTTTGCCCCATGCGCCCTGATTCGCCGAAAGCCCCACGATGACCTGGCTGGCCGAGACCGCCATGCTGAGCCATGGCTGGCGCCGCTTCCTGCTGCTGGTGCTGGCCGGGGCCGTTGCCGGCCTGTCGGTGCCACCGCTGTTCATCCTGCCGGCGCTGTTCATCAGCTTTCCCATCTGGGTCTGGTGCCTCGATGGCGCCGAGCGACAGCGCGGCTGGCGCCGTCTGTTCGGCCCGGGCTTTACCATCGGCTTTGCCTTTGGCTGGGGCTATTTCACCGTCGCCTTCCACTGGCTGGGCGCGGCCTTCTTTGTCGATGGCGGCATCATGCTGGCCATCATGCCCTTCGCCATTCTGGCGCTGGCGGCGCTGATCGCCCTGTTCTGGGGGTTTGCCAGTGCCGTGGCGCAGCTGTTCTGGTCGCATGGCCCCTGGCGCATCGTCACCCTCGCCACATTCCTCACCATCGCCGAATGGCTGCGCGGCCATGTGCTGACCGGCTTTCCCTTCGATCTGCTCGGCTATGCGCTGACCCCGACCGACGAGATGATGCAGCTCAGCGCGCTGATCGGCATTTATGGGCTGACTTTGCTCGCGGCTGTGCTGGCCATGCTGCCGGCGCTGATCTGGCCGGCCGATGATCGCAGCCTCAGCCGGCGCCTGCTGCCGCTGTTTATCGGGCTCACCCTAATCGCCCTGCAGCTCGGCTATGGCCATAATCGGCTTGCCGGTACCATTGCCACGGAGCGCAGCGATATCGCGCTGCGGCTGGTGCAGCCGCTGGTTTATGAACATGCCGATTGGGGCAATGCCGACCCGGTGGCGCTGATCGACCGGCTGCTGATGCTGAGCGACATGCGCATGGACCCAGCCGATCAGGGGCTCGCCGATATCACCCATCTGGTCTGGCCCGAATCGAGCCTGCCGTTTTTCCTCTCCACCTATCCCGAGGCGCTGGCCCGTATCGCCAGGCTGCTGCCCGAAACCACCACCCTGCTGGCCGGCGCGCCGCGCCAGCAATATGAGCCCGGCGCCAGCACGGCCTCCGGCCCGCCCTTCAACGCCCTGCTGGCTATCGACACCAATGGCGAAATCATCGCCAGCTATGACAAAAGCCACCTCGTGCCCTTCGGCGAATTTCTGCCCTTTGCCGAGCTGTTCTCCCGCTTCGGCATCAAGCAGTTCGTGCCCGGCGCCGAGGGCTGGGGCCATGGCGATGCGCGCCGGCGGTTGATGAGCCTGCCGGCCACGCCGGCCTTCCTCGCGTTGATCTGCTACGAAATCCTGTTTTCCGGCGATCTGGGCGACACGGCGGGCGCGCAATTCCTCTTCAACATCACCAATGATGCCTGGTTCGACGGCTCCATCGGCCCGGCCCAGCATGCCCACCATGCTCGCGTACGCGCCGTCGAAGAGGGCATGAGCCTGATCCGCGCCGCCAATTCCGGCCTGACCTTCGCCACCGACCCGCTCGGCCGCATCACCGCTGCCCTGCCGCCCCAGCAAATGGCCGCCCTCGACGTCCGCCCGCATCAGCGGCTGGCCAGCACGCTGTTTTCACAATTGCGCTACTGGCCCCTGCTGATCGCGCTGCTGGCCGGGGTGCTGATTTCCATCGTGGTCAGTCGCGGCAGCCGGCGCCGCCGGATGGACTGAGGACGACCTCGCCTTCACCCCACCCACCGGGTTCACCCTCCCCCTTGCGGGGAGGGAGAGCGAGATAGGACTTCGCTTGCTAAGTCCGTGATCGAGCCGGGAGGGGGTGCGAGAGCCCCGATGAACGTGGCCAACCCACCCCCACCCTTGATCCCTCCCCGCAAGGGGGGAGGGTGTCGACTGCGCGGTCAGCAATTCAGCAAACCAAAACTTATCCCCGCCCTCAAATCCTCCCGCATACTCCAGCCATCTCTCCGGGATACGGGCGGCGCTGCAGCGACCGGTGTCCGGGGCGACGGTCGGGAGGGTGGAGGTCGCGCTCCGCCCTGGGCTGTGCGGATGGGGCATTCGGGCATGGGGCTACGGTTCCATGCTGGGGCTTGCGGTCTGCCTTCCGAGAAAACCCGACGCCCCGAGGCGGTTTCGTCTCACTATTTTATACTTACCAGAGGCGACAACCGCCTCGGGGCTCCGCCTGTTTTGAACCGTCGGCATCTGGCCGGGCGGCGCTTTCGCACGCGCCAATCCATGCTCCAAAATCGCCCCTCATCATATCAAGCTTTCTTTATATCCTTCTTGACCGCGACCGCTGGCGATGTCACAACCGCCTTATAATCGTTGGTTTTGAGCCATTTTCGTCAGTTTCGGGGGATACTCGTTGGCACGCTCGTCTTATCTCTTCACCTCGGAATCGGTTTCCGAAGGCCATCCGGACAAGGTTTGCGACCGGATTTCCGATGAAATCGTCGACCTGGTGTTCCGCGAAGCCAAAAAGAGCGGCATGGACCCCTCCCAGGTCCGGATTGCCTGCGAAACGCTGGCCACCACCAATCGCGTGATCATCGCTGGCGAGGTGCGCGTGCCCGAAACCCTGCTCAAGCACGGCAAGGACGGTCAGGTGCTACGCGACGCCGCCGGTCACCCGCTGGTCAATCCCTCCAAGTTCAAATCGGCCGCCCGCAAGGCCATCCGTGCCATCGGCTACGAGCAGGCCGGCTTCCACTGGAAGACCTGCAAGATCGACGTGCTGCTGCATGGCCAGTCGGCCGATATCGCGCAGGGCGTCGATGAGGCCGGCAACAAGGATGTCGGCGCGGGCGATCAGGGCATCATGTTCGGCTATGCCAGCCGCGAGACCCCGGAATTGCTGCCGGCGCCGATCTATTATGCGCACAAGATTCTCGAAAATCTGACCATCGCCCGCAAGGCCAATAACAGCGCGGCCGGCAAGCTCGGCCCCGATGCCAAGAGCCAGGTCACCGTGCGCTACGAAAATGGCAAGCCGGTCGGGGTCACCCAGATCGTGCTGTCGACCCAGCATCTGGACGAAACGCTGACCTCCGAAGATGTGCGCGTCATCGTCGAGCCCTATATCCGCGCCTCGCTGCCCGAGGGCTGGATCAACGCCGACACCGTCTGGCACGTCAATCCCACCGGTAAATTCGTCGTCGGTGGCCCCGATGGCGATGCCGGCCTCACCGGCCGCAAGATCATCGTCGATACCTATGGCGGCGCAGCGCCGCATGGCGGCGGCGCCTTTTCGGGCAAGGATCCCACCAAGGTCGACCGCTCGGCGGCCTATGCCGCGCGCTATCTGGCCAAGAATGTGGTCGCTGCCGGCTTTGCCGACCGCGCCACCATCCAGCTCAGCTATGCCATCGGCGTGGCCCAGCCGCTGTCGATCTATGTCGATCTGCATGGCACCGGCACGGTCGCCGAGGAAGCGGTCGAAATCGCGCTCGGCCAGGTGATGGACCTGACGCCGCACGGCATCCGCACCCATCTCGATCTCAACAAGCCGATCTATGCCAAGACCAGCGCCTATGGCCATTTTGGCCGCAAGGCTGGCCGCGATGGCTCGTTCTCCTGGGAAAAGACCGACCTGATCGGCGCCCTCAAGGCGGCGTTGAAGTAATCCCCGCCCGTTCCGGTCGCGGTATTGTGCATGAGAGGATTCCCGCGTAAGCGGGCATCTTCCCTTCGTTGACGACCGAAAAGGTCATCCCTGCTCACGCCGGGCTGACCCAGCCGATCCAAGGCCAGCATGACCAAGCCAGACCACGAACTCCCCAAGACGCGCTCGGGCGAACCGCGCGCCTTTTTCGGCCGCCGCTCCGGCAAGAAGCTGCATAGCGGCCAGCAGGCGGTGTTCGACGCCACCCTGCCCGACCTCGAAATCACCCTGAACGGCCAGCTCGATCCGCGCACGCTGTTTCCAGCTTCGGACCGGATCATCGTCGAAATCGGCTATGGCGGCGGCGAGCATCTGGCGCTGGAAGCCGGGCGATCTCCCGATACCGGCTATATCGGCTGCGAGGTGTTTACCGGCGGCATCGGCAAGATGGTGCAGACCATCGCTGCGGAGAATTTGCGCAATATCCGCCTGTTCACCGATGATGCGTTCAAGCTGCTGGTGGCGCTGCCCGACGCCTCGCTGGACGAGGTCTATCTGCTCTATCCCGATCCCTGGCCCAAGACGCGGCATCACAAACGCCGCTTTGTCTCGCCGACCACGCTCAACGAGCTGGCACGGGTGATCCGGCCGGGCGGTCAGTTCCACTTCGCCACCGATATCGAGGATTATGCCAACTGGACGCTGGCGCATATTCTGCGGGCGCCGCAATTCAGTTTCGCCCCCGAACAGCCGGGCGACTGGCATCAGCCCTATCCGGGCTGGCAGGCCACGCGCTACGAGCAAAAAGCCCGCCGCGAGGGCCGGCTGATCAGCTTTTATTTCAGCTTCACCCGGCGCTGATCACATTTTGAGGCAAGGGGGAACCTGCCGAAGTTTAATGGGGAAAGGCTCTGGAAGCGCCACAATCGCGCCTTATTATCGAACCCGACCACAATTTTGAGGTTCGCCATGCCCACTTTGTCTCCGTCCAGTCCGAACGAGAACGATGTGCTGATGGTCAGACCCGGCAAGTGGACGGTGACCGTTATCACCTTGCTGCGGGAGGACACCCGCCGCTTCAACGAGCTCAGGCGCGCTGGCGGCATTTCCCAGAAGACGCTGACTGTGACCTTGCGGGAATTGGAGCGCGATGGCTTCGTGACCCGCACCATGTATGCGACGATCCCGCCTCGGGTCGATTACGAGCTGACCGCGCTGGGACACGATCTGCTGACACTGGCCGACAGCCTGCGCGGCTTTGCCGATCGCAATCGCGAGCAGATGCAGGCGGCACGGGAGCGCTTCGATGCCCATGGCCACGACCCGGCCATCCGCCTCGTCGGGCATATCAGCTAGGCTAGAGGCGCCACCGACAAGAGCCGGCAGCGCCTGGGTAGACTGGTTAGAGAGCCACTGGCTGCAGCGAGCCGGGGGAGTAGAACTGCATCACCTGGCTACCGTCATCGAGGATAACATAGGCGCGGACCAGGCCGCTCCAGTCTTCGACGGCGGTGGCATTGATGCCGCGGCGGTTGAGTTCGGTGAGGACCGAATCGGCGACGAAGTCACGCATTTCGGGAGTGGTCTCGCCAAACGCGTTGTCGGCAAAAGCCGGGGCGGCAACGCCGACAAGGGCAGCGGCGGTAACCAGGGCAACTATCGTGTTCTTGATCATTTCGGTGTTCCTTTCGTGTTGAACACCACCGAAGTGATCCTGCCGACCGGCACTCTCAAGGGCTGATTTCAGCATTTTTGCCCTTGAACTTCGCTCCCGAGGCCCCAGAGTTCTATCAAGGTTCTCAAGGGCTTAAGCCGACCCTAAGTTCCCCTGGCGCTACCTGGTATCACCACGAGAACCCCTGACGATCGCGGGCCTTGGGCCGGGAACTATTGGCTCAGGTATGCGTCTAACGGGCACAAGGAGTTGGTCATGCCCGTCAGCGTCAAAATTCTCAAAACCGAACTGCTCACCCCCAATGTGCGGCGCTATCGGCTCGAAAAGCCGAAAGACTTTCATTTCGAGCCGGGTCAGGCGACCGAGCTGTCGCTCGACAAGGATGGCTGGCGTGACCAGAAGCGCCCCTTCACCTTCACCTCGCTCAATGCATGGGACGAACTCGAATTCACCATAAAGAGCTATCGCGACCATCCCGGCGTCACCAACCAATTGTGGACCGCCTGGCCCGGCGACCGGCTGCTGCTGCGCGATGTGTGGGGCACCATTACCTATAAAGGCCCCGGCACCTTCATCGCCGGCGGGGCCGGCGTCACCCCCTTCATCGCCATTCTGCGGCAGCTGGCCCAGGACGGCAAAATCGCCGGCAACCGGCTGATCGCCTCCTATCGCACCGAAAAGGACATCATTCTGCGCGATGAATTCGAGGCCATGGCGGGGCTCGAAACGCTATGGACCATCACCGATGATCCCGCCACCAGCCTGTCGCGAGCGCGGATCGATATCGACTTTCTCAAAACCCACATCACCGATTTCGCGCAGAACTTCTATCTCTGCGGCCCCGACCCGCTGGTGCATGATCTGCGCCAGGCCCTGAGCAAGCTGGGCGCGCGGGTCGAGCTGCTGACCTGGGAGCGCTGAAGCGGCGTCTCCAGCCTGCCCTTGCGGCGCGAGCGGTTCGGCGCTATATAGACGCCAACATCTCTAGCAATTTGCAGAGTGGGAGCCGCCCGGCCCCGCTCTTTTTTATTACCTGAAGGGACTGATGAGCTTCGATCTCGCAGCCAAGCGCTATATCAAGGAAACGGGCCTGGAAGCCCGGATCTCCCGTATCGTCGAGCCCGTGGCCAACGGTCTGGGCTTCGCACTCGTGCGGGTGAAGGTCACCCAGGAAAACGGGGGCACCCTGCAGATCATGGCCGAGGACGAACACGGCCGTTTCACCATCGTCAATTGCGAGGCGCTCAGCAAGGATCTGTCGCCGGTGCTGGACGTGGAAGATCCGATCGAGCGCGAATATCATCTCGAAGTCAGCTCCCCTGGCATTGATCGGCCGCTGGTGCGCCAGCGCGATTTCGCGGCCTATGTCGGCCACGAGGTCAAGATCGAGCTCAGCGACATGATCAATGGCCGCAAGCGCTATCGCGGCGTGATCAAGGCGGTGGACGACGAGGCGGTGACCGTCACCGTGCCCGACGCGCCCACCGGCACCGACCCAGACCATCGCCTGCTGCTCATAAATCTGGGCGAGGCCAAGCTGGTGATGACCGATGCCTTGATGGAAAAGGCGCGGCTCGACCAGGAAGCGCATCCCCTTGACGATGACGAGACCGAGACGGTCGAAATTGCCGATACTGACGATTCCGAGGAGACACATTAAATGGCTGTGAGCGCGAACCGCCTCGAACTGCTACAGATCGCAGATGCCGTTGCCCGCGAAAAGTCGATCGACCGCATGGTCGTGATCGGGGCCATGGAAGACGCCATGGAAAAGGCGGCCAAGGGCCGCTACGGCGCCGAGACCGAGATCAAGGTTGAGATCAACCCGCGCTCGGGCGAAACCCGCATGTGGCGTCTGCTGGAAATCGTCGAAACGATCGAAGAGACCAGCCGTCAGATCGACCTCAAGCATGCTCTGACCAAGTCGCCCGAAGCCAAGATCGGTGACTATCTGACCGAGCCGCTGCCGCCGATGGAATTCGGCCGTATTGCTGCGCAGTCCGCGAAGCAGGTTATCGTGCAAAAAGTGCGCGATGCCGAGCGCGAGCGCATGTATGACGAATATTTCAACCGCATCGGCGAGATCGTCAACGGCACCGTCAAGCGTGTCGAATATGGCAACGTCATCGTCGATCTGGGCCGTGGCGAAGCCATTATCCGCCGCGACGAGCTGATCCCGCGCGAAATGTTCCGCTATGGCGACCGCGTCCGCGCTTACGTCTATGACGTGCGCCGCGAACAGCGTGGCCCGCAGATTTTCCTCAGCCGCACCCATCCCCAGTTCATGGCCAAGCTGTTCATGCAGGAAGTGCCGGAAATCTATGATGGTGTCATCACCATCCGCTCGATTGCCCGCGATCCGGGCAGCCGCGCCAAGATTGCCGTGACCTCCTCGGACAGCTCCATTGATCCGGTCGGCGCTTGCGTCGGTATGCGCGGTTCGCGCGTTCAGGCCGTGGTGGCCGAGCTGCAGGGCGAAAAGATCGACATTATTCCGTGGACCGACAGCATTGCCGACCTCGTGGTCAGCGCGCTGCAGCCCGCCGATGTTGCCAAGGTGGTGCTCGATGAGCAGGCCGAGCGCATCGAAGTGGTTGTCCCCGACGAACAGCTGTCGCTGGCCATTGGCCGTCGCGGCCAGAATGTCCGCCTCGCGTCGCAGTTGATCGGCTGGGATATCGACATCCTGACCGAGCAGGAAGAAAGCGAACGCCGGCAGAAGGAATTCACCGAACGCTCGTCCCTGTTCATGGCTGCCCTTGACGTTGACGAGATGGTTGCCCAGCTATTGGCTTCGGAAGGCTTCTCCTCGGTTGAGGAACTGGCCTATATCGACGCCAATGAAATCGCTTCGATCGACGGGTTCGACGAAGAAACCGCTGGCGAAATCCAGAACCGCGCCACCGAATATCTGTCGGCCATCGACCAGGCCCATGACGAAGAGCGCAAGAAGCTCGGCGTCGCTGACGAGCTGTACGAGATTGCCGGCCTCACCGCCGCCATGCTCGAAGCCCTGGGTAAGGACGACATCAAGACGGTGGAAGACTTCGCCGGCTGCGCTGCGGACGATCTGATCGGCTGGAGCGAACGCAAGGATGGCGAGACCAAGCGCTTTGAAGGAACCTTCAAGGACTTCCCGATCAGCCGAGAGGAAGCCGAAGACATGATCATGCAGGCCCGGATCAAGGCCGGCTGGATCAATGAGGAAGACTTGCCGCCGATCGAAGGTGGCGAAGACGCCGAATTCACCGACGAGGCGACGGCTTAGGCCGTTTCGGAGCGAGGGACCAGATGGCCCGGCGCGAAGAAACGAGCAGGATGTGTGCTCTGACACGGGTTGAAAAACCCGTGGCGGAGCTGATCCGTTTTGTGCTCGGCCCCGATGATGTGCTGGTGCCTGATACGGAAGCCAAGGCCGAAGGCCGCGGCGTCTGGATCAGTCTCAACCGCGATCTGGTGGCCGAGGCGGTCAAGAAGAAGGTGTTTGCGCGGAGCCTCAAGACCGAGGTGACGCTGCCGGACGATTTGCCCGGCCTGACCCAGCTCCGGCTCGAGCAGCGTTATCTCAATGCGCTCAGCATGGCACGCAAGGCGGGCCAGCTGACCTTTGGCGCCACTAAAGTGCGCAGCCTGATCGATAGTGGTTCGCTGATCGCCCTGATTACGGCGACCGACGCGGCCGACGATGGCCGCAGCAAGATGGTCGGACCACTCAAGGCGCTGCATTACGCAGCGGCCGAAGACGGAATCGAAGGCTTCGATGTGCCCCATTTCGAATTGCTCGCCTCAGAGCAAATGGGTTTGGCACTCGGGCTGGAAAATGTGATACATGCTGCCCTAACAAGAGGGGCAGCAGCCCAAGCGGCAGTAGCAAAGGCCCGGAGACTGGCCTTATACATTGCCAAACCGACGGAACAGGACACCGACCGCGCTGCGGTTGACGGTGACCTTTTGCCCGAGGCCACCGACGAAAGACGCGAGATACATGGCTGATAACGACGACAAGCGCACCGACGACACTGGCGCCAAGAAGACGCTGACACTGAAGGGCGGCCCAGGCCTGGGCAACCGTCCGGGCATGTCGCGTGGTCCTTCGCGCTCGACGGTCGTCGTCGAGAAGCGCACGCGCCTGGTTCCCAAGCCCAATGCACCGAGCGCGCCCCATCGCCCCGCCGGCCCCCCGCAGGGTCAGCGGCCAGGATCCGGTCGCCCGGCCGCCGCACCACGCCCACCGCTGGGCCTGTCGGCAGCTGAAGCCGAAGCCCGCCGTCAGGCGTTGGCCCTGGCTGGCGCCCGCGCCGCCGAGGATCAGCAGCGCTTTGTCGCTGAAGAAGCGCGCCGCATGGAAGACGACGCTCGCCGTCGCCAGGTCCGTGAGGAAGCCGCCCGGCTCGAGCAAGAACGCGTCGCTGCCGATGCACCTTCCGAGCCGCAGGCTCCGGTCGCAGAAGCTCCGGCCGCAACGCCGGCCGCCGAAGCGCCTGCTGCTGCTGCTGCAACGGCAGCTGCGGCTCCCGCCGCAACGCCGGATGCCGCCGAGGCAGATTCCGACTATACACCGGCATCGCAGCGCAATCCGGGCCCGTCCAGCGTGCGCGTCGTCGCCGGCCGTCCTGGCCAGCCGCCGCGCCCGGTCCGTCCGGCCGGTGAGCGTCCGAGCGGTGGCAACACCCGCCCGGAAAGCGAACGTGGCGCCAATGCCCTGATCCGTCCCGGTGCTGCCGGTGCCCGTCCAGGCGGCGCCCCCGGCGCCCGTCCCTCGGGCACGGCTGGCCGTCCGGCCGGCGATCGTCGCCCGGGTGCTGGCATGGCGCCGATCGGCAACGTGCCGCCGGCACCGCCGAGCGAGGCCGATGGCCGCAAGATCCGTACGGGTGCACCGGCGACACGGCCGACCACCGAAGCTGAACTCGAGAACGCCCGCCGCGCTTCGCGCGCTGCGCCGGAACGGCCGACGCGCCGCGCTGGCCAGGATACCAATGCGCGTGGCCGCCTGACCGTGACCAATGCCGGCGCCGAGAGTGATCGTGATAAGGGTCCGTCCCTGGCCGCGATGCGTCGCCGCCGCGACAAGAAGATGGGCCGCAACCAGCAGGAAGCGCCCAAGCTCAGCCGCGAAGTCATCATTCCGGAAGCCATCACGGTTGCCGAACTGGCCAACCGCATGGCCGAGCGCTCGGTGACCGTCATCAAGATGCTGATGGCGCAGGGCACCATGGCCACGATCAACGATGTGCTCGATGCCGATACGGCCGAGCTGATCGCCACCGAACTGGGCCACACCGTCAAGCGCGTGTCGGAAGCCGACGTTGAAGAGGGGCTGTATGACATCCCCGCCGACGACAAGGCCGAGGATCTGACCGATCGTGCGCCGGTCGTGACCATCATGGGTCACGTCGACCACGGCAAGACCAGCCTGCTTGACGCGATCCGCAACGCCAATGTGGTGTCGGGCGAAGCCGGTGGCATCACCCAGCATATCGGCGCCTATCAGGTTGAGCGTAACGGCGCCAAGATCACCTTCCTCGACACCCCGGGCCACGAGGCGTTCACCGCCATGCGTGCTCGCGGTGCCCAGGCCACCGATATCGCTATCCTGGTGGTGGCGTCGGACGACAGCGTGATGCCGCAGACCATCGAATCGATCAAGCATGCCAAGGCAGCTGGCGTTCCGATCATCGTGGCCATCACCAAGATGGACAAGCCTTCGGCCAATGCGCAGAAGGTTCGCACCGAGCTGCTGCAGCATGAAGTGTTCGTGGAAACCATGGGCGGCGACGTGCTCGACGTGGAAGTCTCCGCCAAGACCGGCGAAGGCCTCGACAAGCTGCTCGAAACCATCCTGCTGCAGGCCGAAGTGCTCGAGCTCAAGGTGGCCCGCGATGGGCGCGCCGAGGGCCTGGTCATCGAAGCCAAGCTCGATCGTGGTCGCGGTGCGGTTGCGACGGTCCTGGTGCAGCGCGGTACACTCGCCATCGGTGACATTCTAGTCGCCGGCACCGAGTTTGCCCGCGTCCGCGCCCTGATCAACGACAAGGGTGAGCAGGTCAAGGAAGCTGGTCCCTCCATTCCGGTGGAAGTGCTGGGCTTTACCGGCGTGCCGAGTGCGGGCGACCGCTTCTCGGTCGTCGAGACCGAAGCCCGTGCTCGCGAAGTCACCGAATATCGTCAGCGCGCCATCCGTGAAAAGACGGCCGGCGGCGGCGCTACCAGCCTCGAGCAGATGATGAATCAGCTCAAGGTGGCCGGCATTGCCAAGTTCCCGCTGATCATCAAGGGCGACGTGCAGGGTTCGGTGGAAGCCATCGTCTCCTCGCTCAACAAGCTGTCCACCGACGAAGTGTCGGCGCAGATCCTGATGAGCGCCGTGGGCGGCATCACCGAAAGCGACGTGACCCTGGCATCGGCCTCGAACGCCATCGTCATCGGCTTCAACGTCCGTGCCAACAAGCAGGCGACCGAACTGGCCACCCGCGACGGCATCGAAATCCGCTACTACAACATCATCTACGACCTGGTGGATGACGTGAAGAACGCGATGAGCGGGCTGCTGAAGCCTGAGCGCCGTGAAACCTTTATCGGTAATGCGGAAATCCTCGAGGTGTTCAACATCACCAAGGTCGGCAAGGTCGCCGGCTGCCGGATCACCGAAGGCATGGTCGAGCGTGGCTCGGGCGTCCGTCTTATCCGCGACAACGTCGTTATCCACGAAGGCAAGCTCAAGACGCTCAAGCGCTTCAAGGACGAAGTCAAGGAAGTCCAGATCGGCCAGGAATGCGGTATGGCCTTCGAGAATTACGAAGACATGCGCGCCGGCGACGTCATCGAATGCTTCCGCGTCGAGACCGTGCAGCGCACGCTGTAATCCGGTCCAGACCGTTAGAAATGCCAAAGGGCGCGGTGCAAACCGCGCCCTTTTTGTTGGCTGGGTCACCCCAAACAAAAAAGGCCCGCTCAGTGAGCGGGCCTTTCAATTTCAATCCCGGGTCCTTGTCGCGGCAGCAGGTAACTTTGTCTCGGTGACTACGGATTCCGAAACAAGGCGTCCCACTGCCGCGGCAGTGACCCGGGAGGGAGTTAGTTGATCACGACGACGCGGGCGCCGGTGGGCACGCGGGCATAGAGATCGAGAATGTCCTGATTCATCAAACGGATACAGCCGGAGGAGACGCTGGTGCCGATGGTGTAGGGCTCGGTGGTGCCGTGCAGGCGGAACAGGGTGTCGGCGCCATTCTTGTAGAGATAGAGGGCGCGCGGGCCGAGCGGGTTGGTGATGCCGCCCTCCATGCCGCCGGCATAGGGGCCGTAGCGCTCGGGTTCGCGGGCGATCATCGAGCGGGTCGGGGTCCAGCGCGGCCACTCGGCCTTGCGGCCAATGGTGGCCGTGCCGCGGAACACCAGCGATTCATCCTTGCCGACGCCGATGCCGTAGCGCAGCGCGCGGCCGCCTTCGAGCACCAGATAGAGGAAGTGCTGCGGCGTATCGATGACGATGGTGCCGGGGCGCTCGCTGGTCGGGTAGGGGACTTCCTGGCGCCACCACTGAGGATCGACGCGGCGCAAATCCATGGCAGCAATGGGGAATTTTTCTCCCAGCACCGCGCCATACATGCGCTGGTAATACGGGTCGATCTGGGGCTCCTGCACGACCGGCGTGCGGGTCGAGGAACAGGCGGCCAAGGCTACTGCGGGCAAACCGATCATGAATAGGCGACGAGAAAGCACGGTAATTTCCTGGGTCACGGGTGACGCAAAACTGTGTAGGGCCAATGACCTAAGCCGTGACCAGAAGCTTCGCTAGTGCAGGAAAGCCTCACTGCCCAAACGGGCGATTAAGGAAGCGGTTCCTCGCAAAAAAGTGATGGCTTCTGACCTGTTGCCGCAAGGCCACACCATAAAAAGAGGCCCGGATCGCTCCGGGCCTCGTCTTCCAGCATGCTGGCGATTTTCTTGTGGTTTGCTGCCTATTCGGCGGCTTCTTCGTTCTTGATTTCCTTGCCGGTCGCCTGATCGACGATCTTCATGGAAAGACGGACCTTGCCGCGCTCGTCAAAGCCGAGCAGCTTGACCCAGACCTTGTCGCCTTCCTTGACCACATCGGTGGTCTTGGCAACGCGGGCTTCGGCCAGCTGGCTGATATGAACCAGACCGTCCTTGGCGCCGAAGAAGTTCACGAAGGCGCCGAAATCGGCGGTCTTGACCACGGTGCCCTGATAGATGGCGCCGACTTCAGCTTCATCGGTGATCGACTTGATCCACTTGATGGCCGCTTCGATCTGCGAACCGTCCGAGGAGGCGATCTTGATGGTGCCGTCGTCTTCGATGTTGATCTTGGCGCCGGTCTTTTCGACGATCTCGCGGATCACCTTGCCGCCGGTGCCGATCACTTCACGGATCTTCTCGGTCGGGATCTTCATGGTCTCGATGCGCGGAGCGAATTCGCCCACTTCCGAACGGGACGCGGTGATGGCCTTGGCCATTTCGCCCAGGATGTGGATACGGCCGCCCTTGGCCTGCTCGAGAGCGATCTTCATGATCGCCTCGGTGATGCCGGCGATCTTGATGTCCATCTGCAGCGAGGTGACGCCGACTTCGGTGCCAGCCACCTTGAAGTCCATGTCGCCGAGGTGATCTTCGTCACCCAGGATGTCGGACAGCACGGCGAACTTCTCGCCTTCGAGGATCAGGCCCATGGCGATACCCGCCACCGGACGCGCCAGCGGCACGCCGGCATCCATCAGTGCGAGCGAGGTGCCGCAGACGGTTGCCATCGAGGACGAGCCGTTGGATTCGGTGATCTCGGACACGATACGGATCGTGTAGGGGAATTCTTCGACCGACGGACGGATCGGGTTGATGGCGCGCCAAGCGAGCTTGCCGTGACCGATTTCGCGACGGCCGGGCGAACCCATGCGGCCAGCTTCACCCACCGAGTATGGAGGGAAGTTGTAGTGCAGCAGGAAGTTCTGCTTGTAGGTGCCTTCGAGCGAGTCGATATACTGCTCGTCTTCGCCGGTGCCGAGCGTGGCAACGACCAGCGCCTGGGTTTCGCCACGGGTGAAGATGGCCGAACCATGGGTGCGCGGCAGAATGCCGACTTCCGACACGATCGGACGCACGGTCGACAGGTCGCGACCGTCGATGCGCAGGCCGGTGTCGAGCACGTTCCAGCGCACGATCTTGGCCTGGAGGGTGTGGATCACTTCGCTGAGGGCTTCGCCGGAGACTTCACCCGACTCGACCTTGGCAGCAAAAGCTTCCTTGACCTTCTTCTTGGCAGCGTCGACCGCAGCGTAGCGATCTTCTTTCTTGGTGATCTTGTAGGCGGCGCGCAGATCGGCTTCGGCAACCGCCAGCACGTCCTTTTCCAGATCCGAATAGTCCGGAGCGTGGAAGTCGCGGGGTTCCTTGGCGGCCAGCTCGGCCAGCTTGATGATGGCAGCGATCACCTTGCGGCTCTCGGCATGACCGAACATCACGGCGCCCAGCATGATTTCTTCGCTGAGTTCCTTGGCTTCGGACTCAACCATCAGCACGGCGTCTTCGGTGCCGGCCATGACGAGGTCGAGCTTCGACTCGGAACGACGGTCAACCGGCAGGTTCAGCACATATTCGCCATCGACATAACCGACGCGAGCCGCGCCGATCGGGCCCATGAAGGGAATGCCCGAAATGGTCAGCGCGGCAGAGGCAGCGACCAGCGCCAGCACGTCCGGGTTGTTTTCCATGTCGTGCTGCAGAACGGTAACGACCACCTGGGTCTCGTTCTTGTAGCCATCGGGAAACAGCGGGCGGATCGGACGGTCGATCAGGCGCGAGGTCAGCGTCTCGTTTTCGGTCGGACGGCCTTCACGCTTGAAGTAGCCGCCCGGGATCTTGCCGGCGGCGAAGTATTTTTCCTGGTAGTTGACGGTCAGCGGGAAGAAATCCTGCCCCGGCTTGGCCGACTTGGCGCTCACGACAGTGGCGAGCAGCACGGTCTCGCCCAGGGTGGCGAGCACTGCGCCATCGGCCTGGCGGGCCATCTTGCCGGTCTCGAGCGTCAGGGGCTGACCGCCCCAGTTGAGCTCGACCTTATGGTGATCAAAATTGATCGTCATGTTTTTCGTCTTTCCATTCTGCCGGTTGAGCGGAAACGTGGGGGCGTAGCAATCCCACGAACTCAGCCGGTGTGCCCGCACCTGCTACTGCACCCCATGTGCAGCCCAGGCTCAAAATCAGGCACTGTTCACGTCTGGCGGTGACGAAACATGAGCAAGACAACAAGCAGCTCCCAGAGAATTCCCTGGTGGTCGCGCGGTCGAACCGGAAAAGTCTGCAACTTTTCCTGACCACGCTCCGTCTGGGAAACCTCACGAACCAAAACCAAAATGTTGATTTTGTGCGCGTGAGGCGGGGGAGCGGCCAATAATCCTGCCATGCTCCGGCATGCGCCGGTCTACGCTATATCGCCGGTCCGCCGGGGCGGCGCGACGACGGCAGATGCGGGGAAAAACCCCGCATCCGCAATTGCCCTCGGACGCGTTAGCGACGCAGGCCGAGACGCTCGATGAGCGACTTGTAACGGGCGTCGTCAACCTTCTTGACGTAGTCAAGCAGGCTGCGGCGGGTCGAAACCAGCTTCAGCAGACCGCGGCGGGAATGGTTATCCTTGCCATGGCCCTTGAAGTGCTCGGTGAGGTTGGCAATGCGCTCGGACAGGATTGCCACCTGGACTTCCGGAGAACCGGTATCGTTCGGCTTGATGGCATATTCCTGGATCAGAGCATATTTGCGCTCAGCAGTGATCGACATCGGATAGATCCTTTACATAAGAGGATTGGGTCGCCCCGGCCGGGATGTCGTCCAGGAGGGGCCATGAAAGCCTCGGGCAAGTGGGCCAAAGACTGGCGTCCCTATATTGCAAAGCGGGCGGGAAAGCCAGAATTTATTGGCATGTGGGGGCGGGGCGGGGCGTTGCGGATGTCAGTTCGCCGCCTCGGAGGCCTGTTGCTTCATTTCGGTCGCTAAACGCGGTGTCATCCCGGCCTTGAGCCGGGACCCATCTCGAGATGGAACCACCGGCAGGATCTCAGGATGGGCCCCGGCTCAAGGCCGGGGTGACATCGGGGTTGGGGCTAGAAAATTCCTCAATTCCGCTCAGTATTTGGCGCTGGAATCGCTGGCCGGGAAGCTTTCGTCGACGGCGTCGTCCTGCTTGTCCCAGGCGCTGGGCTTGTCGGCCTGGGCGTCCTTGCCGGCATTGCGCACTTGCACAGGGGAATCCTTGGGGCCGGGTTTCTTGCCGTTTTTCATCGCGGCGGCGTCGTCAGTCTTGTTCGGTTTGGTCATTTTGCAAACTCCCATGGGTTGGGAGAGAAACCCGCCACGCGCCTGCATGGTTGCAGACCCTTGGAGTCTGCGCCCATCCTCTGATAAAGAGCCGGCATGACCGAGACCCGCGCCAATACCAAGAAGCTGTTCATCAAGACCTATGGGTGCCAGATGAACGTTTATGACAGCGACCGCATGAGCGATGCGCTGGCGCCCCATGGCTATGAAACCACGCTGGATATGGCCACTGCCGATCTGGTGCTGCTCAACACCTGCCATATCCGCGAAAAGGCCTCGGAGAAGGTATTTTCCGAGCTGGGGCGGCTCAAGGAATTGCAGAGCGAGCGCCGCGCCGTGGGCGGCGACATGCTGATTGGCGTCGCCGGTTGCGTGGCGCAGGCCGAGGGCGAGGAAATCGCTCGCCGCGCCCCGGTGGTCGACATGGTGTTCGGCCCGCAATCCTATCACCGGCTGCCCGATATGCTGGCGCGGGCCGTGGCGCAGCAGCATTTGCATCCGAGCCTGAAAGTGCCGGTGATCGACACCGACTTCCCCGAGGAAGACAAATTCGAGCATCTGCCGGCGGCGCGCAAGGAAGTGACGATCAAGCGCGGGCTGACGGCGTTTCTGACGGTGCAGGAAGGCTGCGACAAATTTTGTTCGTTCTGCGTGGTGCCTTACACGCGCGGGGCGGAAGTCTCGCGGCCGGTGAGCCAGATCATTGCCGAGGCGCGCGGGCTGGTTGACGCCGGCGTCAAGGAAATCACCCTGCTGGGACAGAACGTCAACGCCTATCATGGGCTTGATGGCGCCGGGCGCGTGGTTGGGCTGGGCGAGCTGGCGTTTCTGCTGGCGGAAATCTCCGGGCTGGAGCGGCTGCGCTACACCACCAGCCATCCGCGCGATATGGATGACGCACTGATCGCGGCGCATCGCGATCTCGATATTCTGATGCCCTATCTGCATCTGCCGGTGCAGTCGGGCAGCGACCGGATTTTGAAGGCGATGAACCGGCGCCACACCGCCGCCGAATATCTGGCGGTGATCGAGCGGATCAAGACGGCGCGGCCGGATATGGCGCTGTCGGGCGACTTCATCGTCGGCTTCCCCGGCGAAACCGATCAGGATTTTGAGGACACGCTGCGGCTGATCGCCGAGGTTGGCTATGCCTCGGCCTATTCGTTCAAATATTCCACCCGTCCGGGCACGCCGGGGGCCAATCTGGGCGACCAGATTGACGAGGCGGTGAAAAGCGAGCGGCTATATCGGCTGCAGCATCTGGTCGATATGCAGACTACGGCGTTTCATGCGTCCTGCGTGGGCCAGACGCTGCCGGTCTTGATCGAACGGCCGGGGCGCATGGCAGGGCAGGTGGGCGGACGCTCGCCTTATCTGCAGGCGGTGCATCTGGACGGCAGCCCAGATTTGATCGGGGCGATCCATCAGGTGGAAATTATCGGCACCAGCACCAATTCGCTGCTGGGGCGGCTGAAGGTGGCGGCGGCGGCTTAGGGCTTGCTTTGCGGCTAACCTGGCCGCAAGCTCTCGAGGTTCCGGGTTCCTGGCCAAGCAGGATGGCGATGCCGCCAAATGACGAGATCTCGCCCAAGCCGGTCTGGCTATCGATCTGGCATGGCCTGAAATGCCGCTGCCCGCGCTGCGGCAAGGGCTGGCTGTTCCACCATTATATCGAGCAGGTTGAGCACTGCGCGAATTGTGGCGAACCGCTTGCCCGCTACCGGGTGGGGCTGTTTCTGCCGCTGATCGTCATCACGGTGATGGTGCATATCATCGGCTTCACGATGCTGGAAATGGAACTGCATGGGCGTGGCAGCCCCTTGATCTACCTCTATGTGCTGGTGCCGCTCGCGGTCATTGTCCCACTCGCCATCCTGCCTTCGAGCAAGGGCGCGATCATCGGGCTGCTCTGGGCCAAGGGCTGGAGCGACGAGCAGGACCGCTGACGCCGGGCGCCGTGTGCCCGCCTCGGGCATAGCCCTCATGGCCTCCAGAGCCTAAATCGCTCCACCGGAGCGATTTTGCCCTTTGGGCCGCTCTGAAGCGTCACAATATTGCTACAGACAGCGGACCCAAATCGTCCTAGCCTCGTTAGCATATCGTGGCGCAGGCCCGCGCCACCCTCTTCCGGGAGCCACACCAGTTTGAGCAGGCACTTGTCACCGACCGCAGACAACGCACTCGCAACCCAACTCGAACTCGCTTTTGAAGACAATCGTCTCGCTGCCCAGCTGTATGGCGATTTTGACCAAAACCTGGCGCTGATCGAACAGCGGCTCAAGGTCACGGCCACGCCGCGCGGCAATCACGTTCTGCTGAAAGGCGCCGCCTCGTCGGTCGATCAGGCCCGAAGGGTGCTGGAATCGCTGTATGGCTCGCTCGAAGAAGGCCGCAGCGCCAATATTTCCGACGTCGACGGCGTCATCCGCATGATCGAGACCGAGGATAGCCAGCTGACGCTGCCAACGCTGGAGCGTAAGGGCAAGGTGCGCATGGCCCAGATCGCCACGCGCAAATCCACCATCGTCGCCCGCACCCCGGCCCAGGACGCCTATATGCGCGCCATGGAACGCAGCGAGCTGGTATTCGGCGTCGGTCCGGCCGGTACCGGCAAGACCTATCTGGCGGTGGCGCATGCCGCGTCGCTGCTGGAACGCGGCGATATCAACCGCATCATTCTCTCCCGTCCGGCGGTGGAAGCCGGCGAGCGTCTCGGGTTCCTCCCCGGCGACATGAAGGAGAAGGTGGACCCCTATCTGCGGCCGCTTTACGACGCGCTCTACGACATGATGAAGCCGGAAAATGTCGAGCGCTGTCTGACTTCGGGGATCATCGAAGTGGCGCCGCTGGCCTTTATGCGCGGCCGGACCCTGGCCAATGCCGTGGTCATTCTCGACGAGGCGCAGAACACCACCTCGATGCAGATGAAGATGTTCCTCACGCGCCTGGGCGAGAATTCCAAGATGATCGTCACCGGCGATCCGACCCAGGTCGATCTGCCGCGCGGCGAGCGCTCGGGGCTGATCGAAGCGGTGCATCTGCTTGATGGCGTCGAGGGCGTGCATATTTCGCGCTTCAACGATAAGGACGTGGTCCGTCACGCGCTTGTCGGCCGCATCGTGCGGGCCTATGAAGCCGATACCGCAAAACGACTGGCCGAAAAGGCCGGCGAAGGAAATATCCGCTGACTTCTCTACCGCTTGAAATCGCTATCATCCGCAATGACGACGCCTGGCCGGAGGATCTCGATCCCCTGGCCGAGCGCGCCGTGCTGGAAGCCCTCAAACAGGCCAAGGCCAAGGTCAAAGGGGCGGCGGAGCTGTCGATCCTGCTGACCAATGACGCGGAACAGCGCGAGCTGAACCAGCAATGGCGCGGCATCGACAGTTCCACCAATGTGCTGAGCTTCCCCCAGATCGAGCCGTTCGAGCCGGTGGTGGGCATATTGGGCGACATCACGCTGGCGCGCGAGACGCTGCTGGCTGAAGCCGATGAGCAGGGCGTCAGCTTCGAGGCGCATTTTACCCATCTCGTGGTGCATGGATTTTTGCACATTTTGGGTTATGATCACCTGACCGATGACGAGGCGACCGAGATGGAAAGCCTCGAAACCCGTATTTTGGCCGTTTTGGGGGTCGATGACCCCTATTCTGACTAGGCCTGCGACCCTATATTCGTCGGTGCAGTATTTCCGTTTGAGGATAGAAAGCCGCTTAGGTGCGGCGCCATGCAATGAACGACAGCGACAGTTTGGGCCCCTCGGCGCCCGCCAATCCCGAGCCTCCTTCTAGCCCCGCCTCCGTGCCTGCACGGGGGCCTTCGATCTGGAACCGCCTGCGCGCCATGCTCGCTCGCGGCACGGTTTCCCTGCGCGACGATTTACAAGTTGCGCTCGATGAACAGGGGAGCGCCGAATCTGCGGATTTTTCCGAGAGCGAGCGCACCATCCTGCAAAACGTGCTCAAGCTGTCCGATGTGTCGGTCGGCGACGTCATGGTGGAGCGCAGCGACATCCAGGCCGTCGATACTGACGTCAATCTGGGCACGCTGATCGCCAAATTCCGCCAGGTCGGTCATTCCCGCCTGCCGGTCTATGACGACAATCTCGACAACATCGTCGGCTTCATCCACGTCAAGGACGCGCTGGGCAAGATCACCGATCCGGTGACCGACCCGACCAAGGATGTGCCGGTCAAGCTGATCTCCCCGGTGTTGCGGCAGAAGCTGAGCAAGCTCGACATCACCCGCCAGGCGATGTTCGTGCCCACCTTCATGCCGGTGGGCGATCTGCTGCAGTCGATGCGCGCCTCTCGCGTGCATATGGCGATCGTGGTCGACGAATATGGCGGCACCGACGGTCTGGTGACCATCGAGGACCTGCTCGAAGCCGTGGTCGGCGAGATCGAGGACGAGCATGACGAGCTGGCCGCGGCGCTGATCCGCAAGGTCGGCGTCGACACCTATATCGCCGATGCCCGCGCCGAATTGAGCGATGTGCGCAGCCTGATCGGACCGGATTTCGACCCCGGCGAATATGCCGAGGAAGTGGACACGATTGGCGGGCTGGTGTTCGACCTGGCCGGGCACGTGCCCAAGCGCGGCGAACGGGTGACGCGGCTGGCCGGCTTTGAATTCGAAGTGCTGGCTGCCGACAGCCGCCGCATCAAGCGGCTGCGCATCCGCCGCCAGCGCGACGGCGGCGAGGTGCTGGCCATTACCGACCAGCGCAGCGACGCCCAGAAGGCGGCCGCTGAATAAGCTTACAGCTTTGGGGGAAGCATGACGGTTCATCGGTTTAACGCCAGTGTCTGGCACAATGTGCTGGGCACGGTGCCGGCTGCCTTGACCATCGCCGATGGCGACAGCGTCATCACCCAGACGCTGGATGCAGCGGGCTTTGACAAGGACGGGGTGCAGCGCGCCTCGGGCCCCAACCCGATGAATGGGCCGATTTTTGTCACCGGCGCCGAACCGGGCGATAGTTTGCGGGTGGAAATCCTGCGGATGACGCCGATCCGTGACCGGGGTTGGACCCGGGCGGCGCTGGCGGCCAATGTGCTCGACCCCGAACGCGCCCGCGACCTCTCGCCGCGCGACCGGACGGAATGGATCATCGAGAATGGCACGGTGCGGCTGGAGCAGCCGGTCGCCGGACTGGAGCATCTGGTGCTGCCGCTGGAACCGATGCTGGGCTGTTTCGGCGTGGCGCCGCATAGCGGTCAGGCGTTTTCGACCGCCACCAGCGCCGAAAACGGCGGCAATATGGATTATCGCGGCTTTGGGCCGGGGACGACTGTGTGGTTGCCGGTGGCGGTGCCGGGGGCGCTGTTCTTCCTCGGCGATGGCCACGCCATCCAGGGCGACGGCGAAATCGTCGGCACCGGGGTGGAAACGGCATTCGAGGTCGAAGTGCGGCTGAGCGTGATCAAGCAGCAGGCATTGAGCTGGCCGCGCGGCGAGACCGCAGACGCGATCTTTACCGTGGGCAATGCCCGCCCGCTCGAACAGGCCTTGCAGCATGCCACCAGCGCGATGCTGGACTGGCTGATGGGTGAGTTTGGGCTGAGCCAGATCGCGGCCAGCCATTTGCTGGGGCAGGTGGTGCGCTACGAAGTCGGCAATGTGTTCGACCCGGCCTATACCATGGTGTGCAAGATCGAAAAGCGCTGGTTGCCGCGCGGGGGGTGACGTTCCGACCACCTTGCGGCGGCGGCGAGATCTCGGGATGGGTCCCGGCTCGAGGCCGGGATGACATCGGGTATGTTGAAACAAAAAGGCCCAGGGATTACTCCCTGGGCCTTTTGGCTTGCTGCTTGACTGAAATCAGACCTGCTGGACGGCTTCGACGCCGGGGACGAAGTGGCGGAGCAGGTTTTCGATGCCGCTTTTGAGCGTGGCAGTGGAAGACGGGCAGCCCGAGCAGGCGCCCTGCATATGCAGGAAGACGGTGCCTTCCTTGAAACCCTTGAAGATGATGTCGCCGCCATCCATGGCCACGGCCGGGCGCACGCGGGTGGCCAGCAGCTCCTTGATCACTTCAACGGTTTCGCTGTCTTCGGCTTCGAAGAATTCCTCGACTTCGTCGTGATTGGCCACCTCAGCGGCGCCCTCGACGATCACCGGCTTGCCGGAGAGGAAATGGTCCATGATGACGCCGAGAATGGCCGGCTTGATATGGGCCCAATTGGTGTCGTCCTTGGTCACCGAGATGAAATCGGAACCAAGAAACACCCCGGTCACCCCGGAGATGGAAAACAGGCCCTGCGCCAGCGGCGAATTGACCGAGGCCTCGACGCTGCGGAAATCGCGCGGCTCACCAACCAGCACATCGCGCCCCGGCAGGAACTTGAGGGTCGCGGGGTTGGGCGTGGCTTCGGTCTGAATGAACATCTGGCGCCTCTGAAGTTTACGATTAGAACGCTTCTAAAATAGACTTTTGGCGGCGAAGTGCAAGGGCGTTTCCGCATAGCGACCACGTGCCGCCTTCACGGCTCGCCCGGGCAGGGATAGCCAAAGCGCATGATCCAGATCTTTCGCAGCGTCGGCCTTATCGAAGGCATCACCACTCTGGCCCTGTTTGGGGTGGCCATGCCACTCAAATATGGCTTCGACTATCCGCATCTGGTGCCGCCAGTGGGCATGATCCACGGCGTCGCGTTCGTGGTCTACCTGATCGCCATGGTGATCTGCCTATGGGGTCGAGGCTTTAGCGCCGGGGAATGGGCACGGACCACGGTCGCGTCGTTGTTTCCGTTCGGGACGTTTTTGAATGACGGGATGTTGAAGCGCAAGCAGCTGGCGGCAAGCGCTGCTTAGGTCCACCGCGCCGTCACCCTCGGGCTTGACCCGAGGGGGTTGCACTCACGCGGCGCTCAGCAAGTGAAGAGCCCTCGGGTCAAGCCCGAGGGTGACGCGCGGTGGTGGTTGGAGCCTTGCCATTCGAGCGCAGCTCTCATGGCCTGCTTCCCTAAAATCGCGCCACTGGCGCGATTTTGCCTGCGGCCGGTCAGCAGATGGCGATGATCTCGTCGTCGGTCATGCGGCCGGGGACGACGGTGAGGGGGATGGGCAGAGCGTTGGAGCGGCTGGCGAAATGGGCGACCAGCGGGCCGGGGCCTTCGCCGGAGGTGGACGCCGCCAACACCAGAATGGCGATGTCGCGGTCCTGATCAATCACGCGCTCGATTTCTTCGGCGGCTTCCCCCTCGCGGATCACCGATTCGCTGCGCACTTCGCCAATGTCGCGGATGCGAGCGAGACGGGCATCGAGATTGCGCTCGGCCTCCTCGACCGCCTCGGCGCGCAGCACGGCTTCGACGCCCAGGCCGATGAATTCGGGCTTCTGCACCACGCTCATCAGCACCACGGTGCCGCCGGTGCGCTTGACCCGATAGGCGGCAAAGGTCAGCGCCCGCTCGCATTCGGGCGTTTCGTCGATGACGACGAGGAATTTACGCTTGTATTCAGTCTGGGAAACCATGGCGCCCCTGCATTTTTTGTCGCTGGAAACGCTTCAGCGAATGAAGCCGACAATATTGCGGACATCGACCATTGTCTTCTCCGCAATTGCACTGGCGCGCTCGGCGCCGTCCCGCAGGATGGCGTCAATGGTCGCCGGGTCCTCGATCAGCCGCCGCATTTCGTCGGCCATCGGCGCCAGCTGGGCCACCGCCAGATCGGCCAGAGCCGGCTTGAAAGTGCCCCAGCCCTTGCCGCCATATTGGGCAATGACTTCGCTCTTGGTCAGATCGGCCAGAGCGGCATAGATGCCCACCAGATTGTCCGCCTCGGCGCGACCGGCCAGGCCCTCAACGGTCTCGGGCAGGGGCTCGGGATCGGTGGTGGCGCGCTTGATCTTCTTGGCGATGGCGTCGGCGTCGTCGAGCAGGGAAATGCGCGACTGGTCGGACGGGTCCGACTTGCTCATCTTCTTGGTGCCATCGCGCAGGCTCATGATGCGGGTGGCCGGGCCGGCGATCAGCGGCTCGGTGATGGGGAAAAACTCTTCGTCCAAGCCTTCGGCGGTAATGGACTTGGCATAGTCATTGTTGAACTTGGCAGCGATATCGCGCGTCAGTTCGAGATGCTGCTTCTGGTCGTCGCCCACCGGCACATGGGTGGCCTTGTAGAGCAGGATATCGGCGGCCATCAGCGAGGGATAGGCCAGCAGCCCCAGCGACACATTCTCGGAATTCTTGCCGGCCTTGTCCTTGAACTGGGTCATCCGGTTCATCCAGCCGATGCGGGCAATGCAATTGAACACCCAGGCCAGTTCAGCATGCTGGCTGACCTGGGACTGGTTGAAGATGATCGAATTTTTGGGATCGACCCCGGCGGCGATGAAGGCGGCAGCCACTTCGCGGGTGGCGCGGCGCAGATCATCGGGCTCCTGCCAGACGGTGATCGCGTGCATATCCACCACGCAATAGATGCATTCATAGCTCTGCTGCAGCGGCACGAAACGGCGGATGGCGCCGAGGTAGTTGCCCAGATGCAGATCGCCCGAAGGCTGGATGCCGGAGAAAACGCGGGGAGTGAAGGTCATGGGATCAGCCGTTCGATAATGCGGTTGTTGGGCCCGTTCTATATGGGCGGAGGCATAATGGGAACCGGGGGTGGGATTAGCGCCGCCGCAGGCGGCGGAGCAGCAGCCCGAGCGGCTGGACGCCGGAGACGTGAATCAGGGTGAAATAGAGCGCCATGCCGAACAGCACCAGCGTCCCCAACACGCCGATCTGCTCCCAGATCGGGGCCGCCGTCGTCATATGCGCCGCGCCGCGCGCCGCCAGCAGAAACAGCGCACCGCCCATGATGGTGCTGATGGCGATGATCAGGCCGTGCTTGCGCCAATCAGCCAGGCCAAGGGCAAAATGGCCGCGCCGCGCCAGAAACACCGCCAGCAGAATGGCGTTAAGCCAGGCGGCGACCGAGGTGGCGATGGCGATGCCGACATGCAGATAGGTCGGGAACAGCAGCAGCGACAGCACGATATTGGCGACCACCGAAATGCCGGCGAAAATGGTCGGGGTCACGGTGTCCGCGCGGGCGAAATAGCCCGGTTGCAGCACCCGAATCAGCACATAGGCGGGCAGGCCGGTGGCAAAGGCGATCAGCGCCTGGGCGGTCTGTAGCGTGGCTAGCGCATCGAAGGCGCCGCGTTCGAACAGCACCCGCACGATGGGTTCGGCCATGGCGATCAGTGCGGTGGCGGCGGGCATCGACAGCAGCATGGCGATGAGCAGCGACTGATCCTGGGTGGCGCGGGCCTCGGCGTCGCGGCCGCCGGTCAGATGGCGCGACAATTCGGGCAGCAGCACGGTGCCGATGGCGATGCCGATAATGCCGAGCGGCAATTGATAGAGCCGATCGGCATAGTTGAGGATGGAAATGGCGTTATCGGCGCCCGAGGCGATGATGGTGCCGACGAAAATATTGATCTGGGTGATGCCGCCAGCCAGGATCGCCGGAATCGCCAGCACCCAGAAGCGCCGCACTTCGGGATCGAGCCGGGGCAGGCGGAAGGCGGGCAGGAAATCGGCGCGTTTGATCGCCGCCCAGACCAGCCAGAGCTGGGCGAGGCCGCCGACCATGGTGGCGCAACTGACCCAGATGGCGGCGCCGACCTGGTCCTGCGCCCAGAAGGTGACCAGCGGAATCATCGCGGCGATATTGACCAGATTGAGCAGCACCGGGGCAAAAGCGGCGGCAAAGAACCGGCCGAGGGAATTGAGGATCGCCCCATAGGCGGCCATCAGCGACATGCAGGCCAGATAGGGGAACATGATCCGCGTCAGCAGCACGGTGAGGTCGAATTTTTCCGCGTCATCGGTAAAGCCGGGGACGAAGGCCACCATCAGCTGCGGCATGAAGATTTCGGCCAGGATGGTCACCACCACCAGCATGGCGACGAGCCAGCTCATGATGCGCGCCGCCAGATCGAGCGCCGCATCGGGGCCGTCCTGCTCCAGCGCACCGGAAAACATCGGCACGAAGGCGGTGTTGAAGGCGCCCTCGGCAAATAGCCGGCGGAACAGATTGGGAAAGCGGAAGGCGGCGAAAAAGGCGTCAGCAGCGGGGCCGGTGCCGAGCACGGCGGCCATCAGCGCATCGCGGGCAAAGCCGGCGACGCGGGAGACCAAAGTGAGGCCGCCGACGGAGAGGAAATTGCGGTAAAGGCTCATGGGTGGGGGCTACCCATTATTCAACGGCTTGGGGTGGAACACCGCCATCAGCGCGTCGTGAATCTTGCGCTGGCGCGGCTTGCTCATGATTTTCTGGCCGGTGAGGTCGGTGACGTAGAAAACGTCGACGGCCTTTTCGCCATAGGTGCCGATATGGGCCGAGCCGATGGTCAAATTGAGGTCGGCGATCTGATGGGTCAGCGAGTGCAGCAGGCCCATGCGGTCGAGCCCGGACACCTCGATGACGGTGAATTTTTCCGACAGCACATTGGAGACGGTGACCTGCGAGGGCACGGCGAAGGGTTTGAGGCGCTTGTTGTGGCGGCTTTCCTTGCCCAGATCGATGAGGATCTGCCGCTTGCCCTGCAGCAATTGGCGGACGGTATCGATGATGCGGGTGGCGCGGACCTTTTCATCCTCGTCGGAGGTAAAGGAACGGCGCAGGCGAAAGGTGTCGATGGCGTGGCCGTCGCGGGTGGAGAAAATCTGCGCCCCGATAATGGAGGCATCCTGCATGGTGCAGGCGCCGGCAATCAGCGACAGCAGGCGCGGATGGTCGGGCGTGTAGAAATTGACCTCGGTAATGCCCTCGAAGGCCTTGACGCGGATGGAACCGGCAAAGCTCTCGCCAGCCAGATCGGCCTGGCGGATCATGCGGGCATGTTCGACCTGCAATTCGGGCTCGGCGCGCAGCCAGTAATGGTCGTAATGGCGGGCGACATAGGTGGCCACGTCGTCGGCGGGCCAGGCCTGCAGCGCCTCGGCCAGCTCGCGGCGGGCAGTCTCGATGCGGTCGGACTGGGTGACCTGGCTGTGGCCGCCGGAGAGCAGCGGTTCGGTGGCGTAATAGAGGGCGCGCAGCAGGCTGCCCTTCCAGCCGGTCCAAACGCCGGGACCCACCGCGCGGATATCGCAGGCGGTGAGGATCATCAGCAGCGCCAGGCGCTGCGGCGACTGCACCAGCTCGGCAAAAGCCTTGGCGGTTTCGGGGTCCTGAATATCGCGGGCCTGGGCGATGGCGCTCATCAGCAGATGATGCTCGATCAGCCAGGAGACGGTATCGGTTTCGGCCGGTGACAGGCCGAAGCGCGGGCAGAGCCGGCGGGCGATGCGGGCGCCGGCGATGGAATGGTCCTCGGGGCGGCCCTTGGCGATATCGTGCAGGAACAGCGCCACATAGAGCAGGCGGGTATCGTTGAGCTGGGGCAGCAGTTCATGGGTCAGCGGCAGCTCGTCGCGCATGCCGCCATTGGCGATATTGGCCATGACGCCGACGGCGCGGATCAGATGCTCGTCCACCGTATAGTGGTGGTACATGTTGAACTGCATCAGCGCGACGATCTTGCCGAATTCTGGGACGAAACGGCCGAGCACGCCGCTTTCGTTCATCTGGCGCAGGATGCGTTCCACCGATTGCGGATCGGTGAGGATGGTCAGGAAATGCTCATTGGCCTTGCGGTCACTGCGCAATTTGTTGTCGATCAGGCGCAGCGAGCGGGTGATGACCTTGATGGCATCGGGGTGGAACAGCAATTGTTCGCGCCCGGCGACCAGGAAAATGCGGATCAGATTGACCGGATCGCGCTCGAACACGTCGGGGGCGGCGATATTGAGCCTGCCGGTATCGAGCACGAAATCGCTCTCGCCCTTGATTTTAGACCGGCCGGGGCGGAACGGCGCCAGCACGCGGCCGACCAGATCCATATCCTTGGCGTGGTTGAATTCGAGGCTGGCGCAGATGATGCGGGTCAGGTCGCCGACATCCTTGGCGACGAGGAAATAGCGCTTCATGAAGCGCTCGACGCCCAGCATGCCGACACGCTGGGCATAGCCCATGCGGCGGGCCAGTTCGGGCTGCACGTCAAAGGTCAGTTTTTCCTCGGCGCGGCCGGTGATGAAATGGAGGTGGCAGCGTACCGCCCAGAGGAAATCTTCGGCGCGGGAGAACAGGCGATTTTCGGCGGCGCTGAGCACGCCCTTGCCGACCAGCTCCTGGCTGGTTTTGACCTGGTAGAAATATTTGCCGATCCAGAACAGCGTGTTGAGGTCGCGCAGCCCGCCCTTGCCGTCCTTGATATTGGGCTCGACCACATAGCGGGTATTGCCCATCACGCGGTGGCGCTCGTCGCGCTCGGCCATTTTGGCGGCGATGAATTCGGGGCCGGTATGGGGCACGATTTCGGATTCGAAGCGCTGCACCATCTGGTCGAACAGGGTTTTGTCGCCGGTGAGGAAGCGCGCCTCGAGCGTGGCGGTGCGCACCGTCATATCGGCGCGGGCCATGCGCAGGCATTCATCGACCGAGCGGACGGCATGGCCGACCTTCTGGCCCAGATCCCACAGCATGTAGAGGATATATTCGGTGACCTGCTCGCCCCAGGGCGTCTGCTTGTAGGGCAGGATGAACAGCAGATCGATATCGGAGCCCGGCGCCAGCGTGCCGCGGCCATAGCCGCCGACGGCGGAGAGGGCGATGGCCTCGGCGCCGCTGGGATTGTCCACCGGATAGACCCGGCTGGTGGCGAACAGATGCACGGCGGCGATGATTTCGTCCTGCTGGGCACTCAGATTTTGCGCGCAGCGCGTGCCCTTGCCGCTGGCGAGCAGTTCGACCTCGGCCAGATGGCGTGCATCGGTCAGCGCCTTGCGGATATGGGCCAGCACAATGGCGCGAGCGGCGCTCGACTTGGGCGATTCATTGCCAATAGCCGCATCAAGCTCGCCGAGCAGCACTGCGGCGGGTTTGAAAGCGAAGAGGGATTTTCGCGGCTTTGCCTCAGCTTCGGCGAGCGTCATCGCGGATTTTCTTCAACTCGTACAGCGCTTCAATCGCTTGTTTGGGGGTCATCTCGTCAGGTCGGACGGCGTCGAGCGCTAAGTGTACAGGGTCCGGTCCCACCGGCAAGGCCGCAGGCTGATGGGCGAAAAGTGGCAGATCGTCTAGCACGCTGGCTTTCTGGCTGGAAGAGGCCGTGCCAGTCGAGCGCTGTTCCAGGACGGTCAGCACCTGCCGGGCGCGGACCAGCACCGGCTCGGGCAGGCCGGCTAGACGGGCCACCTGAATACCATAGGAGCGATCGGCGGCGCCGGGGCCGACTTCGTGCAGAAACACCACCTCCCCCTCCCATTCGCGCACCTTCATGGTGACATTGGCGACGCGGGTCAGGGTTTTGGCGAGACTGGTCAGCTCATGAAAGTGGGTGGCAAACAAGGCCCGGCAACCGGTGGTCTCATGCAAGGCTTCCACCGCCGCCCAGGCGATGGAGAGGCCATCGAAGGTGGCGGTGCCGCGACCGATTTCGTCGAGCACCACCAAAGAGCGCCGCGTGGCGCGGTTAAGGATAGCGGCAGTTTCGACCATTTCCACCATGAAGGTGGAGCGGCCATGGGCAATGTCGTCGCTGGCGCCGACGCGGGAAAACACCCGATCGATGACGCCGATACGAGCCAGGCTCGCCGGCACGAAGCTGCCCATCTGCGCCAGAATGGCAATCAGCGCGTTCTGGCGCAGGAAGGTCGATTTACCGCCCATATTGGGACCGGTGACCAGCCAGAGACTGCCACCGCCAATGGCGTCATCGCCCGACAGATCGGCATCATTGGCGACAAAGCTCTTGCCCTCGGCCATGATCATGTCTTCCACCACCGGGTGGCGGCCACCTTCAATGCGGAAGGCCAGCGAAGTGTCGATCTCGGGGCGGGTATAGGAGCGGGTGGCGGCGAGATGGGCCAGGGCGGTGGTGACGTCGAGCTCGGCCAGCGCATCGGCGAGGTCTCGCAGCGTCTCGGTGCGGCTCAGCACGTCGGCGCGCAGGCTGGCAAAGACGCGCAGCTCGATTTCGAGCGCCGCCTCATGCGCCCGGGCGATGCGGCCTTCCAGCTCGGCCAGTTCGGTGGTGGTGAACCGCATGGCATTGGCCAGCGTCTGGCGGTGGATGAAGCTCTGGCGGTGCGGCTCTTCGAGCAGCTTGGCGCCATGCGCCGCCGGCACTTCGACGAAATAGCCGAGCACGCCATTGTGCCGGATTTTCAGCGAACGGACATCGGTCTCGTCCATCAGACGCGATTGCAAGGCGGCGACCACGGCGCGGGTCTGGCTGGCCAGCGCGCGCTCCTCGTCCAGCTGATCGTTATAGCTTTGGCGGACGAAGCCGCCATCGCGGCTGAACAACGGCAAATCATCATCCAGCGCCAGCGCCAACTCGGAGGCCAGCGGCAGCGGCGCAGCGGCCAGAATGCGGGCCAGTCGGTCGAGCACCGCCGGAATATCCTCGATGCGGGCAAAATGCCCCGAGAGCGCCGAGGCCGCGCTGACCGCCTTGCCGATCGCAGCCAGATCGCGCGGGCCACCGCGATCGAGCGCCAGCCGGGTCAGGGCGCGCGCCAGATCGGGCACCGCCTTGAGATCGGCGCGCAGCCGGCCGGTGAGCAGCGTGTCATTGGCGAGCAGGCCCACCGCATCGAGCCGCTCATTGATGGCCGGGGCATCGGCCAGCGGCGCAGCCAGTCGCGCCGACAGCAGGCGCGAGCCGGGTGCAGTGACCGTCAGATCGATGGCCTGCCGCAGCGAACCGCGCTGCTGGCCACGCTGGGTCTGGTGCAGTTCGAGGCTGGAGCGGGTGGCCTGATCGATGGCCATGTGGCGGGTCGCGGTATCGGCGACCGGCGCGCGCAGGGCGACGCCGACGCCCTTCTGGCTTTCGCGCACATAGGCGACGATGGCGCCCAAAGCGGACCGGGCCGCGCGAGACAGGGCGCTGGCGTCAAAGCCCTCGCCCGGAAAGGCGGCGCGCAGGTTTTCCGTCGCCGTCTCGCTATCAAAGCTCTCGGCCGGGGCGGGGTGGGTGATATCCACCCAATTGGGGGCAAACAAATGCCGCTCGACCAGCAGGGCGCGGGTCGCATCGGTCAGCAGCAATTCGGCCGGGTCGATGCGGGCCAGCTCGTCCTGCAACTGTTCGGCCGAGAGGTCAGTGGTAAAAGTCTCGCCGGTCGACACATCGGCCCAGGCGAGGGCGAAATCGGTTTCGCCGTGCCGCACCATGGCGAGGGCCGCCAGAAAATTGGAGGAGCGGGCGTCGAGGTGATCATCCTCGGTCAGGGTGCCGGCGGTGATCAGGCGCACCACGTCGCGCTTGACCACGGATTTGGCGCCGCGTTTTTTAGCTTCCTTGGGGTCTTCCACCTGCTCGCAAATGGCGACGCGGTGGCCGAGCTTGATCAGCTTGTTGAGATAATCATTGGCGGCGTGGATGGGCACGCCACACATGCCGATATCTTCGCCCAGATGCTTGCCACGCTTGGTTAGCACGATGCCCAAGGCAGCGCTGGCGATCTCGGCGTCCTCGAAGAACAGCTCGTAGAAATCGCCCATGCGATAAAACAGCAGATAGCCCGGATTAACCGCCTTGATCTCGAAATACTGCGCCATCATCGGCGTCAGTACCGGGGTCTGCGCGGGTTCGATTGGCGGCTGGTCCATCGGCAATAAGGTCTCGGAAAGGAAGCCGCGACCTTATGGGGTTCGTCCGCTAAATCCAACCGCTTGCAGTCGATTTGCCCGTTTTGTTGGCGGCTTACAGCCCCCTGATGTCAGAGGCCGGTTCGACCAGCTGGCGATAGAGGTGCCAGGTGCCGTGACCGAAGATGGGAATGACCAAAGCCAGCCCGACAAACAGCGGCAGCGAGCCGATGAACAGGCCCGCGCCAACCAGAATGCCCCAGACCAGCAGCGGCAGCGGATTGCGCAGCACCGCGCGGAACGAGGTTTCCACCGCCACATAGGCGCCGACATCCCGATCAAGCAGCAGCGGGAAGGCGATCACCGAGGTGCAGAGCACGACCAGCGCGAACAGTGCGCCGAGCAGCGAGCCGACAATCAGCAGGGTCATGCCGCCCGGCTCGGTCAACACCTGCTGCATCAAGCCGGTCAGCGTTTGCGGCGTTGATGAGCCAAAGATGCTCTCATACAGCGCCTGGGCGGCGGTGAGCCACAGGGTGAACAGCGCAAACAGCATGACGCCCACCACGGCAATGGAGGCAATTGCTGGCGAGCGCAGCACCTCGAAGGCATGGCGCCAGGAGGTATCGAGGCCCTGTTCGCGGCGGCGGGAAATCTCGTAGAGCCCGATGGCGGCAAATGGCCCGATCAGGGCAAAGCCGCCGACCAGCGGATAGAGCAGGGGCCAGGTGTAATAGCCGCTCATCCACACCGTCAGCACGATGCCGACAACGGGATAGATCAGCACCAGCATGACGTAATGGCTGGGCTGTTCCCAAAAATCGGCCGCGCCCCGGCGCAATGCGGTGAAAACGTCGCCCACGGAAATGGTGCGAATAATCGGGTGGTCGAGCTTGTCGCCCGCGCCGGCAATGACGTGGAAACTGGACATGGCTGTTCTCCGCTGCCTCTTGCAGAGAGTCTTCGCCATTCGGCCAAGCAGGAGAGTGGCCGTCGATGAACGAAGCCGTCTGCAAGAGGGAGAATATGCCGGAAACGGGAGCCTGTCGCCCCCGTTTCTAGAAATTGTGATTCGGGCCCTTGGCCTAGATTTCGTAGCGATCCGTCGCGTGCCGCACCGGGCGGTAGAGGAAATAGTCGAAGTCGGCCGGGCTGGCCGTACCGTTCAAATCCTGTGCCGCCATCCCGACAAAAGCGCCGGTGAAGCTGCCATGGGCCTGATGGCCACCGCATTCGTCCGACAGCAGCGAGGCATCCAGCACTGGGCCGATCGGCTGCAAATCCTGCCCGTCCAAGGCGTAGAAGAACTGCAGCGCGGGCCCGCGAATGGTGAGGGCGAGCTTGACCTTGCCGCTGTTGGGGATTTGCACCGGTTCGGCGGGGAAGCTGAGATTGCCATCGGGCCAGCTGGCTTCCGAACTCATCAGCAGCAGCTCGCGCTGGCCGTCGGAGTGGGCGGTGACCGCCAGATAGAAGAAATTGTAGCGGCTGTAATAGGCGGTGAGGCCGGCCATAGTGCGCTCGTCGGTGGCGGCGAAATCCACCAGCGTCTCAGCATCATAGGAGAAATGGGTCTGGCGGCGGGCGACCAGCGCCTGTTCGAACCACGAGCCGATCGACTCGCGGCCGTAGAGGCGCAGCCTGTTGTCCGTGAGGGCAAAAATGCGGTCGGGTTCGGGGGTGCGGAGCCACTGGAAGTCGAGGGGCAAGTCGCCGTCGAAGCTGTAGCGCTGCTCGGCCCAATAGGGGGCGTCGTCGCGGGTGCCGGGCACCTCCACATGCAATGACGGCACCGGACCGTGTTTCACGTGAATCCAGTCGTCATCGCCCCAATAGGCTTCCTGGATGGAAGTCTCGCGGCCGAGCACGCAGCGGCGCTCCTGGGTGGTCGGGCGGCCGCCGAGATGGACCAGATAGGTCTTGCCATCCGGCGTCTCGACCAAGTCGCCATGGCCGGCGCGCTGAATGGCGGCGAAGGGGGCATCCTTGCTGGTCAGAATATGCTGGTCGGGATGGGTTTCGTAGGGGCCGTCGAGGTTTCGCGAGCGGGCAAAGGTGACGGCGTGATCATAGGCGGTGCCGCCTTCGGCGGTCAGCAGGTAATACCAGCCGTTGCGCTTATAGAGATGGGGGCCTTCGACCAGCTTGAGGTCGGTGCCCTGATAAATATTCTTGATCGGGCCGACGAGCTTTTCCCCCACCGGGTCGAATTCCTGCAGCGCAATGCCGGCGAATTTCAGCGGCCGGGCGCGGTGGTCCCAGAGCATGTTGACGAACCATTTGCGGCCATCGTCGTCATGAAACAGGCTGGGGTCGAAGCCCGAGGAGTTGATGTAGATCGGATCGGACCAGGGACCGTCGATAGTGTCGGCCCAGACGATGTAATTATGCGCGTCCTTGAACGAGCCGTCCTTGCGCTTGACGTCGGTATAGACCAGCCAGAATTTTTCCCCGTCATGGCTGAGGCAGGGAGCCCAGACGCCGCAGCTATCAGGATCGCCACGCATATCGAGCTGGCTCTTGCGAGTCAGCGGGCGGGTGAGCAGCGTCCAGTTGGCCAGATCGCGGCTGTGGTGAATCTGCACGCCGGGGAACCACTCGAAGGTGGAGGTGGCGATGTAGTATTCGTCGCCGACGCGCAGAATGGACGGATCGGGATTGAAGCCGGGCAGGATGGGGTTGGTGATCTGGGGCATGTCAAATCTCGGGGTGGAGAAATCAGAACTAGACCCATCCCATCGTCATCACCGGGCTTGTCCCGGTGATCCACTCGCTTGCCCTTTGCGCCGGGGCAGAATGGATTGCCGGGACAAGCCCGGCAATGACGATGAAACAGCGGTCGGAATGACCAATCAGACGAAGCGGTTGATCAGGTTTTCCAGATATTCCTGCTGGCCGGATTTGGGCTGCGGGTTGAGGTTTTCGGCATCGACCTTGGCGGCCAGATCGGCGAGCGACAGCTTGCCGCCGAGAATGCCCTGGCCGAGTTCGCCGTTCCAACCGGCATAGCGGGCGTCGAGCGCCTGGTCATAGGTGCCGTCGGTGATCAGCGCGGCCGCCGCCTTGAGCGAGCGGGCCAGCACATCGAGGCCGCCAATGTGACCATAGAGCAAATCAGCCGGATCGATCGACTGGCGGCGCACCTTGGCGTCGAAGTTCCAGCCACCCGAGTTCAGGCCACCGGCCTTGAGGATCTGGTAGAAGGCCAGCGTGGTCTCTGGCACCGAATTGGGGAACTGGTCGGTGTCCCAGCCGGACTGGATATCGTTGCGGTTGGCGTCAACCGAACCCAGAATACCCAGCGAGGCGGCCAGCGCCAGTTCGTGCTCAAAAGTGTGGTTGGCGAGGAAGGCGTGGCCGACCTCGATATTGCACTTCACCTTGGTTTCGAGGTCGTACTTCTTGAGGAAGCCATAGACCGTGGCGACGTCGAAGTCGTACTGGTGCTTGCTCGGCTCCTGCGGCTTGGGCTCGATCAGGATCTGGCCCTTGTAGCCGATCTTTTCGGCATGCTCGATCACCAGATGCAGGAAACGGCCCATCTGGTCCTGTTCCTGGCCAATCTTGGTGTTGAGCAGGGTTTCATAGCCCTCGCGGCCGCCCCACAGCACGTAATTGGCGCCGCCCAGCTCATGGGTCAGCTCCAGCACGTTCTTCACCTGGCCGGCGGCATAGGCGAAGATTTCCGGATCGGGATTGGTGGCGGCGCCGGACATGTAGCGGCGATTGGAGAACAGGTTAGCCGTGCCCCAGAGCAGCTTGGTGCGGCTGGTTTCCATCTTGCGGGCGAAGATTTCGCCGATCTCGCGGACATTGCGATTGCTCTCGGCCAGGCTCGCGCCTTCGGGGGCGATATCGGCGTCGTGGAAGCAGAAGAACGGCATGTCGAGCAGATCGAACAGCTCAAACGCCACATCCGCCTTGAGGCGCGCGCCCTCCATGCCCTTGTCATACCAGGGGCGATCGAACGTGCGGCCGCCAAACGGGTCGCCACCTTCCCAGGCAAAACTGTGCCAATAGGCGACGCCGGGGCGGATATGATCCTCCATGCGCTTGCCGAGGACGATCTCGTCCTTGTTGTAGTGGCGATAGGCCAGCGGGTTGGTGCTGTCCGGGCCCTCGAACTTGACCGGGGCGATATTCTTAAAGAAATCCGTCACTTACGTGCCTCCTCAATAGCGGGATAGAGCGCGGCAAAGCGCGCATATTGGTCGGAATAGGCGGCCGACAGGCTTCGGTCGGGCGCAATCACGGTTTTAATCGGCGGCATGGTCATCACCGTTTTGGGGTCGGCCCCTTCGGCGGCGCAGAGGCCGAGCCGGGCCGCACCCAGCGCGCCACCGAAATCGCCGTCCTCGGGGAGGGCGATTTCCATATCGAGATTGGTGGCGATCAGCTTGAGCCACAGCGCCGATTTGCTGCCGCCGCCGACGGCCAGCAACCGGTCGATTTTTGTGCCGGCGTCGGTGAGCACGCGCTGGCTGTCGCGGAAGGCAAAGGCGACGCCCTCCATCACCGCCTGGGCCAGCTTGGCCGGGTCGGAAAGGTGGGAGAGGCCGACGAAGCTGCCGCGCGCCGCGGCGTTGTTGTGCGGGGTGCGCTCGCCCGAAAGATAGGGCAGGAAGATTTCCTCGCCCGGCCCGGTGAACTGGGCTTCGGCGGCGGCGGAAAGTTGCGCCTGCTTCTGGCCGGTGAGCTTGCTCAGCCAGTTGAGGCTATCGGTGGCCGAGAGGATGACGCCCATCTGGTGCCAGGTATCGGGGATGGCGTGGCAGAAAGCGTGGACCGCGCCGGCAGTATTGGGGCGGAACCTGTCATTGGAGACGAACAGCACGCCCGAGGTGCCGAGCGAGACAAAGCCCTCGCCGGGCCGGATGGCACCAATGCCGCAGGCCGAGGCGGCATTGTCGCCCGCGCCGCCGGCGATCACCACATTCTCGTTCATGCCCCAGCGTTGGGCCAGATCGCGCTTGAGAAAGCCCGAGGGGGCGGAGCCTTCCACCAGACGCGGCATATGCGAGCGGTTGAGGCCGGTGACGGCGAGCAGCTCGTCGGACCAGTCGCGCTTGCCGACATCGAGCCACAGCGTGCCGGCGGCGTCGGACATGTCTTCTACATGCTCGCCGCTGAGCAGCAGGCGCACATAGGCCTTGGGCAGCAGCACTTTGGCGATCTGTTCGTAGATTGCCGGCTCGTGCTTGCGCACCCAGGCGATTTTGGGCGCGGTGAAGCCGGGCATGGCGATGTTGCCGGCGATCTCGCGCAGGCGGGGGAGCGCGGCTTCCATTTCCCGGCATTCGGCGGCCGAGCGGCCATCGTTCCACAGGATGGCCGGGCGCAGGATTTCATCGTTTTTGCCGAGCAAGGTGGCGCCATGCATGTGGCCGGACAGGCCAATGCCGCGCACCGACGCCAGTTCGGTCGGGTGGCTTTTGCTGAGCGCGTCGACGGCGGCGAGGGTCGCGGTCCACCAGTCAGTGGGGTTTTGCTCGGACCAGCCGGGATGCGGCCGGACCGGCTCGACGGCGGCGGCCGAGGCCTCGCCCAGGGCGCGGCCATGCTCATCAATCAGCAGCGCCTTGACGCCGGAGGTGCCGATATCAATGCCAAGATAGGTCATGAGGCACGTACCTCAATTCTGGGCAGCAACAACATCTCAACGTCCTCCCGCCCGATTTCGGGCCCGCCTTGTGGTGATGACCGAAGGTCTTAGCGCAGATTGTCGCGCAGGAAAATCCCGATTTCAATGGGGTCCACGGCGCCCTTGCTGCTGCCGCCGAGCGCCAGGGTGCGGGCGACAGCGATGGCCTGCCGGATTTCACCATCCGGGTTTTGGTCCAGCACCACATCAATGGCGCCGGATTGCAGCCCGCTGCGGGTCGGATCGGTCAATTCATGCGCGATGACGCGGATGGCGCCGGCGCGGCTCGAGGCATCGAGCGCCCCGACCAGACCGGCATTGCCGGCACCCAGATTATAGATTCCAACCAGGTCGCGGTGCTGCTCCAGCAGTTGGTCCACCAGGGCCTGCGTTTCGCTGCGCTCATCATGCCCCTCAAGCGGGCCGATCAGCGTGATGGCGGGAAATTCAGCACTGAGAACGGCGCGGAAGCCGGCGAGGCGGTCGGCGTGGTCGCGCAATTGCAGCGAGCCGGCGATGACCGCGATTTTGCCGCCCTGCGGCAGGAACCGCCCCATCAGCGAGGCAGCGGTGCGGCCGGCGGCGGCGTTGTCGATGCCGATGAAATGGCGGCGCTGGGTGCCCGGCAGGTCGGACACCAGCGTCATCACCGCAATGCCGCGCCGCGTGGCGCTGTCGACGGCGGTGCGCACCGAGGCCTCGTCGCTGGCAACGATGATGGCGCAGTCGCAATTGCGGGCATCGAGCGCGTCGAGGCTTTGCGCCAGCGCGTTGGCGTCCAGCGCACGGACCCGGCGGGTCTCGATATGCATGCGATCGGCCAAAGCCGGGGCGCTGCGGCGCTCGACAGCGTCGGCGAGGCTGGCCATGAACTCATTGGAGCTGTCGGGAATGACGAAGGTCAACTTGAGGTCGCGGGCGCGGGCCAGCAGCGAGGCGCTGAGATCGCGCTGGAAACCGATCTCGGCGATGGCGGCTTCGACTTTCTCGACGGTGGCGGCGCGCACGCCCGGGCGAGCATTGAGCACGCGATCGACAGTGGCCAGGGAAACGCCGGCCGCCCGCGCCACATCATGCACCGTGGCCCGGCGTCTCAAACCAATCTCGTTCACGCTGGGACCCTCGTTTGTTCGCACCAAGCTTTGGCGGCGCGCGGCCAAACGTCAAGTGTATCGTTGCAGGCGGGTGGCGAAGCAGGCTACAGCTTGCCGCGATTTTTCTGGGGGCGGCCATGGGTATTTCAGTAGCGAATTTTGGCGAATTCAACGGCAAGCGGGTCGATCAGTTCTCGCTGCTCAGCGATACCGGCGTCGCCGTCGACCTGATTTCCTATGGCGTGGTGGTGCGCGACTGGCGCGTGCCGGTGGCTGGCGGCAGTCGCTCGGTGGTGCTGGGTTTTGACAGCTTCGACGCCTATCCGGCGCATAGCCCGCATTTCGGCTCACTGGCCGGACGGGTCGCCAATCGCGTCAAGGATGCCAGCTTCGAGCTGAACGGCAAGACCTACAATCTGCCCGCCAATGCCGGCAAATTGCAGCTGCATGGCGGCACCGAGGGACTGGGAAGGCAAGTGTGGGACGGGCAGGTCGATGAGGCCAATAATGCCGTGCGCTTCACTCATTTTTCGCCCGATGGCGCCATGGGCTATCCCGGCAATGTCAATTTTTCGGCGACCTATACGCTGGCTGGCAACAAACTGCGGCTCGAACTGAGCGCCACCACCGACCGGCCGACGCCGATCAGCCTGGTGCAGCATCAATATTTCAACCTCGGCACCAGTGCCGATGTGCTCGACCATTCCATCCAGGTCAATTCCAGCGCCTATACCGAACTGGGCGACGATCTGGCCCCGACCGGCGCCATCCTGCCGTCGCGCGGCACGATTTATGACCTGCGCACGCCGAGGACCATGCGCGATGCGGCTGGCCAGCCAGTGGATTACGATATCGGCATGGCGCTCGACACCGGGCGCAGCAATGCTGATCCGATTGCCAGTGTGGTGTCGCCGAACCAGGACTTGACGCTGAAGCTGTGGAGCGACCGGCCGGGGGTGCAGGTCTATAACGGGGTGTGGACCGCGGTTCCGGTGCCGGGATTGGGCGGCAAGAGCTATGGCAAGCATGCCGGCTTCTGCCTCGAAGACCAGGCTTTCGCCGATGCGCTGCATAATCCGCATTTCCCCAATGTGATCTACTCGCCCGAGCGCCCCTATCGCCATTGGTGCGAATTCGAAATTGCCTGAGGCATCGCAGCGCTGCTGACGGATTTTGTCAGCACGCTCGGGCACGGTTGGCGGTGTGATCCACTGGAGACACCGTCATGTCCCGTTTGTGCTGGACAGTTGGCCCCGGGCCGGGAATCTGGCATCCCAATCCGCCACGGGAGACTGATGCATGGACAAAACCGAGCGGTTGTTTGCGGTCATGGACGCCTTGCGGCGGCACCGCCGCCCGGTCACGGCGGCAGTTTTGGCCGAAGAGCAGGGCGTCTCGGTGCGCACGCTGTATCGCGATGTGCAGACGCTTATCGGGCTGGGCGCGCCGATCGATGGCGAGGCGGGGGTGGGCTATATGCTGAAACCCGGATTCTTTTTGCCCCCTTTGATGTTCACGCCGGAAGAGCTGGAAGCGCTGGTGCTGGGCGCGCGCTGGGTCGGGGCGCAACCCGATGACGGGCTGGGCGCCGCCGCCCAGAACGCGCTGGCCAAGATCGCCACCGCCTCGCCGGAAGATCTGCGCGACCGGATCAACGATACCGGGCTGTGGCCGGTCGCGGTGTGGAGCAATAATCGCCAGCCGATGCCGATATTGGGGCAGGTGCGCCAGGCGATGCGCACGGAAAAGGCGCTGACCATTGCCTATGAGGACGAGGCCGGCAACGCCACGGAACGCACCATCTGGCCGGTGCAGCTGGCCTATTACGAAGGCAAGCAGACCATCGCCGCCTGGTGCTGCCTGCGGCAGGCTTTTCGCAATTTCCGCACCGACCGCATTGTGGCGCTTACCATAACCGAGGAGCGCTATGGCAAGCGCCGCGCCGTGCTGGAACGCGAATGGCACGAGAGTTGGGAGCACGACCGGCGCTATGAGGGCCGGGATTTGAAGTAGAGGCTTCGCCGCCTTCACCCCATGCGCGCATAAAGACTTTCCGGTCGCACGGCGTCGTCGAAGCGAAAGCGGTGATCGGCGGGGGGATGGGCGCGCTGGCCGCATTCGAGGCGCGGGCAGATGCGGCAGCCGACGCCAATCGGCACCAGCTGGCTGTCGCCGGTCAGATCCATGCCGTCGGAATAGATCATCTCCTTGGCGTGGTGGATGGAGCAGCCCAGCCCGATCGACATATAGCGACGCGGCGCGTTGTAGCGGTGGTCGCCCTTGGAAATGGTGCGGGCGATGCAGAAATACTTTTGGCCATCCGGCATCTGGCTGAGCTGGATATTGATCCGCTCGGGGCTGAGAAACGCCGAATAGATATTCCAGCGGGGACAGGCGCCCGAATGGCGCGGAATGTGAATGCCCGACAGCGAAAAGCGCTTGGAAATATTGCCGGCAATATCGGTGCGCACCAGATGCAGCGGAATGCCGGCGGCGCCCTTACGCTGCAGCGTGGTCATGCGGTGGCAGACCTGCTCGAAACTGGCGCCAAAGCGGCGGGCAACGCGCTCGATATCATAGCGATAGTCGCGACAGGCGCGCAGGAACGGCTCATAGGGCATGACCAGCGCCGCCGCGAAATAGGCCGACAGCACATTGCGCGCCAGCACCGGCGCATCGCCCTCGGGCAGGGCGGAATCGGCAATGATGGCGTCGATTTCGGCGCCGGCGGCGAGCTGGCCGAGTTGGTGGGCGATGAGGAATAGCGCCGATTCAGCCGGCACGATATCGGAGACCAGCAAATGCTGGCGCCGCTGATCGAGCTGGCGGGCAATGCCATGCGGCAGTGAGGCCAGCCGCACTTCCAGCCCGAACACGTTGAACAGATAGGTGCGCAAGCCATAGTCGAAATTGTCGCCACCATGGTCGATGTCGGCGCGCACCCGCTCGGCAGCGGCTTCCAGTGCCGCGAAATGATTGAGGTTTTCCTGCAGGAAATCAGAAATCGCGTCGGTGGCGAGGTGGAACGGTTCGGCTTCGCCGGCGGCGACCGGGGCCGGGCCGGATTTGGCCACCAGCTGGTAGCGGTCATAGAGCTTGAGAATGGCCCGCGCAGCGGCCGGATTGGCGTGGGCCAGGTCGCGGATTTCGAGATTGGTGACATCGCTATCGGCGAACAGATCGTCGCCAAAGGCTTCCATCAAATCGCCGACCAGCCGCCCCTCATCGCTATCGACCAGCTCACCCGGCTCGACGCCGAAATAGCCGGAAATGGAAAACAGCAGCGGCACGGTGAGTTTGCGCCGATTATGCTCGATCAGATTGAGATAGCTGGCGGAAATGCCCAGCGCCTGCGCCAGATCGGCCTGGGCGATTTTCTTCTGCCGCCGCAACCGCTTAATGCGGCCGCCGATCTGCATGTCCTGCGTCTCGTTCATCGCTGCTCCTCCGGCTTCTGTTGACAGACTTTACAAATCTGCCGCCGAAACTTGACCGCTGCTTTACAGCTTTACTCGGCCTTATGCGCTTATTTCTTGCATGTCTCGGCGTTTTGTCAAATCTTTACATCAACAAAACGAGGAGACTTTCGGATGAGCCCGTCCATTAGCGAACGCGAGGAATATCTGACCATCATCGCCCCGACGGCGGTTGAAGCCATGGCGCAGTTCAAGGCGCGTGGCCTCGACACCCAGGGCTATGCCATTGCCGGCAAGATTGGCCGCCACCAGTTTTCGCTGGTCGGCGGGGAGGGCAGCACCGAGCTGTTTTCCGGTAACGGCATGATTGCCGCGACGTTCAGCCGGAAGGTGCTGGGGTAAAATCTCTCAGTCGACACCCTCCCCCTTGCGGGGAGGGATCAAGGGTGGGGATGAGAGCCGCGATATCCGGGCTCTCGCCCCCTCCCATCCTCCCCCTTCAAGGGGGAGGTGCCGCGCGGTGGTTGTTCGGCCTGCAAGCCATTCGAGCATAGCTCTTATGGCCTGCTTGGCTCGAAAGGCTCCACTGGAGCCTTTCGCCGGCGCTGCCGGACGCCCCGCAGTGTTCCACGTGAATCACCAAAACGCCCGGTTCACCGGACCGGCGAAGCCATGTCTCAAGGAGAAGACACATGCTCGATAAGCCACAATTCCCGACGCCCGATTATGCCCCCGACCGCTGGCGCAATATTGCCCGCAATTACACGCAGGCCGATATTGCCCGGCTGTCCGGGTCGCTGCCGATCCGCCATACGCTGGCCGAAAACGGTGCGCGCCGGCTGTGGGAGCTGCTGCAGAGTGAGGATTTCGTGCCGACGCTGGGCACTTTTACCGGCAATCAGGCGGTGCAGCAGGTCAAGGCCGGGCTGAAGGCGATCTATCTTAGCGGCTGGCAAGTTGCGGCCGATGCCAATAGCTCGGGCAATATGTATCCCGACCAGAGCCTCTATCCGGTGGACAGCGTGCCATCGGTGGTCAAGCGCATCAACAAGGCGCTGCAGCGGGCCGACCAGATCCAGACCATGGAACAGGCCGACGGCATCGCCACCACCGATCACGACTTTTTCGTGCCGATCATCGCCGATGCCGAAGCCGGGTTTGGCGGCGCGCTCAATGCCTTTGAGCTGATGAAGGCAATGATTGAGGCCGGCGCCGCGGCGGTGCATTTCGAGGACCAGCTGGCTTCGGAAAAGAAATGCGGCCATCTGGGCGGCAAGGTGCTGGTGCCGACCAGCCAGTTCATCCGCACGCTGAATGCGGCGCGGTTGGCGGCCGACGTGATGGGCGTGCCGACGCTGATCATGGCGCGCACCGATGCGGAAGCAGCGCGGCTGATCACCTCGGATATCGACCCATATGACGCGCCTTTCGTCACCGGCGAGCGGACCTCGGAAGGGTTTTACCTGCTCAAGGGCGGCATCGACGCGGCCATCGCCCGCGGCATTGCCTATGCGCCCTATGCCGATCTGATCTGGTGCGAAACCAGCACGCCTGATCTGGCCGAAGCGAAGAAATTTGCCGAGGCGGTGCGCAAGGTGCATCCGGAGCAGATGCTGGCCTACAATTGTTCGCCCAGCTTCAACTGGGCCAAGCATATGGACGAAGGCGCGATGGCCCGCTTCCAGCGTGAAATTGCGGCGATGGGCTATAAATACCAGTTCATCACCTTGGCGGGCTTCCACAATCTCAGCCTCACCACGTTCGAATTGGCCCGCGCCTACAAGCAGGACGGCATGGCGGGCTATAGCCGGCTGCAACAGGCCGAATTTGCCGCCGAGGCGCATGGTTTTTCGGCGGTGCGGCACCAGCGCGAGGTGGGCACGTCGTATTTCGATGCGGTGTCGATGGCGGTGAGCGAAGGCAAAAGCGCCACCACCGCAATGGGCGAAAGCACGGAAACGGCGCAGTTTCACTAGCTGCTGCTACCCCCAATCACGGTGTCATCCCGGCTCAAGGCCGGGATGACACCGCGTTTTTGGGGAGGGCGACCTTACCCCGCCACCGGCAACAGCGCGCCCAGCAGGCCGAAGGCCAGTGCTGCCAGACCGAGCGTGTGCAGCAGGGCAATGGCCCAGGTGGTGGCGACGAAGCGCGGTTTGACGGTCTTGTGGCGATAGACTTCCTGCGCCGCCAAGCCGCCAATAATGCCGCAGCACAGATCGACGACATGCAGATTGGTTTCGCTGACCCGGTATTTGCCGGTGAGCGCATAGAGCTTGTCAAAACGATAGAGCAGGGCGCTGCCGGTGCCCATGGCGGCATAAAGCAGGCCAAGCCAGACCGGCGCCCGCTCGGTGCCGATGGCCCAGAGGATCAGCAGCGTCATCAGCGTTGCAGCGGCGGTGCGCAGCCCCAATTTGTAGCGCGAGACATTCCCGCCGCCCTGCCGGACATCGCGCAATGTTGGCACCACGGCGGCCGCGACGGCAACGGTGACATCAACGGCCGACAGCCGGCCTTTGCGGCCGATGGCGGTATCGAAGCTGAGCTGATCGCCAATGCGCGGGCGCGCGCCGCCCGACACCTTGGAAATATGGACGTAATAGTCCCGCCCCGCGTCATCGCGCACGAAGCCATAGCCGCCCTTGTTATTCCACTGGACCAGTTCGCCCGATCTTCTCATCATCACCCTGCCGGCAGTTGCCGTCACCAATATGGGGCAGAAGGTTAACGAGGCTTAAGCAAAAGCTAATTTCTGTTGGCCGTTCAACCAGGATGGTTATAGGCTTTCCCGCAGTGCCGACCAAATAGCTGCTGCTGCCATGTCCCAATCAGCCAAGCGCTTCGTTGTAAGCCAACTCGACAAAGCCGGAATCACGCCCAATGGCGACCGGCCAACCGACCCGCAAATCCATGATGAACGACTCTGGGCCCGCCTGCTGCGCGATGGCACGCTGGGGCTGGGCGAAAGCTATATGGATGGCTGGTGGGACGCGCCCGAACTGGATCAATTCCTGTTCAAGCTTATGAATGCCCATATTCAGGACGCCTTTCCCAAGGATCTGGCGGAACTGTGGAGCGTGGCTCGAGGCAAGCTGCTCAACCTGCAGCGGCTACATGTCACCGAGGTGGGCGAGAAGCATTACGACATCGGCAACGATCTCTATGCCGCTATGCTCGACAGCCGGATGATCTATTCCTGTGCCTATTGGCGGGACGCCGGCGATCTCGACGCGGCGCAGGAGGCCAAGCTCGACCTGATCTGCCGCAAGATGGGGCTGATGCCGGGGATGCATATTCTCGATATCGGCTCGGGCTGGGGCGGTTTCCTGCAATTTGCCGCCGAACGCTATGGCGTGTCCGGCGTTGGCGTCACCGTCAGCAAGGAACAGGCGGCGCTGGCCAATACCCGGACGGCGGGGCTGAAGGTGGAAACGAAACTGCTCGATTATCAGGCGCTGGACGGGCAGTTCGACCGCATCATCTCGATCGGCATGTTCGAGCATGTCGGCTACAAGAATTACCGTGCCTATTTCGACAAGGCCGCCAGTCTGCTCAAGCCGGATGGGCTGATGCTGCTGCATTCCATTGGCGGGCACCACTCCACCACCCATGGCGATCCGTGGAGCGAAAAATACATCTTTCCCAATGGCATGCTCCCCTCCGTCGCCCAGATCGGCAAGGCCATTGAAGGCCTGTTCGTGATGGAGGACTGGCATAATTTCGGTGCTGACTATGATCGCACCCTGATGGCCTGGCGCGACAATTTCGATGCGGCCTGGCCAGAACTGATCAGCGAGCAATATGACGAACGCTTCCGCCGCATGTGGCGCTACTATCTCAGCGTCTTCGCGGCGCTGTTTCGCGCCCGCAATATCAGCCTGTGGCAGGTAGTGCTGTCGCCCAAGGGCGTGCCGGGCGGCTATGTCAGCATCCGCTGAGGGGCGGATTCACGTGAAACACATAGGCTTCAAGTGGCGCCGAAATTGAGCCGATAGCTCAGAGCCTCAGCGATATGCGGGCGACCGACACTGTCCACGCCGGCCAGATCGGCCAGAGTGCGGGCTACTTTGAGCACGCGGTGATAGGCGCGGGCCGAGAGGTTGAAGCGCTCGGCGGCTTGCAGCAGCAGCGCCTGACTCTCCTTGTCCGGATTGACCAGAACCTCAATCAGCGTCGCGCTGGCGGCGGCATTGGTGAAGATGCCGGGATGCTCGGCATAACGCTGGCGCTGCCGCACCCTGGCGCGCGCCACCCGCTCGGCCACCACGGCGGAGCTTTCGGCGATGGTGGATGGCATGATCATGTCGGCGGCCGAAACCGCCGGTAGGTCGATGCGGATATCGATGCGGTCAAGGAACGGCCCCGAGATGCGCGCCTGATAATCATCGGCACAGGCCCGGCCACGCTTGCAGGTGTGACCGGGGGTGCCGGCCATGCCGCATTTGCACGGGTTCATCGCCGCGATCAGTTGCACCCGGCTGGGATAGGTGACCCGCGCATTGGCGCGGGCGATGATTGTTTCGCCCGCTTCCAGCGGCTGGCGCAGGCTGTCCAGCACGCTGGGGGCAAATTCGGGCAGTTCATCGAGAAACAGCACGCCATTATGCGCCAGGCTCACCTCGCCCGGTTTCACCCGCAAGCCACCGCCGACCAGTGCCGCCATCGAGGCCGAGTGATGCGGGGCGCGGAATGGTCGGCGATCCGACAGCGCGCCGCCGACCAAAGCGCCGGCAATCGACTGGATCATCGAGATATCGAGCAGTTCACGCGGTTCAAGCGGCGGCAGGATCGAGGGCAGGCGTGCCGCCAGCATGGATTTGCCGGCGCCGGGCGGGCCGATCATCAGTCGTGCATATAACATAACATTTGGTAGGCTTTTGAAACCTTTGATGATGTTTTGGCTCCCAGCAGAAACGTATCGAGCTCTTGGTTCTTGATGGTGACGGCGAGATTGGGGTGGGATGCGGACTAGCGGCTTTTGGAGCGACTACTTTAAGGTTGCCGTAGAATGTGGCGGGCCTACCATCCGGCAATGGCCAAGACAAAATACACCGATCTCGATCGCGAAATCATCGTACTGTCAGCCGTGTGGGACCTCATTGACTCGATGGTCCACTACGGCCATTTCGTGAAGCAGCACCGGCTCGAGGAAGCCACGCTGATGTTTAATACCAGCGAGTGCAGCCGCCTATTCATCATCATGCTTGCAGACTTCCTCTCGAAGCCGTCGGAAGGAACATTCACGCTCAAATTCAGGGATGGGGAAGGCAGCCTTGCCGAAACCTACCTTGGCAACCTCCTCGACATCTCTAACGCGCCACACTTCCACGGTGATGTCGCGCTCCTGCAGACGTCGATACAAGCATTCGCCAACTGGCTTGACGGGTCGGTCACTGTGGAAAAGGTCTGGCTGCCGTCTATCGATCGCGAGGGCGATATCACGGTGCAGCGCAAAACCTACCTTAAAATCTGCGGCACACTCACCAAGCACGGCTTCACGCGCTTGGGCAACACGGTCAAAGCGATCCAACGGGTGCTAGCGGACAATGGCACCAAAATCGACGAGGGCCAGAGCTATCTAATTATTCCCGACTTTCAGGACTGGTTTCGCGATAACGTGTTCATCGCCAGTTCGTCGATCATCGCGTGGCACCTCAACGAGATCCGCTGGGGCCTGTTTCAGTATCTCCGGCCGGAGTTCGAGCGCGCCTACAGCCCCTACCTGGCAGGAGACTTCGAGGCCTATAGGTTCGATGTGCCTGTCGCAATCACCAACCCACTGATAAAATCTATATACTGGGACCTGATGAACAACGTTAGAAGCCCGCCATACTTCCCGCGCTTCACAGTTCAGCGTTACCTTTGGAATGACTTTTAGTTGTCAGGAGCGCTCGATCTGCGGCCATGGTGATCTGCAAAACGGCGGCTTTCAGGACATCCAAACGCTCGCGGGAATGACCAAAATGGGGACGACTTTGGGGGACAAGCTTTTCATCATCGGCAATGGGTTTGACCTTCATCATGGCGTTCCATCCAGCTACACGGCTTTCGGCGAGTATCTGGCTCAAGTCGATTCAGATACCTTTACGACAATTGAGGAGTACCTCTTCGTCGATGAGGACTTCTGGTATCTATTTGAGGAAAGGCTAGCCACGTTCGACTCCGAGCTAGTCATCGACCACGCGGAGCACTTCCTGATGCCCTACGGGGCAGAGGACTGGAGCGACTCCGGTCACCACGATTACGAATACGAGATCAACGAAGTGGCAGACGCTCTGTCTCGGAACGTGCGTAATCGATTTGCCGAATGGATCAGGTCCTTGCCTATACCTGCGCCCGGGACGGTCCCGCTCGTCCGCAGCGTCGACCCGGAAGCTCAATTCCTCAATTTCAACTACACTCCGACTTTGCAGCAACTCTATGGCGTGCCAGATGCCAACGTGCTCCACATCCATGGCAGCGCTAAGGACCCGATGAGTCACATCGTGTTAGGACACGGGTGGAAGGCAGAGGAACGCCCCCACCTTTCCAATCGAGTGGACGAGGAGACCGATACCCGGGTTGCGGGAGGCTACGATCTCATTGACAGATACTTCGCTGACACCTTCAAGCCCACAGATGAGATTCTTGCTGGCAACTCATCTTTTTTCGCTGGATTGGGGGGCATCACCGACGTCCACGTACTTGGCCATTCTCTCGCTGCAGTGGACGCGGCGTACATTGAAAAGGTCGTCCGAGGCATTCATCCGGAGGCCAACTGGACCATCAGCTATCATCGCGATCCGTCGCGCGAAATGGAACGGTTCGAACGCTACCGGGTAAATCACGAACGTCGTCGCTTCGAGCGTCTTTCGACGCTCTGACAGAAAGTCACTCGACGGTTACGTAGTAGGATGGCATGCCGCAGCTCGCGAAAAGGCGGACCCGCACCGCTCTCCTGGCATTACCGTTCCACGTCATGCGACCTACCTCGATCTCGTGCAGGTTCGCCGTCGTTCCGTCCCGTTGCTGCCAAAGGCATCCGACATGCTCCAGGTAGTGCGGCACCGCCGACTCCCTCGGAAAGTCGGTGCGAACGAATTCGGCTACGGCAGGGACGAACGGCGTCGATTTGAAGTGATGCATGGCGTAGACATGGGCGATCTTGGCGATCAACTGCACGAAGCGGACCATATCGATCGCTTGGGACGAGAAAGCGTCTAGTGAGTAGCGCTGCAGCAATGCCGCATCCGCGTTTATGTTGTAGAGGCGAAAGTTGAACGGCTCGTCGGCTTGGGCAGCTCGCCTGCTGTAGGTGGATGCCGGGTAGAGCGCAGGCAGAACTAGGATCGTCGGGTAGTGGACCAACGGGATGTATTCGTGCTCGGTAGTTTCCCGGCCGACGTCGAGTGGAAAGTTGGACTTCTTCAGAACCCCTTCCTTTCCCTGGAGCGCGAAAGCCTTTCGAACCGGGTCGAACATTTCCCGCGCTATCGAAACCTCGAACCTGGAAGTGGCTTTCTGGCAATCGTGGCATGAAGCATCGGGAAGCTCGAGCCCTGCCCCAAGGAACTCGGGAATCACGTGCTCGCTGGTCAGCTTCAGTGCGTTCCCCTCGCTGTCATGGTCGCGGCCGCAGTATACGCAGCTGCCAAAGCCCGGAAGGTCCTTCCTGGTTTTGACGGCCGAAAACGCCTCCAAGTGCTCGCCATCGAACATGCCTTCGGCAAACATCCGGAATGCTCCCCCGTCCTTAGGCGCGTAATCCATTGCGCCTACGGCGGGCAGGGCTGCTAGGTCTGCCCAAGCGAACTTCCAGTATCGGCGAGCAGGTCCCGGCGGCGGCGGATCTCCGAGCATTTCTCCTCCTCGTCATCGTAGCTAGGTTAGCCAGAGGCATCGCTACAGTGTACCGCCGTATGGAATGCGACCCGTCGCAATCATTTCGTCCAACCGCGCCGCCTTGACCCGCAGACGTGAGATCGCCTCCTCCAGACCGCGCTTGTAGTGCCTGATCTTCGCGCGTTCTCTCTCGCCGGGCGCGTCCATTTCCGCCACATCGTAGCAGGCGAGGGTGGCTTCCCTGTACCCTAGGCTGCCAGCGACGCTTGCCTTCCATTTGACCGGATCAAAGTCGAGGTCGATGAGCGCTGCCGGCGCGTTGGCAAACGAGGGAAACGGATCGATTGCTGTATAGAACCCATCGCTGCTGGTCATCCGACCGAACATTAATCGGACACAGCTGTCCGCCTGTTCATTGGCATAGCCCACCACGGATGGGTCAAATTGGATGAATGGGGTTCCACTCTCCGAGATATCAGCCCTTTTAAAGGCGACAGATCTTTCGGCGCGGAACGCGTCCATATAGCCAGTGCCGACGAACTGCCCGCCTTCGTGGAAGATGTTGCCCTTGGTGATCACCCCGCGGCAAAGTCCGCCTTTGGACACTACCTTAGCGGCGGCAGCATGGCAGTGATGTACCAAGGTAATCAACCCCGCTGGGGACACCTCAGCGGAGGCGACCATGCAATCCGAGACCTGCGTTACCTCGAAGCGAACGCCTTTTTGGATGTAAGGCGCTTGCGGGCAGAGAAAGTGTCCGTTTTCTCGGACTTTCACGGCATCTACCGAGCTGCCTAGTGCACTCACCAGCTCAAGCGCCCGGCTAAGGTCGCCTCCGCCAGCTTCGGCGGCTTGGACCATATTGGTAAAGCCGACGATATCCACGAAGGCGATGAACTTTTCAGTGACTTTCACGTCGAACTCCAGATATCAAATTGAATTAGGAGCGAGCCTCGTGCTCCAAAACCTCGCGCACGTGCTCGAGAACACCGATAAGCTGTCCGACATCTTCTTCCCACGCGGGGAGTGAGTGCCAACGTTTCGATGAAGTGCTCACAGCTTCCAGTGCAACGGTGAGGTTCGGCATACCCCACTTCGGCACGGCAAATTGTAACAACTGCCGGCCCAACGGCTACCTCTCGGGCGCTCTAACCACCTGCAGACCTTAGAGGTCGGTTCCTTTTCCGTTATCGTGGGATAAAATAGCGGGTTTGGCCGTCAAGCTGGCCGGAGCGGGCGAGCCCAATGGTGGTCAGCGTTTCGAGCAGGCCGGCAATGCGATTGCGGCGCTTGGGCGTGTTGCGGCCATCGAAGGCCATGGCAAGGCTTTCAGGCGGGACTGGCGCCGGGGCGCGGCGCAACAGGTCAACAAGGATGGAAATCTGCTCGTTATCACTGACCGGCCATTTGGGCTTGTCGCTGACTGGAAGAATGGCGAGATCGGCTTCTCGCTGCACGCCATCGGGGCGGGCAACCTTGTGGTCCAGCTTTGGAATTTGATATTCGGGGCGCAGCCAGCGGACGAGGCCGCGCGCTTCCTCGGCGATGCGCTGCTGATTGAGGGCGACGAGGCGGGTCAGCAGATCTTCCTCGGCCTTAAGTTGGTCATCGGTTTTGTAAGAGCTGGGCGTGGTGGCGCCGGGGCGGCCGACAAGGCTGGTGGCGAGGTCGGACCAGCCATAAGTTGACAAGACCAGAGTGTCGATCTCGTCGTGAATATCCTTGAGGATGGCGATGTGGCCGGCGTCGTAGATGTTACGCTCTTTGTCGCTCAGTTGCTCGATACGGGCGGCGTTTTCACTGTGGCGGCCGGGGCCGACCTTCCAATCGAGTTCGCGGATGCGTTCGAGCACGTTGTACAGCCCGGTCATGGTCAGGAAGCCATGCGCCGCCAGACGATCCTTGCGGAAGGCGTCGAGGCGCTCTCCGAGTGTGTCGAGGCGGGATTGGGCGATGGAGTTGGCGGTTAGGTCGGAGAAGGGGAAGGGATCGAAAATTCGCGAATTGTTATATACTGGGTCGCCGCCGACACCTTGCCATCCACCCAGCGCGAACGACCACAGAACATGAACTCTGGAACTGGTCTGAGTGAGTAGGTCAGCGCGATTAGAAGCAACAACTCTTATCTTCTGGTCTGGGGCGGTGGATTTAGGCAAGAAAAGAAATAACCGGTGCCGCGAGGTTTCGGCCGTCGCAATGTAGCGTTGTAGCCCTCCTAAGGCATCACGCATGCCCGGACGAGGTTCCGCAAAAATCCACCAATTTTGCCTATACGTGTCCCTATTGACGTTCTCTCGCTCTGGCTTAACTGTCGAGGACAGATGCTGAAAAGTCAGCGGAAATTCCGCTTGGACAGTTTGAACGTCCAGTCCATAGAGGTCGATTGCTCTGACACCACGTGGTCGCTGAGCAATGTCCCTGCCGTTCATATAGGCTGGCGCCCGGGCCGGTGCTTTACTAAGCAATTCCACTGTTGCCGCATTACCAGGTTCAACAATAAAGCCAGCGCCCCAAGGCATAAAGCCTTTGTAGCCGATGCCTGAATTTGCCGTCAGAAGTTTCGCGAGAGACAGGTTGGCTCCAATGGTCAGGTCAGCTCGAACTTTCCCTTCTCGCGTCTCCAAGACCACCTGCGGGGCGTCGCTGTTTAGGCTGGTTTCGCTCACGACCGTAGCGAATAAGCCATCTCGCATCCCTGCCTCGGCCACAGTCATCGCGATGCGTACCGCAGCCTTGTCGCTCGCCTTCATCCACGGATGGTCTGGCACCGCAAATACCAGCGATAGCGGCAGTTTCGCCGCCATGTAGCGTTCGATCACCCGGCGAGAAAACGTCTGGGTGATGGAGTTGGTGGTGATAAAACCGAAGCGGCGCAGAGGATTTGGAAGTTTGACGTCTTCATTCAGTGCGGTTGCGCCGACAGCGGCGCCATTGAAAACAGCTGATCCCGGTAGGGATATCTGCTTCCGCGTCAGGCGTTCGGCCGCGGCGTCCCAGAAGTGCATGACGAAGTCCGCGCCGCCGGGGACTTTAGGGCGGGCTTTCCAGACGGCTTCGGCATAGCCGTCACCCAGTTCGGCGCGCATGTCCTTGCCGCCGATGAAAGGTGGATTGCCGACGATGAACTCGGCTTCGGGCCATTCGGCAGGGCGGGGGTTTTTGTAGTGGTAGAGTTTAATGCGAGCTTCGGGATCGGGGACCAGGTCACCAGTGATCGGGTGGGCCATGCGGGTGACGCCGTCCCAGCGGCTGACCGGCGCGCCGTCGTCGTCGCGCACGAGGTCGCGGCTATCGAAGGCGAGAATGGCGTCCTGCTGGCGAATGGTGCCATAGGCACGCAGGACCGGGTCGGAAATCGAGGCAAGTCCGGCGGTGCGCAACTGCCATTTCAGGTAGCCGATCCACAGCACCAGATCGGCAATGGGGACGGCGCGCGGATTGAGTTCGAGGCCGTAGAACTGCTTGGGGCTGACAGTTTCGCCTTCCATCATCAGGCGGGACTGATCTTCGCCTAGACTGTCGATCGCGGCGAGGACTTCACCTTCGAGCTTTTTCAGCAGTTCGAGCGCGACATAAAGGAAATTGCCGGTGCCGCAGGCCGGATCGAGCACGCGGATGGTGCAGAGTTCGTGGTGGAAGGCCTTGGCGCGGGCAAGGGCGGCAGCGGGGTCGGCGGCCTGCAGCGCAGCTTCAATGGTGGCCTGTACCTTGTCCCAATCGGCGCGCAGGGGCTCGATGATGGTGGGGACGACGAGGCGTTCAACATAAGCGCGGGGGGTATAGTGGGCGCCGAGCTTCGAGCGGTCGCGGGGATCGAGGGCGCGTTCCAGCAGTGTGCCGAAAATGGCGGGTTCGACGTCGCGCCAATCCATCCGCGCTGCGATCAGCAGTTCGTTGATATCTTCTGCGGCCAACGGCAGGGCCTTTGGCTGGGCAAACAAGCCGCCGTTGAAATGTTTTAGGCTGGCCATAGAGTGGGGCTCGAAGCCGCCGGTATTCATGGTCTTCCACAGGCTTTCCATAGCTGGTGGGAAAGCAGCTGGGTTGTCGACCAGCTTTTCCAGCAGCTCGACCATCAGCTTTTCGGGCAGCAGACCTACATCCTCGGCGAACATGGTGAACAGGCAGCGCATGAGGAATTCCGCGACGTCGCCGGCGTCGTGCTTGCCTTCAAGGTTCTTGGCGATGCGGGCGAGGCGGTCAGCAATGTCGCGGGTGACTTCGGCAGATTTTTTCGCGGGGTCGAGGCTGTGCGGATCGGTCCATACTGCCTTGAGGCGGGACTGGATGGCGGGATCGCGCAGGGCCTCCATGTCAATGCGGAAGGATTGCGCATCGGGAAATTGGGCGTAGTTCTTACCCTGGCCAGAAAAGTCGGCATAGAGCTCGATGACGTGGCCGACATCAACTAGAATGACGAAGGGCGGGTAGCCGTGTTCGACGGGGAGTTGGCGGGTGTAGTCAACCGCCTGGGTATAGGCAGCGCGCATGACGCGGTCCCAACCGCGCGAGCCGCGCTTCGCGTGGCCGAGCTTGCGGCTACTGGCCTCTGAACCGTAGAGGTCGGCGGTGCGGACGTCTTCGACTTGGCGGCGGGCAGACTGCTTGGCTTCGAGCACAAAGCTGCCGCGCTTGTAGCAATCGACATAGAGTTTGGTGGTTGAGCCGTCGGGATGGCGATAATCCAGACTGCGCTCGAAGACGTAATCGTTGCGGGCGTTGGCCTCCTGGCTCATGGCAGGGCGCGGCACATCCAGCACATCGCAGAGACCGGCGATGAAGAGCTGGTAGTTGGCGCGCTCGGAGCCGCCCGAAGCGGTGGCTTCGGCGATCAGTGCATCCAGTATTGTCAATTAAATACCGCCTCCAAACGCGAAACCAAGTAGAACGGCCGCCCCACCCGCTTGGTGCCATGATCGCAGCGCGTGAGGCAAGTCCGCGCGCACCCGTAAAGGAGCTGCCGGGGCGAGCACACAGGGCAAACCTAACTTAATGTGTATTTCCTTAGATTCCGATTTCCACTGAGACGCCCGCGATCCGTGGCGTTTTCGCGGATTCAAGTCTTCGGTCGCGCAGCAGGGTCAACGACAACATCATAGAACGCAGCCAATCCCGGCCTTTCCTGAGGTTCCCATGCGTCAAGCCCGCGTTCTCACCGACCCCGAATTCAAACGCCTGCTGGCCGTGGTGGCACAGCGTAAACATGCCGAGCGTGACCGCATGGCCCTGATATTGTCGCATCTGGCGGGTCTGCGGGTCGGAGAAATTGCCGGGCTGATCCTGCGGGACGTGTTCGAGGCCGATGGTAGCGTTCGGGAGCAGCTTCGCGTTCGCGCCAGCATCGCCAAGGGCGGGCATGAGCGCGTAGTGTTCCTGAGCGAGCGCCTGCGCCGCGAGATTGCCTCCTACCGCGATGCCATTTCGGACCTTGCCGAACGCCCCGCTGATGCGCCACTGCTGCTGACCCAGAAGCGTACGGCATTCTCCCCGAACACCTTGTGCCAACTCATGGGGCAGCTTTATCGCGCTGCCGGCCTTGATGGCGCATCCTCGCACAGCGGTCGTCGCTGGTTCATCACTCGATTGGCGCACTCGGGCGTTTCGCCCAAAGTCCTGATGACGCTGGCGGGGCACAAAAATCTGGGGACCACCCAGCGATACATCGACGTGAACGACGACATGATGCGTGCGGCGGTCGAACTGCTCTGACCGCCGCCTTTCTTCTAAGAAGAAATTCACCGCTCGTCATCACCGTTGGCGTTCGCTGTTCCCGCGTAGTGGGTCAGGAACTGACCGTACTTCTTGAGATGCACGTCCGGCCGGTTGGTGCCCCAGATCAGGTCAAACGCCTCCCACGCGCGGCGAATATGCCACGGCGTGCGACCTTCGGTCGTTACCTCGGCTTCGGCCAGCCGGTTGGCCTCGGCAATGGCCTGCACCTCCTTATAGACTTCGTGGTTCGACAACATCATCAGGCCAGTCGTGTCCCATCCCCCAGTGCTATTGGGATTGCCGGGGTTAAAATCACCATAGGTGCAGAGATCACCCAGCGGGCTTGGGAACGGGAACGGCTTGGACCGATCGAGAGCGCTCTCGCTCTTGGGGAACTGGTACGGCCACAGCGCAATATCGCTGCCAGTTTCACGCAGGCCCCGCGTGATGATGTGATTGGCATGCACGTTCCGAAACGCCCGCGCGCTGTCGTAGCTGATGCGGATGTTTCTGTTGAGGTGCTTGCGCATGGCCTTCTGCAACCCCGTCAGCATCACCCCGAACCCGGGCTGAGCCGTGCCCAGCACGTGTATCCACTGAAGCCGGTCCAGCAGCCCGGCATCTCGCATCTGGATAAACCGCTGGTTCCAGAACCACATGTTCTGCTTGGTGTCACCGGCAAGAGCGATCCCTTCGAGGTCTCGCTGATACGGCAACATGCGCTGATACCACGCTTCCGCCTCGGTTTCGTTGCGGCCCTGCATGACGTTGCAGAGGATCAGGTCCGAGCGACTTCGGCTGCTGATGACATACCGGGTGTTCTCCTCGGTCTGGTCGAGGCACTGGTCGAACTGGGTGTAGCCGCTGCCGCGCACATTGAGGCTTCGGGTCGGCACGTCCAGCAGAATACCGACATCGCAATGCCGTTCCTGCCATTGCAACACCTGAACCCGAAACACAGGATGGAGTGTCTTGATGCTGCCGCTTATCAGCGAAAAACCGCCGCTGTCGCCCACCACGGTCGTGTTTGACTTGTTGCGGGTCGTAACCATCGTGGGGTTCACCTCCCCCACGCCGAACGCCGCGCTGTAAAGCCCTGCGTCATAGGTGAACAGGCTGCTGATCGGTGAGAAGTAGTTGAGGTCCGCCATGGACAGCCCGGCCGGCAATGGCCGTGACGCTGGATTCATGACGGCATTGACGTAGGACTGGTTGGGAGCAGGCAAAAACAGGGCGTGCTCGGAATTGGCCGAGATATTGAGCATGACGGTTCTTCTAAGAAGAGAGGAAAGGGGAAGGGGTGGCGGGCCTCGATGGCCCACCTGCGCTGTTAATCCAGCGTCATCGGCGTGAAGTAGCGGTTGGAGACGGCCTTGCCGCCATCCAACAGCGCCGGAAGGAACACGGCGTACTCCGCCCGCGCCGTGGCAAAGCCAATCCGAACCGCTCCATCGGGGTCGATAGCAAAGGCCAGGTCGCCAACCAAAGGCAATAGCGCGATGGTCGAGACGACTGAGCGCAGGTGAGCCGCCCGAACGTCCACGTGCCCAGTCTTGGCAGCCGTCACACTGAGTTTGTGCGACTTCCGCGCCACGATGAATTCGGCGTCGGCGCCATTGAGCTTGATCGTCACCGGCTTGTCACCGGTCGATTTGAGGCCACCGACAATGCCGAACAGCAACTGCTGGGCGTTCCGGTCCAACGAGAACTCCAGCGTGGGCTTAAAGTCGGCATCCCGCACTTCGAGCGGGAAATTGCCCTGTGCCGAACGAAGAGGTTCAATGAGGAACCCCATATCCTTCTTGCTGTCCTCGGGGGCCGCTGCCGCTGATGTGGTCAACACGATACGGGCATGACCGAGCGTCTTGCCGGGGTCCTCGGTGCGCACCTCAAACAGCCTGCGACGTTCCGGCGGCGCAATATTGGCCTCTGCCTTGCGCCGTCCAAAAGTCTGGAAGTGGTGCGGCTTCTTCGGCCAGTTCCCGAGGATCGGCAGCTTGGTGTTGACGACCACAACCGGGCTTTCCAAGGTCAGGATTGGGGCGATCATTATCGAACCATTCGGCTTAAGCACGAATTGCCGCGACGCAAGCCGCTTTTCCGTCTTGGAGCTGGAGGGGTCTTCGACGTCCTTCTTGGGGAGGTCCGTCTCCCACTCCCCGATCATGACACCGACCTGTAGAAGCTCACCCAACGTGTCCACAAGCGGGTCAACCGGCGCCAGTGACTGTAGAGCCTGCGAGAGTGACGTGCCGCTCAACGCGAGCTTGGCGGGTGCCGACACCCACTGCCCGGCCACTTCTACTGTGAACGCGAGGGAGACAGCATCGCCGTCCTTTGCCCCCTCAACACCCCCCAGCAGCACCTGACGGCCTGCCGCTTCGAGGCTGGCACTAACCTTCGCAGGTGCAAGGTCGATTTGGTACTCGCGCTCGTCCGGTGTCTGCCGATTAGCCTTTCGCTGCGCGGCCGCGAGCGCATTGATACCGCCCGCGCCCTCCAACAGTGCCAGGACCGCCTCGATACCGCTTTCGTCAAAGGTGATTTTCTCAAGCTCCTCTGACGACAAAGCAAGGATCAAATTCTTCAGCCTCTCGGCGGCCAAGGCCCAGCGATCCAAAAACTGGCCGTGCTGCTTAGCGACCTTTTTGTCCTCGGAGTACGGCTTAAGGCCGAACGTCGCCGCCACAGCCATTGTGGCCGGGTGCTTGCTCTTGATCTTGTCGGTATCGACGCCGATGCTGCGGGCTTCCTGTGCCCAGTCGTTGGTCGGAAATAGGCCCATCTGCATAGCCAGCATGGCAATACCGCGCAGGGTTCGCGCATCTCCGAGCAACAGACCACTCATGGCCTCCGAGCCTGCCTTTAGGCGCAGCGTGGTCCAACGTTCGTTGATTTGGGCCTTAACGACCTCATCCAGCCCCGCAATGTCGGCCACGCTGATGGCATCGGCGTCAGGAACGGATGGCGTGGCATCCGCATCGCGGACAATCTCCACGGATGCCTGTTCGGCGGAAATAACGCGCCGCGCTTCGGTGACAGCGTTGGTATCGATGGCTTCGGGGGTGATGGCGGTTTCGAGCAAAATGCTCATAGGGAGTCTCCTTGCAATAGCAATCCATCCGGCGGGCTCACCATGAGCTAGCCGACAAATCTCCCAATGGGAGGTTTGGTGCTCATGCCGCCTTCGATGGCTACGGGCAGTATTTCCCCGGGCACAAGCTGGATTGCGATGAACAAGGACCTGCAGGGCAGGTGTTTCGGCTCTTCGCGATCACCGGCCACTAATCATACCACTAAGTCCGGGTCAAGACAAAAAATGCCGGTTACTTGAACCGGCATGCATTGGATGTGAATTTATGGTTAATTCGATTTCTTCTTAGAAGAACCGGATGGGTTTTAACTCGATGCCTGTGGTTCTGGGTCTTTGTTTGGGGTTGATGTTTGATCTGTTGGTGTCTGGCTTGCTGTGTCTGATCCATCTTGCAATACGATACCATTGCGGGTCTCCAGAAACGGAAACCAGCATCGGTCTGCATTGCGATACCATCCGGTTAGGTCAACCGTGCGTAGCAACGGGCCAACCTTGCGGGTAGGGTGAGCTTCACCTGCTAACGAAAGTCGAAAGTATCAGGGTCTGGCTCAGATCATCGAAGCCGCGTCGCAGCATTTCCTTGGTTGCATAAACTGACCCACTTGAGCCACCAAAGCCGATTTGTAGATTTGTTGTTCCACCGGGGCACACTTCGGCCCACACTGCCTTGCATATCAGTGCGAACCTCGCTGGTGATCGCCTACTGGCGAACTTGATCGCCGCATGACCGTGAATGTTGGACTGTACGTGCTCAATGCACATAATCCCATCAGTACGTTCGTTGATCGGCTTCATATAGAAACGCGGGCCAAGCAATTGGCGATCTAGCAGCCGGTGAAAGTCCCGAACCTTTTGCCGAAATTCGTCTGCTGACATTCCTGATCGGTTCGACGCGAGCGTCAGCACGTAGTCGGGAAATTGACCGAGCAGCGTAAGGTAGGCATCGCGCAGGCGCTCCCTATCGGTAGGTTGGTATGCGCTCAATGCGCATTTGCTGCGTTCCATACCTGCCTCACTATTGCGGCCCTCGCCGCTAAATACGGTTGCAGCAGCCGTTGGCGGCCTGCTGCTCAGTTCTATTTATGCGGGGAGGGTCAGCGACGATGACGCAGGGGATCGAATTTCTGGAGACTATTTACGGGCAGCTACACGAGGCTGGAATTATCCGCTCCAAAGGGGAGTTTTCCGAACGGCTGCTGGGGAAGTCCCCGAGCTACCTGACCTCAATGCGGGCCAAGCAGCGGGTAATTTCCAGCGAGGTCATAATGGGTTTGGGCGACAATCTGATGGTCGAGATTGATGGTCTCGGATCAGACCCGGCTCATGCAAAAATGCTCGCCCTGTTGCGCCGGGCCGTGGCGCTGGTCAATAATTACCTGGCCGACCAAACCATCCCTACCACGATCGTGTTGAGCACCAGTCTTGAACTGCCTCGACGCCCGAGCCGCCTGTCCGCATGGCTGCGCACATTCATTGGCAATCCGTATTGAGGGACTGGTCAGATCGACGTTAGGAAAACGCGCCGGTACGCTAGGCCAGTTACGTTTTTAGGGTGGAATGCTGACGGTCTGCCTCTGGATGAGACCGCCGGAAGCAGACATTCCAGGTGCGCGCCATGCTCTAGCCGTTTGCGGCCTTTCCGGGCAACAGCGGTATTTCTGGGCTCAGCGCCTATTGGCGCATGGGCCAGTCCAAGGGAATGAGTCTTTCATTCGTGATCGAATTCCATCGTTGTCTAACGGCCTGCACGTAGCGCGGGTCTTCGCTGATGTAAGCATGCTCGATGAGGATAACCTGCAATCCATTTTGGCGGCCTGTCTCATCAAAAAGGAATTTGACGATCTTGCGCATTGCCGCCCTGTCTTCATCCGTTGCCATGTCATCAAGTTGTTTCTCTTCGCCGCCAACTTCCGGATAATAGGGGCGGCTAATCTGATCGATTACGATCAGCCCAGGAACTGGGGCTTCCACAGCTTCAAAATGCTTGTGTAGCGAAAACGACAGAGCGAGGTGTATAGCGAGATAATTTTCGTCTGAACCTATCTCAGCCATGGTGAGGGGCGAACGTCGTACCGGCTCCATTATGGTAACTTTGGGTTCTGCAGAGAATAGAAGCCGGGCCCCGGTTACGGGAATCTTCGTCGGGAGGTCTGGCAAAATAGCGCTTGCGAAGACACCAATTTGATTCTCTGCATCCCTAACGCGCTCCCGTCTCGCTTCTGGATCAACAAGATCCCGCAAAGATGCGATCTCCGTTTCCATGGCACCCAGGTCCAGGTAGGAGGTGCTGTCGTCTTGAGACGTCATTTCCAAGAACTGGTGGACGCGGCCGATGACTACGGCGCGTTGCTGAGATTTGGCCTCAAAACGGGTGGCGGCTTCTGTCTGTCGCAGAAGGGCGCTGATCTGCGCATCGACTTCGCGAAGACGACCAGACCGGCGAGTGATTTCCTGGTCGACATTCTCAGCTTCGGTAGCCATTTCCGGACGAAGCCGGTCCACCACGAGTACTTCACTGTTCACGAGTTCCAGCGAAGAACGGATCTGCTCGGCCATCACAAATCCAGAGTCAGTTTCATGATCGCATACCGGGCAGCGCCCGCTGTCCAGGTTGAGATGTTTGATGAGGCCCAGCTTATGAGACTGACCATCCACCGCCGTGTGATATCCGGACGCATCTTTAATGGCCTGCCTCAGTGTCTTGCGCTTTTCTCGGAGCGAGTGAATGCGGTCAATCAGATCGCGGCGCTCTTGCTCCAGCTCACCTCGTCCATCTGCGTTGTCCACCACGTCTCGTGCAGAGAATTCGGTCACTGCCCGCAGTTGCAGCAATAGGCTGCCATCATCGTCGACTGAAGATGGCGTCGACGCAAGTCCAAGGCTTGCAGCCTGGCTCAGCAATGCAAGCGACCTTTCCGTGGTTCGACTGCGAGCGCTTAGCATGGCACTTTGCTCTCGCTGATAGCGCTCCAACGCAGCCTCCAGCTGCCGTAATTTGCGCGCAGCGAGAACGCTCTCCTGGCTGACTGCTCCCAAAAAGTAAGGGATGGTAGCTTTGATATCCCTGGCCTTTTCCGGTCTATTTAGGTCGTGCAGCAATGTACTCTTGCTGACTATCACGTCACCAGAAAGGAATAGGTACGGGGGAATATCCCGCACCGTCGCGCGTCCCTTTTGACTGCCCTGCTGAGATTTTTTGTCATCGAGATCGCCGATACCAAAAGCCCGCTCAATCATGCCTCGAGCGGTTTCACGATTGGTTGGTCCCTCGAGGCCAGCCTCGACTTCCGGCAGCTCGAGCATACGTCCGGCCTTCACGAACATCTGCTCAGTACCTTTGCCGGCACGAGGGATCTTTCGGCCGACGATTAGATGTTGATCGCCATTCACCCAATGGACTGCGACTGCAACCGCGTGCTCCCGTACGTAGAAGGGGAGGCCACAGTTCGTCGACCCAAGGCAGTAATCAATCGCATCAATAATTGCGGATTTTCCTGTGCCTGACGCGCCAGTAATCACGTTCACGGCGTCAAGTTTGAACCAGATGGACCGACGCCTGCTTTCGACACCATAAAATGCGAGTTCCTGGATGTTCCAACGAGTCATGGCTCAACCCCAAAAGCAGAGAAAACGGCTGCGGCGCTTCCGACCTTCGCCATCCATCCACCAAGACGCTCGGCGCGCTTGATGACCCGTTTGGCGTGTTCTGGCAGATCCCTGCTGCCTTTCGCGGCCGGTGCCGCATGCCCCACACCCAGAAGACCGCCGCCATGAAGCCTGAGCGCATTTGCCTGCACACCGAGCTTCACCGCCGAGGTGACGATGTCCAGAGAGGCGTCCAGGCGCGCTCCGAGGTTGATCCTGATGTCAGGAAATCTGTTGAGCCAGGACAGAAGGCCGGTGGTGGCGTTCGTCTTTTCGAAGGATTCCTGGGTGTCGTCGGAAAACGCTATCGGGATCGACAAATAAAGTAACGACAGGGATGGGGAGGTTCCTGAAACACTCTCGTAGGAGGAACAGAACCCGGCTATGGCAAAAGCTCCGAAGGCAGGGTTGGTTTCAGCGAAAAGATCGTGGGCGGTAGTCATTTAGAAAACCCGAGCAGAGACTCGTAGTGGGGGTGCCAGCCTACTGCTCCAGAAATCGAGAGTACTTGGTAGGTTCCCCTAACATAGTACGGTGAAAGAATTTTCGGCGCTATACTCTCCAATTCAACAGGAGCATCAAAATGCGTCCAATCGAGCAGCGTGTGTCCATTCTTCATGAGTATCTCAGTAGACATTCCGCTGCATTGTTGACACATCCGATAGTGCCGGTCTGACCATTCCTCGATCAATCGGTCATCGTAATTGCGAATCGTTTCGCGTCTTGCCGGGTTTTCTCTGACCCATCGCGAACGTTCTTCTCGAGCGCGCCATTCTTCCCTGACCGAGCGCTTCAGGACCACCGCATCGCCGCCCACTGCGGACACCTGTCGCTCGATCATGCCGTCGAACTTGTAGTTGGGAGGATGATTTATGTTGGCAAATTCGCTGGTGAGCTCGTCCAGTTCAATTTCCCGGACGATTTCAAGATGACACTTCAAGAGTTCAAACCGGGAAATCCCGAACTCGCGCTGTTTAGTTAGCAGGGCCAAAACCTGACGATACCACCAGCCGATGAGACGCTGGGCAACCAGATGCTGCTTGCTCTGAGGTACGGTGGTCAAAAGCGCCGCAAGCTCGTCTTCGATCTGGGCGGCATTTGGTTGCATTGCTTTGATTTTGGCTCGAGCCAAAAGCTCGTCTATGCGCTCATCGGTCAATGCAAGGAATGCTTCACACCCCTCGTATCTGTCCGCGTGGGGCAATTTCGCTTTTCCAGCGGCTCTTGCAGTGGCGCGCTCGAGCAAGACGCGTTTTGCTTCTTCCTTTAGACTGTCCCGAAGGGCCTCTCGGTCACCGCCATCACCGACAAGGGCGTTAAGAGGGGAGTCGGCAGCAATCTCCGCCACGGTGACGAGGTGAAAGCGGGCTGTCGTCAAGTCCAGTTCTGGAATTACGTCTATCCAAGCCCTCAGCGTTTTCCAGACCATCACGCTCTTGATTGAGACAGGGGAAGGCTTCGCCTTCATGGAGTGCTTGAGCTGCTCCAACAGGTCCCCGCCACTTGTGCTTAGATGCACATCATCCAGCGTCTCGAGATGGACAATTGCTTCGTCTTCACGTTGGCTCCAAAGCAGGAGCAGAGCGTACTGAATTTGGTAGAGAAATCCGAGCGCGGCGGACTCCGCGCTATGCACGTTAGTATTCACCGTCAGCAATCCTTTGACCGTGATTTGGTCGAAAGCAATTCCTTGAAAATCAACTTTTTCAACGTGCAGGAAGCTGTGTCAATGGAAACGCCGAAGCTCCTGTGCATTATGGATTTTCTTTCAGGCTTCCGAAACGCCTCGCGGGTCGCGGTTGTGTTTGCCACAGATGCCAAAAATCTTCACAAGCAGACCGCCCTCGGAGCCGGCTTTGCGGTTGATTTCCGAAATGTGGAGAGCCAAGCCAGCCGTAGCAGACCAAAAAGAGGTCTATCGTTGAAAGCCCGAGTACAGCTCCAAATCAGACTGCTTGCAATTCGCTTGTAAATGGAGGCGCAGATCTGGTCTGCCCGCCCGTCGGCTGTCTGGGATGTGCAACATTGTCCTAAACGGCCGGAATGAGGCGCGTTGCCGCCCATACCAGATCCAGTGGACTTCTTGCGCTTCGACTCAAAATATTGCGCTCAAGGATGAATCGGACGCATATGGTCGAAGACTGGAGGACCGCCGTGCCGAAAGATGTCGCCAAGGAGGAGAAGCAGCAGCTCAAGGATCTGGCCCGATCGATCGTTCTGAGTCAGGGCAACGAATTCATCAAACAGTTGCTTCGCGACAACGACCTCAAGATCGGTGCCACTAAGCCCGATTTTCTGACCAACATGAACGACGCCATCGACAAAGGACTTCTGACGAGGGCGCATTTCGACGCCTGGCTGGAGGAGGTGGAGGGATGGGGCCGGCAGCACGTCTACTTCCATGCGGCGCTGGGAAAATCGCATGGCGACGCATTGGCGTTGGTGCAGGGCTCTAAGTGGAAGAGCCTGCTGAACAAGGGGAGCGGTCACGCCTTTCCTAACGAACTCACGCTGACGAGCATCGAGGTTTCCAAAGAGTCGATATCCTTCCTCTGGCACCGCGCTACCGAAGCGACGGAACGAAAGTCCAAAATGGACAAAGATGAAGAGTGGATCGACGGAGAACTCTACCAGTTCCACGCCTATCAGGTTCAAGCCAACAGGGCGGTGGTAAGATTCGAATGGCGCTTCGACGGCCTTTACAGTGCGGTGTTTCTCCAATTGCCGAACGATGGGGCTTTGCACCGTCAGGTCCTGAAGCTGGTTCAAGATCAGCTCCGGGAGATCGGCCTCATCGATAAGCCTCTGGCTCGCGTTCCGCTCGGCAATGCCGCCAAGGTGTTGGGCAGCGACAGCAACGTCGCGTCGGCAAAATCCCAGACGATGCACACGCATGGCGGATACGTGATGCTGGTTTCAACGACCGAAGGCGGGATCGACGAGGTCGAGGCAGTGCGCGAGGCCAGGAAAGGCGTCGATGCAGGGGCATTCCAATCCGCCGATGGGAAGTACGGTCTTCCAAAGACCCTACATGGTGCATTGGAGAAGGACATCAAGATCGAAATTTTTGGCGCGGAAAGTCGCGTGCGTATTTGGGTCGGCTGCAAGAGGGCCGACGTCTACTACATCACGGACCTGCTGTGGCATTGGAACAACAACTAGCTTGGGACGATGTGGAGCGGATCGCCGGCCGTGCAGCGATGGACGCTGTCAGAGGCGTTGTTGAGAGCGGAAGCTCGGCCATCGTTGATCCCTTGCTCATCGCCACCGAGACCAGCGCGAGTGCCGAGGAGGTCTTCCTGCTTCTCGACAGGCTCTCCGAGCTAGGCGTCCTGAAGAAGGTGCTGGCTTTCACCTGCCCCAATCCCCAGTGCAGGCACCCATTAGCCCAAAGCGACGTCGAGATGGGCGAATGCTCGAATTGCGGAACGACCTTCAAGCAGATCGGCAAACCGCCAGTCGAAACCAGTGAATACAGGACTTCGGGCGCGATCAGTCGAGGCGTGCCATGGCTGTTCGCCGTGCACGGGTTCAATACGGTCGGCGAGTGGCAGGAGGAATTCAGCTGGCGCATCGCCAACAAGTACAGGCGCCGCGCGCCCGTCCTGAACTACAAGTTCGGACTCGTTCGGATCTCGGTGCTGTTCAGATGGCGCCACCGACAATTGGCCCGGCAGTTGGGCAGGCAGATCAAGTTAGCGCAGGCGTTCGCAACGGAGGGGGGCATTGCTGAACCGCCCGACGTGGTCCTTCACAGCTTCGGCACCCTGCTGTTCACGACACTTCTGTCGTTAGAGGAGTTCAAGGACCTGACCTTTGGTCGTGTGCTGCTTGCGGGCAGCATCGTTCGCCCGGACTTTGACTGGGGTGCCCACCAGCAGAAGGGAAGGATCGGCGCGGTCCTGAACCATTGCGGGCTTCGCGACTGGCCGGTGCAGATCACTGTCTTCGCGATACCTGAAAGTGGACCGAGCGGTCATCGTGGCTTCGACGCCCCGACAGTTCTCAACGTTCGTGCCGAAAAATATGGGCACGGAACTTTCTTCGACCGATGGGCGCTCACCGAAAATCTTGTCGGCGACGGTTTGTGGGATCGATTCCTGCGCTATCCGGAAACATCGCTTGCGACTGGAATCGGGACGTTCGTACCCTCCAGTGCGTGGTGGACATTGCCGAGACCGGCGTGGACTGCACTGCGCTGGGCGGCGATTTTGGGCGTGGCCGCCTTGCTCGGTTGGCTCGGCACGTGGATTTGGCAATTGTGTCGTTGACCATCCGTGACGTGGCAGGCGGATATGTCCGCTTTCGGTAGATTGCGGGAGCAGCTTGAATGACGGAAATGGGTGGTGGGCTCAACCGGCCGAGGCCAGCCCCCTACGCTGCCACCGCAACCAAGCACGACAGAAAACTCGCAGACAACCGGCGGCATTAATGGCCTGAATTTCTTCTTAGAAGATCGGATGGCTCAACGTGAAGCGCCAGCGAAAGTCTTTCAAGCTCATCAAGGCTCAAATCGAATTTGTCGCCGTTCTCAATCTTGTCGATTTCGACCAATGGCCAATCAAGCTGTTCTGCTAACTTGCTGGCGGTCATACGGCGTTGTTCCCGGAACCGCCAAACATTGCGCGCTAGCAGCCGTGGAGCTTGGGGGTGTCGCAGTCGCATTGGTATCTTCCTCCTGTTGCCGCGAAATATAGCCGTATGGATCACCGGCCAAGAGGTCGTGTTTTTCACGAAAAAGGCTCAACAGAGCCAAGGCGTTAGACAGACGTTTCGGCCATTCAGCTACATAGGGTAAGGCCAGACAGCTATAGCCGATGGCTATAGCTGTCTGGTGCGCCACGCGCGCATTCGCGCGTGTGACCTCAGTCCAATGGGGTGGCCACAACAATGTTGTACGTCGCTGATGCCCTACGGTGCCCGCTGTTGGGGTTGGCACCATCAATGCAAGCCGTGCTGCACTAAGGGCTTTTTAGCCCGCATTGCCCCTACACGGGTAATCGAGCACTACGCTTCTTTCGCACCCAGTTCGCGCAGCAAGGCCCGACAAGTGGCTTCACCTTCGTCCGCACATTCCGCCTCACGACGCCTTGGCTGTATCTGTTGGAAATATTCGAGCTTCCGCCGCAACCTCTTGGCAAGGGCAGCTTTGCGCTTGGTCTCGGGATTGACGGATGGAACTCGCCACATGGGAACAGAACACGCCTTTGTCGCATATCAGTCAAGCGGCCATAGATTTGCTCTGTCCTGCCCTACGAAGTCCGCTGCGAACGGCCTAAGTGGACATTTTGCGGGTAGGCATCATTTTCTACTCGCGCCGCCAACGGGTGCGTATCGTGTAAAAGTCATCCGGGGGTGGCGCAAACAAAGACGACAGCGGTACGGACAGGAAGGCCGCCATCTTCTCAAGGTAGGCGACCTTTTCTTCTCGGGTCATTTTCATGGCACGGTCGAAATGGCCACCGTCCACACCCATATGGTTGAGCAGCTGGGTCCGAGTAATCCCGCGTTTGGCCTCCCAATAGACCAGGTTTCGGTGGAACCGGATTTCCCGTTCCAACTGCGGCCAATTGGGTGGCAAATCCGTGTCGGAAGTCATCGGGGTGTCTCCCCGCCAACCAGCGCGGCATCGACATAGCTATCGACGTTCTGCCCGAATTGCAGTGCCAGGCGGTGGCAGGCTTCGGCATTGCCCTGCCACCCATTGCCACGGCCTCATAGGCAAAATCGAAGTGCATTACCGCAAGCTGGACGGTCTTGAAGCCGTCATTGGCGACACCGGGATTGAGCCAGCCATTGCGGTCCATGTCCCGACTGGCGAACAGCAGTTCTTTTGCCCGGTCACCAACGTGCAGAAGTACGGTTGAGCGCAAGGAGGCACATTGGCGCGATGCCAAAGCCAATTCCGAATTCGCGCTGGCCGGAAATGTGAAAAACGCCAAGAGCAGCATTGCAGCCGCTCCCGGCACTCGGAGGTATTTCAGGACCAAGATTAGCTGGCCTTGCGCAGCATGAGCCCGCGTTCGGCCGCCGCTGCCGCAAGCTGGTTGTCGAGTTCACCAGCGCGCACAGCCTCGGTCAGGGTGTCGAGGATCGCAGGCAGCGCTGACAGCTCGCCAACGGCGATGGCGTTCTTGTCCTTGGCGAATTCGATGGGCTTGCCCGCATAGCGAATACCGAAGAAGGTCTGACCGCTGGCATCCACGAACCAACCAGCGCGCAGGCGTTTCGGGGTTTCAACCGCAACCCGAACCCCATCGTCGTTCTTGCGCCATACCACATGGGTCGGTGCATAATGCTGCCCAGCAATCTTGGCCTCGGCCATTGCCTTCTGCTCGGCCAGCGCCGCGATCACCTTGTTGCGGGCGCGTTCAACAGGATCATTGCTCGCCCGAACTGGCTGGGCCGTGGTCAGCTTCAGGGTCTTCAGGATGCTCATGTGCTGTGGTGTCTCCATGTGGGTTGCTTCCCACATGGCCTAAACCCTGCATCCCAAAACGCGACCAGAGATTAGCCGCTTTTCGCCTTTTGCTCTTCGGCCCCAATGTCTGACATGCCGATACGGTTGCGCTCATCGCGCTCCAGCAGCTTATCCAGTTTCGACTGCCTCAGCGGATCATCGCCCACAAGCCCGGCCCGAAGTGCTGCAATCGGCAAGACCACTTCGGTCCCATCCTTCAAAGTCACGAGCTTGTCGCCCTCTGCGAGTTCGACAAAGAAGCTTTCTTCCTGCTCCATGGCTCCTTTGTCGGATAGCTTGACGTTGTGAGCGCCGCCCAAGAATGTCACAGTCACCTTACGGCTCGTGTCGAAGTTGATTTGGTCGACAACGTCCTTCAGCGCGATCATGATCTTGCGACGAGCATCAAGACGAATTTCGGGGTCTGCGTCATTAATTAGGACCACATATTGCTTGATCCGTCGAACGTGTTCGGCAGGTGAAACAGCACCCTTCGCCAGCAAAAACTGCTCCTGCAGCTCTGCCAAACGCTTCTCGTTCTCTTTGACTTTGGTCACTGTGTCCAACCACATACGCTCAGCGTCAGGGTCGTCTGTTTCCCCAAATGCCTTGAGATACCGCCTGGCTGTTGTTCGCCGGTTCACCACATAGCGCTCAACAGCCACCAATTCCTGCTCAATTTTCAGGGCTTCGTCGGCCCGTTCAAACTGCGTGTCGTCGAGGACAAGGTGATTTATTTTGTCGATCACCCCCGCTTCAACCTTCAAATAGTTGAAATGATTTCGGTTGGTGCACTCGAAGCGCCGAAGAGCCTTGCTGCAAACTAGATAGCTCTCGTCTTGACTGACCGACCAGACATATTCACCAACGCGGTTCTTCCTCTTCGCCCCGGCGCTCTGCTTCTTGATGTAGGTCATCGTGGAGCCGCAGGATGAGCAGCGAGTTCTGCCGCTAAACAAATTGGGCAAATTGCTTTTTGCTGTCCCACCGGGCAAACGCTTGCGCCCGCTGTTCACAAGGGCAAAAGTGGCCTCATCAATCACCGCAGGAAAGTAGTTGGGGATGGGATCGCCAGACGGCTCGCGTATTCCACCACGCGGACGAGTATGCGGCTGAAACTCGCCAAGAACAGCGGTATTACCTAGAATTTTCTGAATGTAGCTGGCATGCCAGCCTTCGCCCTTCCTCTTTCCCTTGCCCCACGTCTCGATACCGTCTTCGTTCAGCCGCGAGGCAATTTTCCGTATTCCGAAGCCGTTAGCGTTCTCCTCAAACATGCGCTTCACGATCTCCACGCGCTCGGGAAGTTTGGAAAACTTGCCTGTCTCAGGGTCAACAGTCAGCCATGCGGGACAAACGGTGGTGATGGGCCTCTTTGCATCTTCTGCGGCCTTTCGGCGAATGCGCCAGCTTTCGGCGAGGCGATCACTCTTGTGCTTGCTTTCCTGAAACGCCCGAAACGCATTGAAGACCGTGCTAATGATGCCGATAGGGTCAGCTTCTAGCTTCCTACTGTCGAGTATCAACCTGTCGTTCGCGGTCGCAATTGTGAGGCCATGACCCACGACCTTTTGTATCCATGCGATCACCTGCCCCGGAGGCAAACGCGAAATTCGGTCCAGTTGCTCAACAACAAGCACCGTCGGTTCGCGCAGTAGATCGTTTTCAACGCGCTTAGTGAGCGTGCCAAGCTCTCCCTCGGAGAGGTTTGCGCCCGTGTAGGCGCTTTTTCCTTCATCACGAAGGCGGTCAATAACTTCCCAGCCCTGCTCAAGGCAAAAGCGCTCGCAAATGTCCATCTGCCTTTCCAGGGACGAACCTTTGCTTTGTTCAAGAGATGACCAGCGGGCGTAGATAATGGCTTTCATGCCGCAACGGTAAAGCCGTCTGGGTTAACAATCAGCCGTTATTTGATGCGCTATATGCACACAAACGTGCATATAGCATTTCCGCTCTTATTACAGGGATATATGCACGCAGCATATTGTGGCCACCGGCTGCTGCCACTTCCAGCGCCCGCCGCGCCACCAACTGGCCGCGCACGTCGCTGAGATCGGGCAGGCCCTCGGGCGCCGGGCGCTTGCGGGGCGTTGGCCGCGCCGCCAATTGATGGCCGGTGAGGTGATTGACCAGCGCCAACAGGCTTTCGGCGGCGATGATATCGAGCCCATCACCTGCCCAGGCGGCCTCGGCGCCCGAGGGGGCGGCGCAGATCAGCCCCAGATCGCGGCTCTGTGCGGCAATCGCCGCTGGCAAGATGCCACCGACATGGGCGAGGCGGCCGTCGAGCCCCAATTCGCCCAGCGCCAGATAGCCGTCCAGCGCGTCCTGCGGAATGGCGCCGATGGCGGCCATGATGCCGAGCGCAATGGGCAGATCGTAATGACTGCCCTCCTTGGGCAGGTCGGCCGGCGCCAGATTGACCACGATGCGCTTGGGCGGCAGGCCGAGCCCCGAGGCGATCAGCGCGGCGCGGACCCGTTCGCCGGATACATTGACTGCCTTGTCGGGCAGGCCGACCAGAATGATTTTCGGCAGGCCGGGCGCGATCTGCACCTGCACATCGACCGGCACCGCCTCGATGCCTTGAAACGCGACTGTCGCTACGCGGGTGACCATCGTCCATGCCCCAAGCCCCAAGCCCCGCCGCAGAGTAGCAAAGCAAACCGAGGCTCACAAGAACGTAAAGCGAACGAAATACGGCATGTTAACCACGCCGCTTGCCACATAGGTAAACCTAATCCTCCGTTAACCGCGCCATGTTGAATCAAAGGCTCAGTCAGTCTTGCGTAGAGTTGTGATCCGATGCTTGCCAGCCGGCCTTTTCCCTCGTTTTCTGCGATCGCAAAGGGCACGGTTTCGGCCATGCTGGCCGCAATATTGGTCGCCTGTTCGTCCGGCGGCGGGCTGTATGGCCCGATCCAGGGCGATAACCGCCCCCATTCGGGCGTCGACCGGGCCAGGGCGATGCCGATCCAGGGGATCGACGTGGCGCGCTATCAGGAAAATGTCGATTTCCGACAGGCGTTTCAGTCCGGCATCCATTTCGTCTTCATGAAGGCGACCGAGGGCAAGGACTATATCGACCCCAATTTCCGGGTGAACTGGGTGCGGGCGCGCGAAGCCGGCATGCCGCGCGGCGCCTATCACTTCATGACCTGGTGCTCGCTGGCCTCCGAGCAGGCGGCCTGGTTCGTGCAGAATGTGCCCAATGATTTCGATGCGCTGCCGCCGGTGCTGGATCTAGAATGGAACAACCATTCGAGCTGCAAAAACAAGCCAAGCCGCGCCGATGCGCTGGAAAAGATCCGCGTCATGCTCGACGCCATGGAGCGCCATACCGGCAAGCTGCCGATCATCTATACCGACATGAACTTCCACCGCGACGTGCTCGACGGCGCTTATTTCCCCAATGCGTTCTGGCTGCGCTCGACCGCTGCCGAGCCGCATGAGCGCTATGGCAACCGCACCTGGACCTTCTGGCAGTGGACGCAGACCGGCGTGGTGCGCGGCGTGCGCGGCGAGGTGGATCGCAATGCCTTCTACGGCAACCAGAATGACTGGATCACCTTCCTGCTGACCGGCTGCGATCCGCGCGCCATTGCCTCATTGGGGCCGACTGGCCGGTGCCAGTCGGCGAAATAGGACTTGGTTAGCGCCCGCGCCACATGCGGGCGCGGCCATAATCGACGACCTCGGCATCGGCCTCGGGCTGATACAGCACCGAGTTGACGGTGACGGGTCCCTGCTCGGAATCATAGGTGAATTCCTGCTCGTCGCGCATGCCGAGCAGCGCCAGCCCATGCAGCGAGCGCAGGGAAATGGTCTGGCCGATGACTTCGCGCGCGGCGCCGAGCACCAGTTTATGTTCAAGCCAACGGCCATCGCCGACGCGATAGCGGACCTGGCTGTTCATGGTGACCACGGTAGGGTCGATCATCTCGGAGTCCACAACATCGGACTGGACGAGCTTTTGCCGAAGCAGATCGAAATAGCCGCGTTCTCCTGAGGGGCGCGCCATGGCGATGCCGCGCAGAATGGCATAATCCCGATCGGTCATGACGAACTGGGGCGAGTCCGACATTTTATGAGGCTCCTTAACAGCTGAAATGAAACAGGGAATGGGCGCCGCGCCAGGGAGGGCGCGGCGCCAGTCAATCAGGGCTTGCTGGTGCCGAGCGCCGTCAGCACGCGGGCGCGATCGTCAAGAGCGCGCAGGCGGATGGTCATGGTTTCGGTCTTGACCGGGGTCTGCGGCGGCAGCTTGTATTCCAGATCGGGTAGCACCGACTTGACCCAATCGGTGAAGCGCTGCAGCTTGTGCGCGCCGCTAATGGGCAGGGTGACGGCATATTTGAAGGTCATAATCGAATTATCCATACAAACGCATCGCCGCATCCCGGCGTCGGCAAGACGCGGGTGCTACGGACGATGACAACTGACCCGCGGAAAGCGGGTGCAAAATCAGCGGAAAATTAGGGACTTATCCTGGCCCGGCCCTTGCAACGCAGGTGGCCGAACCAGGTCACACACCTCGAAGGAGGCGGATCCGGTGCTGCTGGCGATGATCGGAACGATTGGCGCGCATGCCCATATCAAAGCAGAACGCGGCGGAAAGTCAAATCACTGCCGGCATACATGCCGGATCGGCTTGCCAGCCCTCAGGGTCGGGACTAGCCTTCGCCTATTATGAACCGGGCAAATTTGCCCGAGGAGGACTGAAATGGCCAAGGGTCAGATGCGCAGCAACAAAGAAGCCAAGAAACCCAAAAAGGACAAGATCGTCGCCGCCAAGCCGATCACCGGTCTGGGCTCGGGTAGCGCTGGCAACGCCAAGAAGTAAGCGTCCCAATCGCGACAGATGTGGCGGTCGACAGGGGTCGGCCGCCTTTTTTTTTGTGGCCAGGCGTCAGGATGCGAGGCTGGGGGCCATCGACACTAGAATGTCCGTGCGCGGCACGCTGCCGTGGCTGGAACTGGCGGCCAGCATGGCCAGGATCATCAGGGCGATAACGGTAGCGATACGCACAGGCTCGGTCCTCCAGCAGAAGGTCTGAGCCCATCAACTGCGCCTTGGCGCTGCGGCGGTCAATGCCAGCGTTAAGACTTGCTTAACGGTGCAATTTTAGCGAATTTTCGAGGGTGTTCAGCCCGCCGTATGGCCGAGCAACCCGCTGGACTGGATCCCGTCAAAGACAAACTGCACCGCCAGCGCGGCCAGCAGGATGCCGACGACGCGCGACACCACCGCCAGCCCGGTGACCCCGAGCACGCGCTGGATCGGAATCGCCACCAGCAGCGTCAGCCAGGCCAGAAACAGGATCACCACCACCGCCAGCAACACCGACCAATATTCCAGATTGGTCTTGGTGCCGGTGGTCAGCAGGATCACTGCGCTGATGGCACCGGGGCCGGCGAGCAGGGGCATGGCCAGCGGAAACACGGCGATATCCTGGCGCTGGCGGGCCTCCACCTCTTCCTCGTCAGTGGTGCCGGTGCCGCCCGAATGGCGGGCGAACACCATGTCGATAGCGATCAAAAACAGCAGCAGGCCGCCGGCGGTACGCAGCGCCGGAATGGTGATGCCGAAGACTTCGAGGATCGGATTGCCCAGCACGCCGAAGAGCAACAGGATGATGCCGGCGATGATGACGCCACGCGTGGCGAAGGCAAAACGCTGCTTGGAGGTGTGATGCTTGGTCAGCGCCGCGAAGATAAAGGCGATATCGGCCACGCCCACAGTGGCGAACAGCGTCGCGAAGGCGACGAAAAAGGTAGTTGTGGGCATGACGCCGGTCCCCTCAGAGCGAGATAGACCTAGCGTTTTCGTGACCGTTTGGCGACCCCCTGCCGCGGGCCTGCTGTCGCCGGGTCAGACCATGCGTGCCGCGGTCGCCAGGCCGGCCAGCAACAGCAGGCCAAACCCGTCGATCCAGCCCCGCGAGCGGCTCAGCCAATCGGCTTTCGGCCGTGTTGTCGGCAGAAACCGCAGCAGCCAGACGGCGCCGTAGAGCACCCATACGGTGAAAAACGCCACCATCAGCAGATCGGCCCAACCGGAGCGGTTGAAGCCAACCATGATGCGGGTGATGCCGGCGCCGAGCAGGATCGACAGCAGATAGGCGCCGACTACGACCAGCGAGTTCCGCCAATAGGGCAGGGTCAGCCGCTGGTCGACCGGCAGGGTGCGGCGCCAGCGGCGGAACAGAAACCAGCCGACGCCGCCCAGTATCGTCGTCAGCAGCAGATACATCAGGCGCGGCGCTTTTCGATGGCGTCCCAGATCATCACGGCAATGTCCGGCCCGCCGAAGCGCTTGATCTCGCGGATGCCGGTGGGCGAGGTGACGTTGATCTCGGTGAGGTAGTCGCCGATGACGTCGATGCCGACAAAGATCATGCCGCGTTCCTTAAGCGCCGGGGCGATGGTGGCGCAGATTTCCAACTCGCGCGCGGTGAGCGGGCTCAGCTCGGGGCGGCCGCCGACATGCATGTTGGAACGCGCTTCGCCATCGGCGGGAACGCGGTTGAGGCCGGCAATCGGCTCGCCATCAATGATGATGATCCGCTTGTCGCCCTTGCGCACGTCGGGCAGGTATTTCTGGATCATGAAGGGTTCGCGATAGTTCTGCTCGAACAGTTCCAGCAGGCTAACCAGATTGTGGTCGCCCTCCTGGATGAAGAACACGCCGGCCCCGCCATTGCCGTAGAGCGGCTTGACGATGATGTTGCCATGCTCCTTGCGGAACTCATGGATCAGGCTGCGGTCGCGCGTCACCAAAGTCGGCGGCATCAGCTCGGGAAAATCCATCACCAGGATTTTTTCCGGCGCATTGCGCACCGCAGACGGCGGATTGACCACCAGGGTCTTGGGATGCAGCCGCTCGAGCAGATGGGTGAGCGTGATGTAATTCATGTCGAAAGGCGGATCCTGGCGCATATGGATCACGTCCTGCGTCGACAAATCGACCCGGCTGGCCTCGCCGAGCTGGTAATGTTCGCCCTTGGGCTTGTCGAAGACGCGGATCGGGGCGGCTAGTGCCGACACCACATTGCCGCGCAGCGCCAGCGTATCGGGCGTGTAATGCAGCAGCTCGTGGCCGCGCGCTTGCGCCTCCAGCATCATGGCGAAGGTGGAGTCGCCGAGGGGATTGATGGTGGCGACATGGTCCATCTGAACCGCGACTTTGAGCATTTTTGGCCCTTTTTGATCTGTGGTCGGGCGGCCGGAGCTTCAGCTGGCCGCATCGAAGGCGTTGATGACATGGCGCGGCCATCTGCCTTGTGCAAGGAAAATTACATCGAAGCGGCAGTTCGCCTGTGCTGCGGCGGGGTGGCGGGCCAGCCAATATTGCGCGGCGCGGGTGATGCGCGACTGGTTGACCGACGCCAGCGTCTCGGCTTCGCTGGATGCCTGACGGCGCGCCTTGACCTCGACAAAGACGATGGTGCCGAAGCGGCTGGCGATCAGGTCGATTTCGCCGACCGGGGTTTTGTAGCGTTGCGCGATGATGCGGTAAAATTGCAGGCGCAGCAGCCAGGCCGCCAGCAACTCGCCGCGCTGGCCGCCCTGGTAAGCCTTGATGCGCGCCTTACTTTTCGGCTTTAAGGGCGAGGGCGGCATCATAGACCTCCTTGCGCTTGAGCCCATATTGCTTGGTCACGTCATCGACGGCGACGCGCAGCGGCTGGTCAGCCATCGCTGCCAGCAGAGCCGCCTGCCATTCGTCGGCGTCGGGAGCGGTGGGCGCGGCGGCGCCGGCGACGACAATGACGGCTTCGCCCTTGGTTTCGGTGTCGGCAAAGGCAGCAGCCAGCGCGGGCAGGGTGCCGCGATGCACCCGCTCGAAGCGCTTGGTCAGTTCGAGCGCCACCGCGGCTTGGCGGTCTCCCCACAATTCAGCCATCGCCGCCAGCGTGTCGTCCAAGCGGCGCGGGCTTTCGTAGAACACCAGCGTTTCACGTGAATCCGTCAGCGCCTTGAGCGCATTGACGCGGGCGCCGGCCTTGGGCGGCAAAAAGCCGTGAAAGGCGAAGGCGTCGGTGGGCAGGCCCGCCACCACCAGCGCCGACAGCAGCGCCGAGGCGCCGGGAATGGGGAAGACCGGCTGGCCGGCTTCAGCGAGAGCGCGGATCAGCGGGAAACCGGGGTCGGACAGCAGCGGCGTGCCCGCGTCGGAAATCAGCGCGATGGCTTCGCCGGCGGCGACGCGGCGGACGATGTCCTCGGCCTTGGCCCGCTCATTGTGCTCATGCAGCGCCACGCGGCGCCCCTTGATGCCGTAGTGATCAAGCAGGCGGGCCGATTGCCTCGTGTCCTCGCACAGCACCACAGAGGCGGCCGCCAGCGTTTCCAGCGCGCGAATCGTGATGTCGCGCAGATTGCCGATCGGGGTAGCGACGACATAGAGGCCAGGCGCCAGTGGCGGGGCGGCAAATGTGGTGCCGGCGATGAAATAGCCCGAATTGGTGTCCGACATGCCCATTCCGCTGGTTGAGAATTGGTTAAGCAATTGCTGCCAAGTGTTAACAGACTGCTAGCATTGAGAGGCCCGAAAATGCGGATTTTCGGAAACATCGCCACTGCCATAGCACGCGGCGTCGGATCGGCGCTGCTGGTTTTGCTGGCCGCCTGTGCGCCGCTGCAACTCGGCTCCCGGGTGCTGGATTTTGGTGGCCCGGTGGGAACGCCCGACCAGCCGGGCCAGATGACGCCGAACCAGCCCCTGCAACCGAGCGGGCCGAGCCAGAGTTTTGGCCGCGGACCGGTGCCGGTGACGCTGTTGCTGCCGCTCTCGGGCGATCCCGGCATCGCCAGTGTCGGCCAGTCACTGGCCAATGCCAGCCGGCTGGCGATCAGCTTCATCGAGGCCAATCCCAATATCGCGGAAAACATCACCATCACCCTGCGCGACAGCGGCACCAGCGTGCAGGGCGCGACGGCGGCGGCCAGTGCGGCGGTGAGCAGCGGGGCCAAATTGATCCTGGGGCCCTTGCGCGCCGAGCAGGTGACGGCAGCCGGCGCGGTGGCGCGTTCGGGTGGGGTGCCGCTGATCGGCTTTTCCAACAATCCGATAGCGGCGAGCCCGGGCGTGTATTTGCTCAGCGTCTTGCCAGACATGGAGATGAAGCGCTCGCTCAACTGGCTCAAGACGCAGGGCAGACGCGGCATTGCCGGGGTGTTCCCGACCAGTGAGTTCGGCCAGGCGCAGCAGACAGCGTTCCGCCAACAGGCCATTGCCGCAGGCTATGCGCCCAATGCGGTCTATAGTTTCTCGTCAGTCGGGGAAGCCCAGCAGATCATCAATCAGGCGCTGCCCGAGATCAAAAAGGGCATGATCGACACGCTGTTCCTGCCCGACCGCGCCACCGCGCCGAATTTTGGCCTGCTGCTGGCGCAGGCCGGGGTGACGCCGGAGATGGTGCAAATCGTCGGCTCGGCCGATTGGGAGGGCGATCCGAGCATCGCCAGCAGCAGCGCCTTGGTGGGCGCGATCTATCCCAGTGTCGACCCGGCCGGCATGGCGGCAATCAGCGGCGATTATCAGCGCCAGTTCGGCGGTCAGCCGCACGCGCTGGCCACCCTCGCCTATACCGCAACCATCCTGGCCAATGTGAACACGCTGTCGATGGCCAATCCGCCCTATAATCCGGTGCTGCTGACCAGCCCGCAGGGGTTCAATGGGCGCGACGGGGTGTTCCGGTTTTTGGGCAATGGGCGCAGCGAATACGCGCTGGCGATCAAGCGTCTGGCGCCGGGCGGGGCGCAGATGCTGGAGGCCGCGGGGCTCTAAGCGTCTGTCCGGCGCCTGACCTCAGCCAACGCAACCTCGACATCTACCATCGCATTGTTCAAGGCCAGTTTGGCAGCATCGAGAGCCATTGCAGCGTTGTGTAGCGATTTTCCCGACGAGTAGGGTCCTGCTGGCGGAAAATCCGACAGCGGCGACGGAACAATTTCTGGAAAAGTCCTACCCTGCTTGACATCCGCAACGCGGCCCGGGTTTACGCCAAACCACGCTGCGATGTCATGATTTCTGTCGCCTCTCAGCAGCATACCTTTTACGACTGCAGCATCAGTATCAGACAAGCGAATTCCGCTATTCTCTGCCTTCATCCCGCATCTCCATTCATGCGAGATGCATTATTGCCCGTTGCAGTTTAGATTCCAATATACTTTGGAGTCTTGCTTAAGCCGCCAGGTCGGCGACCACGGCGTCGAGCACCGGAAAGCCCTTTTCCGTCACGCGGATATTGCCATTCGGCAGGGTTTCCACAAAGCCGTAGCCCTTGAGGGTATCGATCTGGCGCTTGGAAATCTGGCGACCGGAGAGGGCGGTGAAGCGGGCGGGGGAGATGCCCTCCTTGAGGCGCAGCCCCATCACCAAAAATTCGTCGCCCTGTTCTTCCCAGGTGAGCACATCGTCCACCACCAGGCCGTGCCCCTTGTCGACGACCTTTTTCTGCCAGTCGAAGGGCATTTTTTCGGCGGCGGTGGCGTGGCGCTGATTGTTGATCATCAGGCGGCCATGAGCGCCCGGACCGATGCCGGCATATTCGCCATAGCGCCAATACAGCATGTTATGGCGGCTTTCCTGGCCGGGGCGGGCGTGATTGGAAATCTCGTAGGCTGGCAGGCCAGCTTCGGCCGTCAGCTCCTGGGTCATTTCATAGAAATCGGCGGCCAGATCTTCGTCCGGCAGCTTGAGCTTGCCGGCCTGCTGCAGATCGAAATAGCGCGTACCCTGCTCGATGGTTAGCTGGTAGAGGCTGAGATGGCCGCGCGCCATCCACAGCGCTTCCTTGAGCTCGTCTTCCCAATCATGCAGCGTCTGGCGCGGACGGGCATAGATCAGATCGAAGCTCGAGCGCTCGAACACCGATTGCGCGATGCGCACGGCGGCGATAGCTTCGTCGACGGTGTGACGGCGGCCCAGTTCGGCCAGCGGGCCGGGGCGCAGTGACTGCACGCCCAGCGAGACGCGATTGATGCCGGCGGCGCGGTAGCCCTTGAAGCGGTCGACTTCGACGCTGGTCGGATTGGCCTCCAGCGTGATCTCGGCATTGGCGTCCATGGTCCAATGCTTGGCGATGGCGTCGATGATGCGCGCCGTCGAGTGCGGGTTCATCAGCGACGGCGTGCCGCCGCCGAAAAAGATCGACTGCACGACGCGGCCCGGCGCCATGGCGGCAGCGGTGGCGATTTCGCGCTCATAGGCGGCGACATAGTCGATTTCGTCGAAGGCGCCGCGATGGACATGCGAGTTGAAGTCGCAATAGGGGCACTTGGCCGCGCAGAAGGGCCAATGCACATAGACCCCGAACATGTCGTTGGGGTTAGCGCTCAATCTGGTTCTCCACGAACAGGGCGAAAGCGCGGGCGCGATGGCTCAGGCCCTGCTGACCGGGGGTCCAACTGTGCTTCATGTCCGGCGGCACCTGGCCAAAGGTGATGTCGTAGCCGGCGGGCATGAACATCGGGTCATAGCCATGGCCCTGCTCGCCGCGCGGCGGCCAGACCAGGGTGCCGTCGCATTTGCCGACATAAAGCACGTCGCGGCCATCGGGATGGGCGAGGCAGAGCGTGGCATTGAACGAGGCCTTGCGGCGCGACGGCTCGGTAGCATTGGCGGCCTGCAGCGCATCTTCGACGCGCTTCATGGCGCGGTTGAAATCGCGCGGCACGCCGGCCCAGTCAGCGGTGTAAACCCCGGGATCGCCATTCAGCGCATCGACGCACAGCCCCGAATCATCGCTTAGCGCGATCATGCCGGCGCCTTGCGCGGCGGCATGGGCCTTGGTGCGGGCGTTCTCGGCAAACGTCGTGCCGGTTTCGTCAGGCTCGGGCAGGCCGAGTTCGCCGGCCGATACCAGCTCAAGACCAAACGGGGCGAACAGCTCCTGGAATTCCTTGAGCTTGCCGACATTGTGGGTGGCGAGGACCAGACGGTCGCCTTCGCGGAGTTTTGCAATACTGGTCATCGTGCGGTTGACCCTCCGAGGGCGGTCTTGCGGGTTTCGCTCTTCGTCCGACCCGCAGCGGGGCGAGGCGACAGATCGAGGGCGCGGGTAATGTCATGCCAGATCGCGCAAGTCTCCGCCGACACCACACGGTCTGCCTCGCCCGCCTGGGGCGCAGGCCGCGGTGAAGGGGCGGCTTTTTTGCGCGTAAAGAACTTCATGCGGTCAGCGCCGTCTGTTGCAGCAGGGTCAAATCGGCAATGCCCTGCTCGGCTAGCGTCATCAGGCTGTTCAGCTCGTCGCGGCTGAACGGGACCTGTTCGGCAGTGCCCTGGATTTCAACGAATTTGCCCGAGCCGGTCATGACGAAATTGGCGTCGGTATGGGCTTCGACGTCCTCGAGATAATCGAGGTCGAGCACCGGGGTGCCGCGATAGATGCCGCAGGAGACGGCGGCGACCGAATCACGCAGCGCCTTGCCCTTGGTCAGCTTGCGCTCATCCATCCAGGCAATAGCATCGGCCAGCGCCACATAAGCGCCGGTGATCGCCGCGGTGCGGGTGCCGCCATCGGCTTCGAGCACGTCGCAGTCGATGGTAATCTGGTTTTCGCCCAGCAGCTGCATATCGACCACGGCGCGCAGGCTGCGGCCGATCAGGCGCTGGATTTCCTGGGTGCGGCCGGTCTGCTTGCCGGCGCTGGCTTCGCGGCGGGTGCGCGAACCAGTGGCGCGGGGCAGCATGCCATATTCGGCGGTGACCCAGCCCTGGCCCTTGCCGCGCAGCCAGCCGGGCAGGCTGGTTTCGACCGAGGCGGTGACCAGCACCTTGGTATTGCCGAACGAGACGAGGCAGGAGCCCTCCGCCTTCATGGCGACTTTGCGCTCAATGCTGACTGCGCGCATCTGATGGGGCTCACGTCCGGAAGGGCGCATTAGGATTCCACGAAAAATTACTGTTAACCGCCTCTTAACCCTCCTCGCCCCGGCTCACAAGCACTGGCGGCTTGGCGCGCAGCAGCAATGCGCTTAAATGAGAGCGCAGGGTTAAAGTGAACGATTTTATCGAAAGCCGCATAGTGAAGCCGCAAGAAGACTTTCTGAGCGTGCTCAACGCCCGCAGTCAGGACATATTCAAGAAGATCGTCGAGCGTTATCTCGAGACCGGCTCGCCCGTGGGATCACGCGATCTCAGCCGCATGCTGCAGACCGGGCTGTCGCCGGCCTCGGTGCGCAATGTCATGGCGGACCTCGAAGATCTCGGGCTGATCGCCGCGCCGCATACCTCGGCCGGGCGCGCGCCGACCCAGGAAGGGCTGAGGTTTTTCGTCGATGCCATGCTCGAAGTTGGCTCGGTCAATGAGAGCGAGCGCGCCCAGATTGCGCACTCCATCGAAGGCCAGCAGCGCGGCCAGGTGGAAGATGTTCTCACGGAGGCCAGCCAATTGCTCTCCGGCCTCAGCCAGGGCGCCGGCGTGGTGATCGCCACCAAGGCCGACGTGGTGCTGCGCCATATCGAATTCGTGCGGCTCGACGCCACCCGCGCCATGGCCATTCTGGTCGGGCAGGACGGGCAGGTGGAAAACCGCATCATGGATATTCCGCCGGGGCTCACCGCCGGAGTGCTGACCCAGGCCGGCAATTATCTGGCCCATCATGTGGTGGGGCGCACCATTGCCGAGGCGCGCAAGGCGCTGGCTGACCGGCAGGCCGAACAGCGCGCCGAGCTGGATGAACTGACGCAGAAGCTGGTGGATGCCGGCATCGCCACGCTGGGCCAGGCTTCGGCCAATAGCCAGCCGACGGTGATCGTGCGCGGCCGGGCCAATCTGATTAATGACACCATGGCGAGCGATGAGTTGCTGCGCATGCGGCAATTATTCGATGAGCTGGAAAGCAAGGACGGCTTGCTCGACCTGCTCGGCGACGCCGAGAAGGCGCAGGGGGTGCGAATTTTCATCGGCTCGGAAAACAAGCTGTTTTCGCTGTCGGGTTCGTCGGTAATCCTGTCGCCCTATAAGGACGCCAATGACCGCATTGTCGGCGTGCTGGGCGTGATCGGGCCGACGCGGCTGAATTACGCGCGCATCGTGCCGGTGGTGGATTATACCGCAAACGTGATCAGCGCGATGATGGCCAGAAAGCGGACTTAGCGGCGGAGGCTTGAAAATCCGGTCGTATTGGCCGATATGCGGGACAAATCCTTTGACTGTTATGCGGAACAAAACAGATGAGCGACGACAACGCCGCCCCGGGCGAAATGCCTGAAGTCGAAATCCCGGTCGAAGAGACCATTGATCCGGTGGAAGCGCTGCGCGCCGAGAATGCCGAGCTCAAGGATCGCGTGCTGCGGACCATCGCCGAGATGGAAAACCTGCGCAAGCGCACCGAGCGCGACGTGGCCGACACGCGCAGCTATGCCATTGCCGGCTTTGCCCGCGACATGCTGAGCGCCACCGATGCGCTGAACCGCGCGCTGGTAATGCTGCCGGAAGGCACCCGCGAATCCGAAGACCCGACGGTCAAATCGCTGATCGAAGGCATCGAGATGACCGAGCGCGAAATGCAGCGCCTGCTGGCCAAGCATGGCGTCGTGCCGATCGAGGCTGAGGGCCTGAAGTTCGATCCGCACAAGCATCAGGCGATGTTTGAAGTGCCGGACGCGACCAAGCCGGAAGGCACTGTGGTGCAGGTGGTGCAGGGCGGTTTCGCCATTGGCGAGCGCGTGTTGCGACCCGCCATGGTCGGCGTCGCCAAGGGCGGTCCGGTTGCGGCTCCCAGCGGCGAGCCGGTCGACAAGAGCGCCTGATTTAGACCAATAGTTTCACGTGAATCCCCGCGAAAGCGGGGATTTTCTTTTGTGGGTTAGCCCAGAATATCCTTGGACTGGATGCGCTCCACGCCGGCTTCAGCCATGGCGGCCCAGGCGGCGGCGAGGCTGCCATTGGTGTCGATGGCGCGGCTGGCGTCGTCAATGACGGTGACGTCGAAGCCGCCGGCGGCGGCGTCGATGGCGGTCCAGCTGACGCAGAAATCGGTGGCGAGGCCGGCGATATAGAGCCGGTCGACTTCGCGTTCATTGAGATAACCGGCGAGGCCGGTCAGCGTCGAGCGGTCGGCTTCCTGGAATCCAGAATAGGAATCAATCAATCGGTTGAAGCCCTTACGGATGATCAGCTGGCCATGCGGCACGTCGAGATCGGCGGACAAGGCCGCGCCGTGGCTGTTCCAGACGCAATGGTCGGGCCACAGCACCTGGGGGCCATAGGGCAGTTCCACCATGTCGTAGGGGGCCTTGCCGGGGTGCTGGCTGGCGAAGGAAATGTGATCGGACGGGTGCCAGTCCTGGGTGAAGATCACATTGCTGAAATGGCGGGCCAGGGTGTTGATCAGCGGCACGATTTCGTCGCCGCCGGCCACCGCCAGACTGCCGCCCGGCAAAAAGTCATTCTGCACATCGACCACGACCAGCACGTCGGTGGGATTGATCTTGATGGTCATTTTCACTCCAGAAATCGTCAGTTTGCAGCAAGAAGGCTTATTGTACCCATTCGGCGCGGATGAGGCCGCGCACGGAATTGCCGAGCCAGACGGCGTCGGCCTTTGGCAAATCATCCAGCGTCAGAATCTGTTCCATCGCGCGACCGGTGGCCAGCAATTCGGCGCGCAGTGTGCCGGGCAAGAGGCCCGAGGATAGTGGCGGGGTCAGCAAGACCCCATCGCGTTCGAGGAACAGGCTGGTGATCGAGCCTTCGGTCAACTCATTGCGTTCATTGCAAAATACCACCTCATCAACGCCCAAAGCCGCCTGGGCGCGCTGGCGCGGTTCGTCGAGCATGGCCCGGTTGGTGGTCTTGTGCAGCAGAAAACGGTTCTGCGAATCCTGGCGTGTATCGGCGATGGCGAAGCGGAACAGGGCCGGATTGGGCGGCAGGGGCACGGCTGTAATGGCCGGGCCGCTGGCGTCGAGGGTGAGCCGTACCCGCATGGCGGCGTCGGTAAAGCTGTCAGCATGATCTGCCAGCATGCTGGCGATTTTCTCGCGGTTTGCTGGCAGTTGGAAATAGCGTGCCGACAATTCGAGCCGGTGCAGGTGACGCTCGAGCAGATCATAGCCGCTACCCGGTTGCCAGAGCAGGGTTTCGATCAGGGTCACCGGTTGGGCCGGTTCGGTGAAAAACGCCATTTTGAGCAGAGCCTCGCGATATTCGTCTTCGGCCTGACTATCGGCGACGATGCCGCCGCCAATGCCGATTTCGCCGTTGCCGTGATTGTCGATGACCGCGGTCCGAATCGCCACATTGAGGGTCAGATCGCCATTGGGGGCGAAGTAGCCGATGGAGCCGGTATAGACGCCGCGCGGTCCGGCTTCGACCTGGTGGATGATTTCCATGGCGCGCAGTTTGGGCGCGCCGGTGATCGAACCGCAGGGGAAGAGATTGGCCAGCAGGTCACTGGTGCTCACCCCCGGGCGGCGCTGGGCGACAATGCCCGAGGTCATGGTGTGCAGCGTGGAAAAGGTTTCGACGGTGAACAGGTCGGTGACCTTGACCGAGCCGATTTCGGCGATGCGGCCGAGGTCGTTGCGCAACAGGTCGACGATCATCAGGTTTTCGGCGCGGTTTTTTTCGTCACTGGCCAAAGCGGCCCGCCCGGCTGCGTCCTCGGCCAGATTGCGGCCGCGCTTGAGCGTGCCCTTCATCGGGCGGGCGCTGAGCTGGCCGGCCCGGCTCGAGACGAAGAGTTCGGGCGAGCGCGACAATATCCAATGGGTGCCAGTGTTGATCAGCGCGCCATAGGCGACCTGCTGTTTGCGCACCAGTTCGCGATACAGCGCCAGCGGATCGCCGTCCAACTGGAAGCCGGCCTTGAAGGTGAGGTTGACCTGGTAGGTATCGCCGGCCGCGATCAGGCTCTTCACGGTGTCGAAGGCCAGGCCATAGGCGGCTTCGTCCATGCGCGGAATGATGTTGCGGGCCGTGCCGGTGCTGATGCCAGCGAGGCGCTGCTCGACCTGTGCCGGGCTCAGGCGTTCGGGGGCGTCGTAAAGGCCGAGCCAGAGCAGGGGGGTGGCGTTGCGCTCTGGTAAAAGGGAGGTGAGGCGCTCCTCGAAGACAAAACCCAGCTCATAGGCGAGATAACCGGCAGCATGCAGGCCCTCGGCATTGGCCGCCTCCAGCCGGGCCAAAGCCGCCCGCACGCCGGCAGCGTCATGGGCGCACAAAATCTCGCGCGGGGCGGTGAACAGCAAATTCTCCCCGGCGGGATCGAGAGTATCGTGGAGCAGCACTGAACCGGGGGCGAACATGGCGGCTTTCTAATGGCTTTTGCCGCGCCCGTCACCGGGTTCGCCGTGCGAAAAAATTGCGGCTGGCCCCATGGCGCCGCTTCCGCTGATTTGGGCCGCCATGCTAAATAGCAGCGCGCCGGCGGCGGAATTGCCACCGGCTTGGGAGACTTCCATGAACTTTAATCTCAAGGGCGGCCTTGCCGCCCTGTCGCTGCTGGCCTTCGTCGTGCCGGCGGCCGCGCAGACTGTCGAATTCACGCTGATCAATAACAGCTCGCAGGCGCTGCATTATTTCTACACCAACCCAAGCAATATGGATGCCTGGGGCGAGGACCTGCTGGGCGAGGACGGCACGCTGGAATCCGGCGAGCAGGTCGTAGTCACCATCGGCGATGGCTCGGACCAGTGCCTGTATGATTTCCGCTTCGAGACCGGCGAAGGCTCGATGTTGGAAGTTACCGAGGTCGATATCTGCGAACTCAGCAGCTACACGCTGACCGACTAACCCGCAAAAAAACGCGGTGTCATCCCGGCCTTGAGCCGGGATCCATCCCGAGATGGCTGCACCGGCTTGATCTCAGGATGGGCCCCGGCTCAAGGCCGGGGTGACATCGAGCGTGGGGCGATGTTTTACGACGTCACTCAAGGGGGAGGGTGTCGACTGAGACAATCGCGATAGCCCGGCAACGCCGGTCTCCGCCAATTCACCCCTTTGAGCGCTTGAAGCCATTGGGCGCCCCCCCTATATAGCCAGCAAGCCCAGACACGGGCGTATTCCAGTGCAAGGAACCCGGCCTTCACCGGCCACGGGGCTGCTTCCGAAGCGGAGGGCTCCAGCACGGGTTTGCTAGAAGAGAGGCTAATTCATAAATGGCTAAAGTCATCGGTATCGATCTGGGCACCACCAATAGCTGCGTTGCAGTGATGGACGGCGCCAATCCCAAGGTCATCGAAAACGCGGAAGGCGCACGCACCACGCCATCCATGGTCGCCTTTTCCAAGGACGGCGAACGTCTGGTTGGCCAGCCGGCCAAGCGCCAGGCCGTTACCAATCCGGAAGGCACGCTGTTTGCGTTCAAGCGCCTGATCGGGCGCCGCTACGACGACAAGGTCGTGGCCAAGGACAAGAACCTCGTCCCCTTCAAGATCGTCGCCGCCGAGAATGGCGATGCGTGGGTCGAAGCCTCGGGCGAGAAGTATTCGCCCTCGCAGGTCTCGGCCATGATCCTGCAGAAGATGAAGGAAACCGCCGAATCCTATCTCGGCGAAACCATTACCCAGGCCGTCATCACGGTTCCGGCCTATTTCAACGACAGCCAGCGCCAGGCCACCAAGGATGCGGGCCGCATCGCCGGCCTTGAAGTGCTGCGCATCATCAACGAGCCGACCGCTGCGGCGCTGGCCTATGGCCTCGACAAGAAGAACACCGGCACCATCGCGGTCTATGACCTTGGCGGCGGCACCTTCGACGTGTCGATCCTGGAAATTGGCGACGGCGTGTTCGAGGTGAAGTCCACTAATGGCGACACCTTCCTCGGCGGTGAAGATTTTGACATGCGTCTGGTCGATTACCTGGCCGACGAGTTCAAGAAGGAGCAGGGCATCGACCTTCGAAGCGACAAGCTCGCTTTGCAGCGCCTCAAGGAAGCAGCGGAAAAGGCCAAGATCGAACTCTCGACCCTGACCCAGACCGAAATCAACCTGCCCTTCATCACCGCCGACGCGTCGGGCCCCAAGCACCTGACGCTCAAGCTGAGCCGTTCGAAGCTCGAATCGCTGGTCGACGACCTGATCCAGCGCACCATCGAGCCGTGCAAGCAGGCGATCAAGGATGCCGGCGTCACCGCCGCGCAGATCGATGAAGTCGTGCTGGTCGGCGGCATGAGCCGCATGCCCAAGGTGCAGGAAATCGTCAAGCAGCTGTTCGGCAAGGAGCCCCACAAGGGCGTGAACCCGGACGAAGTGGTGGCACTGGGCGCCGCCATTCAGGCCGGCGTGCTGCAGGGCGACGTCAAGGACGTGCTACTGCTCGACGTGACCCCGCTGTCGCTGGGCATCGAGACGCTGGGTGGCGTGTTCACCCGGCTGATCGATCGCAACACCACGATCCCGACCAAGAAGAGCCAGACCTTCTCGACCGCCGAGGACAATCAGAGCGCGGTGACCATCCGCGTGTTCCAGGGCGAGCGCGAAATGGCCGCCAATAACAAGCTGCTGGGCAATTTCGACCTCAGCGGCATCCCGCCGGCCCCGCGCGGCGTGCCGCAGGTGGAAGTGACCTTCGACATCGACGCCAACGGCATCGTGCAGGTTTCGGCCAAGGACAAGGGCACCGGCAAGGAGCAGCAGATCCGCATCCAGGCCTCGGGTGGTCTCAGCGACGCCGACATCGAAAAGATGGTCAAGGAAGCCGAGCAGAACGCCGAAGCCGACAAGAAGAAGCGCGAATCGGTTGAAGCCAAGAACCAGGGCGAAAGCCTGATACACTCGACCGAAAAGTCGCTCAAGGAATATGCCGACAAGGTTTCGGCGGAAGACAAGAGCGCTATCGAAGCCGCCATCAACGACCTCAAGGGCGTGATCGAAGGCGACGACGGCGAAGTGATCAAGGAAAAGACCGACGCCCTCGGCCAGGCGGCAATGAAGCTGGGCGAGGCCATGTACAAGGCCAGCCAGGCTGAAGCCGAAGCCAAGGCCAATGGCACCGACGATGATGGCGAAGACGACGATGTGGTCGACGCCGACTTCGAAGAGGTCAAGGACGACGACGGCCAGAAGTCGGCCTAAGTTTGGCGATATGATCGCCAGCATGAATTGAAGGGGGTCCGGCGTCAGCCGGGCCCTTTTTTTGTTGCGGGGGCTGCCTCCCTTCTCCCCTTGCGAGAGAAGGGGCCCCGAAGGGGCGGATGCGGAGTCTCTTTCCTGAAATCGCAGCATGGGGGCGCGCAGCACCCTCACCCTGAAAATCGGCTGAACGCCGATTTTCAGTCCCTCTCCCTCAAGGGAAGAGGGGAAACGGAGCCTTAAATTCTACACTTCCGCTTAGAATTGGCTTTTCTGGGCTGCATAGCCTATGAAGGCACATGAACATTCCAGACCCCCAGACCTTCATCGAACCCGAAAAACTGCGCAAGCTCATGGCCAATGCCGTGCGCCTGGGCTATCCCGACTTGGCCTTTGGCTGTCAGTTCCGCATCGCCGAACTGGCCGGCAACGCCCATGGCAAGGCCTTTGAAGGCCCCGCCGCCGAGCGCGCCGTCGAGCGCCTGTTCTGGATCGGCCTTGTTACCGCCGAAGAACTCCGCACCGCCGATAATGGCCGCACCACCCGGCTGATCAAGGTTCGCGCCAAGCACAAGCGCGTCGGCGCCGTGCGCCTGCTGTCCGATCTGATGATGACGGCCGAGCTGAGCGATGGCTTTGAAAAGCTGGTCGCCAATAACCGCAGCGACCTCACCGGCGAAGCCATCGTGGTCAGCCACGAAGACCTGTTCAGCATCGATGCGGTCAATGCCGCGCGCAAGAAGCTGATGGACCAGGGCGTGACCCTGAGCGAAACCGCCGAAGCCTGACCGTCCGCCGCTCGCTGCTTCGGCCTCCCCCGAAACTTGCAGAGCGCGTGACCGACCCCGCCATTCGAGCCCCAGCCCGCATGGCATCCCCGCAAACAATGCTCCGCTGGAGCGATTTCCCCCTAACCTTAACCTTCCTTCGTGCCATTCGAGCGTAGCTCGCATGGCCTTCTCGCCTAAAATCGCTCCACTGGAGCGATTTTGCCCTGCGGGCCGGTGAGAAGTTTCACGTGAATCCTTGTTTTCGGCCCCGGAGCGATCCGGGGCTTTTCCTTGTGGACAGCGTCCGACGCCGCAAAATGGGCTTGATTGAGTCAAGTGCCAGCCGCTTTTCGGGTGCAAATGAGCCACATGCGTTTCTGAGGCCGCTGCCATGACCGAATCCACCGCCGAGCATCCTGCGGCTGACACCACCGACTCCATCGGGCGGCTGGCCGAGCTGATCGCCGGCGATCCGATGGAACGGATCGATGCCGATATGAAGCATGTGCTCGATGGCATGGCCGAGCTGGGCGCGCGGCCGCTGGAGCTGATTTCGCCGGTGATGGCGCGACGCCAGCCGCGGGCGGCCGAAGCGATCAGCGCCATTCTGGACCGGCAGGAGCGCGAGCGCCCCGAGGATGGGGTCAGCACCGAAGACATCGCGATAGCGGGCGCTGACGGCGAATTGCCGGCGCGGCTCTATCGGCCCATGGGCCTACTGAGCCGCAACAACCCGATGATCCTTTATTTTCATGGCGGCGGCTTTGTCACCGGCGACCTCGACAGCCATGATGCCTCGGCGCGGGCTTTGGCCCGGCGCAGCGGCGCTATCGTGGTGTCACTCGCCTATCGGCTGGCGCCGGAGCATAAATTTCCAGCGGCGCATGACGATGCCTGGGCGGCGTGGCGCTGGCTGCTGGCGGCGGCACAGGGACTGGCCGGCGATGCATTGCGGCTGGCCGTGGCCGGCGAGGATGCCGGTGGCAATCTGGCGGCTTATGTGGCGCTGCGGGCGCGCGATGAGCGCGTCATCAAGCCGGTGCACCAAGTGTTGATCCACCCCATTGCCGGGGCCGAGCTGTCGACGCCATCCTATGGCCAGACCCTGCGGGCGCAGCCGATCGGACTGCCGGCGATGCGCTGGCGGTTCCGGCAGCTGTTCAATGACGACGCCGAGCGCAGCGATCCGCGCATCGCCCTGACCGAGATTGCCAATCTGGCCGGCGTGGCCCCGGCGACCATCGTGCTGGCGGGTATCGACCCGCTGCGCTCGGAAGGCGAAGCCCTGGCCGCAGCCCTCGAAAGCGCCGGCGTCCCGGTGCAGTGCTGGACCTATGATGGGGTCACGCAGGGGTTTTTCGGCCTGGGCCTCGTGGTCACCAAAGCGCTGTTCGCGCAGGCCGATGTGGCCGATGCGCTGGGCAAGGCGTTTGCGCCGGACCGGCGTAGCTGACCCCACATCCTGCCAAAGCACAGCATGCCTTGCCGTTTGACGGCCTGACGCATTGAAGCGCGCGCGCTGGCTTGCTATGAGCCAGCCATGGTTTTGCCGGTTGCGGCCCCACCACCCCTTGCGGGACGTGGGGTCGATTGCCATCTAGGGGCAGACACCGGGGCATAATTTGATGCAGGGCGCGCGCCGGCGCGACCAGCAGGTTCGGAGACTATTTTTGGCCAAACGCGATTTCTACGAGGTGCTCGGCGTACAGAAGGGCGCTGACGACGCAGCGCTCAAGAGCGCCTATCGCAAGCTCGCCATGCAGCACCACCCCGACCGCAATCCGGGCAATGCCGACGCCGAAGCCAAGTTCAAGGAACTCAGCGAGGCCTATGACACGCTCAAGGACGGCCAGAAACGCGCCGCCTATGACCGGTTTGGCCATGCCGCCTTTGAAAATGGCGGCGGGCGCGGGCCGGGCGGTGGTTTTGGCCCCGAATTCACCTCCTCGATGTCCGATATCTTCGACGATATCTTTGGCGACTTCATGGGCGGCGGCGGTGGTGGCCGGGGCAGGGGTGGCGGCGCCGCCAAGCTGCGCGGCAGCGATCTGCGCTATAACCTCGAAATCAGCCTCGAAGAGAGCTTTGAAGGCCGCACCGTCGAAATCGACGTGCCGACGCTGGTCGGCTGCAATACCTGCGATGGTTCGGGCGCCAAGCCGGGCACCGGCACCCATACCTGCCGCCAGTGCAATGGCCATGGCAAGGTGCGCGCCGCGCAGGGCTTCTTCACCATCGAGCGCACCTGCCCGGTCTGTCAGGGCCGTGGCCAGATGATGGACCAGCCCTGCACCGATTGCGGTGGCCAGGGCCGCCGGCAGGAAAATCGCAAGCTCAGCGTCGATATCCCCAAGGGGATCGAGGACGGCACCCGCATCAGGCTGGCCAATGAGGGCGAGGCCGGACTACGCGGCGGACCGCCGGGCGATCTCTATATTTTCATCTCGATCCGCCCGCATGAGCTGTTCCAGCGCGACGGGGCCGATCTTTATGCTCGCGTGCCGATTGCCATGACCACGGCGGCTTTGGGTGGCGAATTCGAAGTGCCGACGCTGGATAATGCCCGGGCCAAGGTGAAAGTCGCGGCCGGCACCCAGCCGGGTCAGCGCGTCCGCCTCAAGGGCAAGGGCATGCCGGTGCTGCGTTCCAAGGATGTCGGCGATCTCTATGTGCAGCTCGATATCGAGACGCCGCAAAATCTGAGCCGCAAGCAGCGCGAGCTGCTGGAGGAATTCCAGCGCATCACCACCGAGGACACCAATCCGACCTCGGAAGGGTTTTTCGCCAAGCTCAAGAAGATGTTCGAGGCCTAAGCATTGTCCGATCCGATCGCGCCGGCCTCGCCCATTCCCCCAGCAGCCGGCCCGATCGAGATCGTCCTGGCGTTTGACGACGCCTTCTGGGCGCCGACTTACGCCACCATGCGTTCGATCTGCCTGACGACGCATCACCCCGAGCGGCTGCGGTTTCATCTGCTGCATCGCACGCTGACGCCCGAGCATCACGCCGCCATCGCCAGCATCGGCAGTGATTATGGCGCAGTGCTGAACTTCATCGATATCGATGCGCGCAACATCTTGGCGGAGCGCATCGCGGCGTTCCCCAAGATCCGGCTGGCGCGGCTCAACCCGATTGTCTATGCGCGGCTGTTTCTCGGCGATCTGCTCGATCCCGCGATTACCCGCGTGCTGTATCTGGACAGCGATCTATTCGTACGCAGTGCGCTTGATCCGCTGTATTTCATGGATATGGACGGCCACGCCATCGCCGCCGTGCTGCAGCCCGACCGCACCCATTGCATCGCCGGGCAGGATCTGCGCGCCCGCAATGCCTTCTCCATGGCCGAGCCCTATTTCAATGCCGGGGTGATGCTGATCGATATGGCGCAATACCGGGCAATGGATTTTGCCGCCACGCTGGCCCAGCTGGAGCCAGCCGAGCTGGCGATGTTCTATTACGATCAGGACATGATCAATTACTGCTTCAAGGGGCGGATTCTCGAAGTCGAGCCGCGCTGGAATTTGCAGAATGCCGAGCCGGCGCATGAGGTGTTCAACCCGACCATCGTGCATTTTTCGGCCAATGCCAAACCCTGGCTGAGCTGGTCGCGCGTCGCCTTCAAGCGCACCTATCGCCATCTGATGACCAACCAATATTACTACCAGTATCGGCGCGAACGCCTGCTGCGCCGGCTCAAGCGGCTCGTCGGCTGGCGCTAAGCCGGCTTGCCGGAGGCGAAGGCGGCGGGCAGAGTGGGTCCATAACAAGGACCAATCCCCCATGCTGACTGCGCTAACGCTTTGCGGCTCGATCCGCAAAAATTCCTATAACCGGATGCTGCAGGAGCATGTCGGGCACAAGCTGGAGGCGGCGGGCGTGGCGGTCAACGCCATCAGCCTCGCCGATTTCGAAATGCCGATCTTCAATGAGGATCTGGAGCCCGACCATGTGCCCGAGGCCGCCGGACGGCTGGCCGAACTGTGGCGCAGCCACGACATCGTCTTCATCGCCAGCCCGGAATATAATGGCGGGCTGACGCCGCTCACCGTCAATATGCTGGCCTGGCTTAGCCGGCAAAAACCCAGCCCGTTTCGCCATGCGGTATTCGGCATTGGCGGGGTCAGCACCGGCAAATATGGCACCATTTTCGGCCTCAGCCATCTGCGCGATTCGCTGAGCAAGATCGGGGCGCTGGTGGTGCCGACTTTGCTCGGTATCGGCCCGGTCGAAGACGCCTTCGACAAAGACGGCAATCCCACCGAGCCCGCCATCATCCGCAAGGTCGACCAGATCGTGCAGGAACTGACCCAGTTCCGCCGGGGCGGCTAACCATGCGGGCGCTGTATCTGACCCATCCGCAGGTGGCCATCGACGCCAATATGCCGGTGCCGTTATGGGGGCTGTCGGCCCTGGGCCGGCAACGCGCCGAGGCATTTGCCCAATCGGGCGCCGTGCCGGTCGGGGCGATGATCTTTTCCAGCAATGAGCGCAAGGCGCTGGAATTGGCGGAACTGCTGGCTACGGCGGCCGGCACAGCGGTGCTGAGCGAGCATGCGATGGGCGAGAATGACCGCAGCGCCACCGGCTTTTTGCCACCGGCCCTGTTCGAGGCGACCGCCGACCGGTTCTTTGCCGCGCCGGAGCAGAGCATTGATGGCTGGGAGCGGGCCATCGACGCCCAGCGCCGCATCGTCGCGGCGGTAGCGGCCGCACTAGCCCGGGTGCCGGAGGGCACGCCGGCGATACTGTGCGGCCACGGGGCGGTGGGCACATTGCTCAAATGCCATGTGGCCGCGCGGGCAATTTCCCGCGCCGAGGATCAGGGTCCCGGCGGCGGCTATGGCTTTGTTTTCGATTTCGGCGCCGGCCGGCTGCACAGCGAGTGGACAGCGCTGGAACAGCTCGCGCCGGATTGGCTGGCCCGCGCTAACCTTGCGACAATCGCGAATTTGCTCTAGTCCGAACCCAACATCGACAGTGGAGAAAGACCATGGCTGGCCAATTGATCGTGGGCCTCGACGTTTCGTCGCGCGCCCGTGCCGAAGAGATCGTCTCCCTGCTGGGCGATACGGTGGATTTCTACAAGATCGGCTATCAGTGCTTTTATGGCGCTGATGGCTATGCGCTGGGCAAGGCGCTGATCGCCGCCGGCAAGAAGGTGTTCTTCGACCTCAAGCTGCTCGATATCGACAATACGGTCGAAAAGGGCGTCGCTGCCTTTGCCGAAACCGGCGCCACCATGCTGACCGTGCATGCCTATCCCAAGACCATGCGCGCCGCCGCCAAGGCTGCCGCCGGCTCCAATCTCTGCGTACTGGGCGTCACGGTGCTCACCTCGATGGACGACGAAGACGTCAAGGAAGCCGGCTATGAGCGCGACGCCGCCGGGCTGGTGGCGCTGCGGGCGCAGCAGGGCCGCGACGCCGGCATTGGCGGGTTGGTGGCCTCGCCACATGAAGCCACCATGGTGCGCACCATTGTCGGCAACAAGCTGGCCATCGTGACCCCCGGCATTCGCCCGGCGGGCAGCGCCATGGGCGACCAGAAGCGGGTGATGGGCCCAGCCGAGGCACTGGGGGCCGGCGCCAGCCATCTGGTGGTGGCGCGACCGATCATCGAAGCTGCCGATCCGGCGGCAGCGGCGCGGGCGATCCTGCATGAAATGAACAACGGGACGCGCCTCGCATGACCAGGTTTTCCGCCTGCATCGACATGCTGTTCGTCGGCGAAACCACCAATGTCGCCGAGCGCATCCGGCTGGCCAAGGCCAGCGGCATGGATGCGGTGGAATTCTGGCTGTGGTCGAACAAGGACCTCAACGAAATCGAGGACGCGCTGGGCGCGACCGGATTGCCCTTGGCCGGCATTGTCGCCGAGCCGTTTGCCGAACTGACCCGCGTTACCGACCATGACCGCTTTCTCGCCGGGCTGGAACGCAGCCTTGCGGTGGCGCAGCGGCTGGGCACCAAAATGATGATTGCCCAGGCCGGGCCGGAACTGGCCGGCGTGCCGCGCCAGCAGCAGCATGATGCGCTGGTCGAGGCCATGGCGCGTTCGGCTGAGGTGCTCAAGGGCTCTGGCGTGCAGCTGGCGCTGGAGCCGCTCAATACGCTGGTCGATCATCAGGGCTATTATTTGCCGTCGACGGTGGAAGGGCTCGACATTGTCGATGCGGTCAACCGCCCGGAAATCGCGCTGCTGTATGATCTTTATCATTCGATGGTGATGGGCGAGGACACCGCAACGGTATTGGCCGGCCGCGTCGACCGCATCGCCCATATCCACATCGCCGACCACAAGGGCCGCAATCAGCCGGGGACTGGGGGCTTGCCGCTGCGGGCGAGTCTCGATTGGCTCGAAGGGCAGGGCTATGCCGGTTATGCCGGGCTGGAATTCGTGCCGATTGGGGCGACGGCCACGGCGCTGGATGAGACGCGAGTGGTGCTGGGGCGTTAGGGCGCTAGCGCCCGCCACCACCGCGTCCGCTCATCACAACCGCCACCCCACCCCCGATGTTACCCCGGCCTTGAGCCGGGGCCCATCTCGAGATCACGCCAGCACACCCATCTCAGGATGGGTCCCGGCTCAAGGCCGGGATGACACCGCGTTTAAATGCACGATTTGCGCTAGCGCCTATCCGACCAGGCCGTGCTGGCGGCTGAGGTCTTCCAGGTCGAGCTGTGGCCTTGCGCCGATGTGGCTGATGACTTCGGAGGCGGCCAGGCACCCGGTCTTGAGGGCGCTTTCCAGCGTCTGGCCACGGGCCATGCCGAGCAGGAAGCCCGAGGCGAACAGATCGCCGGCGCCGGTGGCGTCGACCACGCGGTCGACCGGGAAGGCCGGGACCGAGGTGATTTCGCCATTGTAGATCGCCATGGCGCCGTCGGCGCCCATGGTGATGGCGGCGAGTTCGGTGTCCTTGGCGACTTCGCGCACGGCTTCGCCCAGATCGTCGGTCTGATACAGCGACTTCAGCTCATGCACATTGGCAAACACATAGTCGATGGTCTTGGAGCGCATCAGATCGAGGAATTCGGGGCGGAAGCGATCGACGCAGAAGGGGTCCGACAGGGTGAAGGCCGCGGCGCGCTCATGCTTATGGGCGTAATGCGCGGCGCGGACGAAAGCCTTCTTGGCTTCCACCGGGTCCCACAGGAAGCCTTCCATATAGGTGATGGCGGCGCCGCCGATTTCGTCTTCGAAGATATCGGCTTCGGTCAGCTCGTGGCAGGCGCCCAGATAGGTGTTCATGGTGCGCTCGCCATCGTCGGTGACGAAGATCATGCAGCGCGCGGTCATGGCGCCGTTGATCAGGGGGAGCGTCGAATAATGCACGCCCAGATCGCCCATGTCGGCGGCGAACACCGCGCCCAGATCATCCTGCGCCACCTTGCCGACAAAGGCCGCCCGGCCGCCCAGCGAGGCGACGCCCGCGGCGGTATTGCCGGCGCTGCCGCCGGAGAATTGCTGCCGGCCGACCGGCATCTTGGCATAGAGATTGGCCGCCCGATCGCTGTCGATCAAATGCATGATGCCCTTGTTCATCGCCTCGCCGGCAATGAAGGACTCCTCCACCGGGGCAATGATATCGACAATGGCATTGCCGATGGTGAGGACGTCGAAACGGGTCTGGGTCATGCGAGGGTCCGGCGTGAGGGAAGGCCGTGAGCCGGTTTAGAGCAGGACCGGGGTCGGTGCAACCTCGCGGTTCTCGATGATGGCGGTGATCAGCGCCTCGATATCCTCGCCGGCCTGCATGGCGATCTGCCCGTCGAGCAGCAGCACCGCCAGCCCATGCACCCGCGCCCAGGCGGCCAGAGCCGCCATCCGGCCATTGCGGCCATCGCCACCGCTGACCTGGCGCAAGGTGGCAAAGGCGGCTTCGGCGGCAATGCGCAGGCCGGGCCGATTGTCGCGCCGCAGCTGGGCCGAGAACATCAGCCGGAACAAGGCCGCATTATCCAGCGCGAACAGCACATAGGTCTTGCCCATCGCCGCCAGCAGATCGGGCGGATTGGCGGCGCTGACCTCCGCCATGGCGCGGGTGAAGCGCTGATAGCCGGTGACCGCCAGCGCCTCGAGCAAGGCGGCCCGAGAATCGAAATGCCGATAGGGCGCCGCCGGCGACACCCCCACCGCCCGCGCCAGATCGCGCAGGCCCAGCCCCGCCTCGCCCTCGCGTTCGAGGATCAGCAATGCCGCTTCGAGCAGGGCATTGCGCAGATCGCCATGGTGATAGGGCGCATTTGGACGAGATGTTGACATTGTTCACTTATAGGAAAATATATGTAAGCGTTGATTACATGACGCGGAGAGGACGCGCAAATGGATATCGATCTGCTGCTGACCATTGGTCATCATCTCGCGGTGTTTAGCCTGGTTGGCATTATTGCCGCCGAATTTGCGCTGCTGCGGCCGGGATTGGCCGGGCCGCGCGTCAGCCAATTGGCGCGCATCGACGGCGTCTATGGCGCCATGGCCGGGCTGGTGGTCATCGTCGGGGTGCTGCGGGTGATCTTTGGCGCCAGCGGCTGGGAATATTATGTCGGCAATTATGCCTTCTGGGCCAAGATGGCGGCCTTCGTGGCGGTCGGGCTGCTGTCGATCAAGCCCAGCATCGCCATCCGCCACTGGGCCCTAGCGGCAAAAACCACGGCGGATTATGCCGTCCCGGCAGATGATCTCGCCAGCAATCGGCGCTTCATCCACTACCAGTTGGGTGTGCTGCTGCTGATCCCGATCTTTGCCGCGATCATGGCGCGGGGGTGAAGGCCGCTAGCGGCCGCTACCATTCAATCCACTGCATTCTCCCCGCCGTCATCACCCGGCTTGTCCGGGTAATCCATGCCGCAGCAGATGGATTGCCCGGACGAGCCGGGCAATGACGATGGTGGGGTGGGCTGGCGCAAGGCGGGAGAGCGCGGCCGAACCTAGTCCCGGCCGCTACTTGCCCACGGGCAGCGGCGATTTCGGTTCGAACTGGCACCATTGCTTGATCTCGCAGCGCCAGCATTCGGGCTTGCGCGCCTTGCAGACATAGCGGCCGTGCAGGATCATCCAGTGATGCGCATGCAGCAGATATTGCTTGGGGATCACCTTGAGCAAATGCTGTTCCACCGCCAGCACAGTCGCCCCCGGTGCCATGCCGGTGCGATTGCCGACGCGGAACAGATGGGTGTCCACTGCGATGGTGGGCTGCTTGAACCACAGATTGAGCACCACATTGGCGGTCTTGCGGCCGACGCCGGGCAGGGCCTCCAGCGCCGCGCGATCATCGGGCACCTCGCCGCCATGCAGATCGAGCAGCAGCTGGCTCAGGGCGAAGACGTTTTTCGCCTTGCCACGAAACAGCCCGATGGTGCGGATATCATCGGTAATCTGCTCGACGCCCAGCGCCACCATGGCGGCGGGGTTGTCGGCCAGTTCGAACAGGGCCTTGGTGGCCTTGTTGACGCCGACGTCCGTCGCCTGCGCCGACAGCACCACCGCCACCAGCAGGGTAAAGGCATTGCTGTAATCGAGTTCGCCCTTGGGCTCGGGCTCGATTTCGTGGAAGCGGTGAAAGATGGCTTCGACATCGGCTTTGGAGAGCGGTTTCACTTTTTTGACTGCGGCCATTCTCTCGCCCCTGATTCTGCGCCTATAGTGTCCAAGAGACCGCCATGCCAATGCAAGCCACAACCACCGCGCCCCTGTTCGCTGCGACACTGAAGCCCGACCGCTCGGCCCGGCTGACCGGTGGCTGGCTGGCGTTTTTCACCAGTGCCATCCTGGCCTCGCCGCTGGTGGTGGTGGTGCCCGAAATGCTGGTGCCGGCCGGCGTGGCCTTTGTCGTGGGCTTTGGCGGGCTGACCGCCCTCAGCGTAAGGCAGTCGCGCCAGCGCCGGGTAACCCAGCAGGTGACCCTGTGGCAAGATCAACTGGAAATCGTCACCATTGACGGCAAGGGCGGCCGGACCTTGCAGCGCTTTGATCCGCAGGCGGTGCGGCTGGTGCTGCATCGCGATGCCAATGAAAAAACCCAATCGATGGGCCTGCGCAGTGGTGCCGATGAAATCGCCATCGGTGCGTTTCTCGGACCCGAGGATCGCTCGAGCTTCGCCCAGGCCTTTGGCACGGCGTTGCGCCGCGCCCGGCAGGCGGCCTAGTCAAAACCGGGTCGCGCGTGGCGACCAAGCGGCCTAGACAGACACCTTGAAACATCACCAGATGGGTGTCCCGATGAACCAGATCACGCATATGACCCCCGCCACGGATTACGACACCATCCGCGCCGCTATCCGCTATCTCAGCGAACACGGCCCCGATGCGCTCGACCTGCCCGGCTTTGCCCGGGCGCTGGGGCTGAGCGAACGCCAACTGACCGATTTGTTCCGCCGCTGGTGTGGCCTCAGCCCCAAGAGCTTTGCCCAGGCCGTGGCGCTCGACCATGCCAAGAGCCTGCTGCGCGACAAGCAGAGCGTGCTCGACACTACCTATGAAGTGGGCCTCAGCTCGACCTCGCGGCTGCATGATTTGTTCGTCACTTATGAAGCCATGCCGCCGGGCCAGTTCCGGGCGGGCGGCGCCGGGCTCGACATGGTGTGGGGCGCGGCGCCGTCGCCCTTCGGCATGGCGGTGGTGACCGCTACCGATTATGGCATGTCGGGGCTGGGCTTTGCCGACGAAGATATTTCGGTGCAGCAGGCCTTCGAGGATCTGGCCAATCGCTGGCCCAATGCCCGCTTCACCCGCGACGACGCTCGCATCGCGCCGGTGGTGGCCGACGCCTTCGATCCGGCGCGCTGGTCGCCCGACCATCCGGTGCGGCTGGTGCTGATCGGCACCGATTTCGAGGTGAAGGTGTGGGAGACGCTGCTGAAGATTCCGGTGGGGCAGGCCACCACCTATCAGAGCGTCGCCAATGCCGTAGGCCGGCCCAAGGCGGCGCGCGCCGTGGGTGCGGCGGTGGGGAAGAACCCGATTTCGTTTGTCGTGCCCTGCCACCGCGTGGTCGGCACTTCCGGCGCGCTCACCGGCTATCACTGGGGCGTGCCGCGCAAGCGGGCGATCCTGGGCTGGGAAGCCGGGGTGATCTCCGCCGCGCATTAAGTTTCACGTGAATCTTCACCTCTCCCTTTGGGGGAGAGGTGAGATGCTAAATCTCGACCCGCTCAACCAGCTTCCCATCGGCGCCAATCTTGTACACCGTCGGCTGGCCGGTGCCGATTTCGCGCTGCAAAATCTGTTCCGGGGTCAGCCCTTCAATCGCCATCACCAGGGCACGCAGCGAATTGCCATGGGCGGCGACGAGCACGGTCTTGCCAGCCTGCAGCTGGGGCAGGATTTCGCTGTCGTAATAGGGCAGGGTGCGGGCGGCCGTGTCCTTAAGGCTCTCGCCACCCGGGGGCGGCACGTCGAACGAACGGCGCCAGACCAGCACCTGTTCCTCGCCCCATTTGGCGCGGGCGTCGTCCTTGTTCAGACCCGACAGATCGCCATAGTCGCGTTCATTGAGAGCAATATTGCGGATGATGGAGAGGTTGAAAATCCCCATCTCTTCCAGCATCAGATCGAGTGTGTGCTGGGCCCGGCGCAAAGCCGAGGTGTAATAGAGGTCCGGCACGATGCCGCTGGCCTTGAGCGCCTTGCCGGTGGCGCGCGCCTCTTCGATACCCAGTTCGGTCAGGTCCGGGTCACGCCAGCCGGTGAACAGGTTTTTCAGGTTCCACTCGCTCTGGCCGTGGCGGACGAGGATCAGGGTACCGGTCATCGCAGACTTCCTTGTTGTGATCAGTTGAGGCCGAGCACGTCGGCCATGGAATACAGGCCGGGCTGTTGGCTGGCGGCCCACAGCGCGGCGCGGGCGGCGCCATTGGCAAACATGGCGCGATCTTCGGCGCGGTGATTGAACTCGACCCGCTCATGCGGCCCGGCAAAGATCACCGAATGATCGCCGACCACCGTGCCGCCGCGCAGGGTGGCAAAGCCGATGGTACCGGCTTCGCGCGGGCCGGTATGGCCATCGCGGACGCGCACGGAATGATCCCGGAGCGCGATATTGCGGCCTTCGGCCACCGCCTCGCCCAACAGCAGGGCGGTGCCCGAGGGCGCGTCGACCTTGCGGTTGTGGTGCATTTCGAGAATTTCCACGTCGTAATCGGCCAGCATGCTGGCCGCCTTGCGGACCAGGCTGGCTAGCACATTGACGCCGAGCGAGAAATTGCCGGATTTGACGATGCGCGCCCCGGCAGCGCCCGACTGAGCGATGGCCGCGTCATCGGCCGGCGCACAGCCGGTGGTGCCGATAATATGGACGAGGCCCAGCTGGGCTGCCTTGCTGGCCAGCATGACGCTGGAGCCCGGCGCGGTGAAGTCGATGATGACGTCAGCGCCGGCCAGTGCCGCATCGATATCGTCGGTAATGGCGATATTCAGCGCCGCCAGACCGGCATGGGTGCCGGCATCACTGCCCAGCGCCGGGGCGCCAGGGCGATCGAGCGCGGCCTGCAGCACGAGGCCGGGATGCTCTGTCACCGCGCGGATATTGGCCGCCCCCATGCGCCCACCGGCGCCTGCTACCACGACCCGCAATTGTGCCATTGCCCGCCTCCTGAAATCTGGCCTGCCTATAGCAGCGCCGGGCGTAAACGCCAACAGCACTGCCCCATTGCGGTCAACATGCTAGGATCAGCTTCGACGCAGACAAAGGGACGCCAATTGACCATCTCCAATGTGCTTGCCGGCATCGCGGTGGACGATCTGAGCGAGGTGCTCGAATATTATGAGACGCTGTTCGGCCGTCTGGCCGATGCCCGCCCGATGAGCGAAGTGGCCGAATGGAAGCTGCCCGGCGGTGGCTGGGTACAGGTGTTCACCGATGCCGACCGGGCCGGCGCCTCGTCACTGACGCTGATCGTCGACGAGCTGGCCCCCGAACTGGCCCGGCTCGACCTGCACGGCCTCAAGCCGGTGGCCCAGGCGATGGGCGATTTCTTCAAGACGGCAAAGTTTCGTGATCCGGATGGCAATCAGATCATCTTTAGTCAGCCGCAGCCGGGGACGTATTGATCAAAGCCGCTCACCAAAACGCGGTGTCATCCCGGCCTTGAGCCGGGACCCATCCTGAGATGGGTGTTACCGGCACTATCGGGGGATGGGCCCCGGCTCAAGGCCGGGGTGACATCGGGGGTGGGGCTCTCGCAGAAGCTAAACCCGCCGCAGCTGCACTTTTTCGATCATATGGCTGCGGCCTTTTTTCAGCACCAGATCGGCGCGGCTGCGGGTTGGCAGCACGTTTTCCAGCAGATTGGGCAGGTTGATGCTGCGCCATACTGTCTTGCCGAATTCGCCGGCCTCGGCTTCGCTCATCTCGGCGAATTTGCGGAAGAAGGAGGTCGGGTCCTTGAACGCGGTGTCGCGCAGGCGGAAGAAGCGCTCCATGAACCAGGCTTCCAGATCGTCATTGTCGGCGTCGATATAGATCGAGAAATCGATGAAATCGGAGGCGAACAGGATCGGCTTGCCATCGCTGGGCAGCTCGCCCGGCTGCAGGATGTTCAGCCCCTCGACGATCAAAATGTCCGGCCGGTCGATGATCACATTGCTGCCGGCCACCACGTCATAGACCAGGTGGGAATAGACCGGCACGTCCACGTGCCCCTGGCCCGATTTGATATCGGCGAGGAACTGCACGAAGCGGGCGCGGTCATAGCTTTCGGGAAAGCCCTTGCGCTCCATGATGCCGCGTTCGGCCAGGATCGCGTTGGGGTAGAGGAAGCCGTCGGTGGTCACCAGATCGACCTGCGGGCTGGCGGGCCAGCGCTGCAACAGCGCCTGCAGGATGCGCGCGGTGGTCGATTTGCCGACGGCAACCGAGCCGGCGACGCCGATGATGAAGGGCACTTTCTGGTCGGGGGTTTCGAGAAACCGCGTCGACACATTGTGCAGGCCCTGCACCGCCTCGACATAGAATGACAGCAGGCGGGTCAGCGGCAGATAGACCTCTTCGGCCTCTTCCAGCGAAATCGGATCGCTGAGGGTACGCAGCCGCTTGATGTCGGCGGCGTCCAGCGTCATCGGCTCATCGGCGCGCAGGGCGCTCCATTGATGCTTGGTGAAGTGATGATAGGGCGCCAGCACCGGAGAGCGGCGCGCCATCAGTGCTGATCCTTGCGGGCGGCTTTTTCGGCCAGGCCCGACTGGGCGGTGCGGGTATCGAGTTCGGCCATCACCTCGGCCAGCGGCACCTCGGCGGCGCGCAGCACCACCAGCAAATGATACAACACATCCGCCGCTTCCTTGACCAGCTCGGGGCGGTCGCCGGTGACGGCGGCGATCACCGCTTCGGTGGCTTCCTCGCCCAGTTTTTGCGCGCATTTATTCATGCCGCGGGCGATCAGCTTGGCGGTGTAGCTGTCTTCGGGTGAGGCGGCAGCGCGGAGGGCGATGCGGGCTTCGAGGTCGTCAAGGGTCATGGCAGTAGAGGCTCCTCATCCCCATCGCGTTTGGGGCAGGCTTAGAGCAAAAAACTTCAGCTACGTCTCTACGACCTAAGCCGCGCCATCCATGCGCACGTCGATGCCGTGGTCGCGCAGATATTGCTTGGCCTGCTGAATGGTGAAGGTGCCGAAATGGAAGATCGAGGCGGCCAGCACGGCGCTGGCATGGCCTTCCACCACGCCATCGACCAGATGCTGCAGCGTGCCGACGCCGCCCGAGGCGATCACCGGCACTTCCACCGCATCGGCAATGGCGCGGGTCAGTTTCAGATCAAAGCCCGACTTGGTGCCGTCGCGGTCCATCGAGGTGACCAGCAATTCGCCGGCGCCGCGCGCCACCATGCGGGCAGCGAATTCCACGGCATCGAGCCCGGTCGGGTTGCGGCCGCCATGGGTGTAGATTTCCCAGCCAGCACCATCGGTGCGCTGCTTGGCGTCGACCGCGACGACGATGCATTGATTGCCGAATTTGTCGGCGGCGCGGGCAATGAAATCAGGATCGGTCACGGCCGCCGAATTGACCGCCACCTTGTCGGCACCGGCCAGCAGGAGCTTCCTGATATCCTCAATGCTGCGCACGCCGCCGCCCACCGTCAGCGGGATGAAACAATGTTCGGCGGTGCGGGCCACCACGTCGAAAATGGTGTCGCGGCCTTCATGGGTGGCGGCGATATCGAGAAAGGTCAGCTCATCGGCGCCGGCGGCGTCATAGGCGATGGCGGCGGCCACCGGATCGCCGGCATCGATCAGATCGACAAACTGCACGCCCTTGACCACACGGCCGTCCTTGACGTCGAGGCAGGGGATGAGGCGGGTCTTCAAAGTCATGGACGAGGTTTCCGGGCGTTGCGGGTCAGCGTGGCGACCAGCGTGAACGCCAGCGAAAACAGCCACATGAAAAAAGCGAAGATGGCGACGAGCAGGGCCCAGCTCGGTAGCCAGTTGAGCAGCGCCGCATAACCCAGTGCCAGAATGGGGACGATCGGCACCAGATACCACCACCAATTGACCTTCGAGATCATGATGTGGCGCGGCGCTGCCATCAGGCGGCAGCCTTCAGCAGGGCCAGTGCTTCACGTGAATCAATGCGCCCGTCATAGAGCGCGCGGCCGGAAATGGCGCCTTCCAGCACGGCATATTCGGGCTGGGTCATGCGCTCGATATCGTCCATCGAGGCGAGGCCACCCGAGGCGATTACCGGAATGGAGGTGGCGCGGGCCAGCTCCAGCGTCGAGTCCCAATTGATGCCGGCCAGAATGCCGTCGCGGTCGATATCGGTATAGATGATGGCGGCGACGCCCGCGCCTTCAAAGCGCTTGGCCAACTCGATCACCGCCAGCTCGGAGGTTTCCGCCCAGCCTTCGACGGCCACCATGCCACCGCGCGCGTCAATGCCGACCGCGACCTGGCCCGGCCATTTTTTGGCGGCCTCTTTCACCAGGGCCGGATCACGCACCGCGACGGTGCCGAGGATGACCCGGGCCAGGCCCTTGTCGAGCCAAGCTTCGATATGGGCCAGGCTGCGAATACCGCCGCCCAGCTGCACCGGGAATTTTACCGATTTAAGGATGGCTTCCACCGCTGCGCCATTGACGCTCTCGCCGGCAAAGGCGCCGTTGAGGTCGACGACGTGGAGATATTCAAAGCCCTGCTCTTCAAAGCTGCGCGCCTGGGCGCCCGGGTCGTCGTTGAACACGGTGGCCTGGTCCATATCGCCCAGCTTGAGGCGAACGCACTGGCCATCCTTGAGATCGATGGCAGGGAACAGGATCATGGAGTCCACCTTAGAAAATTATCGATGAGCTTGAGGCCCAGTGCCTGGCTTTTTTCCGGGTGGAACTGGGCGCCGAACAGATTGTCACGGCCAACGCAGGCGGTGATTGGCCCGCCATAGTCGGTGGTGGCGACCAGCGTCTCGGCGCTGGCGGTCACCAGATGATAGGAATGCACGAAATAGGCATGCAGGCCGTCAGGGCCAGTGGGAATGCCGTCGAGCAAAGCATGGGGCCGCGTCACCTCGATGGTGTTCCAGCCCATATGCGGAATTTTGAGCGCCGGGTCCGTCGGGGCCAGCGCCTGCACTGCGCCGGGAATCCAGCCGAGGCCCGGGGTGATGGTCTTTTCGCGGCCTTCACTGGCCATCAGCTGCATGCCGACACAGACGCCGAGGAAGGGCACGCCACCGCGAATCACCCGCTCTTCGAGCATCTCCACCATGCCCGGCACCGCATCGAGCCCGGCCTTGCAATCGGCAAAGGCGCCGACGCCGGGCAGCATGATGCGGTCGGCCCGGCGCACCAGCTCGGGATCAGCGGTGACGACGATGTCGATGCCACGGTCAGCAGCGACGCGACGGAAAGCATTGGCGGCGGAGGCGAGATTACCGGCGCCATAATCAATGATGGTGACCACACTCATGCCAACGCCTCCAGCTGCGCCAGCTCGGCACTGAGCGCGACGCGATCACCGCGATGGGTCCAGCCGCGCAGTTGCAGGGCATGACGGCGGAGCCCCGAGGCGGCAAAGCCGAGCCAGATGACGGTGGTGAGATAGAGCAGGAAGGCGGCATCGCCGCCGATGAAGCGGGCGAGGATGACCAGCGCCACGAGTTTGACGATCCAGAGCAGCAGTTCCAGCCAGAGGCCATGCGTGGCCAGGAAGATCGGCGGCAAGAAGGCGGCAAACCACGAGAAGGTTTCCGGGATGGCTGCCGGCAGAGCGGGTTGCCCAGGCTTCGGGTCGAAGATGGCGTAGAGGGTCACAATGGTCTCCAGTACCTCGATGTCATCCCGGCCTTGAGCCGGGATCCATCTTGAGATCTCAGGATGGGCCCCGGCTCAAGGCCGGGGTGACACCGCAGATGGGGGACGATCTAGTGCAAAAACCGCGAAAACGAAAGCCTTACAGCGTGCCCTTGGTGCTGGGCACGCGGTCACCGACGCGCGGATCGATCTCCACCGCATCGCGCAGGGCGCGGGCGACGGCCTTGAACATCGACTCGGCCAGATGGTGGTTGTTGTCGGTGTAGAAGTTTTCGATATGCAGCGTGATGCCGGCATTCATGGCAAAGGCCTGAAAGAACTCACGAAACAGCTCGGTGTCCATCTCGCCGACCTTGTCGCGCGAAAACTCGGCGCGGAACACCAGGAACGGGCGGCCGGACACGTCAAGCGCGGCGCGGGTCAGCGTGCCATCCATCGGCAGGTCGGCGCTGGCATAGCGGCGGATGCCCTTCTTGTCGCCAAGGGCCTGCTGGATGGCCTGGCCCAAAGCGATGCCGACATCTTCCGCCGTGTGGTGAAAATCGATGTGCAGATCACCCTTGCAGCTGACCTCCATATCGATCAGCGAGTGGCGCGACAGCTGGTCGAGCATGTGATCGAAAAAGCCGATGCCGGTCGCCATCTTATGCGCGCCGGTGCCGTCGAGGTTGATCGAGACGGCGATCTCGGTCTCATTGGTCTTACGGGCAATGCTGGCGGTGCGCATGGTCAGGTCTCCGAGAATACCGGGGCTGACTAGCAGATAGGCATGCAGCCGTGAAGATCACGTTAGGGGAGCACCCGTCATTGCGCCACATTCGGCTGACGATCTGGGCATCCCGCCTCACGGAGATGACCATGCGCCAAATGTTGATTCTCGCCACCGCCGCAGTGCTGTCGGCGTCGCCCGCCTTGGCCCAGTCGAGCCGCACCGCCTGCGACATGGTCCCGAGCGGCATGCTGGAGCAGAGCTTCGGCGGACTCGCCACCCTCATCGAGCGCGGTGACCAGGACGGGGTATCCTTCTGCAATTGGCAAGGTGGCGACGAGGTCTACGCCAAAATTACGTCCATCACCGCCGCCAGCCAGAACATCGTCGGGGGCACGCCGCTGCAATATTTCGCCCAGTCGCAGGCGGGGATGGCTGACAATGTCGGCGCCGAGAATCTGGCGCCCCTGGACGGGCCCTGGCAGGCCGGCTTCATCATCGACCCCGCCGATAACCCCTCGCAAGCCTATAGCATCAGCTTCATCAACCAGGACGACACCGTGACGGTGGCGACCTTTGGACTGCCCAGGGACAAAGCCGTTGCGCTCGCCGGCGCCGTCGCCGCCGGCATGTAGCAACTCACGCATTGCATTCGCTGCACTGTCACCTAAATATCACTCAACAGTTCTGGAGTACCTCCCCAATGAGTGACAATAATTTCCCCGGCTGGCACGGGACGACCATCGTTTCCGTGCGCAAGGGCAACAAGGTCGTGGTGGCGGGCGATGGCCAGGTCACCATGGGCCAGACCGTGATGAAGCACGGCGCCAAGAAGGTGCGGCGGCTGGCGGGCGGCAAGGTGATCGGCGGTTTTGCCGGCTCCACCGCCGACGCCTTCACCCTGTTCGAGCGCCTCGAAGCGCGGCTCGAGCAATATCCCGACCAGCTGATGCGCGCTGCCGTCGAGCTGGCCAAGGATTGGCGCACCGACCGCTATCTGCGCAAATTGGAAGCCATGATGATCGTGGCCGACAAGAAGGAAACCCTGGTGCTGACCGGTACCGGCGACGTGCTGACCCCCGATCACGGCGTTACCGCCATCGGCTCGGGCGGCAATTATGCGCTGAGCGCGGCGCTGGCGCTGGCCGACGCCACCGAGCTCGACGCCGAGGAAATCGCACGCCGCGCCATGAAGATCGCCGAAGAAATCTGCGTCTACACCAATGGCAATGTGACGCTGGAAACCATCGAGCTCGACAATTGAACTACGCAATCCGGCGCCTTACCCGGGATGATGTCGACGCCTATCGCGCCATTCGGCTCGAGGCGCTGACCAACCATCCCACGGCCTTCTTCAGTGCCGCCGAGGAGTTTGCGCAACGCTCGGTCACCGACTTGCTGGAGCTGCTGGCAACCCTGGTGTTCTTCGCTGCGGAAACCCCGGCCGGCGAGCTGGTCGGCATCATGGCCTATGAGCGCGGCGAGAAGCGCCAGGCCCATCGCGGCTGGGTGTATCAGGTCTATGTCAAACCGGTGATGCGCGGCACGGGCTGCGCCCGGGCACTGCTGGGGGCTGTGGTCGAGCATGCCCAATCCGAGGTGCAGCAATTGCATCTCAGCGTTGAAAGTCAGAATGAGCCGGCCCTCCGGCTCTATCAAAAGGCGGGGTTTGCCATTTACGGCACCGATCCCCGCTTCCAATGCGTGAACGGTCGCTTTTGCGACGAACACCTGATGGTGCGCTTTTTCGATAAGGCACCTGGAGAAAACCCATGAGTGAAGCCAATTTTTCCCCGCGCGAGATCGTGTCGGAACTCGACCGCAATATTGTCGGCCAGCATGACGCCAAGCGCGCTGTCGCGGTGGCGCTGCGCAATCGTTGGCGCCGGCAGCAGCTCGGCGACGATATGCGCCGCGAGATCACGCCCAAGAATATCCTGATGATCGGGCCGACCGGCGTCGGCAAGACCGAGATCGCCCGCCGTTTGGCGCGACTGGCGCAGGCCCCGTTCATCAAGGTGGAAGCCACCAAATTCACCGAAGTCGGCTATGTCGGCCGTGACGTCGAACAGATCATCCGCGATCTGGTGGAAGCCGGCATTGCCGTGCTGCGCGACAAGCGCCGCGCCGATGTGCAGGCGCAGGCGCATCAGAATGCCGAGGACCGGGTGCTCGAAGCGCTGGTCGGCCATTCGGCGGCACCCTCGACCCGCGATTCGTTCCGCAAGAAGCTGCGCAATAACGAGCTGGATGACAGCGAAATCGAGATCGAAATGACGCCGGCGCCCAATACCGGCGGCTTTGAAATTCCCGGCATGCCCAATGGCGGCATCGGCATGATCAACCTTTCCGACATGTTCAAGTCGGCAATGGGCGGGCGCGGGGTCAAGCGCAAGATCAAGGTCAAGGACGCCTATGAGCCGCTGATCGCCGAGGAAGCCGACAAGCTGCTCGATCAGGACCAGCTGCGCAGCGAAGCGGTGGAACTGGTGGAAAACCACGGCATCGTCTTCATCGACGAAATCGACAAGGTGGCGCATCGCGAAGGCGGGGCGCAGGGCGGGCCGTCGCGTGAAGGCGTGCAGCGAGATCTGTTGCCGCTGATCGAAGGCACCACGGTGTCGACCAAATATGGCCCGGTCAAAACCGACCATATCTTGTTCATCGCTTCGGGCGCCTTCCATGTCAGCAAGCCGTCCGACTTGCTTCCCGAACTACAGGGCCGCCTGCCGATCCGGGTGGAGCTGAAGGCGCTGACGCGCGAGGATTTCATCCAGATCCTGTCGAGCACCGATGCCAGCCTGATCAAGCAATATGTGGCGCTGATGGGCACCGAAGGCGTGACGCTGGAATTCTCCCAGAGCGCCATCGAGGCCATCGCCGATGCGGCGGTGAAGGTGAACAACTCGGTCGAAAATATCGGTGCGCGGCGGCTGCAGACGGTGATGGAGCGGCTGGTGGAAGACATCAGCTTCGAAGCCCCCGACAAGCAGGGCCAGACCATTACCATCGACGCCGCGTTTGTGGCCGAGAAGGTCGGCGTGCTGGCGGCCGATCAGGATTTGAGCAAGTTCGTGCTGTAGGGCGCACCCACCTCTCCCCTGAGGGGAGAGGTCGACCCATAGGGTCGGGTGAGGGGTTCAGTGTTTGGAGCGGGCGCAGCGCCTTCACCGGCACTGAACCCCTCACCCTAACCCTCTCCCCTCAGGGGAGAGGGGACTAAGAAAGTTCAGCGCTTCTTCCCTGACCGCCGCACCAGTTCGTCGCGCAGGAACCGTAAATCCTCGGCGTCGAGCTTGCCGATATCGGCCGCCAGCCGGTTGGTGAGTTCGGTGGCTTCGGGGACGAGGCCCCCGGTGTCGATGGTGACTTTTGGGTCGCTGATTTCCGCCAGCCGCTGCAATTCCTCGGCTTCATCCCAGATCACATTGAAAAACGTGATCATGCGGTGCAGCAGGAAGCCGGTGGGTTTGCCGCGTTTGCCATGTTCGAGTGCCGACAAATAAGCGCTGGATACATTGAGCGCTGCCGCCATGTCTTTCAGTGAAATGCCGCGCGCCTCGCGCAGCTCGCGGATCTTGGCTCCCAATGGCGTCATAGCCGACGCAGGCGCACATACCACGCCCCCTCGCCACCATGGCCGCGCGCGGCGCGGCTCCAGCCCGATACCATGGGCGACAAAGTCGGTTCGCTCAGCCAGAGCGGCAGCATGGTGCGCAGCACGCCGCGCTGGGTCATCGCCGCCATATAGTCATGCTCGGTTTTGACGCCCTTGCCGGTGATCACCAGCACGGTGCGGTCGCCGCGACCAAAGCGGTCATGAATGAAGCGGTGCAGGGCGCCGCGGGCTTCGAGCTGGGTCATGCCATGCAGATCGATGCGGCTATCGATCTCGATGCGGCCGCGCCCGACTTTTTTGCGAATGGCCGGATCGACGGCCTTTTCCGGCAGGGGCGCCGTCGACAAGGGCGCTTGATAGGGCGGCAGGAAAGGTTTGCGCGGCGGCTGTTTGCGGGGCGGGGCCTTGGTGGCGGCGGTCACCGCCACCGGCGTTTCTTCGACCGGCAGCGGCAGGGGGCCGGCTGCCAGTTTCAGCAGGCCCTTGCGGCGCAGCGGGTCGACGGTCGAGGCGACCGCCGTCCACAGATGGAAGTCGTGCGGCAGGCGCCTGGGATCACGCTTGGACATGGGATGGAACGCCGGCCCGCCGCTACTGGGTTCAATCGAGCTGGCTGGTGGTGACGACCTTCCAATTGGGATCGCGCGACTTGGGATTGCGGGCAAACGTCCATTCATCGGCGATGGTCTGGACCTGATCGGCATTGCCGTCGACCAGCGCGCCATCCTTGTCGCGGGTGGCGGACACCACTTCGGCATGGAAGCGCACGGTCACCAGCACGTTTTTCTTGTCATATTCGGCGTCGGAGAATTCCACCTTGGGCAGGCCGACAAAGGTGAAGTCGACCGTCTGGCCGGCGGCCTCGCGATCGGCAATGGCGCGCTGGAAGCCGTCATAGACCTCTTTTTCGACCAGGTTCTTCAACGTCTGGCGATCGCCGGAGGCAAAGGCGGTGACGATCATCTCATAGGCCTGCTTGGCGCCTTCGAGGAAGGATTTCGGGGTAAAGCCCGGATCGGCCTCGACCACGGCGCGGAAGCCTTCGGCCAGCTCGGCATTGCCCTTGGCGAATTGTTCGATCTCGGCTTCGGTCTTGCGGGCGCGACGTTCGTCATCCAGCTCGGGCGCGGCAGTGCCACGCGGGCGCAGCGGCACCACGGTGTCCTCGGCGGTGGCCTCGGCCAGCGGCTTGCGGCGCTCCTGCGGCGGACGCTCATTGCCGGTCCTGGTGCCCAGCACCGAGCGCAAGCGGAACAGTACGAAGACTGCCACAGCAATCACGATGAGGGTGGGCAGATCGAAAAATTCATCCATGGGGCATTGCACCTTAGCGTGAGCGCGCTGCAAAAAAGCGACGCGGCGCGCTCGTTGAGCGCTTCATTGTGCCTATATATAGGCAAAGCCTCACCCCAAAACCAGTTCACAACGGGGCGAGAGAGTGTTTTGCCACGCTGGCTATAGAAGGAAACCCATATCTTGGCACGATTTTTTGCGCTCGGGCTGATTGCCCTGCCGCTTATCGAGATCGCCCTGCTCATCAAGGTGGGCCAGAGTATTGGCCTGTTCCCGACGCTGGCGCTGCTGATCGGCGCGGCGATTGGCGGGGGCATGCTGCTGCGCCATCAGGGCCTGTCGGTGCTGACGCAGCTGCGCAGCAATGTAAATGCCGGCCAGATGCCGGGCCGCACCATTGCCGAGGCGATGATGATCGGGGTGGCGGCGCTGTTTCTGGTGCTGCCGGGGCTGCTCAGCGATGTGGTGGCATTGGCGCTGCTGCTGCCGCCGGTGCGCGGCTGGATTTATGCGGCGCTGGCCAGCAAGGTAACGGTGGTCGACACGGCCGGTTATCGCGCCCACAATCCCCAGACCGGCCGGCATCTGGGCGAGGGCACGATCGATCTCGACGAAGACGACTACCGCCCACGTTAAGCCGGGCGCAAAGCGCCCGCCAGCTTGTCGCTTCGGCGCAAAGATGCTAGCCACGCGGCAACAATATTCCGGCGAAGGACCACAGACCATGACCGACGAAACCCAGGGCGGCGCGGCCCCCCAGGCTGCCGAACTGCCCTCGATGAACATGGTGGGCCAGTATATCCGCGACCTTTCCTTCGAAAACCCGGGCGCGCCCGGCTCGATCATGGCTGGCGGCGGCAATCCGAGCTTCAACGTCTCGATCTCGGTGGCGGTGAAGAAGCAGGCCGACGATATCTACGCGGTCGAGCTGACGCTGAATGCCAAGGCCAATCGCGAGCAGACCATCCTGTTCAATGTGGAACTGGTCTATGGCGGCGTGTTCCGTCTCAAGAACATCCCCGAAGCCCAGCTCAGCCAGCTGCTGATGATCGAATGCCCGCGCCTGATTTTCCCGTTTGCGCGTCAGGTCCTCGCCAGTGTCACCCAGCAGGGCGGTTTCCCGCCGCTGATGATGGAGCCGGTCGATTTTGCCGCCATCTATCGCCAGAACCTGGCCAAGCTGGCCGCCCAGCAGGGCGCCGCACCGCTGACCGCCGACAGCGCCGAGACCGACAAGCCGAACTAAGTCCGCTCCATCGTCATTGCCCGGCTTGTCCGGGCAATCCACTGGCAGCCACGAATGCTGATGGATGGATCACCCGGACGAGCCGGGTGATGACGGCAGTCAAACAAAAAGCCCCGCTTCGTGCGGGGCTTTTTTTATTCGGCGGCCTGGGCGGTGTATTGGGCCCAGATGGAGTCACCCAAGGTCGCCACCAGTTTTTCATGGGCGGCGCGTTCGCTCTCGCTCAGCCGGCTGGGCAATGCCACCGGACGACGGGCGGCAATAGTTCTTGTGGCGATGGCATCGGCGCCTGACATCTGGTCTTCGGCGATCAGCGCGAGGCTGACCTGCTTGCCGCCGAGCAGTTCAAGATAGACTTCGGCCAGGATCTCGCTGTCGAGCAGCGCGCCGTGCAGGGTCCGGCGCGAATTGTCGATGCCGTAATGCTTGCACATGGCGTCAAGGCTGACGCGGGCGCCGGGGTGTTTCTGCCGCGCCAGCATCACCGTATCGATGACCGGATTGCTCAGCGGTGGCTGGCCGAGCTTGCCCAGCTCGGCATTGAGAAAGCCCATATCGAAGGGCGCATTGTGGATGACCAGCGTGGCATCGCCGATAAATTCACGGAAATCAGCCGCCACCGCCGCAAACAGCGGCTTGTCGGAGAGAAATTCCTCGCTCAGCCCATGCACGCGAAACGCCTCTTCGGGCATTGAGCGCTGCGGATTGATATAGACGTGGTGATGCCGGCCCGAGGGAATGTGGTTGATCAGCTCGACACAGCCGATTTCGACCAGGCGATCACCCGAATTGGGCGACAGGCCGGTGGTTTCGGTATCGAGCACGATCTCACGATTCATTTTTTTGGCCCTTTGGCTCTGATGCCAGCGACAAGCGCCGCGACCATCCCGACCGTTTCGGTAACGGGCATTCCGGTATCGAAGAGATAGGTGGCGCGTGCCTTCTTGTCGGCCTGGGGAAGCTGGCGGGCAAGGATGGCGTCGAGCTTATCCACGGTCATGCCCGGCCTTGCCAAAGCCCGCTGGCGCTGAATGGCCGGATCGACCCAGGTGACGCCCACCGCGTCAAAGCCATAATCATAGCCACTCTCAAACAGCAGCGGCACTTCCACCACGGCCAGTTCGGCGCCCGCTGCTTCGGCATCGTCCATGAAACGGGCAATGCGCGCCCGTACCAGCGGATGCACCACGGCTTCAAGCCGGGCGAAACCGGATGGATCGGCCGCGAGGCGTTGCGAGAGTAAATTGCGGTCGATGACGCCATCCCGGATCACGCCGGGAAACAGCGCTTCCACTGGCGCAACCGCAGCGCCCGCATAGAGTTCGGCCACCGCCGCGTCAGCCGAAAACACCGGCACGCCCAGCTCGGCAAAGGCGTTGAGCACGGTGGATTTGCCGGTGGCGATGGAGCCGGTCAGCCCGATGCGCCACATGACTCAGCCCTCCAACGTCGCTTCGACGCGGGCGCGCAGTTCCGGCGTCACCGTCGGCCGCACGCCGAACCAGGCCTCAAAGCCCGGCGCGGCCTGGTGCAGCAACATGCCCAGCCCATCGACAATGCGCAGGCCATGCGCCGCCGCGTCAGCCAGCAGGGGCGTCACCAGCGGGGTATAGACGATATCGGTGACCAGGCTGGTCTTGGCCAGCAGCCCCAGATCGAGCCAATCAAACCGGCTGCCATGCATGCCGATGGAGCTGGTATTGACCACCAACCCGATCTGCGGCGCCAGTTCGGCAAAAGCCTCAAAGCCATGCGCCTCGAACGGGCCGTCGATCTCTTCAACCAGCGCCTGGGCCTTGCTCAGCGTGCGGTTGAGCACATGCACCTTGCCGCCATTGCGCCGACGCAGCGCCACCAGCACCGCCCGGGCCGCGCCGCCCGCGCCGATGATCATGGCGTCGGCCGGACCATCGGACCAGCCGGGGGCCGCAGCATCGAGATTGCCAAGAAAGCCGAGATAGTCGGTATTGCTGCCATGCACCTTGCCGTCTTTGACCACCAGCGTGTTGACCGCGCCGATCATGGTGGCCAGTGGGTCGACGCTGTCGCACAGCGCAAACACCGCCTCCTTATGTGGAATGGTGACATTGCCGCCGACAAATTCGCCACTGCGCAGCCGCTCGAAAAATGCCGGCAGCTCGGATGGGGCGACATCGATGGCGTCATAGCGCCCGTCAATGCCGTGTTCTTCCAGCCAGGTGCCGTGAATGAGCGGGGAACGCGAATGGGCGATGGGGTGGCCGATAACGAAGGCTTTGGTGGTCAATTGAGGGTCTCGGGGGCGAATTCGCGCAAGGCGGCCAGCAATGGCAGCAAGGGCAGGCCCAGAATGGTGAAATAATCGCCGCTGACAGTTTCAAACAGGCGGATGGAGGGGCCTTCGAGGCGATACCCGCCGACCGAGGCCAGGATAGCATCGCCTTCGCGATTGAGCACATCGTCGCGCTCTGCCGGCGAAAACTCGCGCAAAGTCAGCTCCGCCGTCTCGACGCCGGACCACAGCAGCACGTCATTGCGCACCAGCGCCACCGCCGCATGCAGGCGATGGGTCTTGCCGCGCAGATAGTCGAGCTGGGCCGCCGCCTCGTCGCGATTCCCCGGCTTGTGTAAAAGTTCGGTGCCCAGGCCCAGCGTCTGGTCGGCGCCGATCACGATGGCATCGCGATGCTGGGCCGCGACCGCCGCCGCCTTGTTTTGCGCCAACTGCAAAGCCACGTCGCGACCATTGCCGCCGGCCGCTAAAACCGCGTTTTCCACTGCCCGCTCCTCGATCAGGGCCGGGGCGGTGGAAAAGCGCAAACCGGCCTGTTCCAGCAGGGCTTTGCGGGTGACGCTCTGGGAGGCAAGGATCAACATAGGGAGATGTTTTCCACACTGTCCCGCACAGCTCAAGCCCAAGCCTGTGATAATGACTCATGGTTTTGGCCATTTGCCGAACTTGTTCGACCTCGTTACCAATTCATTAACAGTCTGGCCTGCCACCCCTGCCGGACCGGGCTGGGGATAGCACTGGGGAAAACCCGCGGGGCGGGAGCCGTTATAGCAGAACGGTTTTACACAGCGAAAAGCGAATCGTTGACTCGGGAGTCGCCACGTTAACGCCTCGTTAAGACGTATTGACGACTGGTTAACGCTCGAGCCGCCGTCAAATACTAACAGGCCGTTAACCAAGGGGCTGCGCGCTTGTGCCGCCGTGGCAGAGATTGTGGACGGCGCTGAATTGTCCCAAAACACCGCTATGATAATACTGATACGAAGTAAGAAAGACTCTTTAGGGGTTTTGAAGGGAAGGCAGACATGACCCACAAACCCCTCCTCGCAACCGTGCTCGGCGAGCGACAGGCGCGCCCCCCGATCTGGGTGATGCGACAGGCCGGACGCTATCTGCCCGAGTATCGCGAAATCCGTACCAAGGCCGGCAGCTTTCTCGACCTCTGCTACAATCCAGAGCTGGCTGCCGAAGTGACGCTGCAGCCCTTGCGGCGCTTTGATCTCGACGCCGCCATCCTGTTCTCCGACATCCTGGTCATTCCCGACGCTTTGGGCCAGCCGGTTCGCTTTGAAGTCGGCGAAGGCCCGCGGCTGGATCCGATGACCGCCGAGACGCTGGCGAGCCTCAAGCCGGAAAAGGCTTTGGATCATCTGGAGGCTGTCCTGGAGACCGTGCGCAAGGTTCGGGCGGCACTGGCTCCCGAGAAGACGCTGATCGGCTTCTGTGGCTCTCCCTGGACGGTGGCGACCTATATGATCGCTGGCCGGGGCTCGCCGGATCAGGCGGCGGCGCGGCTTTATGCTTTGCAGCAGCCGGAAGACTATGCGCGGCTGATGGATATCCTGGTCGCTGCCAGCATCGATTATCTGGTGGCGCAGCTCGAAGCCGGCGCCGATGTGGTGCAGCTGTTTGAAAGCTGGGCGCTCAATCTCGACGATGAAGCCTTCACCACCCAGGTCATCGAACCCAATCGGCGGATTGTCGAAGGTGTGCGGGCGCGCATTCCCAATGCCCCGATCATCGGCTTTCCGCGCGGCGCCGCCGGCAATATCGCCCGCTACGTGGCAGCCACCGGCGTCAACGCCGTGGGGCTGGATTATTCCACGCCGCTGGATTTCCCCAAGACGGTGCTGCCGACCAGCCTGCCGGTGCAGGGCAATCTCGATCCGCTGCGCCTGGTGACCGGGGGCGAACAGCTCGACCGCCGCGTCGACGCCATCATCGAAGCGTTCAGCGATCGCCCGCATATTTTCAATCTGGGCCACGGCATCGTGCCGCAAACCCCGATTGAGCATATGGCCCAGCTGGTGAATCGCGTTAAAGGCCGCTAAGCGGCTAGGCCACTAGTGGCCGTTTGTTGAGGAGTTCGCGCTATGGAATGGGTCAAGGCGTTTCACGTGATCTCCGTTATCGCCTGGATGGCGGGGCTGATGTATCTGCCCCGTCTGTTCGTCTATCACGCCGGTGTCGCGGTGGACTCGGAGCAGTCCGAGACTTTCAAGATCATGGAGCGGCGGCTCTATCGCGGCATCATGCTGCCGGCGATGATCGCCACCTGGATTTTTGGGCTGTGGCTGGCCTTTGGCTTCGGCCTCGTCGATTTTTCGATGGGCTGGATGTGGCTCAAGGCGGTGATGGTGATCGCACTCAGCGGCGTGCAGGGCTTTTACGGCTCGCTGCTGCGCGCCTTCCAGCAAGACCGCAACACTCGCTCGCATAAATTCTTCCGCGCCATCAACGAAGTCCCGTTCGTGATGGCGATCATCATCGTCATCGCGGTGATCGTGAAGCCGTTTTAGAACTTCAATATTGCCCACCCGCGATGTCACCCCGGCCTTGAGCCCGGGCCCATCCCGAGATCACGTCTCCTAAACCATCTCAAGATGGATCCCGGCTCAAGGCCGGGATGACAGTGAGTTTGCTGAAACACCCAGCTGTTTCACGTGAATCCCGACACCCTGCTTCGGTTTCTTTCTTGAAACTGCCGCCGGATCGCGCTACATGGCAGACAACGCATCCCATAAAAAAGCTGATCTCCCCGGTCGCTGCGCGGTGCCTGCCCTCCCAAATACCCAAGACTTTCAGATTTCCCTCAAGGGTTTAATCGCTCCATGCAGAATATGAAGCTCAGTGAGCTCAAGGCCAAATCTCCGGCCGAACTTTTGGTGTTCGCCGAAGAACACGAGGTCGAAAACGCTTCGACCATGCGCAAACAGGAATTGATGTTTGCCATTCTCAAGGAACTGGCCGCCCAGGAAGTGGACATCACCGGCGAAGGCGTCGTTGAAGTTCTGCCCGACGGTTTCGGTTTCCTGCGTTCCCCGGACGCCAATTATCTCCCGGGTCCCGACGATATTTACGTCAGCCCATCCCAGATTCGCCGCTTCGGTCTGCGCACCGGCGACACGGTTGAAGGCCAGATTCGGTCTCCCAAGGATGGCGAGCGCTATTTCGCGCTGCTCAAAGTAAACACGATTAACTTCGAAGATCCCGAGGCGGTTCGCCACAAGGTCAACTTCGACAACCTCACCCCGCTCTATCCCGAAGAACGGCTCCGCATGGAGCTGCCCGACCCCACGGTCAAGGATCGCTCGGCCCGCCTGCTCGATCTGGTGACGCCCTTGGGCAAGGGCCAGCGCGCGCTGATTGTTGCGCCGCCGCGTACTGGTAAGACGGTACTGTTGCAGAATATTGCACAGTCCATCGCTACCAATCACCCCGAATGCTATCTGATCGTGCTGCTGATCGACGAGCGTCCGGAAGAAGTGACCGACATGCAGCGCTCGGTGCGCGGCGAAGTCATTTCCTCGACCTTTGACGAGCCGGCTTCGCGCCACGTTCAGGTCGCCGAAATGGTGATCGAAAAGGCCAAGCGCCTGGTCGAACACAAGCGCGACGTGGTCATCCTGCTCGACTCGATCACCCGTCTTGGCCGCGCCTACAACACCGTCGTGCCGAGCTCCGGCAAGGTGCTCACCGGCGGTGTCGACGCCAACGCTCTGCAGCGCCCGAAGCGCTTCTTCGGCGCGGCGCGCAATATCGAAGGCGGCGGTTCGCTGACCATCATTTCGACGGCGCTGATCGATACCGGTTCGCGCATGGACGAAGTGATCTTTGAAGAATTCAAGGGCACCGGCAACTCGGAAATCATCCTTGACCGCAAGGTCGCCGACAAGCGCATCTTCCCAGCCCTCGACATCACCAAGTCGGGTACCCGCAAGGAAGAGCTGCTGGTCGAGCCCGATATCCTCAAGAAGATGTATGTGCTGCGCCGTATCCTCAATCCGATGGGGACCATCGACGCCATGGAATTCCTGGTCGACAAGGTCCGCCAGACCAAGACCAATTCCGACTTCTTCGACTCGATGAACACGTAATGACGATGGGCGCGCTGCTTCCCGCCGCCGCCCATTGTTTCGCCTGATCCATGCGGTCGGGTGATACCATTGTGGCGCTGTCCTCCGGGGCACCGCCTTCCGGAGTGGCGGTGATCCGCCTCTCCGGGCCGGATGTTCCGGGACTGCTGCAGACTGTCGTCGGCAGCGTCCCCGAACCCCGCAAACTGGTGCTGCGCCCAATCGGCCATGACTCTCTGCTCGACCGTGGCCTGGTCGCCTATTTTCCCGCCCCGCATAGTTTTACCGGCGAAGACTGCGCCGAATTGCAGGTGCATGGCTCACCCGCCGGCGTGCGTGCCATCCTGAAATTGCTGGTCAATCAGGGCGCGCGGCTGGCCGAAGCCGGCGAATTCACCCGTCGCGCCTTTGAAAACGGCAAGCTCGATCTGGTCGAAATCGAAGGCCTGGGCGATCTGCTGGAGGCCGAAACCGAAAACCAGCGCCGTCAGGCGCTGGCCCGGTTTGAGGGTGGTCTTTCCCAGCGCATTGATGGCTGGCGCGACCAACTGCTCGATCTGCGCGCCGAGATTGAAGCGCGCCTCGATTTTTCCGACGAGGGCGATGTCGATGAGGCACTGCCCGAGAGTTTCGCCAGCGCGATCAATGCGCTCCGCGCCGAACTCGCCGAAGCCGTCGCTTCCATCGAACACGGCCGCATAGTCCGCGAAGGTGTTCGCGTCGCGTTGGCTGGTGCCCCCAATGTCGGCAAATCCAGCCTGCTCAACGCCCTGGCCAAATCTGATATCGCCATCGTCACCGATGAAGCTGGCACCACGCGCGACGTGCGCGAAGTGCCGCTCGATATCAATGGTCAGCTTTATATCCTGCTCGATCTGGCCGGCTTGCGCGACACCGACAGCAAGGCCGAAGCCGAAGGCATCCGTCGCGCCCGCCAGGCGATCCAGAACGCCGATATCGTGCTGTGGCTGACCGCGCCCGATCTCGACAACCATGAAGTCACGCCCACGCATGACCGGCTGCTCCGCGTTGCAACCAAGGCCGATCTTGGCCCGGTAAGCGATGCTCACATTGCCGTATCCGCCCAAAGCGGGGCAGGGCTCACAGCACTTCTGGCCGAGATCGAACGCCTCGGCGGGCAACTGGCCCAAGGCGAACCCTCACTGCTCAGCCGCGAACGCGACCGCGCTGCCCTGACCGCCGCCATGGCCGCGCTGGACCAGTCCACCGGGCAGCTCGCCATGCCCGAACTGGCCGCCGAAAGCCTGCGTATCGCTTCGCAGGCACTGGAGCGGCTGGTGGGACGGCTGGATGCTGAACGCGTGCTCGACCGGCTATTTGCCAGCTTTTGCATCGGCAAATGATTCACGTGGAACATTGTTCCCGCCGACCCGCATGGCAGGCGTGATCGGCCAAGAATTGATTCACGTGAAACATTGGCCTATTGAGCGGGTCTGGAGTTTAGACCATGACTGACTATGCCGTCATCGTTGTTGGAGGCGGACATGCCGGCTGCGAAGCCGCTGCTGCCTCGGCCCGCCTGGGCGTGCCGACCGCATTGATCACCCACAAGTTTGATACCATTGGCGTCATGAGCTGCAACCCGGCCATCGGCGGCTTGGGCAAGGGCCATCTGGTGCGCGAGATCGATGCGCTGGATGGGTTGATGGGCCGCGTCGCTGATCAGGCCGGTATTCAGTTCCGCGTGCTCAATCGCCGAAAGGGCCCGGCCGTGCGTGGCCCGCGCGCCCAGGCCGACCGCACCCTCTATCGCAAGGCGATGCAAGCAGCGATCCTGGCCCAGCCCAATCTCGATGTGATCGAGGCCGAGGTCGACGACATCGAAGTCACCGATGGCCTGGTCAGCGGTGTGCGGCTGCTCGACGGTCGCCGCATTGGCGCCAAGGCTGTGGTGCTGACCACCGGCACGTTTTTGCGCGGGCTGATTCATAGCGGCGAAACCAGCTATCCGGCGGGCCGCCTGGGCGAAAAGCCGGTGCTCGGCCTGTCGACGCGGCTGGAAGCCCTTGGCCTGCGCCTCGGTCGCCTCAAGACCGGCACCCCGGCGCGGCTCGACCGTGACTCGATCAACTATGCCGTCTTGGAAGAGCAGCTCGGCGACAATCCGCCCGAGCCGTTTTCGGCGATGACCACGGCCATTACCACCCGCCAAGTGCCGTGCCACATCACCCGGACCACGGCAGAAACCCACGCCATCATTGCCGCTAATGTGCATCGCTCGCCGATGTATTCCGGCCGCATCCAGAGCCGCGGCCCGCGCTATTGCCCGTCCATCGAGGACAAGATTGTCCGCTTTGCTGACCGCGACAGCCACCAGATCTTTCTCGAGCCCGAGGGGCTGGACGACATCACCGTCTATCCCAATGGCGTCTCCAGCTCGCTGCCGCCCGAAGTGCAGGATGCGTTCCTGCACACCATGCCGGGCTTGGAAAATGTCCGCATCATTCAGTATGGCTATGCCATTGAATATGATCACGTCGACCCGCGCGAACTGCGTTCCACCCTGGAGCTGAAGAAGCAGCCGGGCCTTTATCTCGCCGGACAGATCAATGGCACCACCGGCTATGAAGAAGCCGGTGCGCAGGGCTTGCTGGCCGGCGCCAATGCCGCGCGTGCGGTGAACAATGACGAAGCGATTGTTCTCTCGCGCACCGACAGCTATCTCGGCGTCATGGTCGACGATCTGGTGACGCGCGGCGTGGCCGAACCCTATCGCATGTTCACCTCGCGCGCCGAATTCCGCCTACATCTGCGCGCCGACAATGCTGACCAGCGGCTGACCCCGCTGGGCATTGAGACCGGTCTGGTTGGCGGTGAGCGCAAGGACATGTTTGGCACCCGTGCGCAGCAGCTGACCGAGGGCAGGGCACTGCTGCAACGGTTCAGCGCTACACCCAATGTCGCGCGCAAGGCCGGCATCGCCGTCAATGAAGATGGCAAAGCCCGCACGGCGTTTGATCTGCTGTCCTATCCCGACGTCACGCCAGCCGACACCGCGCGTCTGTGGCCCGAAATCGCCGACATCCCGGCCTCCGTGATGGAGCAACTGGTGGTCGACGCGCAATATGCGGTCTATCTCGACCGCCAGCGCCGTGACATCGAGGCGGTGCGGCGGGATGAGCAGAAGCCGATTCCCGATAGCCTGGACTATGACGAGGTGCCCGGCCTGTCGATCGAGCTGCGGCAAAAGCTGGCGCAGCACCGGCCGCAAACCATTGCCCAGGCCCAGGCGCTGGATGGTATGACGCCGGCGGCGATCACCCTGTTGCTGGCCGTGGTGCGCCGCGGCGATCTGCGTAAGGCGAGTTAATGGCTGATTTCGCGGCCATTGCCGCCTATGCCCCACATTTCAGCCGCCCCCTCGACCAGGTGGGCCGTGATCTGGAATCCTATGCTCAACTGCTGAAGAAGTGGCAGGCGGTACAGAATCTTGTTTCACGTGAAACACTGGATGCGGTGTGGTCACGGCATTTTGCCGATAGTTTGCAAATCCTGCCGCTGCTGACCGCGAGTGACAAACGCTTCCTCGACCTCGGTAGCGGCGGCGGTTTCCCGGCCCTGCCGCTGGCCATCGCCCTCAAGGGGCCGAATCACCACTTCACTTTGGTTGAACCCACCAGCCGCAAGGTCAGCTTTCTGCGCACTGTGGCGCGGGAATTGGGGCTTTCAGTGACGGTGGACGGCCGCCGCAGCGATCAGATTGATTCACGTGAAACACCGGCGCCGGATGTCATAACCTCCCGCGCACTGGCGGCTTTGCCGACGCTTTGCGGCTGGATGCAGCCGTTTTTTGCCGAGACCAGCCGGGCCATCCTGCATAAAGGCAGGGAACATGTTGAAGAAGTCACCGAAGCCGCTACGCTTTGGGACTTTAACGTGTTAGTAACCGGGAGTGATACCGACGATAAAGGTGTCCTGCTCACGCTCACGAATTTGCGTGCGAAAACAGTTAGTTAGCGGCAAACGAGCTGGAGGCCGATAGTGGCGCCCCGTATCCTGACACTGGCCAATCAAAAAGGCGGCGTGGGTAAGACCACGACAGCCATCAACCTTGCCACGGCCCTGGCCGCCATTGGCGAACGCGTGTTGATTGTCGACCTCGACCCACAAGGCAACGCCTCCACCGGTCTGGGCATTTCGCGCGTCGATCGCGATGTGTCGTCCTATGATCTGCTGGTCGGCGAGGCCACCGTGGCACAGGCGGCGATCATGACCAGCGTGCCCAATGTGGCTATCGTCCCCTCGACGATGGATCTGCTGGGCGTCGAATTGACCATTGCCGGCCATGCCGACCGCGCCTTCAAGCTGCGTGACGCCTTCAAGCTGCTGGGCGAGCTGAGCATCAATGACAAGCCGGTGAGCTATATCCTCATCGACTGTCCACCCTCGCTGAACCTGCTGACGATCAACTCGCTGGTGGCCGCTGACGCGGTGCTGGTGCCGCTGCAATGCGAGTTTTTTGCGCTGGAAGGCCTGAGCCAACTGCTTCAAACTATTGAACAAATTCGCTCGACGCTGAATCCGCGCCTGTCGATCCAGGGCGTAGTGATGACCATGTTCGACAAGCGCAATAATCTCAGCGAACAGGTGTTGCAGGACGTGCGCCAGGAAATGGGCGATCTGGTCTATGACACGGTGATCCCGCGCAATGTGCGGCTCAGCGAGGCGCCGTCTTACGGCAAGCCGGCGCTGCTGTATGACTTGAAATGTGCCGGCAGCCAGGCGTATCTCCGGCTGGCAACCGAAGTGATCCGCCGTGAGCGGCAGCTCAACGCGGCATAGGAGCCCGGATATGAACGACAAACCCACACGGCTCGGTCGCGGGCTGGCAGCACTGATCGGCGATATGGCCATTGTCGAGGGCGCACGCGTCACCGAATCGGGCGGCGTCAAGAAACTGCCGGTTGAGTTCATCATGGCCAACCGGGCCAATCCGCGTCGCACGTTTAACGACGAGCAGCTCGAAGAACTGACCAATTCGATTCGCGAAAAGGGCGTGATGTCGCCCTTGCTGGTGCGGCCGAGCGAAGACCCCAATATTTTCGAGATCATCGCCGGCGAGCGCCGCTGGCGCGCGGCGCAGCGCGCGGGCCTGCATGAAGTGCCGGTGATTGTCCGCGACGTCGACGACAAGGAAGCGCTCGAACTTGCCATTATTGAGAACGTGCAGCGTGCCGATCTCAATCCGCTCGAAGAAGCGATGGGCTATGGCCAGCTGATCGAGCAATTCGACTATACCCAGCAGGATCTGGCGCAGGTGATCGGCAAGAGCCGCTCGCATGTCGCCAATACACTGCGCCTGCTGCGTCTGCCCGAGGACGTGCGCAGCATGGTTTCCAGCGGCACCCTGACCGCCGGCCATGCCCGCACCCTGATCACGGCGGAAGATCCGGCCGCCCTGGCGCGGCAGATCGTCTCCGGCGGCTTGTCGGTGCGTGAGGCCGAGGCCTTGAGCCAGCAGCGCGAGATCGCCGGCAAGAAGCCCGTCGCTGGCGCCGCGACCGAGCGCGATGCCGATACCGTGGCACTGGAGCGCCGCTTGGCCGATGCGCTGGGGCTGTCGGTGTCGCTGGCGCATGGCGAACGCGGCGGCAAGCTGGAAATCCGCTACAAGACGCTGGAACAGCTCGACGGCATTTGCCTGAAGCTAACCGGTTACCAGAACTAGGTTTTTTGGGTTTTGCTGTTTTGCAATTCACACCATCCGGCATTGTCGGGTGGTGTTTTTTTGCGCGGTGCGCCGAGGTGGCTGGGCGGCAATAACGGCCACGCGACGATATGGATTCACGTGAAACCATGCCTCGAACCGTGTGTGGCCCCGATCTCCCCGCACCGTCACCACCCGACTTGTTCGGGTGGTCCATGGAGTGCCCGGAGGACGCTGGATTGCCGGGACAGGCCCGGCAATGACGGTCAAACTAAAATCTGCGCCCAGGGTTTCACGTGAAACATGACTCCGGCGTTTGCCCACCCACCGTGTCATCCCGGCCTGGAGCCGGGACCCATCCTGAGGTGGGACCGCCGGCGAGATCGGGGGATGGGCCCCGGCTCAAGGCCGGGGTGACATCGCGCTTTTTACCGGCGGGGGAGGATGGCACCACGACGGCCAGGGCGCTAATGCGCGGCGGCCATCATGCAGATGGCGAGCATGGTGCGGCGCAGGGCGGCGTCGGCCAAAGCGGGGCGGCGGCGGCTGTCGGCGGTGGTTTGGAGAATCCGCGCCGAGGCGGTCGCCAAAGCGGCGTCGGACCACAGGCGCAATTGCTGTTCCAGCGCGCCGATGCGGGAAAAATGCGGCTTGGGGCGCTGGCCTTCCAGCACCATGCGGGGTGACTTGCCTCCATCGACCTCTACCCGCCAACGCCGCAGATTGGCGAAATGGATGGTGCACATAGCCAGCAGACGTTGCGGATCGACGGCCGATGACAAAGCGCGGTTAAGCGCCAATTCGAGCTTTTCGGCGTGGCCACCGCCGGCGGCGTCGAGAATGGCGTCGATCACCAGCATGCCATTGTCGGCACACAGCAGCAGCACGTCATCGCGGGTCAGCTGCTTGCTGCCGGCGGCATAGAGCGTCAGCTTTTCCAGCTCGCGCCGGGTGATTTCGCGGTCATTGCCCAGGATTTCGCGCAAAGCGGTCACCACGTCAGCGTCGACGCGAATGCCGTGCTGATTGAAATTCTCGCGAATCAGCGCCTGCAGCGTCTCGTCGCTATCGGGGTAGCAGGGCAGGGCGCGGCCGTGTTTGTCGGCTTCCACCAAAGCGCGCAGCGCGTCGCGAGGCAGCAGATTGCCGGCCTCGAGCACGATGGCGGCGCCGGGAGGATTGTCGCGCAGATCGGTGAGCGTCATCACCAGCGACTTGCCGGCGCCGCGTACCCGGATGATGCGCTTGCCGCCAAACAGCGACATGGTGCGGGCCTCCACCGCCAGAATCGAGGGGTCGGCATCCACTTCGCTGCCATCCAGCGTCACGATGCTGGCGGCTTCGGGGTCGTCGCCGCTGAGCTGGCGGATCAGCCGCTGCGCCGTCTCGCGCACCAGGCCGGCATCGGGGCCATAGGCGAGGAAAATGCCTTCACTCAGATCGGGGCGCGCCAGAAAGCGCGCCACTTCATGGGCCTTGAGCGCCGTCATCAGCGGCTGAGCGCGGCGAGCAGGCCTAGCCGGAGCGATTCGGCGGCGGCTTTGGCGGCGCGTTCGCCGGCTTCGGTGGCGGCCGCCTGATTGGCCAGCACCTGATCACTGGTGGTGTAGTCGGCGCTGGCGTGGCGGGTGATGCTGAGTGGCTTGGCGCCGTCGCGATCGCTGATATTCAGCGTGGCCGTCACGGTGACGCGAGTGAGCTTGTAGGGATTGGCCGTCGCCGACAGGCCGATCGCCACGGCCGAGGCGCTGGCGGTAACCATGGCCAGTCGCGCCGTCTCGGCGTCGGAGCTGCCGAAGCGCAGCGCCAGCTCCTGATAGATGATCTGTTCCAACCGGCTGGCGGGCTTGGCATAGGCCAGGCTCAAGGCCGGCTGAGTGGCCGTCGTGCCGCCATAGACCGGGGTAAAGCTGCAGGCGCCCAGCATGGTGCCAGCGCCCAAGAGGACGCCGGCCATGGCGATGGGGCGGAAGAGCCTAGACCACAACATTGACGATCCTGTCCGGGACGATGACGATTTTCTTGGGCGGCTTGCCGTCCAGAATGCGGACAATCTCGTCCAAAGACAAGACCAGCTGCTCAACTTCGGCCGCCGGGGTGCCCTTGGCCACGGCGATCTCGCCGCGGCGCTTGCCATTGATCTGGATCGGCATGGTGACCGTGTTGTCGACCAGCAGCGCCGGATCGACCTCGGGCCATAACGCATCGGCCACCAGCCCGGTCTTGCCCAGGGCCTGCCAGCAGGTTTCGGCCAGATGGGGCATCATCGGTGCAATCAGCTGGATCAGCCGCTCCACGCCGTCCTGCAGCGCGCCAATGCGGGCGGCAGGCGCGGCCGAGGCGATGCCGGCCGAGCGGACCAAGGCGTTGGTCAGTTCATAGATCTGCGCAACGGCGCGGTTGAAGTGCAGGCCCTCGATTTCGGCGGCGACATTATGCACGGCGCGATGCGCGGTCCGGCGCAGCGCCAGCCCCTCATCGTCGTCGGAAACACGAACAGTCTCGGCAGACTGTTTCACCAAGGCAATGGTTTCGCCGACCAGTCGCCAGACGCGCTGCTGGAAGCGGCTGGCGCCTTCGACGCCGGCCTCGGTCCACTGCACGTCACGCTCCGGAGGCGAATCCGACAGCATGAACCAGCGCGCCGTATCGGCGCCATAGGTGGCGACGATCTCGTCGGGATCGACGACGTTCTTCTTGGATTTGCTCATCTTTTCGATAGAGCCGATGGTGATCTTCTCGCCCGATTGCAGATGGCGCGCCGTGCGGGTCTCGCCCTGGGCCTCCAGCACGATATCGGATGGCTGCACCCATTCGCCGCTCGGCGACTTATAGGTCTCGTGGGTCACCATGCCCTGGGTGAACAAGCCCTTGAACGGCTCATCGACGCCGACATGGCCGGTGGCCTTCATGGCGCGGGTGAAATAGCGCGAATACAGCAGATGCAAAATCGCGTGCTCGACGCCGCCAATATATTGATCCACCGGCAGCCAGCGATTGGCCACTTCGGGAATGGTCGGGGTGGCGGCATGCGGGGCGGTGAAGCGAGTGAAATACCAGGACGAGTCGACAAACGTGTCCATGGTGTCGGTTTCACGACGCGCTGCGCCACCACACTGGGGGCAGTTTACATGCTTCCAGGTCGGGTGGTGGTCCAGCGCATTGCCCGGCTTGTCGAAAGTGACATCTTCGGGCAGCACCACCGGCAGGTCCTTCTTGGGCACCGGCACGGTGCCGCAGACCTCGCAATGGATCACCGGAATCGGGCAACCCCAATAGCGCTGGCGCGACACGCCCCAGTCACGCAGGCGATAATTGACCTCCACAGCGCCTTGCGGCTTGCCGTCGACCGTCAGCGCGGCAAAGTGCGCGGCAATGGCCTTCTTGGCGGCGTCGATCGACAGGCCGTCAAGGAAACCGGAATTGAAGATGGTGCCGGCATCGGTATAGGCCTCGTCGCCCACCGCAAAGCTGGCCGGGTCGGCATCGGCAGGCAGCACCACGGGCACCACCGGCAAATCATAACGACGAGCAAATTCCAGGTCGCGCTGATCATGCGCCGGGCAACCAAAGATGGCGCCGGTGCCGTAATCCATCAGCACGAAATTGGCGACATAGACCGGCAGGGTGACGCCGTCCAACACCGGATGCTTCACGTGAAGCCCGGTGAACACGCCCTTTTTCTCGGCTTTTTCAATGGTTTCGGTGGCCGTGCCATGGCGATGGCATTCAGCGACGAACTCGGCCAGCTCGGCATTGTTGGCGGCCAGCTGCGCGGTCAGCGGATGGTCGGCCGACAGCGCCAGGAACGACGCGCCAAAAATCGTGTCGGGCCGCGTGGTGAAGACTTCAAGGCTCTTGGTGGCGGTCAGCGCGCTGGGCTGCAGTTCAAACAGCAGCCGCAGGCCTTCGGACTTGCCGATCCAGTTGCGCTGCATGATGCGCACTTTCTCGGGCCAGTCGGTCAGCCCGTCCAGCGCTTCGAGCAGCTCTTCGGCATAGTCGGAAATCTTGAAGAACCACTGGGTCAGCTCGCGCTGCTCCACCGGCGCGCCGGAGCGCCAGCCCTTGCCGTCGATGACCTGCTCATTGGCCAGCACGGTCATGTCGACGGGGTCCCAATTGACCTTGGACTTTTTGCGGGTGACCAGATCAGCCGCCATCATGTCGATGAACATCGACTGCTGGTGCTGGTAATATTCCGGCTCGCAGGTGGCGATTTCGCGGGTCCAGTCGATGGCCAGGCCCATGGATTTGAGTTGGGCCTTCATCGCGGCGATGTTCTGGCGCGTCCAGGTGCCGGGATGGGTCTTGCGCTCGATGGCGGCATTTTCCGCCGGCAGGCCAAACGCGTCCCAGCCCATCGGGTGCAGCACATTCTTGCCGCGGGCGCGGTGATAGCGCGCCACCACGTCGCCCATGGAATAATTGCGCACATGGCCCATATGGATGCGGCCCGAGGGGTAGGGGAACATCTCGAGGACGTAGTAGGGTTCACGCGGATCGTCATTGGAGCTGACAAAGCTGCGGGCATCATCCCACACCTGCTGCCACTTGGGTTCCATTTCACGCGGATTGTAGCGTTCGCCGCTCACTATTGTTGTCCTTGGATGTTCGTCGCGAAGCTGCACAAAGGTCCGGCGCTGCTTGCGTTTATGGGGGATTTTGGCTACCGGACCATCACCAGAAATCCCCACCAAGGTCAACAGGAACAGGGCGAAAGCATGGACTCTGCCGCTGCCGAGAGGCTTGCCGACATCACCACACGCATCGCCCACGCCCAGGCCCGCTTCGGCGCGCCGCCTGAAAAGGTGGAACTGGTCGCCGTTTCCAAGACCTTTCCCGCCGACGCCATTGAACCGTTTCTGGTGGCCGGGCAGCGCGTGTTCGGGGAAAACCGGGTGCAGGAGGCCAAGGACAAGTGGCCGGCTTTGCGCGAGACCTATCCGGATGTGGAACTGCATCTGATCGGGCCGCTGCAGACCAACAAGGCGCGCGAGGCGGTGGCGCTGTTCGACGTGATCCAGACCGTCGATCGCGAGAAACTTGCCAGCATGCTGGCAGCAGAGATGGCTCTTGCTGGCAGAAATCTGCCGTGTTTCGTGCAGGTCAATATCGGGCTCGAGCCGCAAAAGGCCGGCATCGCTCCCGCCGAGGCCGCTGCCTTCGTCGCCCGCTGCCGCGACGTGCATGGCCTCGATGTGGTGGGGCTGATGTGCATCCCCCCCGAAGGGGTGCCGGCTGGCCCGTATTTCGCCCAATTGGCCATGCTGGGGCAGGCCGCCGGCGTCGCCAAATTGTCGATGGGAATGAGCGGCGATTTCGAGACCGCCATCGCCATGGGAGCCACCCATGTGCGGGTCGGCTCGGCGCTGTTTGGCAGTCGCCCACCCCTGGCCGAGCCCAAGCGCGACTGAATTCGCGATAACGGCGATTTGGCGTGCAACTTCCGGTCACTCTGCATCGTTGCTGTGGGCAATGACGCCGTTGTGATCACCTAGCCCAAAACCGGTCGCAATCTTGTGACTCATGGGCTGGCTGACGCGAAAAGGCCGGAGAAAACAATGATCAAGCGACGCATCCTGTTGGTGGACGACGACGCCGACCTGCGCCAGACCCTGGTCGAACAGCTCGAGACCCATCCCGAGTTCGACATTCTGCAGGCTGGCACCGCCAATGATGCGCTCAAGGCGACGCGTGAGCACAATATCGACCTGATGATTCTCGATGTCGGCCTGCCCGATATGGATGGCCGCGAAGCGGTCAAGCTGCTGCGCAGCGAGGGCTATCAGAGCCCGATCCTGATGCTGACCGGGCACGACACCGATGCCGACCAGATCAGGGGCCTCGAAGCAGGCGCCAATGATTATCTGACCAAGCCGTTCCGCTTTCCCGTGCTGCTGGCCCGCATCAATGCGGCGCTGCGCCAGCACGACCAGAGCGAGGGCGTGGTCTTCACCATCGGCCATTACAGCTTTCAGCCGGCGGCCAAGGTGCTGGAGACCAATGACGGCAACAAGGTGCGCCTGACCGACAAGGAAACCTCCATCCTGAAGTATCTTTATCGGCAGGGGCCGAAAACCATCACCCGCGATGTGCTGCTCAAGGAAGTGTGGGGCTATAATAACCGCGTCACCACCCACACGCTGGAGACCCATATTTATCGGCTGCGCCAGAAGATCGAGCGCGACCCCTCCAATGCGCGGCTGCTGGTCACCGAAGAGGGCGGCTATCGGTTGGTGCCGTAGAGCCTTATGCGATTTGACTAAATCAAATCGCCGGCTCTCGGTTTTTTGCCGCAAGGTTATTTGCGAAAAGCCGGTCCCCACCTTTTCGCACCTTGCTCTAATCGGGGGAGCGGCACAAAAGCCGGTACAAAATCGCGACAAATGCCCTATAGGATGAGACGGCTCCGCACTGGCGGGGCCGTTGGCGTATCCGGGTTGGGCATATGATCAGGGACGATGCGGCCGAGGCGCTGGCCCAGGCCGAATTTTTTGATATTTGCGACGACGAGCAGCGGCGCATGCTGGCCTTTGCCGGCGATCTGCGCCGGTTCGACCCCGATGCCGTGCTGTATCAGGCCGGCGCGGTGCCCGAGGGCGCCTATGTGCTGGTCGACGGCACGCTCAAGGCCAAGCCGGACAGCGGCAAGCCCTACACCATTGCCGAGCCCGGCAGCGTGGTGTCAGCCATGGCGCTGATCCTGGCCAAGCCCCGCCCGGTGAGCATCTCCGCCGTTACCGAATGCACCGCCCTATTCGTGCCGCGCACGGCTTTCCTCAAGCTGGTGCAGCAATCCCCCGAACTGGCGCAACGTGCCGTGGCGCGGGTCGAGCGCGATCTGGGAGACTATCTCGGCGCGCTTGAGCCGGTGCGGCGCAAGATGAAGGCGGACGACAGCTAACGCCGTCCCAACCCACTGCGCGTCACCCTCGGGCTCGACCCGAGGGCTCTCCACTTACCGAATGTGAAGTCAGTACAGTGGCCTCGGGTCAGGCCCGAGGGTGACGATCTGTGAGCGCGTAGCGCCCCCTAAACCCCACTAAACCGTGCAATCACCGGCACGTGGTCGCTCGGCTGCGGGGCGTAGCCGCGGTAGGATTTGATGATCTCGGTGCCGATGCAGTGCTCGGCGATGTCGGCGGTGGACCAGATATGGTCGAGCCGGCGGCCGCGATCGGAATTTTCCCAATCCTTGCCGCGATAGCTCCACCAGGAATAGAGCTTCTGGTCATAGGGCACGTGCTTGCGCACCAGATCGACCCAGCCATGGCCGCCATTGAGAATGGCGTCGAGCGCTTCGGTTTCGATCGGGGTGTGACTGACGACCTTGAGCAACTGCTTGTGGCTCCACACGTCATTTTCATGCGGCGCGATGTTGAAGTCGCCGGCAATCAGATGGCCGCGCTGGAACACCGGCTCGTTGAACCAGCTGGTCAGTTCGGAGAGAAAGCCCAGCTTGTGCTTGAATTTGGGGTTGATCTCGGGGTCCGGCTCGTCGCCGCCTGCCGGGATATAAAAATCATGCAGCGTCACCGGGCCATGGCCGAAATCGGTCAACGCCGAGATGTGGCGCGATTCGGGGATTTCGCAGAACATCCGACTCGACACATCGGTCAGCGGGAATTTACTGACGATGGCGACGCCGTGATAGCCCTTCTGCCCATGCACGGCATGGTGCGGATAGCCAGCCTCGGTGAAGGCGTTACGCGGAAACTGATCGTCCTGGCATTTGATCTCCTGAAACATGATCACGTCCGGCGCGTGCTGGGCGATGAATTCCAGCACCATGGGCAGGCGCAGGCGGATCGAATTGATGTTCCAGGTGACAATGGAGACGGACATTTTTTGCCTTTGGCTGAAGGGGCCTTCTTATCGCCAAGCCGGGGCGGAAGGACAAGCCGGTTTTGTCGGCTGGGCTAGCGTTCCGGACATCACCCCCCGACCTCCCCCATCATGGGGGAGGCGCCGTTCTGTGGTTGTGGCTCGATCTCGTCCCAAACCCGATCTGATACCTCCCCCTTGATGGGGGAGGCTAGGAGGGGGTGGGCCAAACACACGGCGCCATAGATTGCCCGGTGACCCATCTTCCTCACACCCAACGTTTCACGTGAATCCAACAAAAAAACCCGGCCTTGCGACCGGGTTTTTCAAATTTAGCGATGCACCAGAGCCTATTCGGCCTTGGGTGCCTCTTCAGCGCTGGCGGCAGCGGCCTGTTCGGCGGCGGCGGCAGCTGCAGCTGCTGCGGCTTCCGCGTCCTTGGCGGCCTGCTCAGCGGCAAAAGCCTCGGCGGCTGCGATCTTCTCGGCTTCGCGGGCTTCCTTGGCGGCAACAGCGGCAGTGCGCTCGCTGGCTTCGATCTTCTTGGTGCGCGAATTGGTCGATTCGACGATACGCGCCGACTTACCGCGACGATCACGCAGATAGTACAGCTTGGCGCGACGGACCTTACCGCGCTTGAGCACTTCCACCGACGCCACGTTGGGGGAGTAGTAGGGGAACACGCGCTCGACGCCTTCGCCATACGAAATCTTGCGCACGGTGAAGCTGGCGGTGATGCCGCCGGCGCTCATGGCAATGACCACGCCTTCATAGGCCTGCAGGCGTTCTTTTTCGCCTTCGCGGATCTTGACCCACACCTTGATGGTGTCGCCATGGGTGAAGTCGGGAAGTTCGCGCTTGGCGGAGAGAGCAGCAACCTGCTCGGCCTCAAACTGCTGGATGATATTCATGTCGATTCCGTTCTGAATCTTTTCAAAGGAGCGTTTATCGAGCCAATGTGGCGCGTCGCCCGGTCTTGGTTGGTAACGGAGGTTTTTCGTCTTTTTATTGGTGCGCAACGGGTCCGATGGCCCAACACGCGGATAGTGGCGCGGCTATAGGGGAAAAACGCCCAAGAGTCTAGGCTTTGGCCGCGATTTATGACTTGGGACGGCCCAACAGGTCGGGTCGACGGGCCAAGGTGAGGTTTTGGCTCTGTTCGGCGCGCCATTTGGCGATTTTGCCGTGATCGCCCGAGGTCAGCACCGCGGGGATTTCCACGCCTTCAAAGCGTTGCGGCCGGGTGTATTGCGGATATTCCAGCAGCCCGTTTTCAAAGCTTTCGTCGGCATGGCTGTCGGCACCGCCTAGCACGCCGGGGATCAGCCGCACCACGGCCTCCAGCAGCACCATGGCGGCCACTTCGCCGCCGGCCAGCACATAGTCGCCAATGGAGATTTCCTCCAGCCCACGGCCGTCAATGACGCGCTGGTCGATGCCTTCGAAGCGCCCACAGATGATGACGGCGCCGGGGCCGAGCGCCAATTGACGGGCGCGAGCCTGGGTCAGCGGCGCGCCACGCGGCGACATCATCAGGCGCGGGCGCGAATCGTGTGGCGGCGACACGGCGTCGATGGCGCTGGCCAAAACGTCGGGCTTCAGCACCATGCCGGCGCCGCCACCCGAGGGGGTGTCGTCAACGGTGCGGTGGCGGTCGGTGGCGAAGTCGCGCAATTGCGTCGCCTCAAGCGACCACAACCCATCGGCCAGGCCACGGCCCAGCACCGAAGCGCCGAGCGGGCCGGGAAACAGCTCAGGAAACAGGGTGATGATGGAAGCGGAGAAGCTCAACCCGGCTCTTCCTCGCCCTCATCGGCATCGAGCGGCACGATCAGGGTCAAATAGCCTTCGGCCACATTGATCATCGGCACCACGGCCTTGGTGAAGGGGTAGAGATAGGTGCTGCCGCTCAGCGGATCGCGCACTTCCAGCAGGTCGCCGGCGCCGAAATTGGGCATGGCCGAGACCTGGCCGATGACCACGCCCGACTCGAGCCGCACGTCGAGGCCGAGCAGATCGGTATGATAGAAATCATCCTCGTCGTCGGGATCGGGCAGCTTGTCGCGATCGACATAAAGGCTGACGCCGTTCAGGGCCTCGGCCGCGTTGCGATCGGATACGCCCTTGATGTTAGCGATGACCACATTCTTCTGCAGGCGCAATTTGCTCAGGGTAACGGTCAGTCCCGGCCGGTCTGTATCGAGCGGGCCATAGGAGCCGATGGCCAGGGGGTCCTGGGTATGGGTGGCGATGCGGACGCTGCCCTTGATGCCATGGGCGGCGCCGATCTGGCCGAGGAAAATTTGATTGGTCTTGCTGGTCATGCGCGCTCCGACAGCTGGGCCCCGCGTCTTAGCAGGCATGACGGCGCTTGGGAATTGGCCGGTGCGCTTGTGGCGGCGGAACCAAGCAGGGGCGGTGGCAATTGTCTCAGCAAGCGTGACAAGGAGCGCGCTTTACCATGGCTAAAACCCTTACCAATCGCAATGATATCCGCCAATGGGCCGAGGCCCGGGGCGGCAACCCCATGCTGATGGATACGCCTGACGGCAGCGGCATCCGAACGCTGCTGCAACTGACCTTCGGCCAGCACGCCATCAATACCGACGGCAATGAGGGCCCCGACCGGCTCGGCGGCTTTCATCTGGTGAGCTGGGAAGAATGGTTTGCGGCGCTCGACGAAGGCAAACTGGCGCTGCGCGTGTCGGATGACCTCGCGGGCGGCAATGAAGCCGAGTTCGAGTTCGTCAGCAAGGACGGCTCGTATACGGCCTAGTCCCCGTCCGCCGCGGCTTCGATGGCTTCCATGTCGTCGTCAGAAAAGCCGAAATGGTGGCCGAGTTCGTGGATCAGCACGTGGGTGATGATTTCGCCCAGCGTGTTGTCGTCGTTTTCGGCCCAGTAATCGAGAATGGCGCGGCGGTAGAGAAACACCGTGTTGGGCAATTGCCCGGTCTGCGGCACGGCGCCGTCTTCGGTGAGGCCGACGCCGGAAAACAGCCCCATCAGCTCGAAGGGGCTTTCCATGCCAAAACCTGCGAGAATGTCGTCTTCGACGAATTCGGCGACCGAGCAGGTCACATCGGCGGCCAGCGTTTTGAACGGCTCGGGCAGTTCGCGCAGCGCCTGGCTGGCCAGGGCTTCGAAATCGTCAAGGGAGGGCGCGTAGCGCGCCCCCCAGTCGGCGTGACCTACTGCCACTCGCGGATATCGACGAAGTGGCCGGCAATGGCGGCAGCGGCGGCCATGGCGGGCGACACCAGATGGGTGCGGCCCTTGAAGCCCTGGCGGCCTTCGAAGTTGCGATTGCTGGTCGAGGCGCAGCGTTCCTGCGGCTTGAGCTTGTCCGGGTTCATGGCGAGGCACATCGAGCAACCCGGCTCGCGCCATTCAAAGCCGGCATTGAGGAAGATCGTGTGCAGGCCTTCGGCCTCGGCCTGATCCTTGACCAGACCCGAGCCGGGCACGACCATGGCGCTGACGGTGGAGGCCACCTTGCGGTCGCCAATCACGGCGGCAGCAGCGCGCAGATCTTCGATGCGGCCATTGGTGCAGGAGCCGATGAACACGCGGTCGATGCCGATCTCGGTGATCGGGGTGCCGGGCTTGAGGCCCATATAGTCCAGCGCCCGCCACTTGGAGACGCGCTTGTTCTCGTCCTCGATGTCATCGGGATTGGGCACCGCGCCGGTGACCGAGATCACGTCCTCGGGCGAGCTTCCCCAGGAGACGATCGGCGGCAGCTTGGCGGCGTCGAGAATGACGACCTTGTCGTAAACCGCGCCTTCGTCGGTGTAGAGCGTCTTCCAGTAATCCAGCGCCATGTCCCAGGCCTTGCCCTTGGGGGCGCGGTTGCGGCCTTCGACATAGTCGAAAGTGGTCTGGTCGGGGGCGATCAGGCCGGCGCGGGCGCCGCCTTCAATGGTCATGTTGCAGACCGTCATGCGGCCTTCCATCGACAGCGCCTGGATGGCTTCGCCGGCAAATTCGATGACGTGGCCATTGCCGCCGGCGGTGCCGATCTCGCCGATGATGGCGAGAATGATGTCCTTGGCGGTGACGTGCGGCGGCAGCTGGCCGTCAACACGCACCAGCATGTTCTTGGCCTTCTGCTGGATCAGCGTCTGGGTCGCGAGAACGTGTTCCACTTCCGAGGTGCCGATGCCATGCGCCAATGCGCCGAAGGCGCCATGGGTGGAGGTGTGGCTATCGCCGCAGACGATGGTCATGCCGGGCAGGGTAAAGCCCTGCTCGGGGCCGACGATGTGGACGATGCCCTGACGCTTGTCGAAGGCGTCGAAATATTCGATGCCGAAATCGCGCGTGTTCTCGGCCAGCGCCGCGATCTGGACAACGCTTTCCGGGTCGGGATTGGGCAGCGAGCGGTCGGTGGTCGGCACGTTGTGATCGACCACGGCCAGGGTGCGCTCGGGGTGGCGCACCTTGCGGTTGTTGAGGCGCAGGCCTTCAAACGCCTGTGGGCTCGTGACTTCGTGGACGAGGTGCCGGTCGATATAGAGCAGCGAGGTGCCGTCCTCATTGTTCTGGACCAGATGGTCGTCCCAGATCTTGTCGTAGAGCGTGCGGGCTTTGGTCATGGCGGTCTTCCGGCAGGAGAGTTTGGAGTCGTTCTAAGCCGCAAAGGGCCGATGGGTCAAGTATAACCGTACTCGTGGGTACGGTTGGTTCAGGCGGGGCGGTCGATGGCGCGGCGCACCGAAAACACGCCGAGCAGGCTGGTATCGAGCCCGATGCGCAGCCGGCACCACAGAGCGATGGCGATCTGGGCCACGATCCGGGCTCCCATATTGGCAGCGGCGGCGCCGACAATGCCGAAAGCCGGGATCACCGCGATCTGTACGACAAAGCCCAGTCCCATGATAATGCCAAAAATGGCGACATAGGCGCGCTCATGCCCGGTCATCATCATGACGATCTTGGAGGGGCCGGTGGCGGCGTCGAACAGCAGCCCAAGCGCCAGCAACACCAGCACCAGCGTGCCCTCGGCATAGGCCGGTCCGAATAGCGACAGCAGGAATTCGCCCCAGATCACAAAGCCGGCAAAGATCAGCAGCGAAAAGGCAAAGCCGGCCCAGGCGCAGAGCGCGACAATGGCCTGCGCCTGGCGCATCTGGCCGGCATGGAAATGCTGCGCCACCATGGGGGCGATCACCAGTTCGATGGCGAAGGTGAACAGCGTCATCAGCCCGGCGGTGCGGAAGGCATTGAAATAAATCCCCGAGCTCTCCAGATCAAGCATCAACCCAACCAGGATCACATCGGCATTGAGCGCGGCGGTTTCGATCAGCGCGCCCAGCATCAGCCAGCGGCTGATGCCGCCCCATTTGGCCCAATAGGTCCGCACGCCGTCCAGGGCCGGGGCCAGCAAATAGGTCGTGCGCCCTGCCTGCCAGAATTGCAGCGCCAGCATGCCGGCCAGCAGAGCTGCCGACAGCACCAGTGCATCGGGCCCACTCAGCACGATGCCAAAAGCGAACAGGGCTAGCACCGCCGCCGGCAGCGCCAGCCGCCACAGGATGTCGCGCGGCACCAGCGCCGTCCACAGCGAGCCCTGGGCGCGCAGAGCCGAGGAATTATACTCCGCCAGCGCCATCGGCAGCACCAGGAAGGCGGCGCCATAGAAATGGCTGGCGGTATCGTCCAGCGTGACGAATTGCAGGGTGACAAAAACGATGGCCGCGAGCCCGAGACTGGCCGCGACGCCGGCCAGGATGGTCAGCATCGAGCCGGAGCGGATAGCGGCGATGGCGGCAAGCTTTCGCCCGGCCACGCTTTCCTGCGGCCAGAGGCGCAGGATGGCCATGGGCTGGCCGACACCGGCGGCAATGGCCAACACGGTGGCAATCGCCAGTCCGAAAGCGAAATGGCCATATTCATCGGGGCTCATGGTGCGCGACAGCACCACATAGGTCAGATAGGTCAGCCCGGCGGTGGCGATCTTGATGGCCAGCGAGCCGACCGAGCGCCATAGGCCGGTATGCAGCAGGGCCGACAGATCCGAAGGTATTTTCAGCCGCATAACTGACGTCCCGAGGCCGCGAGCCTGAAGCCGCGAACCCCGCCAATCTGCCACGCCAACCTCAAGAAGGTCTTACTTGGCTGGGGTGGGCGGGATTACAGATTGGTAAGGTGCGGACCGCTTCACCTCTCCCCCAAGGGAGAGGTCGACCCACTTGGGTCGGGTGAGGGGCCTTTACTGGGGGCAGAGCGAGGGGAAGGCCCCCTCACCCGTCGGCTGCGCTGCCGACCTCTCCCCCAAGGGAGAGGTAAGACGTTTATTAATGCCGGAAATGCCGCATCCCGGTCATCACCATGGCGATGCCGGCAGCGTCGGCAGCAGCAATGACTTCATCGTCGCGCATCGACCCGCCCGGCTGGATCACCGCGGTGGCGCCAGCCGCGACCAGCGCTTCCAGGCCATCGGCAAACGGGAAGAACGCGTCCGACGCCGCGACCGAGCCGGCGGTCAGTGCGCCCTCGATGCCGGCGGCCTTGGCCGCGTCGATCGACTTGCGGTGGGCGGTGAGCGCGGAATCGACGCGGGACATCTGCCCGGCGCCAATGCCGACGGTAGCCCCGGCCTTCACATAGACGATGGCGTTGGACTTGACGTGCTTGGCCACCTTGGCGGCCAGCCGCAGATCGGCCATTTCAGCGGCGGTGGGCTGGCGCTTGGTGACGACCTTGAGCTCGCAATCATCGACATTGCGATTGTCGCGCGACTGGACCAAGAGGCCCCCGGCGACGGATTTGACCATCAGCCCATCGGCCTTGGGATCGGCGATGCCGCCGGTCAGCAGCAGGCGCAAATTCTTCTTGGCGGCGATGATGGCCTGGGCTTCGGGCGTGGCCGAGGGGGCCACGATCACTTCGGTGAACACCTTGACGATTTCGGTTGCGGTGGCCGCGTCGATCTCGCGATTGGTGGCGACAATGCCGCCAAAGGCCGAGACCGGGTCGGTGCGCAGGGCGTTCTGATAGGCCGTGAGCAGATTGTCGGCCACGGCCACGCCGCAGGGATTGGCGTGCTTGATGATGGCGATAGCCGCAACCTGGGAGGGGTCGAACTCGCTGACCAGCTCGAAGGCGGCGTCGGTGTCGTTGATATTGTTGTAGCTGAGCGTCTTGCCCTGCACCTGCGTGGCGGTAGCGACACCGGCACGGCTTTCGCCATTGGCGTAGAAACCGGCCCACTGATGCGGGTTTTCGCCATAGCGCATCACTTCGCGCAGGGAGCCGGCAAAGCTGCGATAGGGGATTTCGGGGTAGTCGATTTCCTTGGCGAACCAGGTGGCAATGGCGCTGTCATAGGCGGCGGTGCGCGCATAAGCCTTGGCGGCCAGCTGCTGGCGCAGCGCATAAGGCACGCCGCCGGTTTCGCTGATCGCGGCGAGGATGGCGGGGTAATCCGCCGGATCGACCACCACGGTCACATAAGCGTGGTTCTTGGCGGCGGAGCGGACCATGGCGGGGCCGCCAATATCGATATTCTCGATGATCTCGTCATAGGAGGCGCCGGAGGCGACGGTCTGCTCGAAGGGATAGAGATTGACCGCCACCAGCTCGATGCCGCCGATCTCGTGCTCTTCCATCGATGCGGCGTGGTCAGCCTTGTCGCGCACGGCGAGAATGCCGCCATGCACCTTGGGGTGCAGGGTCTTGACCCGGCCATCCATCATTTCGGGAAAGCCGGTCAGCTCGGCGATCTCGCGCACCTTCAAGCCGGCATCCTTGATCAGCTTATGCGTGCCGCCCGTGGAAACCAGCTCCACGCCGGCCGCGCTCAGCCCCTTGGCAAACTCGGCCATGCCGGACTTGTCGAATACCGAAAGCAGCGCCCGCCCGACCTTGACCGTCTTGCTCATGAGGATATTTCGTCCTGTATTGTGGATTTTCCGGCTCGCTAGCACGAAGCGGGGGGTGCAGCCAACCGGTGATTGCGGATGGCAGCGATGCGCTAGGCCTGTTCGCGGGTCAGAATCCAGGCGACTTCGGTCTCGGCGGCGACCTCGACTTCGAGCACTAGCTGCCGTGTTTTGTGGAAGCCGACATAGGCCGATTGGCGCACGCTTTCCTCTTCGCGGAAGCTGGCGCCTTCCCAGAGGAAGCTCCACACCGCGCCATTGGGCAGCACCAGCCGCACGATATCGTCGCCGCGATTGCGCCGCACCATGATGCCGGGCGCCAGATGGAAGCGGACGGCCAGCAGGCCGGGCGATGGCGTGCCATGGGCGATCATGCGGTCCTGGCCGACCAAAGTGGTACCCTCGGAGAGCAGCGTCAGCCGCCGTTCGAGATCGACGCCGAAGCGCTTGGCATAGCCATCGGTGGACAGGGTCAGCAAATGGTCGGCGGCATCGAGGGTAATCGACGGCGTGCCGTGAATGTCGGCGTCCTCGGCATCGATGGTCGGTGCAGAATGAGCCACGCCCTGGCGGAACAGCGCCTTGCTGTCGGGCAGGTCGGACGGCGCCGGGCCGCAGCTGCCCAGGATCAGCTCGCTGCCATGGGAGAATTCAAAGGCCAAAGCGCTGGCATGCAGATCGCCGGCCAGACCCGGCGCCGGCACCAGCCCGGAATCGGCGATCACCACGGCGTCGCCATCGCGCAAAATGCCATAGCCGCCGAGCAGCATGGAGCGCGGCTTGCGCCCCGGGCCATTGGCCTGAATGGCGATCAGCACGTCATGCGGCAGTTGCCCGCAGCCGTTGAAATAGGCCGGCTCGCCGCTGGACAGAGTCAGCGTATCGAGACTTTCATGCATGCGGTCGATCTGCGCGCCCAGCTCATGGCCGGCTTCGGATTTGGCTGCTGCCGCCACCCGGCGAATGCTGACCAGCTCGACCAGCAGGTGCAATTGCAGGCGCGGATTGCGCGACAAATGCAGGCCATCGGCGTCGAGCTGATTGGCGAGGACGGCATTGAGCCGCTCCACCCGCCTCGGGACGTCGGTCTTGTCGTCCTGTTCGCAATATTCGGCGCCGAGCAGGGCAATGGCGGCAAACAGCGCGTCGGTGGGGTCGCTGGCCAGTGGCGCCCGCAGTTTGAGGCTCTGGATCTGTGCGCCCAGCACGCGCTGGATGGTCCGCGCCTGATCCGGCGTGGCGCCATCGAGCAGCAGCGGCAGATGACGCAGCCAGTTGAGCACGCGCTGCGCCGTCAGAGCCAGGGCCCAGCTATCGTGCTGGAACTGGCCTTCGCGGGTGATCCAGTCGAGCACCAGCGTGCGGGCAAAGCGGCGTTCGCCATTGTCGCGCACATCGCGGAAATGGCGCAGCCAGGAAAAGCCGTGCAGATTGAGCCACCAGTCGGGATGGTCGACATCGAGGCTGAAAGGGGAGGCGCCGCCGGTTTCGATGAGCTTGCTGGCCAGCAGATAGCGGCCCGACATCATGTCGCGCACGGCTTCGCGGTCGGGCGGGCGGAATTCGGGCAGGTCGCCGGCAAAGGCGTCATCGGCGAGGCCCCGCCAGGTCCAGCGCAGGATGGGCAGGGTCACCACCAAATCGGCGAGGCCGAGCGCATGGCGGCGCATCGCGTGCGAAAGGCCGGACGCCATCAGCGCGCCCGCCTGTGCCACGCGGCCTGAGCCGGTGTTGCCATCTGTGTGCCCGTCAACGGCCCATTTCCCTGTTCGGCGCCGTCCCCCCAGGTGGCACCCGTCTCAATATAGGCTCAGCGGCGGCGGAAACGCGCCACGAAAAACCCGTCCATACCGCCGGATTTGCCGCCCGGCGCCATGCCCGGATGGGTGCGCACCAAACCGCGTTCGGTCACCGCGCCCTCCAGCCCCGGCAGTTCGGCGGCAGTCACCGGCCACAGTTCCAGCTCGGGCAGGGTCTCCAGCGCCCAATCGACCTGGCCTTCGCCCTCGGCCGGCTCAAGCGAACAGACGCAATAGACGAGCACGCCGCCGGCTTCAAGGCAGCGAAAAGCATTGGAAAACAACGCTCGCTGCAGCCGCACCCGGCCGGCAACGTCGCCCACCGAGCGATGCCAGATCACTTCGGGATGGCGACGGAAGGTGCCGGTGGCCGAGCAGGGCGCGTCGAGCAAGACGCCATCGTAACGCTGTTCCGGGACGTATTTGCCGGCATCGGCGACCACGGTTTCGGCGCTGTAGTCGAGGCGCGCGAGGTTCTGCTTGAGCCGCTCCATGCGGGTGGCGTCGCTATCGAGCGCCGTCACCTGATAGCCGGCCTTGATCAATTGGGCGGTCTTGCCACCCGGGGCGGCGCAGAGGTCGAGCACGCGGCCGCCTGGCTTGGCGCCCAGCAGGCGCGCCGGAATGGCCGAAGCCGTATCCTGCACCCACCACAGACCCTCGGCAAAGCCGGGCAGGGCCTCCACGGTCCGGTCGCGCTGTTCGATGCGCACGGTATCGGCTATGACGGGTTCGGCGCCAAGCTGCTCAATCAGTGCCGAATCATCACTCTTGAGCGTGAGATCGAGTGCGGCACCGGCCAGCAGCGCCGAGGAGAAGCCATCAATGGCTTGCTCGCCATAGGCATCGAGCCAGGTGTCGCCAAAAGTGTCGGGAATCAGCAGATCATCGCTCAGCATGCCGAATTTGGCCGAATTGGCCTGGGCGCTGCGCAAGACGGCGTTCATCAGCCCGCTGAGATGGCGGGCCTTGGGATCACGCTTGGTGGCTTCCACGGCCAGGAACAGCGCGCTATGCGCCCCCAGATCGGGCAGGAACACCAGCTGCGCCAAGCTCAGCCGCAACACCGCTTCAAAGCTGCCGGATTTGCCCGGCATGCCCTTGTCGAGCAGCGTGTGAATCATGAAATTGAGTTGGCCCTGCCGGCGCAGAGCCGTGGTGATCAACCGGTTGGCGAGGCCACGGTCGCGCCCATCGGCCAGCTCGCTGGCATTGAGCGGCACGAAATTGTCGCCGCCCAGCACGGCCTTGAGCCGCTGGGCCGCAACGAGGCGGAGCTTGAGCCCCGCCGGATCAGGTTTGTTATGCGCCACGCTTGTTTTTATCCCCAGGGACCGCGTTGTCCGCCATCCTCGTCGGTCCGTCCGACGGTCGGCACGCGCCAGCCGCCACCGATATCACGACCGGTCGAAACCGGCTGCGGGCGAGGCTGAGGCCTGCGGCCCTTATCGTCCACCTGCATGCTCGCTGCAAGCGTGCGCAGCGCCTCGATGCGGTTTGTCGTATCAGGATGGGTGGAAAACAGATTGTCCATCCGCTGCCCCGACAGGGGATTGATGATGTACATATGCGCCATGGCCGGGTTGCGCTCGGCCGCGACATTGACCTTCTGGCCAGCAAAGGCGGCAATCTTTTGCAGCGCCGAGGCCAGCGCCAGCGGGTCGCCGGAAATCGCGGCGCCGTCCTTGTCAGCCTCATATTCGCGGGTGCGGCTGACCGCCATCTGCACCACCATGGCGGCGACCGGGGCGAGAAACACCATCAGCAGCGCGCCAAAGCCGCCGAGCGGATTGTCGCGATTATTGCCGCCGCCAAAGAACAGGCCGAACTGCGCCAGCGCCGAAATCGCCCCGGCAAAGGTGGCGGTAATGGTCATGGTCAGCGTATCGCGGCTGCGGATATGGGCCAGCTCATGGGCCACCACGGCGGCGACTTCGTGGGTTTCCAGCTGCTGCAACAGTCCGGTGGACACCGCCACAGCGGCGTTTTGTGGATTGCGGCCGGTGGCGAAGGCATTGGGCTGGTCGGTCTGGATCACATAGACCGCCGGGGTCGGGATGCCGGCCTTGCGCGAGAGAATATCGACCATGTCATACAGCTCGGGCACGCGGGAGCGCTCGACCGGCACGGCATTCTGCATGCGCAGCACCATCTTGTCGGAGTTCCAGTAGCTGAACAGATTGGTCCCCAGGGCAAAGATGAAGGCGATCATCATGCCACCGGTGCCACCGATGAAATAGCCGACCACCATGAACAGCGCGGTCAGCGCGGCGAGGAGGACGGTGGTGCGAAAAGCATTGAACATCAGGAGCCCTTGGGTTCGCGGTCTTGACCGATTATGTTGTGCAGACCGGGCCGTCCTGCAAGCGGCATGCGCAAATCGTATTTTTGAGCTGGACCATGAGCGACCAAGAAATTCCCGACGACACCCCCCGTCCGCCCTTGAGCGAGGCGGCCAAGCGCGCGCTGGCCGAAGCTGCGGCCCGTCGTCGCGAGATCGACGCCAAGCGGGCTTTTGCCCCCAAGGAGCAAGGCGGGCGCGGCGGGCTCGAGCCCGGCCGCTATGGCGACTGGGAAATCAAAGGCCTGACCAGCGATTTTTGAGCCGGCTAATGCGGCCCCCAAAAACGCGGTGTCATCCCGGCCTTGAGCCGGGACCCATCCTGAGATGGGGGAGCTGGCGTGATCAGGGGATGGGCCCCGGCTCAAGGCCGGGGTGACATCGTGGGTGGGGCGCGTTCGCCAGCCACGCCAGCGTCAGGTATCTCTACACCTAGCCGCCAATCAGGTCGGCGAGGCTAAAACCTGCCGCCGATGCGGCGATGGTCATCGCCACGGTGACGATGGCGGCGATGAGCCCGTGCTCGACCCAGGTGATGCCGGCTTCATCGCGAACAAAACGCAGTACAAGTTTGATCATTTCAATGCTTTCGGCACTTTTTCAATGCCCGGACCATGCAAAACCCGGGCTGAACGCAATCTGAACGACGGCTGCTAAGCTAGCCGCGTGCCCTTTCTATGGCGGGCAGCAATTCGGTTTCGATCGCTTTTGGCGTCAGTGGGCCGACATGCTTGAAAATAATCACCCCGGCGGCATCGACCACAAAGGTTTCCGGCACGCCATAGACGCCCCAGTCGATGGAGACGCGGCGGTCGCGGTCGGCGCCGACGGCGTCATAGGGATTGCCCAGTTCGGCGAGGAACGCCCGCACATTCTCCGGCGCATCGGACTGGTTGATGCCGAACAGGCGGACGCCGGTGATGTCCTTGAGCGCGGTGAGCAGCGGATGCTCGTCACGGCAGGGAATGCACCAGCTGGCAAACACATTGACCACGGTGACCTCGCCCTTGAGCGCTTCGGTGTCAAAGCCGGGCACGCCCAATTCGGGCACGGCCGCCATGGCAAAGCTGGGGGCGGGCTTGTCGATCAGCACGCTGCGGATCAGGCCGGGGTCGCGGTTCATCGAACTGGCAAACACCGCCACCAGCGCAATCAGCGCGATCAGCGGCAAGCCGAACAACACATAGCGCATCATTTGGCGGGCCGCCGGCGCGGATTGCTGGCCTCCAGCCGGGTGAGCTTCTTGTCGGTACTGCTGGCGTCGTAGAGCGTCCAGGCAATCAGTCCAGCCACGGCGATGGCGACGCCGAGATAAGCCCAGATGATGAAAGCGGCGTGGGGTCCCAGATCGATCATGCGCCAGCTCCCTGTGCGGCCTGCCGCGCCAGATTGGTGACCCGGCGGCGCTTGATTTCAGTGTGCATGGCTTTGAGCTGCAGCGTGATGAACAGGAATGTAAACGCAAAAAACATCACGAAAAGCGGCGTCAGGATCGAGCCCGGCATGGTCGGCCCATCGGCCCGGAACACGCTGGCCGGCTGGTGCAAAGTGCTCCACCAATCCACCGAGAATTTGATGATCGGAATATTGACCGCACCCACCAGGGTGAACACGGCAATGACGCGGGCGGCGCGCAGCTGATCGTCAAAGGCGCGCCACAGCGCGACAATGCCGAGATAGATGAACAGCAGCACCAGAGTGGAGGTCATGCGCCCGTCCCACTCCCAGAAGGTGCCCCAGGTCGGGCGGCCCCACAGCGCGCCGGTAAACAGCGCCAAGGTGGTGAACATGGCGCCCAGCGGGGCGGCGGTCTTCATCGAGACGTCGGCCATCGGGTGACGCCAGACCAGCGTGCCGATCGCCGAAATGGTCATCACCACATAGACGAACTGGCTGAGCCAGGCATTGGGCACGTGGACATACATGATGCGCACGGTGTCGCCCATCTGGTAGTCCTCGGGCGAATTGAAGAAGGCGAACCACAGCCCGACGCCGAACAGCAGCGCGGTGACAATGGTCAGCGGCCACAGCAGCGGCTTGGTCCAGATGACGAACTGCCCCGGATGGGCAATCCGCTGCCACCAGCTGAGCTTGGGTGCGGTGTCTGTTGTCATCTGAATGTCCGGCTCCTTCGTCCCCTCCCCCTTGAGGGGAGGGACAGGGTGGGGGTCCTTCGGTCTGTGCACTGAACCATCGACCCCTACCCTCGGTCCCTACCCTCAAGGGGGAGGGAGGCGATGAGGGGGGTGCAGTGACAAACACCAGGCTGTCTAATCTTCGCTTGAGCTTATCGCAAGCGCGGCGGCGAAGGGAGCCAGTGCCACGGCCATGAGGCTCAATGCCGCAAGAAACAGCAGCGCGGCACTGGATTGGGCATGGGTGATACTGCCGACGCCGAAGATCAGCACCGGGATCGACAGCGGCGCAATCAGGATCGGCGCGATCAGCCCGCCGCGCCCGATCCCAACGGTCACCGCCGCGCCCACGGCCCCGAAGGCGGCCAGCGCCGGCGTTCCGGCCAGCAGCGAAATCAGGGTTTTCCAGAAGGCGTCCAGCTCCATCGCCAGCAACACCGCCAGCACCGGGCTGGCGACGATCAGCGGCAGGGCCGAGACCAGCCAATGGGCGATCAATTTTGCGGCAACCACGGCGCTGAGCGGCAGTTCGCTCTGCCGCAACAGCACCAGACTGCCGTCTTCATGATCGGGGCGGAACAGCCGGTCGACGCCGAGCAGCATGGCGAGAAACGCGGCGATCCACACCACGCCCGGCGCGATGGCGGCGAGCAGCACTTTGTCGGGGCCGACGGCAAAGGGCACGATGGCGCCGACAATGATGAAGAACAGCACCAGCGTCAGCATGTCGCCGCCGCCGCGCAGCGCCAGCCGCAATTCGCGGCTGAGCATGGCGCCAAAAGCCCTCATGCCTGCGCCCCCAGCGTCAGAGTGTCCAATCGGCTCGGGTCGGGCAGGGTGATCGGATCATGCGTCGCCGCCAGCACTAACCCGCCACGATCGAGATGACTGTCGATCAGCCCAGTCACCAGCGCGTGGCCTTCCACATCCAGCGCCGCCGTCGGTTCGTCGAGCAGCCACAGGGGCCGCCGGCTCACCAGCAGGCGGGCCAGCGCCAGCCGCCGCGACTGCCCGGCCGAGAGGTAACCGGCATCCAGTTCGGCCAACGGACCCAGCCCCACTTGCTCAAGCGCCGCCAGGGCGGCAATGCCATTGGCGCCGTTGAGCTGGCCCCAGAAATCAAGGTTTTCTCGCACCGTCAGCCGGGGTTTGACCGCATTGCGGTGGCCGCAATAATGCAGTTGCGGCCCGGCCTCGGGGTCCACCCCTTCGAGGGCAAACCCACCGGCCATTGGCGTCACGATACCGGCCAGGGTCAGCAGCAGCGTCGACTTGCCGGTGCCATTAGGGCCGCGCAGCAGCAGGCATTGCCCGGGCGCGACGGTGAAGTCGAGGCCGGTGGCCAATGCGACGCCGCCGCGACCGCAGCTCAGGCTTTGGGCGTGCAGGCGCAACGGGGGATAGACTTGCCAATCGGTCATGGCCCCATCTCGTATTGAACCCAAGGTCGGGCTGGCAAGCCCAATCGTCTTTCTCTATAAGCCCTTATAGATTGGACTCATTCCAGGGAAGGCGGCGCTTTTGCGCGGTTTTCGGGCATTTTGTCCGGGCCGGCGCGCCTGCTGCACCAGATAATAAAGGGCGGAAACCATGACCTCGGTAAACAGCTTCAAGTCGAAATCGACCCTGGTGGTCGGCGACAAGACCTACACCTATTACTCCATCGAAGAAGCCGAAAAGAACGGCCTCCAGGGCGTCTCCAAGCTCCCGCACTCGATGAAGGTGGTGCTGGAAAACCTGCTGCGCTTCGAGGACAACCGTACCGTCACCAAGGCCGATATCGAGGCTGTGGCCACCTGGCTCGTCACCCGCACCTCCGAGCATGAAATCTCCTACCGTCCGGCCCGCGTGCTGATGCAGGACTTCACCGGCGTCCCCGCCGTGGTCGATCTGGCCGCCATGCGCGACGCCACTGCCAAGCTCGGCGCCGATCCGCAGAAGATCAATCCGCTGGTGCCGGTCGATCTGGTCATCGATCACTCGGTGATGGTCGACAGCTTCGGTAGCCCGCTCTCCTTCGGCCAGAACGTCGAGCTGGAATATGAGCGCAATGGCGAACGCTATGAGTTCCTGCGCTGGGGCCAGTCGGCCTTTGACAATTTCCGCGTCGTGCCCCCCGGCACCGGCATCTGCCACCAGGTGAACCTCGAATATCTGGCGCAGACCGTGTGGACCAAGGACGAGAACGGCGAAACCGTCGCCTATCCCGACACGCTGGTCGGCACCGATTCGCACACCACCATGGTCAATGGCCTGGCCGTGCTCGGCTGGGGCGTCGGCGGCATCGAGGCCGAGGCCGCCATGCTCGGCCAGCCGATCACCATGCTGATCCCCGAAGTCGTCGGCTTCAAGATGACCGGCAAGATCAATGAAGGCATCACCGCCACCGATCTGGTGCTGACCGTCACCGAAATGCTGCGCAAGAAGGGCGTGGTCGGCAAGTTCGTCGAATTCTACGGCCCGGGCCTTGATTATCTCAGCCTCGAAGATCAGGCGACCATCGCCAATATGGCTCCCGAATACGGCGCCACCTGCGGCTATTTCCCGGTCGACGCCGATACGCTGAAATACCTGACCACCTCGGGCCGCGCCGATGCGCGCGTGGCGCTTGTCGAAGCCTATTCCAAGGCGCAGGGCATGTTCCGCGACGCCAGCTCACCCGATCCGGTGTTCACCTCGACGCTCGAACTCGACCTCACCACCGTGGTGCCATCCATCTCCGGCCCCAAGCGCCCGCAGGACCGTATCGCCCTCGACAACGCCAAGCAGGCTTTCGCCGCGGCTTTGCCCAAGGAATTTGGCAAGACCGACGATCCGCGCATTGCCGTTGACGGCGCCGATTACACCATCGGCCATGGCGACGTGGTGATCGCTGCCATCACCTCCTGCACCAACACCTCCAACCCGTCCGTGCTGGTTGCTGCCGGTCTCGTCGCCCGCAAGGCCCGTGCGCTCGGCCTCGACTCCAAGCCCTGGGTCAAGACCTCGCTGGCCCCCGGTTCGCAGGTCGTCACCGACTATCTCGATAGCGCTGGCCTGTCCGAAGATCTCGACGCCATCGGCTTCAACCTCGTTGGTTATGGCTGCACCACCTGCATCGGCAATTCCGGCCCGCTGCCGGCGGAAATCTCCAAGGCCGTGCAGGAAGGCGATCTGGTCGCCGCTTCGGTGCTGTCGGGCAACCGCAATTTCGAAGGCCGCGTGAACCCGGATGTAAAGGCAAACTTCCTTGCCTCGCCGCCGCTGGTTGTGGCTTACGCCATCGCCGGCTCGATGAAGATCGACATAACCAAGGACCCGATCGGCATCTCCAAGGATGGCAATCCGGTCTATCTGCGCGATGTCTGGCCGACCAACCACGAAGTCGCCGAAATCGTGCGTCAGCACGTCACCAAGGAAATGTTCCAGGGCCGCTACTCGGACGTCTTCAAGGGCGACGAGAATTGGCAGAACATCGTCATCGAAGGTGGCGAGACCTATGGCTGGAATTCGTCCTCGACCTATGTGCAGAACCCGCCCTATTTCGAAGGCATGACGATGGAGCCCAAGCCCATCACCAATGTCGAAAAGGCCAAGGTGCTGGCGCTGTTCCTCGACTCCATCACCACCGACCACATCTCCCCGGCTGGCTCGTTCAAATCCTCGACCCCGGCCGGCAAATACCTCGAAGAGCATCAGGTCGCGCCGCGCGATTTCAACTCATATGGCGCCCGTCGCGGCAATCATGAAGTGATGATGCGCGGCACCTTCGCCAATATCCGCATCAAGAACCAGATGCTGGATGGCGTCGAGGGTGGCTACACCCGCGGCCCCGATGGCTCGCAGATGGCCATCTATGATGCAGCCATGGCCTATCAGGCCGCCGGCACGCCGCTGGTGATCTTTGCCGGCAAGGAATATGGCACCGGCTCGTCGCGTGACTGGGCCGCCAAGGGCACCAATCTGCTCGGCGTCCGCGCCGTGATTGCCCAGTCCTTCGAGCGCATCCACCGCTCCAACCTGGTCGGCATGGGCGTCATCCCGCTGCAGTTCAAGGATGGCGAGAGCTGGCAGACGCTCGGCCTCGATGGCACTGAAACCATCGATATCGACGGCGTCACCGCGATCGCGCCGCGCGCCCAGGTCAATGTTCGCATCACCCGCGCCGATGGCACGGTGCTTAATGTCGAAACCCTCTGCCGCATCGATACCGCCAACGAGCTCGACTATTACAAGCATGGCGGCATCCTGCACTACGTGCTGCGCAGCCTCGTCGCCGCTTAAGGCTTCGGCTTATTCACTTTGCAAATGGCGGCCTCCGGGCCGCCATTTTTGTTTGGCGTGATCGCCAAAGCCGCCCCATCCCCAATGTCACCCCGAACGCGATCGGCACCTCTCCCTCGAGGGGGAGGTTGGGAGGGGGTGAGAGCCTCGATGTCCGGAGCAGCAACCCCAGTTCACTCTGACGGCAGAAACTCCGCCTCTCACCCTCTTTTGACTAGCGAGCTTCGCCGCCCCCGGCTTACAACACTGCTCATGACGATCAGACCCCTTTTCGGCACCCTCCTCGGCCTTGTCGCTTTCGCTGCCCTGGCCCATCCGGCCGGCGCCGACTCCACGCGGGCGCGACCCAAGGCGGTGGTGGAATTATTCACCAGCCAGGGCTGCGCCTCCTGCCCACCCGCCGACGCGCTGCTCACCATGCTGGCGGCCAGGGATGACGTGGTGGCGCTCGCCTATCACGTTGATTATTGGGACTATGTCGGCTGGGAGGACACCTTCGGCACCGCTGCCTATTCCGACCGCCAGCGGGCCTATGCCAAGAGCTGGGGCTCGTCGCGGATCTACACCCCGCAAATGGTGGTCAATGGCGCCAAGGCGGTGGTCGGCTCGCGCCGCAGCGAGGTGCATGGTGCGCTGGACGGGGCCAGCCTGCCGCTGGCCGTCGATATCGTCCGCGAGGGCGATATGCTCAAGATTTCCATTCCGCCCAATACCAGCCTCGACGACGCGGTGGTCTGGATGGTGACCTATCTCGACCGCGCCGACGTCAAGATCGACACCGGCGACAATGCCGGCAAGGCGATGGTCTATACCCAGGTGGTGACCGGACGGCAGGTTCTGGGCATGTGGGAAGGGGCCAGTGGCGCCCATCTCAAGCTACCTTTGCCCGAAGTGTTCAACGAGGTCAGCACCGGCATCGCCGTCATCGTGCAGCAGGAACGCCAGGGCCTGCCCGGCCCGATTCTGGGCGCCGCCAGCTTCGAGCGCTGACGCGACCAAAAAAATCCCGCTCCTGGGCACAGGAGCGGGGAGATTGGTCAACTAATTGGGAGGCTGGCACCCGGGCTTCTGGGTTTGGGGGCTCGGTCGGCCCAGATGCCAGCCACTGGAGGCAATGACCCATTGATGACGCTGCATTCGGGCATCCGCAGGGACAGAATGTGACCGAATTGGGGTATTTTGAGCCTATTGCCAACTCGGGCAATTGCCGTAATCATGACGGGGTGATGACAGGGAGCTAGGGCTGGCTTGCAAAGTCCGGCAAACGACAGCAAGGCAAAGCTGGCATTGGTGCATGTGGGAGACCCACAGCCCGCGCGCGGCATTCAGCCCATCGTCGCGTTCGATCGACGCGAATTGATGCAGATTCTGTCGGTCTATGGCAGCCATGTGATCCGCGGCGAGTGGCGCGATTACGCCATGGATTTCCTCAAGGACCGGGCGCTGTTTTCCATCTATGCCCGCGTCTCCGAGCGCCCGCTCTATGTGGTCGAGAAAAACCCCAAGCTGCGCAATCGCCAGGGCCAATATCTGGTCAGCAACCAGCAAGGCCTGATCCTGCGCCGCGGCCACGACCTGGCTCAAGTCCTCCGCGTGCTTGACCCTCATCTCGTCGTGGTGGGGTGAGGCTTCGCCTCGGGCTTTTCAACGCACTCGATGTCATCCCGGCCTTGAGCCGGGACCCATCCTGAGATGGTTCAGCCGGCGTAATCTGGAGATGGGCGAGATCGGGGATGGGAGGTCGCTCCCATTGGGCAGAGGAAACCGGCAGCTGCGTCTGCAACATTGGCGTACCTGAACCAACCTGCGAAAATCCCGGCATGATGGCGAGGCGGCTGTCTCACTAACTAACTATCCATCGAGGCAGCGCCTCGCCATCATCGCTCGAAACCCGCACACAGGCGGCGCTTTGGCACGCCGCTACAGCCCCAGCTGCAAATGCTCGATATCCAGCCAGCGGTCGAATTTGAACCCCACCGCCTCATAGCGCCCCACAGGCCGAAAGCCGAATTTCTCATGCAGGCGAATGGAATTCTGCGTGCCCGCCGTGATCACCGCAATCATCTGGCGAAACCCGAATGTTCGCGACTGGGCGATCAATTCGCTCAGCAGCGCACTGCCGAGCCCCCGGCCGGTAGCGTCGGGATGCAGGTAGATCGAATCCTCGCAGGTGAAGCGATAGGCCGGGCGCGGGCGATAGGTCGAGGCATAGGCATAGCCCAGCAGCCGGCCTGCGTTCTCGGCCACGATCAGCGGATGGCCGAGGGCAACGAGATGGCCGAATTTTTCCGCCATCGCCGATTCGCTGGGCGGTTCGGTGTCGAAGGTGACCGTGGAGCTGTCCACATAATGGCGGTAGAGCGCGGTGATGGCGGGCAAATCGGCCCAGGCAAACGGGCGGAGCAGATGGTCGGACACTTGGGTGTTCCAGACAAAGAAAAGGACCGCAGCTGTTGTAAGCTGCGGTCCAATTTGTCGTCCAATAAAATCGCCGCTTGGGCGCCGATGTTACTCGCGATTGCCGAACAGGCGGAGCAGCATCATGAACAGGTTGATGAAGTCGAGATAGAGGCTCAGCGCGCCCATGATGGCGCCCTTGGCCATCACGTCGGCGCCGTGGGCCTCGTTGTAGCCTTCCTTGATCTTCTGCGTGTCATAGGCGGTGAGGCCCACAAAGATCAGCACGCCGACCGCCGAGATGGCGAATTCGAGCATGGAAGACTGCATGAAGATGTTGACCAGCGACGCGATGATCAGGCCGATCAGGCCCATCATCAGGAAGCTGCCCATCTGGGTCAGGTCACGCTTGGTGGTGTAGCCATAAAGGCTCATCGCGCCGAAGGTAGCGGCGGTGATGAAGAACACCTTGGCGATGGACGCGTCGGTATAGACCAGGAAGATCGAGCTGAGCGAGACGCCCATGATCGCGGCAAAGCCCCAGAACACGGCCTGTGCGGCCGGCACGGAGAGCTTGTTGATGCCGAAGCTGAGCACCAGCACGAAGGCCAGCGGCGCCAGCATCACAACCCACTGCAGCGGGCTGGCATAGAGCAGGGCGCCCCACTGGGTGACATATTGGCCATTGGCCAGCTGGCCGACGGCGGCGTCTGCATTGGTGGTGATAGCGGCGGTGGCGGCAAACCATGCGGCCAGGCCGGTCACGATCAGGCCAACGCCCATGTAATTGTAAACGCGCAGCATATAGCTGCGCAGCCCTTCGTCGATGGCGAGGGCCGAGCCGGCCCGCGCACCGAGGGTCTGACGGTCATATTCAGCCATAGATCGGCTCCTTGATCCCGAGTGATGCGGTCCAGCGACCGCCGGTGGGCATTGCTTGCCACTTGGACGACAATATGGATGCGGGGCCAATCGTTTACAAGTGATCTCGGATCGGTTTTCACGAATCGGCTGGCCGGTCGGAGGGGGTATGTTACGGTCCAATCCGAATCGCTTTTCTGATTTCTTGCTGCGGAGGACGCGATGCCCCGGCTGTTTACCGGTCTGGAAATCCCCACTGACATTGGTTTTGCGCTGTCGCTCAAGCGGGGCGGCCTGTCCGGCGCCCGCTGGGTCGATGCGGAAAATTATCACATTACCTTGAGGTTCATCGGCGACGTCGATTACAAGACCGCCGATGAGGTGGCCGACAGTCTCGACCGGCTGGCCAATTCGCTGCGATTTTCCGTGCGGCTGACCCAGTTGGGCAGCTTTGGCGGCGAAAAGCCGCGGGCGCTTTATGCCGGCGTCGAGCCCAGCGAGGCGCTGAGCCGGCTGCAGGCGGCGCAGGAGCGGGTGTTGCAGCGCGCCGGCCTGCCGCCCGAAGGGCGGAAGTTCACCCCGCATGTCACCTTGGCGCGGCTGCGCGGCGTCGGGCCCGAGGAGGTGGCGCGCTTCATCACCGAGGCCGGGCGCTTCGAACCGCTGAGCTTTCCGGTCGGGCGCTTCGTGCTGTATTCGAGCAAGGATTCGGTGGGCGGCGGGCCTTATGTGGTGGAACAGAGCTATCCACTGGCCGCCTGATGTTAGCCAAATCTTAACCGTGACGGCGCAAACCAAAAGCCTATTGGCCCAGCCCGTCAAAATGCCGCCGCGATTGGCCCGCACTTGATGCAAATGCGATTGAATGCGGCGGCGTTTGACACCTTGGTAACCATGTTCGGGGCAGAGTTGGCGGGCAGCTCCGTCCCTGGCAGGACCTTCGAGACAAAGGATGAATTGGCGATGACGACGAAAACCGGTGGCCTTGCACTCGGGCTCGCGGTCGGCGCGATCATGGCTCTGGCTCCAGCTGCCATGGCGCAGCAGGCCACTGAGCTTGGCACTTTCAATGCCTGGACCGCCTGGCAGGCGAATGACGCTTCGGGCGTCATCTGCTATGTGTCGGCAACCCCGCAGAAGAGCGAGCCAGCCGGCGCCAACCGCGACCCGATCCATTTCATGATCATCCACCGCAAGGGGATGGGCACCAAGAACGAGGTGCAGACCATTATCGGCTACCCGTTCAACAGCACCGCGGCCAATGCCAGCGCCGTCATCGACGGCAAGGCCTATCCGATGCTGACCGAAGGCTCGGCCGCTTGGCTGGCCTCGACGGGTGACGAAAGCGGGTTCGTGCAGGCGTTCAAGGCCGGCAGCAATCTGCTGGTCAAGGGCACCAGCCAGCGCGGCACCGCGACCACCGACACCTATTCGCTGTCGGGGGCCACGGCGGCCGTCAACGCCATCGACGCCGCTTGCAAGTGATTTTGGGTTGCCCGGCCCGGGCGATCCGCCATAAAGGGCGATGGGCTGATCTCAGCCCTTCGCCTTCTGTCGTTGTTACGAGGCCCTGATGATCAAATCCGCTGTGGGGCTCGCCCTTGTTGCCAGCCTGCTCCTGTCCACCAGCGCCAGCGCCCAGCAGGTGCGGCTGCTCGGCGAGCATCGCGCCTGGACCAGCTACGCCGCCAATGATGCGGCCGGCGCGGTGTGCTTTGCCATGACCAAGCCGGAAGCGGTGACGCCGTCGCCCGATGGCTATACCCAGGCCTATATCTACATCACCAATCGCCCGGCCGAGAACGTCGCCAACGAGTTCAACCTCGTCGCCGGCTTCCCGTTCCAGCCCGACAGCAAGGCGACCGTGGCGGTGGGCAGCAATGTGTTCAACCTGTTCACCCAGAACGATGCCGCCTGGCTCGACGATGCCGGGCAGGCCGGCAATCTGGCCAGCGCCATCCGCGCCGGCTCCAGCATGGTCGTCGAAGGCACCAGCGCCGCCGGCATCAAGATCACCCAGACCTATTCCCTCTCCGGCGCCACCGCCGCCCAGCAAGCCATCAATTCGGGCTGCTGAGCCACCCACCGCGCGTCACCCTCGGGCCTGACCCGAGGGCTCTGCACTTTTTGGCGATCCGGTATTGCGGTCCGCGCTCCCCGCATCCCTCCCTCCCACGTCCATGACTTTGCGCAATCCGCGCCATTGTGCTATTGCCCGCGCCAATCCCGCATTGTCAGACCCCTGTGTAGCCACGCCATGAGCATCGCGCTGAACCTTGACCATTCGACCGCTATCCGCCCCGCTGCGGCCAGCCGGCCGTCGCTGATCGGCCTTTCCAAGCCGCAGCTTGCCGAGGCGCTGACCGAGGCGGGCATTGCCGTCGACAAGGAAGCCCGCATGCGGGCCAGCCAGTTGTGGAATTGGCTCTATGTCAACGGCACCACCGATTTTGAGCGCATGACCAATGTCGCCAAGCCGGTGCGGCAGAAGCTGGCTGACACTTTCATTCTCGACCGCCCGGAGATCGTCACCGAGCAGGTGTCCACCGATGGCACGCGCAAATGGCTGTTCCGCTTCCGCGACCCGGCCAATCCCAATTACCCGCCGGTGGAAGTCGAAACCGTTTACATCCCCGAGCAGGATCGCGGGACGCTGTGCGTCTCGTCGCAAGTCGGCTGCACCCTGACCTGTTCGTTCTGCCACACCGGCACGCAAAAGCTGGTGCGCAACCTCACGGCTGGCGAAATCCTCGGCCAGATCCTGATGGCGCGCGAGCGGCTGGGCGATTTCCCAGGTGGCTCGCGTCCGGATGATGGGGGCCTCGTGCCCAGCGAGGGCACCCGCGCCATCACCAATATCGTGATGATGGGCATGGGCGAGCCGCTGTATAATTACGACAACGTCAAGCAGGCGCTGCTGATCGCCTCGGCCGGCGACGGCATGAGCCTCTCCAAGCGCCGCATTACGCTCTCGACCTCGGGCGTGGTGCCGTTCATCGAGCCGACCGGTCGCGAAATCGACGTCATGCTGGCGATTTCGCTGCATGCGACGAATAATGACCTGCGCGACGTGCTGGTGCCAATCAACAAGAAGTGGCCGCTCGAAGAGCTGCTGGAAGCCTGCCGCAATTATCCCGGCCTCTCCAATTCCCGCCGCATCACCTTTGAATATGTGATGCTCGACGGCATCAATGACAGCGACGCCGATGCCCGTGAACTGGTGCGGCTGCTGGCCAATATTCCGGCCAAGATCAACCTGATCCCGTTCAATCCGTGGCCGGGCGCCAATTACGGCACCTCGCCGTCGAGCCGCATCGAACGCTTCGCCGATATCGTCAACAAGGCCGGCTATGCCAGCCCGGTCCGCACCCCGCGTGGCCGCGACATCTTTGCCGCCTGCGGTCAGCTCAAGAGCGAAAGCGAACGCCTGAGCAAGAAGGACCGCGAGGCGCTGGCGGGGTAAAAATGGGCATCGCCATCAAGCGCATCACCCAAGCCGATACTGCCCTGTTCGGCAATATCGGCGTTGATGTCTTCGATGAGCCCATCCATCCTGGCCGCCTCGAGGCCTATCTCGCCCAGCCCGGCCACCTGATGGTGCTGGCGCTGGAGGACGAGCTGGTGGTCGGCCAATGCGCCGGGGTGGTGCATCACCATCCCGACAAGGTCACCGAACTTTATGTCGACGAGGTCGGCACCGCCTCCAGCCATCTGCGGCAGGGCATCGCCGCGGCGATGCTGGCAGAGCTGTTTGTCTGGGGGCGTGAGCTGGGCTGCGATGAGGCCTGGCTCGGCACCGAGCTGGATAATGTCGCGGCCAACGGCCTCTACCGCCGCTTTGATGGCGCGGCGGAGACGATGGCCTATTACGAGTTCAAACTCTGACGCCGGCCCTTGCCGCGTGCTAATATCGCCGCCTGCTCACAAGCGGAGGTTGCGATGACCCAGTCCAGGGATTTTGGCAGCATCGGCCAGCTCAGCCGCAGCGTCGCTGACATTGCCGCCGCCGAGGCGTGGTGGCGTGATGTGCTCGGTGTGCCCCACCTCTACACCTACGGCCCGCTGGCCTTTTTCGATTGCGGCGGCGTGCGGCTGATGCTGAGTGCCGAAGCCGGCCCGGCCCAGGCCAATGTGATCTATTTCCGGGTCGACGATATCGACGCGCGTTTTGCCGAGCTGACGGCGCGCGGCGTCGAATTTCAGGGCAAGCCCCACCTCATCCACCGCCACCCCGATGGCCTGGAAGAATGGATGGCGTTTTTTACCGACAATGAGGGGCGGGTCCTGGCCCTGATGAGCCAGCGCCGGCCGGCCTGACTATTTGCGGCCTTCGGCCAGCAGGATGGTCGCGGCAAAAGCGGTGAACACCGCGGCAAAACTCCAGTTCAGCGCCCGCTGCACCCAGACGCTGCGCACCAGCGTGCCGGCCAGCCATTCGGCGGCGAACACCGTCAGCACCGCCAGCGGGATCGACACCACGATGAACTCGGCGCCAAGAAAGAACAGCTTCTGCCCCGCCGCCGGATCGTGGCGATCAACGAATTGCGGCAAAAACGTCATGAAAAACAGCACGACCTTGGGATTGAGCAGGTTGATGCCGACCCCGGTCAGATAGCTCTGCGCCACGGTCGGGGTCTTGACCGCCTTCTGCGCCAGCCGCAGCCCGCCGCCCTGGGTGATCGCCTGCCAGGCCAGCCACAGCAGATACAGCGCGCCGGCAATCTTGAGCACCAGAAACGCCGTCGGCGCCGCCACGATCAGCACTGAGATGCCCAATGCCACCAGGCAGGTATGCACCAGTATCCCGGTCATCGCCCCGGCCGCCGTCGCCAGGCCATGGCTGCGGCCATAATTGATGGCGCGCGACATCTGCAGCGCCATGTCCGGGCCAGGGGTAATGGCGAGCACGATGGTGGCCAAGGCAAAGGCCAGCATGACGGAGAGATCGGGAATGAAGCCGGACATATGCTAACTCTGAGCAAAATTGTGCGGGCGAACATTGCATGGGCAAGGTTGCATGAATAGGGTGCGGCCGAATTCCGGGCGTGACCGCGCCCTCCACCACTCAATGTGTGACATCATGGCAAAAGACATCAAGAAAGTCGTGCTGGCCTATTCGGGCGGCCTCGATACCTCGATCATCCTGAAATGGCTGCAGGAAACCTATGACTGCGAAGTGGTGACCTTCACCGCCGATCTCGGTCAGGGCGAAGAGCTGGAACCGGCGCGCAAAAAGGCCGAGATGTTCGGCATCAAGGATATCCGCATCGAGGATCTGCGCGAGGAATTCGTGCGCGATTTCGTGTTCCCGATGTTCCGCGCCAACGCCCTCTATGAGGGCCTCTATCTGCTCGGCACCTCCATCGCTCGCCCGCTGATCGCCAAGCGGCTGGTGGAAATCGCGCAGGAAGTCGGCGCTGACGCCATTTCCCATGGCGCCACCGGCAAGGGCAATGATCAGGTGCGGTTCGAATTGACCGCCAATGCGCTCGATCCTTCCATTAAGGTGATCGCACCGTGGCGCGAATGGGATTTGCAGTCGCGCACCAGCCTGATCGAATATGCCGAAAAGAACCAGATTCCGATCGCCAAGGACAAGCGCGGCGAAGCCCCGTTCTCGGTCGACGCCAATCTGCTGCACACCTCTTCCGAGGGCAAAGTGCTGGAAGATCCGGGCGTCGAAGCGCCGGAATATGTCTATCAGCGCACCGTCAGCCCGGAATCGGCGCCCGATACCCCCGAGACCATCGTCATCGGCTTTGAAAAGGGCGATGCGGTTTCGATCAATGGCGAGCGCCTGTCGCCGGCCGAACTGCTGACCAAGCTCAACGAGCTGGGCGGCAAGCATGGCGTCGGTCGTCTCGACCTGGTGGAAAACCGCTTCGTCGGCATGAAGTCGCGCGGCGTTTACGAAACCCCCGGCGGCACCATCCTGCTGCAGGCGCATCGTGGCATTGAATCGATCACGCTGGATCGCGGCGCGGCCCATCTCAAGGATGAGCTGATGCCGAAATATGCCGAGCTGGTCTATAATGGCTTCTGGTATTCGCCCGAGCGCGAGATGCTGCAGGCGCTGATCGACAAGAGCCAGGAATTCGTCGCCGGCGAGGTTTCGGTCAAGCTCTACAAGGGCAGCGCTAATGTCGTGGCCCGCACCTCGCCCTATTCGCTCTATTCGGAAGATCTGGTGACCTTCGAAGAAGGCGCCGTGGCCTATGACCACAAGGACGCCGAGGGCTTCATCCGCCTCAATGGCCTGCGTCTCAAGACCTGGGCGGCCCGCAACAACAAGGCGCGCGGCTGATCTGATCTGGGCCGGGGCGTCTGTCGCCCCGGCTTCGTCACCGACCTTAATTGCTCATTAACGAGAACAATCTAGCGTTCGCTTCGACGTCGTGCGTAAGCACAATGACGAGGGGAGAATGTGCGGGTGCGAGCAGGAGACGCTGGCAGCTTGGGCGAAAAGGCCGAGGCTTTGCTGCTCGACGCTGCGCTCGAGAACATTCCCTATGGCTTTTGCGTCTGGTCGCCGCAGTTCCGCCTGTTGATGTGGAACAAGCACTATCGCGACATTTACGGCTTTTCCTCCGACGCCATCTATCGCGGCATGAGTCTCGAAGAGATCGTGCAATTGTCCATCTCGCTGGGCAATCACGGCGGCGCCGATGTGGCGGAATTCTACGAGGAATATAGCAGCCAGCTGCTGTCCAATCGCGGCGGCGCCCGCATCAAGAACGAAGAAGTGGTGCATGGCGGGCGGACCATCGAATCCGCCCATATCTATTCCGAAGCTCTGGGCTGGGTGGTGACCCACGAGGACATCACCGACGAAATCGCCCGCAGCGAAGTGATGCAGAAGCGCAAGCTCGAGCTGGAACGGCAGAACATCAGGCTCGACGCGGCGGTCAACAATATCAGCCAGGGCCTGTGCATGATGGACGCCAAGGGGCGGCTGGTGATCTGCAACGAGCCCTATGCGCGCATCTATAATCTGCCGCCCAACCTGCTGAAGGCCGGCACCCAGCTCGAAGACATTCTCAGCCATCTGTTCGATGTCGGCATGAGCGCCGGCGGCACGCGCGATGAATATATCGCCTGGCGCCGCGACGTCATTGCCCGCCGCGAATATGGCAAGAATATCCACGAGCTGAACAATCGCACCATCATGATGCAGCACCATCCGATGAAGGATGGCGGCTGGGTGTCGACCCATGAAGACATTACCGAGCAGCGCCAGAACGAGGCGCGCATTCGCCATCTGGCGCGCCATGATGCGCTGACCGACCTGCCCAATCGCATCGAATTTCTCGAACAGATGGCCAAGACCGAGGCCGGGCTCAGTCGCGGCGAGATGGCGGCGGTGCTCTATATCGATCTCGATCACTTTAAGGCGGTCAATGACACGCTGGGCCATGCGGTGGGCGATGAGGTGATCAAACAGGCCTCGGCGCGGCTCTGGGGCACGACGCGGGAAACGGACGTGCTGGCGCGGCTGGGCGGCGACGAATTTGCCCTGCTGATGCGCCCCATCGACAGTGCCGCCGATGCCGCCAAGGTGGCCGACCGCATCATCAAGGCCATCGGCACGCCGATGCTGATCAACGGCCAGCAGATCGAAATCGGCGCCAGCGTCGGCATTGCCATCGGCCCGGGCGACGGGGTCAAGACCGACACGCTGGTCAAGAATGCCGATCTGGCGCTGTATCGCGCCAAGAGCGAAGGCCGTTCGACCTATCACTTCTTTGAAACCGGCATGGATGCCGATCTGCAGCAGCGCCGCTCCATCGAGGCCGGCTTGCGCCTGGCCCTGCAGCGCGAAGAACTGCGCCTGATGTTCCAGCCGCTGCTGGGGCTGGCGGAAAACCGGGTGACCTGCGTCGAGGCGCTGCTGCGCTGGGACCATGAGGGGCGCACCATTTCGCCCACCGAATTCATCCCCATCGCCGAGGAAACCGGGCTGATCGTTGCCATCGGCGAATGGGTGCTGCGCGAGGCCTGCAAGACCGCCGCGACCTGGCCGGGCGAGATCCGCGTTGCGGTCAATCTGTCGCCGATCCAGTTCAAGAGCCGCGACCTGCTGGGGGTGGTGCGCTCGGCGCTGGCCGAGGCGCGCATTCCGGCCACCCGGCTGGAGCTGGAAATCACCGAATCCCTGCTGCTGGCCGAAAACGACACCAATCTGCGGGTGCTGCATGAGCTGCGCGCCATGGGCGTGCGCATCTCGATGGATGATTTCGGCACCGGCTATTCCTCGCTCAGCTATCTGCGCAGCTTTCCCTTCGATAAAATCAAGATCGACCGCTCCTTCATGCGCGACCTGACCAGCCGCGGCGACAGTCAGGCCATCATCCAGGCGGTGATCGGCTTGGGTAAATCGCTGGGCATGTCGACCACCGCCGAGGGCGTCGAAACCGAAGAGCAGCTCGAAATGGTGCGGGCCCAGGGCGCCTCGGAGGTGCAGGGCTTCCTGTTCTCGCCGCCGCTGCCCCCGGCGGCCCTGGCCAATCTGCTGCATTCCGAAGCCGCCAAAGCCCAGACCGCCCGCAAGAAGGCCTCTTGAGGGCATTCTCTGCCACCAAGGCTCCCACACCCTCGATGTCATCCCGGCCTTGAGCCGGGACCCATCCTGAGATGGGCTCGCAGCGTGATCTCGAGATGGGCCCCGGCTCAAGGCCGGGGTGACGCCGTGGGGGGGCAAAGAAATCTGAAAAACTACGACCACAGATGGCCGATGCAGGCCCCCTCTGCGTCCCCAGCGCTTGTCGATCCGCGCTTCTTGCTGTAAGAGCCGGCACGAATGCGCCAGCCTGCCCTTTTGCGGCTGGTGTTCATGTTTTCCGCATGATTTCAGCCAAGGTGCGCTCCGAACGACTTCCGGGGTCTTTTTTTGGGATCATGCCACTTCGAGGCACTGCCCCTATGTCCTTGCGCAATATCGCCATCATCGCCCACGTCGACCACGGCAAGACCACGCTGATCGACGTCCTGCTCAAGCAGTCCGGTTCGTTCCGCGAAAACGAGCGCGTCGACGAACGCGCTATGGATAGCAACGATATCGAGCGCGAACGCGGCATCACCATTCTGGCCAAAGTGACTTCCCTGCTGTGGAAGGACAACCGGATCAACATCGTCGACACCCCCGGCCACGCCGACTTCGGCGGCGAAGTCGAGCGCATCCTGTCCATGGTGGACGGCGTGGTGCTGCTGGTCGACGCGGCCGAAGGCCCGATGCCTCAGACCAAGTTCGTGCTGGGCAAGGCCCTGGCGCGCGGCCTGCGTCCGATCGTGGCCATCAACAAGATCGACAAGTCCGACGAGCGCCACATGGAAGTGCTCGAAGAAGTGTTCGACCTGTTCATCGCGCTGGACGCGACTCCCGAGCAGCTCGACTTCCCGGTGCTCTATGGCGCCGCCAAGCAGGGCTGGATGATGAATGAGCCGGACGGCCCGCGCGAGAGCCTGGGGCCGCTGCTCGACAAGGTGATGGAGCATGTGCCCGAGCCCAAGGTCGAGGAAGGCCCGTTCCAGATGCTCGTCACCACGATCGAGCGCAATCCGTTCCTCGGCCGTATCCTGACCGGCCGTATCTATTCGGGTTCGGTCAAGCCGGGCGATGCGATCCACTCCATCCATCACGATGGCAAGATCGTTGAAAAGGGCCGCGTCTCCAAGGTGCTGGCCTTCCGTGGCCTCGAGCGTACCCCCATCGATCACGGCGAAGCCGGCGATATCGTCGCCATTGCCGGTCTCGAAATCACCACGGTGGCCGATACCATCGCGGTGCCGCAGATCACCCGCCCGCTCGATGCCAAGCCGATCGATCCCCCGACCCTGTCGGTCACCTTCCGCATCAATGACGGCCCGCTGGCCGGCCGCGAAGGCGACAAGGTGCAGTCCCGCGTCATCCGTGAGCGGCTGATGCGCGAAGCCGAAGGCAACGTGGCCATCCGCGTCACCCCCGGCGAAGACAATGACAGCTTCGACGTCGCCGGCCGTGGCGAATTGCAGCTGGCCGTGCTGATCGAAAACATGCGCCGCGAAGGCTTCGAGCTGACCATTGGTCGCCCCAAGGTGCTGTTCAAGGAAATCGACGGCGTCCAGATGGAGCCGATCGAAGAGGTCATCGTCGACGTTGATGATGAGCATACCGGCGCCGTCGTGCAGAAGCTGACCGAGCGCAAGGGTGAATTGACCGATATGCGTCCGTCCGGCCTCGGCCGTACCCGCATTAGCCTGCTGGTCCCCACCCGCTCGCTGATCGGCTACCAGGCCGAACTGCTCAGCGACACGCGCGGCACCGCCATCTTCAACCGCCTGTTCCACTCCTTCGTGCCGTTCAAGGGCGATCTGCCCGGCCGCCGCACCGGTGTGCTGATTTCCAACGGCACCGGCCAGTCGGTGGCTTTCGCGCTGTGGAATCTGGAAGATCGCGGCCCGATCATGATCGACGCTGGCGTCGAGATTTATGAAGGCATGATCATCGGCGAGCACTCCCGCGAGAACGACCTCGAGGTCAACGCGCTCAAGGGCAAGCAGCTCACCAATATCCGCACCACCTCCAAGGACGAGGCGGTGCGCCTGACCACGCCGAAGAAGCTGACGCTGGAGCAGTCGCTGGGCTATATCGCCGATGACGAATATGTCGAGGTGACCCCCAAGTCGATCCGCCTGCGCAAGATCTGGCTCGACCCCAATGACCGCAAGCGCGCCATGCGCTCCAAGGTCGGCTGAGCCGGCTTCGCAGCTATTTCGATACAACGTCATTGCCCGGCTTGTCCGGGCAATCCATTTCTGGGCCTGCATGGACCACCGGGACAGGCCCGGTGGTGACGATAGGGCAAAAGAGGAGACACCCCCATGACCGACTGGATCATCCAGACCATTTCCGAGTGGGGCTATCTCGGCATTTTCATGGTCATGCTGGCCGAAAGCCTGTTTCCCCCGATTCCGTCCGAACTGATCATTCCCTTTGCCGGCTTTGCCGCCGCCAATGGCCAACTCGACTTCTTCGGCGTCCTCGCCACCGCCACTTTCGGCGCCGTGGTCGGCATGCTGCCCTGGTATTTTGCCGGGCGGCTGTTCGGGCTCGAGCGGGTACGCTGGCTCGCCGACCGCTTTGGCCGGCTGCTGACCCTTAATGCCGAAGAGATCGACACCGCCATCGGCGTGTTCCGCCGCTTCGGGCCGATCATCGTGCTGTTCGGCCGGCTGATGCCGATCATCCGCACGCTGATTTCCATTCCGGCCGGCCTCGCCCGCATGTCGCTGCCGGTGTTCCTGCTCGCTTCGACCGCCGGGGCGCTGCTGTGGAACACTGTCCTCACCCTCGCCGGTTATGTGCTGCATGAGCATTACGAGCTGGTGGAAGTGATCCTCGATCCGCTGAGCTATATCGTGCTCGGGCTGATCGTCGTCATCTACCTGTTCCGCGTCATCACCTGGAAGCCGAGCCGGGCGACCGAATAGGCGTCGCAAATTGCGAGACCTGTCGCATTCTGCCTCGCAGCTTCACCGGCAAAACGCGAATATTCATCATCGCTTAAACTCTGAGGCCCGGTTTCCGGGCCGCATCGACTTGGCACGCTTCCTGCAATGCAGGTGGTGTCCGGAAGTTTTGTATTGCGTACCGGATGTCAGTCATTGGGCCTCGTTCCGTGCGACCGGAACGGGGCCTCATGCTTTTGCGCCTGCTCTTGCCGCAAGGCGCGCCAGCCACTAGATATTCCTGACCCTTTTCAGTCGCGTTGTCGTCAGCGCGCAATCGGAGACGCCCATGCGCGCCGTGCTCGATATCATCCTTCTGATCCTCCAGCTCTACTGGTGGGTTATCCTCGCCATGATCATCATGAGCTGGCTGATCTCGTTCAACGTGATCAATACGCGCAACCAGTTCGTCGCCAGCGTCTGGCGCGTCATCAATCAGCTCACCGAGCCGGTGCTGCGCCCGATCCGCAAAATGCTGCCGAATTTCTCCGGCCTCGATCTGTCGCCGATCGTGCTGTTCATCATCCTGTTCTTCATCGAACGGGTGATCATTTATTACATCTATCCCAACGTGTTCTGAGCTCGTTGGACACACCCAAATGCTACCGGCTCAGCCCCACAGGGCTGAGCCTTTTCATTCGCGTCACCCCCAATGCGGGACGCGACAGCATCGAAGGCGTCGAACGCCGCGATGACGGCACTGCGGTGCTGCGCGTCCGCGTCAAGGCCGTGCCCGACAAGGGCAAAGCCAATGCGGCGGTTTCGGTATTACTCGCCAAAGCCCTGGGCGTATCCAAATCCTCGGTCACCGTCACCAGCGGCGACACCGCCCGGCTGAAGACGCTGGCCGTGGTGGGGGACGGGCCGGCGCTGGCGATCCAGCTCGAAAAACTGAGCCAGCCCACCACCCCCTCCTAGCCTCCCCCATCAAGGGGGAGGTATCACTCCACTCATGGGCACCATCTCGTCCCAACCACTGAACTGTACCTCCCCCTTGATGGGGGAGGCTAGGAGGGGGTGGGGCAACAGGCCCCGGTCGCATCGCCCCCACCAGCCCCGACCCACCCGCGACAAAACAGCGCAATTTCCATTGCTTAACCAATCAATCCGGCTAATCTCGGTGTTGGAAGGGGCTCATGGAGGGCGGCCTGCGGTGGGTTGGAGGACCTGCCCAGTCTTGCGTTTGAGTCCCCGGAGGAACTCTAGAGGGACTGTTCTATGACTTTGGCACTCTGGCTGATCGTCGCGTGTGGCGCTCTGTCCATTATTTATGGGGTGGTCACCACCCAGCAATTGCTGGCCGCCGATAGTGGCAGCGCTCGCATGCAGGAAATCTCGGCAGCGGTGCGCGAAGGGGCCTCGGCCTATCTCAAGCGCCAATACACCACCATCGCCATTGTCGGCGTGGTCATTCTGATCGCCGCCTGGTTCCTGCTCGGCATCTATGCCGCCATCGGTTTCCTGATCGGCGCCGTGCTGTCGGGCGCGGCGGGCTTTATCGGCATGAATGTGTCGGTGCGCGCCAACGTCCGCGTCGCCCAGGCAGCCATTGGCTCGCTCGGCAAGGGGCTTGATCTGGCGTTCAAGTCAGGCGCGGTCACCGGCATGCTGGTGGCGGGTCTGGGTCTGCTGGGCGTCGCCCTCTATTTCATCGTGCTGACGCAGTTCCTCGGCTTCGCCTTCAATGACCGCGTGGTCATCGACTCGCTGGTGGCGCTGGGCTTTGGCGCCTCGCTGATTTCCATCTTCGCCCGTCTCGGCGGCGGCATTTTCACCAAGGGCGCCGACGTCGGCGGCGATATGGTGGGCAAGGTCGAGGCCGGCATTCCCGAAGACGATCCGCGCAACCCGGCCACCATTGCCGATAACGTCGGCGACAATGTCGGCGACTGCGCCGGCATGGCCGCCGATCTGTTCGAAACCTATGTGGTGACCATCGTCGCCACCATGGTGCTGGCCGCCATCATCCTGCCCGATGCGTTCAAGCTGATGGGCATGGTGCTGCCGCTGGCGATTGGCGGCGCCTGCGTCGTCACCTCGATTATCGGCACCTATTTCGTCAAGCTGGGCGCCGACAACAACATCATGGGCGCGCTCTACAAGGGCATCATCGCCACTGGCGTGCTGTCGCTGATCGCCTTGCTGCCGGTGTTGTGGTTCGTCTTTGGCGACCTCAATGTGGTGATCGAAGCCACCGACAAGTCGTTCACCCCGTGGAGCCTGTTCTGGTGCGGCGTGGCCGGGTTGATCATCACCGGCCTGATCATCGTCATCACCGAATATTACACCGGCACCAATCGCCGTCCGGTCAATTCCATCGCCGAAGCCTCGGTCACCGGCCATGGCACCAACGTCATCCAGGGCCTCGCCGTGTCGCTGGAATCCACCGCCCTGCCGGCGCTGGTGATCATCGCCGGCATCATCGTCACCTATAACCTCGCCGGCCTGTTCGGCATCGCCTTCGCCGTCGCCACCATGCTGGCGCTGGCCGGCATCGTGGTGGCGCTCGACGCCTTTGGTCCGGTCACCGATAACGCCGGCGGCATCGCCGAAATGGCCGGGCTCGACGCCTCGGTGCGCCACAATACCGACGCGCTCGACGCGGTGGGCAACACCACCAAGGCCGTCACCAAGGGCTATGCCATCGGTTCTGCCGGCCTCGGCGCCCTGGTGCTGTTCGCCGCCTATACCCAGGATCTGATCTACTTCGCCAATCTACCCGATGCCCCGGCCATCTTCCAGGGCATGGGCACGCTGACCTTCTCGCTGGCCGACCCCTATGTGGTGGTGGGCCTGCTGTTCGGCGGGCTGCTGCCCTTCCTGTTCAGTGGCATGAGCATGACGGCGGTGGGTCGCGCCGCGCAATCGGTGGTGGTGGAAGTCCGCCGCCAGTTCAAGGCCGATCCGGGCATCATGGCCGGCACCTCCAAGCCCGATTATGCCCGGGCCGTCGACATGCTGACCCAGGCGGCGATCAAGGAAATGATCCTGCCCAGCCTGCTCCCCGTGCTGTCGCCAATCGTGGTGTTCTTCGTGATCTACTGGATCGCGGGCCCCGCCGCCGGCTTCTCGGCCCTAGGCGCCATGCTGATGGGCGTCATCGTCACCGGCCTCTTCGTCGCCATCTCGATGACCGCCGGTGGCGGCGCCTGGGACAACGCCAAGAAGAGCTTTGAAGATGGCTTCACCGACTCAGCCGGCGTCACCCACCACAAGGGCTCTGACGCCCACAAGGCCTCGGTCACCGGCGACACCGTCGGCGACCCCTACAAGGACACGGCCGGCCCGGCCGTCAACCCGATGATCAAGATCACCAACATCGTGGCGCTCCTGCTGCTCGCCGTGCTGGCCCATTGGGGCTAACCAGACTTCGTCTGGACTGAACTGAAGGGGCCCGGGGGAAACTCCCGGGCCTCTTTTTGCCATTGGGGTTCCCCACCCACCACGCGTCACCCTCGGGCTTGACCCGAGGGCTCCACACTGCCGGTGGTAAGTTGAGCGCAACCCCCTCGGGTCAAGCCTGAGGGTGACGGGCGGATGATGAGCAGCCAGGCTTGTTGTAAGTCCCAGTTGTCGGCGAGCCCCCAAATCACCTCGCCCCTCAGGGGAGAGGTCGGCCCGAAGGGCCGGGTGAGGGGTGCCATGCAGATGCTGAACCACCAGCGCCGAGCCATGGATTGCCCGGACGAGCCGGGCAATGACGGCGGTGGATAGATTGTCGCCCTCCCCACCGTCATCACCGGGCTTGTCCCGGTGATCCATCTTCCTGCACCGCGCCGTCAGTCGACCTTCCCTCCCCCTTGAGGGGAGGGATCGAGGGTGGGGGTCGGCGGGTATTTACGCAGGAGCCGCCGCGACCCCCTCCCTGGCCCTCCCCGCAAGGGGGAGGGGACGCTGGAGCTGAGGCCAACATACAAGGCCGGGATGACATCGGGTTTGTGGGGCGCCCGGAACACCCACTTATCCATCTTATCCCCGCCCCCAAAACCTCCTGCATACTCCCCCCATCTCTCCGGGATACGGGCGGCGCTGCAGCGACCGGTGTCCGGGGCGACGGTCGGGAGGGTGGAGGTCGCGCTCCGCCCTGGGCTGTGCGGATGGGGCATTCGGGCATGAGGCTACGGTTTCATGCTGGGGCTTGCGGTCTGCCTTCCGAGAAAAACCCGACGCCCCGAGGCGGTTTCGTCTCACTATTTATACCTTACCAGAGGCGATAGCCGCCTCGGGGCTCCGCTCGTTATTGCCATCGGCGGCCAGACCTGGCCGGCCGACGCTTCGTGCTGGCCGGCGCATAATCTTGGCGTCACAGTGTCGATCAGCACCTGCCTCGTTCGTTGCACTGGCAGATGGCCGCTGACGCGGCGTCACATTCAGGAGACTGCAATGCGTAAATTGACCGCCGGCCTGTTCTATTCCGTCGATGGCGTGGCCGAGGCCCCCGATCAGTTCCAGTTCGACAGTTTCGATGCCGAGCTGGGCCAGATGCTCGGCAGCGTCATGGGGGACGTCGACACGGTGCTGATGGGCCGGGTGGGCTATGAGGAATGGGCCGGCTATTGGCCCAATGCCAGCCAGGATCAGGACTTTGCCGGCTTCATCAACAATGTGCCCAAATTCGTCGCCTCAGATACGCTCAAGCCAGACGAACTCGGCTGGAGCAATTCCACCCTGATCGAGGGCGATCTCGACGCCTTTGTGCGCGACCTCAAGAGCCAGCCGGGCGGCACCATCGCGGCGATGGGCGGCATGTCGCTGGTGAGCCAGACGCTGCTGGCCGGACTGATGGATGAGCTGACGCTGATCCTGCATCCCGTCGTTGCCGGCAAAGGACGCCGCCTGTTCGAAGACGGTACGCCGACCACGCGGCTGCAATTGCTGCGCTCGGAGCAGACCAGCAAGGGCAATGTGGTGCTGACCTATGCCAGACGCGCGGACTAGTCCGCCGCGTCCTGGGCTTCCAGCACGGTGATCACCCGGCCGAGCAGGCCCAAAAACTGCTGACGCTCGGCGGGGGTAAACTGTTCCAGCGCCAGCGCATTGATGGCGCTGACCACTCGCTCCACACTTGCCACCTGGCCCAGCGCCAGGGGTGTCAGCGTCACCAGGGCGCTGCGCCCATCGGCGGGGTCGGGTTGGCGGGTGATCAGGGCGTCGCGCTGCATGCGCTTGAGCGTGGCGGCCATGGTCGGCTGTTCGACGGCGGCGCGGCGCGCCAGTTCCTTCTGCGACAGGCTGCCGCCATCGGCCAGCGCGAACAGCACCGGCATATAGGCCGGGGCGATGCCGCTGGGGGCCAGTTGCCGCTCCAGCTCGCGGGCGAACAGACGGGCCGCCCAATTGGCCATATAGCCGGCCGAGGCCTCGCGAATCAGAACCACTTACATAGCTTGCTATCTAAATACATAGTATGCTATCTATACCTCTGGAAACTGCATCCCGCAAGGAGCCGGCATGTCGCTCAAAAGCAGCCCCACCCGCTACGGTCCTGTCGCCATCGCCATCCATTGGCTCACGGCAATCGCCATCATTTGCATGTTGGCCAGTGGGCTGAGTGCCGCCAATACCCAGGATCAGGCGCTCAAGCTCGCCCTGCTGCGTGGCCATGCGGTCACGGGTGTGGTGGTTGGCGTGCTGACGCTGCTGCGCATCGTGTGGTGGCTGGCGATTGATCGTCGCCCGCAGGACGCGCCCGGCCTGTCGCGGGGGCAGGCGGTGGCGTCCCGTGTCGTGCATTACGGGCTCTATGGGGCCATCCTGGTCATGGTGGCGAGTGGCATCGCCACCGTCGCGCTCAGCGGTGCTGGGGCGCAGCTCACCGGCGCTGCGGCATTGCCGCTGCCTGATTTTACTCTGGCGCCACCCCTGAAGGTGCATGTCCCGCTGGCCTTCGCTCTCATGGCGCTGCTGGTCGGCCATATCGGCGCGGCACTCTGGCACCAGTTCATTCAGCGCGATCGCCTGTTGGCCCGGATGGGCGTGGGTCGGTAGCGGCCAGCGTCGCAAAGACGCGCGGACTGGACTGATTGGCCAGCGCTGCGGCGATGGCGGCAACACAGTCCTCCGCCGTCATGCTGCCGGTATCGACCGTGAGGTCATATTGGCCCGGCACATGCACCGCGTCCTGCCAGCGCTGCACCGGCTCGGGTATGCCGGGGCCACTGGCATAAAACCCGTTCTGCGGATCGGCATTGCGCCGCCGCATGATTTCATCGAGCGGGCAATAGACGCCGGCAAACAGCACCTCCAGCCCGGCAAGCCGCTTGGCACAGGCCGGCAGAATGCCGAGGGGCTGCGAATAGAAGTCGTGGTGCCCGAGATCGGCCACCACATCAAAGCCCTGCCGCGCATGGGCAGCGATGGCGTCGTAGAGCGCCGCATACAGCGCCACCACCACGGGCTCGAGATCGGGCCGTTCGCCGCCCGGCCGCAAACCTATCCCCGGCTGCAAATTCTGTGGCAGCATGCGGTTCTGTGCATCGACGCCCAGATTGATCCAGCGACCGGGGAGGTTCGCCTGCATGGACGCCGCGATGGAGGATTTTCCCGAGCGCGGCGCGCCGTTGAGAATGACGATGCGGCCACTCATGGCAGGCGCATGCCGGTCAGGTTTTGCCCATTCTGGTGCAGCATCAGCGTCGGCGCCGCGCCGTTCACCGGCTCGGCAAAGGTGATCTGGGCATCGACCACCTTGAAGAAGAAGCGGTTGGCGCTTTCGGGAAAGATTTCGTAGCGCGCCTGGCCGGTGAGCTGGGCAAACAATTTTTGCTCCGCGGTGGAGATGGTGACGATGACGCCGGGGGCCAGCACATAGTCGCCGGCATAGGCGGGCAGCACGCTCGGATCGATTTCCGTCACTTGGCGCGGCGTCGGCTGTGGCCGCAGCGTCAGTGCCGGGTCGAGCAGATGAAAGCCGATATCTTCGATACCGGCGGCCGTGACCATGCTCGACAGCAGCACCACGCCATTGCCGGTCTTGGCGTCATAGCCGGCAAAGCTGCGGAAACCCGCGGTAATGCCATTATGCCAGACGATGTCGCGCTCGCCCTCAAGCAGCTTGAACCAGCCGAGCCCGATGACCTCGCCATCGCTGCCAGCCGAGCGGGTGCGCTCCAGCATGAGGGCAAAGGCGGGATCGAGCGGGGTGGAGACCGCGCCGCTGGCAGCGGCGATGAATTTGGCGAGGTCGGCAGTGCTGGTGACCAGCGCCCCCACGGGAGCAAACACATCCATGTCCCAATTGGACACGGGCTCACCCGCCGCGTCATGGCCTGTCGCCATGCCGGGGATGGTCCCCGGCGCGGTGGCCAGCCGGGTCTCGGTCATACCGAGCGGATCGAGAATTTGGCTCTGCAGCAGCGCCGCATAGGGCTGGCCGCTGACTTCGGTGATGGCCTGCGCCAGCAGGGCCGTGCCGACATTGGAATATTCGAATGCTTCGCCAATGCCGCGCGGCAGCTGATAATCGGCAATCCACGCCATCAACTCGTCGGCGCCATAGCCCGAATAGGGATTGTCGAGCCCTTTGGCCAACAGCGCCTCGGGCAGGCCGGAAAAGCCGGCGCTATGGGTCGCCAGATCAAAGGCGGTGATGGCCTTGCCGTCGCGCTCGGGGAGCTTGGTGCCGGCCGGCAGATAGTCGGTCAGCGGCGCATCGAGGTCGATCTTGCCGGCGACCACCAATTGCGCCAGCAGCAGATTGGTGAAGACCTTGGTGATCGAGCCGGCCTCGAACAGCGTGTGTTCATCGACCGGGGTGGGATCATCCGTGGCCAGCGTGCCATGCGAGACGAAGCGCGGCATGCCGTTCTCGATCACCGCCACGGCGATGGCGACATTGGCCTGATCGCGGTCGATGCGGTCGGCCAGGATCTGCGCGATGGCGGCGTCGGAAGGCATGGCGGACTGCTGCGCCGCCAGCGGCGTGGCCAGCATTGCGGTGGTGGCCAGGGCGGCGAGGGCGCGGTTCATCGGAGCCTCCGGGGGTGCAGGAACGACATAACGCCATGCACACCCCGTGGGGCAAGGATAAGGCGCCGCCTATTTCGCCTTGTTGTGCATCTCGATGGAGTCGAGGATCACCTTCTTGGCATCCTCATAGCCGCCGACATGGGAAATCTTGGCCCATTTGCCGGGCTCGAGATCCTTGTAGTGGGTGAAGAAATGCTTCACCCGCTCGACCTGGATGGCCTGCATGTCGCCGATATCCTGGATGGAATCATACATCCGGGTCAGCTTCTGCACCGGCACGGCGAGGATCTTTTCGTCCTGGCCGCCATCGTCTTCCATGAACAGCACGCCGATCGGGCGGCAGCGGACCACCGCGCCGGGCACCAGTGGGCGCGAATTCATGACGATGACGTCGAGCGGATCGCCGTCGCCGCACAGAGTGTGGGGCACGAAGCCGTAATTGCCCGGGTAACGCATCGGCGTATAGAGGAAACGGTCGACGAACAGCGCGCCCGAGGCCTTGTCGATTTCGTACTTGATCGGCTCGCCGCCCATCGGCACTTCGATGATGACATTGAGATCGTCGGGCGGGTTCTTGCCGGTGGGGATGGCGTCGATGTTCATGGCTTCAGCTCTCGTGCAGCGGGGAGGCGACAAAGTGCCTGCGTTGTGCCCAACACAGGCCGTAAACGCAAGCCGATTGCGGGTGTGCCAGCTATGCCTATCTGTCACACCCACGCGATTTGGCGGCGGGGCTTAGTCCTTGGCGGCCTTGCCGACCTGGTTGCGCAGAATGGTGCGGTCGCGGCTGGAAACGCCGATCAGCTCGGCGATGCGCCAGACCATATTGTCTTCCAGCTCGTGGTTCTTCTTGTCGGAAAACACCACCAGCCACATCATCCGCACGATCTCGATGCGGTCATCCATCGGCAGCTGGGTCAGGCCCTGGGTGAAGCGGTAGAAATCCACCGCCTCGGCATCGCGCAAGGCGGCGTCCTTGACCAGCCGGTCGACGGCGGCTTCGTCCAGCTCGTAATGCTCCTGCAGCACCGCCTTGATGGCGTTGCGCTCCGCGTCCTTCATCTGCCCATCGACAGCGGCCAGATGCACCAGCAGGGCGGCGACCGCCAGCTTGGGATCATGGGTGGACAGCGCCGTTTCCGGCTTGTTGAACAATCGGGTAATGGCCTCGAACATGGCGCAGGGCCTCCTTCGGGGTGCGAGGGGAGTGACGAAAGGCTTGTGCGCACCGGGAGGCAGGCAGTTCAGAGTTAAGCAGGCGGCGCGATTTCCTCAATGGGCGCGAGGCCCGGTCACGCGCTCTTGACCCGGCTTGATGCGGAAGCGCCACACCGGGGGCAGCGAAAGGACTCGACTCTTCGGAGATTCGGAGTCTAAATGTTCCTGTTTTGTTCACTTGCTCAGGAAGGGTTGGTGCGATGCTTTCGCCCGATCGCCAGCAGCGCCTCGCCGCGCTGCGGGACAGCATTGCCGATATCGAACGCAAGCCGGCGCTGGCCGAGGCTCGGGCGCAGGTGGCGCAACCGACGGCAGATTTTCCGCAATTTGCGGGCGGCTTGCTGCAGGAAATCTACACCGATGAACGGCGCAATGCCGGCGCGCTGCTCGGCTTCGCCCTGGGCCAGGCCCGGGGCCTGCTCACCGGGCAGCGGCTGGCGGTGATCTATCTGCAGCTGGCCGACGAGGCGCAGAAGCTGGGCCTGCCTTATGGGCCGGGACTGCTCAGCTTTGGCTTTGATCCTGACGCACTGGTGCTGGTACGGGCCGCCACGATGGGCGAGCTGCTCTGGGCCGCCGAGGAGGCGATTGCCTGCCGCGCCGTGGCGGCGGTGGTGGCCGATATTGGCGGCCATGCCAAGCTGCTCGATTTTACCGCCAGCCGGCGGCTCAGCCTGCGGGCGGCGGCCACCGGCGGCTCGATCTTCATGCTGCGCTATGGGCAGGCGCGCCAGGCCAGTGCGGCGCAGTTGCGCTGGCGCCTGTCGCCGTCTCCCAGCGCGCTGCGGCGTTGGGATGCCGGGGCGCCGGGGGCGCAGCGTTGGCGCGTCGAACTGGAAAAAGCAACGCTCCTCAAGAAGCAGACCAATTGGCTGCTGGGTTGGACGGAAAATGGATTTGCAACACTGCCTGCTCACGCCAATGCTGCCGAGCGGCTCGGCGGGGCCGCGGCGCTTTCTCGTGCTGTTCCTGCCGCATTGGCCGACCGACTATCTCAAACGGCGTGAGCCCCAGCTCAAGGGGCCGTTGGCGCTGTATGAGCGGATCAAGGGCGGGCTGCGACTGGCCGCCATCGATGCCGAAGCGGGTCGGCTGGGCCTGCATGTCGGGCAGAACCTGGCTGACGCAAGGGCCATGCTGCCGGGCCTGACGGTGCGCGAAATCGATCGTCCACTGCTCGAAGCCGGCTTTGCCGATTTTGCCGACTGGCATTCCAATGCCAGCCCGCTGGTGGCGGTGCTGGATGAGGTCAGTGGCTTTGGCGATCTGGTGCTCGATATCACCGGGGTGGCGCATTTGTTCGGCGGCGAGCGGCCCATGCTGCGCCTGCTGCTGAGCCGGCTGCGCGAACTCGGCTATAGTGTCGCCGGCGCCATCGCCCCCACCATTGGCGCGGCCTGGGGCGTCAGCCATTTCGCCCGCAGCCAGGTGGTCGAAAGCGCCGATATGGAGGCCATTATCGAGGCGCTGCCGGTGCAGGCGCTGCGGCTGACCCAAGCGCAGATTGCCGGCCTCACCCAGATGGGGCTCAAACAGATCGGCCAATTGCGCGGCCGGGACCGCAAGGCGCTGCAGGCGCGCTTCGGGATGTCGCTACTGGTGCGACTCGATCAGGCCTTTGGCGGGCTCGAAGAACGGATGACACCGCGTCTGCCGCCGGCCGAGCGCTATGCCGAGCGGCGGTTCGCCGAGCCGATCGGGCTGATGGATGATGTGTTGATGACCACTCATGATCTGGCCATCCAGCTCGGGGTTCGGCTCGAAGCCGAAGGGCAGGGGGCGCAGGCATTTCACCTGTTCCTCTATCGTGTCGACCACAAGGTGATGACGCTATCGGTCAATTCGGCGCGGCTGACCCGCGACCCCGAACATATCAGCAAGCTGTTCAGCCATCGCTCGGAACGGCTCGAGGGCGCCTATGATGCCGGCTTCGGCATCGACATGATCAGGCTGGCGGCCAGTTCGCTGGCGCCGCTCGATGCGGTGCAGCTGGGGGCCTTTTCCCATCAGGGCGTGGCCGAGGATCTCGACCAGCTCAATGACCGGATGAGCAGCCGGCTCGGGCCGCTGGCAGTGTTGCGCACGCAAATGGTGGCCAGCCACATTCCCGAGCGGGCGGCGCGGCTGGTGCCGGCGCTGGCGAGCGGCGCCCTGCCACCACGCGCCGCGGCCTGGCCGCTGCCTGAGCGGCCGCTGCGGCTGTTGCCGGTGCCCGAGCGGGTCAATATCAATGCCGAAGTGCCCGACGGGCTGCCGGCCTCGATGCTGTGGCGCGGCGACAGCTACAAGATCGAACGCGCCTCGGGCCCCGAGCGGCTGGGCGCGGAATGGTGGCGCAGCGGCCAGCGCCTGCAATTGGTGCCCCCCGCGCCGCCGGAAAAGGGGGAGCCGACGCCCTATGTCCCCAAGCTGGACCTGTTCGATCCCGATGGCGTGACGCGCGATTATTACGCCGTTGAAGACGCCGCCGGCCGCCGCTTCTGGATCTACCGTCACGGCTTCCACCGGCCGGACGAGCCAGCGGTCTGGTATCTGCACGGATTTTTCGCATGAGCCAGGTGGTTCCGCTCACCCTGCCGGTGACGGCGCGGCGCCGACCGCCAGCGCCGGTCGCGCCTTATGCCGAACTGGTGTCGACGACCAATTTCTCCTTTCTGCGCAGTGGTTCGCACCCCGAAGAACTGGTGGCAGCGGCCATGGCGTTGGGGCTGAGCGCGTTTGGTGTCACCGACCGCAACAGTTTCGCCGGCGTGGTGCGGGGCTATGTGACGGCCCGGGACAACAAGGAGATCAGGCCCGATTTCCGTTACCTCGTCGGCGTGCGGCTGTGCTTTGCCGACGGCACACCGGACATCATCGCCTATCCTAGCAGCCGGGTAGCCTATGGGCGGCTGTGCAAACTGCTGACCATCGGCAATCAGCGCGGGGAGAAGGGTAGCCCAAAACTGTTCTTCAAGGATCTTTTTGGTTCCAATGACCCAGCCTCGGAAACCGAGCAGGGGCCGTCGGAAAATTATTCGCAAGGCCAGCTGTTCATCCTCATGCCCGATGAAAGCGACTGGGGGCTGACCGAAAAAACACTCGATCAGCTGAGCCGGCAAGTGCCCGGCCAGGTCTGGGTGGTCGGTACTCCTCGCTTCGATGGCAATGACCGTGCGCGTCTCAACCGTATCAATGCCTTGGCCCAGCGGCACGGGGCATGGATGCTCGCCAGCAATGATGTGCTTTATCACGAGCCCGACCGGCGCATTGTCGCCGATGTGGTCACCTGTATCCGCGAGCATGTGTCGCTGGAAGCTGCGGGTTTTCTGCTCGGCGCGAATGCCGAGCGGCATTTGAACCCCCCGCGCGAAATGGTCCGGCTATTTGCTGGATTTCCGGAGGCCATTGCAGAGACACAGCGGTTTATCGAGCGGATCGAATTCTCTCTCGAGCAGCTCGAATATAATTATCCCGAGGAAACCGTTGGCAATGGCGAAACGGCGCAACAGACCTTGGAGCGTCTCACCTGGGCCGGCGCTGCCAAGCGGTTTGCCGGCGGCGTACCCGACGATATTGCCGACAATATCCGGACCGAACTCCAACTGATCGATGAAAAGTTCTACGCGGCCTATTTCCTGACCGTGCATGACATCGTCCATTATGCCCGTTACGAGAAGGGCATCCTATGCCAGGGCCGCGGCTCGGCGGCCAATTCCACGGTCTGCTATTGCCTCGAAATCACTGAGGTCAATCCGCGCAAGGCCAATCTGGTTTTCAGCCGCTTCATCTCGACCGAGCGCGACGAACCACCCGATATCGACGTCGATTTCGAGCACGAGCGGCGCGAGGAGGTGATGCAGTATATCTACCAGAAATATGGTGGTCGGCGCACGGGCCTGACCGCCAACGTCATTTCATACCGATCCAAGAGCGCCATTCGCGAAACGGCCAAGGTGTTCGGAATTTCCGACGACACGATCAGCGCTTTCAATCAGCTGCATTGGGGCTGGGGCTCCAGCCTCAACCTGAAAAATGTTGCGGCCATCGGCCTCAATCCAGACGATCCGGTGCTGGCGCAGATGTTCGAAGTGGTGAAGGTGCTGCGCGGTTTTCCGCGTCACCTCAGCCAGCATGTGGGTGGCTTCGTCATCACGCGGGATTCACTGGAAAGCCTGGTGCCGATCAGCAAAACGGCAATGGATAGCCGCACCATCATCGAGTGGAACAAGGACGACATCGACGCGCTTAAAATCCTCAAGGTCGATATCCTGGCTCTGGGCATGCTGACCTGTCTCCGGCGCGCCTTCGATCTCATGGAAACGCATTATGAGCGCGAGGTAACGCTCGCCGAGCTGCAGAATGAAGAGTTCGATGAACCAGAGCGGGCCCGGCCGGTCTATGAAATGACCCACCGGGCCGACACGATCGGGGTGTTCCAGATCGAAAGCCGGGCCCAGATGTCGATGTTGCCACGGCTGAAGCCCGTTGAATTTTATGATCTCGTCATCGAAGTCGCCATCGTTCGCCCCGGCCCCATCCAGGGCGGCATGGTGCATCCCTATTTGAAGCGTCGACAGGACAAGAGCTGGAAAGCGGACCCCGACGATCCGCTGGATATGGTGCTCGAAAGAACGCTGGGCATCCCCCTGTTTCAGGAGCAGGCCATGCAAATGGCGATCAAGGGTGCGGGGTTTACCCCTGGCGAGGCCGACCAGTTGCGCCGGGCCATGGCCGCTTGGCGACGGACTGGGAAGATCAGCATCTTCAAGGATAAATTCATCAACGGGATGCTGAACAATCCTGGGCGGCATTATGAGCGCGAATTTGCCGAGCGCTGCTTTTCCCAAATCGAAGGCTTCGCCGAATATGGCTTTCCCGAAAGCCACGCGGCTTCGTTCGCGCTGCTGGTTTACGCCTCGTGCTGGCTCAAATGCCACTATCCCGATGTGTTTGCTTGCGCGCTGCTCAATTCGCAGCCCATGGGGTTTTATGCGCCCAGCCAGCTCGTGCGGGACGCGAGCGAGCATGGCGTCGAGATCAGGCCTCCCGATATCAATCTTTCGACCTTCGATTGCATGCTGGAAGCTGACGGCTGGGAAACTGCCGAGCATGTCTGGCCCCGCCATGCCGAGATGAAACAGCACATCAAAACCACCAAGGCGCTCAGGCTCGGGCTGCGCAGCGTCGAGGGGCTGGCCGAAAAGGACATCACCGCCCTTGTCGAGACGCGTGGCGATGCGGGCTATGAGTCCATACGTGATCTCTGGCTGCGGACAGGCATGCCGATCGCCAGTCTTGAAAAGCTGGCCAAGGCCGATGCCTTTGCTTCATTGAAGCTCAATCGACGAGAGGCGCTCTGGGCTGTCAAAGGCCTGATCGGCACGCATGGCGCCGAGACATTACCGCTATTTTCTGCTGCCGGATTGCCGCCGGCCCTGATGACAGACGAGGCCGGAAACCTGCCACTGATGCAGCCGGGCGAGGAGGTCATCCACGACTATGCGACGCTGTCACTCTCGCTCAAGGGGCATCCAGTCCAGTTCCTCCGTCCGCTGTTGCAGGTGCGCGGCACCACGCGGGCGGTCAATCTCGGTACGGTGACGCCAGGACATCGCATCGAGGTGGCAGGGTTGGTGTTGGTGCGGCAACGGCCCGGCACGGCGAGCGGGGTGATCTTCGCCACTCTCGAAGACGAGACCGGGGTGGCCAATATCGTGGTCTGGCCGAGCCTGTTTGAAAACGACCGCATCCGCAAAACCCTGCTGTCGAGCCGTATGCTGGCGGTGCGCGGACAGCTGCAGCGCGAGGGGCTGGTGATCCATATCATTGCCGAGGACATGGAAGATCTGACGCCGCATTTGCTAGATCTGTCGCATGGCAAGGATATCGGTGATGTCGTGGTGGCGCGGGCCGACGAAGGTAAGTCGGGGCCGCCGGATGGGGCGAGTCGGGACCGCAATGCCACTCGAGAAATCGACATCGCCCGCCGCCGGGCCTATGCCGCGCTGCCGGGCGGGCGCAACTTTCACTGACGCTGTGGTTGAAGCGGTTACGCCAGAATCTTGTCGATGGCCTTGGCCAGGGCGATATCCTTGGCGCTGAGGCCGCCGGCGTCGTGGGTGGAGAGGCGAATGGTCACGCTGTTGTAGCTGTTGGACCAGTCCGGGTGATGCCCGGCTTTTTCGGCGGCCAGCGCCACCCGGCCCATGAAGCCGAAGGCTTCGGAAAAATCCTTGAATTTGAAGGCGCGCTCGATGGCCAGCGCCGCCTCGTCATAAATCCAGCCCTTGAGGTCCCGCAGGGCCTCTTCCCGTTGCTTGCTGCTCAGCGTCTCGACCATGCTGTCACCTGTCTCCAAAACTGGGTCTGCCAGCTGCCAGACTAGCCGGGCAAAGCGACGCTACCATGGCGGGCATTAACGCCATGGCAAGCAGTTTGGTCGCAGCGTGCGGAGGACATGGCCGAGTGCAGCGCGGTAAATTTTGAGGCCGCTCGCCCGCCCCATCAACCTCCACCCATCCAAGGACCCGCGCGTGATCTGGACGAGATGTTTCGCCGCTCCGATCCTGGCCTGTGGGCTGGCAGTTCCGACCGTTACCGCCGCCGATCTCGTAGTCTATCACAATTGGGCCGCGCCGGCCGAACTGGCGGCGCTGAATGTGCTGCGCGATGTGCTCGAAACCCGGGGCCATGGCTGGGTGCCGCTGTCGATACCCCATGATGCCAGTGGCGATATCGATGTGGTGGAGCTGATCGCGGCCGGGGCGACGCCCAATGTCTTCCTGCAATTGCAGCCCGATATCTACCGCGCACTCGATGCCGACGGACGACTGCTGCATCTGGGTGCGCAATTTGCCGCGAGCGGCGTGCTGGCGCAATTGCCGCAAGTGGTGCGCGACGCCATTACCATCGATGGCGCCATCGTCAAGACGCCCGCCACCATTCATGCCGACGCGATGATCTATTATAATCGCGCCGTCGCTCTGGCGGCGGGGGTCGATCCGGCAGGCTGGACGTCGCTCGAGGCGATGTGGGCCGATTTTGCCGCCATCCGTGCCGCCGGCTTCCAGCCGCTGGCGCTGGGCGCCCAACCCTGGCAGGTCGGCTATCTTACCCATGCGCTGGTGGCGAGCCTGGGCGCGGCGGGCGTTTATGCCGGGCTCTATGGCCAAACCATTGATCCGGCGGTGTTTGACGATGCCAGTCTGCTGGCGGTGTTTGCCTGGTTGCGGCGCTTCCAGCAGGAAGCCGACGCTGATGCGGTCAACCGCGACTGGAACATGGCCACCAGCCAGGTCATCCAGGGCCAGGCCCTGCTGCAATTGCAGGGCGACTGGATGAAGGGCGAGTGGCACGCCGCCAGCAAGAGTGAAACCGATGATTATGGCTGCCTGTTCGTGCCCGGTGCTGCGCATCTGCCGGTCACCGTCGACAGCTGGGGCCTGCTCGGCGGCATGGCGCCGGAGATCGAAGCCGCCGAACGGGATTTCGCCGCTGCGGTGGTCGAGGTGGCTACCCAGACCCGTTTTGCCGCCGCCAAGGGCTCGACGCCGGTGCGGCTCGATGCCCATGGCGATATCGATGCCTGTTCGCAACTGGTGCTGGGGGCGCTGGATCGGGATGATTTCGCCCTGCCGACGCCGCATCTGACCGCCTCGCCCTCCTGGGTGGCAGCGGTCTGGGCGGTGGCCAATAGCTTCTGGAACACCCCGACCATGGCACCCGCCATGGCCGTAGCGGCGCTCAAATTGGCCTACGCCGATCGGTAGCCGGTTAAGCTGTTATTCACCTTTCCGCTCGGAAAATCGCTGCCAAATCGGCGTCCGGAGCGGTCTGGCAAGGCGATATTAATCCCTGAAGCGCTTTGATCCGTGGGAATAAGGGGAATTGGGTGTTTACCTCGGCGCGAAACACAATGCCGGCGCTCGACTACGTGTCGATCATCCGATCGGTCTATGGTGACCGGCGTGCGATGCTGGCTGGCGCCTTTGCCAGCGCGTTGACGGCTGCGCTGACGGCCTATCGGTCCCAGTCGATACCGCTTTATCTCATCGCCCTCGCCTTCATCATCATCGGTCTGCTGCGCTATTTCAACATGCGGGCCTTCTGGCGCGCGGCGATCGACAATGACGATGCCGAAGCCGCCGCACAGTGGGAAAACCGGGCGCTGACCAGTGGTACGGCGCTGGGGCTGGTCTATGGCTTCTGGTGCCTGTTCGCCATGCTGCTGGTCGACGACCCCTTCGCCGAACTGGCCAGCGTATCGCTGTCGATCGCGGCCATGGTGGGGGTCTGCGCCCGCAATTTCGGTCTCGACCGGCTGGTGACGCTGCAGATGCTCTGCGTCATCGTGCCGATGGCGGTTGGCTTTTTCCTGCATGGCGACATTTTTCATCCGGTGCTGGCGGCGTTGCTGATCGTCATGCTGGCCAGCTTTCGCAAGCTGGCCGGAGACATTCGCTCCATCCTGCTCAGCGCGGTGCATGGCCGGGTCGAGGCGTCGCGGCTGGCCAGCGAGCTGGATATGGCCATAACCACGCTGGAGCATGGTCTGTGCATGCTCGATGAGCGTGGCGTGATCTCGGTGGCCAATGAACGCGCGGTGCGGCTGTTCAGCCTGCTCGGCCTGCCTGACCTGATCGGGCAGCGGGTCGCCGAAGTGCTGGAAAATCTTGGGGCCAGCGGCGTGCTGCCGCGCACCGCCGTCGACCGGCTGCTGGATGTGATCGCCCGGCATGTCTCGGGCAAGGTGCTGCTCTGTCTGCCGGCGGGGCGCTATTACGAAGTGTCGGTCAGCGCCCGCCATCAGGCCACCGTGCTGCTGTTCGAAGATATCAGCGAGCGCATTGCCTCCGAAGAGCGCATCAATTTCATGGCGCGACATGATGCGCTGACGGCGCTGCCCAACCGCCCCTATTTCGGCGAACTGGCCAGTGAGGACATGGAGGCAAGGCGCTTTGCCGGGGCTCTGCCGCGCCTCGTGTCGCTGATGATTGTCGACGTCGATGATTTCAAGCATGTCAACGACACGTTCGGCCATCTCGTGGGCGATGAATTGCTGTTGCAGGTGGCGCATCGCCTGCGCCAGACATTGCCGGCCGAAGCCGTGCTGGCGCGGCTGGGTGGCGACGAATTCGTCGTCTATCGCGGCGCGGTGGGCGATGCCGCCCAGGCGCAGCGCGATGCCGATGCCATGCTCGCCGCCTTCGCCGCGCCGTTCAAGCTTGAGGGGCTGACGTTGACGGTCAAGGTCAGTGTCGGGTTGGCCACCAGTGCCAATGTCAGTGAGCAGCTCGACGATCTGATGACCAAGGCCGATCTGGCGCTATATGCGGCCAAGGGCGACGGCAAGGCCCGCAGCCAGATTTTCCATGCCCAGATGGATATCGACTATCATTACCGCCAGCGGCTCAAGAGCGATCTGCGCGAGGCGCTGCAGAATGGTGACCTGACTTTGGTGTTCCAGCCCCTGCTCGATATTGCCACCCGCAAGGTGGTGACCTGCGAGGCGCTGGCACGCTGGGATCATGCCGAGCTGGGCCTGATTCCGCCCTCGACCTTCATTCCTCTGGCCGAAGAGATGGGCCTGATTTCCGAGATCACCGCCTGGGTGATCCTGCGGGCGGCGGCGCAATGCAGCCAGTGGCCGGGCGATGTGGGCGTGGCGGTCAATATCTCGGCGCGTGATTTCCGGGGCAATGATCTGGGGGGGCTGGTCGATCAGGCCCTGGCCAGTTCCGGTCTCGATCCCAAGCGGTTTGAAGTCGAGGTCACCGAAACGGCGGTCATCGAGGAATACGAGATTGCCCATCGCGTGCTCAGCGAGCTGGCCGGCAAGGGCATTGCCATCGCGCTGGACGATTTTGGCACCGGCTATTCCTCGCTGAGCTATCTCAACGCGCTGCCCTTCACCAAGCTCAAGATCGACCGCTCCTTCGTGGCCGATATCGCCAGCAATCCACGGGCTTTGCGGCTCTTGGCCAATGTGGCCCGGCTGGGGCGCGATCTCGATCTGACGGTGATCGCCGAAGGCGTCGAGACCGAGGCCCAGCTCAACGCCATGCTGGAGCAGACCGAGATCCAGCAGGTGCAGGGTTATTTCTTTAGCCGGCCACTGCCGGAGCGCGATATCGGCGAATTGATCGGTCGGCTTAATGCCCGGTCGGTGGTGCGATCAAACCGTCGGCATGGTTAATCACCGTTAACGCTTTGTAAACCATAATCAATTGTCGATCTATCCGCCTCTGGTCGGCGGGTAGCGTCATTTTTCCCCATGCCGTTATGGCTAACGAAAGGTTAATGTCCCGGCGCCACTACGGGGATAATGGGGACATTGGTGATGAGTGCGGCAACGCAAGCAAGCGGCGCGACCTCGCGCTTCGCGCTGACCCTGATCGATTTGCTGGATCGCGTGCAGTATCGCCGCGTCTCGATCGATGAGCAGCTCGATCCGGTGTATCGGCTGCGCTACGAGGCCTATCGGCGCGAAGAGTTCATCCCGATCAATTCCGAACAGATCACCCGCGACGCCTATGACGACGCGGGCAATTGCTATTGTTTCGGGGTCTATATCGACGACAAGCTGGTCAGTTCCATCCGCCTGCACATCGCCACGGCCGAGGACCCGACCTCGCCCAGTCGACGGATCTGGCCCGATGTGCTGGGCGCGATCATCGATTCTGGCGGCAGCTATGTCGATCCCAGCCGCTTCACCGCCGATCATGATGCCTCGCTGGCCTATCCGGCGCTGCCCTATCTGACATTGCGCATGGCGGTAATGGCCTGCGAGCATTTCGACACCACCTACTGCATCTCCTCGGTGCGCCCCGAACATGGTCCGTTCTACAAGCGGGTGTTCGGGCTCGAGCAGATGGCGGGCATCGGCTATTGGGGCGAACTGACCTTCCCGGTCTGCCTGTTCGGCGCCAAGGTGCCGGTGATCTACGACCGCATCATGGACCGGTTTCCGTTTTTCATGTCGACGGCCGAAGAACGCCAGGTGCTGTTTGGCCCCGCCGGCCACGCGCTCTCCGCCATCACGCCCACCGCCCGCCAGGCCCATCGCCTGCGCCTGGTCGGGGCTACGGAAACCGCGTAGCGGATCAACGAGGGGGCCGGCCCAACGCCGGTTCTGATCGGACAGTTGAATAAGTGTCGGGGACGGGCCCGCTTCACTCCGGAACCTATGGGCTGAACCAGGGGGACTACATGTCGCGCCACCCTCCTGTTATGTGACTGTATGAACACCCTTTACACCCTGACGGCCACGGCTAACGACCGACAGGAGATCAAAAAAAGCCGGTTCATTGCCATCGCTGGCGCCGTCAATAATGACGACGCGGCCAAAGCGTTTGTGGCAGCCCATTCCGATCCCACGGCCAATCACAATTGCTGGGCGTGGCGGGTCGGGCAAAGCTACCGCTTCAATGATGACGGCGAGCCCAGTGGCACCGCCGGCAAGCCTATTTTGCAGGCTATTGATGGGCAGGCGCTGGATCGCGTCGCCGTCGTGGTCACGCGCTGGTTCGGTGGCGTGCTGCTCGGTAGCGGTGGGCTCATCCGCGCCTATGGCGGCACCGCCGCCTTGTGCCTGCGCAACGCCGACAAGGCGCCACTCATCGATACCATACCGGCCATGGTGACGTGCCTGTTTGGCGACCTGGCGCTGTTGCAGGCGCGGCTTGGTGCGTTGCCCGGCGTGCAGATGCAGGGCACGACATTCAACGACAGTGGCGCCGAATGGGCGCTTGCCGTGCCACGCAGCGATGCGGACGCGGTGGCACGGCTGGTGACCGATCTGACGAGCGGGCGGGCACTGCTGCGCTTCGAGGAATGAAGGCGTTTCGTCGCGGCCAAGCGCGACCGTGTCGTTGGCCTTGAGCGGCACCAGCCCCTACACTCGACAATTGAAGCAGGAGCCGCTCCCGTATGGAAATTTCTATCGTTGATATCTGCCCAACCCCGGTCGATGGCGATCAGTCGCAGGCCTTTGCCAATGCGGTTGATCTGGCGCAGCGCGCTGAAGCGCTTGGCTTCAAGCGCTATTGGGTGGCTGAGCATCACGGGTCGGCCTCTACGGCGTCACAGGCGCCGGAGGTTTTGATTGCGCATCTGGCGGCGCAGACCAGCACAATTCGCATTGGTTCGGGTGCGGTGCTGCTGAACCATTACAGCCCGCTCAAGGTCGCGGAGCAGTTCAGGACGCTGCACGCGCTGTATCCGGGGCGGATCGATCTGGGCATCGGTCGGGCCTTTGCCGGTCCGGTGGCCGATGTGGCGTTGATGCGGCACCGCGATGGTAAGCGGGTGGACGACTATGCCGAGCAGGTATTCGAGCTGCTGTCGTGGATCAACAACGCCATGCCGGCCGACCATCCCTTTGCCAAGGTGGCCATTGCCCCCGATGTGCCGGGTGCACCGGAGCCGCTATTGCTAGGCTCCAGCCAGTCCAGCCCGCTGTTGGCGGCGCAGCTCGGTCTGGCCTATGTGTTTGCTGGCTTCATTTCGCCGGATGGCGCGGCATCGGCCATCCGCAACTATCGACAGGGCTTCCAGTCCTCGGCGCTGGTGGGCCTCAAACAGCCGCACACCATGCTGGCCATCCATGTGGTGTGCGCCGATACCACTGCAGAAGCCGAGCGCCAGGCCATGCCGGTGCGGCACATGTATGCGCAATTGTCGGAAGGCAAATTTGCCGAGCGTCTTACCACCCCCGATCAGGCGATTGCCCATTTCGGCGGCGTCATTCGCGCTGAAGACGATGCCTGGCCCCGCTTTGTCATTGGCGATCCGGCGCGCGTTGCGTCTATGATCGGGCGCATGATTGAGGAAACCCAGCCGGACGAGCTGATGGTTCAGGACCTGATCACCGACCATCACGCCCGCCGCCGCTCGCATGAGCTGCTGGCCGGTATTTTCGCTGGCCGGTGATGAATTGAGGAGTACAGCCATGATTACTGACGTGGATCGCCGGCATTTGCAGCGTTGTGTCGAGCTGGCCGCACAGGCGCTGACAACGGGCGATGAACCCTTTGGCTCGGTGCTGGTGTCGTCCGATGGGGAAGTGCTGTTCGAGGACCACAATCATGTGGCCGGCGGCGACCACACCCAGCACCCCGAATTCGCCATCGCGCGCTGGGCGGCCAACAATATGGCGCCGGCAGAGCGGGCCAGGGCCACGGTTTACACCTCGGGCGAACACTGCCCGATGTGTGCCGCCGCGCATGGCTGGGTCGGCCTTGGCCGCATCGTCTATGCCAGCTCCTGCCACCAGCTGGGGGAGTGGTTAGCCGAACTCAATGTACCGGCGTCGCCGGTGCGGGCGCTGTCGATCAGTGAAATCATCAACAACGCGCAAGTCGTCGGACCGGTCGAGGAATTTGCCGAGCAGGTTCGGCAGCTGCACATCGCGTTCCACGCCAACGCCAGGTCCGGTGGCTAGCCCGGACAGCAGCTTAAGCGATCGGCTGTGGATCCTCGCCTTCGTCCTCCTCGTCATCTTCGAAGCACTGCCAGAAGAAGGCGTTGAGCTGCTCGTCGGCAGCCGCCTGCGCCGCCTGCAGCCTGATCAGTTCGGCCTTCTTCAGCGCGTATTTCTGGCGATCAGCAGCGGAGAGGTGCTTTGCGGTCGTGTCGTGACGGCGAAAATCGGTGGACATGTTGTTCCAGTCAAATGGCGGTCAACCATGGTTCGGCGCTGTGGCTGGGGCTGCGACCAATCTCGCCCCGGCCCAATAATATCGTGCCGATTTGAATGGAGGAAAATGGTGCCGCCTAGGTGACTCGAACACCTGACCCCATCATTACGAATGATGTGCTCTACCAACTGAGCTAAGGCGGCTCATATTTTTACCTGAAAGTCAAGTAATAAATGGTCTTTTAGTTGAAATCTAGGAGATATACTGCCTAGACTTGCATTTTATACTTCGTTCCCGCACCGATCCGCGTTTTACGAATGATGTGCTCTACCAACTGAGCTAAAGCGGCAACGGGTGGCCTTTTACGTTGGGTTGGCGGCCGGTGCAAGAGGCAACGGGAGTTCCACAGGCAATTGCGGCAATGTGGGCGCGCTGGCACGGCCGGTGACCGTCATCGGCACCTTCCATTCGAAGGCGTCCAGCCGCCCGGTGACCGGCGAGATCGGCTCCCATTCGTCGCTGACCAGCCCATCGGCGGTCCAGGCCGGGTCGCGCGGCGCGCGGACGGCGCGGGCCAGCCATTCGCGGGCCTTGCCCTGGTCGCCGCTCTGGCCTTCTTCGATTTCGGCCATCAGGCTGGCGACACCCTGGGTGGCGTCGGAGCCGGCAAAGGGCTCCAGCGCCAGGCGGGCCCGGGGCCAGTCATAGGCGTCGATGGCGGCGCGGGCCAGGGCCATGCCAGCGGCGCGGCTGGGCGGCGGGCTCTCGATGATTTCGCCGAGGCGCTTCAGCCGTTCCACCGCCGAGGCGCCGGGCTGGGCATGGGCATAGAGCGCGGCGATGTCGGGATGGCCGGTGGCGCGCCAGATGCGGCGCAGCAGGCTCATCGCCTTGCGCGTCTCGCCGCGATTGATGTGGATGCGCGCTGCGATCAGCGCCGCCGGCACAAAATCCGGCAACAGCTTGAGGGCGGTGAGCGCGTGGTCGAGGCCGGCCAGCGGGGCGCTGGTTTCGGCCTCGCGGGCGCGGGCGGTTTCGATCACGGCCTGGCGGCGGCGCTTGCGGGCGCGGTCCTCGCGGCTGCTGGCCTGTTCGACATTGACCATGGCGACGGCTTCGGCCCACTGGCCGCGCTGCGCCAGATCGTTGAAGACGGCATCGGCGGCCCAGCCGCTTTGCGGCGCCAGCGCCAAGGCTTTCCGGGCAAAGGTCAGCGCTGCTTCGGGGCGGTGCTGGGCGCGGGCCTGGTCATAGAGGCCGGTCAGCGCCGCGACAGCAGTTTTTTCATTGGCGATCAGCGCACGATAATGCTCGCGGGCAGCGGGCATATCGCCCAGCGCCAGATCGGCGCGGGCTTCGAGCAGGCGGGCAGCGGCATTGCTGGGCAGGCGAGCCTGCGCGTCGCGGGCCAGAGCGCGGGCGCGGCTGGGGTCGCCGGCCTGCAGCGCCACAATGGCGTCGGACAGCGCCTCGACGCCCTGTTCATGACGGCGCTGGCGATTGCGGCGGGCCATATGGCGCGGCGCGGCGAGGATGCGGCGGATGATGGCCCAGAGGAAGATGACGACAATCGCCACCACGAGGAACATGACGATGGCCGCGCCGAGCCGGGGCTGCATGCGATAACCGCCGGCTTCCAGCGTCAGCGTGCCGGGCAGGGCGATCAGCCAGGCCGCAATGGCGGCGACGACCAGACTGCCAACGATCCAGGAGGCGAGACGGATCATGGTTTGACCTCGCCGGAAAGCGCGTTGGCGCGCACAGCGTCGAGGAAGCGCGCCGCTTCGGCCTGGCTGGTGACCAGCGCCGGCACATCTTCGGCGGCGGCCAGCATTGGCGCGGGCAGAGTGGCTAGCAGGCTTTCGGCGCTCAAAAAGTCGCGGCGGGCAATGGCGCCTTCAAGCCGTGACATCACTGCTTCGGGCGAATCACCGTCGATCTCGCCGGTGGGGCGCAGGGCGATGGCCGAACGGAACCAGTCGAGCGCGCCATCCTGCCATTGGGCGTCGGGATTGGCGGGGCGGCCGGCCAGCATGGCGGGCAGCACGTTGGCGAAGCGGCTGGCAATCACGTCGGGGCGGGCGAGGCCGGTGGTGGCCGCGTTGGCCAGCGCCGTGGGAATGGCGGCCGACGGCAGCGCAGCGCGCAGGGCAGCGAGTTCGCTGGCATAGGGGCGGCCGGTGGCAAAGGCGGTGTCGAGGCCCGACAGAATCAGCGGCAATTGCAGCACTGCGCCAATATCGCTGGGCTGTTCGGCCAGTGTCGCGGTGGTCGCCGTCATGGTGGTGTCGAGACTGCGCAGCCCGGCTTCGGCGGTGCCGAGGCGGGCGGCGACTTCATCAAGCCGTGTGGTCAGCGCGATCAGTTCGGCCCGCAAGCCATCCACGGCGCCGGTATCGGCGGTGGGGGCGGGCGCGGTGGACAGCCGGTCGATGCGGGCGGCCAAAGCGGCAATATCGGTTTCAACGCCGCTGAGATCGGCGGGTTCGCCGGTGGCGGTGGCTGGCGCTGCCGGTTCGGCACTTTCCAGCGCGCCGAGGCGCTGGTTGAGCGTCGCCAACTCGGCCTGGGTGGTCTGGGTCACTGTCTCCAACTCGGGAATGGCGCTGGCGAACTGGGCGAGGCGCGGATCGGCGGGGGCAGGGGCCGCCGGCGGCGTCGGCCACAGGCCAAACCAGGCCAGCCCATAAGCCGCCGCGAGGCCAAGCACGCCACCGGCCACGGCGGCGCCAAGGGCAAAGCGCGATGGTGTGACCACGGGCGGCGCGACAGCTGGCTTGGGGCTGGGCGCCGGGTCCTTGTCGGGCGCAGGCTTGCTCGCGGACGGGCCAGCGCTGGCTTCGCGCGCCTTGAGGTCGAGCACCGGCGGCTTTACCGGGCCGGTTGGCTTGGAATCAGTGCCCTTTGGGTCCGCCATGGCTTGTCCTCATTCGTGGAGGCCGATCATGGCCCAGTTTGCTCGCGGGCAAAAGCCAGTGCGAGCGCCAACATGGCGTCTTCGTCGGGCCGGTCGGCCAGGCTGATGCGGCTGAAGCGGGCGTCGAGCAGGGGCCCGGCGACGGCTTCAGACATGCACAGAACGGCCAGATTGCGCCGCCGTTCCCGCGAGATCGACGCGGCCAGTTCGGCAAAGATCTGCGCCGAGCGGCGCGAATAGGCCAGCACGGCGGTGATCTCGTCGCCCAATTGCGCCAGAATGGTCTCGGGCAGGGCGTCGATCGCCACCATTTCATAGACTTTGGCGGTGACCACCATGATGCCGAGCGGGGCCAGCGCCTTGGCCAGATCGGCGCTCTGATGCTTGCCGGCGGGGTAAAAGATCGGCCCGGGCAGGCGGGCAATGCGCATGGCATTGACCAGATCCTGAAACGCCCCGGCGGCGCTGCTGACCCGGACGAAACCGGCGGCAGAGGCCTCGCGCGCCGTGTGATCGCCCACAGCGAAGACCGGCAGATGGGCAAAGCGCTCGACCATGTTGCGTTCTGCCAGTGAGCGCACCGCATTGGCGCTGGTCAGCACCACGGCGGTAAAACCATCGGGCGGCGGCAGGCTGGAATCGAGCGTCTGGCGCGTCATCACCGGCGCGGCGACGGCCTCAATGCCGAGCGCAGCCAGCCGGTCCAGCGTCGATTGGCCATCCGGTTCCGGCCGTGTCACCAGCATCCGGCTCATTGGCGCGCCCACTGGGCCAGCCAATCGGTGCCGGCCTGCGCCAGCAGATCGGCGCCGACCTGACGGCCAACCGCCAGCGGGTCACCGCCGCTGGCGCCGCTCTCAAAGGCAGTTTGGCCATCGAGGCTGAGAATCTGGCCGCGCAGCGTCACCGTGTCGCCGTCGAGCCGGCTCAGCGCCCCCACCGGGGTGCGGCAGGAGCCGTCCAAGACTTCGAGCATGGCGCGTTCGGCGGCGATCATGGTGTGGGTTGGCGCGTGGTCCAGCGCCGCGATCAGTTTTGCCATGCGGGAATCGTCGCTGCGCACCGCGAGGCCAATTGCCCCTTGCGCCGGCGCGGGCAAAAACACTTCGGGGTCGAGCAAGGCAGTGGCGCGGTGGCCCTCGCCCAGCCGGTTCAGCCCGGCCATGGCCAGCAGCGTCGCATCGGCCACACCGTCGAGCAGCTTTTGCAGCCGCGTACCGACATTGCCGCGGAATGCCACGATTTCGAGATCCGGCCGCACCCGGCGCACCTGGGCGGCGCGGCGAATCGAGGAGGTGCCGAATTTAGCGCGCTCGGCCAGATGGTCGAGGCTTTGCACCTTCACTGACAGGAAAGCGTCGCGCACGTCTTCGCGCTCGAGGAAGGCCGCCAGCGTAATGCCGTCGGGCAGGCGCGTGGCCACGTCCTTGCTGGAATGCACGCCGATATCGACGCGGCCGGACAGCATGGCCTCGTCGATTTCCTTGGTGAACAGGCCCTTGCCGCCGATTTCTTCGAGGCTGGCATTGCTGGCCTGGCTGCGGTCGCCGCCGGTGGAAATCACCTCGATGGCGATGTCGTCTTCGGGCACGCCGTTGGCTTCGCTCAACAGGCGCCGCACCAGCCGCGCCTGGGCCAGTGCCAGCGGACTACCGCGCGTTCCGATCCGGGCGAAGGGGGCTGACGATTGCAATGTCTTTGCTTCCTATAGTAGGCAGGGCCGTCGTTGAATTTCGCCGCTATCGCGAAACCCGGCACAAGCTTTTCTGCATTCTGCTCCAGAGGGAGTAACCAGTTCGTCGTGACCGGGCAAGCGCCAGCCATAATCCTTGGTATCGAGACCAGCTGCGATGAAACCGCGGCCGCCATTGTGCGGCGCGACGCAGCCGGCCAGGGCACGATTGTGTCCAATGTGGTGCGAACCCAGCTCGATGAACATGCGGCATTCGGCGGCGTGGTGCCCGAACTGGCGGCGCGCGCCCATGTCACCTATCTCGATCACATCATTGCCCAGGCCTGCCGCGAGGCCGGCATAAGGCTGGACGAGGTCGATGCCATCGCCGCCACCGCTGGTCCGGGGCTGATCGGCGGCGTGCTGGTCGGGCTCACCACCGCCAAGGCGTTGGCCGCCGCCTTGGACAAGCCGATCATCGCGGTCAATCATCTGGAAGCCCATGCGCTGACGGCGAGACTGACCGATGGGGTGCATTTTCCCTATCTGATGCTGCTGGTGTCGGGCGGCCATAGCCAGTTCGTGCTGGTGCGCGGCGTCGGCGATTATCAGCGCTGGGGCACCACGATCGATGACGCGCTGGGCGAAGCCTTCGACAAGGTGGCCAAGCTGCTCAGCCTCGGCCCGCCCGGTGGGCCGGCGGTGGAGCAGCTCGCCAAGTCCGGCGATCCGAAACGCTTCAAATTTCCGCGACCGTTGCTGCGCGAGGCGCGGCTGGATTTCTCCTTCTCCGGGCTCAAGACTGCGGTGCGGCTACAGGCCGAAGCGCTGGCGCCGCTGAGCAATCAGGATGTCGCCGATATTGCCGCCAGCTTTCAGGCGGCGGTGGCTGAAGTGGTCGCGGTGCGCGCCGGGCAGGCGCTGGAGCGGTTCAAGGCTGAATTGCCCGATGCTGCGCCGCAACTGGTGGTGGCCGGCGGCGTTGCAGCTAATCGCACCATTGCGGCGGCGCTCGAAATCGTCTGCGCCAAGGCTGGCGCGACGCTGATCGTGCCGCCGATTGCGCTGTGCACCGATAATGGCGCGATGGTCGCCTGGGCTGGGGCAGAACGTTTCGCCTTGGGCGTCGAAAATACCCTCGATTTCACCGCGCGGCCGCGCTGGCCGCTCGATCTCGACGATATGAGGATTGGCCCCAATGCAGCTTGAAACTGTGAGCGTCATCGGTGGCGGTGCCTGGGGCACCGCGCTGGCGCAGGCCGCGGCGATGGCCGGCCGTAAGGTCGCGTTGGTGGCGCGGGACGCGGCGCAAGTTGCTGAAATCAACAGCCAGCACAGCAACGCCCGCTATCTCGGCAGCCAGCAACTGCATCCCGGCATCATCGCCGCGACCAGCGCCGCCCCCGCCGATTTCATCATTCTCGCCGTGCCGGCGCAATCGAGCCGGGCCGCTCTGGCGGCGCTCGATCCGGCGTTGCTGGCCGGCCGGCCGGTGATCCTGTCGGCCAAGGGGCTGGAGACCGGCACGCTGGATCGGCAGAGCGAAATCCTCATCGATATGGCGCCCACTGCCATCCCCTATGTGCTGTCCGGCCCCAGCTTTGCCGTCGATGTCGCGGCGGGCCGCCCCACGGCGGTGACGCTGGCGGGGGACGATGCCGAAGCCACCTCAATGCTGGCGGCCGCTTTGGCAGGCCCCAGTTTCCGCCCCTATGCTGCCGATGACCGTATCGGCGTCGAAATCGCCGGGGCGCTGAAAAATGTCTATGCGCTGGCCTGTGGTGCCGTCGATGGCGCCGGGCTCGGCGCGTCGGCCCGTTCGGCGCTGATTGCCCGCGCCTATGCCGAAATGGCCCGCATGGTGTCGGCCATGGGCGGCTCGGCGACAACGCTCACCGGGCTGGCCGGGCTGGGCGACCTGACGCTGACCTGCACCTCGGAGCAGTCGCGCAATTATCAGTTCGGCATGGCGCTAGGGCGCGGCGAGAGCGTCGAGGTGATCCTGGCCGGCGGCGCCAAGCTGGCCGAGGGTGTCGCCACCGCGCCGGTGGCGGAAGCGCTGGCCAAAAGCCTCGATGTCGATACCCCGCTGGTGCAGGCGGTCAATGCCGTGCTCACCCGCAAGGCCAATATCGCCACTATTGTTGCGGGGCTAATGTCCCGCCCACTCAAACGAGAGGATTGAACTCCATGTTGTTCGCCATGATCGCCAAGGACGCACCCGGAACTACCGACAAGCGCCTGGCCGTGCGCCCGGTGCATTTGCAGCATCTGGAAGCCCTGGGCCAGCAGCTGCGGCTGGCCGGCGCGCTGCTCGACGCCACCGGCACGCCCGAGGGGTCGCTGATGGTGGTGGAAGCCGAGACGATCGAAGCGGCAACGGCGATTTTCTACGCCGATCCGTTCGTGTCCGAGGGCATTTTCGGCAGCATCGAGATCAAGCCCTGGCGCATCGCCTTTGATCACATGTCACCCAAGGCCTAGTGTCATGGCTTATTGGCTGATGAAATCGGAGCCCGATGTGTTCTCCTTTGAGGACATGCAGGCCACGACGGCGCGCGGCGAACCCGAAGCCTGGCATGGGGTGCGCAATTATGCGGCGCGCAACAATATGCGGGCCATGGCGCTGGGCGATCTGGCGTTTTTCTACCACTCCAATATCGGCAAGGAGATTGTCGGCATCATCAAGGTGGTCGGCCTGTCGCACCCCGACGATACCGCCGAGCTCAATGCCAAGGGCGAAGTGGTGTGGGATTGCGTCGATGTCGAAGCGGTCAAGCCGCTGCCCAAGCCCGTAACGCTGGCCACGGTCAAAGCCACGCCCGAATTGTCCGAGCTGGAACTGGTCAAGCTCTCGCGCTTGTCGGTGTCCAAGGTCGGCCAGGCCGAATGGGATTTGATTTGCAAGATGGGCGGGCTCTGAGCTCGTCTATTTGGCCGCTTCCGATCCCCTCTGAGCGGCGCTAACCTGCCCCACGCGCAAAAGGGCGCTTGGGGAGTTCAATCATGTCGCATTTCGCCGTCAATTGGCTGGCCGTCGTGCTGGCCACCGTCGTGAGCTGGGGCGCCGGCGCCGGCTGGTACATGCTGTTTTCCAAGCAATGGCTGGCCGCGATCGGCAAGAAGCCGGAAGACATCAACCGGGCCGATTACACGCCCTATATCTGGTCGGTGGTGTGCCTGGCGGTGATGGCCTATTTCATCGCCCTGCTGACGCCGGCGCTGCTCGGCTCGCTCAGCGTCACCAATGGGCTGATCGTCGGCGCCCATATGTGGCTGGGCTTTGTGCTGACATCCATGGTGCTCAACCACCGCTATGCCGGCTCGCCCTGGTCACGCACCGTCATCGATGGCGGCTATCTGCTGGTCGTGCTGCTGCTCGATGGCGCCATCATTGGCGTGTTTGGCTAAGTAGCAGGCACCCACAAACTCGGTGTCACCAATCCACGCTCGTCACCCTCGGGCTCGACCCGAGGGTTCTTGCGATGCGGCAAGTACAACGCCCTCGGGTCAAGCCCGAGGGTGACGATTGGCGCGAGTGGGCAAGTCGCGGGAGCTCAGCTCTCCACCACAATCGGCGGCACATGCTTGGGCTCGGCCTCGGGGGCATATTTGTTCAGCAGGCTGACCTGGCTGATGGAGAAAATCACGGTCAGCGGCATCACGCCCCAGACCTTGAATGCCACCCAGATATCGGTCGAAAAATTGCGCCACAGCACTTCGTTGATGATGGCCAGCACCACGAAAAACAGGCCCCAATTCAGCGTCAGCTTGCTCCAGCCCTCGGGGCGGAGCTTATAGACGTCGCCAAACACATATTTCAGCAGGGAGTGGCCGAACACCAACCCGCCCAGCAGCACCGCCGCGAACAGGCCATTGGTGATGGTCGGCTTGATCTTGATGAAAGTGTCGTCCTGCAGCCACAGCGTCAGCCCGCCAAACACCAGCACCACGACGCCGGTGACCAGTGGCATGACGGCAATCTTCTTGAGCAGCAGCCAGGTCAGCACCAGCGACACCACCATGGCGCCCATGAACCAGGCGGTGGCGGTGAAAATATCGGCGCGGGCATTGGCGATGAAGAAGATCACCAGCGGACCGAGCTCAAGCCCCATCTTGATGAGCTGGGGACGCAATTCGTCCCAGTTGAGCTCGGGTTCGGCTTTGTCGGTCATGGCAATGGTCTCTAAACGGCATCAAAGGGCAATGTGAGCGCTGAGGCTCGCCCATGCAAGGGCGGGATAGGCCTCAAGCATGGTCAGATTGGGGCTATTCCCGCCCGGCAATCGCCTGCGCGAACTCGCTGGCGGTAAAGGGTTCGAGATCGCCGACGCCTTCGCCGACGCCGATGAAATGCACCGGCAGGCCAAATTTCTGCGCAATGGCCACCAGAATGCCGCCGCGTGCCGTGCCATCCAGCTTGGTCATTACCAGCCCGGTCACCCCGGCGCGCTTGCCGAAAATCTCCACCTGTCGCAGCGCATTCTGCCCGGTGGTAGCGTCGAGCGTCAGCAGCGTGGCGTGCGGCGCGGTGGGGTCGACCTTCTTGATGACGCGGATGATCTTTTCCAGCTCATTCATCAACTCGTCGCGGTTCTGCAGCCGCCCGGCGGTGTCGATGATCAGCACATCGCGGCCTTCGGCACGGGCCTGGGTCACTGCGTCAAAGGCGAGGCCCGAGGCGTCGGAGCCGGCCGGGCGGGTGATCACCGGCGCATTGGTGCGCTGGCCCCAGACCTGGAGCTGTTCAATCGCCGCGGCGCGAAACGTGTCGCCCGCCGCCAGCATCACCGATTTGCCCTCGGCGGTAAATTTCTGCGCCAGCTTGCCGATGGTGGTGGTCTTGCCCGAGCCATTGACCCCGATCATCAGGATGATGAAGGGCTTTTGCGCCGGGTCGATTTCCAGCGGCCGGGCCACCGGCCCAAGCACTTTTTCCACTTCGGCGGCCAGCACGGCGCGCACATCCTCGCCCGACACATCCTTGTCAAAGCGGTCGCGGCGCAGGGTTTCGGTAATGGCGGTGGCCGTCTCGATGCCCAGATCGGCCTGGATCAGCACGTCTTCCAGCTCGTCGAGCGTCGCCGCATCCAGCTTGCGCTTGGTGAAGACCGAGGTGATCGAGCCGGTGAGCTGATCCGACGAGCGCTTGAGGCCACCGGCCAACCGGGCAAACCAGCCCTGGCGCGGGGCCTCTTCGGCGACGTTCACCGGAGCGAGCGGCGCAACCGAGGCAGGGGCGGCGACCAGTCGGTCTTCCACCTCCTCGACATAATCGGGCGTGGTTTCGGGTGGACCGGGTTGCGGCACGACGTCCGGTTCGGGGGTAGGCGCAGGCGCTGGTTCTGGAATCGGCTCAGGCGTCGGCGCCACCGGTTCCGGTGCTGGCACTGACGCCGGCACGGCCTCGGGCAGCGCTTCCGGCGGCGCGGGTGGTTGCACCGGCGTCTCGCCGCCAAACAGGCGCTTGAAAAATCCCGGCTTCTTGTCGGTCATAAATGTGCCTTCAATTCCAAACCATGCGAGCGTGTCTCTATCACGCCGCCGCAACTCTTTGTGTTTCACCCACCAGCCCGTCGGCGTGAACCCCGGTGACCAGCACCTCCAGCAAATCGCCCGGCTGGGTGCCCGCCATCTTGACCGGCACGAATTGCGCAGTGCGGCCCAGCCCGTTGCGCTCCATCAACACATGCTCGACGCGGCCGACCCGGCTGGCGCAGAGCTTGGCAAATTGCCGATCACCCGCCGCCCGCAGCAGGGTGGCGCGCTTGCGGGCGATTTTGCCGCTCACCTGCGGCATGCGCGCCGCCGGCGTGCCTTGGCGCGGCGAATAGGGAAAGACATGCAGGTAGGTCAGTTCCGCCTCGCTGACGATGGCCAGCGTATTGGCGAACATGGCGTCATCCTCGGTGGGGAAGCCAGCAATGATATCGGCGCCGAACACCATGTCGGGGCGCAACGCGCGCAGCTTGCCGACAATGGCCAGCGCATCGTCGCGACTATGGCGGCGCTTCATCCGCTTGAGAATCATGTCATCGCCCGATTGCAGCGACAGATGCAGATGCGGCATCAGCCGTTGCTCGCTCGCTACCACATCATACAGCGCTGCGTCGGCCTCGATGGAGTCGATGGACGAAATGCGCAGCCGGGGCAGGTCGGGCACATGGCGCAGAATGGCCTGGGCCAGCTTTCCCAGGGTCGGCGTCCCCGGCAGGTCGGGGCCATAGGAGGTGATATCGACCCCGGTGAGCACCACTTCGCGATAGCCATTGCCGACCAGCTTCTTGATCTGTTCGACCACCATGCCCATCGGCACCGAGCGCGACGGGCCACGGCCAAACGGGATGATGCAGAAGGTGCAGCGGTGGTCGCAGCCATTTTGCACCTGCACGAAAGCGCGGGTGTGCCCATCCATGCCCTCGATCAGATGGCCGGCGGTTTCCCGCACGCTCATGATGTCGTTGACCTGCACCTTGTCATTGAGGGGCAAGCCAAACACCAGCGGGGTGTAGCTTTCGGCCTGCATCTTGTCGTTATTGCCGATCACCAGATCGACTTCTGCCATGTCACCAAAGCTGCGGGCTTCGGTCTGGGCGGCGCAGCCGGTGACGATGATGCGGGCGTCGGGATGGTCGCGGCGGGCCTTGCGCACCGCCTGCCTGGCCTGGCGGACCGCCTCGGCGGTCACCGCGCAGGTGTTGAAGATGATGGCATTATCGAGCCCGGCCTTTTCGGCCTCGCGCTTCATAACCTCGGCTTCATAGGCGTTGAGCCGGCAGCCGAATGTCACGGTTTCGACAGCCATCAGGCCGCGACCTCGTTGCGCGCCCACAGGCCACTAGCCGGGTCGAGCGTGCCGGTCCATTCCAGCTCGGCCGGGCCGGTCAGCACCACATGGTCGTCATCGCGCCATTCGACGACGAGATCGCCGCCGGGCAGGGTGACGGTCGCCTTGCGGGCGGTGCGGCGGGTGCGCGCGCCATTGACCACGGCGGCGCAGGCGGCGGTGCCACAGGCTTCGGTCAGGCCGGCGCCGCGCTCCCAGGTGCGCAGGATGATCTTGTCCGGCGCCATCACCTGGGCCAGCGAAATATTGGCGCGCTCGGGAAAGATCGGGTGGTTTTCCAGCATCGGCCCGAAGCGGTCCAGCGCATAGTTCCACACATCATCATGCACCCAGAAAATGGCATGCGGATTGCCCATCGAGGCGACCGAGGGCGAATGCAGCACTGGCGCATCAATCGGCCCGATCTGCAGCTCGATCTTGCGGGTATCGGCAAATTCCTCGGCCAGCGGAATGTCGTACCAGGCGAATTTCGGCGTACCCATGTCGACGGTGATCTGGCCGTCAGCCAGCTCTTCGCCAAACAGAATGCCGGCAACTGTCTGATAGGTGAAATGCTTCTGCTCGCCCGCTGCGGCGAGGAACTGGGTGACGCAGCGCATGCCATTGCCGCAGGCCTGGGCGCTGCTGCCGTCCGAATTGATGATGTCGACATAGGCGACGGTGCCGGGCATGCGCGGATCATGGATCGCCATGATCTGATCGAATTTCGTGCCCTCGGCGGCATTGATGGCGATGGCGGCGGCGGGCGTGATCCGGTCAGCGCGGCCGCGCATGTCGGCCACGATAATCTGGTTGCCCAGCCCGTTCATCTTGAGAAACGGCGCGCCGCTCACTGGTCGCCTCGTCCGCGAGTGTTGGAATTGACCGCTATATGGCGGATGTAGCCCAAAATTGCCAGTGCGGCTGTTGGCATGGTTCCGCAGCCGCGCCTGCCGTGGCGTAACGGAAAAATACGCAGGAAAAAGCCTTCGAATTGTTTAGATTTGCGGGGGTTTCCGGCTTCATGGCGCTTTAACCAGGCGACCAGCTTGACCGCGCCAAAGGCCCGATTGTGCGCTAGCCTCCTGACAGAGGTTGAGGATCATCCCTCGCTGCCACCGTTTTCGGAGCCCAGCCCATGAACATGACCATGCTGACTGACCAGATCATCACGGACTGGCAGCCTCATTTTCCCTCACTGTTCGGCAATCATTCGCTGGCGCTGAGCCATAATCTGGCCAGCTCGCCGCTGTTCACCGACGCCGCGCTGGCGCAGTTGATCGACAACACGCCGCGCGAGGCCTACCACGTCAATTATTCGCAGAAGACGCCGGGCAATCCGCCCAAGCGCCGCGAAGGCGAGATCAAGGGCCTCTCCGGCCAGCAGGTCATCGACGTCATCAAGACCGGCAATATCTGGGTCAATCTCACCGCCCCGGCCAAGACCGATCCAGCCTATGGCGCGCTGCTCGATAGTCTCTACAGCGAATTCGAGGAACGGGTTCCCGGCTTCAAGAGCTACAAGCGCAACCTGACCATCCTGATTTCCTCGCCCAATGTGTCGGTGAAGTATCACTCCGACGTGCCGGGGCAGAGCCTGTGGCAGGTGCGCGGCACCAAGAAGCTCTATGTCTATCCGCCCTCCAAGCCGTTCATCAGCCAGCCGGCGCTGGAAAAGCTGATCCTGGGTCAGCTGCGCGAAACCGACATGCCCTATGAGCCCTGGTACGATGACTATGCCGAGACCCATGTGCTCGACGCCGGCAAGATGATCCACTGGCCGCTCAACGGGCCACATCGCGTGGTCAATGAAGGGATGCTCAACGTCTCCTTCACCACCGAGCACTGGACCGACGAGCTGCGCAAGCATTACGCCGTCAATTATGCCAATGGCATTCTGCGGGCCAGAACCGGCAAGCAGAACCTGTCGCAGCAGGTGACGGGCCTCAGCTATTATTCCAAGCTGGCGCTGGCCGGGCTGGTGAAATTCACCCCGCTCAATCCGCAGAAGCAGAAAATCTACAAGGTCGACTTCCAGGTCGATCCGAGCGCCCCCGAAGGCGTGCGCGACATTGAAGGCTATTCCTTCAGCAAATGAGCGTGCTCACGGCCCTTCCCTGCATCGAAGAGCGACGGCGTCCCGACGCCGTCGATCGCGTTTCCGCGCCGGGACATGGGCTGCACATCGAATTGGTGCAAACCCGCGAAGGGTTCGACGCCATCGCCCAACAATGGGCAGCATTGGAACTCCAGGTGGCCGGCGCCGTGCTGTTTCAGGGCAGCGGCTGGGCTCGTGCAATCTTCGATTTCGAGGCGGCGCGGGGCAATGCGGCCTTCGATCCGGTGGTGGTGACGCTCAGCGAGGGGCAGCGGCTGGTGGCGGTGCTGCCGCTCGAGCGCATCCGCACGCCGATGCGCATTGTGCTGGCGCCGCTCGGCCATGCCTTCAGCCAATATTCGGACGTGCTGATCGCCGACGGGCTCAACCCGCAAGAGACACTGGCGCGGCTGCTGCGCGCCGCCATCAAGGCTGCGCCCTGCGATGCCGTGAGTTTCCTCAAGGTGCGCAGCGATAGCCAGTTGGCCCGGGCCATGCCGGAAAATCACCTGGTCACCGGCGCCGCGCAGGGCGCTCCCTATGTGGCGCTCAGCGACTTTGCCGATTACGAGGCCTATTTCCAGACCATCAAGCCCAAGACGCGCAAGAATATGCGCAATGAGCGCAACCGGCTGGAGCGCGACGGCGCGGTGACCCACCATGTTGCGGCCAATGCAGGCGAGACGCTGGGCGTGGTCGAGCGGACCCTCTCCGGTCGCGCCAATCGCCTGCGCGAGCAGGGGCTGAGTTCGCGGGCCTTCAGCAATAATGCCTTCACCGAATTCTGCACCGGCCTGCCCGGGCGGCCCGATCTGACGCTATTGGCGATGTCGCTGCAGCATCAGGGCGAAAAGCTGGCCGAGCAGTGGGGCTTCGTGCACCAGCAGCGCTATTATGCCTTCGTCGCCAGCCGCGATTTCGGCCATTCCGAGGATAGCCCGGGCAAATTGCATCTGGGTGAAGTCATCCATGCATGCGCCGATCGCGGCCTGGTCGGGGCCGATCTGATGGTGCCGGTCATGCCCTATAAGCTGACCTGGGCCACCGAAGTGGTGAGCGTGACTGACTACGCCCTGCCCGTCACCCCGCGCGGCGTGCTGGTGCTCAATGTCTGGGACAAACGGCTGCGCCCCGCGCTCAAATCCGCCATGCTCGGCATGCCCCGCTGGCTGCGCAGCCTGCTGCTGCGCGTCGCCGGGCGGAATTTGTAGGGCCAATGTCGCAGTCGACACCCTCCCCCTTGCGGGGAGGGATCAAGGGTGGGGGTGGATTGGCCACAATCATCGGGGCTCCCACACCCCCTCCCAACCTCCCCCGTCGAGGGGGAGGTGCCGTCCGGTGCCCAGCCCCACGACCCCAATTCCTGCTTTTTCTTGACTCCCGCCCTGCCTTCCCCTACACCGCACGCCATTCATCAGGCGTAAGCTCCTGACCAGCCGACCGGGACCCCTAGGGTATAAACCGATCCCGGAGGCCAACATCCGCCAGCGCGTTGCGCCCGCGGGTGGGTTTGGCGTTTGCGTGGATGGATCCTATGTCTAGCGGGATATTCCCGCTGCGAAGGACCAGAAATATGTTCGAGAGCCTTTCCGACCGGCTTGGCAAAATCTTTGATGGCATCCGCGGTCGCGGCGCGCTCAGTGCAGCCGACGTCGATGCCGCCATGCGCGAGATTCGCCGCGCGCTGATCGAGGCCGACGTCTCCCTCGAAGTCGTTCGCGCCTTCGTCGAACAGGTGCGCGAACGCGCCGTCGGCGCCGAGGTCACCCGTTCGGTGACGCCGGGCCAGCAAGTGGTCAAGATCGTCCATGACGAGCTGATCGCCGTGCTCGGCTCGGACAGCGTGCCGATCGATCTCAATGCCAAGGCCCCCGTCACCCTGCTGATGGTCGGCCTGCAAGGCTCGGGCAAGACCACCACCACCGCCAAGATCGCCAAGCGGCTGAGCGAGCGGAACAAGAAGAAAGTCCTGCTCGCCTCGCTCGATACCCGCCGTCCGGCCGCCATGGAGCAGCTGCGCGTGCTGGGCGAACAGGTCGGCGTCGATACGCTGCCCATCGTCGCATCCGAAACCCCGGTGCAGATCGCCCGCCGCGCCGAGCGCGAAGGCCGTCTCGGCGGCTATGACGTGCTGATCCTCGACACTGCTGGTCGCACCCATATTGACGACGAGCTGATGGCCGAAACGGTCGCCATCAAGGACATCGCCAACCCGCATGAAATTTTGCTGGTGGTCGATGCGCTGACCGGTCAGGACGCCATCAATGTGGCGCGCTCCTTCGATGGCCGCCTCGATATCACCGGCATCGTGCTGACCCGCGTCGACGGCGATGGCCGTGGCGGCGCGGCTCTGTCGATGCGCGCGGCGACCGGCAAGCCGATCAAGCTGATCGGCGTCGGCGAAAAAATGGATGCGCTGGAGGATTTCCATCCTTCGCGTATCGCCGACCGTATTCTGGGCATGGGCGACATTGTCTCGCTGGTCGAAAAGGCCGCCGAACACGTTTCGGCCGAAGACGCCCAGAAGATGGCCAAGAAGCTCAAAAAGGGCTCCTTCGACCTCGACGACCTGCGCGGCCAGCTGTTGCAGATGAAGAAGATGGGCGGCATGGGCGGGCTGATGTCCATGATGCCGGGCGTTGGCCAGATGAAAAAAGCCATGGCCAATTCCAACATCGACGAGAAGGTGTTCGATCGCCAGATCGCCATCATCAATTCGATGACCAAGAAAGAGCGGGCCGCGCCCGACCTGCTCAATGCCAGCCGCCGCAAGCGCATCGCCGCCGGCGCGGGTGTGGAAGTCAGCGAGATCAACAAGCTGGCCAAGCAGCACCGTCAGATGGCGGACATGATGAAGAAAGTGTCCAAGGGCGGCATGGGCGCCCTGGGTGGCATGTTCGGCGGCAAGATGGGTTCGATGATGGGCGGCATGCCCGACATCTCCAAGATGGACCCGGCCCAGCTCGAGCAGATGGCCCGTCAGGCCGGCCTCGACCCCAACCAGCTCAAGGGCCTGCCCGGCGCCCAGCCGCAACTGGCCGAGAAACTGCCGACCGATGTCGGCGCTTTGTTCAAATCCGCCGGATCGGGTCTGCCCGGTCTGGGCAGCGCTCCCCGTTTCCCTGGCCTTCCCGGCCTGGGCAAGAAGAAATAGTCGTTCAACCAAACTCAACTCAAGGATACCAAAATGGCCCTCAAGCTCCGTCTCGCCCGTGGTGGCACCAAGAAGCGCCCATTCTACCACATCGTCGTCTCCGATGCCCGTTCGCCCCGCGATGGCCGCTTCATTGAGAAGCTGGGCACCTTCAATCCGCTGCTGGCCAAGGACAATGAAGGCCGCATCGTGCTGAACACCGAGCGCGCCAAGCATTGGCTCGGCGTTGGCGCCCAGCCGACCGACCGCGTGCTGCGTTTCCTCGACGCCGCCGGTCTGACCAAGCGCGACGCACGCAACAACCCGAACAAGGCCAAGCCGGGCGAGAAGGCCACCCAGCGCGCTGAAGAGAAGGCCGCCAAGGCTGCGGCCATCGAAGAAGCCAAGAACGCGCCGAAGGAAGCTCCGGCCGCTGAAGAGACCGCTGCCGAATAAGTTTTGGCCGCTGAATCACAAAAGCCCCGGTGCGCAAGCGCCGGGGCCTTTTTTATTTATCCATCCCAAAACTCGATGTCATCCCGGCCTTGAGCCGGGACCCATCCTGAGATCGTGCCCCCGCCGCAAGGTGGCCCACGATCTCCATTCCACCGTCATTGCCGGGCTTGTCCCGGCAATCCATCGCACCGCTGGCGCGATGGCAGATGGACCACCGGGACAAGCCCGGTGGTGACGACAGTGGTAAGTCGGCGTCTTAGGCCTTCAACTTCGCCAAAATCGCTGCGCCCATCTCTTCCGTGCCCACAATCTTGCGATTGTCCTGGGCGATATCGCCGGTGCGCAGCCCGTCGCTGAGCACGGCCGAGATGGCGTTTTCGATCCGCGTCGCCAGTTCGATCTGGCCGAAGGAGTAGCGCAGCGCCATCGCCACCGAAGCGATCATGGCGATCGGGTTGGCAATGCCCTTGCCGGTAATATCCGGGGCCGAGCCGTGTACCGGCTCGTAGAAGGCCTTGCGCTTGCCGGTCACCGGATCGGGCGCACCGAGCGAGGCGGAGGGCAGCATGCCGAGCGAACCGGTCAGCATGGCGGCCACGTCCGACAGGATGTCGCCGAACAGATTGTCGGTCACCATCACGTCGAACTGCTTGGGATTGCGCACCAGCTGCATCGCCGCGTTATCGGCCAGGATGTGGTGCATTTCGACATCGGGATAGTCCTTGGCGACGCCCTTGACCACTTCGTCCCACAGCACGCCGGACCTCATCACGTTCTTCTTGTCGGCCGAGTGCACCTTGTTGTTGCGGGTGCGGGCCAGATCGAAGGCGACGCGGGCGATGCGGTCGATTTCGTAGGTTTCGTAAACCTGGGTATCGATGGCGCGCTTCTGGCCATTCTCCAGTTCGGTAATGGTCTTGGGCTCGCCGAAATAGACGCCGCCGGTCAGCTCGCGCACGATCAGGATGTCGAGGCCTTCGACCAGCTCGCGCTTCAGCGAGGAGGCATCGGCCAGCGCCGGGTAGCAGATGGCGGGACGCAGATTGGCGAACACGCCCAGTTCCTGGCGCAAGCGCAGCAGCGCGGCTTCGGGGCGCTGCTCATAGGGCACGTCATCCCATTTCGGGCCGCCCACGGCGCCAAAGATCACCGCATCGGCGGCCTTGGCCTTGGCCACGTCCTCATCGGTGATCGCCACCTGATGGGCATCATAGGCCGTACCGCCGGCCATGCCGCGATCGGTCGAGAAATCGGTGAGCTGCTCGGCATTGGTCCAGGCGATCAGCTTTTCGACTTCGACCATGATTTCATGGCCGATGCCGTCGCCCGGCAGCAGGAATAGGGAATGAGTGGCCATGATCGGTCCTTACCGTACTGGTGGTTACGCTTCGATAGGGCGACATAGCGTCTTTTTCACGCGCTGCGCAAGCCGGACGCGCATGGGCCGAAAAAATCGAAGTTTTCTAGCGGCGGATTTAGCAAGTCTTTACGACCGCAATGCTTGTTTGCCCGCCACTAAAGCGTTGGAGAGCCTAGAAAATGTTGAAGCGCCGTGCCACCATCTCCCTCTTGGCTCTCCTGGCGGCCTCGCCGTCGGCACTGGCGCAGGATGCCGGCGCGCTGGCGCTAGGCGAAATGCCGATCTGGGTGCGCTATCCGGCGATTGCGCCCGATGGCGAAACCCTGAGCTTCACCTATCGTGGCCGCATCTTCGTGGTGGATGCCGAGGGTGGGCTGGCCGTGCCGCTCACCGCCAACGGCACCTATAGCCATGGTGCGCTGTGGTCGCCCGACTCGGAAAAGCTGGCTTTCGCCTCCGATCTCAATGGCGATGACGACGTCTATCTGACCGATTTTTCCGGCACGCTGCAACGCATGACCTGGTCTTCGGCCAGCGAGATCCCCACCAGTTTCGCGCCGGATGGGCAGTCGATCCTTTATACCGCGCTGCGGTTGGGCGATGCCGAACAGAGCGTGCAGGGCGCCCTGTCGGGCAAGCCACAGCTGCATGCCGTCGATATCGGCAGTGGCCGCGAGGGGCTGGTGCTGCCCAATCTGGCCGAGCAGGCGCAGTGGAACCGCGAGCAGACGCGGCTGGTCTATAGCTACAATCCCTCCATCGATCCGGAAGACCGCCAGCATCGCGTCGCCGCCAATGCGCGCCAGCTCTGGATCTATGATCAGGTGAGCGGGAGCCACCAACCGCTGTTCCCGGTGGATGGCATTGACCGGCACAATCCGGTCTGGAGCGCCGATGGCACGGCGCTGTATTATCTTTCCGAGGCCTCGGGCTGGCTCAACGCCTGGCGGCTCGATCTCGCCTCGGGCGAGGAGGTCCAGCTCACCCACTATGAAGGCGACCCGGTGCGCGACCTGTCGGTGGCCGATAACGGCACGCTGGCTTTTGCCTATCGCGGTCGCATCCATGTCATGCCCGCCGCGGCGAGCGAGGCCCGGCCCATTGAGGTGCTGACGCTGGAGCAGCGCGCCAGCCGGCAGGACAATTTCTATGCCGGCAGCACCCGCGAATTTGCCTCCTCGCCCGATGGCGAGCATTTCGCGCTCATCGCCAATGCCGATGTGTTTATCCAGGATGTGGCGGGCACCTTCCGCCAGCTCACCGCCACGCCCGGCGCGGAAAAGAACATCGCCTTTTCCCCCGATGGGGCGATGCTGGCCTATGCCGCGCAGCGCGACCATCAATGGAGCATTTATGGCGTCGACCTGCGGCCCGATGGCGATAGCGGGCTCGAGCCGCGCTATGAGGAAATCCCCCTCTATCGCCCCGAAACCGGCAATGCCTATCAGCCGGCCTTTTCGCCCGATGGACGCAAGCTCGCCTTCATCGCCGACCGTCGCGAGGTCCAGGTGCTCGATCTGGAGAGCGGCGCGGTCCAAAAGCTGTTCGGCGAGGCCGACTATAATTCGACCTATAAGGATGGCGATCTGGGCTTCAGCTGGTCGCCCAGTTCCGAGGAATTGCTGGTCGACTGGCGGGCCATTGGCGGCGGCGATATTCGCCGGGTCGCCATCGTGCCGGCCGATGGCAGCGCGCCGGCCCGGCCCATCGGTGCGGTGCCCAATCTTTACAACGGCTTCTGGAGCCTCGACGGCACCCAGGTGCTCGGCCTCACCTCGCTCTACAGCCTGCGCGATGCCCAGCTTTGGGCCCAGGGCACCGAGCTCTACCGCATCTTCCTGTCGGAAGAGGCGCGGCAGGATTTCCTCGATACTGTCGAGGGGCTGGGGGGCGCCTATGGCGAAGCCGAGGATGGCACGCCGGTGGTCCGGCGCTACGCGCTGGACGGCTTCCGGCCGCAGCAGCTGGAAGGACGGCTGACCCATGGGCTTGACGGCGTCAGGCTGGTCGAGCCGCTGCCCGATCTCAATAGCCTGCTGGTGGTAGCGGCGGTCGATGAGGATAGTTACGCGATCAATGTCGTCAGCCTGGTGGATGGCAGCGTCAGCACCATTGGCGGTTTCGATGCGCCCGATCTGCAAGCGCTGACCTATGTGCCCGATCTGGGCGCGCTCGACGCCAAGCTGGCCGGGCACATCAGGCGCATCCCGCTGGCGGCGCCGGATCAGGCTGACATCATCGCTTCCAATCTGTTCTATGCGCGTGACGCCGATGCGGCGCGGCTGGCCGGTTTCGAGCAGGCCTGGGCCGATGTCGAATACCGTTACTACGACAGCGGCCATGAGGGGCGCGACTGGGCGGCGATCGGCGAAAAATACCGCAATTATCTCGGCTCCATCGCCAGCGACCGCGAATTGCGCGAGCTGATTTCGGCCATGTATGGCGAGCTGTCGGCCTCCCATATGTTCACCGGCTATCGCGGGCGCGAAGCCGAGCGGCAGGATCTTGGCAACACCAATGACGCGCTGGGCGTCTATCTGGACCATGGCTATGAGGGCGCCGGCCGTCGCGTCGCCGCCATCCTGCCCGGCGGTCCGCTCGACCGCCGCGCCATCGATATCGCGCCGGGCGATATCATCACCTCGATCAATGGCCATCCGGTGCCGGAGGCCGGCGGGCTCGACCGGCTGCTCGCGCTCAATGTCGGCCGTCCGGCTCTGGTAGGGGTCAATGATGGGGAAACCCAGGAGGAGCGCTTCTATTCGGTCAAGCCGATCGATCAGCTTGAGGAGACGGCGCTGGCCAAGACCCGGCTGATCGATGCGCGGCGCGAAATGGTGGCGCGGCTCTCCAACAGCTGCATCGCCTATCAATATGTGCCGAGCATGGACACGGCGTCCTATCTCGACCTGCTGGGCAATCTCACCGCCCAGCGCGGCATCGCCAAGGCAGCCTTGATCGATGTGCGCTCCAATGGCGGGGGTAATCTCACCCGCGAGCTGATCACCCTGCTGAGCGGCAAAGCCTATTCGACGCTGGGGCTGGAGGGCGGCCCGACCGAAATCGAGCCCAATAATCGCTGGGTCTGGCCCAGCGCGGTAGTGGTCGACAGTTTTGGCTATTCCGATGGCTCGGTGTTCCCCCAGGCCTATCAGGATAGCGGCATCGGCAAGCTGGTGGGCGACACGGTGCTCAATACCGGCACGGCGGTGGATTATGTCTCCAGCCCCGTGGTGCCCGGCCTCGTCTATGGCATTCCGGTGCTGCCCAACAAGCGGCTGGACGGCCGCTATTACGAGAACAACGTCATCGCGCCCGAACTGCATGTGCCGTTCAGCCCCAATAGCGCGGGCCTCAATACCGACCCGCAAATCGAGGCGGCAATTGCCGCGCTGATGGACGAGCTGGGCGACGGCGTCGATTGCCGACTGCCGTAAACCGGCAACAAAAAAGGCGCCCGTAAGGGCGCCTTTTTCATAGTGAGCGTCGCGGCTGGTCAGCCGGCGAAATAGGACTGGGTGCCATGTGCCTCGATGGCGGTGGCGAGACGGCCAAGGGCATGGATATAGGCAGCCGAGCGAACCGAGACGCCGCGGTCGCAGGCGATGGTCCAGACTTCGCGGCCTTCGCGTTCCATCATCTTCTTCAGGCGCGAATGGATTTCTTCCAGGTCCCAATAGAAGCCCTGGCGGTTCTGCACCCATTCGAAATAGGAGACGGTAACGCCGCCGGCATTGGCCAGAATATCGGGCAGCACGGTCACGCCCATATCGGCGAGGACCTTGTCGGCTTCGGCAGTGACCGGGCCATTGGCCAGTTCCAGAATCACCTTGGCCTTGATCGAGGCCGCATTGTTGATGGTGATCATTTCTTCCAGCGCCGCCGGCACCAGCAGATCGACTTCAACGCCGAGCAGGTCGTCGGCGGGGATGATGGCGGCATCCAGTTCGGCGGCCATTTCGGTCACCCGGCGGCCGGCATTCTTGCCGGCGATCAGCTTGGCGACGTCCAGCCCGGCGGGGCGGTGAATGGCGCCATTGGAATCGGAGACGGCAACGATCTTGTTGTTGTCGGCGGCCGAGAGCTGGGCATAAAACTGCCCGGCATTGCCAAAGCCCTGAATGGCGACGGTGTGGTCACGGGCGAGGCCCAGCTCGCTCGCCAGATGGCGCACCAGATAGAAGCCGCCGCGCGCGGTGGCGTCATTGCGGCCAAGCGAACCGCCCAGCGCGATTGGCTTGCCCGTAATGACGGCCGGCGTCACGCTGCCGGTGATCTGGTTATATTCGTCGGCCATCCAGCCCATGATCATGGCATTGGTATAGACGTCCGGCGCCGGAATATCGCGGTCGGGACCGACGGTGGAGGCGAAAGCCTGCATATAGGCGCGCGACAGGCGCTCCAGCTCGGTGCGCGACAGCGTGCGCGGATCAACCCGCACGGCGCCCTTGCCGCCGCCATAAGGCAGGTTCATCACGGCGCATTTGAAGGTCATCCAGAACGCCAGCGTCTCGACTTCCTCGATGGTGCTGTCGGGATGGAAACGGATGCCGCCCTTGGTGGGGCCGCGCGTGTCGTCATAGCGGCAGCGCCAGGCCAGGAACGACTTGCGCGAGCCGTCATCCATGCGGATCAGCAGGCGGGTCTTGGTGGTCTCGCGCGGATATTTGAGTTTCTCGATGACATCCGGATCGATCTGGAGATGGCTGGCCGCCTCTTCGAGGCGGACAAGGGCGCGATCAAGCAGGTTGTCGTCGGTCATGGCGGATCCTTTGCGCGGGAATTTGGGCAATATGCACAAATATGGGGCGCATTGTGTGCCACGGCGGCTTTCTTAGGTCAATAAGGCTGACATTAAATGCTGCTTTGCTGTCCAATATGCCTATTGACCGGGCACGGGCTAGCCGTGCAGATGGTTTCGCTGCCCGATGAGACCCCATGTGCTGACTTCCGCCGCCTTGCCCGACCTGCTGATTAATGCGGACGACTACGACCGGGTGTCGTCGCTGGTCGAGCGGGCCTGCGAACAGCTGCCCTATGTCGCCGCCTATCTCGAACGCGAGCTGAACCGCGCCGCCGTCTGCGCGCCCTGGGACAAGGCCGGGGTGTCGATGGGGGATCGGGTGATGTTCCGCCTCGATGACGAGCCGCTGACGCGGCTGGGTCGGCTGAGCTATCCCAATCGTCCGTTCGGCGAAAAAGGCAATGTCACGATTCTGGGGGCGGTGGGCGCGGCGCTGATCGGCATGAAGCGCAATGCCAGCATCGAATGGCTCGATGGCGAGCGGCTGCGCACGCTGACCGTGCTGGATTACGGCTGGTAGGGTTAGACAAAGCCATTGCTGTCGAACAGCACCCAGAAGGTCAGCACATTGGTCAAAGCATGGGCAATGGCGGTCCAGAATACCGAGCCGCTGCGCCAGGCGATCCAGCTCCACAGCAGCGCCAATGCCGCCGCGCCGCCGACCAGCGCCAGTGCGCCACCATCAAAAATCAGGCCATGACTGAGCAGCAGCGGCACATGCCAGGCGTTGAACAGGACCCAGCTCAGCCAGAAGCCCAGCCGTCGCCGCTCGGCAAAGCGGGTGAGAAACCCGCCGCGCCAGGCCGCTTCCTCCAAGGGTCCATTGATCACCCCGATCAGGGTGGCGAGCATCGCCCCATGCGTGGTCAGCAGCGCGGTGTTGGGCACAAAGGCCACCAGCGCGACAATCCCAACTTGGATCAGCAGCAAGCCCGGCACGAACCAGTCGCGCCAGGCCAGCCGCTCCGAAAACAGCCTTCCGTCATGACGTTTCCAGGCATGCCAGAAGATGACCGGCAGGCAGAAGCCGAGCCAATAGATCACCAGGGTCAGCAGGAACCCGCTCGGGCCGCCCAGTTGCAGGGTCAGCGCCGGTACGATGAGCACCATGGCGGCAATCAGCGCCATGGCATGCAGGACGAGGGCGATCTGGGAACGGCTCATAAAGGCTCGGCGGCTGCGGACAATCGCCGGCATTGAGTCAGAAGATGGCGGCTGGAGCAATGGCGCTTACGGCGGGCAGGGCGTTCTCCCACCCATAATCGCTACGCTTCAGCGGCGCTAATGCATGTCGCGGCGCGTCACCAGCTCGAAATCATCGGCCACGGGATCAACCTTGAGCGCCAGATGCTGGCGGTCGAGTTCGGCCAGCCAGGCCGTCCACGAGCAGGGGCTCATGCCGTCATCCTGGCTTTCCATCTGCGCCTTGTCGGGCTTCTGGAAGCTCAGCTTGAGCAACGCCCGTTCTTCCCCGAACCGGTTGCGCACCCGGGCAATCGCCGGAATGCCGTGTCGGTCGGTCACCCAGTTCTGGATGTCGCGGTGTCGTGTCAGTGTGTGGTTTCGGGTCATGCTGGCCTCCCCGCCATGGATGCTGCTCACAAGCGCAACGATAGCTGAGCCCCACAGGTTCCGGCTAGAGGTTAACCATTAAGTTTGCGCAGCAGCTTTTCCACCCGCTGGCGCTTGCTGTCCTGCACGATCTTGCCCAGCCGCCCGGTAAGCAAAGCCACAAATCCCGGGTGTTCCGCAGGCGGAATCACCGGGGCCATGGCCTCGGCATAGCTCGGAAACTGGTTGGGCGCGGCATGCTTGAGCCGTTCAAGCAGGATCGGCACCACCTTGTCGCCATAGCCGGCGCGGGCCAGCTTGATCAGGATCGAGTTGCAATGGTCCTTGGCGATCACCGAGCCCCGATCGGCGGCCTCGATGATGGCCGGCAAGTCGGCCACCAGCGCCTCGGCGCGTTGCTCGGCCACGGCGTCGAGCGCCGTCATGGCGCCCCATACCGTGCGATTATTGGCGCTTTTGAGCGCGTCGATGAAAACCGGGCATTCGCCCCCGATCAGCTCGGGCCGTCTGGCGCCGATTTCATACAGCACCTTGAGCGCGTCATTGGCCTGCCGGGCCGAGCCGGAGCGCACCGCCCCGGCCAGTTCGGCGACAGCCGCGCTGTCGCCGGAGGCCGCGATGGCAGCGGCCAGTTCGACATTGGGCCCTTCGTCGCGACGGTCGAGAGCCCCTGAAAGTTTGTCGAGCACGCTCATGGCAGGCCTCCTGACGGCGCCTTAAGCCTCGATGGCCACGTCCAACGCCAGCGTCACCATTTCCTTGAGCGAGGTCTGGCGCTCATTGGCGTCGATCTCTTCCTTGGTGATCAGGCAGTCGGTCATGGTGCAGATGGTCAGCGCCTTGACGCCAAAGCGCGCCGCCAGAGTATAGAGCGCCGCGGCTTCCATTTCGACGCCGATAATGCCGTGCGCGGGCAGGGCGCCATAGCCTTCCAGCCCCGGCTCGGCATGATAGAAAATATCGCTGCTCAGCATATTGCCGGCATGGAAGCGCATGCCCTTTTCTTCGGCCTTGTTGGCGGCAGAGCGCAGCAGACCGAAATCGGCGATCGGGGCGAAATTATATGGCCCGAAGCGGTCGCGCACGATGGCGCTGTCGGTGGTGGCGGCCTGCGCCAGCACCAGATCGCGCACCTTGACCTTGGCATTGAGCCCGCCGCAGGTGCCGACGCGGATCAGCGTCTTGAGCCCATAGACGTTGATCAGCTCATGCACATAGATCGACAGCGAGGGCTGCCCCATGCCGGTGGCCTGCACCGAAACCTTCTTGCCCTTGTAGGTCCCGGTATAGCCCAGGCAATTGCGCACCGAATTGACCAGCTTGGCGTCATCGAGAAAATTCTCGGCAATCCACTTGGCGCGCAGCGGGTCGCCCGGCAGCAACACGGCCTCGGCATAGTCACCCTGCTTGGCGTGGTTATGGGGGGTCATCTTGATCTCCTCGGTTTTTGTCCAGTTGGTCAAATCAATGGCATTGCCGCTCGCCAATGACAACAGACGGCTGATGCCTTGACCTTGCCTTGCCTGCGGTCCATCTACGTTTCCAGCAATGGAGTGACGCAATGGTTGCCAAGATTTTCATCGACGGGGAAGCCGGAACCACGGGTCTGCAGATCCGCGAGCGCCTGGCCGGCCGGCGCGACCTGGAGGTGCTCTCCATCGCCGCCGACAAGCGCAAGGATCAGGACGAACGCCAGCGGCTGCTCAATGCGGCCGATGTGGCGATCCTGTGCCTGCCCGATGATGCGGCCAAGGAAAGCGTCAGCCTGATCACCAATGGCACCACGCGCGTCATCGACGCCTCCACCGCCTATCGCGTCGATCCGGACTGGACCTATGGCTTTGCCGAAATGGACCAGCGCCAGAGCGCGGCCATTGCCGCCGCCCGCTTCGTCTCCAATCCGGGTTGCTGGCCGCAGGGCCTGATCGCCAATATCCGCCCGCTGGTCGAGGCTGGCCTGCTGCCGGCCGATAGCCGGCTCACCTATAACGGCATCAGCGGCTATAGCGGCGGTGGCAAGGCGATGATCGCCGACTACGAAGCCGCCGGCCCCTCGGCCAGCCACTTCATGCCCTATGGCTTGATGTTCAATCACAAGCATGTGCCGGAAATGACGGCCTATCCCAAGCTGACCCACGCGCCGCTCTTCGTCCCCAGTGTGGGCGATTTCGCGCAGGGCATGGCCAGTTTCGTGCCGCTGCAGCTCGGTGATCTCGCCAGCGTGCCGACCGGAAAACAGCTCCACGCGGCTTTGGCCGATCACTATGCCGCCATCCCCGACAGCTTCGTCACCGTCGCGCCTTTCGAGGCGACTGGCCGCGTCGAGGCCCTCGATCCGCAAACCAATAACGGCACCAACCAGCTGACGCTCTACGTCTTCGCCAATGACAGCCTGGCCCAGGCCTTGCTGGTGGCGGTCTATGACAATCTAGGCAAGGGCGCCTCCGGCGCCGCCGTGCAGAACCTCAATCTGATGCTCGGCGTCGACGCCAAGGAAAGCCTGGCGGCATAGCCGCCGGGGGGCGAGCCGAACGCTTTCCCGTCTTCCCGACTTGACCCCGCGCCTGCTTATGCGCGATGAACCGGCCAAAGCGAGGTTTTCCAGCCATGGACAAGTTCACCACCCTGACCGGTGTCGCGGCACCCCTGCCGATCATCAATATCGACACCGACATGATCATCCCCAAGCAGTATCTCAAGACCATCAAGCGGACGGGTCTGGGGACGGCGCTGTTTTCCGAGATGCGCTATCATGAAGATGGCACGGAAAATCCCGATTTCGTGCTGAACAAGCCGGGCTATCGCAATGCCACCATCATCGTGGCCGGCGACAATTTCGGCTGCGGTTCCAGCCGCGAGCATGCCCCCTGGGCGCTGCTCGATTTCGGCGTGCGCTGCGTCATCTCCACCAGCTTCGCCGACATCTTCTACAATAACTGCTTCAAGAACGGCATTCTGCCGCTGGTCGTTACCCCCGAGCAGCTCAAGCTGCTGCTGGACGATGCCGAGCGCGGCTCCAACGCCACGCTGACCGTCGATCTGGAAAGCCAGACCGTCAAGGGTCCGGATGGCGGCACCATCCATTTCGATATCGATCCGAGCCGCAAGCAGATCCTGCTCGAAGGCCTCGACGATATCGCCGGCACGCTGAAGTCCGATCCGTCCATCTCGGCCTTTGAAGGCCAGATGGCCACCGACCGGCCCTGGCTCTAAGCCTGTCCCAATCAACCCCGCCAGTTCAGCTGGCGGGGTTTTTTCATTCCCGAAACCACCCACCCCCAAAAGGCCCCATCATGGTGCAGCGCGTTTCCACCGGTTCCCCCTTTGAAGCCACCTTCGGCTATTCCCGCGCCGTGCGGCATGACGATACCGTCTATGTCTCGGGCACCACCGGCTATGATTACGCCACCATGACCATGCCCGACGATATCGGCCAGCAGGCGGCCAATGCGCTGGCCACCATCGACAAGGCGCTGCGCGAAGCCGGCTCGTCCATTCAGGACACCGTGCGCGTGGTGTATTATGCAGGCGACCGCGCTGACGTCGACGCGGTGGTGAAGGCCGTCGGTCCGGTGTTCAAGGACATCCGCCCCGCCGCCTCGATGCTGATCGTGCAGATGATCGAAGCCGGCATGAAAATCGAAATCGAAGTCACCGCCCGCATCGGCGCCGCCAACTCCTAGGCCGACAACCCACTCGTCCGAGTCAGCGCCGCTTCATCACCCGTCGACACCCGGTCACGGCCATTGGCCTTGGCGTGGTACAGGGCGGCGTCGGCCCGCCGCAGCAGGTCCGACAGGCTGTCGCCCGGCACCAGCTGGGCCACGCCGAAACTGGCGCTGGCCTGGCGGTTGCTGCCGAGATGGGCCAGCGACAATCCGGTAAAGCCGCTGCGCACCCCCTCGGCATAAAGCCGCGCCATCGCCAGATTGGCGCCGGGCATGAACACGGCAAATTCCTCGCCGCCGAGCCGGCCGACCACGGCGCGCGTATCGGCGGTGGCGGTCAGCACATTGCCAAAGGCGGTGATCACAAGGTCGCCGGCCTCGTGGCCAAAACTGTCATTGATCGTCTTGAAGTGGTCGAGGTCGGCCACCACCATGGCGCCGGGCGTGCCGCGGCGCAGCAGCCGGCTGGCGCGTTCCTCGAAGCCACGCCGGTTGAACAGGCCCGATAGCGTGTCGGTTTCCGACCGCGCGGTCATTTCGGCCATGACGTCACGGACAATGATCAGCAGAGTCAGCAGGCCGTTGGTAATGAGCAGCACGGCCCCCAGCGTCTGCGAATAGGCGGCATAGTTGGACGCCAGATAGTCTTGCGGCGCGGCCCCGGAGCCGATCGCCATCGCCATGATCGGCTTGGCCAGGAAGTGCAGCGCCACGCCGAGGTAAAGGCAGAACAGGGCGATATCGAGCGCGCGTTTTTTGGGCAGCCGGCTGAGTACGGCAATGCCCACCACCTGCACCAGGAAATACGGCAGCTGGTAGAGCAAATTGCGCAGGGCGCTTTCGCGCTCCATGTCGAGAATCGAGAGGTTGAGCAGGAGCGATGCGCCGATCAGGGCCAGCAGCGGCCGCCAGGGCGGAACCAGCCGATAATGATGGGCGAGACCGATCACGCCACTGGCCAGCGCGATCAGGAAGACTGCGAAAATGCCAAAGCTGACCAGGCGATGGTCATCCTGATAGGGCAGGATGAATTCGAGCACCATGTAAAGGGCGCCGAAGCCATAGGAAAACGCCAGCCAGCGCGCCCCGATGGCCGAGCGCTGATAGGCTGCCACGACGCCGAAGGCGGTGGCAAAGATGCCGGCAACAAAAAGATTAATGGCAAGCACGAAGGCTGCGGCACTCATAAAACCAGTCCGTGGTCAGATGGCGCCGATCCTAGCGTTCAGGGGCAAAACGAGACGTTAACAGGGCGGGAGTTTGTGGGGCGACTGAGCGATAAGTCACTGCGCGATCAGTCTGCCACCCTCCCCCTTGCGGGGAGGGAGAGCGAGATAGGACTTAGCCCTTGCTAAGTCCGTGATCGAGCCGGGAGGGGGTGCGAGAGCCCCGATGTCCGGGCCAAACCACCCCACCCTTGATCCCTCCCCGCAAGGGGGAGGGTGTCGACTGCAACAACAATGCCAAGCGGGGTGACACGGTGGGCGCCTAGCGCCCCGCCACCCTAAACGCCTCGCCGATCAGCGCATAGCTGCGCCGACGCAGTTCATAGCTATGCACCGTCGTGGTGATCATCACCTCGTCGGCCTCACAGGCTTCCGCCTTTTCCGCAATCGCGTCGCGCACCGTTTCGGGCGAGCCGACAATCCACAGCGTCGACTGGTGATCGATGACATTTTGCTGCTGCGCGGTCAGCACCCTTGCATGGGCCTCTTCGGGGGCCATCAGCTTGCGCTGCTCGCCGGTGGTGAACAGCGCCCAGCTCACCGCCTGCGAATGCGACAGATATTGCGCCTCCTCGTCGGTCGGCGCGCAGATGGCCGAGACACAGAGCATGGTTTTGGGCTTGGGAAAGGCGTCGCTCGCCATGAAGCCATAGCGATAGGCTTCAAAGGCCGGGGCCGGCGGGGTGTGGCTGAAATGGGCGGCAAAGGCGTAGCCCATGCCCAATTGTCCGGCCGCCTGGGCACTGGCGCCCGACGAGCCGAGCAGCCACATCGGCGGCAGACGCACCCCGCCCGGCGACACCGGCACCCGCGAATAGGGATGCTCGGGCGGAAAACTGTCTTCGTCAAACGCCATCAGCTCGGCCAGATAGGCGGAAAATTCCTCGCCGCCGCCACTGCGCAAGGCGCGCATGGCATAGCCATCGCCACCCGGCGCGCGCCCGAGGCCGAGATCGATACGGCCGGGAAACAGCCCTTCCAGCGTCCGATAGGCCTCGGCGATGCGCAGCGGCGCATGGTTGAGCAGCATGACGCCACCGGCGCCGATGCGCAGGTTTTTGGTATGGGCAGCGGCGCTGCCGATGAGGATTTCCGGCACTGACGAGGCAATGGAGGGCATGCCGTGATGCTCGGCATACCACAGCCGCTGATAGCCCAGCCGGTCAGCTTCCTGCGCCAGCAGAATGGTTTCAGCCATCGCCTGGGCGGTGGTGGTGCCTTCGGCAATCGGGGCGAGGTCCTGCAGCGACAGGGCAAATTGGGCGGCCATGGCAATTTCCTTTTGGAGCAATCGCGGCGTTCTATCGGCAAAATGCGATGAAAGCGAGATGGCAATCTTGGCGCGGTAACCTCTGATTCATTGCAATTTGAATCAAACCTTGCCGATCCGGCTCCGGCGCGCTCAATCGCAGATTGACGGCAAGGAGCCAAAGCCATGCGTATGTTCTGCAAGCGAATTGGCCTGATCGTGGCGCTGCTGTTGCTGGCCGTGCCAGCGGCGCAGGCCCAGTTCAATTTCCTGCCCGAAGTCCGCGCCGGCATCTTTTCGCGTGGCGTCGATGGCGGTGGCCCGCTGCTCGATGCCAACCGCATCGGCGACGCCAATGTCGAGCTGCTGTTCGCCGTGCCCGATCTCAATGCCTGGACACTGATCGGCGAGCTGCGCCCGCATCTGGGCGCGACGATGAGCTTTCGCGGCCAGGATTCTTATGGCTATGCCGGGCTGAGCTGGACCTTTCAGGCGCCGGTGCTGCCGGTGTTTGTCGAAGCCAGCGCCGGTGGCGTGCTGCGCAGCAGCATGTTTTCTGCGCCCGAGAATGATCCGGCGCGCAATTTCGGCTGCGGCGTCGGCGCCCGCGTCGCCGGCAGCGTCGGTCTCAACCTGCCGCTGGGCACCTCGCTGATCGGCACCGTGGAACATCTGCCCGATTTCGGCACCTGCGGCACGACCCGGGCCAATACCAATGTCGGCGTGCGGCTGGGCTTCCGGTTTTAGGTTTTTGCCGCCGAGGATGCAGCGGGCCTGTGAGCTTGCCCCACCCTCGATGTCACCCCGGCCTTGAGCCGGGGCCCATCCCCCGATCACGCCAAGAGTATCCATCTCAGGATGGGTCCCGGCTCAAGGCCGGGATGACACCGCGTTTAAATGCAGGTGCTTGCAAAAACCCCTAGGCCGCCTGGCCGGCTGCCCAGCCTGAGGCCCAGGCCCATTGGAAATTATAACCGCCGAGCCAGCCGGTCACGTCCACCACTTCGCCGATGAAATAGAGGCCGGGCACGTCGCGCGCGCCCATGGTCTTGGCGTCGAGATCGCGCGTATCCACCCCGCCCAGCGTCACTTCGGCAGTGCGATAGCCTTCCGAACCCACGGGCTTGAGCGTCCAGCGCTTCAAAATCGCTTCGACAATGGCCAGCTTCTTGTCGGAAAAATCGCCGATCATGCCGCCCATATCCAGCTCTTCGCCGAGCAATTGCGCCAGCTTCTTCGGCAGCATCTGGCTCAGCACCGTCTGCACCTGCAGCCTTGGCGTCGCCTGCCGCGCCGCGCGCAGCGCCTCGCCGGCGTCCTGATGCGGCAGCAAATCCACCGCAATGGCGTCGCCCTCGCGCCAATAGGAGGAAATCTGCAAAATCGACGGGCCGGACAGGCCGCGATGGGTGAACAGCAGCGCTTCCTCGAAGGCGGTCTTGCCATGGCTGACAATGGCGTCGGCGGCGATGCCGGAGAGCTGCTTGAGCTTTTCCAGTGCGCCGGTCTCAAAGGTCAGCGGCACGAGGCCCGGCCGTGTGTCGGTCAGCCGCAGGCCGAATTGGGTGGCGAGCTGATAGCCCAGCCCGCTGGCGCCCATTTTCGGAATGGATTTGCCGCCGGTGGCGACAATCAGGCTTTCCGCCGTGATCGACGAAGTCGAGAGCGCGATGGCAAAGCCGGTCTCCTCGCGGCTGACGCTTTCGACAGAGGTTTCCAGCACCAGCGTCACCCCGGCGCGGCGCATTTCGCCCAGCAGCATGGTGTTGATCTGGGTGGCCGGGCCATCGCAGAATAATTGCCCCAGCGTCTTTTCGTGGAAGGTGATGCCGTGGTCGCGCACCATGGCGATGAAGTTTTCCGGTGTATAGCGGCTGAGCGCCGACAGCGCGAAGCGCGGGTTCTGGCTCAAAAACCGGTCGCGGCCCTTCTCGATGGTGGCGTTGATATTGGTGAAGTTGCAGCGCCCGCCGCCCGAGATGCGGATTTTCTCGCCGGCATATTTGCCGTGGTCGACCAGCAGCACGCTGCGGCCGCGCCGCCCGGCCTCGATAGCCGCCATCATGCCGGCCGCACCGGCGCCAAGGATCACGACATCATAATGGGGCATGGCTTGGTCCTGCGTTGGCGACAGGGTGGCTCTTAGTCGAAGTGCCACACCGTGCCAATGGTGACCTTGCTGGTGCTCGGCCCGCTGACCCCGGTCAGGCCCGGCGCGCCATCAATGCGGCCAAGCAGCAGTGCCTCGCCGCGCAGGCTCGCCTGCCCCCACAGCGCATATTCGACGCCGCCGCCAAACACATAGGCGCCGCGGCCCTCGACCAGCCCTAGCCCGCCCGCCACATAGGCCAGCACGCCGTCGGTGGGCACGACGCCGATGTGCGCCAGCCCCAGCACGTCGAGCCCGGCATCGCCCGACGTATCGAAATTGAACCCGAGCTGGGTTTCGATACCGGCGCGGAAGCTGTCATTGAGGGCGTAATTATAGCCGGCCAACCCGCCCATCTCGAAGCGGCTCAAATGCCAACCCCAGCCGTAATCATCGAAGAAGTTGAATTGCGGGTCGGTCAGGCCGCCAATATTGATGCCGGCATAGGGACCACTGAAGTCGGTTGCCGGCCCACTGTTGAAGCCGGTGGCAGCCGCCCCGCCATCGAGCTGCCAGAGCAGGCCCGAGGTGATGCGCATCGCCGAAATGGCGGGAATGTCATTGCCATTGGGCACCGGGCCGAGCTGGCCGATGCCGGCCGCTTCGAGCCGCAGCGCCATGGCGTCGGTCACCATCACTTCAGCGCCGATACCGGCCTCGAAGGCCCAGCTTTCGCCGAGATGGCCGACGCCACCCAGCAGATAAATCAGGCTATTGTCGCCGGCGGCAAAGCCGAGCCGGGCCAGCGCCATGGCGCGCAGATAGGTCGCGTTGGAAAAGTCAGTGGCGACCGTCGCCTGTAGCTCAGCGCCTAGGATCACCCCGGGCGCGACGGGCTGGTTCCAGCCGATCACCGCGCCAAGTTCGGGGCGGATGTCGGCGCCGGCGCTGTTGAAATTATTCTTGCGCGCCGAAATCGGACCGAGCAGTACGCCGGCATAAAGCCCGTCAAAGGCGCTGGGGGCGGTGAAGTCGGCCGTCAGCTGGGGGCTGAAATACAGCGCGTCCTGGCCATGGGCGCCGCTCGCCAGCAGCGCCGTCGCCATCAATGCCCCTGCAATCGCGCCAGCCCGCATCGCCCTATCCTCGCACGTTCCGCCATTTCGGCGCGGAAGCCGCTAATGCCGCAACAATTTTGTTCCTTAACACCGTCTTAACAGAGCCGCTGTTGCAAATCAGCACCATTGCGCCGCCGGCCCGGCAATTGCATTGACTCTTTCCTATTACGGAGTATGAGAACTCCTGCTTTCCAACCGAAGCAGTCAATTGATGCGCAGCTTTTTCGACATTGCAGACCCTGCAACCGCCCGGCCACTGGCCGGTGGCGTCGCTGCCCTCATGACCAAAACCACCAAAACCGCCTGACGCTTGTCCCCGGGTCGTCTCCCGACGGGGAGAGGCGAAGGCACCGGATGGCCGCGACGCTACGTCGCGCGGGGGCGGAAATTGGTTAGGAACTGGAGTTCAAAAATGGGTTATCGCGTCGCTGTCGTCGGGGCCACGGGCAATGTGGGCCGGGAAGTTCTCAATATTCTGGCGGAGCGCAAGTTCCCCGCCTCCGAGGTGATTGCGCTGGCGTCGTCGCGCTCGATCGGCCGGGAAATCTCCTATGGCGACAAGATACTCAAGGCGAAGAACCTTGATGATTTCGACTTCAAGGGCGTCGATTTCGCCATTCTGTCGGCCGGCTCGACCATCGCCAAGGATTGGGGCCCGCGCATTGCCGCCACCGGCTGCATCGTCATCGATAATTCCAGCTTCTGGCGCTATGATTCCAATGTGCCGCTGATCGTGCCAGAAGTGAACGGGCCGTCGCTCGCCAAGTGGCTGGCCAATCCGAACCGCCTCAACATCATCGCCAATCCCAATTGCTCAACCGCCCAGCTGGTGGTGGCGCTCAAGCCCCTGCATGACTTCGCCAAGATCAAGCGCGTCGTGGTCTCGACCTATCAGTCGGTGTCGGGCGCCGGCAAGGAAGGCATTGACGAGCTGTGGAACCAGACCAAGGGCATTTTCGTCAATGACAGCCCGGGCAATGGCAACAAGTTCCCCAAGCAGATCGCCTTCAACGTCATCCCCCATATCGACGTCTTCATGGAAGACGGTTCCACCAAGGAAGAGTGGAAGGTGATGGCCGAAACCAAGAAGATTCTCGATCCCAAGATCAAGGTGACCTGCACGGCCGTGCGCGTGCCGGTGTTTGTCGGCCATTCCGAAGCGGTCAATATCGAGTTCGAAAATCCGATCACCGTCGATGAAGCGCGCGACGTGCTGCGCGAAGCGCCCGGCGTTGCGGTGATCGACAAGCGCGAACCGGGCGGCTACGCCACCCCGGTCGAGAGCGTCGGCGATAACGACACCTTTGTCAGCCGCATCCGCGAAGACGTCACCATCGAGAACGGCCTCAATATCTGGGTCGTCTCGGACAATCTGCGCAAGGGCGCGGCGCTCAACACCATCCAGATCGCCGAAACCCTGATCGAACTCGGCCTCAAGCCCCGCGCGGCCTAAGCCGCCGACGGCGCACTTCCCTTCTCCCCTGAGGGGAGAAGGTGGCCCGATAGGGCCGGATGAGGGGTTTAGCCTCACGGCTTCTGCCGATGGGCCTTCACCCCTCACCCCAACCCTCTCCCCTGAGGGGCGAGGGGGCGAAAGAGCCGACGATACCAAGTGGGTGTGAAACGCGCTAAGGCTACTCCAGCGGCGGTGCTGAATGGTGCCGCCCACCCCCCCCCACCTCAGCCCTCCCCATAAGGGGGAGGGAGCCAGATCGAGCGGCTGAGACGATCGCGCTCCACAACCCCACAGTCCTTCCATGCCCATCCGCGATGTCCTGCTGGCCCTTGCTGTCGTGTTCATCTGGGGGCTCAATTTCGTCGCCATCAAATGGGGCGTCGCTGAAATCTCGCCCTATCTGCTGACCGGGCTGCGCTATCTCGGCTGCGCCCTGCCGGCGGTATTTTTCATCCGCCGCCCCCCGGTGAGCTGGTGGCTGTTGATCGCCTATGGCCTCAGCGTCGGCGTGTTGCAGTTCGGCCTGCTGTTCGCGGCGATGAAGTTCGGCATGCCGGCGGGACTGGCCAGCCTGCTGATGCAGGTCCAGGTGTTCTTCACCATGATATTGGCGGTGCTGTTCCTTGGCGAACGGCCGACGCTGCCGCAGCTGGGCGGGGCGCTCGTGGCGCTGCTCGGCCTGGGCATTATCGGGGCCGAGCATCTGGGTGGCACCATGCTGATGCCCTTGCTGATGACGCTGCTGGCGGCGCTGTTCTGGGCCATTTCCAACATTCTGACCAAGCGCGCCGGCAAGATCGACATGCTGGGCTTCGTGGTGTGGAGTAGCCTCGTGGCGCCGCTGCCGATGCTGGCGCTGGCGCTGCTGATCGACGGGCCGCAGGTGGTGGTGGAGCTGTTCAGCATCAGCCCGCGGGCGCTGGCGTCGATGCTGTTCATTGCCTATGGCTCGACCCTCGTCGGTTATGTCGGCTGGGCGGTCTTGCTGGGGCGGCATCCGGCGAGTCTGGTCGCGCCCTTCTCGCTGCTGGTGCCGGTGGTCGGCTTTGCCGCCGCCTATGTGCTGCTGGGCGAGCAGGTGAGCCTGCTTGAAATCGCCGGCAGCGCGCTGATTTTTGTCGGCCTGGTGCTCACCATTATCGGGCCGCGGCTGCTGGCCCGGTTGCGGGCTGCCTGATGCCGCTGCGTCATATCGGGCTGGCGCTGCTGGTGGTGGCGATCTGGGGCTTCAACTTCGTCATGATCAAGCTCAGCGTCGAGGCGCTGCCGCCGATTCTGGCCGCCGGCCTGCGCTTTGTCGCGGCGGCGCTGCCGGCGGTGCTGTTTATCCGCCCGCCCAAGGCGCCTTGGTGGCTGGTCACCGGGTTCGGGCTGGCCTTCGGCTTTGCGCTCTATGGCTTTCTCAATCTGTCGCTGGCCTGGGGCATGTCGGCCGGGCTCAGCTCGCTGGTGCTGCAGACCCAGGCGTTTTTCACCATGGCGCTGGCTTTTATGCTGCTCGGCGAACGCCCGACCCGGTTTCAGCTGCTGGGTGCGGCCATCGCCTTTGCCGGCATCGCGGTGATCGCCACCGAACGTCTCACCGCCACGGCGCTGCTGCCGCTGGGCATGGTGCTGCTGGCAGCGCTGAGCTGGGGGGTGGCCAATGTGCTGACCAAAAAGGCCGGCCGGGTCAATGCGCTGGCTTTTACCGTCTGGGGCGCACTGGCCGCGCCGCTGCCGCTGCTGGCTTTGTCGCTGTGGCTCGAAGGGCCGCCGGTGGTGCTGGCGGCATTGGCCGGGTTCGGCTGGCGCGATGCCGGGCTGATCGCCTTTCTCGCCTATCCGGCGACGCTGTTGGCCGGCGGCATCTGGAGCTGGCTGCTCGGCCAGCATCCGGCCTCGGTGGTGGCGCCCTTTACCCTCTTGGTGCCGATCACCGGCCTGTTGTCGGGCTATCTGGTGCTGGGCGAGGTCATTACCCCGGTCGAGGTCGGCGGCGCCCTGCTGGTGGTGGCCGGCCTTGTCGTCACCGTGCTGCGCGGCCGCGCCGTACCGGCCAGCACGTCAGCCTGAGGCAACAAAAAAAGCCACCCCGGAAACCGGGGTGGCTGTTCGGTTGCCCAAAACTGGGCAGCCTGATTTAGCCGGCAGCTGCCGGAGGGGTCGTTGCGGCCAGAACGTCAAACTCTTCCACGGACAGCTCGCCATCGGCGTTGGTGTCAGCGGCTGTGAAAGACTCCTCGTTGAGGTCCGGCCAAGCGACCTGGGCTTCGACCAGGGTGAGGCCGCCGCTGGCATCGGTGTCGAACGAGGCGAAGTCAGGGGCAGCAGCCTGGGCAAAGGCGGCCGTGGACAGGCCAAGCACGACGAGGGACGACAGAATGATCTTCTTCATGGGAGTTGAGCTCCAATGTTGGGGGAGAGGAAAAAAGCGGTGACCGGTTAGCCGATCCCCGACGGGCCGTTCTCCTGCGGTCCGTGAGACAGACAATGCTGGTGCAATGTGTCTCGCCAGCGCCGAAAACTCGGCGGCCACCGGGAAATTCCGGGGCAAATTGCGGGCAGTTCTGGCCAGACTAAGGCAGGCCGTATCGGCCAAGATAATTTGACATTAACCACGATGGTTCGCAGGCAACGCTAAAAATGGCATTGCGCCTCCATGTAATATTATGGAATGGCGCAGACTAACTGCTTATTTTTTTGGGGTGTTCTTCTATCACGGCCGCGTGACCGCTTGAGCAAGACTTCACGCGGCAGTGATCGGCCAGTCAAAAGCGCTCGAGATCAGATCTCGGGGCGGACGAAATCGCCGCTCTCATTGTCCATGATCCACAATTCACCGGTGGAGATATCAAACCAGGCGCCATGCACCGCCAGCCGACCCTCTTCTTCCAATTCGGCGACATAGGGGAAGGTGCGCAGATTTTGGATCGAGTTGCGGATCGAGATGCGTTCGAGCGCTGTTTCGCGCTCGGCCGGGGTCATCAAGCCATTGCCGCTGAGCTGGCCGGGCAGGTCGCCCAGCATGTTCATCCACTTGCCGATGAAGTCGCCGGTGTCGAGCGGGCGCTGGTCGGTCGCCAATGCGGCGCGAATGCCGCCGCAGCGGCCATGGCCCATGATGACGATATTGGCGATATCCAGCGCCTTGACGGCATATTCAATGCCGGCCGAGGTGCCGTGCTGGCCGCCATCGGGCTGATAGGTCGGCACCAGATTGGCGACGTTGCGCAGCACGAAGAGTTCGCCCGGCCCCGCATCGAAGATCATCTCCGGCGCGGCGCGGCTGTCGCAGCAGGCGATAATCATGGTTGTGGGATGCTGGCCCTCGCTGGCGAGGCCACGAATTCGGCCCTTCTCACGGGCATAACGACCCGCCATGAAGTTGGCGTGGCCTTTGAGGAGATGATCGGGAAAACGATGCATGATTTCTGGATTAGCGATAAGAGCGTTTGAGATCAACTGCTACCATCGCTTCATAGTGCAATAGGGCCATGCATGATTATCTATCGCTTTCTCACCGGTGAAGACGATTCCGCCTTCTGCCACAAGGTCACCAAGGCCCTCAGCGAAGGCTGGCAGCTGCATGGCGCCCCCAGCTACGCTTATGACGGCTTCTCGAAAAAAATGCGCTGCGGCCAGGCCGTCACCCGCCTCGCCAAGGATCAACCCTACGATCCCGACAAAAAGCTGGTGGATTTCTAGTGCAGCTTCGCCGCCGCGTCCCCCATTGCATGGCCCAGGTCTGGAATGGGGTGGGAAGCGGTCTGTCCGTTCTTGGCGCCGCCCTGGCGGAAAGCAGCCATTCGGCCTGCAGATTAGGCTGCGACGTGCAAGCAGGCATGACTTGCCGAGTCTGCAAAGACGTTCCATGAAGTTAAGCGATGCAAACGTGAAATTGGGGTGACAACTGTCGACCCTTTGCAGACGCTTTTAGCGCCAGAATGACCGGGGCGAGAAATGGCCATCAAGAAGCGCATTAAGAACCTGAGCAAACTAACCCGTGAACTCCTCGCTGAAGGGGAAAGCGGACGCTCCGACTTCAAACGCTCACCCGGCGGGATCAGCGCCGACGATCTTGTGGCTTTTGCCAACTCTGAAGGCGGTGGCCATATCTTGGCCGGCGTCGACGAACAGGTGGTCGCAAACGCTCAAGTCGGCGTTGTCCGCGGCTGTGATGTCAGCGATGCGACGATCCTTCAGGTGCTGAACAAGGCAGTCAGCTGTATTCCGCCAGTCTCGATCGATATTTACATCGAGAACTTGGAAGACAAGCCGATCCTCAGGATAGAGGTGCCGCCGAGCCAGACGAAACCGCACTGTACGCCGAAAGGAATCTATTGCCGGCGCGATGGAGCACGCAACCGTCCCCTTCATCCCAGTGAGTTGCTGAGACTTTTCCTCGATAGCGAAGCGAGTGCCTTTGCTGCCCGTTTCGAGGTCGCGGCCGACCGCATGACTGAAGAGCTCGGTAATCTCGAGTCATCGCTTGATAGTAGCATCAAGAGCATGTCCGACCAGCTCGGTTGGGCAGACTATCAGCTCGGTGATACCGAAAGCACGCTCAGCGCCATACAGGGGCTGGTCGCCAAATTGACTGCGGATACGAGCGATGTCAATTTCAGCTCCGCACGCTCTTTCGTCAGGACAAGCGGGAAGATCCGGTCCGGCAGCAATCCCGCACGACGTACGTCAACAAGCTCATTCAGCAAATCAGAGAAGACGAAGCGCTCTTCAAACATGTCGTTCGGGGCGGCAAACTGAACCCTTCGAAGCCCCAGCCGGCTGACAGCGACATTACTGACGACGATGCTAAGTTGCTTCTCAAAATTGCGACCAATCACGTCCACGATACGGAACGCGACAAGATGTACGAGATCGTGGTCAAGACCCCGAAAAGTTGCAGCGATGACGAACTCGATCAGTTTTCTGCAAAGGTCGCGGAAGGTGGCGAAGTGGCAGACGGCGTACGTGGCCGAGTGCAGCGAGCTTTCCGTCTCGGTTTCATCATCCACAAAGAGAGGGTGGTAGGCACCGCGGCGTTTAAAAAAACCGCGGCAGGATACCGGTCCAAGGTGTTTGCAAATGCGAAGAGCGGACTAGACCCCAAAGGATTTCCCTACGAGTTGGGCTGGATATTCCTCGACGTCGATCACCGTAAGAAGGGCCAGATGACGCGGCTCCTCAAGGAGCTTTTCCCTACCGTCAAAGGAGCTGCTCTGTTTGCTACGACGCGCACGTCAAACGACGTTATGCAAGAAATGCTGGTCCAGTTGAAATTCGAGCAAAGTGGTACCGATTACAAGTCCGCGCAGAACCCCGAGGAAACGCTGAAACTCTATGTTCAGCCCGCTACGAGCGGCGGCGGAACCACTGCGTGACCTGGTTACTACTCGCGACGGCTATCACGCCGAGATCTTTGATGCCGAAGAGGTAGTCTAGCTCCTCTTCGCCGTTCGCAATGGTGGCGAACGTCGATAGCGCTCGGTTGAAACCCGCGTAGGGCATAGCTTTTGGTCAGTACCCGACCTCAGCTATCGTCCGTGCTTGAACCTGGTCCCAATTACCGCCTTTGGGAAATCGAAAGGGCTGCGCCAACGACCCCTACGGGGTCGGGAGCGGCCGCTTCAGTGGTGCACGAAAATCGCCAGCCCTATCGCGTTTGGGGGCGAACGTTGCGCTGTCTCATCCTCCCAGGAGGGCGAAGGCCGCGATGCTTCAGTGCGCGGGATCAGTTGCGCGCTGCCAGTTTCAACGCCAGCGCCTGCAACATCATGATCGTCTTGCCGTCATTGATCTCGCCGCTGCCGATCATCTCCAGCGCCTGCTCCAGCTGCAGTTCGAACACTTCGATATCCTCGCCCTCGGCCGTCAGCCCGCCGCCGGCGCTGACTTGCTGGCCCGGCGTATAATTTCCCAGGAAACAGGCGCATTTTTCGGTCAGCGAGCCGGGGCTCATATAGGCGTCGAACAGAAACACCATGGCATCGGGCTCGTAGCCGGTTTCCTCGATGGCCTCGCGACGGGCGGCGATGGCCGGGGCTTCGCCATCGAGCAGGCCGGCCGGCGCCTCGATCAGCCAGGCCGGGTCGCCATTGAGATGCACCGGCAGGCGGAACTGCCGCGTCAGGATGATGGTGCCTTGCGCCGGCGCATAAAGCAGCACGGCGGCGGCGCTGCCATGGTCATAGACCTCGCGCTGCACGGTCTGGCTGCTGCCGTCGCGACGGGCATGGGTCACGTCATAACGGTCGAGCCGGCCCCAGTCATGCGCCAGTGGGGTGACGCTATTGATGGTGATATCCTGGGTCATGGCGGCTCCTTATAGAGAGTACCTCTATGCCGCGCTTGGCCCCTGCCAGACAAGCGCCAGCACAATAGCAGCATGCTGAAAGAAAACTGCGGGCAAACCGGCAGCATGCTGGCGGGGGTCCGGTCCGTCGCTCCGCGAACATGTCGTGCGCCATACGAACAAAGTGCGGTGTGCGCCAAAAGTTGGAGGCGGGAGGCGCTTTCCCGCTTTGATTTTGTAACCTTTGGGGGCTAGAAGTCTCGAACCATTCCAAACTGTGAGCGGCTCAGCCGCATGCCAGCGAGGCTCCATGACGGTTCGATCCCGCCCGCTTTCTCCGCATCTGCAAATCTACCGCTGGACCATCACGATGACGATGTCGATCGCGCATCGGGCCACCGGCATCGCGCTTTACGCCGGCACCGTGCTGCTGGTGCTGTGGCTCGGCGCTGCCGCGTCCAGCCAGGAAATGCTCAACACTATCAACGCTGTCTATGGCAGCTGGTTCGGCCAATTGGTGCTGTTCGGCTTCACCTGGGCGCTGTTCCACCACATGCTGGGCGGCCTGCGCCACTTCATCTGGGATTTCATCATCGGCATGGAGCCGGGGCAGCGCGAAATGCTGGCCTGGGCCAATCTGGTGGGTTCCATCGTCCTGACCCTGGTGGTCTGGACCGTTTTCGTCTGGATGGCATGATGCGCGAAACCGTCATTACCGGCGACATGGTCGCCAATCCCAAAACCAAATATGGCAACGCCAAAGCCTCGACCCGCCATTTCATCACCCAGCGGGTGACCGGGGCGATCAACATCGTCTTCATCGGCTTTTTGGTGTTTGTCGTCATTCGCTTGGCCGGGCAGGACCGGCCCGACATGGTCGCCACGCTGGGCAATGCCTGGATCGGCTTGCCGCTGGCGGCGCTGCTGGCGGTGGTCACCATTCACATGCGCAACGGCATGCGCGACACGCTGGAAGACTATTTTTCCGGCAGTCTCTATCGCCTGCTGATGCTGCTCAACACGCTGTTTTGCATCATCATCGCGGTGGCGGGAATCGCTGCCATTCTCAAGCTCGTCTTCTGGGGTTAAGCCTGATGGCCAAATACGAACTCATCGACCACGAATTCGACGTGGTCGTGGTTGGCGCCGGTGGCGCGGGCCTGCGCGCCACTCTCGGCATGGCCGAGCAGGGCTTCAACACCGCCTGCATCACCAAGGTCTTCCCCACCCGCAGCCACACCGTGGCAGCGCAGGGCGGCATTGCCGCCTCGCTGCAGAATATGGGGCCGGACAGCTGGAAGTGGCACATGTACGACACCGTCAAGGGGTCGGACTGGCTGGGCGATAATGACGCCATGGAATATCTGGCCCGCGAAGCCCCGGCGGCGATCTATGAGCTGGAGCATTACGGCGTGCCGTTCTCCCGCACCCAGGAAGGCAAGATCTACCAGCGCCCGTTTGGCGGCCACATGACCGAGTTTGGCGAAGGCCCGCCGGTGCAGCGCACCTGCGCCGCCGCCGACCGCACCGGCCACGCCATCCTGCACACGCTGTATGGCCAGAGCCTCAAGCACAATGCGCAGTTCTTCATCGAATATTTCGCGCTCGACCTGATCATGGGCGAGGACGGCTCCTGCCAGGGCGTCATCGCCTGGAAGCTCGATGATGGCACGCTGCACCGGTTCCGTTCCAAGCAAGTGGTGCTGGCCACCGGCGGCTATGGCCGCTCCTATTTCTCGGCGACTTCGGCCCATACCTGCACCGGCGACGGTAATGGCATGGTCGCCCGCGCCGGCCTGCCGCTGCAGGATATGGAATTCGTGCAGTTCCACCCCACCGGCATTTATGGCGCCGGCGTGCTGATTACCGAGGGCGCGCGCGGCGAGGGCGGCTATCTGACCAATTCGGAAGGCGAGCGCTTCATGGAGCGCTATGCCCCCAATGCCAAGGATCTGGCGTCGCGCGACGTCGTCTCCCGCTGCATGACGCTGGAAATCCGCGAAGGCCGCGGCGTCGGTCCCAAGAAGGACCATATCCATCTGCACCTCGATCATCTCGATCCCAAAGTGCTGCATGAGCGCCTGCCGGGCATCACCGAAAGCGCCAAGATTTTCGCCGGCGTCGACCTGACCCGCGAGCCGATCCCGGTGCTGCCGACGGTGCACTATAATATGGGCGGCATCCCCGCCAATTATCATGGCGAAGTGCTCAATCCGACGCCGGAAAACCCCGAGGCCATCGTGCCCGGCCTGATGGCCGTGGGTGAAGCCGCCTGCGCCTCGGTGCATGGCGCCAACCGCCTGGGCTCCAATTCGCTGACCGATCTGGTGGTGTTTGGCCGCGCCGCCGCCTTGCGGGCCGGTGCGGTGATGGACCGCGCGGCCCCGATCCCGGGCATCAACACGGCGCAGGACGAAAAAATCCTCGCCCGCTTCGATCGCCTGCGCAACGCCTCGGGTTCGCGCCCGACCGCCGAAATCCGCGACGCCATGCAGCATACCATGCAGGCCGATGCCGCCGTGTTCCGCACCTCGGACTCGCTGCAGGCCGGTGTGGCCGGCATGACCGAGATCTATGGCCAGCTCAAGGATGTGCAGGTCAGCGACCGCTCGCTGATCTGGAACAGTGATCTGGTGGAAACCCTCGAGCTGGAAAACCTGATGGTCAACGCCATGACCACGGTGGTGTCGGCCGAGGCGCGCCACGAATCGCGCGGCGCTCATGCCCATGAGGATTATCCGAGCCGCGACGATGAGAACTGGCGCAAGCACACGCTGAGCTGGATCGATATCGACACCGGCGCGGTCAAGCTCGGCTACCGTCCGGTGCGGGTCGATCCGCTGACCCCGGAAAGCGAAGGCGGCATCGACCTCAAGAAGATCGCCCCCAAGGCGCGCGTTTACTGATGCGCGCAGCGGCCGGATATTCGGGCACGCCCCTGGCACAGAAGCTGGGGATGCAGGACGGCAGCCGCGCGCTGTTCGTCGACCTGCCCGCATCTTTGGCCGATCTCGCCACCGCCCGCGCCTTTGCCGAAGTCTCCAGCATTGGCGCGGACCAGCTCGGCAGCGTTGGGCGCGGCTATGATTATGTGCATCTGTTCGCCACGGCGCGCGCCGTGCTCGAAGCGCTGGCGCAACCCTTGATGAACCTGATCGCCCGCGATGGCATGATCTGGGTGAGCTGGCCGAAACAGGCCGCCAAGATGGTCACTGACATCACCGAGGACGTGATCCGCGCCGTGGTGCTGCCGCTCGGGCTGGTCGATGTGAAGGTCTGCGCCGTGGATCAGACCTGGTCCGGCCTCAAACTGGTCATTCGCAAGGAACTGAGATGAAAATTCTTGCTGCCCTTGTCCCGTTGCTGCTGCTCACCGTGCCGGCGCTGGCCGCGCCGAGTGCGGCGCAGAAGCAGGAATTCTACAGCGTCTGCATGAGCATCGCCCAGAATGATGCTTTGTGCAGCTGCAAGGCGGATGCGGCGATGACGCTGATCGACGAGCGCTTCATGGGGGTGGTGATCACCTCGATGAAGGGCGGCGCGCCCGGCGAGGGCGATTTCAAGGCCTATAACGCTTACGTCGCCAAATCGAACCAGGTGTGCAAGCCGAACTATTGAGCGGCATTGCGCACGCCACACACTGATCAGACGAAATTCGGTGCCGGTTGAGCGGCACATAGAAAGAGGACCCGACCCATGGTCGAACTGATGCTCCCCAAGGCCGATCGGCCGACCAAGGGCAAGACCTGGCCCAAGCCGGCCGCTGCCAAGCGGCTGCGCGAGTATCACATCTATCGCTATGATCCCGACCAGAACGCCAATCCGCGCATCGACACCTATTTCGTCGATCTGGACGATTGCGGCCCGATGATTCTGGATGGTCTGTTGTGGATCAAGAACAAGGTCGATCCCACGCTGACGCTGCGTCGTTCCTGCCGCGAAGGCATTTGCGGCTCGTGCTCGATGAATATCAACGGGCTCAACACGCTGGCCTGCACCAAGGGCATGGATGACTCCAGCGGCCCGATCAAGATCTACCCGCTGCCGCATATGCCGGTGGTCAAGGATTTGGTGCCCGATCTCAGCCTGTTCTACGCCCAGCACCGCGCCATCGAGCCCTGGCTCAAGACCACGTCGCCAACGCCCGAAAAGGAATGGCGCCAGTCAGTGCCCGAGCGCGCCAAGCTCGACGGGCTCTATGAGTGCATTCTGTGCGCCTGCTGCTCGACCTCGTGCCCGAGCTATTGGTGGAATGGCGAGAAATATCTCGGCCCTGCCGCTTTGCTGCAGGCCTATCGCTGGCTGATCGATTCGCGCGACGAGAGCACCCAGGAACGCCTCGACGACCTGGAAGACCCGTTCAAGCTGTATCGCTGCCACACCATCATGAACTGCGCCAAGGTCTGCCCCAAGGGGCTGAACCCGGCCAAGGCCATCGCCGAAATCAAGAAGATGATGGTCGAGCGCAAGGCGGCCTGAGAGCCCCATCGGTCTCATCCGCCGGGTCCACCCTCCCCTTGCGGGGAGGGTGAGCGAGATAGGAGTTAGCCCTTGCCAACTCCGTGATCGAGCCGGGAGGGGGGGTGCGAGAGCCACGACCTCCGGGCCAATCCACCCCCACCCTTGATCCCTCCCCGCAAGGGGGAGGGTGTCGACTGCGAACGCAGCGCCCCCTTACGTCGCTTCCGAGATCAGCATGATGGTGCCGGCCTCGTAATTGGCCTGGCAGTCGGCGCTGTCATGCTTGAGGTCGCTATCGAGCAGCACGTTGGCGGCGCCGGGGCCTTCAAAGCGCGGGTCGTCGCATTGCTCGTCATCGGAGTAGCTCGAGCTGTTGTCGCCGAAGTCGATATGGCTGCTGTCATAGGGCGCACCGGCGAGATAGGCGGGCGAATAGACCGTGCGGATGCTCACCCGGCCCTCGGCTTCCAGCGCCTTGCAGTCGGTGGCGTCGCCGGCCAGATCATCGGTCAGCAGCTTCTTGTTGGTGCCTTCGCCCATGAAGCGCGGATCATCGCATTCGCCGTCATTGGCCCAGTCGCTCCAGTCCCCGCCATAGTCGAAGGCCGGTATCGCCTTGGCGGCGCTGGCGCCATCAAAGCTGGCGGTGCCGGCAGCGACGGCCGCCTTGCAGTCGGTGGCGTCATGGCCCAGATCGGCGTCGAGCAATTCGCTGGCAACGCCGCTGCCCGAGAAGCGCGGGTCGTCGCATTCCCCATCCTTGGCCCACTCACTGCTGTCATCGCCATAATCGATGGCATCGGGGGCGGTGTCGCCAACATAGCGCACGCTGCCGGCTTCATAGGCGGCGCGGCAATCGCTGGCGTCCTTGCGCAGATCGGCATCGACCAGCTCGACCGCCGAGCCGGCGCCGACAAAGCGGGGGTCATCGCATTCGCCATCATGGGTCCAGGCGCCGCTATCGTCGCCGAAATCAATCGCCGCAGCATTGGCGTCCGCCTTGAGGGTCACCGTGCCGGCTTCAAAAGCGGCGCGGCAGTCACTGGCATCCTTGAGCAGATCGGCATCGACCAGCTCGACCGCCACGCCGGCGCCGGTGAAGCGGGGGTCGTCGCATTCCCCGTCATGGGTCCAGTCGCCGCTATCATCGCCGAAGTCGATGTCACCGGCACTGACGGCGGCGGCGGCCGGGGTCTTCTTGTTGACGGGGGCTTGCGCCATGGCCGGGGCGGCCGCGCCAATGGCCAGCAGCAGAATCAATGCTGCACCGCCGAGGCGTTGGTGGAATGCGTTCATCGGTTGTCCCTTCCCAGATGTCTGCCGCCAGTGGTGGCTGCAGATTACAGCGGCTTTGCGGCGGCCAAAAGCCACCAATGAAAGATTTAGCCGAGCGCGGCGCGGCCCCGCCGCTCGGCCCGCGTGAACAGCACCGAGCCGACCAGCACCAGCGCCGTACCAATGCCATGATAGAGCGTAAAGGGTTCGGACAACACGATAACGGCAAAGATGATGGTCACCACCGGCCCGAAGGCGGCGGTGGACGAGGTGGCCCGCGCCCCGATTCGCGCCATGCCGGCATTCATCAGAAAGCTCGGTAGCACCGTGCCGAGCAGGCCCAGCGCCAGCCCATACCCCCACAGCTCGGGCGCCAGCGTCAGATAGCTTTGCGGCCCGGCGATGATCAGGTTCTGCGCGATGGCGCAGACGGCAGCGGTCGACATGGCGATGCAGGTGAACAGGCCCGAGCCCAGCACCAGCATCTGCCGCTTGGCCAGATGCTGATACAGCGCAAAGGTAATGGCCGAGCCCAGCACCAGCAGCGTGCCGAGCACCAGCCCGTCGGGGTCGACGGCCAGGTTCCAGCCAAAGATCAGCAGCAAGCCGGCATAGCTGACCGCCATGGCCGGCACCACGCCCCAGATCATGCGGTCGCCAAACAGCCAGACGCCGAACAGCACCACGAAAAACGGATAGGTGAACAGCACCAGCCGCTCATATTGGGCGGTGAGGTAATTGAGGCCCAAAAAGTCGAGATAGCTGGACAGATAATAGCCCAGAATGCCCACGGCCATGCTGGTGAGGACCACTTTGGGGGTCAGCGCCGCCCGCCAGTGATCGCCGCGCCGCAGGATGGTGAGCAAAATCACCAGATAGACCGGCAGCGCCACCAGCATGCGCAGGCTGAGCAGCATTTCGGTGGTGACGCCATAGCCATAGGCGAGCTTGATGAAGATGCCCTTGGTGGAAAACAGAATCGCGCCGGCCACGGCCAGGCCATAGCCGATGGCGTCGCTGGGGGCAGGGGCGGTTTTGCTGGAGAGGCTCATGGAGGGTCCTTGAGGGAGCCCGCCATGCCAGTCACCGACCGCCAGTGGCGGGCCGGAGCGACGAAGGGCTGGATCTCAGCGCGATGCGAAGCGCCAAGACAGGCATGGGAAATTGATAGCCAACCGATTCTGGCCGTGCAAGGCGGCTTGCCCATAATCCGTTCGGCCCCCCGTCAGCCGCGCGGATGGGCCTTGCGGTAGCTCTCGAGCAGGTGGTCGGTATCGACGGCGGTGTAGATCTGGGTGGTGGAGAGGCTGGCATGGCCCAGCAGCTCCTGAATCGCCCGTAGATCGCCACCGCGCCCCAGCAGATGGGTGGCAAAGGAATGCCGCAGCGCATGTGGCGTGGCCGAAGGCGGCAGGCCCAGCGCGCTGCGCAACTGCACCACGCGCAACTGGATCAGCCGGGCCGACAACACCCCGCCCTTGACCCCGCGAAACAGCGGCTCCTCGGGCCAGGATTTGAACGGGGTCAGCTCCAGATAGAGCGCGATGGCCTGGCGCACCGGCGCAATCAGCGGCACCAGCCGGATTTTGCCGCCCTTGCCGGTGACCCGAAGGGCTTCGCCTTCGAGATCGCCCTTGGTCAGTGCCAGGGCTTCGGAAATACGCAAGCCGGCGCCATAGCACAGCGACAGCACCGCCATATCGCGGGCGGCGACCCAGGGGCGCTCTTCCATCTCTTCAACGCTGGTAATGGTTTGCCGCGCTTCCAGCACCGTCAGTGCCTTGGGCAGGGATTTGGGCAGCTTGGGGGTGCGAATGACGTTGAGCGCCTCGCTGGTCACCACGCCCTCGCGTTCGAGATACCGGAAAAAGCTCTTGAGCGCCGACAGCACCCGCGCCAGCGAGCGCGAGCCCAGGCTCTCGCTGCGGCGCTGCGCCATGAAGGCCCTGATATCGGCGCCGCGCAATTCCTTGAGCGTCAGCAGGCCGACCGGCCCGCCGGCATGCCCGGCCAGAAACGACAGGAACTGGTCGACATCGCGGCTATAGGCTTCCAGCGTATTGGCCGACAGCCGGCGCACCGAGCCCAGCTCACGCTGCCAGCCGGCCAGCTGGGCGCGCACGAACTCATCACTGGCAAAGGCGGAATCGACCATCAGCGCAGTCTCCCCCCGGCATGGTAAACCCATCCTTAACCGCCGGTCTGTCATGGTATTTTCTGTAACGGAGGCAGTATCATGGCAATTTCACCAAGCATCTACCGGCTGGGCGCCGGCCTGGTTGTTCTGGCCATGCTGACATCCGGCGTCATGGCGCAGTCATCGGACTATTGGGATAGCGATTACTGGGGCAACCCCCAGGGCGTCAGTCAGCCCTCGACGCCTGACCATCTGGTGCGGTTCGATGCCAGCATTGGCGCGCTGTTCCTCGAAGGCAATGAAAAGGTGCTGAGCGGGGATTACACCGTCAGCCATTTGATCTGGCAGACCAAGGCGCCCGTGCTGCGCGGTAGTCTCGACATCAATTTTGGCAGCGGCTTCAGCGCCCGTGCCGAGGGCAGCGTTGCCGGCTTCGGCAGCAGCTATATGGAAGATTATGACTGGCTGGGCGGCAGCGACCTATTCGACAATTGGACACATCGCAGCCAGCATTCCGATACGACCCTTGACCATTATGTCACCGGCGCGGCCTCGCTGGGCTATAAGCTGGCGCGCGACGGCACGGCGGTGGTGCGGGCGCATGGCGGCTTCAAATATACCGATGTGCAGTGGTCCTCGCGCGGCGGCAGCTTCATCTATAGCGATCTCGGCTTCCGCGACTGGGTGGGCAGTTTTGCCGATGGCGACCCGGCGATCAGCTATCGCCAGCAATTTCCCGAGCTGTTCCTGGGCGTCGATGGCGATGAGCATTACGGCAATTTCCGCGTCGGTGGACTGCTGCGCGGCGGGCTGACCTTCCTGTCGCGCACCACCGACCGCCACCATATGCGCAATCTGAGCGTTCTCGACGACCTCTGGGTGGCGCCCACCGTCACCGCCGGCGTCGACCTCGGCTGGGCGCTGGGCCGCAATGCCGAGCTGACGCTGGCGGCGCGCTACGACCATATTTTCGAGCAGCGCGGCGCCGCCAACTACTATTACGACACGCCCGCCGATGGGAATAATCTCAGCCTGCCGGAAGGCGCGGGCGGCGGGTTGCGCAGCGCCGAAATCACCGCCGGTCTCAAGGGCCTGTTTTGAATGGTGGCGGATTTGCGGCGGTTTGAGGTCGATTTGACGATTCATGTGGCTTGTCTGCACCACTGCACGCCCTGCGCGTGGCTTGAGGCCACACGCCGACGTGAGCGGCCTTCCGTGTAACCGGACGTTGCGATAAGGCGGAGACATGAAGCGGCTGATCCACATTATTGTCCTGACCCTTGCCCTGCTGGGCCTGACGGCCCCTGGCCTGCTGGCCGAGACCTCGGTCAGCCATTGTGCGCGTGGGGCGATCTGGTCCCACAGCCCAGCCGTGGTCGGGGTGCCGGCGCCGCTCGAAATGTCGAGCCTGACCGCGCCGATCAGAACCTCGGTCTGTCCCGACCACGCCATTGTGGCCACGACCGCCTTGCCCAGCGCCCTCTGGCGCGGGCCGTTGCCGGCGCTGACCGGCAGCATATTGCCGCCGCCGCAGGTGCTGGCGGAAGCCGAGCTGCCGCCCCCAAGAGGGCAGTAGCGGCGCAAGTTCTCCATTCCCCCTTCCTTACGGCCGCTCCGGCCGCATTCTCGAGTTTTTGACATGACCAGTATCGCCCTTGGCCGCCGCCAGTTTATGGCCGGCGCCGCCAGTCTTTCTGCCCTGGCTCTCGCCGGCTGCGCCTCCACCACGCCGCGCGTCGTTACCCCGCCCGGTCCGGTTCGCCACGAAGTTCCTGCCGATGTGCAGCTGATGTATGGCCCGGTCTATACCGAGCCGTTCCCGCTGCGCGCCGCTGATATGTCGCTGGTTGATCCGCTGTATTGGCGCCAGCAGGTGATCGATCCGACCGGCGAAAAGCCCGGCACGGTGATCGTCGATACCCCCAACCGCTTCCTCTATCACGTGCATGATGATGGCATGGCGACCCGCTATGGCGTCGGCATCGGCCGTGACGGCTATGCCTGGTCGGGCCGCGCCCATATCGCCTACAAGCGCAGCTGGCCCCGCTGGACCCCGCCCTCCGAGATGATCGATCGGCAGCCCGAGCTGGAGCAGTATCGCTACGGCATGGAAGCCAGCGTCGACAATCCGCTCGGTGCGCGCACGCTCTATATCCACCAGGGCAATGTCGATACCATCTATCGCATCCACGGCAATCCCGACGAGCGCGCCATCGGCAAGGCGATATCGAGCGGTTGCGTGCGCCTGCTGCAGCAGGACATCATCCATTTGCATGATCAGGTGCGGACCGGCTCGACGCTCGTCGTCATCTGACGGCGAGCCACGGCAGAATCACTTGCGCTCGGGCTGTAGCAATGCGAACAGACCGGGTACAGATGGAACAGCGTCCGGACATCGTCGCCGTCATGGTGGGGGTCGCCGTCGAGGGCCCCTACAGCTACCGTATCCCGCCCGGCATGGTGGTGACGCGGGGCTCGATCGTGGCCGTGCCGCTGGGCCCGCGCCTGACGCTGGGCGTGGTCTGGGGCCCGCCCAAGGAGATGGTGGCGCATAATCGGCTGCGCGATATCGCCCAGGCCTATGAACTGCCGCCGCTTAGCGAAGAATTGCTCAAACTGGTCGATTGGGTGGCGCGCTATACGCTGGCCCCGCCCGGCCAGGTGCTGCGCGCCGTGCTGCGCTCGACCGAGGCGCTCGATACCCCGAGGCCGGTCATCGCCTATCGCCGGACCGGGTTTGAGCCGGAAAAGCTGACCCCGGCGCGGTTGCGCGTGCTCGATACCATGATGGACGACGTGGCCTGGCCCAAGGCGGCGCTGATCGGCGCCACCGGCGTCTCGCCCTCGGTGATCGAGGGGCTGGAGCGGGCCGGCGCGGTCGAACGGCTGGAAATGCCGCCGCCACCGGTGGTGCTGCCGCCCGATCCCGATGGCGCCATTGCCACGCTGTCGCCGGGCCAGCAACAGGCGCTGGACCAGATCGCGGCGCTCGACGTCAATCAGTTCGGCGTGGCGCTGCTCGATGGCGTCACCGGCAGCGGCAAGACCGAAGTGTTTTTCGAGGCGGTCGCCGAGACGCTGCGGGCCGGACGGCAGGCGCTGATTCTGCTGCCGGAAATCGCCCTGACCAATACCTTCATCGCCCGCTTCACCAAACGCTTCGGCACGAAGCCCGCCGAATGGCATTCCGACATGACGCCGCTGCAACGGGCCAAGGTCTGGCGCGGCGTGCTCGACGGCACGGTACGCGCCGTGGTCGGGGCCCGCTCCGCGCTGTTCCTGCCGTTTCGCGAGTTGGGCCTGCTGGTGCTCGATGAAGAGCATGACGGCGCCTACAAGCAATCCGAAGGGGTCAATTACCACGCCCGCGACATGGCGGTGGTGCGGGCGCATCTGGCCGGCGCGCGGGTCATCCTCTCCTCGGCGACGCCCTCGGTGGAAACCCGCAACAATGCCAATATTGGCCGCTACGCCCATGTGCTGCTGACGTCGCGCTTTGCCGAAGCGGCGATGCCCAATATCACCGCCGTCGACATGCGCATCGACGGGCCGGAAAAGGGCGAATGGATCGCGCCGGTGCTGGCGCGCGAAATCTTCGCGGCGCTGGATCGCGGGGAGCAGGCGCTGTTGTTCCTCAACCGGCGCGGCTATGCGCCACTGACTTTGTGCCGCTCCTGCGGTCACCAATATCAATGCCCCGATTGCTCGGCCTGGATGGTCGAGCATCGCTTTCGCGGCGTGCTGATGTGCCATCACTGCGGCCATGAAGTGCGCACCCCAAAAACCTGCGGCCAATGCGGCGACACCGAAAGTCTGGTGGCAGTCGGCCCGGGCATCGAACGGGTAGCCGAAGAGGCGGCTCTGCGCTTCCCCGACGCGCGGCGGGTGGTGCTGAGTTCGGACATGGGCAGCAATGCGCAATTGCGCGAGCGATTCTCCGAAATCGAGCGCGGCGAATTCGATCTGATCATCGGGACGCAACTGGTGTCCAAGGGCCACCATTTCGAAAAACTGTCGGTGGTGGGCGTGCTCGACGCCGATCTGGGCCTCGCCCATGGCGACCCCCGCGCCGCCGAAAAGACCTTCCAGATTTTGACCCAGGTGGCCGGCCGGGCCGGGCGCGCCTCGCAACATGGCAAGGCGTTCCTGCAGACCTATCATCCCGACCATGCGGTGATGAAGGCCATGGTCAGCGGCGACCGCGAGGCGTTTTACGCCCACGAATTGGCCGCGCGCGAGTCGGGCGGGCTACCGCCCTTCGGGCGATTGGCGGCGCTGATCGTCTCGGCCAATGAGCATGCGGTGGCGATGGGCTTTGCCAAGCAGCTGCTCTCGGCCGCGCCAATGGCCGACGGCGTGCGGCTGTTCGGCCCCGCCGACGCCCCGGTCGCCATGGTCCGCGGCCGCCACCGGGTGCGGCTGTTGGCCCAGTCGGGCAAGGATTTTGACCTCTCCGGCTATGTTCGCTTCTGGCTCGGCTCGGCCGAAAAAATCACCGGAAATCTGCGCGTCCAGGTCGATATCGACCCGATCAGTTTCATGTAGAGTTATTGTATATACAAAAATTGACGCCGGCTGGCTGACGGATTATATTGAGGGGGCTCGATGGAATTCGAATGGGACGACGCCAAGAACCGCTTGAACCTCGAAAAGCACGCGGTCGGTTTCGATGCGGTACGTGATTTCGTGTGGAATGACGCCATCATCGAGGCGGATATTCGCCGCGACTATGGCGAGGAGCGCTTCATTGCCCGTGGTTTTTCCGGCGATGGACAGGGCTACCACATCGTTTTCACTATTCGCGCCGACAAAATCCGCGTCATCAGCATGCGGCGGTTCAGCAGAAAGGACTATTCCCGCTATGGAGCGTGATCCCAACAGCACTGGCGCAATGGCTGCCACGAAACGAATCTACGGCGTGCCCGATGACGACATGCCGGAACTGACCGAAGAGGCCATGCGCCGGTCGGTCCCAGCCCAAAAATTCTTTGCCGAGCGCGGCCTGCCGCTGCCCGGGCGCCCAAAGGCCGCCGCGACCAAGATCTCGATCAGCCTCCGGCTCGACCCCGAAGTGGTGTCCGGCTTCAAGGCCGGCGGCCCCGGCTGGCAGACCAGAATGAACGCCGTTTTGGCCGAAAGCCTCAAGCGCGACAAGAAACCGGTGTAAGCCAAACCACCCTGCGACACTTTCGCCGCATTTGAATCGGGTCCCCAAGCCTTGCAAGCCGCGGGAAGCGTGTGCTAGAGCGGGCCGGACTTTGAAGGGGTCTCCGGATGTCCCCTTTCCCAAACCAGAACAAGCGTCGGCAACCGCCCGGTTTCCCAAGAGAAATTAGGTGGCGGAGCAGGCAGGCAACCAAGAGGGTGTAGCGGCATTGGCAGCGCAGAATTCAGTGCTTACCCAGATCGCCCGGCCATATGCGTCGGCACTGTTCGACCTCGCTGAAAGCGAGAACCAATTGGCATCGGTGGAGACGTCGCTATCCGACGTCTCGCGCCTGATCGGTGAAAGCGCCGACTTCTCGCGCTTCCTGCGGTCGCCGGTCATCACCGCCGACACCAAGGCCACGACGCTTGATGCGTTGCTCGCCAAGGCTGCGGTCAATCCGCTGGTCGGCAATTTCCTGCGCCTCGTCGCCAAGAATGGCCGGCTGTTTGCGCTCGATACGATCATCGTCGGCTTCCGCGAACTGGCCGCCCAGGCCCGGGGCGAAGTGACCGCCGACGTGACTTCGGCGGCGCCGCTGAGTGCCGACCAGGCCAAGGCGCTGGCCGAAACGCTCAAGGCGAAAATCGGCAAGACCGTTACGCTCAACCAATTCGTCGATCCGTCGCTGATTGGCGGCCTTCAGGTGAAGGTCGGCAGCCAGATGATCGACAGCTCACTCAAGACAAAACTCGCTGCGATGAAGATCGCCATGAAAGAGGTCGGATAATGGACATCAAAGCCGCGGAAATCTCTGCGATCCTCAAGGACCAGATCAAGAATTTCGGCCAGGAAGCCCAGGTTTCCGAAGTCGGTCAGGTGCTCTCCGTCGGTGACGGTATCGCCCGCGTCTACGGCCTCGACAATGTGCAGGCCGGTGAGCTCGTCGAGTTCCCGGGCGGCGTCAAGGGCATGGCCCTCAATCTCGAAACCGACAATGTCGGCGTCGTGATTTTCGGCAATGACCGCGCCATCAAGGAAGGCGACGTCGTCAAGCGCACCGGTTCCATCGTGGACACCCCGGTCGGCATGGGCCTGCTCGGCCGCGTGGTCGACGGTCTGGGTAACCCGATCGACGGCAAGGGCCCGATCGAGCATACCGAACGCCGCCGCGTTGACGTCAAGGCGCCTGGCATTCTGCCGCGCAAGTCGGTGCATGAGCCGATGTCGACGGGCCTCAAGTCCATCGACGCGCTGATCCCGATCGGCCGTGGCCAGCGCGAGCTGATCATTGGTGACCGCCAGACCGGCAAGTCCGCCATCATTCTCGACACCTTCCTCAACCAGAAGGCTGCGCACGACGCCAACGCGTCGAACACCGAGAAGCTGTATTGCATCTATGTCGCCATCGGCCAGAAGCGCTCGACCGTGGCGCAGTTCGCCCGTCAGCTCGAAGAAGCCGGCGCGCTGCAGTATTCGGTGATCATTGCCGCAACCGCCTCCGATCCGGCGCCGCTGCAGTACATCGCGCCCTTCACCGGTTGCGCCATCGGCGAATTCTTCCGCGACAATGGCATGCATGCCGTGATCGCCTATGACGATCTGACCAAGCAGGCCGTGGCTTACCGCCAGATGTCCCTGCTGCTGCGTCGTCCGCCCGGCCGCGAAGCCTATCCCGGCGACGTGTTCTACCTGCATAGCCGTCTGCTGGAGCGCGCTGCCAAGCTGAACGAAGACCACGGTCTGGGTTCGCTCACGGCGCTGCCGGTCATCGAGACCCAGGCCAACGACGTGTCCGCCTATATTCCGACCAACGTGATTTCGATCACCGACGGCCAGATCTTCCTTGAGACCAATTTGTTCTTCCAGGGCATTCGCCCGGCAGTGAACGTCGGTCTGTCGGTGAGCCGCGTGGGCTCGGCCGCTCAGGTCAAGGCGATGAAGCAGGTGGCCGGCTCGCTCAAGGGCGAACTGTCCCAGTATCGTGAAATGGCGGCCTTCGCCCAGTTCGGCTCGGACCTCGACGCCGCCACCCAGCGCCTGCTGAACCGTGGTGCCCGTCTGACCGAGCTGCTGAAGCAGCCCCAGTTCTCCCCGCTCAAGATGGAAGAGCAGGTTGCGGTGATCTTTGCCGGCGCCAATGGCTATCTCGACAGCATTCCGGTCAGCAAGGTCGGCGACTTCGAGAAGACGGTGTTGTCGGCGCTGCGTGGCAAATATGCTGCGCTGCTCGCCACCATCGCCAGCGAGAAGGCCCTGAGCGACGATTCTCGTGCTCAGCTCAAGGCTGCTCTCGATGACGTCAAGAAGACCTACGCGGCTTAAGGCCATCATGGAGGCGACAAGCCCATGGCTTCGCTAAAGGACCTCAAGAACCGGATCGACTCGGTCAAATCGACCCAGAAGATCACCAAGGCCATGCAGATGGTCGCGGCGGCTAAACTCCGTCGCGCCCAGGAAGCAGCCGAAGCGGCGCGTCCCTATGCTGAACGCATGGGCAAGGTGCTCACCGCTCTCGGCGCGGTCTATGACGGTCAGGAAAATGCGCCGGTGCTGCTTGGCGGTACCGGCAAGGATCAGGTGCATCTGCTGGTGGTCGCCACTGGTGAGCGCGGTCTGGCCGGCGGGTTCAACTCGTCGATCGCCCGTCTCGCCCGTGAGCATGCCGCCAAGCTCATGAGCCAGGGCAAGACGGTCAAGCTGTTGACGGTGGGCCGCAAGGGCCACGACATCCTGCGCCGCCAGTATCCCGACAACATCGTCGACACCTTCAATTTCCGCGAAATCAAGCAGGTCGGGTTCACCCAGGCCCAGCAGGTTGCGGACAAGGTGCTGGCCATGTTCAACGCCGGCGAGTTCGACGTGGCGACGCTGTTTTTCGCCAAGTTCGGTTCGGTGATCAGCCAGGTGCCGACGGCCCAGCAGCTGATTCCGGCCAAGCTGGAAAAACTCGAGGGTGAAGGCGCTGCTGAAGCGTCGGCCGTGCCCTATGAATACGAGCCGAGCGAAGAAGCCATCGTTGAAGACCTGCTGCCGCGCAACATCTCGGTGCAGATCCTCAAGGCCCTCCTCGAAAACTCGGCCTCGTTCTATGGCGCGCAGATGTCCGCAATGGACAATGCGACGCGGAACGCCGGCGAAATGATCGGCCAGTTGCAGCTGAGCTACAACCGTCAGCGCCAGGCCCAGATCACCACAGAACTCATCGAAATCATTGCGGGCGCGGAAGCGCTCTAAGCGAAGGACAAACAAATGGCAGAGAAAAAGGCCGGTCGTGTATCGCAGGTCATCGGTGCCGTCGTGGACGTCGTGTTCGACGGCCACCTGCCCGCGATCCTGAACGCACTCGAAACCACCAATAACGGCCAGCGCCTCGTGCTGGAAGTGGCGCAGCATCTTGGCGAAAACGCCGTGCGCACCATCGCCATGGATACCACTGAAGGCCTCGTGCGCGGCGCCGAAGTGATCGATCTGGGCACCGCCATCCGCGTGCCGGTTGGTGAAGCGACCCTGGGCCGCATCATGAACGTCATCGGCGAGCCGATCGACGAAGCTGGTCCGATCGGTGAAACCGAACGCCGCGAAATCCACCAGGAAGCTCCGAGCTTTGCCGAGCAGAACCCGGAAAGCCAGGTTCTGGTCACCGGCATCAAGGTGGTGGACCTGATCGCGCCTTACGCGCGTGGTGGTAAGATTGGCCTGATGGGCGGCGCCGGCGTTGGCAAGACCGTTCTGATCCAGGAACTGATCAACAACGTCGCCAAGGCGCATGGTGGTTATTCGGTGTTTGCCGGCGTGGGTGAGCGCACCCGCGAAGGCAACGATTTGTATCACGAAATGATCGAATCGGGCGTGAACAAGAACCCGGCGGACAATAACGGTTCTGCCGCTGGCTCCAAGTGCGCGCTGGTGTTCGGCCAGATGAACGAGCCCCCTGGTGCCCGTGCCCGTGTGGCGCTGACCGGTCTGACCGTTGCGGAAAACTTCCGTGACCAGGGCCAGGACGTGCTGTTCTTCGTCGACAACATCTTCCGCTTTACCCAGGCCGGCGCCGAAATGTCGGCTCTGCTGGGCCGCATCCCCTCCGCTGTGGGTTACCAGCCGACGCTGGCGACCGACATGGGGCAGATGCAGGAACGCATCACCACCACGAACAAGGGCTCGATCACTTCGGTGCAGGCCGTGTACGTGCCCGCCGACGACTTGACCGACCCGGCGCCGGCGACCTCGTTCGCCCACTTTGACGCCGTGACCGTGCTGAACCGCGCTATCTCGGAAAAGGGTATTTACCCGGCCGTGGATCCGCTGGCTTCCAACTCGCGTATTCTCGATGCGAACGTGGTTGGCCAGGAGCACTACGACGTGGCTCGCCGCGTGCAGGAAGTGCTGCAGAAGTACAAGGCGCTGCAGGACATCATTGCCATTCTGGGCATGGACGAGCTGTCGGAAGAAGACAAGCTGGTCGTGGCCCGCGCCCGTAAGGTTGAGCGCTTCATGAGCCAGCCCTTCGACGTGGCTGAAGTGTTCACCGGCACGCCGGGCGTGTTCGTGGCGCTGGAAGACACCATCAAGGGCTTCAAGGGCCTGGTGGCTGGCGAGTATGATCACCTGCCGGAAGCTGCTTTCTACATGGTCGGCACCATCGAAGATGCCGTCAAGAAGGCGCAGAAGCTGGCCGCTCAGGCCGCTTAATTTTGCAAACTGGGCTCGCCGCTTGCGGCGAGCCTGATGCATGGACCCGGGTTTCGGGTTCTTTCCGCTAAGGGACCAAAAAAATGGCTGATGGCCTCAAGATCGAGATCGTGTCGCCCGAGCGGCTGGTGCTGTCGGAAGTCGTGACCTCGGTCACCGTGCCGGGCAGTGAGGGCTACTTCACCGTGATGGCCGACCACGCGCCGTTCATGACGACGCTGCGCGCCGGCTTCATCACCGTGCATGGCCTGAATAACCGCGACGAGATTTTCTTCGTCCAGGGCGGCTTTGCCGACGTGTCGTTCGAAGGCCTGACCATTCTGGCTGAGCGTTCGGTGCCGTTCACTGATTTCGATCAGGCCGACCTGGCCGCGCAGATCAAGGCTGCCGAAGCCGAACTGGCTGCCGCGCCGACGCCGGAAGACAAATCCTACGCTCAGGAAATCGTCAGCGCATTGCTGAACCTGGCCATGGAAGCCGGCCAGATCGACGGCGGTCACATCCACTAAACCCGCCTCGACCCAACAAATTGTCAAAAGCCCGCGAACTCAGCTTCGCGGGCTTTTGTCATTTTGATCAGTCGTGACAATAGTATAGCCGCCATGATCTTGGGCTGGGTCTTTCACCGGCCAATCAATTTGCAGATCATCAACACTCGCTTAAGACAATATACGCAGTCTCTGGCCGGATAAGTACCGCGCGCCCAGAAGGGTGTGGGTCATTGGAGCCACAGAATGGGTTCTTTGCTCGGCAATATCCGTTTGACCTTTGCCATCGCCGCGATGGCGATCTGTTCCATTACCCTGGCGATTGGCGCCGTATTGCTGGGGCTGTTTATCAGCCTGTCCAATACCGCCAGCGACAATGCCGAGCATGAGGTGACCAGCGCCACGCGCATTGCCGCAGAAATTCTGCAGGTCAATTTGCCGAGCCTGGAAATCGCCTCCGACGAGGCCGGCGATGTCGCCGGGCTGACCATGCGCTCGATGCCGCGCTTCCGCAGCCATGACGTGATCGACACCATTGCCCGGGTCGCCGGGCAGGATGCCACCATCTATGTCTACGACGTCGAGGTCGGGCCTGATTTAACCGTCGGCACCACGAGCCTGCTGCAGGCCGATGGCGAACGCCTGCTCGATGCCCCCATCCTGGCCGGCACCCCGCTCTTCGACGCCATGCTGGCCAACACCCAGTTGCGCGCCGAGGACGTCATCCAGGGCGTCGGCTATTTCACCCTCTACCAGCCCATCGCCATGGCTGACGGTACCGTCATCGGCGCGATGCAAATTGCCGTCGCTCGCGCGCCGATCGAGGCCGTGGTCGGGCGTAATATCACCATGCTGCTGGCTGTCGGCGGCGCCGCGCTGCTGATCATCGGCATCATGGCGCTGCTGCTGTCGCGCCTGCTGACAAGGCCGATCCCCCGCATCTCCGCGGTGATGAGCGCCATCGCCGAGGGCGATCTGGCGACGCCGGTGCCCTATACGCAGGGGCGCAACGAAATCGGCGCCATGGCCCGGGCGGTGGAAGTGTTCCGCGCCAATGCGGCGCGCGTCGCCGAGCTGGGCGAAGAAACCAATCGCCATCTGGTCGCCGCTGCCGATCATACCGGCCAGCTCAATGCCATCTCGATGTCGCAGATGGTGGCCGAGTTCAGCCTGACCGGCGAGGTGCTGACCGCCAACGACCATTTCCTGCATCTGCTCGGCTATGAGCTGTCGGCCATTGCCGGCCGCCCCAATGCGCTGTTCCTGTTCGATACCGATCCCAATGCGACGGACTACCGCCAGTTCTGGCGCGATCTGGCGCAGGGTGAGTTCAAAAGCGGCGAGTATCGCCGCCGCACCCATGATGGTCGCGAAATCTGGATTCAGAGCACCTTCAACCCGATCCTGGGCCTCGATGGCGTGCCCTACAAGGTGGTGCAGTTCGCCACCGAGGTCACCGCCCGCCGCCAGACCGTTGCGGCCGTTGGCGCCGGGCTGGCCCAGCTTGCCGAGGGCAATCTGACCGGCACCATCGACACGCCGTTCCCGCCCGAATTCGAAGCCCTGCGCGAGGCGCTCAACGGCACGGTGACGCGCTTCGCCGATGTCGTCGGCCAGCTCCGCGCCACCTCGCGCTCGCTCAAGGTCGCCACCGGCGAAATCCTCTCCGGCGCCAATGACCTTTCCGAGCGCACCACACGGCAGGCCGCCACCATCGAGGAAACCAGCGCCGCCATGGATACGCTGGCCGACACCGTCGCCACCAATGCGCGGATGGCCGTCGACGCCGCCGGCAAGGCGCTGGCGGTCTCCCATTCCGCCGCCGAGAGCGGCACCGTAATGGCCAAGGCCAACGAAGCCATGGAGCGCATCACCACCAGCTCGGGCAAGATCTCCAACATCATCGGGTTGATCGACGACATCGCCTTCCAGACCAACTTGTTGGCCTTGAATGCTTCGGTGGAAGCGGCGCGGGCCGGCGACGCCGGCAAGGGCTTTGCCGTGGTCGCCGTCGAAGTCCGCCGACTGGCCCAATCGGCCGCCAGCGCCTCGGCCGACGTCAAGGCCTTGGTGGAACAGTCGGCCAGTGAGGTCAGGGGCGGCTCGCTGCTGGTGTCGGATGCCGCGACCCGTCTCGCTGCCATGCAGGAGGCGGTGCAGCAGAACAGCGCGCTGGTGGAAGCCATCGCCAAGGCCAGCGGCGAACAGGCCGCCGCCATCGACGAAGTCTCCACCGCCGTCCGCACGCTGGACGAAATGACCCAGCACAATGCGGCGCTGGTCGAAGAAACCAACGCTGCCATCGAGCAAACCGAAGCCCAGGCCCAGACGCTCGATCGCATCGTCGATATTTTTGTCATCGAAGAGCGCCGCGCAAATCCGGCGCGCGCGCCCGGCGAACGCCGCGTCGCCTAGGCGCAGCAGAAAACCGCAGGCAAACCACCAGCATGCTGCCAGCCAATGCTGCCTCCGCCAACAGCGTCAGCGGGGCAAACGCTCGTTGATTTTCAATGGGTTGGTGCAGCGCTCAACGGGCTATTGCCGAGCGCGCTGCGCAAGCAAAAACCGCCATTTCTGTCCGGATTCGACGCTTAAAGCCCACCCAAAATACGGGCCGACTGGCGGTGCACGTAGTCGCCGCAAACCAGGCTCTGTTCCCTGCTAACGCCGAATTACAGGGATTATTGGAGAATGCTGACGAATTCACCCTCGTTGCGTCCCGGCCAAGTAGCGGCAGTGCCAATGGATTGTTCGGATATTCCCTACGCCAGTATCAGGGAATTTTTGGCGCGGTAGCAGGGATAGGTGCGAAGCCAGCAGCGTAGAGAGCAACCCACGCAGGGTAGCCTGCTCGCCACAGCGAATTGCCTCGCGGAGCCGGTCTTTAAACGCCGGCTCTACGCCATCCGGCGACACGTGCTTCGGCCTCAGAGCAAAAGTAGCGCTCACCGTGTTCAGATCGGATGATGGTCTCCAGGTAGTATCGCTGCCCTGGCACATGGTAGATGCGCTCACCGCTGTTGATGCTGATATTGCCCTTGATGTTGCAGCCGGCGCCGCCGAGAGAGCCGAGGGTCGCACGGGCAATGCCCGCGCCTGCATCGGGTACGATAAGCAACATAGCGCCCGCGAATCCCACACCGGCCGCGGCCAAAACGGGCAAGACTTTAACTAGACCTCGGATCATGGACACCCCTTCGATAGTGAGGATGCCACCCAGCCGCACGCTAGCAAGCCGATCTGGGGATACTGGTGAAGCAACGGTTTCTCGCGGCTTGAAAAGACGGCCTATCGCACAACTAGCGCGCCCGGCCAAGGGCGGGGTTTGCGATCTGCACGTACCGCGAGGTCAATGCGGGTTGGCGAGAAGATCGAAATTGGGCGGTTCGAATTGAACAATTACCCAATTACCAAGTTATCGAATGACTGGAAATGCGGGATGCAGCCAAATTCCGTTTGTGGAAGGCCAGTCATACTCCGGTTTAAGACGACCCATAAGACGTGAGTTAAGAGGGATTCGTTTAGACAAGACCGGCTTTCCATTACCGTAAGAAGAATAGGTTGCGGATTAATTAGAACATAGACTATGTCGATATTTTGCATCTGACTTTGTTTAGTTGACAACAAATGTGACCCGTGCATTTCTGATGGTAGAAAATGAGGCACACATGGCTACGCTAGCGAACCACCCCGCCCCCATCGCTGTGACAGTCATGGCGCTGACTCAGGTCAAACCTGATCCCACAAATCCAAAGAAGCACTCAAAGCGTCAGATCCAAAAGCTGGCCGCTGCCTATGGTGAGTTCGGATATATTTCTCCACTGCTCGTGGACGAAAAGGCGATGATCATTGCCGGTCATGGACGTTGGTTGGCAGCTGAGCGACTGGGCCTAGCCGATGTGCCGGTCATCGTATTGCGCGGGCTCTCGAAGGATCAAAAGAAGGCGCTTCGAATTGCCGACAACAAAATTGGCGAGGAGGGCAGTTGGGACGCGGCGCTACTGGCTAGCGACTTTCGCGATCTAATCGCTGCCAACTATGAGATCGAACTAACCGGTTACGACGCGATCGAAATCGATCGTCTGCTGGCGCCTCCTTCTATCGCGGGATCGGAGGAGGATATTCCGCTGCCGCCGGAGACCCCCACCAGTTGTCTCGGCGATCTCTGGCAATGCGGGGATCACCAGGTCTTTTGTGGTGACTCCCGTGAACCAGCCAGCTTTGAGTATTTGCTGCAGGGTCAACTAGCCGACCTCGTGTTCACCGATGTCCCCTACAACTTGAAAATTCCGGGGATGGTAAGTGGTGCCGGGGCCAAAACCCACACAGACTTCGCCATGGCATCGGGCGAAATGTCCGAGGCGGAGTTCGCAGCATTTCTGCTCTTGGTCATGGGTCTAGCGCGAGATCATTCGCGAAATGGGTCCCTGCACTACCACTGCATTGATTGGCGTCATATCGCCGACATGGTGGTCGCAGGGCGCCAACTATTCGACAGCTTCCTCAACATATGCGTATGGGCGAAGAGCAACGGTGGCATGGGTTCGTTCTACCGCAGCCAGCACGAGATGGTGGCCGTCTTCAAACATGGAGAGGCCAGCCATACTAACAACGTGCAGCTCGGTCGCCTCGGCCGTAACCGCTCTAACCTTTGGCAGTACCCCGGAGCTTCGTCATTTTCAGCGACGCGGAAAACTGACCTTGATGATCACCCCACGGTCAAACCGGTTGCCATGGTTGAGGATGCCATTCGTGACTCCACGATACCGGGCGATCTAGTGCTTGATCCATTCGGCGGCTCCGGGACGACGTTGCTGGCGGCGCAAGCCACCAAGCGTCGAGCGGCTCTCATCGAGATCGATCCAAGATTTGTCGACGTCATTTTGCGCCGCTTCCAAACAGCGACAGGAATTGAGCCGGTATTGTTGCCATCACAGAGGCCCCTTTCCGACGTCGCGGAAGAACGCGCGGAGGGCACCAATGTCCCATGATAGCGACGGCGATGACCCCTATGAGGTTGGATATGGGAAGCCGCCGAAGAGTTCGCGGTTCAAGCCGGGAACATCTGGTAACCCAAAGGGGCGCGAAGCTCGGGGCACCACGGTCAAAGCTAAGCTCCATGAAAAGCTACATCGGAAGCTGAAATTGTCAGACGGCACGACCAGCACGCCGATGGACATGATCATTGCCAGAGCTCTTCACGAGGTCGCTGCTGGCAAGCTCGGAAAATGGATCCCAACGCTCCAATTTCTGAGTGAATTTGACCCTAAGCAAAAGTTTAAGCCGACGTCCAACGACGAGGATCGACTGAACAAGTTGATCGCAGACATGCTCAAGCCGGACGACGAAGATGACGAGGAATGATCCCTACCAACTGATGTATCGCACCCAGTTTGATATGTTTTCCGGGCTTGCTTTCGAGGTTCTTCATCCTGGCGAACAGCTGCTCGAAAACTGGCATATCGGCGTCATCGCGCATCAGCTAACCCAATTCATAGCCGGAACGCCTAATCGACTAATCATCAACCTGCCGCCGCGCAGCCTGAAGTCATTTATGACCTCGATCGCCATGCCGGCATTCCTGCTCGGTAAGGATCCGCGGCTAAAAATACTGATCCTCGCCGGCACATCGGATCTAGCTAATGATTTCCGCCAAAAGGTCGTTAGGCTCATGCGGTCAGATCGATACGGCGGCGTGTTCGACCAGATCGAATTCACTGCGTCTGACCGGCGCATGGATTTCCCACAAGGCGGTTCGTTGTCTTTCCTCAGATATGGAGAGGCGATTATCGGCAAAGGCTACGATGTCATCATCGTCGACGACCCACAGTCACCGTCTCAGATTGAGGATGCCGACAAGCGCGAGCAAGTCGCCGAATATTTCAAAAATGATGTTCTACACCGCCTGAACAGCAAGACGCACGGCCGCATCGTTATAGTGCAGCAGCGCCTCCATGTAGAAGACCTGACCGGTTATTTTTCTCACAGGCCCGAATGGCAATGCCTCGCCATAGCCGCTGTTTCCCGCGGCGTCGAAAAATGGGCCACCCCACGTGGTGGGTTCGTTACGAGAAATAAGGGCGTGGCCCTTTGCGAGGAACGGGAGAGCAAACAAACAATCGAAGAACAGCTCCCCTTGATGGGCGCTGAGAAATTCGCTGCTCAATACCTACAAGCGCCGGGATTGGGCGTCGTTAACAATCATGGAAACGGAATCGCTTGGTACCGACCACCCGACTGGGATGGTAAAGCGCATCTTCCCTGGGCTCTTCTTAAGCCATTGGACCCAATGGATACCATAAGAGAACTATACTTCGACGGACCGCAATCGCCGTGGATTTGGCAAGACCCAAATCCACCAATGACGCTGGAAGAATGGGAAAAGGGAGCAATTGCTCAACAAGCAGCATTGGTCCAGCGAGTACAAGATGATGCCGGTCGGCGGCTGGCGGATCGTTGAACTGCCAATGACGATTCAAAGCCAACGTCTCTGAATCATCGCAGTGTTTTGTCCCGCGTTGAACTGCCAGAAACACCGTTCCCGCTACGTCCGCAATATACAGCGGTCACCTCGCAGAACAACCACTGGTGGCAGAATGGGGCCGATACCGGACTGCCGCTCTTAAACTGGCGATTGGCAATGTTGCCGGCGGCTAACCCAAAACTAACGCGAGCGCTTACAGTCGTTTGAACAATGTGACCTCATAGGAATGCAGAAAGGCCGCGCCATGGCGCGGCCTTGAAGCTATGGGCTCGACGGCGGGCGCCTTAGCTGACGCGCACCCGCACCATTTGGTAGGAATAGGGAGGCAACGTCACCAGCAGCTTGCCGCCGTTGATGCTCGCTCCATCGCCCTGGCGGGGCGCTACCTGTTGCTGGTCCTTCGCGGTGTTGACGGCCTTCAGATCGGTATGGGTCATCACCTGATGATCGATGATGGTGCCGCCGGCAAAGCCTTGCAGATCAACCTCGGTCTCGATGCTTTCGCTCATGTGGCGATTGACGAGGAAGAAGCAGAGCGTGCCATCTTCGTTCTGAACGCCTGAAACGTCGACAAACGGCGTTTTCGACTTGTGCGTGCTTTCATAACTTGGCGAATTCACCTGCAATTGCAGGGCCGTGCCACGGCCGAAAACTGAGGCGAAGTAGTAGGGGTAATAGATGGTTTGCGCCCAGGCCGGGCCGCCTTTTTCGGTCATGATCGGCGCGATCACGTTCACCAACTGGGCGATACAGGCAATCTTTACGACATCGGAACGGCGAATGAAGGTGTTGAGGATCAACCCCACCATCAGCACGTCTTCGAAATTGTAGATGTCCTCCAACAAACCCGGCGCATGCGGCCAGCCCCCATTGCCGTCCAAAATCTCTCGGTCCCGCTTGTTGGAATGGTACCAGACATTCCACTCGTCAAAGCAGATATAGACGTCGCGCTTCGACTTGCGCTTGGCCTTTACCTGCTTGATTGTGGCAGTCACCGTTTCAATGTAGGTGTCGAGTTTTTCTGCCAACGCCAAGAAGTTGGGCGTATTTTCGTCCCGGTTGGCGAAGTACATATGCAGCGAAATATAGTCGACGTGATCATAGGTATGCTCGAGAACGATCCGCTCCCAATCGGGATAGCTGGCCATGTCCGAATTGGATGAGCCGCAGGCGACTAGTTCCAGGGACTTGTCGAACATGCGCATGGCGCGTGCCGTGTTTGCCGCCAGTTTTCCATATTCCGTCGCGTCCTTGTGGCCGACCTGCCAAGGTCCATCCATCTCGTTGCCCAGGCACCAGAGCTTGACGTTCCAGGGCTCCTTGCGACCATTCTTTATGCGCAGGTCGCTCCAATAGGAGCCACCCGGATGGTTGACATATTCAAGGAAATTGCGGGCGTCATCGACGCCGCGCGACCCCAGATTCACGGCCAGCATCATCTCCGTGCCGACCGTTGCGCACCAATCGGCGAATTCGTGGATTCCGACGGCATTGCTTTCCGAGGTATGCCAAGCAAGATCCAGGCGCGTTGGGCGCGCTTCGCGCGGCCCGATACCGTCTTCCCAATTATAGGCCGAAACAAAGTTCCCGCCCGGATAGCGGACAACCGGAACATTGAGCTTTTTCACCAAGTCGACGACATCGCCGCGCATGCCGTCAGCGTCGGCTGTCGGATGGTCAGGCTCATAGATGCCTTCATAAACCGCGCGGCCCAGATGTTCGAGGAAAGCCCCATATACACGATCATCGATTTTCGAGATCGTGTAGTCCTTGTTCGCAATAACTGACGCTCTCAACGGCCCTCTCCCACTGGTTCCATTTTATGGATTTACATCACGATTTATGATTAGCGGTCACGTGGGGTTGACGCAAGAGGGCGCGGGCAGCTTCGCAATGCTCGATTTAGCGCGCGGTTTGCAGCCTTAGGATGATGTCCTGGTCGTAGTTGCCAAAGCCCTGGCCAAAAATATTAATGCCTCCAGGATGCTTGGCGTCCTGCTTCACTTCGATGCGCAGGCGGATCGAGTGATGGTTGGCAAGGTCGAGGTCCACCAGGGACACCGGCGATATCTTCACACCATCGACATAGGTGCCGTCGGTCGTCACACGCCAGCTCTTGAGCTGGCCGTATTGGCTGCCCTTGAGCTTCCACCAGTCGGGCGTGTAGACGCCGCGTTTGTCGCCATAATCGCCAGTCGACATCCAGGTGCCGATCTCGGTGCCATTGACGGAGAGCGTGATATCGCTGGGCCAATCGGCCGAGGTTCCAGGCACTTCCGAGCTCAATTCGAGTGAAAATTCCATGACCTCGACGGTGTTCTGCGCCAGCTTGGCATTGTTGGGAAACTGGTACTCGATGAAGCCTCGCGTAAACCAGATCAGCCCGGCCTTCATACGCTCCGGGTTCAGAAACGTGTTCGGAACGTCGAGCAAGCCAATGATGCCCTCGGTTGAACACAGGCCGCACGGCGCCGACACTTCACAGCTCGTATAGAGCCCCAGCGGCATCGACACTTCGATCGTCTTGGGGTTCAGAGGCTTGACCTCCTCCTTGAACGTCACCAGGACTTCGTCAAAGGTCGAATGGCAGATTTTCTGGTTGCCCTTGCGCGCCTTCTGCGTCTCGGTGCGGATGAGACCTGCGCCTTCCAGAATTTGCAGATTGGTCGACACGGTCGACTGCGGCAGGCTGAGTCGTGCGGCGATATCGTTGCCGTTGAGCGGTCCTTCGACATGGAGGAGCTTGAGAACCTGAATCCGGATCGGAGAGGCGAGCGCCTTCAGCACCTCGATCCTCTCCTCGGGATCAATCACCAAAAAATTGCGGCTCACGGATGCACTCTCACGAAACGAACCCCGAACTCATGTAACAGTTTTTTCGCGAACGCACGGGCAAAACGGAGTTGAGCACGTTTTCAGCGTGCAAATGTGCCAGAACAGCCGGAATGCATTGGGTCGTTCATTGGCGGGCCGGGTCTTTTTGCGTTGTTGCTCTTTCGATCAGTTCACCAGCGATAAATAACGTCTTGTCGCCCAACTCTCCTCCGCTCGCCAAATCGACCAGCGCCCGTTCGGCCATTTCAGCGTGAGGGAGGGTCACCGTGCTGATCTGTAGATCCTTGGCGAATTCCCGGTCGTCATAGCCGACCAGTGCCAGATCCTGCGGCACGCGCAATCCAGCCTCCTGCGCAGCGGCTAGGATTCCGCGGACGATGATATCGTTTTGCCCAAAAATCGCGTCGGGTGGTTCGGCAAGTTCGAAGAGTTGACGGGCCGCGTGATAGCCCGTTGCATGCCCCCAGTCGCTCGCAGCCTCATAGGCCTTACCCAGATTGAGACCCGCCTTGTTGAGCGTGCGGCGATAGCCGGCGAGGCGCTCCTTGCTGGCGAACTGCCAGGGATCGCCGGTGATCGTGGCGATGCGCTTGCAACCGATGTCGAGCAGATGCTGGGTGGCTACGGATCCCCCGTGCCGTTCCGCGGGCAAGACGGCGAGGCCGGTGCCGTCCTCGCGCCGGCAATTCAGCAGCACATGGCGGAACGCGTGCAGCCCATCGGGAGGCGTGGCCAAGGCCGAAAAGCTGCTGGCATAGACAACGCTCTCAACGCCGAAACGGGCGAAATTGTCGAGGGCGGCGCTCTCTCGATCGAGGACGCCATCGGTGACCTGGATGATGATTTGGACGCCTTGCGCATCGGCCCAGTTCTGGAGGCCATAGACCAAGTCGATCGGGTAAGCAGACGAAATTTCATTGATCAGAAGCCCGAAAAGGCGCTGGTTCTCCTGACTCAATTCCTCCAGACGAGGCCCTGGGTCATAGCCCAGCTCACGCGCCACCTGCAGCACGCGCTGCCGCGTCGCTTCAGCGATGCGCATGCCGGGAACCTGGTTGAGGATCAGCGACACAGCGGTCCGCGATACGTTTGCCGCGCGTGCAATATCCACCATTTTGACGCGTTTCTTCAAACCACCCTCCGACACCTCACAGCCATCCTTGACAAGATAGCGCAGCTGGATGAGCTTGCTAAACAAATTTAGCAAGGCAGCCGCGAGAGCTGTGGACGCTGACGAGGAGCAACCATGACGATCACCGAAACCGCAACCACGCTTGCGCCCAATCCACAGTTCCGCCGCGACAACTGGATTGATCTTTGCGGCTCATGGGGCTTTGCCCATGACGACGGCAATATCGGCATTGGCCAAAACTGGTACCAGCACGCGGAGGTCTTCGACAGACAGATCGTGGTGCCGTTCCCGCCGGAAAGTGAATTGTCCGGGCTGCGCGAGACCGGATTTCATCCGGTTATCTGGTATCGGCGCACTTTTGTGGCGCCACAGCTGCAATCGGACGAGCAGCTTCTGCTCAATTTCGGCGCCGTGGACTATGCAGCGACCGTTTGGGTCAATGGACAGTGCGTCGGCAACCACGAGGGGGGGCATGTGCCGTTCTCTCTTGATGTCACACACGCCCTTGGCGCGGGAGAGCAAGTGCTGGTGGTGCGCGCCGAGGACCAGCCGGAAGATGTCCGCATGCCGCGCGGCAAGCAGGACTGGCTCGAGGCGCCCCATTCCATCTGGTACCACCGCACCAGCGGCATCTGGCAGCCGGTGTGGTTGAGCGTCGTTCCGGCGCTGCATCTGACCGATATTCATCTGGTCCCCGACCTAACCAATGCGCGCGTCCGCTGCGATATCCGCCTCAACACCATGCCAGCGGCGCCAACCACGGTGACCATCAGGCTCAGCACCCAGGGCAAGCCGATTGCCGAGCAGACGATGATGCTCAACGACGCCGAACTGGGCTTCGATATCCCGGTGCCGCAGCTCGAAAACGGCGTGCATCGCGATTACCTGCTGTGGTCGCCGGAAAAGCCGAACCTGGTGGATGTCGAGGTGGTGCTGAACGCCAAGCGACCCGACCGGGTGCAGTCCTATCTTGGCCTGCGCAGCGTCGCCGTCGGTGCGCAGCGGTTCCTTCTCAATGGGTTGCCCTATTATCTACGCATGGTGCTTGGCCAGAATTACTGGCCGCAATCGCATCTCGCGGCGCCCAGTCCGGAAGCGTTGCGGCGCGAGGTCGAGCTCATCAAGGCCATGGGTTTCAACGGTGTGCGCATCCACCAGAAGATCGAGGACCCACGGTTTCTCTACTGGTGCGACGTGCTGGGCCTTTTGGTTTGGGAGGAAATGCCCAGCGCCTATGCCTTCTCGAACTCGGCCATCGAGCGGTTGTCAAAGGAGTGGATGGCGGCAATCCGGCGCGACAAGAGCCATCCATGCATCGTCGCCTGGGTGCCGCTCAATGAGAGCTGGGGCGTGTCGCAAATTGCGGATCGGCCCGATCAGGAGCACTATGCCAGCGCCCTATATCACCTGACCAAGGCGCTCGATACGAGCCGCCCGGTTATCTCCAATGACGGTTGGGAACTGGTTGAGAGCGATATCTGGTCAGTGCACGACTACGCGCCCGATGGCGCGGGGCTGACGAGCCGCTTCCATGATCCGACGGATATCGAGGTCATGCTGACCGGGATGGGGCCGGCGCGCCGGCGTATCGTGCTGGGTGGTCGCGTCTTGGGCGATGCGCCCGTAATGCTGACCGAGTTTGGCGGGTTGAGCTACCTGCCCAAGCAGGGCGAGAAATGGCACGGCTATTCCACCGTTGCGGATCCGAAGGAGTTCGAAGATCGCCTTCGCGATATCTTCTCGGCCATCGCCGCCATGCCGCATATTGCTGGCTATTGTTACACCCAGGTTAGCGACACCGAGCAGGAAGTGAACGGGCTGCTGACAGCAGGCCGCGAGCCGAAGCTGCCCTTCGAGACCTTGCGCGATATTACAATGCTGCCGGCAGCATCGGTGCCGCATGAGCAGATTGACAATGCCAGGCGTAAGGCGCGCGCGGCGGCCAAGGACGGGTCGCCCATCGACTGATGGCCTCGGGCGCGGTGGAGCCGAACCCGCCTCGAAAGCGGGTTTGGTGATATTTATCCAGATTTTTGATATCATTTTCTGGAATGGGATTGACTGTCCGCGCGATCCGTTTGAAAAATATTACAAATGACTATGTGCCGAGGTTTGGCCTCGAGTGCTTAGCAGGTGGCGCCAGCGGCGCCGCGGGAGAGGAAAGCCATGTCCGACATTGTCCTTAAAGAGGTCAGCAAATCTTTCGGCGCGGTTAGTGTTCTCGACAAGGTGTCGATGCATATCGAGTCGGGCGAGTTCATCGTCTTCCTCGGGCCATCAGGCTGCGGAAAATCGACGCTGCTCCGCATGATTGCCGGTCTCGAAGCGGTCAATGAGGGGGAAATTTTCATTGGCGGCGAGCGCGTCGATCAGTTGCCGCCCAATGAACGTGGCGTGGCGATGGTGTTCCAGAATTACGCGCTCTATCCCCATATGACGGTTCGCGACAACATGTCGTTCGGGCTGCAGAATGTCGGGACGCCCAAGGCCGAAATCACCAGACGCGTCGAAGATGCCGCGCGCATGCTCGAAATCGTGCAATTGTTGGATCGCAAGCCCGCGCAGCTCTCCGGCGGGCAGCGCCAGCGGGTCGCCATCGGTCGAGCCATCGTCCGCGATCCCAAGGCTTTCCTTCTGGACGAACCGTTGTCCAATCTCGACGCCGGATTACGCGTGCGCACCCGCCTCGAACTGGCGCAGCTGCACAATCGTATCAAGGCGACGATGATCTTCGTGACCCACGACCAGACCGAAGCGATGACACTCGCGACGCGTATCGTGGTGATGAACAATCGTCGGATCGAACAGATCGGGACCCCGATGGAGGTCTATTCGCGCCCGGCAACGCGATTTGTGGCCAGCTTTGTTGGATCACCTGCAATGAACTTCATCCCAATTGCAGCCATCAGCGACGTTGGCGGCAAGGCGTCGGTCAGCTTTGCCGGACAGACGGCGGTACAGACCGCGGTGCCCTATGCATCCTTGCCAAAAAACAACCTTACCTTCGGCATTCGCGCAGAGGCCGCTCATGTCAATTTCATGGGCGCTGGCATATCGGGCGTGGCCGACGTGGTCGAGCGGCTCGGCGAACGGACTCTGGTCTATACACGCCTGCCTGATGACACCGTCCTGGTCGCCGAGGACAAGGGCATCAGCCAGATCCAAGCTGGAGATACCGTCCACATCACTCTCGATGGCGATACAGCCATCGTTTTTGACGATGCCGGAAAGGCCTACCACGCCGCCGGCTAACAGACCGGTTGGAGACCGGCATGGAGCCCATCAATGGGCCGGCCGAGGAAGAACATAGAGCCGTCTAAAACGGCCGCCTGACTACAGTGCGCCTGCTTCGCCAGCTGGCGCACTGCCTGAGGAGTGGCGTCGGGATTGTCCCAAGGGAGGAAAACGTGAAGAATCTTTTCAAGATCGCAATGCTGTCGACTGCGCTGTTATCTGTCGGTGCCGTGCAAGCCCAGGAAGACGTCGTTTGGTGGGATTTCCTCGGCGGCGGTGACGGCGTGCGCATGAAGTCACTGATCGACCGCTTCAACACTGAACATCAGGGTGAAATCAACATCCAGGCGACTACACTGGAGTGGGGCACCCCTTTCTATACCAAGGTTCAGACTTCGGCCGCCATTGGCGAAGGTCCTGACGTAATGACCTATCACCTGTCGCGCGTGCCGCTTGGGGTATCCTCGGGGGCTCTGGCGCAGATCAACGTGGACGATCTCGCCAGCGTCGGCCTTAGCGCAGACACCTTCGCCCCGGCCAACTGGGAAGCCGGCCAGAGCGATGGCGCCCAATATGCCGTGCCCTTCGATATCCACTCAATCGTCCTATACTACAATAAGGACAAGCTGGCCGAAGCAGGGCTCCTTGGCGAAGACGGCAAGCCCACGGGCCTAGATGGCGCCGACAATTTCATGGCGGCTCTCGAGAAGCTCCAGCCCAATTCCGAATATGCCCTCTCGCTGCAGACCTCGGGCGACGGTACGCCATGGCGCGTGTTCTACTCGCTGTTCGGCCAGCAGGACGGCGTGTTCCTGGGCGAAGACGGCACCTTCCTGCCCGATGAGAGCATTCCAAAGGCAGTGGCTGCCGTCGAAACCATGGCCAGCTGGGTCGAGGGCGGCTATGCGCCCGCACTTACCGAATATGAAGGTTCGGTTGCGCTGTTCACCTCGGGAAAAGCAGCGCTGCACATGAACGGCGTCTGGGAAGTTCCGACGATGACCGACCTCGCGGCCAAGGGCGAACTCGGCTTTGAATGGGGCGCCATCGCCATCCCGACCTTCTTCGATCACCCAGCGACCTGGGCCGACTCGCATGGCTTTGCCATCCCGAACAATGTCGGCAAGGAAATGACGCCGGAGAAGAAGGCCGCCGTACTGGAGGTCATCTCGTGGATGAATGAGAATTCGCTGGCCTGGGCAGATGCCGGCCACATCCCGGCCTATTCACCAACCCGCGATAGCGAAGCGTTCAAGACCATGGAACCCAACGCCACCTATTCGGTGCTGGCTGACACTGCGGTCTTCGATCCCAAGTCGGTCTTGGCTGGCGTGGCTTCGCCCGTCTATGACGCCGTTGCCAACTATATCAGCCCGGCCATGAACGGCGAAATGGGTGCGCAGGAAGCCATCGACGAGATGAAGGCCGACCTGCAAGACCAGGCCGACTAATTCCTCAAAATCTGGTTCGGCGGCTTCGCGCCGCCGAACACTTTAAGGGGCCGGAGCAGCATGATCAGGAACTACCGACGCGAAGTTGCGGTCGCCTATCTTCTTATTCTTCCGTTTGTGCTGACCTATGGCGTGCTGTTTCTGTGGCCGACCGCCCAGATGGTCTATCTCAGCTTTACCGATGCGCCCCTGATCGGGCCCGGAAAATGGATCGGTCTCGAAAATTACATCGAGATGTTCGATGACCGTCGTTTTTGGACCGCCCTCCGAAACACAGCCTACTTCGTCGCGCTGACCGTCATCCCCAACACGCTGATCGGGCTCGCCATCGCGATGATGGTGTCGCGCCTCAAGGGATGGCAGCAAAGCGTCATTCTGGCGATGTTCTTCCTGCCCTATATCCTGCCTGTCTCGGTGGTTTACCGCATCTGGAACTGGATGTTCAATCTGCAGTTCGGCATCATGCAGTACCCGCTGACCTGGATTTTCGGGGCGAAAACGCCAGTGTTCCGGACGCAGTGGATGTTCATGCCGGCCGTTGCGTTCGTCACCATCTGGTGGACCTGCGGCTTTAATATCCTGCTGTTCCTTGCTGGCCTGCGCTCGATATCGACCGACATCTATGAGGCCGCGGCGCTGGACAATGCCAGTCGTTGGACGATTTTCCGCCGCATCACCTGGCCGTTGATCTGGCCGGTGACGGCGCTCGTGCTGACCATTCAGTTGATCCTGCAGCTGAAGATTTTCGATCAGGTCTATTTGTTCGTGCAGGGCGGCCGGCCCGACCCCTCGATGGTGCTGGTACAATATATCTACAGTCAGGCCTTCCAGAAAAACCAGGGCGGCTACGCCGCAGCGATTTCGGTCGCCTTGTTCGTGATCGTCATCGTCTTCTCAGTCCTGCAGTTCCAGTTGCTTCGCGCACGAGGTCAAAATGAGCGTCGCTGACATAGTAGCGGACACCACTGGCCTCACGGCCAAACCCCGCATCATGAAATCGCTCGATATCGGCGGCCTCATCCTGACGCTGGTCACGGTGATCTTTGCGGTGCTCTGGGCCTTTCCGATCTATTGGGGCGTGGTCACCTCCCTCAAACCCGAATCCCAGGTGATCTCCAACACCGTGGAATTCCTGCCACGCACCTGGACGATCGAGGCCTATTGGCACGTTCTGGTCAACACCATGATCGGGCGATGGTACCTCAATTCGCTGGTGACCTCGCTTGGTGTCACCGCCATCACCCTGGTGTGCAGCGCCCTCACCGCCTATGCGTTGTCACAACTCAGATTCCCGGGTCGCACTATCCTGTGGGTGCTGATCCTTGCCAGCTTCATGGTTCCGTTGACCGCCTTGATCGTCAACCACTTCATTTTGATGGCTCAGTTATCGTTGATAAATACCTGGATGGGGGTGATTCTTCCTCAGCTCATCCACCCCGTCGTGATCATCGTCTACAAGAACTTCTTCGACTCGGTACCCAAGGAATATCGAGAAGCCGCAAAGATGGATTCGGCCAGTGAGTGGCGTATTTTCACCCGCATCTATTTGCCGATGAACTGGGGGATAACCACTGCGCTCGCCATTGTGACCTTCATCGGTGCCTGGAACAATTTCCTCTGGCCATTTCTTGCGGTTTCAAAGCCGGAAATGATGAACGTTGCCGTAGGCATCACGCAGGTCAACGATGCGTTTGGCGTCCAGTATGCACGCGAGCTCGCCGGTGCCATGATGGCCGCCTTGCTGGTTGCCGTGCTCTACCTGATATTCCAACGTCGTGTCACACAGGCAATTATGCTGTCTGCCGGGGTGAAGGGCTGAGACGATGGCAACCCTGTTTACTATCGACTGCTAGATCCCTGTCTCTTCAGCGCTCGGTTCGATTGGCAGTCATTAATCCGCTCGACGAACGACAGCTTTATTTGAATTTTCATCTGTAAGCGGCCCGATCGCATCCGACCCCATTTAGGTCGTTTCTGACCGCTGCAACAGCCAGAGAATGAGAAATGGCCGATGGTGGGCGTAGCTCTCGGTTGAAACGGGGCGGTCCGGCAGAAAGCGGTGCTGCGATCAAATATCCACGCGCCGACCCTCTCACGGTTAACTGCAAAAGAGCGCCTGAACCAACGCATTCCCGCATTACAGTCCGACAGCCCAAACTTCCTGAGTTACCTCTCCATCAATAGGCCGCGAAAACTATTCGCTCGCTATCGATCGACCACCGACATGCTGACGGCAATGCTTCCCCATCGCTGCTTTGTCCAAGCAGCGATGGGGGAGCTCGGCCTAGCGAGAAAGCTCGTCGAGAACCTGGTTGACGGCGCGCTGCGTGATGTCGATGATCTTGTCGACCTCAGCCTCAGTGATCACCAGCGGGGGCGCGAAGCCAAGGATGTCGCCTTGCGGCATGGCGCGGGCGATCATGCCGAGTTCGAGAGCCGCCGCCGATACACGCGGACCGACCTTGAGGTCGACAGCGAAGGAATCCCGACGCTCGGCGCCAGTCCCGAATTCCAGGGCGGCCATCAGGCCAACGCCACGCACTTCTCCGACCAGGGGATGGTCGGTGAAGGTTTCGCGCAGCCGGCGCTGCAAATAGCCGCCGGTGCGGGCGGCGTTGCCGGTGAGGTCTTCACCATCGACAATATCCAGGTTGGCATTGGCGGCAGCGGCACAAACGGGATGTGACGAATAGGTCCAGCCGTGGCCCAAGGGACCCAGTCTGTCATTGCCTTCGACCAGCACGTCCCAAACCTTTTTGCCAATGATCGAACCCGACAGCGGCAGATAGGCTGAGGTCAAACCCTTGGCGATGGTGATGATATCGGGCTGGATATCGTAGGTGTGGCAACCAAAATACTGGCCGGTCCGGCCAAAGGCGGTGACCACTTCGTCAGCAATCAGCAGCACGTCATACTTCCGCAGCACAGCCTGGATCGCGGCCCAATAGCCCTCTGGCGGCGGCACGATGCCACCGGTTCCGAGCACGGGTTCGCCGATGAAGGCCGCAATGGTTTCCGGCCCTTCTTGCAGGATCAGCGCCTCAAGTTCGGCCGCCAAACGCAACGAAAAATCGGTCTCGCTCTCGCCGGGCTGGGCATAGCGCCAGTAATGCGGGCAAGCGGTGTGCAGAATGCCGTCCATGGGTAGGTCGAACGAGTTATGGAACGACTGCAGGCCCGTCAGGCTGCCCGTCATCAGGCCCGACCCGTGATAGCCACGATGGCGCGAGATGACCTTTTTCTTGGTCGGGCGGCCGAGCACGTTGTTGTAGTAACGGACTAGTTTGAGATTGGTCTCGTTGGCGTCCGATCCGGACAGGCCATAATAGACCTTGCTCATGCCCATGCCGGCAGAGCGCACGATACGTTCAGACAGGTTGATGATCTGCTCGTTCGAGTGACCAACATAGGCATGGTAATAGGCCAGCTTCTGCGCCTGGGCGTAGATCGCATCGGCGACTTCGGTGCGGCCATAGCCGATATTGACGCAGTAGAGGCCGGCGAAGGCGTCCAGACTTTCCAGACCGTCACGATCCCGAACATAGACCCCACTGCCGCCGGTCATGACCCGGTTCGGGATATCACCGCGCTCGAACTGAGCGAGATGGGTCGAAGGGTGGAAAACATATTCTCTGTCGACGGTAGACAGGTCGTTGATGCGGTCGTCCATGATAGTTCCTTGCTCAGACAGCGTCGTAAGCGGCGCAGACATATTTCAGGTCAGTGAATTCGGAGATCGCGTGTCGCCCGCCTTCGCGGCCCAACCCGCTATCGCGCACGCCTCCAAAGGGAATGGGGTGCCCAGTCATCTTCACGCAGTTGACCGCCACCATCCCGCTGCGCAGCGCTGCGGTTACCCGGCAGATGCGGTTATGGTCATTGGTAAAAAGATAGGCAGACAGGCCATATTCAGTGTCATTGGCGGCCGCTAGTGCCTCTGCCTCGGTATCGAATGGCAGGATTGCGGCGACGGGCCCGAAGGTTTCCTCGCGGAAGATCGCCATATCCGGTCGCACATCTGCCAGCACGGCCGGCGTCAGGAACAGCCCGTTGGCCTCACCCCCGGTGAGCAATCGCGCCCCGGCAGCGGTCGCATCGGCAATCTGGTCAAGGCATTTGTTGACCGCACGTTCATGCATGAGCGGGCCCAGCATAACCCCGGCTTCAAAGCCGTTTCCGACCCGCAGGGCTTGGGCAGCGGCGGTAAATTTTTCGAGGAATTGCTCGTATATGCTGCGCTGCACAAAAATCCTGTTCGCCGCCAGGCAATCCTGCCCCGTGGTTTGAAATTTGGCGTCGATGGCGGCTGCGACCGCACGATCCAGATCTATGTCGTCAAACACCAGAAATGGGGCATGCCCGCCCAGTTCCATGGAGACGCGCTTGAGCGTGTCGGCGCAGGCCCTGACCAGTTGCTTTCCCACCGACGTCGATCCAGTGAAGCTCAGGCCGCGGATGCGCGGATTCGCGGTCATTTCACCAACGATGTCGCGCGAGGGCCCGGTCAGCACGTTGAACACCCCGGCGGGGAAGCCGGCACGTTCCGCAAGCACCGCCAAAGCCAGCGCCGAGAACGGTGTTTCATTAGCTGGCCGTATCACGACTGTGCAACCGGCTGCCAAGGCCGCGGCCGCCTTGCGGGTAATCATCGCGCAGGGGAAATTCCACGGCGTAACGCAGGCGACGACGCCGATCGGCTCGCGCACCACGCGCATGGAGCGGCCGGGCAGATGGCTCATTGGTATTTCGCCGTCGATGCGCTTCGCTTCCTCGGCGAACCACTCCACGAAGCTGGCGGCATAGTCGATCTCGCCCCGCGCCTCATGCAGCGGCTTGCCCTGCTCCAGCGTCATGATAATCGCCAGGTCTTCACGGGCGTCGCGAATCAATTCAAACCATTTCCGGATGATGTTCGACCGCTGCTGTGGCAGCATGGCCCGCCAGCCGATAAAGGCGGCGTCGGCAGCGGCAATCGCCAATTGCGTTGCATCTGCTCCCAGGGACGGCACATGGCCGATGACCACGCCATTGGCTGGATTGGTCACGGGCGTCATCGGCGCCGTACCGCTATGCCAGCCCCCGTCATAATAGGCCCTGCCCGGCATCAGGCTGCCGTCGGCCGGCATCCACGACTGGCTAACGGGGAAATTAACGGCGATTGCGTTCATCATGCGTCCTCAGGCCTGCGACTACCCAAGACTAGGGTTATGGCGCCCAAAAATGCTGCCCAAGCACATGGGCGCCAAAGGTTTTTTCGCGGGAAAAGCCGCTGTTGCCGAAGAATTTTCGGCTATTTGAACTTATCGCGCATCGCGCCCAGGCCCGGGATATAGTCGATCAGGTGGGCGTGCTCGGGGTCGAAAAACTGCACGAGGCCCCGCTGATCACGGCCGACCAGAATGGTAAAGACGTAGGCCTGATGACCCGGCGACGTTACGGTGGGGTGATAGCCCGTCGGTAGCAGGTAGCTGTCGCCGTCCAGGGTCATCACGGCCTCCGGCGTGCCGTCGTTGTGATAGTGGAACTGGCCGCCAAACCCGGTCGGCGGATTGTAGCGATAGTGGTAGAGTTCGGCGTGATTGGTCTCGCCATCCCGATGGGTGTCGTGCTTGTGCGGCGGATAGCCCGACCAGCAGCCGTCTTCCGCATAGAGTTCGCTGACCAGCAGATTTCCCGCCCGACCATTGGCGTTCTGCCCCAGGATGTGGAAAATTTCCCGCTTCGATTTAGTGTCGGACGAGCCGACGACGACACTCTGGACCTCGTCAGGCGTCACGCGGAATGGCGCATGGCTCTCGGCGCAGGCGCCGCCAGCCACGATCGCTTCCAGCACCGCCCCGGTGGCCGTGATGGTGATGGCATTGCCGGTGCCAGCATAGACGGAATCGGCCTTGCCCGACCAGATATCGGCCCGCCGGCCGATGCCTTCGAACAGCGCACTGCCGACGGCAACACGGCAGACGCCGCGTTGCACGACCACAACCGTCTCGAAGCCGGGAACCTCCAGGGTAACCGACTCGCCATCGGCCAGACTGATACGGTTGAAATAGACGTCCTGCAGATGCGGGTTGCTGGCGTCAACGATAGCGCGGTTGGCATTGTCGGCATTGCGGATGATGAGGCTCATGGGGCTCTCCTGGTTGAAGTTCGGGCTAGACTGAAGCGGTCAGGCCGCCATCGACGGCGAGCACATGGCCAGTCACGAAATCGGAAGCGGTTGACGCCAGAAACACAGCCGCGCCGGACAGGTCCTGCGGCTGGCCCCAGCGCTTTGCCGGCGTGCGGCCCATCAGCCAGGAGCTGAAGACCGGGTCTTCGCTCAGGGCGGTGTTCATCTCGGTCAGGATGTAACCCGGGGCGATGCCATTGACCTGCACCCCTGACGGCGCCAATTCGACGGCCAACCCCTTGGTAAGCATTTTCAGCCCGCCCTTGGCCGCCGTGTAGGGCACAATCGAAGGCCGCCCCAGGCTCGACAGCACCGAGAGGGTGTTGATGATCTTGCCATGGCCACGACTGACCATGCCCCGTCCGACCTGCCGGGCCAGGCGGAACGGAACCGTAAGATTGGTGTCGAGCACACGCGCCCAGTCGGCATCCTCGACCTCAAGCGCCGCCTGCCGGTGCTGGATGCCGGCATTGTTGATCAGGATGTCGATGGCGCCATGCTGCTCCTCGGTGCCGCGGACGAGTTCATCGAGTGCAACCGGGTCCAGCAGGTCGCAAACGGCTGCGCCAGCCTGGCCGCCGCCCCTCTGGATCAGCTCGACAGCGTGTTCCAGCTTGCCGGCGTCACGTCCGACCAGCACAACGGAGGCGCCATGTTCGGCCAGCCCGCGCGCCATGGCCAGGCCAAGACCGCTGCCGCCGCCGGTCACCAGGGCAATCCTGCCCGTTAGATCGAACGCACCCCGGCTCATGGGTTCACCCAGTTGGCTGGCGTCTGCCCGTTCAGGATCGCCACGGCGGCCTCACCGGCCTGGCGCTGCAACGACGCCACTGTGGCTTCCGAATACCAGCCGGCATGGTCGGAAAGTACCACATTGGGCAGACCCAGCAGCGGATGGTCCCGCTCGGGCGGTTCCTGGCGCAACACATCGAGGCCCGCGCCAAACAGCGCTCCACCCGTTAATGCACGGACCAGTGCCGCTTCATCTACATGCGCGCCGCGCGCGGTGTTCAGCAGCACCGAACCTGGACGCATGGCGGACAGGAAACCGTCATTGATCATGGGGGCATCCGGATCGGCCACCGGTGCATGGATCGAGACGATGTCCGAACCACGCGCGAGCGCATCCAGGCTTACCGACTGCACGCCTTGCGCCGCAGCATCGCCGGCGCTGAGATAGGGATCATGCACCAGCACGCCGACCACGCCGAAAGCGGCGAAGCGGGCCCGGACGGCCCGGGCAATGCGCCCGAAACCGATTAATCCGAGGGTCTTGCCGGCGATGCGCTGGATGGGTTGCTCCTGACCGATACCCCAAATGCCGGAGCGGACCGCCCGGTCGTGGCTGACGACGCGGCGCTGCAGGGCGAGATAGAGCGCCAGAGTTTGGTCGGCGACCTCAATGTCAGCGCCATAATCAGGGATATTGGCGACCTTGATGCCCTGTGCTCTGGCCTGTTCTAGATCGATCCGGTCGACACCGACGCCGTAGCGAACAATGCCCTTGGCCTTGGCGCAGGCCTTGATGACATCGGCATCAAGCGCCGTATCGCGAACGAAGATGATCGCCGCCTCGTTGAGCCCGGCGAACAGTTCCGCGCGGTTGCCATGCCAGTCCAGCACGGACAGCGTCATCCCCAGCGGCGCCAGCATGTCGGCTTCCGTGGCATGGTCTGCATAACCCGGTGCGATTACGACCGCTTTGCCCATGATTATGCCTTTGGCGTGAAGGTTGCGTAGAATTTGCGCAGGCCACCGGTCTTCCAGTCGCAGACCGTTCCCTTGGTAACGACAAAGCTGTCCCCGGCCACGAAGCGATGCGCCCCGCCGCCTTCGAGCGTCAGCTCAAGCCAGCCATCCAGCAGATACATCAGCTCGTGCTTGGGGAAGGTGGTCGGGACGCGGTGATACGGGCTGGTTTCCCAAGCGCCGACATTCCACTGCCCGTCGGCACCCGCGCAGAATACCAGATCGCCCTGTTTCGGGTCGCCGCTGATCAGCAGATGGGCGGGCGTGGGATTGGAGGGCGGAATGGCTGCGAGGTCGCTGCGCGAAGCCACGACCGGCGCGCCCATTGCGGCGGCGTCATCGCGGCGTACCATCACATAGCCCGCTGCATCTGCCGATGGCGACCAGCCATTGGCCTGGCCCGGCTCCAGGGCGAAAATGTCACCAGTCTGGACCACGCGGTCGCTGCCGACGATGCTGAGCGTACCGCTCCGCAGCTGACCAAAAACATAGGCATCGGCCAAGGCTGCGCCATTGGCCGGCAATGGGCCGGTGTAGCATGACACCGCCAATGCGGCGTCGCTGAACGCCTCGGTCCAGCTTTGAGTATCGGTGAGTTTGAAAATTCCGGTGGTCATGATGGGCACACTTTGCTTGGGCGCTGATGCGCAATTTCAGGGTGTGAAGAGTCAGCCCCTGGCGAGTGGTCGGCAGGGGCGGCTGCTTGCTGGTGAAGGCGGGTTAGTAGCCGCGCCTTGGATCGAAGATATTGGGCAGCGCTTCGCCTGCTTCATGCAACCCGATACAGCGCGCCACAAACTGCGCCTTTTCGGCCCGGGTCGGCGTCGAAGCGATATGCGGGGTCAGGGTGATCCGCTCATGGGCCCAAAGCAGGCTATCCTTGGCAAGCGGCTCGACACGGAACACGTCGAGCACAGCACCAGCGATGTGCCCGCTATCCAGCGCCGCAATCAAATCCGCTTCCACCACATGCTGACCGCGGCCGACATTGATGATCTGGGCACCGGTCGGCAGCTTGGCCAGCAGCTTTGCATCGATGATATCGACCGTATCCGGCGTCACCGGCAGCAGGCAAACCAGGATGTCGACGTCCGCCAGAAAGGCGTCGAACTGGTCGGCACCGGCAAAAGTCTTGATGTCGGGCAGGGATTTTGCCGAACGGCTCCAGCCCTGAACCGGAAAGCCCACGGCTGACAGCATTGTTGCGGCTCGGGCCCCCAGATTGCCCAGCCCCATGACTCCAACCTTGCGATCGGCAGCCGAATACAGGACTTCCTTGTAGCGCCATTCGCGCGTCGCCTGACCCAGCGCGAAATCATGGGTATCGCGCAGCAGGGACAATGCGGACCACACCACGAATTCGCCCATGCGCTGCGCCATGTCGACGCCGCCCATGCGCACCAGAGGAATCTGGCGCGGCCAGGCTGGATCCTTGGTGATGTGATCCACCCCGGCGCCCGACGAAAACACCGTTTTCAGGTTTGGCAGCGTTGCCAGCCACCCAGCCGGTGGCTCCCACGCCATGACATAGTCAACCGAAGCGAGGTCGCCGGTATCTTCCCAATAGGCGACCTCAATGCGCGGGTTTGCGGCGTGGAAGTGATCCTTCCACTCGTTCATGGCCTCGCGGCCACCAGATTTTACCAAGAGCTTCATGGCAACCTCCTATTTGTCTTTGTCAGTGGTCCCGATCAGCATCCGGTCGATGCCAAAGAGACGGTCCAGAATGAGCATGGCGACGACCGCCAGAACGATGAGTACGGTTGAAACCGCAGCAACCAGCGGATCGATGGAGTCTTCGATGTAGAGCATCAGCCGTACCGGCAGGGTGGTCAGGCCCGGCGAGGCGATAAAGATCGTCATCGTGACTTCATCGAAGCTGTTGATGAACGCCAGCACCCAACCCGACACGATGCCCGGCGCGATCAGAGGCAGGGTGACGCGGCGGAAGGTTGTCAACGCACTGGACCCCAGGGATGCGGCGGCATTGTCCAGCGCCAGATCCAGCGAGCCCAATGAGTTCATCACCGTGCGCAGCACAAAGGGGGTGATGATGATGACATGGCTGATCACCAGCCCGAACATCGTCCCGCCCAGCCCGATCTGGGACAGGAAGCGCAGAAACGCCACACCCAGCACGATCGATGGCACCATCAGCGGCGACATGCACAGGCTGAGTAGCGCCGTGCGGCCCGGAAACTCAAAGCGCACGATTGCCATGGCCGTGGGAACCGCGAACAGGGCGGCCAGCGTGGCGGAGATACTGCCCAGAACCAGGCTAGCCTGAAAGCTGGCCATGAAATCCTGATTGTTCAGCAAAGCCCCGAACCAGCGCAGTGACGGCCCATCGAGCGGCAAGGACAGATAGCCCAGCGGGGTGAAGGCAACCACGCAAACAATCACGATCGGCAACAGCACGAAGAAGACGAACACGCCATGGAACAGCAAAGACCAGAAACCGTTGCGTCCGCTCACTTGTACATCCTCGCGAAATAACGTTCGGCAACGCCGTTCAGGCCGATGGCGACAGCGATGATCACCGCAAACAGGATCATGGCCAGCGCCGCCCCCAGCGGCCAGTTGAGGCTGAACAGGAACTCGTCATAGACCAGCGTGGCAATGACCTTGAGGCGCCGACCGCCGATGATCTGGGGCGTCGCGAAGGCACTGGCGGCCATGGCGAAGACCAGGATGGCGCCAGCCATGATGCCCGGTAGCATTTGCGGCAGGATCACGCGTCGGAAGGTGGTGATGGGACCGGCGCCAAGCGAATAGGACGCATTTTCGACCTGCGGGTTGAGCCGCTGCAAGGTGGTCATCACGGCGATGATCATGAATGGCAGCAGCACATGGGTCAGGGCGATCACGACACCAAATTCGGTATACATCATCTGCACCGGACGCTCGATGAGGCCCAGTGCCTTGAGCGCCTGATTGATCATGCCATTCCCGCCCAGCAGCAGAGCCCATCCCAGCGAGCGGGATACCACCGAAATCAGCAGGGGGCCGAGCGCCACGAGCAGAAAAATGCCCCGCCATGGCGCCTTCATCCGCATCAGGATGAGGGCTTCCGGAGCGCCAATGGCCACGGTCAGCAGGGTCGTGAAGACAGCAATTCTCGCGGTTCTGGCGAAAATTTCAAAGAAGTAGCTATCCGAGAAAATCTCGATGTAATTGGCGAGTTCGTAGACCGGCATGATGCCGGTCGTCAGGCTGAAATCCTGCAGCGACAGGATCAGCGTGCCCAGGAGCGGCAGCAGCAGGAAAACTACAAACAGGAATGCTGCCGGCAGCGACAGCAGATAAGGCAGCCCGCGACGAAGCCCACTCACGGTGACGCCTCGGGCGCAATCAGATGGACATCACTGGCGTCGAACACCAGGCCGATGGTTTCACCCACGGCTGGCGGGCGCGGACCAAGATTTTGCCGCTGGCTCACTGCGAGGCCCTGCTCAGTGTCGATTTCGAGCAGCCATTGCGTGCCTTGGAACACGCAATTGCGCACCACGCCCCGCAACCCGTCTTCGCCAAAGCCCAGCTTTTCCGGCCGCACCGCCACGATGGTGGCGCCAGGGCGCGCATTGTCCGGCGCTGCAAAACTATAGCCGCCGACGGTAATTCGGCCGCCGCTATCATCGACATAACCGGCAAAAAGATTGGTTTTGCCGAGAAAGCTGGCAACGAAGCTGTTGCAGGGCCGGGCATAGACGTCTTCGGGCGCACCGATTTGCTCGATAGCCCCGGCGCGCATCAGCACGATACGATCTGACAAGGCCATGGCCTCGGCCTGATCATGAGTGACCAGAACCGTCGTCGTCCCCGTCGTCTGCTGGATACGACGCAGCTCGATCTGCATTTCTTCGCGCAGATTGGCGTCAAGGTTGGACAGCGGCTCATCCAGCAGCAGGACGCGCGGCTGAATGACCAGCGCCCGGGCCAGCGCGACGCGCTGTTGCTGCCCGCCCGACATGCGGCGCGGATAGCGGTCGCCATAGCTTGCCAGCCCCACCAGTTCGAGCACTTTTTGAACGCGCTCATCCCGTTCGGCGCGGCCGACACCACGGACTTCAAGGCCATAGGCAATATTCTGGGCCGCCGTCATATGCGGGAACAACGCATAGGATTGGAAAACCATCCCCAGTCCGCGCTTGTTCGGCGGCGTGGCAATCAGGTCGCGGCCTTCAAGCTGGATACTGCCGCTGGTAGGATCAACAAAGCCGCCCAGCATCTGCAGGGTCGTGGTCTTGCCGCATCCTGAAGGGCCGAGGAGAGAGATGAACTCCCCCTCCTCGACAGATAAAGCGAACTGATCGACGACTGTGACCTTGTTATAGGCCTTGGACAGTCCGGCGATCTCCAAAAATGACGCCGTTGGCGTAGTAGCAGCGGCACTCATGGGCAACGCCTTCTCAAATAGCAGTGTGGTGGTCTTAGCGCTCGATTTCACGAACCCAGCGCGTGTCCCATGCCTCGCGGTTGGCGTTGACATAGTTCCAGTCCACATTTTCCAGGTTCGACACCTTGTCCGGGCCATAGGGAACGCCAACGGCTTCCTCTGCCGTCAGTTCAGCCAGCTTGTTGATAGGGCCAAAGCCGAGGCCCTTTGCCAGCACCTCCTGCACCTCAGGCGACACCAGATAATTCACGAAGGCCTCGGCCTCCGGCTTGGGCGAGGCCGTCTTGACCGCGCAGACGTCGTTGCTGATCGCCATGGCGCCTTCGGACGGATATGCCAGCTCAACCGGGAAGCCGCTGGCGGCCAGCACCTGAACCTGGGTGGACGACCACACCGCCAGATCAACCTCACCACTCTGGAACATCTCGGCCAGACGGGCAGAGGCCGGCTCGAAGCTCAGCACACCGGGCGCGATCTTTTCCGCCATGACCTTGAAGCCAGGATCGAGATTCTCAAGGTCGCCGCCATGGATTTCGGCAAGCTTGATCAGGGCCAGCAGGCCATTGGTGTTGTTCAGCGGCTGGAACACGACCCGGCCAGCAAATTTCGGATCTTCAAGCGCTGTCCAGGAGGTGGGCGCATCCCAGCCTTCCTTGGCGAAAGTGTCGGTGTTGTAAGCCAGTCCGAGGCCAACCACGCCAAAGCTGACGGCCTTGCCGGACTTGAACTTGGCGAAATCATAGATATTTGCTTCATGCGCGGAGAGGTCGAGATCCAGGCACAGGCCGAGATCGATCGCCTGAGTCATCGGACCGGTATTCATCATGGCGATGTCGACCTGTTGATTGGCCTCCTGCGCCAACAGCTTTGCCAGCACCGCAGCCGAGTTACCGGCGGAATAGACCACCTTGATGCCGGTCTCGGCTTCAAAGGCGGGAAAAACTTCGGCGCGCATCAGCTCTTCCTGCGAGCCGCCATTGCCGGCCACATAGAGCACGTTCTCCTGGGCAACCACGCTGCCGACAAAAGCGGACAGAGCGACCGTGGATAGCAGAGCCAGTTTCAATCTCATCGGAATTCTCCTTGTTTCCCGTCGGACGTGCGCCAAATTTGGACATGCGCCTTCTTATGCTTCCGACCTGGCTTAAATTAGGGCTTTAGCGACGAAAAAGTTCTCGTAACAGCGGCGATAACAGAAACTTTTGCGGAAAAATCTGGAATCTGACATATGAAAATCGGCGCGGCGTCACGCCGCATGACTAATTTCGCGCCAAAATCGCGATTTGCCCTAATATATGGCGCAGCATAAGGCCGAATTTCCGGGGCCACCACCATTAACCAGAGCGATGCAGGTGTATTTCTTGCCCGTTAGGCAGGGGATGGCTGATAATTGACTAAACCGAAAATACTGCGGAAAAACGCATACTTCCCGACTATTCTTCGATCAAGGAACTGAGCCCATGGCAAGCGCACCTCGGATTAAACTCGACGAGATAGATCTGCGCCTGCTCTCGATGCTTCAGACCGAGGGGCGCATCAGCAAGACGGACCTCGCCAACAAGATCAACCTGTCCGTCAGCGCGTGTTTCGAGCGGATGCAGAAGCTCGAACAGAACAAGTTGATCCAGTCCTATCACGCGGTCATCAATCCTGCCATTTTCGGCAATCTGCAGATGTTTCAGGCTCATATCATTCTCAAGACGCACCGTGCCGTCGATTTCGGCATGTTTGAGAACTATGTGCGCAATACCTCGATGATCACCGAGTGTTTCGCATTGGGCGGCGGCGTGGACTATTCTATAAAGGTCGCAGCTCAAACCGTGTCCCAGTATCAGCAGCTCATTGATGACATGCTGGACGCCAATCTCGGCGTCGATCGCTATTTCACCTATATCGTCACCAAGACGATAAAGGACCGCCGCCTCACGGTGCAAGAGATTTTGGACATCAGGCGCGACAGCGACGCCACTGCACTGTCGGATCAATTTTAGATCAATGCTTAGCCGCCGCCGCAGACTTTCGGCCCCTTCGGACGGCGGACCGCTTGCGTTACTTGGCCTCGGCCCTCTGATTGAGCCGGCTCATAACCCCGCATCACAGGGATAGGCCCGATGAGTATAGCCCAACCGATCCTCGGGATCGACGTTTCCAAAGCCCTCGGCTTTACTGGTCAAAGTGTTGCCGGAAGGGGGGCCTAGTCGTTAGCAGCAAATCGATCGTCGACTTACCATTCGGGGTGGCGGCTTTGGGGCGAGGCGGCATAGCGCCTAATTTCAGGAATGGCGCGCGAAGCGGCCATAACTGAAAGCCTTCGTACCAAAAGGACTGGACTTCGTCGCGCAACCACGCATTGCTGTGGATATCGAACCGAAGCCCGGCAGCCACTCCGGGCTCGCCTCAGTGCAAGGCCCCCAAACTGAGGTTTACCTGAGGACATACGATGCGCAAAACTCTGACAGACACCCACCGAGTCATCCTCGCCAATGCGGCGGCACGCGATAGCCTGCGGGCCCTGCCCGTACCGTCGACGATTGGCAGAGATCCCATGATGGTTCGCCAGAGCGTGGCAGAACTCGTCGATGACGGCTTGCTGGCAGAGGTAGCAGCCGAGGACGGCGATGAGATTTGGCACAAGAACGACGATGCTGCCGATACAACCTTGCTGATCACCGAGCTTGGCCTCGTCACAATCGGCGTTATGGTGACAGGTGACGGAAAGTCCGCGGCCGCCATCATCCAGCAGAGGCCTGCGCTCGGCGGAATGCCACCGCCAGCTTCAAAGCTACAAACCCTGGTCATGCTCATGCAGCGCCCACAGGGAGCTCTGATTGAGGAGCTAGTTACCATCACGGGATGGCAGAAGCACTCTGTGCGCGGAGCCATCAGCGGTGCGCTGAAGAAACAGCACCGCCATACGATCTCGTCGACTTTGGTAGGCGGGCGCGGCCGGGTCTATCGCATTGAGATGCCAGAGGCGCCACCCGCCGAGAAAAGCAGATCGGCTGCGGCGGTCAATGCAAGCGGCCATGGGAGCGGGTTGTGAGACGCCGGACCCCGGTTGACGTGGCACAAGACGTCGATGCACTGCGCGACATGGACGCCAAGGCGCTGCGAATACGATGGCGCGCGGTGCTCAAGACCGAGCCGCCCGCCAAAATGCAGTCCCCTTTGTTACGCCTGGCGATCGCATACCGCCTGCAGGAGTTGGCCTATGGCGGCCTTAAGCCGGCGGCGTTTCGCCAGCTCCGGAACTACGGCAAGTCCCTCGACGTGCGTCCATCGACTGTCGGCGCGGATGGATCGCAGCCCACCAGAGCGGTGGTGTTCGATGCTCGCGCTTCGCTGTCACCCGGTACGCGTCTCATGCGGGAATGGAACGGGACAACCCACCTGGTGGATGTTGTGGAGGGCGGCTTCGTGTGGCGTGGCGGGTTGTACAAGACTTTGTCTGCCACAGCCGTTGCGATCACGGGGACCAAGTGGTCTGGCCCCAAATTCTTCGGCCTTCTCGCGCCCAAAGCCGCCAATTCGCCGCGGCGCGCGGCCGCAGCAACGCGCGAGGATATCGCGGCATGAGCGAGCAAACACGATTTCGCTGCGCGATCTACACGCGCAAATCGTCCGAGGAAGGTCTTGAGCAGGACTTCAACTCATTGGAGGCGCAGCGTGAGGCCTGCGAAGCCTATATCCGATCACAGGCCCATGAAGGCTGGCAGCTCATTCCCGACCGGTTCGATGACGGTGGTTTTTCCGGCGGCAATATGGAGCGCCCGGCGCTCGTCCGATTGATGGATCAGTTCCGGGACGGCAAGATCGACATCATCGTCATCTACAAGATCGACCGGCTGACCCGATCCCTCACCGACTTTGCGCGGCTGGCTGAGACGTTCGACAAGCACAACGTGTCCTTTGTCTCGGTGACGCAGCAGTTCAATACCACGACCTCAATGGGTCGGCTGATGCTCAACGTGTTGCTGTCGTTCGCCCAGTTTGAGCGCGAGATTACCGGCGAGCGTATCCGCGACAAAATCGCGGCCAGCAAGAAGAAGGGGATGTGGATGGGCGGCGTGATCCCGATGGGATTCGACGCCCGCGACCGGCGCCTGTTTATCAATGATGAGGAGGCCACCACCATCCGGCAGGTGTTCCAGCGCTATTTGGAAGTGGGCAATGTGCCGGCTCTGCTGGAGCGCCTCAAGGCGGACAATGTTTTGACGGCGCCGCGCCTGTCCGCCAATGCCCGAAAGCATGGCAACCGCAACTTCACGCGCGGCCATCTCTATAAGCTTCTGTCCAACCCGATTTATATTGGCCGTGTGCCGCATAAGAAGGTCTCACATCCCGGGCAGCATGAGGCCATCATCGATGCCAAGACATGGGCGGCGGTGCAGGCTCAGCTTCAAGCCAACACCCAAGGTCCGCGCAGTCGACGCCGTCGTGCAGCGGCAGAAACCCACCTTTTGGCTGGATTACTCTGCTCGGAAGATGGCAACCGCTTTATTGCCACCCACGCCAACAAGGGCGCGCGGCGCTATCGATACTATGTCGAGGACGTTGTTATCGGCAAAACACCAAGGCGATTGGCTGCTGGCGAGCTCGAAGCCGCGACCCTGGCCGCCCTCCGCGCGTACTTGATGAACCAACAGCAATTGGTGGGTGACTTGGGCGAGGTGAGCGCGGACCAAATCGCTGGGGCGCTGCACCACGCGCAGCGGAGCGCTGAGCTTCTGGGGCAGCGATTGGGCCAGCCACAGCACGCTGTTGTCCGCGATGTGATCGCCAAGGTTCGATATCGCGATACCCAGCTAGAGCTGGAGATTTCACGAACCGGTTTGCACCGGCTGCTCGAAATTCGACAGCCAGAAAGCACCGCTTGGCCGGCGAACGCCGATCCACACAGCGACGTTATCAGCTTCCGAGCGCCGCTCGTCATCAGGCGGCGTGGTCCGCAGATGAAGATGGTTGTGGCCGGACCAGACAATCTGCGGCCCGACACCGAACTGGTTGCCGCTGTGGTTAGAGCGCGCCGGTGGGCCGAACGTCTCGCCAATGGCGAGGTTGGCTCGATTACCCAGCTCGCGGCAGCTGAAAACCGCAGTGCAGCCTATATCAGCCGGATCTTGCCGCTGGCATATCTCGCACCGCGGATTGTAGAGGACATTCTGAGCGGTAAGAGTTCGCCGGGTTTGCTGGATCGAGCACGCCCGGCGCTCGACCTTAGCTGGCAATCCCAGATCGACACCTTGGCTTTGGTTGAGCGGGGTTAAGCCAAAAGGGCCGCGCTCATGCCCGTGTGGGCATCAGCAAACGGCATGTCAGCGCTTCTTGCCGGTCTCTCCCAGCGTGCGGGCGATGGCCTCGGCCTGAATGCAAAAGAGCCGTAGCTCCGTCTCGGGCATGGTCACGGCGGCCTGCTGCAGGCGCTCGAGCAAGTCAGATCGCGCGGAACTGCTCTCCCCCTCGTTCGATAAGCCAAGCAGCCAGTTCGGCGTCGTCGCGAGTGCCGCGGCAATTCTGACGAGCGTGGCAAGGTCAGGCTCTCGGCGACCATTGGCATAATGGGCGTAGCGCCGTTCATCCAAACCAGCTCGCCGGCCGGCCTCGGCATTGGAGATGCCGAGCTGCTCGGCACGTTCTCGAAGTCGTCGGGCGAAGATGTCCATAGGAACGATTTGTTCCCGATAGGCATCAATCCATCCACGAACGTTACGGAATGCTTCAGGAACAAAATGTAGCCTTTTGCTAAACAGCAAAGGGGACTGCACAGTGCAGCAACAGACATTTGGCAAACGCAACGCCACCAAACTGACGTCCAGTTCCACCAGTCGCTCTGGGCCGGTGCCGGCGCAAATCGGACCACCGCCGAGACCGCCATACTTGATCGCGAGTCTAGCTCTCCTCGGCGCGCTCAGCGTTGGCATAGTCATGTGGATGGCGAGCTCAACAAGTACCTCCACGCCAAATACGAGCTCTCCGGAAGGTACCGTTTGGGTAGCCGCGCAACGGCTGGCGCGACATAGCTGCCCCGCTGTAACCTGTGGGGTCGTGGGCGAATTCTACTATCGAGAAGGCGTGCAACCCTTGGAGATCCTGGACGGTTGGGTGCGGGTGTCAAAGTACTATGACGCGTCCTGCAACGGGGGGCGGAGCGACTATGTCGATACCGGCAATGCGCAGTGCACCCAGAGCAATGGCATTGTCGACGGCCAATTTGCAGAATGGGTCGTGGAAGCCAGTCTTTCCGCGGATCGGCCCGCAGATCCGGCCGAAGGCGCCACGGGCCTAGCAAAATCGATTGGCGGCTCTGATGATTTCAATATTTATCGGCCACAACTCCTACAAGCTGCGCAGCGCTTGATTGATGGGAACTTGTGCACTGAAACGCAGTTGGCAGAGTCCAACGGGTTTATGGCGTCGGTGAACCTGAGGCCACGAAAAGCATACTTCGTACGGTGTGGCGACGAGAGATACTACGCTGATCTGACCACCATGGAAATCTTCCAATGAGGCGATAGCCCGCGGCACAAAACGTGCCGAAAATGGCCTCCGGTATATCTGAAAGCCATCTAATCTTTTCAGATAAGAGACCGGCATGGTTGATGTTCAACAAAAATGGCATTGCACCATCAATGCCAATTAAGTCAGCGGCCACTGGTGGGCAGCATCGATGCCCACCAGTGGCCCCACATAGCATTTGGGAAGCGGTTGGGGTTGGCCAACAAGCCCACAAGGTCTGCAACGCGCCCCAACGCAGTCCATCACGCTGCGGCATCTATTTCCTGGAAGCTGCCGTTCAACAGAGCGCTGGCAACGCTGCGTTGGGGCAGAACGTCGCCAGGCCCCCCGAAGCGAGACACGAGGAGCGACTGACGCCAAAGATATCCAAGCGTAGGGACCCAGTATTGTGGATCAACGTCGGAATAGGGCGGCGGTGCGGTGGCACGACGCCAATCCTTTCTCCTGGTGCGAAGAGGGTCTTCGACTCTGGTCAGGCCATTACCAGATGCCCCTGGCGGACCTCGCGATAATGCCTCTCCGGGGGTTGATAGTCCGCCGGGCGGATCGGGCTTTTGATATCATCATTGGCAAGGCCGCGGGCACGGTGCCTTTGCGCCGGATCTGCCACGGGCACCGCTGACAGCAACTTACGGGTATAAGGGTGCTGAGGGTCGGCAAAAATATCGCTACGGTTGCCGATCTCAACGATCTCGCCGAGATACATCACCGCTACGCGATGGCTGACGCGCTCCACCACGGCCATGTCGTGGGAGATGAACAGGTAGGATAGGTGCAAACTTTCCTGAAGTTCCAGCAGCAGATTGACCACCTGCGCCTTGACCGAGACGTCGAGCGCCGAAACGCTTTCGTCGGCAACGAGGATCGCCGGCTCCACGGCCAGCGCGCGGGCGATGCAGATGCGTTGGCGTTGTCCGCCCGATAGCTGGTGTGGATAACGGTTCGCCATGCTCGGCGAGAGACCTACTCGTTCAAGCAAAGCGCTCACACGGCCAGGCGCCTCGAACGCCGTGGCCATGCCGTGAAGCAACATGGGTTCGGAAATCGCGCCGCCCACGGTCATGCGGGGATTGAGGCTAGCAAAGGGGTCCTGGAAAATCATCTGGATGCGCTTGCGGCGGCTGCGCATCTCGCTTTCAGGCAGACCGGCAATCTCCTCGCCTTCCAGTTTCACCGAACCCGATACCGGCGACACCAATTGCAGAATGGACAGCCCGGTGGTGGATTTGCCGCAACCGGATTCCCCGACCAGCGCTAGCGTTTCTCCGCGCTGCAGGGTGAAAGACACGTTCTCCACCGCATGCACACGGCCTGAAACCTTGCTCCACATGCCTGAGCGGATCGAGAAGCGGGTCGAGAGGTTCTTGACCTCAAGCACGGGCGGGCCGCCCTTGTCGAGTGTTTCAACGCTGGCTGCCGCGACGCCTAGCTTGCCGGTCTTGGGGTCGGCAATGGCAAAGCGGCGCGGGCGCGGTTCGCCGGTCATCGAACCCAGCTTGGGAACAGCCGACAGCAGGGCCTTGGTATAGGGCTGTTCGGGCGTGAGAAAGATATCGGCGGTCGGGCGATCCTCGACAATCGCGCCGTGCCGCATCACCACGGTGCGGTCGGCGATCTCGGCCACCACACCCATGTCATGGGTGATGAACAGCACCGACATGTCCTCTTCGGCCTGCAAGGTCTTGATCAGCTCGAGAATCTGCGCCTGGATGGTGACATCGAGCGCCGTCGTCGGCTCGTCGGCGATCAGCAGTTTGGGGCCGCAGGCAAGCGCCATGGCGATCATGACGCGCTGGCGCATGCCGCCGGAAAACTGGTGCGCATGTTCATTGTAGCGCCGTGCCGCGTCCGGAATGCGCACCCGGTCGAGCTGCCGCAAAGCCTCGGCCTTTGCCTCGGCCGGCGAAATATGGCGATGGGCCAGCAACGCTTCGGCAATCTGCTCGCCAATCGGCATGATCGGGTTGAGACTGGTCATCGGCTCCTGAAAGATCATCCCGATGCGCTTGCCGCGCACGGCATTCATCTGGCTATCGGTGCGGCCGAGCAATTCCTTGCCATCAAGCCGCACGCTGCCTTCGATCCGCGTCAGCGCCGGATTGTGCAACTGCATGATCGACATGGCGGTGACGCTCTTGCCGGAGCCGGACTCGCCCACCAGCGCGACCGTCTCGCGCTGTCCGACCGTGAAGTCGATGCCATGCACGACTTCGGACCACTGGCCGCGGTTGCGGAATGCCGTCTTGAGGCCTGATACGACGAGAACCGATGTCGTCATGCTGCGCTCCTCCTAAAAAGAGGTCCGCTGACGCCATCGGCGCGTGCGAAACCCATGACCCGCATGGTGCGGGCCGCGCTGTGCGGCATCTAGAAAGGACGTCGGGCATTTGTCAAGTTATCATTGACAAGTGCGTCTCGCATTTGGCGCGATCTAAACTTAGCTATTTCAATTATTTACGTGAATATAGGCGAAGAAAAATGCGACACACGGCCTCAGAAAAATTGACATGTTCACAGTGATGTTTACAAGAAAGTGACGTCCGGCGTTTAGATCGGGCAGTGGAGTTGACCGTGCGCGTAGCCATTGTAGCGGACGACCTGACCGGAGCGCTCGACGCGTCGGCCCCGTTTGCCGCCCGCGGCCTCCGCTGTAACGTGGCCACCAATCCCCGCGGCATCGCTGCCGCTCTCGCGCAGGGCGGCGACGTGGTCTGCGTCAACACGGCAAGCCGCGAGAAATCAGCCAGCGAAGCGCAGGCAATCGTGCGGCATGCTGCCAGCATATTGGCGGCATCTGGGCCGTTGATTGCGCTCAAAAAGGTTGACTCGCGCCTCAAGGGCCATGTGGCCGAAGAGTCCGCCGCGTGCCTCGAAGCCTTCGGCCGCCAGCAGATCATCGTCGCTCCCGCCATCCCCAGCCAGGGCCGTCTGGTCAAAAACGGCCAGGTAATCGGCAAAGGGCTCGACGCGTCGCTGGACATCGCCACAAGGTTCGGCGGACTGGAATTGACGGCGCCCGATATCGAAACAATCGAGGATTTGCAGGCGGTTGCCGGTCATGACTGGCGAGAGGTGCTGTTCGTCGGCGCCAGCGGGTTGGGCGAAAGCCTGGCGCGTGCCCTGGGCACACCAGACCGCCATCCGTTCGTCTCCATCCATGGCCCGCTCCTGCTGGCAATCGGCTCGCATGATCCGATTACCCTGGCTCAGGTCGCCCGCGCCAGCGCGCTGCCCGAGGTGCGCTACCAGATCACCACCGATGGCTCCGTTGAACCCAATTTGACCGCACCCACAACACTTTACCGGGCCGAGAGCACGCCGGCATCTCCCAGCCATGCCAGCGTCCTAAAAAGGTTTGGCGTCTCGATCGCGGCGCGCCTGCGCCAGGGCGATGTCGCCACGGTGCTGCTGTGCGGCGGCGAGACCGCGCAGACCGTGCTGGGCGAGCTCGGCATCGACTGCGTCGAGCTGGTCGGCGAGGCATTGCCGGGGATTGCAGTTTCGCGGGCGCGGCTGGACGGGCGCGATCTGACTATATTGACGAAATCGGGCGGTTTCGGCACACCGGATGATCTTCTGGTGCTTGCACGAGCCGCTAACAAGACCATACGTAGTACTGATATCAACAAAGCGGGCACCAAGGCATGACGAAAACTAGACCTGGCGATACCAGCGTCGACGAGGAACCGCGGCACCGAACGCTGTTTGCCGATCGCGTCTACCAGTTGCTGCTGACGCGCATATCCGACGGCGAATATCCGCCCGATCACAAGCTGCCAAGCGAAAAGGAACTGTCCGAACAGTTCGACGTCTCCCGGCCCATCGTGCGCGAGGCGCTGGAGCGGTTGCGGCAGGAAGCCATGATCTATTCGCGTCAGGGCGCCGGCAGCTTCGTGCGCCTGCGCAGCGAACCGCGCGCGCTAGGCTTTCCGCCGGTCGAGACCATTGCCGATATCCAGCGCTGCTACGAGTTTCGCCTGACCATCGAGCCGGAAGCGGCGTTCTATGCCGCCAAGCGTCGCAACGAGGCAGCGATCGCAAACATCGCCAAGGTCGTCGACCTCTTGAGCAGCGTCACCGACCAGCAGCGCCACCGCGAGGATGCCGACTTTGCCTTCCATCTGGCCGTCGCCGATGCGGCCAACAATCACTATTACAGCTCGGCCATGCAGGCCCTGCGCAGCCATATCGCCGTCGGCATGAAGCTGCATGGACTTGCCCTGATGGGGCCGGGCCGCGGCCTCGAAAAGGTGCTCGATGAGCACCGGCACATCTATGAGTGCATTCGCGACGGCAAGGCCGAGGAGGCCCGCGACCACATGCGTCAACATCTGGAAGGGTCACGCAACCGGCTGTTCGAAGACCGAGTGCTCGACCTGTCGCTTTAGCGGGATCTACCAGGCGGCTCTCAGAGCGCCGCCTGATAGATCCCGAAGATGTCGGCAACCGCCATGTCGCGTGGGTTGAAATCCATTAAGCGCCGGATGCCATGGGCCTCTTCGGCCATCGAGTTCAAGGCATCGGCGGTGACGCCGAGCGGCGCCATGGTCATTTCGACGCCGAGGGCTTCGCAATAGGCATAAGATTCGGCTTGCAGGTCCTTGCCGGGCAGGCCCAGCAGGTCCGAAACCAGTTGCGATTTCTCCGGGCGGGCCGATGCGTTAAACGCCAACGTATGGGGAAAGATCACCGCATTGGCGAGACCGTGCGGGACCTCGTAGCGGGTGCTGAGCGGATAGGACAGCGCGTGTCCCGCCGTGGTGTTGACCGGACCTAGGCACAGCCCGCCGTAGAGCGCCGCCATGGCAAGACCCGCACGGGCCTCGACATCGCCGCCGTCGGCAACGGCGCGTGCCAGATAGCGCCCAACCAACGAAATACCCTCTCGGGCATAGAGATCGATCAGTGGATGGGCGCGCCGGCTAGTGAAGGATTCCACGCAATGAGCAAGTGCGTCGACGCCCGTCGCGGCGGTGACGGCGGCAGGCAACGAGACGGTCATTTCCGGATCGACGATGGCAATGTCGGCCACCATGTGCCGGCTGTCGGCGGCCAGTTTCGCCTTATTGGCGGGGTCCATGACTAAAGCGCGCGCGCCCACTTCGCTGCCGGTACCGGCCGTGGTGGGCACGGCGATCAGCAGGCAGGAGCGGGCGTCGGCCTTGTCGACGCCAACGATGTCTCGAAAGTTCTTGGCGCTGCCGCAGAGCACCGAGGTCAGCTTGGCGAGATCCATGGCGCTGCCGCCGCCGAAGCCGATGATGACATCGGGCGCAAAGCCGCGCGCCTGATCGACCAGCAGGTCAAGATTTGGCAGGTCGGGCTCGGGCCGCACCTGCGAGAAGATCAGACTTTCGGCGGGCAGGCCCAGAAGCTCGACGCGGCCGGCATTGAAGGCATCGGCCACCACCAGCACGCGCCGGTTGGCCCAGCCGGGCACCAGATCGGCTAGGCGCCTGACCTTGCCGGCCCCATATTCGATGCGTCCCGGCTGAACCAGGCTCAGTGGTTGCAAGAGCGGGCTGGCGGACTGGACAGCAGAGGCAGTGAGGGCCGAGGTCATTATTTGGCACCCTTTGGATTGAGAGCATCGTTGAGGCCGTCGCCGATGAAACTGAAGGCGACCGATGCAATGGCCAGGGTAACGGCCGGGGCCGCAAGCAGGTGGGGATATTGCTGCCAGGTGCGCAGGCCATCCGAGATCATCAGCCCCCAGCTTGGGGTCGGTGGCTGCACGCCAACACCGAGAAAGCTGAACGCGCTTTCCAGCACCATGGCGCCGCCGAGTCCGGCACTGACGGTAACGATCAGTGGCCCGATGGAATTGGGAATGAGATAGCGCAGGATGATATGGCGGCTCGGCAGGCCCAGCGAACGGGCCGCCAGCACATAGGGTTGGCTGCGAATGCTGAGAATTTGCGCGCGCACGGTGCGGGCATAGGGCGGCCACATGACCAGCGCGATGGTGCCGAAGACCATGATGAAATCGACGATCAGGGTATTGCGGAACAGCATGTTCTCGGTGGCCAGATACATCTGGTCCATCCAGCGGCCCAGCTGCGGCTTGAGCGATGTATTGATGACGATAACCAGCAGCAGGTTGGGGACCGACATGAACACGTCGGTAAACCACATGATGGTGGCGTCGACCTTGCCGCCGGCGTAGCCCGCGATAGCCCCGAGCGCCGAGCCGATGATTGCCGAAATCGCCGTCACGACGATGGCGACGAGAAACGCCGTGCGCGTGCCGTAGATGACGCGGCTAGCCACGTCGCGGCCCAGTTCGTCAGTGCCCAGCCAGTGAGCCATGGACGGAGCCAGATTACGGGAATCGAGGTCCTGCGTCAGGAAGTCATAGGGTGTCAGGAACGGCCCGAAGACGGCGATGAGAACGAGGAGCACAATAGCGCCAAGGCCCACCATGGCAATCTTGTTGGCGCGCAGCCGCGCCCAGGCATCGCTCCAGAGCCCGACAGGAGGTTCATTGGGCTTTATGAGGCCAGCGGGTTCGGTGGTTGTGGACATGCCTTACCTCTTCTCTGCAGCACGCGGATCGAGCAGCGGATAGGCAAGATCGATCAGGAGATTGGAAACCATCACCAGGGCCGAAGCGATCAGGGTCACCGCTAGGATGATTGGATAGTCGGAGTTCAGCAGCGCCTGGATGGCGAGGCGACCCAGCCCTGGCAGCCCGAACACCAGCTCAACGAATACCGCGCCATTGACCAGTGTGATCATGATCAGGCCCAGTTGGGTCAACACGGGCGTGAGGATCGGGCGCAGGATGTGGCGCCGGACGATCTTGCCGGCGGGCAGGCCCTTGGCCCGGGCGGTGCGCACGAAATCCTCGCTCAGCACCTCGATGACTGACGAACGGGTTTGGCGGACGATCAGCGCGATCGGATGGAAGGACAGCACCAGCAAGGGCAGAATGACGCGCACGTCGAACAGCCCGCCCCAACCGTAGGGCACGGCGCCACCGGGTAGGATAAGGATCAGCAGCACCATCAGGATCGGACCGGCGACGTAGGACGGAATGGCGTAGAGGAACAGGGCCGAACCCAAGATGGTGTAATCAATAGCCGTGTTCTGGCGCAGCCCGGCGATTACCCCGAGCGGGATGGCGACCAGCGCGGTGAGAAGGATGGCGAGCACGCCGAGGGTGATCGACACCGGCGCGGCGGCGGCAATGGTGCGACCGACCGAGCGACCAGAGGTCAGCGAATTGCCGAAATTGCCCTGCAGCACGTTCCAGAGATAATCGCCGAACTGCGCAAAGAACGGCCGGTCAAGACCAGCCGCCTCGCGGATCGCTGCAAGCCGGTTGGGATCAAAAGCAATGCCGCCTGGCTCGCGTAGGAAAATGAGCTTGATGGGATCGCCGGCACCATAGAAGGCCAGCGCATAGACCGCGAGCAGCACCAACAGCACCGATGGGATCCAGAGCAGCAGCCGCTTGATAGCGTAGATGAGCATTAATGACCTCGCCTATGTGGAAGCCGCGCCGGAGCGCGACTTCCTTAATCTAACCGTTCGAAGAGGCTTACTTAATCTCGATGTTCCAGGGCGCGAAGACCTGCCAGTCGAGGTTCTTCTCCATGCCCGCGACGCTGGGCAGAGCCCAACGGGACATCGCCTCGATATACCAGGGGAGGAGCTGGTAATCCTCGCGGAAGATCCGCTGCGCTTCTTGCGCAAGCTCGTCACGGCGCGGATCATCGAGCGGCAGCGGCGCCGCTTCGTTGAGCAGGCGATCGACTTCGGGATTGTTGTAGCCGTTCATCTTGTTGATGGCGACGCTCGAGCTCGAGTGGATGGCGGTGTGCAGGAACTCAGTCGCGTCGGGAACGCGCGAGCCTGCATCGTCACGCACGATGTGGACGTCGGCGGGCGAGAAGTTGTCAAGCGTCGGCTTGAGCTCGATCGCGGTGATACCCAGGTTCTGGCGCCACTGTTCGATGGCGAACTGTGCCGCCGCCTGCTCGGCCGGCGCGATGATACCGGCAAAGATGATGCGCGGCAACTTGTCGGGCGAACCGTATTTCGAGGCAGCAAGAGCCGCCTTTGCGGCCTCCGGATCAAAGGGGTATGGCACCCAGTCGGGATCGACACCCTTGACGCCGACGAGGATCTGTTCGGCCTGCTTGTGCGGCCCCTTCGGGAAGGAGGCGCGCATCATTTCGGCACGGTCGACGGCCAGGATCAGCGCCTTGCGGACGTTGACGTCATCGAACGGAGCAGTCTTGGAATTGAAGTAGAAGTGCTGCCCGTTCGGGATCTCGGTGCCCTGGCTGAACTCCACGCCCAGATCGTCGACGATGGTCGGCGTCACCAGCGCAGTATGCGCATGATACTCGCCCTGCTTCAGCAGCGCGGTAGCGGTGACCGAATCCTCGATAACGCGCAGTTCGATGCGGGTGAGCTTGACCTTGGGTCCGAAGAAATTCTCGTTCGGCTCCCAGGCGACGAAGCCATCGTCGAGGTTCATCTCGACTAGCTTGAACGGACCCGAGCTGATGACGCCGCCTTCAGGCGTGTACCATTCGGGGTTCTGGTTGCCGTCCTCGGCACGCGACTGCGACACCTTGCTGATCGGCACCAGGTGATTGGCGAGGCGCATGTAGAAGACCGGATCGGGCGCGACGAGCGTTACCTGAATGGTCGCATCATCGACGATGGTAACGCCGGAAAGCTCGGTACCGGTGCCCGCGGAGAGGTCGCCATAGCCGACCACGCCGGCAAGTACGAGCGGCACGCGCTGGCTGGCGCTGAGCGGCATGGAACACATTTCCCACGAGCCCTTTACATCTGCGGGCGTGATCTTGGACCCGTCGGAGAAGACTGCGTTGGGGTCGAGCTTGAAGGTCCAGACCGTCCAGTCGGCATTTGGCTCCCAGCTGGCGAATACATAGGGCTGCACTTCGCCGGCGGCGTCGAAATACATCGGCGACGCCCACCACAGCGAGTGCCAGCGCAGAGCTGCACCGCCGCCGCGATAGGGCGACCAGTTCATGTCGAATGACGGATGAATGATCTTGAATGTCTGTTCCTGCGCGACGGCCTTGCCGGCAAGCATGCCGAAAGCGGTCATGCTCAGCATCAGCCCGGCGCCGCCCTTGAGCACGCCGCGACGCGACGGACGGCTAGTGGCAGTCGATTGATCGACCATTGGTGTTCCTCCCATTTTCCGTGCCTGTCATTTCGGCATTCAGCCACCGACGGCAACGGTCGTGGATCATGTCACAGCGCAATTGCATGTCAACATGTATTTCTTTCGCCTTTCGATGCGCAGCTGTCATATGAACTATCAATATGATTTTGATAGGTAATATTTTTCTTGGCAACAGCGAACCTGTCATGATAATCACTTTACAAGTTAGTTTGGAGGAGAGCGTTCATGTCACAGACCAGCGTCAATGCCGACGGCCATATTCGGCCCGTGATCGGCGATCCGACCCGGGAAGAGGCGTTCCTGCCAACACATGTGGCACAGGCCCATGCCTCTTTCCTGTTGGCGCTGAATAACGGCGACATGGCATGCACCTGGTTTGCCGGCACCGAAGAGGGCAAGCCCGACGTCTCGATCTATTTCACCCGCCTGCCCGCTGGCGCGGCCGCCTGGACGCCCGAGATCAAGGTTTCGGACGACCCCGAACGGTCCGAGCAGAACCCCGTTCTGTTCGAGACGCCCGCAGGCGAGCTTTGGCTGCTCTATACGGCGCAGGAATTCGGCAATCAGGACACGGCCATCGTCCGTCGCCGCATTTCGCGCGATGGCGGGCAAAGCTGGGGTCCTATCGAGGTGCTGTTCGGCGAGCCGGGCACCTTTATCCGGCAGGGCGTGCTGGTGCTTTCGAGCGGCGAATGGATATTGCCAATCTTCCATTGCCTGCCGGTGCCGGGCGAGACGTGGCATGGCCAGAACGATGTCAGCGCGGTGATGATCTCGACCGATCAGGGTCAGAACTGGACCGAGCATGCCGTGCCGGACAGCAAGGGTGCGGTACATATGAACGTGGTCGAGCGCCGCGATGGCAGCCTCTTCGCACTCTATCGCAGCCGCTACGCCGACAACATCATGGAATCGGTTTCGACCGACAAGGGCCACACCTGGTCCAAGCCGGTGGCAACGAGCCTGCCCAACAACAATTCGTCGATCCAGTGCTGCACTCTCGCCGACGGCACGCTGGCGCTGGTGTTCAACAATATCGCCGCAACCCCGGCCGTTCGTGCAGAGGCTGGCAATGAGCCGATCTGGGGCGTGCCGCGAACGCCGCTGTCCATCGCCTTGTCGCTGGACGAGGGCAAGACCTGGTCGCATATTCGCGATATCGAAGTGGCGCCGACGCCGCCGCCGGAATTGAACCTGGACAAGCCGGATCGCAGGGCGCGCGAACTCTCTTACCCCACCGTGACCGGTGACGCGGAGGGACGGATCAACGTGGCCTTCACCTATTACCGCAAAGCGATCAAGTTCGTGCGGTTCAGCCCTGACTGGGTCAAGACCGCCTGATGGCGGCAGGGAGAGCAGGTATGGCTGTTGCAGCCGAGAAACCGATCGCCATCACCATGGGCGATCCCGTCGGCGTCGGCGCCGAAGTCATCGTCAAGGCGGCGGCCGAGCTGAGCCCGGCCGACCGTGCCGCCCTGCTGGTCATCGGTTCGGCGGAAACGCTTGAGCGGGCGATCAGCGCGACCGGCGTTAATCTGCGGCTGGTCACCGGCGAGGCCATCGGAGGCAACAGCCAGTTGCGCATCGACGATGTGCGGGTGCCCGGCATGCCGCTGCCGTTCGGCAAGCTCGACCCGATCGGCGGGGAAGCCAGCTACCGCTATATAGCGCGCGCCGTGGAGCTGTGCCTGTCCGGGAAAGCCGCCGGCATCGTCACGGCGCCAATCAACAAGGAAGCCCTGAATCTTGCCGGCCATCACTTCGATGGCCATACCGGCATGCTGGCGCACCTGACTGGTTCGCGTTCGTCCTTCATGCTGCTCGCCTCCGAGCGGCTCAAGGTGATCCATGTTTCGACCCATGTGTCGCTGCGCGACGCCATCGGCCGGGCCACGCCGGAACGCATTCTCGAAACCATCCGGGTCGGTCACGCCCATCTCAAACGCACGGGCTATGACAACCCGCGCATCGCCGTGGCTGGCATCAACCCGCATTGCGGCGAGAATGGCCTCTTCGGTCGCGAGGATGATCTGCAGGTTGCCCCGGCCGTCGAAATGGCCCGCCAGGAAGGCATCGACGTCGTGGGCCCGATCTCTGCCGACACGCTCTATTACCGGGCCTATTCCGGCGCCTTCGACCTGGTGGTGGCGCAATATCACGATCAGGGCCATATCCCGATCAAGCTCGTGGCCTTCGACACCGCGGTCAATGTTTCGCTGGGCCTGCCGATCGATCGCACCTCGGTCGATCATGGCACCGCCTTCGATCTGGCCGGCACAGGTCGCGCCAAACACGTGAACATGCTTGCGGCCATTGCCTATGCCCGCAAGCTGGCGGCAACTGCCGCCTGATTTTTCCTTTAGCGACCGAGGTTGCACAAATGAGCATTCGTGGAGTTTTCAGCGCGGCGGCGACGCCGATCAATGGCGACCGCAGCCCCGACCATGGCGCCCTCGCCGCCCATTGCCGGCAATTGCTCGACGATGGCTGCCACGGCATAGCGCTGCTGGGGTCAACTGGCGAAGCCAATTCGTTCTCGCTCAACGAGCGCCGGGCGATCCTCGAGGCCGTGGTCGCCTCGGGCATCGCGGCGGATAGCCTGCTGCCGGGGACGGGTCTTTGCGCCCTGCCCGAAACCGTCGAGCTGACCCGCCACGCCTTGTCGCTGGGCGTGACCAAGGTGGTGATGCTGCCCCCGTTCTACTACAAGGGCGTCAGCGACCAGGGCCTGTTCGACGCCTATTGCCAGGTTCTCGACGCCGTGGCGGATGACCGCCTGCGCGTCGTGCTCTACCACATTCCGCCGCTCTCCCAAATTCCGCTGAGCCACGACCTCATCGGCCGGCTATGCGAGCGCTATCCCGATATCATTGCCGGGGTGAAGGATTCCGGCGGGCAGTTGGACAATATGGTCGCGCTGGCCAAGGCCTTTCCGCAACTCTCGATCCTCGCCGGGGCCGATCCGTTCCTGCTGCCGCTGATGCGACAGGGCGGCGCTGGCTGCATCACCGCGACGTCGAACCTGGCGGCACGCCAGTTGCGCGTGGTGTTCGACAAATTCGCCGACAGCAGCGCTAGCGTCGCGGTCGACGCGGCACAGGCGCGCATCGTTGCCCTGCGTGAGGCCAGCAACAGCTTTGCCCAGATTCCGACGATCAAGGCGATGATTGCCCGGCGTTACAACGCGCCGAGCTGGACCAATATGCGGCCGCCGCTGGTGCGCATCAGTGACGAGCAGATCGCCAAGCTGACCCCGATCCTTGATCGGGTCGACGCTGAACAGCCCGCATGACCACCATAGACGCCGCTCTGGCAACCGGACGGCGCGGCCTGCGCACGCGGCCCGGCAGCCTGTTGCTCGGTCCGACCGGCGCACGCCTATGGGCGGAAATGCTTGATGACGTCCCCGGCTTTGTCGGCGCCATCGACTTCATCCACAAGCTCAACATTCCAATGTTGTTCGGCATAGCGCTGGAGCAAGCCCAGCCGCCGCTGCCGTCGCAGGTCGAGTGGCGGCCAAGCCACCTCACCACAACCAGCACACTTGGCGCGCTGACGCTTGAAGAGCGCCGCTACGTCACGTGGGCAGACGAAGCTGTCTCACTGCAGTGCTGGCACAATGCCGGCACGGCCCCGGCGCGTGTTCAATTGCAGATCGACACGAGCTGGGTAACCCGCGACGCCACCGGTGCCCGCGGCGAGCGGCGGATCGATGCGCAGGACTTTTCGCTGCGCATGGTGCTCGCTACAAGCCGTGATGACCTCTGGTCGGGGATGACGCTGGCGCCCGGCGAAACCGTGGAATTCGTCGTGGCCGCTGCGGTCGGCATTGCCGAGAGCGATAGCTGGGAGATGCTGGACCGCAAGGTCGGTGCCATAGTCGCCAAATCGTCCGCAGCGCTACTGGCAGAACAAGTCGCCGAATATCAGGCCTGGTTCGATGAAACGCCGAAATTCACCAGCAGCAGCCCTTTGCTGGACAAGCTCTATGCCTACCGCTGGTTTTTGATGCGCCACACTCTAGCGAGGCCTGGTCGTGCACCGCTCGACGGCACCTTCTTTTATGAAGGCCGCTCGCACAAGATGACCAAGACGCCTTGGAATCCGGTGGGCTGGGAGTTCAGCAAGCTGATCCCGCTGTCGACGCCCATGCACCTCATCGAAGCGCGCTGGCATCACGAAGCGGGCCTCGGGACCGGGGTCTATCCCCTGCTGGCCGGTGCGCAGGCCAAAGACGGGCAGTTCGATGCCCAGACGTTGACGCGGACGATCCACCCCTATGCAAACTTCATGGGCTGGGCGAGCTATCAATATGGGCTGGCACAGGGCATCAACGATGCCTTGCGAGACGCACTCCCCATGCTCAAGCGCCAGGTGCGCGGCGAGGCTGAGTTCCTGGCGACGGGGGGCGACAACCTGCCGATCCAGCAGCGCCACCAACTGACCGGCAAGGAGTACCAACCCAGCTACTGGTATTTCCACGACTACCCCGACGATCCGCTGGACCCGGCCACCTACACCCCGCTCAAGCGCGTCGATCGGGCTATCTATCATCATCTCAACGCCCGTGGCGTGGCCGGCCTTTGCCGGCTGATGGGCGATAGCGAGGCGGAGCAGTTCGAGGCGCTCGCCGAGGACATTGCTGGCGATGTGCTAACCAAGCAATGGGATGGCGAGGCCAGGTTTTTCTACGATCTGCATCACCAGACCGACGAGAAGGCCAGGGTGCGCAATATCGTGGGTTTCTATCCCTATTGGGCCGGAATTACCGACGATGCGCATCTAGCAGGTCTGCTCGAATCGCTTGGCCCCGACCATTTCGACACCCCCAATCCCCTGCCCTCGGTATCGCCGCAATGCCCGGTCTTCCAGGCCGGCGGTAGTTGGAAAGGGCGCTTCCTCAAGGGCCGCAACGGCTGCATGTGGGACGGCCCGACCTGGCCCTATACCAATAGCGTGGTGATCGACGCTATCGGCCGGGTCAGCCGCGGCAATGGCCATGCCCAGGATGAGCTCTTCGGACACTTTTTCTGGAAATACGCCCTGCTGCATTTCCAGCAGCGCGACGGCGAGACGCCTTATCTCGTCGAGCACTATGACAGCATGACGGGCGAGCCGATCAGCGACGAGCCGGACTACAACCATTCCTATCTGATCGACATCATCATCCGCCAGATAGTTGGGCTCGAAATCGCCGAGGACGGGATGGTCACGATAGATCCGGTGGACGTTGGCCTTGAGCAATACGAGCTTGAGGACGTCCGAGTGTTGGGCCATCGATTGAAGATATCATTTTCCAGAGATGGCGGAACGGTAGTGGAGCAGAACGGAACGGTCGTCGCCACGGCTCCGAGCGGACAAAGACTGAGCGTTGCATTGGACCGACCACAGCGACCGGCATCCTGATCTCATAGCTACAGTACGCACTAGGCGCTGTGACGCAGCCCATGGCCAATTGTCCATTATTCGCCTCCTGGAGCCAGAACCTGCTGGGCCGCTCTCGGCCTCATTTCGGCCGTCGGTGATTGACGGAAGGAATGCCCGCTTGCGCCCCGTGGGGGGGCTGCCGCCCGTATGTTACCACACCGAGCGTTGGGCTTTGGCCAAGACCGGCCCCACCGAAATGTCGCAACGCCCCCAAACGGGGTCCGAAACATCGGCATGTCCCGGGGCACTGAAACGTCGACTGAATTTCCGCTAAGTTATTGGCGGAGAATGAAAATGAGCGTGCTTCGGTTTGGTGGACACACCGCTAGCCACTGAGCACAAGAAACCGCCCGAATGATTTCCGAACTAACTTATCCGGGGAAATGGCCGTTGGAGAATGGGGATAATTGAGGGCTGTTTGGGCTTGCCTCAAGGCAGTCTCCCGAAGCGTTTCGCCATTTCCCGCCGTGAATTGCTAGGTGAATTCAGCGACTTAAGACTCAATGCTACCGGAGATCAATTTTCGCAACGAAAACAAGGGGTTAATGGCGGAGAGAGAGGGATTCGAACCCCCGATGGAGTTGCCCCCATGCCGCATTTCGAGTGCGGTGCATTCAACCGCTCTGCCATCTCTCCGCGAGATCGATACGAGCCCCCGAAGGGGCCGGCTGGTCGACACGGGCCGGCTTATGCCATAGCAATGGTTGGCCCGCAACACCCCTTGTGGGCCTTCCTGCAATTTTGCCGGCGGGGCAGGGGCTGGAGGGCGCGCCGACGCCCGGTTCGCGACACATTTTTGTGCAAAATCCCGTGCGCCGGCGTGCATCACAGCGCTCGGCTCGAAATGGGAGGATGCCATGGTTAAACGTCGTGAAGTCGTCGCCGGCATAGCGGTTTTGCCCATCGTGTCGCTGGGCCTGGGGCCCGTCTGGGCGCAGCAGGCGGCATTGGAGGGGGATGCGATCCCCACGGCGGATGGCGACATCATCGTCCATCCGGTCGATCACGCCAGCCTCGTGCTCGGCTTTGGTGATCAGGTTATCTATTGCGACCCGGTGGGTGGCGCGGAGCGCTATGCGGGCCTGCCGGCGCCGACCGCGATTCTGGTAACCCACGGGCATGGCGATCATTTTGACGTTCCGACGCTGGAGGCGATTGCCGGTCTGGCGCCGATCCTCGCCAGCCAGGAGGTGTTCGACAAGCTGCCTGAGGGGCTCAAGGTGAATGCCACGGCGCTGGCCAATGGCGACGAAACCAGCCTTGACGGCATCGCCATCAAGGCGATCCAGGCCTACAACATCACCGCCGACCGGCTGCGCTATCACCCCCCGGGCGTGGGCAATGGCTATCTGCTCACCCTGGGCGACAAGGTGGTCTATGTGGCCGGCGATACCGAGCCGACCCCCGACATGCTGGCGCTCACCGACATTGCGGTGGCCTTCCTGCCGATGAACCTGCCCTATACCATGACGCCCGAGCAGGCGGCCGAGGCGGTCAACGTGTTTAAGCCGGCCATCGTCTATCCCTACCACTATGGCGAGAGCGATCTGTCGGTGCTGGAGGCCCAGGTCGGAGACCATACCGAGGTCCGGCTGCGCGATTGGTATCCGAACGGCCAGTAATCCGGCGTCAGGCTTGACTCTTGGGGCATTTCCCCCGATAAGCCGCGACGGAAATGCGTGCTGGCTGGTCTGGCGCGCCTTCTTTGTTTGAAAACGCTGTTCGAGGCTGCCCGCCGGTTTGATCACCGGCTGCCGATCGAAGACCGCAGGGCTTCGGCTTTAACCTGCGGCGCCACAGAGCGCGACACAATGGGACCGGGCGTTTGACGCTCCCGGTTAAACTATGACTTTTGCCGTGATCAAAACCGGTGGCAAGCAGTATAAGGTTGCCGCCAACGACGTTCTCAAGATTGAAAAGCTCGACGCCGAAGCCGGCACCATCGTCACCTTCGACCAGGTGCTGATGATTGACGGCGAAGTCGGTGCTCCGCTGATCGAAGGCGCGCTTGTCGCTGCCGAGCTGCTTGAGACTCGCAAGCAGAAGACGGTCATCATCTTCAAGAAGAACCGTCGCCACAATTATCGTCGTCGCAACGGCCACCGCCAGTTGCTGTCGACCGTGCGCATCACCGAAATCCTGACCGGCGGCGCCAAGCCGACGATCAAGGCAGTCGGCGTTGTCGCCCCCACGGAAACCGTGGTTGTCGGCAAGCCCGCCAAGGTCCGCGCTGCTGCCAAGGCTGCTGCTGCGGCTGAAGCCAAGGCAGTCGTTGCGACCGAAGCCAAGGCTCCGGCCAAGAAGGCTGCGCCGAAGAAGGCCGCTGCCGCCGACGTAGCTGCCGCTGACAAGCCGGCAAAGAAGGCCCCGGCCAAGAAGGCCGAGCCTAAGGCCGACAAGGAATAAGGAGCCCTAGAGATGGCACACAAAAAAGCAGGCGGTTCATCCCGCAACGGTCGTGATACCGCTGGCCGTCGTCTTGGCGTCAAGAAGTTTGGCGGCGAAGCCGTCATCGCTGGCAACATCATCATCCGTCAGCGCGGCACCAAGTGGCATCCCGGCACCGGCGTTGGCCTGGGCAAGGATCACACCATTTACGCACTGGTCGATGGCGCAGTGACGTTCCGCACCCGCGCCAAGTCGCAGGTGTTCGTGTCCGTCACCCCAGCAGAAGCCGCCGAATAACCCGGCAGGTTTTGTGAACCCGCCGGTGACCTGGTCCCCGGCTCGTGTTCGCACCATGCGAAATCAGATCAAGGGGGACCGGCTCGCCGGTTCCCCTTTTCGTATTCTGCAGCAGAGCGCAAAATGGACAGCATCAAGCACCGCCTTCCCGCCATCATCACGACGGATGGCCTGGTGCTGACCACGCCGACGCTGGAGCATGTGCCGGAAATGGCGGTGCTGGCCAACAGCAAGACCATCCATGCGGTGCTGTCGCGCCTGCCGCATCCCTATGACGAGAGCCATGGCCGGTTCTTTGTCGAAAATATCGCGCGCGGGCCGGAGGAATTCGCCTGGTCCATTCTGCTGCAGGGCCATTATATCGGCACCATTGGCCTGCATTTTTTGCCCGACCTGCTGCCCGAGCTGGGCTATTGGCTGGGTGAACCCTATTGGGGCCTGGGCTATGCCACCGAGGCCGCCATGGCCGTGGTGGCAGCGGCCAGGACCAGCGGCACGCCAGCCTTGCGCTCGCGCGCCTTGCTGAGCAATGCCGGCTCGCGCAAAGTGTTGCGCAAGGCCGGCTTTGTCGAGACCGGCGAGGCCGTCGACGAGAAGGGCACGCTGGCCGGTCAGAAGGTCATGCAGATGCGACTGGATTTCGGATCATGACGCCACGCGATGCTTTGCCGATGACGATCATGGGATGGCGCGCGTCATGAATGTCACGCTGCGCACGCCCCGCTTCATCCTGCGGCCGCCCCAATTGGGCGATGCCGAGCCGATCGCCCGCTATCTCAATGATTTCGGCGTGGCCGGCAATCTGGCGCGGGTGCCATTCCCCTATCATCTGAGCGACGCCAAGGCATGGCTGCGCACCCGTCTGCCCGGCCTGCCGCCCGAGGAGACCAATTTCTCCATCGAGCTGCCGGGCGAGGGCTTTGCCGGCCATGTCGGCTTTCATCAGGGGGCCAGCGGCCCGGTTCTCGGCTATTGGCTGGGGCGGCCCTTCTGGGGACGCGGCATCATGACCGAAGCGGTCGTGGCTAGCCTCGATTGGTTCTTTGCCATCTCGGTGGCGCCAGTGATTTACTCGGGCGTGTTCCATTTCAATGCGGCTTCGCTCGCTATTCAAACCAAGCTCGGGTTTACCCAAACCGGACGCTCAACCCTGCTCTGCCTTGCGCGCGACGCCGAGGTGGAGCATATCGACACCAAACTGACGCGTGGCGTCTGGAAGGCCAGAGAAAAATGAAGTTCCTCGACCAGGCCAAGGTCTATGTGCGCTCCGGCGACGGCGGTGGCGGCTCCGTGTCGTTCCTGCGTGAAAAATTCGTCGAATTCGGCGGTCCCAATGGCGGCAATGGCGGGCGCGGCGGTGACGTCGTGCTCGAATGCGTCGACGGGCTCAATACGCTGATCGATTATCGCTACCAGCAGCACTTCAAGGCCAAGACCGGTGTCCATGGCATGGGCAAGAACCGCACCGGTGCCGATGGCGGCGACATCGTGCTGCGCGTACCGGCCGGCACGCAGGTGTTTGAAGACGACAACGAGACACTGATCGCCGACATGACCGAAGTCGGCCAGCGCGTCGTGCTGCTCAGCGGCGGCAATGGCGGCTTCGGCAATGCCCATTTCAAGACCAGCTCCAATCAGGCACCGCGTCACGCCAATCCGGGCATTCCGGGCGTGGAAAAGTGGATCTGGCTGCGGCTCAAGCTGATTGCCGATGCGGGTCTGGTCGGCATGCCCAATGCCGGCAAGTCGACCTTCCTCGCCGCGGTCTCGGCCGCCAAGCCCAAGATTGCCGATTATCCCTTCACCACGCTGCATCCCAATCTGGGCGTGGTTTCCATTGGTGAGCGCGATTTCGTGCTGGCCGATATTCCCGGGTTGATCGAAGGCGCCAGCGAAGGCGCCGGCATTGGCGACCGCTTCCTCGGCCATGTGGAACGCTGCGGCGTGCTGATCCATCTGATCGACGGCACCCAGGAAGACGTCGGCCTGGCCTATAAGACCATTCGCGGCGAATTGGCGGCCTATGATCCGCTGCTGGGCGAAAAGCCTGAGCTGGTGGTGATCAACAAGGTGGATTCCATCCCGGCCGACGAGCTCAAGGACAAGGTCAAAACCCTCAAGAAGCTGAGCAAGCAGGACGTGCTGCAGGTGTCCGCCGTGACCGGGCAGGGCGTCGATATGGTGCTCTATGGCATCATCGAAACGCTGGATGCCGAAAAGGCCGCCAAGCTCGAAGCCTCCCGTCGCAAGGCTGAGCCCAATTGGGCGCCGTAGTCATTGCGGCGGCCGACCAGGTGAACGCCCTCGCGCCCTATAAACGGCTGACCATCAAGATCGGTTCGGCGCTGCTGGTCGACAAGGCCGGTCGGCTGCGCGCCGACTGGCTGGCCAGCATCGCCACCGATATCGCAGCGCTGCAAGCCAGTGGCTGCGAGGTGGTGATCGTCTCCTCGGGCGCCATCGCGCTGGGGCGGGGACTGCTGGGCCTGTCGGCAGTGGCGCTGACGCTTGAACAGAGCCAGGCGGCGGCCAGCGCCGGGCAGATTGCCCTGAGCCAGGCCTGGGCCGAGGCGCTGGGTCGGCACAGCATTGTGACCGGGCAGATTCTCATCACGCCCAATATCACCGAAGAGCGGCGCTATTATCTCAACGCCCGCACCACCATAGCCACCCTGCTCGGGTTGGGCGCCATTCCGATCATCAATGAGAATGACAGCGTCGCCACTGCCGAAATCCGCTATGGCGACAATGATCGCCTGTCGGCCCGCGTCGCCACGATGATCGAGGCCGATTGTCTGGTGCTGCTCAGCGATATTGACGGGCTCTATACCGCCCCGCCGGCCAAAGACCCCAATGCCACCCATTTGCCGCTGGTCCGCGCCATCACGCCGGAGATCGAGGCGATGGCGGGGGGCGCCGCCAGCCATCTGTCGCGCGGCGGCATGACCACCAAGGTGGAAGCCGGCAAGATCGCGACCCAGGCCGGCACGGCAATGATCATCGCCAAAGGCACCGAGAACCATCCGCTGCAGGCGCTGACCGAAGGCGGTCGGCATACTTTGTTTCACCCCGCCCATAGCCGGGCGCAAGCGCGCAAACGCTGGATCATGGGCACGCTGGCCGTGTCCGGCACGCTGCAGGTCGATGCCGGCGCGGCGCGCGCCCTGCGCACCGGCAAATCGCTGCTGCCGATCGGCGTCACCAAGGTGAGCGGCGAGTTCGAGCGCGGCGACGCCATTGCCGTGCTCAACCCAGACGGGGCCGAAATCGCCCGGGGCCTGGCCGGGCTCAACAGCGAAGATGCGCGGCTGGTCATGGGCAAGCGCAGCGACACCGTGCAGTCGCTGCTCGGCCCCAGCAATCGCGCCGCTCTGGTGCATCGGGACAATCTGGTGCTGGTCGGCACCAAGGAGGACAGTCAATGAACGCCCATGACGCCGCTGCGTCGGTCGCCACCATCATGGCCGAACTGGGCCGCAACGCCCGCATCGGCGCGCGCGCCTTGGCCCTGGCTACATCGGAGCAGAAGCGCACGGCGCTGCTGACCGCTGCCGGCGCCATCAACGCTCACCGCAAGAAAATCCTCGCCGCCAATGCGCAGGATATGGCGGCGGCACGCGACAAGGGCATTTCCAGCGCCTTTCTCGATCGGCTGGAGCTGAACGACGCGCGCATCGACGGCATTGTTGACGCGGTGAAGATTATTGCCGAGCTGCCCGATCCGGTCGGCGCCACCATCGCCGAATGGGATCGGCCCAATGGCCTGCATATCGAACGCGTGCGCACGCCGCTCGGCGTCATCGGGGTGATTTTTGAATCGCGCCCCAATGTCACCGCCGATGCTGGCGCGCTGTGCATCAAGTCGGGCAATGCGGTGATCCTGCGCGGCGGCAGCGACAGCATCCACTCCAGCCACGCCATTGTCGAATGCCTGCTGGACGGGCTGCACCTGGCCGGCCTGCCGGCCGAATGCGTGCAGCTGGTGCCGACCACCGACCGCGCTGCCGTGGGCGAAATGCTGAAGGGGCTGGACGGCAATATCGACGTCATCGTGCCCCGCGGCGGCAAGACGCTGGTCGCTCGGGTGCAGGACGAGGCGCGCGTGCCGGTGTTCGCCCATCTCGAAGGGCTGGTGCATGTCTATATCGACAAGAGCGCCGATCTGGAGAAGGCCGTCAACGTCACCCTCAACGCCAAGATGCGGCGCACTGGCGTGTGCGGCGCGGCGGAAACGCTGCTGGTGCATCGCGACGTGGCCAACACTCATTTGGTGCCGATCATCGAGGCGCTTATCGCCAAGGGCTGCGAAATCCGCGGTGACGCGGCGGTGATGGCGCTGGTGCCAGAAGCCAAAGCCGCGACCGAAGCGGATTGGCGCACCGAATATGAGGACGCGATCATTGCGGTGAAGCTCGTGGATAGCGTCGACGCGGCCATTGCCCATATCGAGACCTATTCGAGCCACCACACCGAGGCGATCATCGCCGAAGATGCGGCGGCGGTTGAAAAATTCTTCAACGAAATCGACTCGGCGATTCTGGTGCACAACGCCTCCACCCAGTTCGCCGATGGCGGCGAGTTCGGCTTTGGCGGCGAGATCGGTATCGCCACCGGCAAAATGCATGCGCGCGGGCCGGTCGGTGTGGAACAGCTCACCAGCTTCAAATATCGCGTCCGCGGCAACGGCCAGACGCGGCCGTGAGGGGACGCAGACCCGCCGTCCGGGGCGCGCTTTGACTCTGCGCGCGCCCATCCGCATCCCCGGGATCACCGAGCTGCCGCCCTCCGGGGCCGGCATGCGCATCGGGCTGTTCGGCGGCAGCTTCAATCCCATCCATGAAGGCCATGGGCTGGTGCTGGAAGAGACGCTGCGCCGGCTGCAGCTTGACGTCATCTGGGTGCTGGTGACGCCGGGCAATCCACTCAAGAACCATGACGAGCTGGCGCCGTTGGCCGACCGGGTTGAGGCTGCCCGCAAGCTGCTGGTTCATCCGCAGGTGCGGGTGACGGGTTTTGAGGCCGCTCAAGGGTTTAGTTACTCCTGGCAGACCATCCGCTTCCTCACCGAGGCGCTGCCGGATCGGCGCTTTGTCTGGATCATGGGCGCCGATAATCTGGTCGATTTTCACCGCTGGGAACGCTGGCGCGATATCGCGGCCATGGTGCCCATGGCGGTCTATGTGCGGCCCGGTTCGGGGCGTCGGGCGCCGGTGTCGCTGGCCGCCAATGCGCTGGCCCGCTGGCGGCTCGATGAGGCCGACGCGCCGCTGCTGGCATCGTTGCCGGCGCCGGCCTGGGTCTATCTGCATGGCCGCCAATCTGCCCTCTCGTCCTCGGCGATTCGGGCACGCCAGCAACACAACAAGCCAATGTGAGCGGCAATCTTGCGAAATGCTTGCAGAAAGCGCATATTGAAGTTTGTGATTTAGTCACCTGAACAGGAACTGACTGCTTGTCGTTTTCACAACGCCTGCAACATTCCGATCAACAACCAAGGATGCTGACCCCACGCATGACCCATGCACTGGCATGGGCGGAAGGCCATTGCTGATGGCCGCGCTGCCCGAGAACACCGTTTCCGCTCCCACCGCTTCCCAGACAACTCCGGAACGCCCGATGATCGACGTGATCCTTGATTGCCTTGACGATGCCAAGGCCGAGGAAATCGTTGCCGTGGACATCACTGGCAAGTCCTCGCTGGCCGACCATATGGTCGTCGCCTCAGGCCGTAGCCAGCGCCATGTCGGCGCCGTGGCCGACCAGATGGTCAAGGCCCTGCGCGAAGCCGGCTTCGACAAGCCGCGCATCGAGGGCCTGCCGCATTGCGACTGGGTCCTGCTCGATGCCGGCGACGTCATCGTGCATATCTTCCGTCCGGAAGTGCGCGAGTTCTACAATATCGAAAAAATGTGGCAGGCCGATTTCGCGGCCGACGCCCACTAAGCGCCTATGCGCCTGACAATCGCGGCTGTCGGCCGAATGAAGGCCGGGCCGGAGCGGGAGATGATTTCCCGCTATCTCGATCGCGCGGTCGGCGGCGGCAAATCGCTGGCGCTGACCGGCTTCGACATTATCGAACTCACCGAATCTCGTGCTTCGTCCTCGGCCAGCCGCAAGGCTGACGAGGCCAAAGCGTTACGCGCCGCTTTGCCCGATGGCATCGTGGTGGCGCTGGACGAACGCGGCAAGGCCATCGGCTCGGAAGCCTTGGCCAAGCAGATCGGCCGCTGGCGCGATGATGGCCGCCCGGCCGTCAGCTTCGTCATAGGCGGCGCCGATGGGCTGGAGCCCGATTTCGTGGCCAAGGCTGATCTGGTGCTGAGCTTTTCCCCGCTGACCTGGCCGCACCAACTGGTCCGCATCATGCTGGCCGAACAGCTCTACCGCACCACCACCATCCTCAGCGGCCACCCCTACCATCGCGGCGATTGAGCGGCACGATCATCACGTCATGGTTAAGCAACGTTAACCTGCGGTTTGGGGGCGGCTTGCTATGGTGCGAGGAATGATTCGGGCGCGTAGCGCTTCTGCTGGAGACGTCATGGCGGTCGGGCCGGGCAAGAGACTGGGATTGGTGCTGGCCAGCCTGTTATTGGCGGGCGTGGCGACCCTGCCTGTGCTCGCCCAGCTGGAGACGACGCCGCCCCCGGCCGAGGCCGTGCCAACGGCTGAGACGCCGGCAGAACCAGCGGTGGAAGCCGCACCGACGCCGGAAGATCTTGCAGCGGTGGAAGCCTCGCTCAGCCTGAGCCAGGAGCGCATCGATGCGCTCAAGGCCGAGATTGCCGAAATGGAAGGCGACCGCACCAAGCAGAACGCGGCGCTGATCGCAGCGGCGCAACGCGTCAAGCTGGCGGAAATCGAAGTGGCCGATATCGAGGATCGGCTGTCGACGCTGATCATCTCCGAACTGGAAGTGCGCGGGCGGCTCGATGGCTCCAAGGCCGAGATCGCCAATGTGCTGGCGGCGCTGGAGCGCATCAGCCTCAATCCACCCCCGGCGCTGATCGTCGACCCTGACGATGCCCTGGGTTCGGCCCGCAGCGCCATGCTGATTGCCGCCATCGTGCCGCAGCTGCGCACCCGCGCCGATGCGGTGACGGCCGACCTCACGGCGCTGACCGACATCAAGGCGCAGGCGCTGGCCGAAGAGGCCACGCTCAAGGCCAATTACTCGGTGCTGGAAGAGGAGCGCCTGCGCATCGCCACGCTGATTGTGGCCCGCCGGCAGGGCATCACGATGCGCAGCACGGAGCTGGCGGCCGAAGAGGCCGAGGCGGTGGCTCTGGCAGCGCGGGCCACGAGTTTGCAGGAGCTGATCGGCAGCCTGTCGCAGCGCGCCACTTCGGTCTCCAGCGCCAGTGCCGCGGCTGATGCCAATATCGACCCCGATGCGCCGGTACTCACCGCCGAGGCGGTGCAGCTGGCGCTGGCCAATAGTGCCCGTACCGAGCCGGCCATCCCGTTTGGCGCCGCCAGGGGCTATCTCACCATGCCGGCCAATGGCGTCAATGTGCTTGATTACGGCGCCGGAGACGGCTTTGGCGGCATCAGCCACGGCATCTCGGTGGTCACCCGTGCCGAGGCGCAGGTGGTGGCGCCGGCCGATGGCTGGGTGCTGTATAAAGGGCCTTACCTCAATTACGGCCAAATCGTCATTCTCAATACGGGGCAGAACTACACCGCATTGTTGGCGGGTTTGGACGCCATCAGTGTGGACATCGGCCAGTTCGTGCAAATGGGCATGCCGCTGGGCACGATGGGATCACGCACAATTGGCCGTTCGGTCACCACCAATGCTGGCGCGGCCCAGCCGACCCTCTATATTGAATTCCGACAGAACAACGAGCCCGTCGATCCAACTGGATGGTGGGCAAACCTGACACAGAGTGGATAGAACCCTCATGCGCCTGACTCCTCTTCGCACGCTCGCTATTGTCCTGTCGCTCTCGCTGCCGACCGGCCTGCTGATGGCCCAGGAACCGACACCGGTGCCGGCGCCGCCGGCCGAGCAAGCCCCCCCGGTCGAGCCGGCCCCGCCAGCCGAACCAGCGCCAGCGGCCGAGCAGCCCGAACCGACGCCGGAGAAAAATGCCGCGGCGCCGCGTGACCCGCTCGAGATCTATGCCGACCTCAACCTGTTCGGCGAAATCTTCGACCGGATTCGCGCCGAATATGTCGATCCGCCGGATGAGCAGGAGCTGATCCGCGCCGCCATCCAGGGCATGCTGACCTCGCTCGATCCGCATTCGGGTTATCTGCCGCCGGCCGATTATGACGATATGCGCGAGAGCAATACCGGCGAGTTCGGTGGTCTCGGTATCGAAGTCACCATGGAAGACGGTGTGGTCAAGGTGGTCTCACCCATCGATGACACCCCGGCGGCCAAGGCCGGCATCATGGCCAATGACTTGATTGTCGAGATCGATGGCGTGCAGGCGCAGGGCCTGACCCTGGACGAAGCCGTGGAAAAGATGCGTGGGCCGATCGGCACCTCGATCAAGATTTCGGTGTTCCGCGAGGGCGTTCCCGATCTGCTCAGCTTCGAGCTGACCCGCGCCACCATCGCGCTGCGCGCCGTGCGCTGGAGCATGGAAGGCGATGTCGCCGTGCTGCGTCTGTCGCGCTTCTCCGAGCAGGCTTTTGTCGGCCTCGAGGCGGCGCTCAAGGCGATCTATGCCGAACGCAAGGATGTCGCCCCCAAGGGCATCATTCTGGATTTGCGCAACAATCCGGGCGGCCTGGTCGATCAGTCAGTCTATGTGACGGACGCCTTCCTCAAGCAGGGTGCGGTGGTGCTGACGCGCGGCCGTATCGCCGAGGAAAGCGCCCGCTATGACGCCCAGCCCGATCCGCTCGATGCCATGATCGCCGATGTGCCGCTGGTGGTTCTGATCAATGGCGGCTCGGCCTCGGCTGCCGAAATCGTCGCCGGGGCGCTGCAGGACCATAAGCGCGCCACGCTGGTGGGCACGCGCTCCTTCGGCAAGGGCAGTGTGCAGTCGATCATCTCGCTGGGCCCCGATGGCGCCATGCGGTTGACCACGGCGCGCTATTACACACCGAATAACCGCTCGATCCAGGCGCTGGGCATTACGCCCGACATCGAGATCAAGCAGGTGGTGCCGGCTGAATTCCAGGGCCGCGACGAGATCATTGGTGAGGCGGGCCTGGCCGGCCACATCAAGATCGAGGGTCAGGAAGAAACCAGCGTCGGCTCCTCGGTCTATGTGCCGATCGAAAAGGCCGACGACACCCAGCTGCAATATGCCATTCGCCTGATCAATGGCGAAGAGACCGATGCGGCGTTCCCGCCCAAGGCCGACTGACGGCCGAGCGGGCCGCTGTGGTATAAAATTGGTGGGGGCGAGGCGGCTGATTCGCTGCCTCGCCCCCACTGTCTTTAGTGTCGGGGCGGAATTCGTGAACCATGGCCAATGACCTGACAACGCCGTTGAGCGGGCGCAAGCGCAAGCCTGGCCCGCGGCCGCATCTGCCGATTGCGCGCACGCTGTTCGCGCTGCTGGCGCTGATCGCGGTGGCGTTCGTGCTGCGTCTGGTGCTGACCGATGACCCCAATGGCGGTCGCCCCAGCGAGGAGGTGGCCATCACCTCGACGCGCAACAGCAATGCGGTGGCCAGTGCCGTCAGCACCGGCCCGGTGACCATCACCGCCGACCCCCAACAATTCCCCGCCGGCAGTTCGATAACCGCAGTGGCCAGCGGCACCACGGATGCCGGCTCCATCACCGGTCTGTCCGATATGTCCGGGGCGTTGCCCGATCTCAGCGAGGAGACCGGGGCAGGGCCGATACCCCGCATTTCGGCCAGTGGCCAGACCCCGTTTGCCGCCTATGCCCGTCCCTCGATCGCGGCCGTCACCAGCGGCTTGCCGATGATCGCCGTCATCGTCACCGGGCTGGGCATCAACGAACAGGGCTCGCTCGAGGCCATCGACCATCTGCCCGGCGACGTCACGCTGGCCTTCGCCCCCTATGGCAAGTCGCTGCCGAGCACGGTGGCGACGGCGCGGGCCGATGGCCACGAAGTGCTGCTGGAAATTCCGCTCGAGCCCTTCGACTATCCGCAGAACGATCCTGGTCCGCAGACGCTGCTCACCGGCGAAGCGCCGCGTGCCAATCTGGACAAGCTGTTCTGGCTGATGGCGCGCTTTGGCGGCTATGTCGGGGTGATCAACAATATGGGCGCGCGCTTCACCGCTGCCGCCGCTGATTTTTCGCCTGTCATGGAAGAACTGGGCGCGCGCGGGCTGGGCTATCTCGATGATGGCTCGTCCAACCGTTCGCTGGCGCAGCAGCTGGCGGGCGGCAACAAGGTGCCGTTCTCCCGTGCCGATCTGGTGATCGACGCCAATCCGTCGCGCCAATCCATTCTCGCAGCGCTTGCCAGCCTTGAAACCACAGCGCTGGAGAATGGCCAGGCAATTGGTATTGTCAGTGCGCTGCCGATCTCGGTGACTGCGGTGACCGAATGGGCGCGCGAGCTTGAGAGCAAGGGTTTCATGCTGGTTCCGGCCAGCGCCCTGATGAAATAGAGTTTTGCCATGACCACCCGTCCTGACCGAGACAGCCTGCCCTATCGTGATTGCGTCGGTATTGCCGTGTTCAATGCTGCGGGGCAGGTGTTTGTCGGCCGACGCCGATCCGGCGACGACCCCGAGAACAGCGCTGGACTGGGCGCCCCCTGGCAGATGCCGCAAGGCGGGATCGATGCTGGCGAAGATCCGCTGCGCGCCGCATTGCGCGAGCTGCATGAGGAAACCAGTATCACCAGTGTGAGCCTGCTCGCCGAAGCGCCGGAATGGATCTATTACGACCTGCCGGACGAGGCGCTGGGCGTTGCCCTCAAGGGCAAGTTCCGTGGTCAGCGGCAGCGCTGGTTCGCCTTCGCCTTTACCGGCCAGGATGACGAAATCGACGTCACCAGCCCCGGTGGCGGCAAGTTTCCGGCCGAGTTCGACGCCTGGCGCTGGGAAAAACTCAGCCGCACGCCGGGCCTGATCGTGCCCTTCAAGAAGCCGGCCTATGACAAGGTCGTGGCCGCCTTCGCCGACATTCCGCAGCGTTTCGCCGCATGAAAACCATCGGCCTCATCGGCGGCATGAGCTGGGAATCGACGGCGCATTATTATCGCGTCATCAACCAGACCATTGCGGCGCGGTTGGGCGGGCTGCATTCGGCCTCGATCATCGTGCATTCGGTCGATTTTGCCCCCATCGCCGCCATGCAGGCGGCGGGCGACTGGGACGGCGCCGGCCAGCAGCTGGCGGCGATTGCCCGTAGCTTGGAAGCGGCAGGAGCCGAGGTGATTGGGCTGGCCACCAACACCATGCATATCGTCGCCGACCAGATCAGCGGCGCGGTGCAGGTGCCATTTATCCATATTGCCGATCCGACCAGCGCGGCGTTGCGCGCCGATGGCTTCGAGACGGTCGGGCTGCTGGGCACGCGCTTCACCATGGAAATGGGATTTTACCGCGACCGGCTGGCCGCCAGCGGGCTGGCCTCGCTGATCCCCGAAGTCGACCGCACCAATCTCAATGGCATCATTTATGACGAGCTGTGCCGGGGCATTGTGCGCGAGGAATCGCGCCGGCTCTATGTCAACGCCATCGAACGGCTGGCCGGGCGCGGCGCTGAAGCAGTGATTTTGGGCTGCACCGAAATCACCATGCTGATCGATGATTCGGTCAGCCCACTGCCGGTCTATGACACCACCGATCTGCACGCCAAAGCGCTGGTGGACGCGGCGCTGTCCTAGGCGTTCACGCCCGGATTAGCTGGCCAACCCACCTTCTTCCCCCTCGAAGCATTGCTAGCGCACGCCCTCAGAAGGCGTTGGGCGCGCGGCCGACTGCTGTCGCTGTGTCCTTGCTGCCTCTAGAATCCGGCTTGACAGTCTGAGAATTAATTCGTTTATACGTATTAGCAGCTAATGCGTATTAGCAGAATGGCTGTTCATGGGGGAGCGCCGTTGATGGGCTCAAAGCGACTGACGCAACGGGATATTGCGCAACTGGCTGGCGTCAGCCAAGCGACGGTTTCGCTGGTGCTCAATGCGGCCTCCAGCGCCGAAGGCCGCATCCCGCAAGAGACCCGCGACCGCGTCCAGAAAGCCATTCGGGATACCGGCTATGTCGCCGATCCGATTGCCCGCCGCATGGCCAAGGGCCTCAATCGCATTATCGGCGTGTTCACCTATGAGCCGGCTTTCCCCAGCGAGCAGGCCGACTTTTTCGGGCCCTTCCTGTTCGGCATCGAGGAAGCGGCCCAGCAGGTCGGCTATGATCTGCTGCTGCTCACCGGCGCGGCCCATCAGGGCCAGCGCAAGATTTTCAGCGAGAATAACCGCCTGCGGCTGGCCGATGGCTGTCTGGTGCTAGGGCGTGAATTCGATCAGGACGAACTGACGCGCCTCGTCGGTGGCGATTATCCCTTTGTCGCGGTCGGGCGGCGTAACGATGCCGGGGGGCCGGTGCCCTATGTCGGCGCCGACTATGCCGCGGCCACGGCGACGTTGGTGCAGCAGGCCCGCGACCTTGGCCATTCGCGCATCGCCTATATCGGCCCTGCGCAGGGCGCCGAATCCACCGTCGATCGCTGGATCGGTTTCAGCCGCGCCATCGAAGGCATGGACTTCGTTGCCCATGTCCCGGCTGCCGCACAGCCGGCGGCCGGGACCCTCGACACCCTCATCGCCAGCCAGGCCAGCGTCGCCTTCTTCATCGAACTGGCCGACGCCATCCTGGTGGAGCGGCTGGCGCGGCAGCGCGGTCTCAGCATTCCCGGCGATCTGTCGATTGTCGTGCTGGGCAATCACATCCGGGCCGAACAGACCGGCACCCGATTTACCTCCTTCTCCATCCCCCGCGAAGCCATGGGGCACGGTGCGGCCCGCATGCTGGTGCGCCGGGTGGAGACCCAGGAACCCGGGCAGCAAGTGCTGCTCCCCTGTGAACCCGTCGCGGGCGAAACCCTCGGCGCCATGACTAAGCGGACCAAATGACCATTAAAGAACTCAGCGCAGATATCTTGATTATTGGCGGCGGCCTCGGCGGCGTCGCGGCGGCTCTGGGCGCGTTGCGCAATGGCCGTTCGGTCATCATGACCGAGGAATTCGATTGGATCGGCGGTCAACTGACCAGCCAGGCGGTGCCGCCCGATGAGCATAGCTGGGTCGAGCAGTTCGGCATTACCCGCTCCTATCGCAAACTGCGCAATGGCATTCGCCAGTATTATCGCGACAATTATCCGCTGACCGAGGCCAGCCGCGCCTGGGGCGATCTCAATCCCGGCGCCGGCTGGGTCAGCCGCCTCTGCGCCGAGCCGCGCGCTGGCGTTGCAGTGCTCGAAGCCATGCTGGCGCCCTATCGCGGCGGCGGCAAGCTGACCGTGCTGCAGCCTTATCGTCCCGTCGCTGCCGATGTGCAGGGCGACACTGTCCGCGCCATCACCGTGCGCCACCGCGATACCGGCGCTGAAATCACCTGCTCGGCGCCTTATGTGATCGACGCCACCGAGCTGGGTGATCTGCTGCCGATGACCGGCACCGAATATGTCACAGGCTTTGAGAGCCGCCACAATACCGGCGAGCCGAGCGCGCCCGAAGTGGCGCAGCCCGACAATGTGCAGGCGGTTTCGGTGTGCTTTGCCGTCGATCATGTCGATGGCGATCACACCATCGACAAGCCGGACAATTACGACTTCTGGCGCCAGTACCAGCCCAGCTTCTGGGGCGGCCCGCTGCTCGGCTTCAAGGCGCCGCATCCGCGCACGCTGGAGATTGTCGAGCGCTCGTTCACGCCCAATCCCGATGATGATCCGCTGCTGGTCGATGCCGATCAGCGCCGCAATCCGGGCGATGGCAATCTGTGGACTTTCCGCCGTATCGCGGCGCGCCGCAACTTCGTGCCCGGTGCCTATAATTCGGACATCTGCCTCGTGAACTGGCCGATGATCGACTATATGGAAGGCTCCATCATCGACGTCTCGGAAGAGGAAAAGGCCCGCCACCTCAAGGCTGCCGCCGACCTCTCCTATTCGGTGTTCTACTGGCTGCAGACCGAGGCGCCGCGCCTCGATGGCGGGCAGGGCTTCAAGGGTCTGCGCCTGCGTGGCGATGTGACCGGCACCGATCATGGCCTCGCCATGGCGCCCTATATCCGTGAGAGCCGCCGCATCAAGGCGGTCACCACCATTGTCGAGCAGGACGTCTCGATGCTCATTCATGGCAATGCCCTGTCGCGCCAATATCGCGACAGCATCGGCATCGGCATGTACCGCATCGATCTGCATCCCTCGACCGGCGGCGACAATTATGTCGACGTCGACTCCTCCCCCTTCGAAATTCCGCTGGGTGCACTGCTGCCCCAGCGCCTGCGCAACCTGCTGCCGGCGGGCAAGAATATCGGCACCACGCATATTACCAATGGCTGCTACCGCCTGCATCCGGTGGAGTGGAATGTCGGCGAAGTCGCCGGCCTGCTCGCCGCTCACTGCCTCGAAACCGGGCTCACACCGCATGCGGTGCAGGAGAATGATGCCCAGCTCGAGGCCTTCCAGACCCGGCTCTATGGCGAGGGGATCGAGATCCGCTGGCCAGACGTGCGCGGCTACTAAGCATACAACAGGAGGAAACCCATCATGACCAAGATCACCCATCTCAAATCTGCAGCGGCCGCGGCCGGCATTCTGCTGCCGCTCGCCTGGAGCGGCGTTGCCTGGGCCCAGGACGCCGTCAATCTGCGCATGACCACCTGGAGCGCCAACGAGGCCCATATGGCGGTGTTCAACGAGATCGCCGCAGGCTTCAAGGCGACCCATCCCAATGTCACCGTGACCTTCGAGCCGCTGCCCTTCGACAGCTATTCGACCACGCTGACCACCCAGATCGCCGGCGGCAACGCCCCCGACCTGGCCTGGATCTTTGAAACCAGCGCCGCCGACTTCGTCAATTCGGGCGTGCTGGCACCGCTGAGCGACGCCTTCGCCGCGACCGATGGCTATGATCTGGCTGACGTCACCGACTCGGCCACGGCCCTTTGGAAGCGCGACGACCAGCTGTTCGCCTATCCCTTCTCGACCTCGCCTTTCGCGGTGTTCGCCAATAACGATCTGATCACCGCTGCCGGCGCCAAGACCCCGGCCGAGATGATCGCTGCCGGCGAATGGACCTGGGACAACGCCCTGGCCACCGCCAAGGCCGTCGCCGCTTCCGGCGACAAGGAAGGCCTCATCGTCCGCGACTTCAACTACCAGCTCTGGCAGAACCTGACCGCCGTGTGGCGCGGCTGGGGTGCCAATGCCTGGAGCGACGACGGCAAGACCTGCGGCTTCACCGAGCCGGCCATGGTCGATGCCATGACCACCATTCACAACGCGATCTTCGTCGATGGTGCGCTGCCGGGACCGGGTGAGAATGTCGACTTCTTCACCGGCGACGCGGCGATGACCATCACCCAGATTTCGCGCGCTTCGCTGCTGCCGAAGGAAGACCCGTTCGCCTGGGATCTGGTGCCGCTGCCGCAGGGTCCGGCGGGTGAGTATTCCGTGGTCGGTCAGGCCGGTGTCGGCGCCTTTGCAAACCGTCCCAACACCGAGTTGGCCGTCGAGTTCCTCGGCTATTTCACCAATCCGGAAAACAGCCAGAAGCTGGCGCAGTTCTTCCCGCCGGCCCGTGCCAGCCTGTTGAACGCCACGACGCTGGCAACCACCAATCCGCTGCTCTCGCCTGAGCAGATCGAGACTGTCGTCGTCCACGGCATCAGCACCGGCAAGGTGATCTCGGGCCACACCAACTTCGCCCAGATCCAGCAGACCGTCCGCGCCAGCCTCGACAGCCTGTGGGTTGCCGATGCCGACGTGCCGGCCGTGCTGCAGTCCGTCTGCGACAGCATCAACCCGCTGCTCGCACGCTAAGCGCCAACCACCTGACTCGCAGTCAGCCTCCCTCCCCCTTGTGGGGAGGGTGGCCCCGCAGGGGTCGGGTGGGGGTACTATCCGCGAGCGCAATGTTCGTGACTCACCCCCACCCTTGATCCCTCCCCACAAGGGGGAGGGAGACGAAGGAACCACCGCATGAGCTTGACGGCAGAATCTCCCCCCAGAAAACGTCCATTCTGGACCATTGAACGCCGCGATGCGGCCGCCGGCTATGTGTTCATCGCCCCGCAGCTGCTCGGCATCATCATTTTCGTGCTGATCCCGCTCGGGCTGGTGTTCTGGTATTCGCTGCATGAATGGAACGTGCTCGCCAACACCTTCAATTTCGTCGGCAGCGCCAATTACCAGATGCTGCTGAGCGACAAGGCGCTGCCGCAGGTGCTGCTGTCCTCCGCCATCTTCTCGGCCGGGTTGGTCGTGCTCAACATGTCGCTGGCGCTGCTGCTGGCCGTGTTGCTCGACCAGAAGCTCAAGGCCATGGTGGTGTTCCGCACCCTGTTCTTCTCGCCCGTCGTCGTCTCGCTGGTCGCCTGGACCATCGTCTGGAGCTTCCTGTTGCAGAATAATGGCGGCATCAACGGCATGCTGCAAATGATCGGCGTCGAAGGCCCCAACTGGCTGCGCCATCCCTCCACCGCCATGGTTTCGGTGGTGGTGGTGCAGGTGTTCAAGAATGTCGGGCTCAACATGATCCTGTTCCTGGCCGCGCTGCAGGGCGTACCCAAGGAGCTGTATGAAGCGGCGCGCGTCGATGGGGCCGGGCACTTCAAGCAATTCCGCCGCATCACCCTGCCGCTGATTTCGCCCACCATGCTGCTGACCTCGATCATCACCATTGTCGGCTCGCTGCAGGTCTTCGCCCAGATTGCGGTGCTGACCCAGGGTGGTCCGGGCATGAGCACCACCGTGCTGGTGTATTACCTCTACCAGCAGGCCTTCCAGTTCCATTTCTTCGGCTACGGCTCGACCTTGTCGATCCTGCTGTTCGTCATCGTCGCCGCCCTGACCTTCGCCCAGTGGCAGTTGCGCAAGAGGATCGTGTTCTATGAAAACTGATCTCTCGCTCCGCATGAAAACCGGGCTTTATGGCCTGATGTGCGTGCTGCTGATCCCCTTCGTCTTCCCGACCTGGTGGATGGTCACCTCATCGGTCAAGCCGATCAGCGATATCTTCGCCTTCCCGCCGGACCTCTGGCCGCGCCGCTTCGATTTCACCACCTATCAGAAGGTGTTCGAGCTGCAGCCCTTTGCCCAGCAATATTGGAACTCGGCCTATATCGCGGCGCTGGTCACCATCGGCACCATGATCATCTCGTCGATGGCCGGCTATGCCTTCGCGCGCATCCGCTTTCCCTTCTCCAACGCCATTTTCATGGTGGTGCTGCTCGGGCTGCTGATCCCGTCCGAAGTCACCATCGTGCCGCTGTTCCAGATCTTCCTTAAATGGGGGATGATCAACACCCACTGGCCGCTGATCCTGGTGCCGATCTTTGGCGCGCCGTCGGTGTTCGCCACCTTCGTCATGCGCCAGTTCTTCATCGCCCTGCCGGGCGAGCTGGAGGAAGCCGCGCGCGTCGATGGGCTGGGGCGGTTCAAGATCTTCTGGATCATCGCCCTGCCGCTGGCCAAGCCGGCGCTGGGTGCGGTCGCGATCTTCACCTTCCTGCACAGCTGGAACCTCTATCTCGAACCCATCGTGTTCCTCTCCTCGACCAATATGTTCACCCTGCCGCAGGCGCTGACCCAGTTCACCGACGCCTATGGCGGCGCCATGTGGAACATCCAGCTCGCCGCCGCGACCATGACCGCGATTCCGGTGCTGCTGGTGTTCATCGTGGCGCAGAAGCAGTTCGTCGAGGGCCTCGCCCATACTGGCCTCAAGGGCTGACAAGGATATCCAAATGGCTCCCGTAACCCTGAAATCCGTCAAGAAGTCCTATGGCGACCTCGCCATCATCCACGGCATCGACGTCGATATCGCCGATGGTGAATTCGTCGTGCTGGTCGGGCCCTCCGGCTGCGGCAAGTCTACTTTGCTGCGTATGATTGCCGGGCTCGAAACCATCACTGATGGCGATATTTCCATCGGCGCCCGCGTGGTCAATGATCTGGAGCCCAAGGATCGCGACATCGCCATGGTGTTCCAGAATTATGCGCTCTATCCGCATATGAGCGTGGCGCAGAATATGGGCTTTTCGCTGGAGCATCGCGGCGGCAACAAGGCCGAGATCGCCGAGCGGGTGAACTGGGCCGCCGAGATTTTGGGCCTCAAGCCCTATCTCGACCGCTTCCCGCGCCAGCTCTCGGGCGGCCAGCGCCAGCGCGTCGCCATGGGCCGCGCCATCGTGCGCAATCCGCAGGTCTTCCTGTTTGACGAGCCGCTGTCCAATCTCGACGCCAAATTGCGCGTGGTGATGCGCGGCGAGATCAAGAGCCTGCACCAGCGCCTCGGCGTCACCACCGTCTATGTGACGCATGACCAGGTCGAAGCCATGACCATGGCCGACAAGATTGTGGTGATGAATGCTGGGCGGGTCGAGCAGATCGGCGCGCCACTCGATCTCTATGATCGCCCGGTCAATCAGTTCGTTGCCGGCTTTATCGGCTCACCGTCGATGAATTTCATCAGCGGCACCATCACCGCCGAGGGCTTTGCTGCCGCCGGCACAATGCTGCCACTGCCTGCCGGCACCGGCAATATCGGCGCCAAGGCGGTCTATGGCATCCGTCCCGAACATCTGGCGCTGGATCAGGCCGGCATCGCCGCCAAGGTTGCCTTGGTCGAGCCGATGGGCTCGGAGACCCAGGTCACCATGGCCATTGGTGAGCACACCATCATTGGCGTGTTCCGCGAGCGCGTGCAGGCCCGGCCCGGCGACACCATCCATATCCGCCCCGATCTGGCCCAGCTGCATCTGTTCGATGCCGCCACCGGCACCCGCCTGAACTAAGGAGCGGACCATGCGCTATCCCGAAACCAAGCTGCACACTGCCATCACCACCGGCGAATTTCCGGTCATTGTCTCGCTGGCGCGCCACGATATCGATCTGGCCAAGGCGGCGCTCGATGCCGGGGCCACGGCGCTCAAGACCCATCTCAATGCCTATCACCGCGCCACCGGCACTAGTTTTGGTAGCTTTGCCGAGGAACGGCCCTTCTTCGAGCAGTTGAGTAAGCTCGGTGCGCCGCTGCTGCTGATGGCGGGGCAGGAGACTGTACCGTCAGCCGAAGAAATGGAGCTGCTGGCCGATCTCGGCTTTGAAGGCTTCAACGTCTATTTCGCCCATCTGCAGCCGCATCTGCTGCAGTCACGGCTGCGCCCGATGCCGGCCTTGTCGTCCGACAGCACACCGGATGACCTCGCGCGCATCGTCGCTCTGCCCGGCGCCATGCTGGAAGCGTCCATTGTCGAGTTTTCCGGCTATGGCCAACCGCTCACCGATGCCGATATTGTTCGCTATGGCGAGATAGTCACCGAGGCCGGCATTCCGGTGATTGCGCCCAGCCAGCGCAAATTCACCGCCGCCGACATGCCGCGCCTGCGCGCCGCCGGCATTGCCGCTCCACTGTTGGGCGCCATCGTCACCGGCGACACGCCCGCCTCGATGCGGGCCGCCGTGACCCCCATCGTCGCCGCCATCGCTGCCGACCGCTAGGGCGACGGCGCTGGCCGCGCCATAACAAAGCCAAACTTGGGCCGCTGCATCGACAGACAATGGGTTGCCGCATTCGGTTGCGGCGCTCATTATCGTCTGACGCCTGCCAATTCACCCGGGTCGTGCCCCGAACGACGGAGCCATCATGCCCTACGACACCCCCGTGATTGCCACGATTGCCGTGGGCCTGGTGCTGGCCGCCCTGCTGGGCCTGCTGGCGCATCGGCTCAAATTGCCGCCGGTGCTGGGCTATCTGCTGGCCGGGATTTTGGTCGGCCCGCATGTCTCAGGGCTGGTGGCTGATCCGGCATTGGGGCGCCAGCTGGCCGAATTCGGCATCGTACTGCTGATGTTTGGCGTGGGCCTACAAGTTTCGCTCAAGGAAATTTTGGGCTTGCGTCCGCTGGCCATCACCGGCGCGCTGGCGCAACTCGCCTTGGGGATTTTGCTCGGCTTGGGGCTCGGATTTTTGCTGGGCTGGGAGCCCCATACCGGGCTGCTCTTCGGCCTCGGCCTGTCGGTCGCCTCCGGCGTCGTCATTTTGCAAGAAAACCGTCAGCATGCTGCAGGAAATGACGCGAAAAGCTGGCTTATTCTGCAGAATATGGTCGTGGTTCTGGTGCTTTTGCTGCTGCCTGCCGTCGCCGGCCTCAGTGGTAACACGGAGGTCTATGACCCCTTCGTGTCACTGGTCGAACGCCTGCTCGGCACCTCGGTCGGGCTCTGGGGCGCCATTGCCCTGACGGCGATCAAGCTGGCGGCCTTTGTCGGCTTCATGGTGGTGGCCGGGCGCAGTGTTATTCCCTGGCTGCTGCATGGCGTGGCCCGCATGGCCTCGCGCGAATTGTTCCGCCTGACCATCGTGGCGATCGCGCTGGCACTGGCGCTGGGCGCGGCCTTGCTATTCGGCGTGACGCTGGCGCTGGGGGCGTTCTTTGCCGGCATGATCCTGAGCGAAAGCGGCAGTCTGGGCCGGGCGGCGCGGCAGACCCTGCCGCTGCGCGATGCCTTTGCCGTACTGTTCTTCATGGCGGTCGGCATGCTGGTCGATCCGGCCATTATCCTCACCCAACCGCTGCCGCTGCTGGCGACTGTGCTGATCATCATGCTGGGCAAGTCGGTGGCGGCGTTTGCCGTCATGGTGCTGTTCCGGCGTCCGGTGGGGCAGGCGCTCGAGCTGGCCGCCACGCTGGCGCAGATCGGCGAGTTTTCCTTCATCCTCGCCAGTATGGGCGTGGCGCTGGCGCTGCTGCCGCCCGAGGCTTTACAGCTGATCCTCGCCGGCACGCTGATTTCCATCCTGCTCAATCCGCTGGTGTTCTGGGGCGCCTCCCGGCTGCAACCGCGGGTCGAGGCCCGCATGGGCGCGCGGGACGAGCAGCGGATCGAACCGACCGAAACGGTTCCCGAACCCAAATTGCCCCCGTCCGACAATCTGCTGTCCAAGGCCGCCGCTACGCCGGTGGCCGTGGCCCCGGCCGCCGTCGTCGCCACCGAAGTGGTGGCGGCTGAAGCCGAGCCGGAGGCCGTCGAGGCTGAGCCAGAGGCGGCAGCAACAGTTCCCCCCGAGGAGCCCGCGGACAATGTCATCATCCTGGCGCCGCCGCCGGCAGCGCCAAGCGTCGATGCCAGCGACACCACCACGCCCGCCGTGGGCGAAGCGCCTGCCGCCATTGACGAGGTGATGGTTTCCACCCCCACTGAACCCGAGACGTCTGAGCCCGAGCCGCCTGAACCCGCCGAAACGCCGGCCGAAGTCGCTGAGGAACTGGCCGAACAGGAGGCCGATCTGACCAGCGAAGGTGGCCCACCGCCGCCCGAGCCGGAGCCCGAAACCGAGACACCCGAGCCGGTGACCGACAGCGCGATTCCGCATGTCGTGCCCGAGCCCAAAAGCTAGCTCCTTGTCAAAGGCTTGAGGTCTGGCGCATAGAGTTTCCACCGTCGCGCTTGCACCGCCTGCGGCGACGGGGAATAGTGTGGGCCAATGATTTCGCAAAAAGCCAAATATGCCCTGCGCGCACTGGTGTCACTCGCCCGGACCGGACGCGGGGAAACCAAGATGATCGGGGAGATTTCGCGGGAACAGTCGATCCCCAAGAAATTCCTCGAACAGATCCTGCTGGAGCTGAAGCGGGCCGGCTTTGTCGCCAGCCGGCGCGGCCGCTCGGGCGGCTATGAATTGCTCAAGGAACCCGAGCAGATCATGTTCGGCGAGGTGCTGCGGCTGATCGACGGCCCGATTGCGCCGCTGCCGTGTCTCTCCAAAATCGCCTATCGCAAATGCGAGGATTGCCGCGACGAAGACAGTTGCGAAATCCGCCACGTCTTCGAACGAGTGACCCTGGCCACCCGCGAAGTGCTCGACAGCACCAGCCTGGCGGATTCGCTGCGGCTGGAAGATTTGCCGGTTTAGGTTAGCCCCTCATCCGCCCTTCGGGCCCCTTCTCCCAGGAGGGAAGAAGGGTGAGGCGTAGCCCCTAGCCGAACACCACGGTCTTGCGGCCGTTCAGCATGACCCGGCTTTCCAGATGCAGCTTTACCGCGCGGGCCAGCACGCGGCTTTCGATGTCGCGGCCGGCGGCGACCAGGTCGTCGGGGCTCATGGCGTGGGTGACGCGGGCGGTTTCCTGTTCGATGATCGGGCCTTCATCGAGGTCGGGCGTCACGTAATGGGCGGTGGCGCCGATGATCTTGACGCCGCGCTCATGGGCCTGGTGATAGGGCTTGGCGCCCTTGAAGCTGGGCAGGAACGAGTGATGGATATTGATCACCTGACCGAACAGTCGGGTCGACAGATTATCCGACAGCACCTGCATATAGCGCGCCAGCACCACCAGATCGGCGCCGCTCTGCTTGATCAGCGCCAGCACCTGCTCTTCCTGTTGCGCCTTGGTGTCCCTGGTCACCGGCAGCAGATGGAAGGGGATGCCGGCGTCGCCGGCGATTTTCTGGGCGTCGGGGTGATTGGAAATCACCGCCGCCACTTCGGCGTCGAGCCAGCCGACGCGGATCTGATACAGCAGATGCAGCAGCGTGTGGTCGAATTTGGAGACCATGATGACGATGCGCTTCTTGCGGCTGACATCGGTCAGTGCGGTCTTCATCGAGAAGCGGGCAATCGGCGATTTGAGGGCGCGCTCAATAGTCTCGCGGCTCATGCCCTCCGGCGCGGTGAAGGCCAGGCGCATGAAGAACTGGCCGGTTTCCCGATCCCAGAACTGGTTGGATTCGGCGATATTGGCGTCGAGCGCGGCCAGCTCGGTGGTGACAGCGGCAACAATCCCCGGCCGGTCGGCGCAGGAGAGGGTGAGGACGAAATTGGCCGGATTCATCGCGGCAGCTCCAGATTCTCAAATTTAGACGCGTTACCGCTTCGACAAGCGGTATCAATGGCTTGGTGCTCCCCGTCAAGGGCGCAGCAAAAAGGGCCACCCTTGCGGATGGCCCTTTCTGAGTTTCGGCCTCGTGGCCTGAAGGAGGGGTGTTAGGCGAGCATCTCCCGCACAAACACCTTGCACCCAAGACCTGCTTCGAGCGCCGTCATCTCAAAAGACATTGGATCACCTCCTTCACGTTGGTTGAACATGAGAGGATGGTGCCCTGATTTTTTCGATCTGTCCAGCCTCACCGGCCTGCGTGGTTTTGCGAGGTCAGGCCCGCGCCTTTTTCGGGCGCGCGCGCAGTTGCAGAATGGTGGCGGCGAGCACGCCCAGCGCCACGATGCCGATGATGATGGTGGCCAGCGCATTGACGTCGGGCGAGACGCCCAGCCGGACCTTGGAGAAAATCACCATGGGCAGCGTCGACGAGCCGGGGCCGGAGACGAAGCTGGCGATCACCAGATCGTCGAGCGACAGGGTAAAACCGAGCAGCCAGCCCGATACCAGGGCCGGGGCGATGATGGGCAGGGTGATGTCAAAGAAAGTGCGGACCGGGGAAGCACCCAGATCCATCGCCGCTTCTTCGAGACTCCGGTCGAAGTCGGACAACCGCGACTGCACCACGACGCAGACATAGGCGGTGCAGAAGGTAGCGTGGGCAATGACGATGGTCAGCATGCCCCGGCCCTGCGGCCAGCCTAGCAGGCCCTCCATGGCCACGAACAGCAGCAGCAAGGACAAACCGGTGATAACGTCGGGCATCACCAGCGGGGCCGAAACCATGCCGGCAAACAGCGTGCGGCCGCGGAAGCGGCGGAAGCGCACCAGCGCTACGGCGGCGAGCGTGCCCAGCACCAGCGCGATGGTGGCGCTGAGGGCTGCGATCTGCAGGCTGAGCCAGGCGGCGCCGAGCAGCTGCGGATCGTTGAACAGTGCCACATACCATTTGGTCGAAAAGCCCGACCAGACGGTGACGAGACTGCTCTCGTTGAACGAGAAGATCACCAGCGAGACGATGGGCGCATAGAGAAAGGCAAAGCCCAGCGAGGCGGCGATGGGGAGAAACCAGCCACGAGAAAACATTTTACTTCTCCACCACGGCGCCCTGCACCTTTTGCAGCAGCATGATGGGCACGACGACCACCACCAGCATGGCGCAAGCCACGGCAGCGGCGCGCGGCCAGTTGGCAGCACTGAAGAATTCGTCCCACAGCACCCGGCCGATCATCAGCGTTTCCGGGCCACCAAGGAGCGACGGAATGACGAATTCGCCAATCGCCGGGATGAACACCAGCATCGAGCCGGCGACAATGCCGGGCAGCGACAGCGGCAGCGTGATCGAGAGGAAGGTGCGCAAAGGCCGCGCGCCGAGATCAGCCGAGGCCTCGAACAGCGAGGTGTCGAGCTTCACCAGCGTCGTGTAGAGCGGCAGGATCATGAAGGGCAGGTAGGTGTAGACGATGCCGACATAGACGGCGAAATCGGTCTGCATCATCACCAGCGGTTCGATGCCGAACAGGCCGAGAAACTGGTTGATCACCCCATTGCCGCGCATGAAGCCGCTCAGCGCGTAGACGCGCAGCAGGAATGAGGTGAAAAACGGCAGCACCACCAGCATCAGCAGGATATTGCGCCATTTGTCGGGCGCGCGCGCGATGGCGTAGGCCATCGGATAGCCGACCAGCAAAGTGATGATGGTGGCGATGGCTGCGATGCGGATCGAAGAGAGATAGGCGGCGACATAGAGGTTGTCGCTGAACAGCTTGATATAGTTGGACAGATGCAGCGTCAGCTGCACCGTGCCTTCCTCGGTGGTGACCAGCAGCGGCGAATAAGGCGGGCGGCCGAACTGCTTGGTGGCCAGCGAAATGCCGAACACCACGGCCAGCGGCACGAGGAAAAACACCAGCAACCAGAGCACCGGCGCGATCAGCACCAGCATGCGGCCGGAAATGCCGACCCTGGCGAGGTGGCGCTCGACCGCATTCCACGGGCGCAGTCGCCGGGGCGGCGGAATGGTGGGTTCGTGGTTGGTGGTCATACCGTCAGCACCGAGCCGGCGTTGTCGCTCCAGGTGACAAAAACCTCCTCGTCCCAGGTGATGGCGTCGGGGTTGCCGCGCACCGAATTGGTCTGGCTGACGCGCAGGCGTTTGCCGCTGGCGAGCTTGACCTGATACAGCGAGATATCGCCGAGATAGGCGATTTCCTCGACAATGCCCTTGGTCACATTGGCGTCGAAATCATTCTCCGGCCGCTCGCGGCTCAGCGCCATTTTTTCGGGGCGGATGGCCCACCACAGTAGCTGGTCGGGCGCGCAGTCGACGCCGTGGCCGACATAGATATCGCAGCCCAGTTCGGCCGAGTGGATGCGGATATGGTCGGGCTCGTCCTGGGTGACGGTGCCCTCCACCATATTGGCCGAGCCGATAAAGCCGGCGACAAAGCGCGAATTGGGGAATTCGTAAATATCGGTGGGCTCGCCGGTCATGGCGATTTCGCCCTGGTTCATCACCCCGATGCGGGTGGCCAGCGTCATGGCCTCCTCCTGGTCGTGGGTGACGACGATGAAGGTGACGCCGAGCGACTCCTGGATCTTAACCAGCTCGAACTGGGTTTCCTCGCGCAGCTTCTTGTCGAGCGCGCCGAGCGGCTCATCGAGCAGCAGCAGCTTGGGGCGCTTCGCCAGCGCGCGGGCCAGCGCCACGCGCTGCCGCTGGCCGCCCGACAGTTGGTGCGGCTTGCGCCGGCCGTAATCCTGCAGTTTGACCAGGCTCAGCAGCTCGGCGACGCGGTCAGCGATTTCGCCCTTGGGCAGGTGGTCACGCTTGATGCCATAGGCGATGTTCTGCTCCACGCTCATATGCGGGAACAGCGCATAGGACTGGAACATCATGTTCACCGGCCGATTATAGGGCGGCACATTGGTCATGTCCTGGCCATCGATCTCGATGGTACCCGAACTCGGGGTCTCGAAGCCGGCCAGCATACGCAGCAGCGTCGACTTGCCCGAACCCGAACCGCCGAGCAGGCAGAACAGTTCGGATTTGTAGATGTCCAGCGACACCTCATGCACCGCCGAGACGTCGCCAAATTTCTTGGAGACATTCTTGATGCGCACAAAGGGCTTGTTGCCGGCAGGATCGCGCCAGGGGCGGGTATCGACGGCAAGCTGTGGCTTCTTGGCCATGGCAGACTCTATAAAATGGTTGAGGGGCGGCCATGGCCGCCCCTGTTTAACTGTTATTACTGGCCCGTTTTGATGCGGGTCCAGGTGCGGGTCAAGACCTCTTCGAAATCGGGGCTATGCGCCGACATCACGAAGGCCTTGGCCAGGGTCTCGGCCGGCGAATAAATGCCGGGGTTGGACTTGACCTCTTCGTCGACAAACTCGATCGCCGGCAGGTTCGGGTTGGCGTAGAACACGTAATTGGTGATCGCCGCCACCACTTCGGGCTGCAGGATGTAGTTGATGAATTTGTGGGCGTTGTCCTTGTGCGGCGCATCGGCCGGAATCGCCAGGAAGTCGAACAAGGTCGCGGCCCCTTCCTCGGGGATGACATAGTTCACTTCGACGCCCTGATTGGCGGCGGCCGCCGCGTCGGAAGCGATGAAGATGTCGCCCGAATAGCCAAGCGCCAGGCAGATTTCGCCATTGCCCAGATCGTCGATATATTGCGACGAGTGGAAGTAGCGGACATAGGGCTTGATGGAGTTCATCAGCGCCTCGGCCTTGGCCAGATCCTCGGTGCTTTCCGAATTGGCGTCGAGCCCGAGATAATGCAGGGCGATGCCGATGACTTCGGACGGGCTGTCGATGATGGCGACGCCGCAGGACGCCAGCTTGGAGACGACCTCCGGCTTGAACAGCAGGTCCCAGCTGTCGAGTTCAGCACCCTCGCCCAGGGCAGCGGTGGCCTTGGCGACGTTGTAGCCCAGACCAATGGTGTTGATCATATAGGGCACGGCATGGGCATTGTCGGGGTCGTGCCGCGTCGCGGCAGCCATGACGGTCGGGTCGAGATTGACCAGATTGGGGAGCTTGGACTTATCCAGCGGCGCGATCAGGCCGAACTTGATCTGGCGTTCGACGAAATTGCCCGACGGCACCACGATGTCATAGCCGGAATTGCCGGCCAGCAGCTTGGCATCGACAATTTCATTGCTGTCATAGACGTCGTAATTGACCTTGATGCCGGTCTCCGCCTCGAAATTGGCGATGGTGTCCTCGGCAATATAGTCGGACCAGTTATAGACGTTGAGCACGGGCTCGTCCTGGGCCAGCGCGGGGCTGGCGACCATGACTGCGCCGAGAGCAAGGACGAGCGACTTCTTCATTCGGATAGAGCTCCTGTTCAGAATTTTGATCTTGGATATCGGGGGGCGCACGTGGCGCGGCGGTCTCGTGTGCCCATGGGGCACGGACAGTCAGTGACGGGCACTCATCTTGGAGTGCCCGGACGGGCCGGTCCGGTGTGAAACGATGATACGGAGAGAGAGCGCTGGAAAGCGCTGGGCACATTGGCAGGACTGAGCCCGGAGCCGGGCGCGTATCGATCGGCGCCAAACGCGCGATCAACCAATTCTGTCTGCAGCGAAGTGCCCTTTCCACGCTGGAGTAATTGGGGCAACCTAGAACCAAATTGGCAGGGCGACAAGCGCCTTGCTCCCATGTTTCCACGGGGGTTGACGTTCGGTCGCAAGCGGGCGCAAAACCCGCGCCAAACGGGGCCATATTGCCCACAACCAAGATTGACAAGCGAGTAACCCAATGACCGCCAAATCCTACCTCTCGATCAGCCCCGAGGTGAAGCAGGCGCTGGCTGCCGGCAAGCCGGTGGTGGCGCTGGAATCCACCATCATCACCCATGGCATGCCCTATCCACAAAACCTGGAAATGGCGCAGAATGTCGAGGCGGTGATCCGCGCCAATGGCGCTGTGCCGGCCACCATCGCCATCATGGATGGCCGCTTCTGCGTCGGCGTGTCGGGTGAAGATCTTGAGCGGCTGGCGCTTGAAGGCGGCAAGGCGGCTAAGGCCAGCCGCCGCGACGTCTCTGCGCTTTTGGTCAAGGATGCCATCGCCGGCACCACTGTGGCGACGACGATGCAGATCGCGGCGCTGGCCGGCATCCATGTCTTTGCCACTGGCGGTATTGGCGGCGTCCATCGCGGCGCCGAGGAGACTTTTGATATCTCCGCCGATCTGGGCGAATTGAGCCGCACCCCGGTGGCGGTGGTCTGCGCCGGCGCCAAGTCGATCCTCGATATCGCCAAGACCCTCGAAGTGCTGGAAACCAATGGCGTGCCGGTGCTCGGCTATGGCACCGATGAATTCCCTGCCTTCTGGGCCCGCCAGAGCGGCCACAAGGTCGATCACCGCTTTGACGATGTTGTCGATATCGCCCGCGTGGTGGCGCTGCAGGCCGAACTGGGCATGGGCGGCGTGCTGATCGCCAACCCGATCCCCGAGGCTGACGCGCTGGATCCTGCGACCATCGAAGCCCGCATCACCGAAGCGGTGGCCGGGGCCGAGCGCGAAGGCGTGTCGCGCAAGGATCTGACGCCGTTCCTGCTCAAGCGCATCTTTGAATTGACCGACGGCAAGTCGCTGGTCGCCAATATCGCGCTGGTCGAAAACAACGCCAAGGTCGCGGCGCAGATCGCCGTGTCGCTGGCGGCCCGCACTGCTCCCAAGCCGGGTGTGCTGCGCGCATGAGCCAAAAGGTTCTCGTCGTCGGCGATGTGATGACCGACGTCATCGTGGTGCCCGAGGGCCCCATCGTGAAGGGGTCCGACCGACGCGCTACGGTGCGCAGCCGGCCGGGCGGCTCGGGCGCCAACCAGGCCGTCTGGCTCGGAGCGATGGGCGCCGATGTGGTGTTCGCCGCGCGGGTCGGCGCCGCCGACCGCACCATGTATGAGAATTACTTTCGCGGGCTCAATGTGGTGCCGGTGCTGGCCGGCGACCCCGACCAACCCTCGGGCGTCTTGGTCACCATTGTCGATCCCGATGGCGAGCGCAGCTTCCTCACCGATCGTGGCGCCAATCTGCAGCTCAGCCCCGACGATCTGCCGGCCAGCCTGCTCGACGATATCGGCATGGTCATGGTCTCGGGCTACAGCTTTTTTGCCCCCGGTCCCCGTGCCGCGGTGCAGGGGCTGTTCGCCACGGCGCGGGCGCGCGGCATTGCCGTTGCCGTCGATCCGGCTTCGGTCGGCTTCCTGCTCGAGGTCGGCGCTGAGCAGTTCCTTGACTGGACGCGTGGTGCCGATGCGATCTTTGCCAATGAAAGCGAGGCCGAAGCGCTGACTGGGCTCACAGGTCGTGTGGCGCAGATGCAGGCGCTGGGCGAGCGCTATGGCACCGTGCTGATCAAGCGCGGCGGGCAGGGCGCCGTGCTGGGCGGCCGCGACGGCATTCGGGTCGAACTGCCGGCGCAACTGGTCAAGGTCGTCGATTCCACCGGGGCGGGCGATGCCTTTGCCGCCGGTTTCATCGCGGCGCGATTGGCGGGTGATGACGAGGCCATGGCGCTGGGCAAGGCCATTGCCGCTGGCGCCAAGGCGGTGCAGTCGATCGGCGGGCAGCCTACCTGATTTTCTGCCCCGCTTTGCGCATAGTCTGGCCGCATAGCAAGGCGACCAGAAGGAGACCGATATGAAGCGTCTGCCCGCCGCCGCCCTGCTCTGCCTCACCCTTGCCACGCCCGCCTTTGCCGATGGCAAAATCTATGTGCAGCTGCCGGAATTTGGCCCGTTTACCAGCAATCAGGCCGAGGAACTGCTCTCCTCGGTGGTGCTGGCCAATGTCGTCTCGTCCAATTGCCCCGACTTCGCCGTGAGCGACGCGGAATGGTCGCTGCTGGTTGATTCCGCCGATCTGCTGGCGCGCGGCGAACTCGGCCTCTCCGTTGCCGATTATGACCGCTATTTCTACGCACCGGCCTTCGCTGCGCTCGACAAGCCCGACACCTGCGCCGTTGAAGGCCCGGCCGTCGAAGCGGTGCTGGAAGAGCTGGTGCTTCAGGGCGGTAGCCGCGAGCCGCTGGCCGATCAGGAGGCTGCTTACGAAGCCGAGCAGGCGCGCCACGCCGTTTGGGATGCTGCCGAACAACCGAGAAAGACCAAGGTCAAATGAGCCTCATCGCCCCCATTCTCGTCGCTCTGGTGGCGCTGCTCCACCTCTACATTCTCATTCTTGAGATGTTTTTGTGGACCGGCCCGCGCGGCCAGAAGGCCTTTGGCCTGACGCCCGAATTCGCCCAGTCGACCAAAGCGCTGGCGGCCAATCAGGGGCTCTACAACGGCTTCCTCGCCGCCGGGCTGATCTGGGGCCTGCTCTATCCGGATCCGGCTTTCGGCTGGCAGATCCAAATGTTCTTCCTCGCCTGTGTCGCCGTCGCCGGCATTTTCGGCGCGGTGACGGCGAGCCGAAAAATCCTGTTCATCCAGACCGTTCCGGCGGTGCTGGCCATGCTGGCGGTGATGTACGCGTAAGCGCGCCGCCGTCATACCACCGGCCGTCACCCTCGGGCTTGACCCGAGGGTGTTTCACTTAGCAACCGCGCCGCAAGTGCAGAACCCTCGGGTCAAGCCCGAGGGTGACGATCTGGGATGGGTAGGCCCCCCGGTGGGAGAACCTAACCCGCCAGGCTCGCCAGCACCCGCACCCAACTGCGGATGCCCCGATGATAGCTCTCGAGATCGTATTTTTCGTTGGGGCTGTGAATGGCGTCGTCCACATGGGCAAAGCCGATCAGCAGCGTATCGAGCCCCAGGATCTTCTTGAAATCGCCTGCCACCGGAATCGAGCCGCCCGAGCCGGTGATCACTGCCGGCTTGCCCCATTCGCCGGACAGTCCGGCCAGCGCCTGGCGCAGATGGGTGCCATCGTCCGGCACGGTGATGGCGGGTGAGCCGCCATGCTCGGTGAAGGTCACCGAGCAATCGGCCGGAATGCGCGCCTGCACATGCTGGCGGAAGGCAGCGCGGATCTTGACCGGGTCCATGCCCGACACCAGCCGGAAGCTTATCTTGGCGCTGGCCTTGGCCGGGATGACGGTCTTGAAGCCGTCGCCGGTGTAGCCGCCGATCATGCCGTTGATTTCGCAGGTCGGCCGCGCCCACAGCATTTCCAGCACCGAGCGATCCTGCTCGCCGGCCGGCACCGACAGGCCGGCTTCGCCGAGAAACGCCGCCTGATCAAAGCCGAGGCCCTGCCACTGCGCTTTCAACGCCGGGCTGATTTCGGCCACGTCATCGTAAAACCCCGGCAGCGTCACTGAGCCATCGGGCGCCCGCAGGCTGGCGATGATTTCGGCCAGCACCTGATTGGGGTTGCGCGCCGCATTGCCGAACATGCCGGAATGCAGATCCTTGTTGGCGCAGCTGATCTCGATTTCCTCGCCGACCAACCCACGCAGCATGGTGGTGATGGACGGGGTCTGGCGGTCCCACATATCGGTATCGCAGACCAGTGCGATATCGGCCGCGCCTAGTTCAGCCTTATTGGCCTCCATGAAGGGCGGCAGGTTCTTGCCGCCGCTTTCTTCCTCGCCTTCCAGCATCAGCGACACCTTGACCGGCAGCGCCCCGGTCACCGCCTTCCAGGCGCGGCAGGCTTCGATGAAGGTCATCATCTGACCCTTGTCGTCGGAGGCGCCGCGCGCCACGATGATTTTTCGGCCATTGGCATCGGTCTTGAGTTTGGGCTCGAACGGGTCGGTGTGCCACAAATTCAGCGGATCGACCGGCTGCACGTCATAATGGGCATAAAACAGCACATGCGGGCCGGCCTGCTCAGGACCATGCGCCACCACCACCGGATGGCCCGGGGTCGGGCGGGCGGCAGCATCAAAGCCCAGCCCGGTGAGTTCACTGGTGATCCAGTCGGCCGCGCGCTGGCATTCCGCCGCGTAAGCGGGATCGGTGGAGATGGACTTGATGCGCAGGAGCGCATAGAGCCGCTCCAGGCTCTGCTCGAGCCCGGCATCCACCTGGGCGAGAACGGCATCGAGGCTGGCGGCGGTGGTCGTGGTCATGGGGACGAATCCTTTTTGCTGCTACCCTCACCAAACTGGACCACGCTGTCTAGCGCCGCCGCGCCTGCATCGGTATTGTCATACTAATTGATGTGCGCTGCGTTGCGCGCCCTGGGGGATATGCCGATGGCTGCGCGTAATGCGGCGGAAACCACGACGAGCGATCTGATTGCCGCCATTTCCGGCCGGGTGCCGTCGCGCAATCTGCATTCCCAGGTGCTGTGGCAGCTGGGCGTCGCCATTGTCGGCGGCCATTACCCCGTCGGCAGCATCCTGCCCTCCGATAGTGAATTGCTGGCGGATTTCGCCGTGTCGCGCACCGTGCTGCGCGAGGCGCTGAAAACCCTGGCCGCCAAGGGCATGATCGAGGCGCGGGCCCGCATCGGCACGCGGGTGCTGCCGCGCCGACGCTGGAACCTGTTCGATGCCGATGTGCTGGCCTGGCATTTCGAAACCGGACCCGACGTGGATTTTCTGCGCAGCGTCGCCGAAGTGCGGATCGGCATTGAGCTGGAATCGGCGGCCTTGGCCGCCGAGCGGCGCAGCGACGAACAGGCTGAGCAGTTGCTGGCTTTGGCCGATGCCATGGGCCAGGCCACCACCGCCGAGGAATTCGCCCGCGCCGACCTGGCCTTCCACCGCGCCGTCGCCGAAACCTCGGCCAATCCATTCATGGCCTCGATCAGCACGCTGGTCGAAGTGGCGCTGACGGCGGTATTCACCATCAGCTCGCCGGTCGAAGACAAGGAAAAGCTGGCCCAAACCAGCGCCGCCCATCGCCACATCGCCGAAGCCATCCGCGACCGCAATCCCGACCAGGCCCGCGACCTCATGCGCGCCGTCATCACCGACGGCTTCGCCCGCTCCTCTGAACGGATGGCGGTCAAGGGTTAAATCTTGCGGTGCGGAAAGTCGGAATGGTGGCGCTGAGCGGGATCGAACCGCTGACCTCGTTCTCCCAACTGAGCTACAGCCCCGTTCCGACGGTGCTGATATGAAACAGAAAATACTGCGAGAGCAAGAGCGGGATTGCGGTTTTTTGCAGTCGTGATCAGGCCAGTCCATGGCGGATCAGCGCGCCGGCGGTGGCCAGCACGGCGTCGGGCATCGGCGTCAGCGGACGGCCGAGCAGGGTGGTGATGGCGCTGGAATTCAGGCGCTTGCTGCGGCCCAGTTCGGCCAGATTGTCGCCAACATCGGCATCGAACCGGCCATAGAGCCGCACCATCCAGTCGGGCAGCACCAGGCGCGGCACGCGGTGGTCGGGAAAATGCTGGCGTAGCAGGCCGGCGATGTCGGCGAAGGCCATGCTGCGCTCGGCCATGGGGAAGCGCTGGCCGCCGGCGGCCGGGTCAATCATGGCGGCGAGATGGGCGGCAGCGACGTCGCGCACGTCGACGGCGTTCAACTCCATGCGCGGCAAAGCCGGCACCGAGCCGTCGAGCAGGCGCTGCACCAGCACTGCCGAGGTGCCCGGATCATCGTCAAGCAACGGACCGAGAATGACGGCGGGGTTGATCGCCACCAGCGCGTCATGGCGACCGGCAGCGTCCATGATGGCCCAGGCGCGGCGCTCAGCCAGGGTCTTGGACCGCTGATAGGCGTTGAGGCCGGGCCCGTCGAGATTGGTCCAGTCAGAGGCGGTGAAGGGGCCGCTACGGTCGCTGGCGTGGCCATAGGCGATGGCGGCCATCGAGGAGGTGAGCACGATGCGCTCGACGCCGGCCGCATTGGCGGCGTTGAGGGCCCGCTCGGTGCCGCCGACCGCCGGGGCGATGACGTCCGTGGGATGGGAAGGGGTTTTGAGCAGCAGCGGCGAGGCGGTGTGCAGCAGATAGCGGCAGTCCTGCGCCGCCGCCGCCCAGCCCGCGTCATGGCGCAAATCGAGCGCCACAAACTCAAGGCGGCTGATATCGGCGCCGGCCCGGCTGAGACTGGCCCGCACTGCGTCAGCCCGCAACAAATCGCGCAGACTGCCGCGCACTGCATAGCCGGCGTCGAGCAGTTGCAGGGCGATATGGCCGCCGAGAAAGCCCGAAATACCGGTGAGCAGCACGCGGTCGGTCATGATGCGGCTAGCCGACCGTGGCCCAGCCGCCGCTCTTCTCGCTGGCAAAGATGGCGTCGATCACCTGCATCGAGGCGATGGCGTCCTCAATGCCCCAGGGCAGCGGCTTTTCGCCCAGCACGGCCAGCGCAAAGGCTTCGGCCTGCTCGGTATATTGATCGACGGCGGGCAGGATTTCGCGGCGGGCGAGCGAGCCGTCAAACGGCGCACCGGTATCGATGGTGATGGCGGTGCGCTCGTCGGGCGGGGCGTTGAACGGGATGATGATTTCCAGCTTTCCCTTGCTGCCCAGCACCTGCAGCCGCTGATGCGGGGTCGCCTGGGTGGAGCAGATGAAGCTGAGCTGGCGGCCCTGGCCGAAATCGGCGAGCACGCTGGCCAGCCGGTCGGTGCCGAAATCCTCGTCGCGCTCGACCAGCGAGACGACGCGCTTGGGTTCGCCCTCGAACAGATAACGCGCGGCGGTGATCGGGTAGCAGCCGATATCCATGATGCCGCCGCCGCCAATATCGGCCTGATTGCGGACATTATTGGGATCGGCATTGTAATAGGAAAACACCGCATTGATGGCGCGGATGGTGCCCAGCTCGCCCGAGCGGATGATTTCGCGGGCGCGGGCCCATTGCGGGTGGAAGCGCACCATGAAGGCTTCCATGATGATGCGGTCGGGCGGGCACTCACGCAGTGCCTGGGCATCGGCCGCGCTGAGGGCGATCGGCTTTTCGCACAGCACATGCTTGCCGGCCTTGGCGGCGGCCACGGTCATCGGCACATGCAGATGGTTGGGCAGGGGATTGTAGATGGCGTCGATGTCGGGATCGGCGAACAGCTCTTCATAGGAGCCATAGGCCTTGGGGATGCCGAGCTTGGCGGCGGCCGCCTGGGCCTTGCCCAGATCACGCGAGGCGATGGCGACGACCTCGGAATGGGCCGACTTCATGATCCCCGGCGTGACCTTCTGCATGCCGATATTGGCGGTGGACAGAATGCCCCAGCGGACTTTTTTATGGCTCATGCGCGCGTCTCCCATGTTGGTCAGAGACTTAGCGGTGGGGAGGGGATTTGGCTAGTATGGAAGGAAAGGCGATTGCGGCTCCACCCCCTCCCAGCCTCCCCCATCAAGGGGGAGGTGCCATTCTGTGGGTGCGGTTAGCGTGTGCCAAACACTCGATCTGATACCTCCCCCTAGATGGGGGAGGCTAGGAGGGGGTGGAGCAACGGGCGCGGATCCCCCTAGTGATCTTCCTGCGCATCCGCCACACCCAGCCGCCAATAACCCGCCGCCTTGATATATTGCGCCGGGAAACCCCGCGCCTCGAGATGCGCCCGTGCCGCCTGCGCCATGGTGACTTCGCCGGCGATATAGGCGTAGCCGACCCCGGCGGGGAAAGTCAGCGCCGTGATGGTGTCGAGCACCAGGCTGGTGGTGCCGGCGGGCTGGCCGCTGCGATGCACATAGGTCAGCGACAGATCACTGCGGGTGGTGAAGCGCTGTTCCTCGGCAGCGTCGGCCACTTCGATCACCGCCAGCACCTTGGCGCCGGTCGGCAGTTCCTCGAGACGGCGGCCCAAAGCGGGCAGGGCGGTTTCGTCACCGGCCAGCAGATACCAGTCATAGGTCATCGGCACGACGGTCGAGCCGCGCGGGCCACCGATCACCAGCGTGCTGCCGATTTTGGCATTGGCCGCCCAGCTCGAGGCGGGGCCATCGCCATGCAGCACGAAATCGAGGTCGATCCAGCCGGCGTCGACGTCCCAGGCGCGCGGGGTGTAGTCACGCATTTGCGGGCGCTCGCCGGGCCATTGCGCGCCATTGGGGCCAATTGGCGCGAGGAAGGGCTCGACGCCCGCGGGAAAGAAGAAGGCCTTGATATGGTCGGCATGGCTGGGCGAGGCAAAGCCGGTCATGTCGCCGGCAAAGCGGAACCGGCGCATCAGCGGTGTGATGTCGGTGATTTTGGTCACCGTGAGCAGGCGCGAGCGGGTCTCGTGGCGGACGCGCTGGGGTGCGCGCGGGTCGATTTCGGACATGGGTGACCTATTCCTGAATTGTTTTGTCAGGAATTAGCGGGCGGTGACCGAAAATGCAACCATCGCCCGCGCCAATGCTGACAGTGCGTTAGCCAATTTGCCGCTGTCATGAATGGCCTTGCCCAGCATTGAACCGGCCCGGCAAAGGCCTATGTGAAGGGCAAGCAAAACAGAAAGGCCGACCCGATGCGCAGTGTTGTCTATGAAGAATTTGGCTCCCCCGAGCGGGTGCTGCGCCGCGAGGATCGCGCGCAGCCGGTGCCGGGTCCGGGCCAGGTGCTGGTGCGCATGCTGCTGTCGCCGATCCACAATCACGATCTGATGACCATTGCCGGTCAGTATGGCTTCAAGCCGAGCTTGCCGGCGGTGCCGGGTACCGAGGCGGTTGGCGTGGTCGAGGCGCTGGGCGACGGCGTCAGCCATTTGCAGCTCGGCCAGCGGGTGGCCGGCGGCGGCGAGCAGACCTGGGCGCAATTCTATCTGGCCGATGCCCGGCGGCTGGTGCCGGTGCCGGATGCGGTGAGCGACGAAACCGCCTGCCAGCTGGTGTCGATGCCACTCAGCGCCAAGATGATCATCGACAGCATGGGGCTCAAAACCGGCGACTGGATCGTGCAAAATGCCGCCAATGGCGCGGTGGGCAAGCTGGTGGCGCGTTTTGCCGCCGAGCAGGGCATCAATGTCGTTGGGCTGGTGCGGCGCGATGCGGCGGTGGCCGAGCTGGAAGCGCAGGGCATTGCCAATGTGGTCTCCACCGAACATGAAAACTGGCAGGAACGGGTCAAGGCGCTGACCAATGGCGCGCCGATCACTAAGGCCATCGACTCGCTGGGCGGTGACGGGCCCACGGCCTTGCTGTCGGTGGTGGCTGACGGCGCCGAACTGATCAGTTTTGGCGCGATGACGCAGCGGCCGCTGAAGATTTCGGCTGGCGACCTGCTGTTCCGCAACATTTCCGTCAAGGGCTTCTGGGGCGCCAAGCCACCGGTTGCGCCGGAGCGGATCGGCGTGCTGCTGGGTGAGCTGGTGAGTGCCGCCGCCAAGGGCGAGCTGGTGCTGCCGATTGAGACGGTGTTCGGGCTTGAGCAGGTCGTGGAGGCGGTCCAGGCCAGTGGCGAGCCGGGCCGCAAGGGCAAGGTGGCGCTGCGCGGCTAAGCCCGCCCAGCGCCCAAAGCGTCAGAGCAGGCCCAGCATGCGGTCCTGCGCCTGACGCAGCGCAAACAGGCGCGTGGTGACATCGGGCTGGCTATTGGCACTGGTCAGCAGCTCGCCCTTTTTCACCGCCGCCGTCACCTTGCCGCCTTCGAGCAGGCCCACCGGCACCGCATGAGCGGCGCGGCTGTCGGCAATGGTCATGGTGAAGCTGCGATAGCAGGTTTCGCCAATCGCATCATAGGTTTCGCCGACTTTCAGATCGCGCTTGGCCACCGCGCAGACCTCGGCCACCGGCCGGGGCAGCGGCACCATGTCGGGCTTGCCATAAAGCATGATGCGGGCGCAGGTCAGCGGCACTTCGAGGCTGGTCAGATGATAGGGCCGGAAGAAACTGTAATAGGGACCGTGGCCGATATGGAGGTCATCCATCCGCTCGATGATGCGGGGATGCTCGGCCTTGACGATGACGAAGACGCCGGGGGCCACGCCCTTGCCGATGGTGAAATCGACTACGCCGCTGCCATTGAGAATGCCGCCATCAGCCTTGGGGATCAGCACCTTGGCCATGTTGTCGCGGTCGACATTGGGGCCATGCATGCCCGGCACGTCGGGCACCAGCCCGGTGGCGTTGGCTATGGCGCACATTTCCACCATGGTCTTGGAGCCGTCGATGAATTCCACCAGCATGCGCGGGTTCATGTTCCGGCGTTCGGCTTCCTCGCGATAATCGTCGGGCACCGCGTCATGCTTGAGCGGGTTGTTCTTGCCCTTGCCGGCGGCGACGATGGGCAGGCCGAGTGCGCTGACAAATTCGATCAGTTCCATGCAGGAGCTGGGCTCGTCGCCGGCGCCGACGGAATAGATCACCCCGAGCCGGTCGGCCTGGGCCTTGAGATAGGGGCCGATGGTGACGTCGGCTTCGACATTCATCATCACCAGATGCTTGCCATGCTCCATGGCCTGCAGCGCATAATCGGCGGCGACGCCCGGCTTGCCGGTGGCGTCGATCACCACGTCGATATTGGGGGTGTTGACCAGAGTGTCGGCACTGGTGATGGCGATCTTGCCGGCTTCGATGGCGGCGGTGGCCTGGGCGGGGCTCTCGGCTTCGCGGCCATGGCTGTCATCGCCATAGGCAATGGTCATGGCGGCCAGCGCGGTGTGGGGCCGGCGGGTGGCGATGGCGACCATTTCGATGCCGGTCATCAGGCTCATCTGGGTCACCAGATCGGTGCCCATCTCGCCTGAGCCAATGACGCCGACGCGGATCGGCTTGCCGGAGTCGGCACGGGTGGCGAGGTCGCGGGCGAGGCCGGTCAGGGCGATATTGGCGGTCATAACAAAGTCCAACGCAAAGAGGCGTCTCTGGGTTACCCCCCTCCCATTGCCGGCGGCAAGGGAAAAGGCGCTGCCGACGCTAAAACGGCCTCGTCGCTCATCTTTGCCGGACTGTAAGCGGATACTGTGGACGGGCGGACGGCAACAGCATCAGGGTTAGCACTTCTTAAACCGTTCCCATGGAAACTGCGCGTTGGAGAACACTCCGGGGGGCGCGCATAAATCATGGTCAGCAAGGCCGCGAAAATCATCGCTTTGCCAGCAGTCATCGATCTGGATGCGCTCGACGGCATCCGCGATGACCTGATCGACGCCATTGAGGAGGGCCCGGTCAGCATTGCCGCCGGTGCAGTTGAGCGGGTTTCGACCAACGCCTTGTTCATGCTCATCAGCGCCGCCGAAGCGGCGCGGCGAAATCAATATAGCTTTGCGATCAAGCAGCCGAGCGCAGCCCTTGTGGGCGCGATCGAGCGTCTGGGCCTGGGCGCCCAGTTTTCAGAGATGATGAGAGGATGACGACTTTGCGGGTTCTGACGGTGGACGATTCGAGGACCATCCTCGCCATGCTGCACCATACCCTGAGCAATGCCGGGTTCGAGGTGCTGCAGGCCGAAGATGGCCAGCAGGGGCTTGACGTTCTCAAGACCGAAACGGTCGATGTGGTGATTACCGACATCAATATGCCGGTGATGGACGGCATCGAATTCATCAAGAATGTGCGGGCCGGGGGCAATCACCAGAGCCTGCCGATCCTGATCCTGACCACCGAAACCAGCCAGGACAAGCGCGATCAGGGCAAGGCCGCAGGCGGCACCGGCTGGATCGTCAAACCGTTCGATCCGGAAAAACTTATTTCGGTCATCCACCGCGTGGTTCACTAAGCAGTAGTAAAAACCCAGAAGGGTTGGGCGTGTCCGGATGAGCGATCTCGACGATTTCAAAGCCACCTATTTCGACGAATGCTCCGAGCTTCTGACCGAGCTTGAAGAGCAGTTCGCCGCAATCGAGGCGGGCGAGCGCGATGCGGATCGGCTCAATGCGGTGTTCCGCGCCATCCATTCGATCAAGGGCGGCGCCGGCGCTTTCGGCTTTTCCGCCCTGGTGGGCTTTGCCCACGCCTATGAGACATTGCTCGACTATGTCCGCGACGGCCGCATCGAGCTGGTCGATGACGTGGTGGTGCTGTGCATCCGCGCCAATGATATCGTCGCCGATCACGTCAAGGCGGCCCAGACCGGCGAGGCCCTGCCGGCCGATTACGGCATGGACGAAAAAGAGCGCTTCGACGCCTTGGCGCGCGGCGAGTCGACTGACGACGATGTCGGCGGCGACCCGCTTGACGAATTCGACATCGAATTCACCCCGGTGATGGTCAATCTTGACGGCGCACCGGCCAGCGGCGAAGCGCCGGTGGACGACGCTTTCGACGCGGTGCCGATGCAGGTCGAGCCCGGCCATTGGGAAATCCGCTTCACCCCGCATCGCGCGCTCTATGCCCGCGCCAATGATCCGCTGTTGCTGTTCCGCGAGCTGGCATCGCTGGGCGACATGCATGTGCATGCCGTGCTGGAAGAAATTCCGCCGCTGGCCGATTTCGAGCCGTTTGCGGTCTATTGCGCGTGGGAGATCACCATCATCTCCCCCACCGTCACCGAAGCACTGATCCGCGAAGTCTTCGAATTCGTCGACGGCGATTGCGACATCGTCATTGCCCAGCTGGGCGCCCCCGCGCCGCTGCCGGAGCTCACCCTGGAGGAGCCCGCGCCGATCGAACCCCCGGCTGTGTCGATGTTCGAATCGGCCCTGTTGTCCGAGCCGCGCCGCGAAGATCTGCTGGCGCTGGCCGATGACGAAGTGGCGAGTCTGCTCGATTTCAGCATCCCCGAAGCCAGCTTCGAGCCCGAACCCGCACCGGCCCCCGTGACCGAGCAGGATAGTTTTGACGAGCCGCCCAGCCTGAGCTTTGCCGAGCTGGCCGCCACCATCGAGCCGAGCAAGATTGCCCGGCCCGCGCCCGTCGCGCCGACACCCTTGCGGGCTGCGCCGCTGGCGGCTCCCGCTGACGGCGAAGAGAACAGTGGCGGCGGCCGCAGTGTCGGCGTGCAGTCGATCCGCGTCGATCTCGATAAGGTCGACCGCGTCGTCAACATGGTGGGCGAGCTGGTGATCACCCAGTCGATGCTCACCCAGCAGATGGATGAGACGCTGCGCGCCCGCTACACCGAATTGGTGCGCGGCCTCGAAGTGCTGGCCCAGACCACGCGCGGGCTGCAGGACTCGGTGATGGCGATCCGCGCACAGCCGGTCAAATCGGTATTTTCGCGCATGCCGCGCCTGGTGCGCGAGCTGTCGACCAAGACCGGCAAGAAGATCAAGCTCGAGACCATTGGTGAGAACACCGAAATCGACAAGACGGTGATCGAGCAGCTCAGCGATCCGCTGACCCATATGATCCGCAATTCCGCCGACCACGGTATCGAGAGCCCGGAATCAAGGCTGTCGCGCGGCAAGCCGGAAACCGGCACCATTCGACTGTCCGCCGAACAGGCCGGCGGCAATATCCTGATCATCGTCGAAGATGACGGGGCCGGCATCAATCGCGAGCGCGTGCTGGGCCTGGCGCGCGACAAGGGCATCATCGCCCCCGATGTGACGCCAACCGACGAGCAGATCGACCAGCTGATTTTCGCCCCGGGCTTCTCGACCGCCGATGCGGTCAGCGATATTTCCGGGCGTGGCGTCGGCATGGATGTGGTGCTCTCCAACATCAAGAAAATCGGCGGCTCGGTGCATGTCCGTTCGTGGACCGGCAAGGGCACGCGGATGACGTTGCGCCTGCCGCTGACCCTGGCGGTGCTCGACGTCATGCTGGTCAAGGTCGGCGTGTCGCCTTACGTGGTGCCGCTCTCCTCGATCGTCGAAACCATCCAGTGCTCGCGCGCCAGCTTCGAGCGGGTGCCGAGCGGCGGCCAGGTGCTGCAGGTGCGCGGCGAATATGTGCAGGTCATCGACCTGGCGCAGCGCTTCGAAATGCAAACCGAGACCGAGCCGGAAAACCGCTTCGTCGTGCTGTGCGAGGCCGAAGGTTCGGCCAAGGTGGCGCTGATCGTCGATGACATCATCGGCCAGCAGCAGGTGGTGATCAAATCACTGGAAGAGAATTTTGAACGCGTCGAAGGCATTGCCGGCGGCACGATCCTGGGCGACGGCAATGTCGCGCTGATCGTCGACGTTCAGGGACTGAAAACCACTATCGTGCATAAGAATGCGGCTTAGGCGCCGCTGCATGCATAATGACATGGCGTAGCCGCCACAGTAATGCGTAGCCGGCCAGAAGGCCGGCAGAAAGGCAAAGAAATGGAAGCGCTCGGTTTGCGTGACGATATGGGCGACAAGTCCGCCATCGCCGCCCAGAATTCCCTGCAGCTGATCGCCTTCTCGATCGGCGAACAGACCTATGGCGTGGAGATCACCACGGTGCGCGAAATCCGCGCCTGGAACGGTGCAACGCCCCTGCCCAATACCCGCGAATTCGTGCGCGGCGTGATCAATCTGCGCGGCACCATCGTGCCGATCTTCGATCTGCGCGCCCGCTTCGGCGACGGCCAGACCTCGCCCACCAAGAACCACGTCGTGGTGGTGATGAGCGTCGGCGACAAATGGGTCGGCATCCTGGTCGATGCGGTGTCGGACATTCTGACCGTGTCGCGCGACGACATCCACAATGTTCCCGAAGGCAATTCAATCGACACCGAACTGCTCAACGGCATCGTCACCCACGACAGCCGCATGGTCGGCCTGATCGACCTGCACGCCGTGGTCAGCGGCGCCAAGATGGACGGCTAGCCGGCTCCGGAATAAAAAAGGGCACCGCAGGGTGCCCTTTTAGATACATCCCAGCTGACTTTATGTCCGTGCTTTCACAGTCCTGATCGTTTCAGCGTCGCGTCGGGATAACGCTCTCCCGCGATCTTGATCTGGGCAGCGGCCTGCTCGATTTCGGTAAGGTCGTCGGCGGTCAGCTTGACCAGTAGCGACCCGACATTCTCGTCGAAACGATCGAGCTTGCGGGTGCCGAACAGAGGCACGATCCAGGGCTTCTGTGCAAGAATCCAGGCCAAGGCCACCTGACCAGGCGTGGCGCCGTGGCGGTCGCCGACGCGGCGAATGAGATCGACCAGGGCCTGGTTATTGGCCATGGCTTCGGGCGCGAAACGGGGGATCTGACCACGGAAATCCCCGCTGACAAAGCTGGCTGCCGGATCGATGGTGCCAGTCAGGAAGCCCTTACCCAGGGGGCTAAATGACACGAAGCCAATGCCCAGTTCTTCGAGCGTGGGCAGGATTTCGGCTTCCGGCTCACGGGTCCATAGAGAATATTCGCTCTGCAGCGCTGTAACGGGTTGCACGGCATGGGCGGCGCGGATGGATCTGGCACCCGCCTCGGACAGGCCAAAATGCAGCACTTTGCCCTCGGCGATCAAGTCCTTGACCACACCGGCGACGTCTTCCATCGGCACATCGGGATCGACGCGGTGCTGGTAGTAGAGATCGATATAATCAGTTCCGAGGCGTTTGAGGCTGCCTTCGACGGCGCGCCTGATCTGGGAGGGCTGGCTGTTGACCCCGCCGCGATGCTCACCGGTGTCCTGATCGATGTCCCAGCCGAATTTGGTCGCGATCTTCACCTGATCGCGGATACCGGCAAACGCCTCACCGACCATTTCCTCGTTGGTCCAAGGGCCATAGGTTTCCGCAGTATCGAAGAAGTCCATGCCACGATCGACAGCGGCACGCAGAAGCGAGATCATTTCTGGTCGGTCAGGGATTTCGCGTGCCTTGCCATATCCCATCGATCCGAGCGACAGCGCCGACACTTCCAGCCCCTGTCCAAGCGTGCGTTTTTGCATTTCGTTCTCCTCGCCGGCGCCGCATCGTTGCATGTGGTCGCCGATCCCTCAACCGTTGCGGCAGGACCGTGCTTTGGAAACTGGGGCCGCCGCTGTAGCCGGTCCGGGGCCCAGCCTATGAATGTCAGCTTTTGGAACACATTCGCGAGGCCTTGGACGGCCGGAGCGGGGTCGAAAGCCGTCCACGTACAAAAAAGGCGCCTTGCGGCACCCTTTACGACAGACCGGAAAATAGACCCGCTAGAACAGTTCGGCGTCGCCGCTGCTCTGGTGGGCGGCGATGCCGCTGAGCGCGGGCACGCGCAATTCGTCCAGCGTCAGGCTGGCCCAGATTTCGTCATAGACACTGTCGGGGGCGGTGGGCGGCAGCAGGGCGAACTGGCGCACGGCCAAAGCCATATTGTGGCAGCGCTGCTCGATGCGATCCTGACCCTGCAGGGCGGTGACGATCATCTGCACGGCATGCCGAACCGTGGCGTCCTGGCTCTTGTCGGCCAGCAGGTCGAGGGCTTCGGTGATGCCTTCTAGCATCGACGCCGTCTGGCGCGCGGTCTCATCGAGTTCTCTCGCGAGTTTCTGCAGTGACATAAAGATTCGATCCTAGCCCCGTTGCGGCACCCTAGCCCAATCTTTCTAAAGCTCTCCTTGCCGTGTTCGGCGGCAGTGGTTTCCTCGGTCTGCATGGTTAGCAATTGGCTAACGAGTTTAACGCTACGATCGGAACATAGGCTTTTGGGGTTGCAGACGATAAATGGCATTGCCGACTTCTCTACCGCCCGAGTTTGATCGCGGGGTGGTGACCACCGTGCACCAGGGCGACTGCCACGTCTCCAATGATGTCGATCTCACCTATTCAACCGTGTTGGGGTCCTGCATCTCGGCCTGTATTCGCGACCGGGTCGCCAATGTCGGCGGGATGAATCACTTCCTGCTGGCCGAACAATCGGGCTCCGCCAAGGATCGCTACGGCGCCTCGGCGCGCTATGGCGCCTTTGCCATGGAACAATTGATCAACCAGGTGATGACGCGGGGCACCGGTAAGAAGGTCAATCTCGAGATCAAGGTGTTTGGCGGCGGCAAGATCAATTCGGTGCTCGACGATGTCGGCCTGAAGAATATCGAATTCGTGCGCCAGTTCCTCGCCGACGAAGGCTATTTCGCCAATAGCGAGGATCTGGGCGGCTCTTTTGCCCGTCGCGTGCTGTTCAAACCCCATTCCGGCCGCGCCTTCGTGCGACGGCTCGATAGCGAGCTGGGGGCCAATGTGGCGCGCGAGGAAGCAGCGCTGGCGCGTCGTCGCACCGTGATCCGGCCGCCCCGCGACGATATCGAACTGTTTTAGTTTTTTGGCCTCCGGAGGGGGCCGGGGCGGCACAGGTGGAGGCCGAGTGTCATCATCTCAGTGTAGGGTCAGTCTTCGTCACGCCATTCCGAGTAAGCCGCCGTCTCAAAACGGTCCAGTTCTTCACCTTTCAACAATCAGGCTTAGCAAAGTCTTGCACCGGAGCGGCGCTTTATAGACTTGGTTAACCATTCCTCCGTAGGGTTCGATCATGTTGGACCCACGCCCTGATGATTTGCGGATCATGCCCGCCACGCCGCAGCGGCGGCTGGCGTTGATCGCCAGCTTGTTGTGGCTGGGCGCGGTGGCACTGGGGGGCACTTGGCTGGCTGTGTTCGGCCAGGGATGGCTCGGATTTTCCGGTGCCATCGGCCTGCTGCTGGTGGCGCTGATCGGCACATTTGCCCTCGCCGCCCGGTTTGACCGGCAGCATGACATCACGCTGGCCTCGGTGGCCCTGGCCGCCGGCTTGAGCGAGCAACCCGACGAGCCACTCAGCATGGCCGCTATCGTGGCGCGGCTCGGCAAGCGCCTGGAAAAGGCGCATCATTTCAAAAGTGCCATCGCCGCGATGCGGCAGCCCGCCGTGGTGGTGGACGACAAGGGCGTCATTCATGCCGCCAGTGCCGGCGCGACGCGGCTGATGGCCGGGGTCAGCGAGGGCGCGACGCTCGATATGCTGTTCGGCACCGGCTATCTGCAATCGGGCGGCGGGGCCCCGGAAGAGACCATGGTGATGCTGGGCAGCGGGCGGTTTACCGTGCTGCGCCGGCCGCTGGCCAAGGGCCGCTACCTGCTCGAAATGCTGCCGGCCGGCAGCTATATCGAAGATGATGATCTGGACGCCTTTGCCGGTGCGCTGGCCAGCGGCCAGACCGGGTTCCGCTTCGAGGCCGATGTGGCCGCGACCCAGCCGGTGCTGGCGGCGCTCAATCGCGGCCTCGGTGCCCTTGATGGCGGGCTGCTCCAGCTGGAGGCCGTGGTGTCGGGCGCCGACGAGCTGCCGGACGCGCTGGATGGCCCCTTGGGGAGCATGGCGCGACGACTGCATGAGTTCATCGAAACCATCAGCGAACAATTCGACACCGAACGGGCCCAGCGGCTGGCGCTGGAGGCGCGGCTGGGCAAGGTCGGGCATCTGCTGGACGGCTTCGAACGCCGCGCGGCGCAATATGGTGCTCTGGCCGCCGATAGTCGCGAGGATGCCTTGGTGACCGGCCGGGCGCTGGCGACAGGCAGCGGGCGCTTGCGCCAGGCTCAACTGCTCGGTCGCGAGGCGCAAAATCTGGCGGGCGAAGCCGATCTGGGCGTGCGGCGCACCGAGGCACTGGTCGGCGAGATCGACCACATGACCCACGATATCGACCAGATGGTGCAGGCCATCGAGGATGTGTCGTTCCGCACCAACCTGCTGGCGCTCAATGCCGCCGTCGAAGCGGCCCGAGCCGGCGAAGCCGGCGCCGGCTTTGCCGTGGTGGCCGATGAGGTGCGCCAGCTGGCGCAACTGACCAGCCGTTCGGCGCGCGAGATCAGGGCGGCGGTCAAGCGCGGCCGGGCCCAGTCCGAGACCGGGGTGGGCGAAACCAAGGCGCTGCAGGCGGTGATTGCCGGGCTGGAGCTGCATTTACGCAATCTAAGCAATGAGACCGATACGATCGCCACGACACTGGGCGAAGGTGATTTGGCGCTGAAGCGCCTTGTCGGGCGGATGGCGTCGTTCAGTGCGGCCGAGGAAACCAGTTCGGTTCCCCTGGCGCGACGGGCACGCGGCTGACCCGAACGAATGGGAATTGGGGTAGGCCACATGGAACCGGGAGAAATCTCCCTTAGCGACCGCGAGTTCACTCGCATCAAGAACCGGGTCTATCAGGTTGCCGGTATCTCGCTGAGCGATGCGAAACGAACGCTGGTGATCTCGCGCCTGAGCAAGATCGTGCGCGCTCTCGGCCTGCCGGGTTTCGACGCCTATGTCGACTATCTCGAGCATGGCGGCAGCGCCGGCGATGGCCAGGATTTCATCAACGCCCTCACCACCAATCTCACCCGCTTCTATCGCGAAGACCATCATTTCGAGCATCTGCGCAGCCATGTCGCGGCGCTGATCGCGGAAAAGCCGCGCGGCAACCGCTTGCGCATCTGGTCGGCCGGCTGCTCGACCGGGCAGGAGCCCTATACGATCGGCCTGGATCTGCTGACGGCGTTTCCCGAGCTGAAACGCTGGGATTTCAAGATTCTGGGCACCGATATCGATACGAATGTGCTCACCAAGGCGGCGCGCGGCTTCTACCCCGCCAGCGAGATCGCCGAACTCAGCCCTGAGCGCGCCCGCCCGTTCGAGCGTGGCGACGATGGCATGATCTATATTCCGGCGGTGGCGCGCGAGCTGGTGTCGTTCAAGCCGCTCAATCTGATTGGCGCCTGGCCGATGAAGGGGCCATTCGACGCGATTTTCTGCCGCAATGTGGCGATCTATTTCGACAAGCCCACCCAGGGCGAGCTGTTCGGCCGCTTCAGCGCGCTGCTGGCGCCCAAGGCCTTCCTCTATATCGGGCATTCCGAAAATCTGGGTTCGGGCGGCGAGGGTTTCCGCCTTGTCGGCAAGACCATCTATCAATCCAAGCGTACCTCCAGCAGACGAGAAGCGGCATGAGCATCAAGGTCCTGGTCGTCGACGATTCGGCGCTGATCCGCGAAGTGCTGACGCGCATGCTGATGCGTGATGGCGATATCAAGGTGGTGGGCACGGCCACCGATCCGATCGATGCGCGCGAAAAGATCAAGACGCTGAACCCCGATGTGGTGACGCTCGATATCGAAATGCCCAATATGAACGGGCTGCAATTCCTCGAAAAGCTGATGCGCTTGCGCCCCACCCCGGTGGTGATGGTGTCGACGCTGACCAAGAAGGGGGCCAGCGAAACCCTGCTGGCGCTCGAACTCGGCGCGGTGGATTTCGTCGCCAAGCCCAGTGCCGAATTTGCCGGCGGCATCGAAGCCTTCGGCGCCAATCTGCGCGACAAGATCCGCGCTGCCGCCAAATCCGATGTGCATGGCGCCTCGGCCAATCGGGCCGAAGCCCCCAAGGTTACGGTCAAGACCGCCGCCGCCCCGCCCGGAGCGCTGATTGCCATCGGCGCCTCGACGGGTGGGGTGGAAGCCATCCGCACCGTGCTGGCTGCCATGCCGGTCGATTGCCCGCCCATCCTGATTGCCCAGCACATGCCGGCCGGTTTCACCGGCCGTTTTGCTGCCCGGCTCGACGAGGTCTGCGCGCTGACGGTGCTGGAGGCGGAAGACCGCATGCCGTTGCAGATCGGCCATGCCTATGTGGCGCGCGGCGACTATCATTTGCGCGTCGAGCGGGTCTCGGGGCAACTCAAGGCCCGGCTGAGCCAGGATGAGCTGGAAAGCGGCCATCGCCCGAGTGTCGACGTGCTGTTTGAATCGGTGGCCAAGACCGCCGGTGCCCTGGGGGTCGGCGCGATCCTGACCGGCATGGGGCGCGATGGCGCCCGCGGGCTCAAGCTGATGCGCGACGCCGGTGCCTATACGGTAGGCCAGAGCCAGGCCTCGGCGCTGGTCTATGGCATGCCGCGCGTGGCCTTCGAAGAGGGCGCCGTGATGGAACAGGCGCCGGTGGAAGCCATCGCGGCGCGGCTGGCCCAGGCGCTGACGCGGCTTAAATCGGCCGCCTAAAGCGCCACAACGCCCGCATCAGGCCGTTCCGTGTCAATTCCAACCTCCCGGTTGAGAGATTTGTAACGCTTGTTGCCTAGTGTTTTGGCAGAAAATACGGGGTCTCAAGGCCCCACTCGCCAGGAAGGTGAAATACGACCATGCCTAAAGCCAGCGCAGTCAGCGTCCTGATCGTCGACGACCAGCAGTCCATGCGCGGTATCTGCAAATACATTCTCACCCAGCTCGGTTTCAAGGACATCATCGAGGCCAAGAGTGGCCGCGACGCCTTGGGCAAGCTGGAAAAATCCAATGTCGACCTGGTCATCTCCGACTGGAACATGGAAGATATTGACGGGCTGACCTTGCTCAAGGTCATCCGCAAGCACCCGCGCACCCAGTCCATGCCGTTCATCATGGCCACGGGACGCTCCGACAAGGAGCAGGTCAAGGAAGCCATTTCCTTCGGCGTCAACAATTACATCATCAAGCCATTCGACGCGTCGACCATGAAAAAGCGCATCGAGGCGGTGATCGGCGCGCTGACCTAAACCGCGCTGCCAGCACAAAAATCGGGCCACCCTTCGGGGTGGCCTTTTCGTTTCCGGCTGCCCTTTCGGCATCGAGATTTGTGCGTAAGGAGTGGTTAATCGCCCAAGTGTATCGTTTCCATTGATCGGCAAAGCCGACATGAGGGGGACGACCGCAGCAATCCGCGCCGTGCAAGGGCGCGGTATTTTCGTGTCACCGGCAGCGCCGGGGCATGCGGCTGGCGGTCAGCGAACAGCTGGAGCGTTCGATGGGACTGTTGCCGCAACTGAAGATTGCCCAGAAACTGCCATTGGCACTGGTCGGGTCGGCGCTGCTGGTGAGTGCCGGGGTGGGGCTGGCGAGTTACCTGATCGGTTCGGCCACGGTCGAGCAATTGTCGCGGCGGCAGATCGAGACCGTCGCCACCCAGACGTCGAACGAGCTGGGCTCCTATCTCGAGGGCATCGCCAAGGATCTGAGCATTACCGCGGCGACGGAATCGACCCAGACCATCCTGCGCGATCTCAACATTACCTGGGGCCAGTTTTCTACCGGCTCGCTGGCGAGCGACCCGGTAGCGGCGCTGCAAACAGCCTATATTGCCAACAATCCCGACCAGGCGCAGCGCGACCTGCTCGACGTGTCGACTGCCGACAAGCGCACCAATTACGACTTCACCCATTCCAAGATTCATCCGGCCTTCCGCCGGCAATTGCAGGCGCGCGGCTATGCCGATCTGATGCTGCTCGATCCGAACGGCAATCTGATTTATTCGGTGATGAAGCGCGACGATTTTGCCACCAGTTTTGCCAGCGGCCCCGGTGCCGCAACCGGGCTCGGCCAGGCGTTTCAGGCGGCCGCGAAAATGGCCGAGGGCGGCCAGGTGTCGTTCGAGGATTTCTCCGCCTATGGCGCCGCCGCCGGCGCGCCGCAAAGCTTCATGGCGACCCCGGTTTTCGACAACCGGCAGAAACTGGTCGGCGTGCTCGCCGTCGCCATTTCGACCGCCTCGGTCAATGCCATCATGAACAAGTCCGATGGGCTGGGCGAAACCGGCGAGAGCTTCTTTGTCGGCGCTGATTTCCTGATGCGCTCGGATTCCCGCTTCTCGGAGGCCGATGATTCACTGGCCACCAGTTTCCAGAACCCCATCGTCGCAGCCGCGCTTGCCGGCACCGAGGCCATCGGCATTGCGTCGGATTATCGCGGCATGGCCATGATGCTGACCGCCCAGCCGCTGGCTTTCGGCGGTGCCAATTGGGCGGTGGTCACGGCGGTCGGCGAGGACGAGGCCTATGCGCCGATCACCGACATGCGCAATATGATGCTGGCCATTGGCGGGGCGTTGCTCGCCATCGCCGCGATTGCCGGCTATTTCTTCGCCCGGTCGGTCAGCCGGCCGATCGGCCGCCTCACCACCACGATGGAAGCGCTCGCCGATGGTGATCTCGATGTCGCGGTGCGCGGCGCCGATGGCAAGGACGAACTGGGCGCCATGGCCCGCGCTGTGGAAGTGTTCCGCGAAAATGGCCTGCGCATCGCGCAATTGACCGAGGCGGAAGCCGACCAGATCATCCGCAGCCAGGCCGAACGCGCCATCATGATGCAGAATCTGCAACGAGCCTTCGGCGCGGTGGTGGATGCGGCGATTGCCGGCGATTTCACCCGCCGGGTCGATGCCGAATTCCCCGATGATGAACTCAACAGGCTGGCCCGCTCGGTCAATCATCTGGTCGCCACCGTCGATCGCGGCGTCAGCGAAACCGGCTCGGTGCTGGCGGCGCTGGCCGAGACCGACCTGACCAAGCGCATGGAGGGCGACTATGAAGGCGCCTTCGCCCAGCTGAAGGCCGATACCAATGCGGTGGCCGACAAGCTGACCGATATTGTCGGCCAGCTCAAGGATACCTCCCGCACGCTGAAAGCGGCGACCGGGGAAATCCTTTCCGGCGCCAATGACCTGTCCGAGCGCACCACCAAACAGGCCGCCACCATCGAGGAAACCTCGGCGGCGATGGAGCAATTGGCCTCCACCGTGCTGCAGAATGCCGAGCGCGCCAAGCAGGCCAGCGGCGTCGCCGCCACCGTGACCCACACCGCCGAAGAGGGTGGGCAGGTGATGGCGCAGGCCACCGAAGCGATGCAGCGCATCACCCAAAGCTCGGGCAAGATTTCCAACATCATCGGCCTGATCGACGATATCGCCTTCCAGACCAATTTGTTGGCCTTGAACGCGTCGGTGGAAGCCGCCCGCGCCGGCGATGCCGGCAAGGGTTTTGCCGTGGTCGCCGTCGAGGTCCGTCGCTTGGCGCAATCGGCGGCCAATGCCTCCTCGGAAGTCAAAGTGCTGATCGAGCAGTCGGCCGGCGAGGTCAAGGGCGGCTCCCGGCTGGTGCTCGATGCCGCCGCCAAGCTCGAAGCCATGGTCAGCGCGGCGCGCTCGTCCAATGCGCTGATGAGCGGCATCGCCAAGGACAGCCACGAACAGGCCGGGGCCATCGAAGAGGTCAATCTGGCGGTTCGCACCATGGATGAGATGACCCAGCACAATGCGGCGCTGGTCGAGGAGATCAACGCTGCCATCGAGCAGACCGAGGCCCAGGCGACCGAGCTCGACCGCATCGTCGATATCTTCGCCATCGATGCGGTAGCCCCGGCGCCGCAGCGCCGCCCCGCGCCGATCCAGGCGGTGGCCGACGGCGCGCGTGGCCTGCAGGACAAGCTGCGCAGCGTCGCCAAATCCTATCTCAGCCACGGCAATGCCGCCGTCGAGAAGGACTGGAGCGAGTTCTAGCGCAGGCTCGCCCGCCAGTCTTCCATACAAGAGCAACGCGCCGTTAAGTTCCGCCCCGCTATAAGCCTTCCATACAAGCAGATGCCAGCGGGGGAGCAGGCGGACGATGCGGTCGATTTCGGATTTCTGGGGCAATATCAAACTGACGACAGCCATTGCCGGGCTGGTGCTGATGAGCATTCTCGTCACCATCGTGGCCTATTCGGTCAATGGCTATATCGACCTGCGGCGGCAGTCGATCAATCAGAGCGTGGCGCAGCAGGCGGCCAATCTGCAACTGGCCGGCACCATTCTGGAAAAGCGCCTGTCCGGCTCGGTGCTGACCTGGGCGGAGGACGGCCAGATGGCCGCGTTCCAGGCATTTTCGCTGCCGTTTTTCCACGATAGCGCCGCCATCGACTCGGTCACCCGCATCACCCAGGGTTCCGCCGCGATCTTCGGCCTCGATACGGCCACCGGCGAGTTCCTCGCCAAATCCACCAGCTTCGAGCTGCCCGACGGCAAGCGCGCCCTTGGCTTTGCCATTGATAAGACGTCGCCCGAGCATGCGGCGCTGGCGGCAGGATTGCCGTTTTACGGCGAGGTGATGATGCAGGGCACCCGCTTCCACGGCGCCTTCCAACCCTTCACCGATCTCAAGAATGTGCCGCTCGGCGCCTTCTTTGTCGGTGGCGATGCGCAGCAGGCCGAATCCGCCGCCGATGGGTCGCTGCCGGGCATGGCGATTATGGGGCTGCTGCTTCTGGTGGTGATGGGCGGCATCTGCCTGCTGCTGTCGCGCCGGCTGACCGGCCCGATCCCGTGTATCGCCGGGGCGATGCAGGCGATTGCCGACGGCAATTACACCACCGAAGTGCCCTATGTGGCGCGCGGCAATGAGCTGGGCGCCATGGCGCGCGCGGTGGAAGTGTTCCGCGCTAATGGCCTGCGCGTCAGCGAAATGACCGAGGCCGAAGCGGCCCGCATCATCGCCGACCGCGACAACCGCCAGCTGATGATGAGCGAATTGCAGCACGCCTTCGGCCAGGTGGTCGATGCCGCCGTGGCCGGCGATTTCAGCGGTCGGGTGACCAGCGAATTCCCCGATCCCGAACTCAACAACCTGGCCAGCAGCGTCAACACGCTGGTGTCTAATTTTAACCATGGCGTCACCGAGATCGGCTCGGTGCTGGGCGCGCTGGCCAATACCGACCTGACGCGGCGCATGGGCGGCGATTATGACGGCGCCTTTGCCACGCTCAAATCCGACGTCAATGCGGTGGCCGACAAGCTGACCGATGTGGTCGGGCAATTGCGCGAAACCTCGGGCACGCTGAAGACCGCCACTGGCGAAATCCTCTCCGGCGCCAATGACCTTTCCGAACGCACCACACGCCAGGCCGCCACCATCGAGGAAACCTCGGCGGCGATGGAGCAATTGGCCTCCACCGTGATGCAGAATGCCGAACGGGCGCGGCAGGCCAGCACGGTTGCCGCCACCGTCAGCACCGCCGCCGAAGATGGCGGGGCGGTGATGCAGCGCGCCACCGAGGCGATGGAACGCATTACCCAAAGCTCGGGCAAGATCTCCAACATCATCGGGCTGATCGACGACATCGCCTTCCAGACCAACCTGCTCGCGCTCAACGCCTCGGTGGAAGCAGCCCGCGCCGGCGACGCCGGCAAGGGTTTTGCCGTGGTCGCCGTCGAAGTGCGGCGGCTGGCCCAGTCCGCTGCCAATGCCTCGGCTGACGTCAAGGTGCTGATCGAGCAGAGCGCCAGCGAAGTGCGGCAGGGCTCGGGGCTGGTGCATGATGCGGCGGGCAAGCTCGAAGTGATGCTGACCGCCGCCCGTTCCTCCGACGAGTTGATGACCGGCATTGCCCGCGACAGCCGCGAGCAGGCCTCGGCCATCGAAGAGGTCGGCACGGCGGTGCGGCAGATGGATGAGATGACCCAGCATAATGCGGCGCTGGTCGAGGAGATCAACGCCGCCATCGAGCAGACCGAGGCGCAGGCCAGCGAGCTGGACCGGATCGTCGAGGTGTTCACGCTCGATCAGATGCCGACCAGCCCGGCGCGCGCCATGCCGCCGACCCGGGCGCGGGCGCCGCAGCAACAGGCGCTCAAGTCGGCGGCCCGCAGCTATCTGAGCCGGGGCAACGCCGCGGTCGACGTCGACTGGACCGAGTTCTAAAAACCAGCTCACCGGGGCGCCATCGCGTCCCGGTGAGCGGTTTTTCCGGCGCTAAGCCGGGATTTGGCGAAATTATTCGTGTTCTGCGCCGATACGGGGCCGCTCGGACAACTTTAGCTTAACGGCTGTCCCGTAACTTTCCCCATCAGTTTGGGTCCGCATGGCGCGCGATGCTTCGCCTGCCCGGATGCTTGGGGAATTCGCTTATGCGCAAGCTCTTTGCCATGTTTGGCAATATCAAGATGACCACGGCCATCGCGGCGCTGGTCCTGGTTGCCATTATCGGCTCGATCGCTGCCGTGTCCGGCGCGATTTATTTGAACCTGCATGATCGCTCTATTGCCGACAGCCAGATGCAGCAGGAAACCAATCTGGCGGTGGCGGCGACCATTCTCGAGCGGCGCATTTCCGGCTCGGTGCTGAACTGGACCGATGAGGGCACCATGGCGGCCTTCCAGAGCTGGGCCATTCCACCGTTCTACGATACCGAAATCATCGATTCAGTGACCCGCGTCACCAAGCAGGATGCCTCGATCTATGTGATGGATACGGCCACCCAGGCACTGATGGCCAAAACCACCAGCGTTGCCGCCGAGGATGGCAGCCGCGTTGCCGATCTGGTGCTCGACGCCTCCAGCCCGGCCTATGCCGCCATTCTGGCCGGTGAAAGCTATATCGGTCAGTTGCCGATCAACGGCGCCAGCTATTTCGCCGCCCTGCAGCCGATCGAAAAGATGAGCGGCGAAGTCATGGGCGCGATCTTTGTCGGCACGCCGATGGCCAAGGTCGAGGAAGCTGCCAATGCCGTGCTCGGGCTGATCCTGATGGTCGGCGGGCTGGTCACCGTGGCGCTGGGCCTGGTCGGCCTCGTGCTGTCGCGGGTGATCACCAAGCCGATCCCCAAGCTGGCCGGCTCGATGGAAGCCATCGCCGAAGGCAATTATGAGACCGAGGTTCCCTTTATCGAGCGCGGCAATGAAGTGGGCGCCATGGCCCGCGCCGTTGAAGTGTTCCGCCAGAACGGGCTGCGCGTCAGCCAGATGACCGAGGCCGAGGCGGCGCGGATCATTGCCGATCAGGAAAACCGGCAGAAGATGATGAGCGAGCTGCAATCGGCCTTTGGCGAAGTGGTCGATGCCGCGGTCGCCGGTGACTTCACCCGCCAGGTGCAGGTCGAATTCCCCGATCCTGAACTGAACGGGCTGGCCAGCAGCGTCAACAATCTGGTCTCGACCTTCAATCGCGGCGTCACCGAAATTGGTCAGGTGCTCGGCGCACTGGCCGATACCGACCTGACCGAGCGCATGGAGGGCGATTATGAAGGCGCCTTCGCCACGCTCAAAACCGACATCAATGCGGTAGCCGACAAGCTGACCGAAGTGGTCGGCCAGCTGCGCCACACGTCGGGCGCGCTCAAGACCGCGACCGGGGAAATCCTCTCCGGCGCCAATGATTTGTCCGAACGCACCACCAAGCAGGCGGCGACCATCGAGGAAACCTCGGCGGCGATGGAGCAGCTGGCGTCTACCGTGCAGCAGAATGCGCAGCGCGCCAGGGAAGCCAGCGTCAACGCGGCCCAGGTCACCCGCACCGCCGAAGAAGGCGGCCAGGTGATGGATGCGGCGACCTCGGCGATGGAGCGCATCACCCAGTCCTCGGCCAAGATTTCCAACATCATCGGCATGATTGACGACATCGCCTTCCAGACCAATCTGCTTGCCTTGAATGCTTCAGTGGAAGCCGCCCGCGCGGGTGACGCGGGCAAGGGCTTTGCTGTCGTTGCCGTGGAAGTGCGCCGGCTGGCCCAGTCGGCGGCGCAGGCCTCCAGCGAGGTCAAGGTATTGATCGAGCAGTCGGCTGGCGAAGTCAGCTCCGGCTCCAAGCTGGTGGGCGATGCGGCCGGCAAGCTCAAGGCGATGCTGGAAGCGGCGCGCGGCAATAATGGCCTGCTCGAATCCATCGCCAATGACAGCCGCGAACAGGCGTCGGCCATCGAGGAAGTGTCCACCGCCGTCCGCACCATGGATGAAATGACCCAGCACAATGCGGCGCTGGTTGAAGAAACCAATGCCGCCATCGAGCAGACCGAGGCGCAGGCCAGCGAACTCGACCGCATCGTCGACGTGTTCCGCCTCGACCAGCAGCCTGTCCCCGCCGGGCGCGACCAGCGTCCTGCCGGCGGCACTGGCGCCGCGCGCAGCCTGCAGCAGCGTCTGGCCGCCGCCTCATCCAATCTGCGCAGCCACGGCAATACCGCGCTGGCGACGGACTGGAGCGAGTTCTAACGCTGGCGACAACCCAACGGCGCCATATCTGAAATCGGACCAAACCGACCCTCGCAATGCTCCAGCGTTGCGGGGGTCGTTGCTTTTGGTGGGTTTGGCCGTTCTGGAATGTTTAGTACATTGAACGGCATAGCCCGCCTGCCGCCCCCAAAGCCCCGGATTCCGGGCGTGTTAAACATTCGCTTAAGCACGTTCTGGTAATTTTACCGGATCAAGGCGCGAGCAGCTTGCTGCAACGCGTGGGGGGAGCATGGGGCAATCGAAATGTTGACGCGCGTTGGGCAATTCTTCGGCAATATAAAACTGACCACGATGATCGCTGCATTGGTGATCTCGGCTATCATTGTTTCGGTGAGCGTGGTCACGGCGGCAATCTATCTCAATTTGAGCGCCTCCACCCGCAGCACGGCGCTGAGCCAGCAGACGACCAATCTCAAAACGGCGGCCACCATCGTCGAAGGCAATCTGCCGGGCGCCGAGGTCAAATGGGGCGAAGCCGGCGAGCTGGCCGAAATCCACACCTGGGCCATGCCGCGCCAGTTTCTCAATCATGACATCGTCGATTCCATCGCCCGCATCACCGGCGAGGCCGCCAGCATTTTCGGCTGGGACGAGGCCAGCCAGGGTTTTGTGGGCATGACCACGACCATTGCCGGCGCTGATGGCCAGCGTCTGGCCGGCACTACCCTGGGCCAGGCCAATCCGGCCTATGCGACCCTGCTCGCGGGCCAGCCTTATTACGGCGAGGATGTGCTGGCTGGCACCGCCTATTATACCGCCTATCAGCCGATCCTTGATCAGGCCGGGGCGCCGGTCGGCTTGCTGTTTGTCGGCGTCGACAAGGACAAGGTCGAAGCGGTGGTGCTCGACGCGGTCAAGATGCTGCTGCTGGTCGGCCTCGTGACCCTCCTTGCGCTGGGCGCCATCGGCTATGTGCTGTCGCGCCTGATGATGGGTTCGGTGCCCAAGCTGGCGCGGACCATGAAGGCGGTGGCCGAGGGCGATTATGAAACCGAAGTGCCGTTCATCACCCGCGGTAATGAAGTGGGCGAAATGGCCCGCGCCGTCGAGATTTTCCGCGAAAACGGCCTCAAGGTCAGCCAGATGACCGAGGAAGAGCGCGCCGCATCGCAGCGCCGCCGCATCGAGCGCACCGATATGATGGTGGCGCTGCAGGCGGCGTTTGGCGAGGTGGTGGATGCCGCCATCGCCGGCGATTTCTCCAAGCGCGTCCACGCCCAGTTCCCCGATCCCGAACTCAATGCCCTGGCCGGCAGCGTCAACAATCTGGTGGAAACGGTGGATCGCGGCCTCGGCGAAACCGGCGAGGTGCTGGCAGCACTGGCCGATACCGATCTGACCCTGCGCATGGAAGGCGATTATCAGGGCTCGTTTGCCAAGCTCAAGACCGACACCAATGCGGTGGCCGACAAGCTCAGCGCCGTGGTGACCCAGCTGCGCTCCACCTCGCGCGCCCTCAAGACCGCGACCGGGGAAATCCTCTCCGGCGCCAATGATCTTTCCGAACGCACCACCAAGCAGGCGGCGACCATCGAGGAAACCTCGGCGGCGATGGAGCAATTGGCTGGCACCGTGGCCGAGAATGCCCGCATGGCTGAAGACGCCAATGGCAAGGCGCAGTCGGTATCCGACAGCGCCGCCCAGAGCGGGGTGACCATGGAGCAAGCCAATCAGGCGATGGAACGCATCACCTCCAGCTCGGCCAAGATTTCCAACATTATCGGCATGATCGACGATATCGCCTTCCAGACCAATCTGCTGGCGCTCAATGCCTCGGTGGAAGCGGCCCGCGCCGGCGATGCCGGCAAGGGCTTTGCCGTGGTGGCGGTGGAGGTGCGGCGGCTGGCCCAGTCGGCGGCCAGTGCGTCATCCGACGTCAAGGCGCTGATCGAGCAGAGCGCCAATGAGGTTCGGGGCGGCAGCAAGCTGGTGTCCAATGCCTCCGACCAGCTCACCGCCATGCTGGACGCCGTGCACGAGAATACCAGCCTGATGCAGTCCATCGCCCGCGCCAGCCGCGAGCAGGCGGCGGCGATTGATGAAGTCTCGGTGGCGGTGCGCACGCTGGACGAGATGACCCAGCATAATGCGGCGCTGGTGGAAGAGACCAATGCCGCCATCGAACAGACCGAAGCCCAGGCCAGCGAGCTGGATCGGGTGATCGACATTTTCACCATCGACGCCGAGGTCGATACGTCGGTCCAGCGCGCGCCGGTGCGCGGCATGGTCGACAAGGTCCGCACCGCTGCCCGCTCCTACCTGACCCAGGGCAATGCGGCCATCGCCAAGGAATGGTCCGAGTTCTGACGCCAGCCGCGATTGATAAAGCTTGGTTCAAGGGTGCCGCGAGGCGCCCTTTTTCCATTCGGAAAACCACGGATTTTCCGTGACTTAACCTGGCTTTAAGTCAGCCTTCGGCATGGTGGGGGCGGACGCAGTTGTACTTGGCCTGAACCGGTCGCGCGAGCACGCGGCAGAAGCAACTTTGCGTCGCTTCCCGCTATCAAATTCTGGTTCCTGCCGCACAGCTGCGGTCACGGGGCTCGGCTGTGCCGGGTTGTCGGGGGCCGTCTCGCAAGAGACATTTATGGTAGGGAATACAGAATGAAATTCTCCAACCTGTCGATCCGCACCAAGCTGGTGGTCGGCGCAGGAGTGCTGTTCGCCACATCGATCTGTGGCATCGTGTTTGCTGGTACGACGCTGATGTACGAGACGGCGGGCAATGAGGCAGAAGCACGGGCGCGCGCCCTGCTCGGCCAATATAGCCAGCTGGTTTCAGGCCAGATGGGCGGCGTGATTTCGCTGGCCCGTGGCATCACCACGGCCGTCGAAGGCGCCATTGCCGAGGGCCCGGTCAATCGCGATCAATTGGGCCGTTTGATGTCGGCGACGACCGCCGCACGCCCCGAGCTGGTCGGCATGGCGCTGGCTTTCGAACCCGATGCGCTGGATGGCCGCGATGCGGCCTATCTCAACCATCCCTATTCCGACGCCACCGGGCGTTTCGTGCCCTATTTCATCAATCAGGACGGCAAAATCGTCGTCGACAAGCTCGATTTGTCGCCGCAGGCCAACAATGAATCCTGGTACCAGCTGCCGCTCGCGGAAAATCGCACCGTCCTGACGCCGCCCTTCGCCTATGAAGTGGATGGCGAGACCGTGCTGATGACCACGATCAGCGCCGTGGTGCACAAGGGTGGCAAGCCGGCCGGCGTGGTCACCGCCGATCTGAGCCTGGCCACCATCGCCGGCGTGATTTCCCAGCTGCGACCCTTCGATGTCGGCAATGTCATGCTGATCAGCAGCGACAATCAGTGGATCGCCAATCCCGATCCGGCGCTGGTCGGCACGCAGCTGGCCCCCGAAATCGCCGGCGTGCTGCTCGATGAGAGCCTGATGAGCAAGGGCATGTATTACACCGATGCCAATGGCATTCAGCAATTCGTCGCCTCGATGCCCTTCACCTTTGATGGCGTCGACGACAGCTGGACCCTGCTGATGGATGTGCCCTCGGCCACCATCTTTGCCAGCGTCGACCAGATGCGCAATCTGTCGCTGGGCGCCGGTGCGGGCCTGCTGGCGCTGGTGCTGCTGCTGGTGTGGCTCGGCGCCGACATGATCGCCAAGCCGATCCGCCGCATGACCGCGATCATGGGCGGTCTGGCCAAGGGCGAATATGAGGTCACCGTGCCTTATGCCGATAATGGCGACGAAATCGGCGCCATGGCGCGGGCGGTGGAAGTGTTCCGCCAGAACGGGCTCAAGGTCAGCCAGATGACCGAGGCCGAAGCGGCGCGCATCATTGCCGACGAACAGAGCCGGCGCGCCATGATGAGCGACCTGCAACACGCCTTCGGTCAGGTGGTCGATGCCGCCATTGCCGGCGACTTCACCCGCCGGGTCGAAACCGAATTCCCCGATCCCGAACTCAACGGGCTGGCGCAGAGCGTCAATAGCCTCGTCGATACCGTCGATCGCGGCCTCGAAGAGACCGGCCGGGTGCTGACGGCCTTGGCCAATACCGACCTGACCATGCGCATGCATGGCGACTATCAGGGCGCCTTCGCCAGCCTCAAGGCCGATACCAATGCGGTGGGCGACAAGCTCACCGAAGTGGTGACCCAGCTGCGCGTCACTTCGCGCACCCTCAAGACCGCGACCAGCGAAATCCTGTCGGGTGCCAACGACCTGTCCGAACGCACCACGCGACAGGCGGCCACCATCGAGGAAACCTCGGCGGCCATGGAACAGCTCGCCGCCACCGTGTTGCAGAATGCGCAGCGCGCCAAGGATGCCAGCGTCAACGCCGCCGAAGTCACCCGCACCGCCGAACAGGGCGGGCTGGTGATGGAAAAGGCCAATGCCGCCATGGCGGCCATCGAAGTCAGCTCCGGCAAGATCTCCAACATCATCGGCCTGATCGACGACATCGCCTTCCAGACCAATCTGCTGGCCCTCAACGCCTCGGTGGAAGCGGCTCGCGCCGGTGATGCCGGCAAGGGCTTTGCCGTGGTCGCCGTGGAAGTGCGGCGCCTGGCGCAGTCGGCGGCCAGTGCCTCGGCGGACGTCAAGGTGCTGATCGAGCAGTCGGCCAATGAGGTCGGCATGGGCTCGCGTCTGGTGTCCGATGCCGCCGGCCGGTTGATGACCATGCTGACCGCGGCGCGCGCCAATGACCAGTTGATGGATGGCATTGCCCGCGAAAGCCACGAGCAGGCCGGGGCCATCGAAGAGGTCAATGTCGCCGTCCGCACCATGGACGAGATGACCCAGCACAACGCCGCTTTGGTCGAGGAAACCAACGCCGCCATCGAGCAGACCGAGGCCCAGGCCAGCGCGCTCGATGATATCGTATCGGTGTTCAATACCGGCATGCGCGAACCCGACCCAGTCCGCGCCCCGACGCGCAGCGCAGCGACCACCAACCGGCCGGCCGCCGTCAAGCGCGCCGCCCAGGCCTATCTCAGCCAGGGCAGTGCCGCCATCTCGGCCGACTGGAACGAGTTCTAGCAGGCTTCGCCTGTCGCTATCTGTCCAGCGCCCTCCCCCAGCGGGAGGGCGTTTTCGTTTGTGTGACGGCCGTGTAACGACCCCGGAAGCGCTTCTTTAACCATATTCTTCCTATGGTTTGCCGCCTCAACAGCGGAAGTTCATCGCATGACGACCCAGCTCAAACTTGCCTTCAAGCTGCCGGCCATGGTCGTGGCGATTGCGCTTGTCACCGGGGCCAGTCTGGCGCTCGCGGCCTATGTTGCCAGCAGCGCCATTGTCACCAGCCAGGCCGAGCAACGCCTGACCTCCGCCGCCGCCAATGCCCATTCGGCGCTGGAAGCCTATCTGCGCGAAGTGGCCGAGGATCTGACGCTGTTTGCCGGGCGCTCCGAAATCGCCGCCAATATCGACACCTTCGCCGGCGCCATGCGCTCGCTCAAAGGGCAGGGCGATCCCACCGAGCTGTTGCAGACCGCCTATCTGACGGGAAACCCCAATCCGGCCGGCGAACGGCTCAAACTCGACACCTCCGACAAGCTGCCAGTCTATGATCTGCATCACCGGAGCCTGCATGCCGATTTCCGCGATCTGCTGGAAAAGCGCGGCTACGACGACGTGCTGCTGTTCGATACCGATTTCAACAATGTCTATTCGGTGTTCAAGGACGCCGATTTCGCCACCAATTTTGCCGAAGGCGGCGGGCCCTGGGCCGCTAGCGATCTGGGCAAGGTCGTCCGCGCCGCCATGACGGGCGAGGCGGGGCAGGTGTTCCTCTCCGATTTCGCCCCCTATGCGCCCAGCGCCGGAGCCCCGGCCAGCTTCATTGCCGGACCGGTCTATGATCAGGGCTTTCTGATCGGCGTCCTGGCTTTGCGCCTGCCCACCGCCCGCATCGGCGACGTGCTCGGCCGCACCCGTGGTCTGGGCGAAAGCGGGGAAACCTATCTGGTCGGCCAGGACGGGCTGGCCCGCAATGACGCGCCGCAGACGCCGGACAATGATGTGCTCACCCTGTCGATTGCGGGCGAAGCGGTCAGCGCCGCTTTGGCCGGCACCGCCGGCATCGGCACGCTCGAACATGCCAATGGGCAAACCTATGTGGTGGCCGGCGAGCCGCTGAGCTTTGGCGGCGTCGATTGGGCCGTGGTGGCGCTGGAGAGCCAGGCCGATATTTCCGCCCCCGCCAATAATCTGCGCCAGACCATGCTGCTGATCGGGCTGGCCTTGCTGGCGCTGGCCACCCTGGTCAGCGTGCTGATCGCCCGCACCATCACCCGACCGATTTCGCGCCTCACCGACGCCATGGCCGAGATTGCTGCCGACCGGCTCGAGCTGACCGTGCCGGGCCTCGAGCGCGCCGACGAGCTGGGCTATATGGCCGAGGCGGTGGAAGTGTTCCGCCGCAACGGCCTCAAAATGGCCGAGCTGCGCCTGGTCGAGCACGATATGAGCGCCGAACGCGCCGGGCAGGTCAGTGTCATAAGGGCGCTGCAACAGGATATCGGCGCTGTGGTCGGGGCCGCCATCGATGGCGATTTCTCCCAGCGTGTCGGCACCGACCTCGCCGATCCCGAACTGCGCCTCTTGGCCGATAATTTCAACGATCTGGTTGCCACCGTGGAGCGCGGCCTCAGCGAAACCGGCAGCGTGCTGGCGTCTCTGGCCCGCGCCGATCTCAGCCACCGCATGACCGGCGACTATAAGGGCGCCTTTGGCCGCTTGCGCGACCACACCAATGGCGTGGCCGAACAGCTCGGGCAGATCGTCTCCCAATTGCGTGGCACCTCCGGCGCACTCAAGACCGCGACCGGGGAAATCCTCTCCGGCGCCAATGATTTGTCCGAGCGCACCACGCGCCAGGCCTCCACCATCGAGCAGACCAGCGCCGCCATCGCCCAGCTCAGCCAGACCGTGCTCGACAATGCCGACCATGCTGCCGAGGCCAGCCAGAAGGCGCGGGCCGTCTCGGTCGAGGCCGAAGCCAGCGGCGCGGTGATGGGCGAGGCCACTCTGGCCATGGGTCGCATCACCCAATCCTCCGGCAAGATCTCCAACATTATCGGGCTGATTGACGACATCGCCTTCCAGACCAATCTGTTGGCCCTCAATGCTTCGGTGGAAGCCGCCCGCGCTGGCGATGCCGGCAAGGGTTTTGCCGTGGTCGCCGTCGAAGTCCGCCGCTTGGCGCAATCAGCGGCCAGCGCTTCGGCCGACGTCAAACTGCTGATTGAGCAGAGCGCCAATGAGGTCAAGGGCGGCTCGCAACTGGTCGCCAACGCCGCCGAACGGCTGGTGCTGGTGCAGGATGCCATCCGCGCCAATGCGCTGCTGCTCGACGGCATCGCCCAGGCCAGCCGCGAGCAGGCCGCCTCCATCGACGAGGTCAATGTCGCGGTGCGCCAGCTTGACGAGATGACCCAGCATAATGCGGCGCTGGTCGAAGAAACCAATGCCGCCATCGAGCAGACCGAGGCGCAGGCCAATGAACTCGATCAGGTGATCGGGGTCTTCACCCTCGCCGCCCCGACCCGGGTCACGCCGCTGCGAAGCTCCGGCCGCGCCGCCTGAGCGGCGCTGTCACCCCTGAAGGCCCGGTTAACCGGGCCTTCACCATGCCCGCATCACTGTAGGGCAATTGATCCAGATCATGGTCCGCCGCCGGACTATGGCCCACACGTCACGCAGTTACCCCTTGAGCGCCCCTATGCCCACCAAAGACAGTCTGCAATCCCGTCTCGACTTCATCGGCCTCGATCAGACGGCTCGCCAGCGGCAAGCCAGGGCGAAAATCCATGTCGACAAGCATCTGCCGCTGGCGCTCGATAAATTTTACGCCAAGATCGCCAAGGTCCCGGCGGTCGCGCGCTTCTTTGAGGGCAAGCCGCAGATGGACAAGGTCCAGGCCCGGCAGGTCGGGCACTGGCAGGCGATTGCCGATGGCGCGCAGGACGATACCTATTTCGAGGCCAGCAGCCGCGTCGGCCTGGTTCATGCCAGGATCGGGCTGGAGCCGCGCTGGCATATCGGTGGCTATGGCGTCATTCTGGAAACGCTGGTGACCGGTCTCGTGCATGACATGATGACCGAGGCGCTGCAGCCCAAAAAGGGCCGCTTCGGCAAAAAGCCCGCCTCGTCCGAGGAGGTTTTGGCCGCTGCCGACGACATGGCGCTGACCCTGGCCAGCCTGATCAAATCGACGCTGCTCGATATCGACATCGGCGTCACCGCCTATTTCGACAAGCTCACCGAGGACACCCGCGCTGCCGATGATGCGGCCAAGGCCAAGATCAATCGCGCGGTGACGCTGACCGGCGAAGTGCTCAAGGAGATGGCGGGCGGCGATCTGACCCATCGCATCACCGCCGAGTTCGATCCCGAATTTGCCCAGATCAAGGACGACACCAATGCGGTAGCCGACCGGCTGACCGATATTGTCGGCCAGCTGCGCGAGACTTCGCGGTCGCTGAAAACGGCGACCGGGGAAATCCTTTCCGGCGCCAATGATCTGGCCGACCGCACCACCAAGCAGGCGGCGACCATCGAGCAGACCTCGGCGGCGGTGGAACAATTGTCGCTGGTGGTGGTGGAAAATGCCCGCCGCACCGCGACCGCCAGCGGCAAGGCCCAGGTGGTGGCACAGAACGCCACCCAGGGCGGCACGGTGATGAAGCAGGCCAATGAGGCCATGACCGCCATCGAAGCCAGCTCGGGCAAGATCTCCAACATCATCGGGTTGATCGACGACATCGCATTCCAGACCAATCTGCTGGCTCTCAACGCCTCAGTCGAAGCCGCCCGCGCTGGCGATGCCGGCAAGGGTTTTGCCGTGGTCGCTGTCGAAGTCCGCCGGCTGGCCCAATCGGCCGCCAATGCCTCGGCCGACGTCAAGACGCTGATCGAGGCCAGTGCCCGCGAGGTGCAGAGCGGCACCCGCCTGGTTGGTCAGGCCGCCGAAACGTTGCTCGATATTCTGGCCGGGGCGCAGGAAAGCGCCACTCTGATCGACACCATCGCCCAGGCCAACAAGGACCAGGCCGCCTCGCTCGAAGAGGTCGCCATCGCCGTGCGGCAGATGGACGAGATGACCCAGCACAACGCGGCGCTGGTCGAACAGACCAATGCCGCCATCGAACAGACCGAAAGCCAGGCCAGCGACCTCGATGGCATTGTCGACGTGTTCAAGATCGGCTCCAGCCGCGCCGCCCCCGTGGCCCGCCCCCCGCGCTTCCGCGCCGGCCCGGTCAGCCTCGGCAACACCGCGCTGGCGCAGGACTGGAACGAGTTCTAGCGGACGAACTGCCGTCGCCCTTTGCGGGGCGCAGCATCATCACCACAGCCCCCACACCCACGGTGTCACCCCGGCCTTGAGCCGGGGCCCATCCCCAGATCGTGCCGCTGAACCCATCTCAGGATGGGTCCCGGCTTAAGGCCGGGATGACACTGCGTTTGGCTGTTGGAACTCCGCACACACAGCCCGCCCCAGCGCGAAATTGTCGGTCCATTAACCTTTCTCGCGCAGCTTGAGCGTGGACGCAGATCAACGCAGCATCGCGGGCAGGCCCGGCGATTCAAGGTGGACGATCGAGCCGTGCTTCACTCCGCAAATCAACTGCCGCTGCCAGCCACCAGACCTCCAGACGGCCACCTGGCGCAAGCGGACCCGCTGCATCTACGCAGTGTCCACTAGCGCCATCAAAACCCACATTTATCCATTATTTTCTAACCTGACTGCTGCGCTGGACGCATGGGGCTGGAGGGCCTTTTCGATGGGATTATTCGGACGGAATAGCGGCAGCGACGACAAGGCCAAGGTCGAGGCGATCATGCGCAGCCAGGCGGTGATCGAGTTCGGGCTCGACGGCACCATAATCACCGCCAATGCGAATTTCCTCAATGCCCTGGGCTATGCGCTCGATGAGGTCGTGGGCCAGCATCACCGCCTCTTTGTCGACCCCGCCGAGGCGCAGTCGCCAGCCTATCAGCAGTTCTGGGCCGATCTTGCCGCCGGCAAGTTCCAGGCCGCCGCCTATCGGCGCCTTGGCAAGGGCGGGCGCGAGGTGTGGATACAGGCCAGTTACAATCCGGTCTTCGACAAGGCCGGCAAGCCGGTCAAGGTGATCAAATTCGCCACCGACGTCACCGCCCAGACCAATCAGGCCGCCGACCACAAGGCCCAGATTGCCGCCATCAGCCGGGCCCAGGCGATTGTCGAATTCAACCTCGACGGTACGGTGCGCAGTGCCAATGAGAACTTCCTCGCCGTGCTCGGCTATCGGCTCGACGACATCGTCGGCAAGCATCACCGCATGTTCTGCGATCCGGCCTATGCCGCCAGCGCCGACTATAGAAGCTTCTGGGAGCGGCTGCATGGCGGGGAATATGTGGCCGCCGAGTTCCAGCGCTTCGGCAAGGGTGGCAAGGAAGTCTGGATTCAGGCGTCTTACAACCCGATCCTTGATGCGCAGGGCCGGGTGGTCAAGGTAGTGAAATTTGCCACCGACATCACCGAGCGCAAACGCGCCGAAGGCATTATCGCCCATCTGACCACCAGCCTCGCCAAAATGGCCGAGGGCGATCTGAGTGGGCGCATCGATAGCGAATTCACCGGCCAGTATGAGCAGTTGCGGCTGGCCTTCAATCAGTCGCTGGGGCGCTTGCTCGATATTGTCGGCGGCCTGCAAAAGACCTCGCGCTCGCTCAAGACCGCGACCAGCGAAATCCTCTCCGGCGCCAACGATCTGTCGGAACGCACCACCAAGCAGGCGGCGACCATCGAGGAGACTTCGGCCTCGGTGGAACAGCTCTCTACCGCCGTACAGGACAATGCCACCCGCGCCGCCACCGCCAGCCAGAAGGCGCAGGCCGTCTCCTCCAGCGCCACGGAAGGCGGCCAGGTGATGGCCCGGGCCAATGAGGCCATGGGCGCCATCGAGACCAGCTCGGGCAAGATCTCCAATATTATCGGGTTGATCGACGACATCGCCTTCCAGACCAATCTGCTGGCGCTGAACGCGTCGGTCGAAGCCGCCCGCGCCGGTGATGCCGGTAAGGGCTTTGCCGTGGTCGCCGTCGAAGTTCGGCGGCTGGCCCAATCGGCAGCGCAGGCCTCGAGCGAGGTCAAGGTGCTGATCGAAGCCAGCGCCAGCGAAGTCAAGAATGGCTCGCGCCTGGTCGGGCAGGCCTCCGAACAGTTGCTCGCCATCCTCAATGGCGCAAGGGAAAGCTCGACCCTGATCGATGCCATTGCCCTCGCCAATAGCGAACAGGCGGCGGCGCTCGAAGAGGTCACCGTCGCGGTGCGGCTGATGGACGAGATGACCCAGCATAATGCCGCGCTGGTCGAACAGACCAATGCCGCCATCGAGCAGACCGAAGCCCAGGCCAGCGAACTGGATCAGATCGTCGATATCTTCAAAATGGAAGGCGCTGCGCCGGTCGCCAAAAAACCGGCCCGGCCGACCCCGGCCTTGCGCAGTATCGGCAATGCGGCGATCTCGCCGGACTGGAACGAATTCTAGCAAGACAACCGCAAGAAAACTGTCAGCATGCTGCCAGCCATTGCCCAGATTGCTGCAAGCATGCTTGAAGCAATCTGAGCAGGATGGAGAGCAGCATGGCGCGGATCGGGTTGGTGGCACATGACGACAAAAAGGACGACCTTTGCGTCTGGGCCGCCCGGCATCGGCACATCCTCAGCCAGCACGAATTATGGGGCACCGGCACCACTGGCAGCCGGGTAATGGCCGCGACGGGCCTGTCGGTGGCGCTGCTCAAAAGCGGCCCGCTGGGCGGCGATCAGCAACTCGGCGCGATGATCGCCGAGGGCAAACTGGACGTGCTGATCTTCTTTATCGATCCGATGACGGCGCAGCCGCATGACGTCGACGTCAAGGCGCTGACCCGGCTGGCGACGCTGTATGATGTGCTCTGCGCCAACAATAAATCGACGGCCGACGCGGTGCTGGTCTATCTGGGATCGCCTGACGCGCCAGACGTTTAGCGGCGATTTTCCGGCGTTGAAGCGATTGCAAAGCCGGCTTGCAACTTGAAAAGTCAAGTTGACCCATTGCCCGCCTTATGAACAGATGCCGCAAAATAGCCTGGATGTTCAACCGGGCATGCATCGTATTGGGGAGACGGGACGGCTTTGGTGCCTTCTGACTTGGTTATCGACGTTCGTAACGTCAGCAAACGCTTTGGCGGCTTGACCGCTGTGAACAACTGCTCGCTCTCGGTGCGACGCGGCTCGGTGACCGGGCTGATCGGACCGAATGGTGCGGGCAAGTCCACCCTGTTCAATATTGTCGCCGGCAACATCGAGCCCGATGAGGGCACGGTGATCTTCGACGGCGCCGATGTGACCGGCTTCAAGCCGCATCAATTGTTCCGCACCGGCATGCTGCGCACCTTCCAGATTGCGCATGAATTCTCCAATATGTCGGCCATCGAAAACCTGATGATGGTCCCCGGCGATCAGCCCGGCGAGTCGCTGGGCAATGCCTGGTTCCGGCCCGGTCTGGCGCGCTCGCGCGAGACCGAGGTGCGCAAAAAAGCCTTGGATGTCATCGACTTCCTCAAGCTGGGCCATGTGCGCAACGAGCTGGCCGGCAATCTTTCGGGCGGGCAGAAAAAGCTGCTCGAACTGGGCCGCACCATGATGGTCGACGCCAAGGTGGTGCTGCTCGACGAGGTCGCGGCGGGCGTCAACAAGACGCTGCTCAACGATCTGGCGAGCAATATCGAGCGGATGAACAAGGAGCTGGGCTACACCTTCTTCGTCATCGAGCACGATATGGATCTGATCGCCCGGCTATGCGACCCGGTAATCGTAATGGCGCAGGGCGAAAAGATCGCCGAGGGCTCCATGGCCGAAATCCGCGCCAATCCCGCCATCGTCGAAGCCTATTTCGGCACCCCCGTGGCGGTGGCGTAGATGAGGGTTCTGTTGTTCCAAAGCCGGCTCTGCTTGGGGGAAACCCGCTAATGCCCCTGATTGAATTGAAACATGTCGTCGGCGGCTATGGTGGCGCGCCGATCCTCAATGGTGTCAGCATGGCCATTGAGCAGTCCGATATCGGCGTCATTGTCGGGCCCAACGGCGCCGGCAAGTCGACCACGCTCAAGGCGATTTTCGGCCTGCTCAAGGTCACCGGCGGCACCATCGAATTTCAGGGCGAGAATGTCGTCAATTCGCTGCCCGACGCGCTGGTGCCCAAGGGGCTCAGCTTCGTGCCGCAGGAAAAGAACGTCTTCACCTCGCTGACCGTCGAAGAAAACCTCGAAATGGGCGCCTTTACCCGGCGCGACGATTTCAAGGACACGATGGACTGGGTCTATCAGATGTTCCCGGTGCTGGCGGAAAAGCGCCGCCAGCCGGCGGGCGAATTGTCGGGTGGACAGCGTCAGATGGTGGCCATGGGCCGCGCCCTGATGAGCAAGCCAACCCTGCTGATGCTGGACGAGCCCTCAGCCGGGCTGTCGCCGCGCTATGTCATCGAGATTTTCGAAACCATCGTGCGGGTTAACAAGGAAGGCGTCGGCATTCTCATGGTCGAGCAGAATGCGCGTCAGGCGCTGGCCTTCGCCTCGCGCGGCTTCGTGCTCGCCAATGGCCAGAACCGATTTACCGGCACGGGCGCCGAGCTGATTGCCGATCCCGAAGTCGCCAAAAGTTTCCTCGGGGGCTGAGGGTCATGGACGAACTCATATTCTTTATCAATCGCGTGCTGATTTCGGGCACCGTGCTCGGTTCGATCTATGCGCTGGGTGCCATCGGCATCACGCTGATCTTCGGCATTCTGCGCTTCGCCCATTTCGCCCATGGCGACATGATGACCATGGGGGCCTTCATCGCCTTTGTGCTGGCGGGGCTGTTCACGGCCATGGGCATCGTGACGCCGCTGCCGATGGGCTTCGTGGTGCTGCCGATCGCCATGGTGATCGCCGCCTTCCTGGCATTGGGCATCGACAAGGGCTTTTATGCCCCTTTGCGCAAGCGCGGGGCCCAGCCGGTGACGCTGCTGATCGCCTCGATCGGCGTGACGCTGATGATCCAGGGCCTGATCCGGCTGATTTTCGGTTCGGGCACCCGCAGCTTCTACGAGAATGAACCCAAGGATATCTTCCGCATCGATATGAGCGCCTTTGGCGGGACGCGGCCGATTTCGATCACCGAGCCGCAGGTGCTGATGTTCGTGGTCACTGCCATTCTGGTGATCGCGCTGCATCTGTTCCTGACCCGCTCGCGACTGGGCAAGGCGATGCGCGCCATGGCCGACAATGCCGATCTGGCACAGGTGTCGGGGATCAATACCGCGCTGGTGGTGCGGGTGACCTGGGTGATCGCCGGCGGTCTGGCCTGCGTCGCCGGGGTGATGCTGGCGCTCGACGTGGCGCTGATGCCCGATCTGGCCTTCAATATCGTGCTGCCGATCTTTGCTGCCGCCATCGTTGGCGGGCTGGGCCATGCCTATGGCGCCATCGTCGGCGGCTTCCTCATCGCCTTTGCCGAAACGCTGGCGGTGTTCAACTGGACGGCCGTGCTGCGCCCGCTCAACGGCTTGCTGCCCGAGGGCATGGAACTGCCGGCCAATCTGGCGCTGGTGCCCACCGAGTACAAGCTCACCGTCGCCTTCATCATTCTGGTGGTGACGCTGCTGGTGCGACCGACGGGTATCTTCAAGGGAGCGTCGTCATGAGCGCGACCGAGGCAAAAATCCGCTGGATCGACCGCCCGCTTTATCGCGGCATCGCCTTGTTCATCGCGCTCTTCGTGCTGGTGGCAGCCGCTGGCGTGTCGCAGGGCAGCGCCAGCATGCTGCTGATCCTGGTGCAGGCCACCGGCTTCGCCTTGATCGCGCTGGGTCTGAATATCCAGTGGGGTTATGGCGGGCTGTTCAACTTCGCCATCATGGGCTTCCTGATGGTGGGCGGCGCCGGGGTGGTGTTCATCTCCTATCCGGTCAATGCCAGCTTCTGGGATTCAGACGGGCCGATGATGCTGGGGCGGGCGCTGCTCGCCTTCCTGATCGGCGTGGCGTTGGTCTATGCCGCGCGCCAGACCAAGCGTCTGGGGCTGCGCGGCTTCCTTTATGGCTTCGTCGTCGTGCTGGCCTGGTTCATTGCCTATGTGATCTATCGCAGCCAGATCGATCCCGCCGCCGCCTATATCGAATCCACCGCCGGCTTTATCGGCGGGCTGGGGCTCAATCCGGTGCTGGGCTGGTTGTTCGGTGGCCTGCTGGCGGCGATCATTGCCTTTTTTGTCGGCAAGATCAGCCTTGGCCTGCGCACTGACTATCTCGCCATCGCCACCATCGGCATTTCCGAGATCATCCGGGCGCTGATCAAGAATATGGACTGGCTGACCCGCGGCACCATGTCGGTGTCGCCGATCCCGTGGCCGACGCCGCTGCCCCAGGCGCTGCAGGCCAATGGCGTGGGCATTGCCGACAGCTTCGTGCAGGCCCGGATGGGTTTCCTGGCGCTGGCGGTGGTGGTGCTGATCGTCGTGTTCTACTTCATCCAGCGCGCTTATGGCGGGCCGTGGGGCCGCATGATGCGGGCCATCCGCGACAACCACATTGCCGCCAGTTCGATGGGCAAGGACGTGACCGGTCGGCAGTTGGAGCTGTTCGTGCTGGGCTCGGTGCTGATGGGCATTGGCGGCGCCATGCTGGTGACGTTCAGCCAGATTTTCGATCCCTCGGGCTATCAGCCGATCAACCACACCTTCATGATCTGGGTGATGGTGATCGTTGGCGGCGCCGGCAATAGCTGGGGCGTGTTGCTGGGGGCGCTGCTGATCTATGTGGTCTGGATCCTGTCCGACCCGGTGGCGCAGCTGCTGTTCCTCAACCTGTCGCATCTGACGACCAATCTGGGCTGGGGTGCGATTCCCGAAATCGACTCGCGCGCGCTGCAGATGCGGGTCTTCGTACTCGGTGTGGTGATCTCGGTCGCCCTGCGCTTCGCGCCAAAGGGGCTGATCCCCGAAGTGATCCGCCGCGAGGGCTAAGCGCGGCACAAGCCGGCGAAAAATTTAGAGGGCTCGCAGCGTTCAGCTGTGGGCCTTTTTATGTCCGGGCAGTGACCCAGAGCCATTGGGTGGGCGCGCGGTCATAGCCGTTCCCCGCAACCTCTTCGAGCTGTAGGCTCGACCAGCCGGCGGCGGCGCGAAAATGCGCCAGCAGCGTGTCGCGGTCGGGATAGTTGTAGTAGCGGCCGAAGCGGTCGCGGCCTTCGCCAGTGCCGGCCTTGAAGCTGGCGGTGAACAGGCCGCCGGGGCGCAAGGCGGCATGGATGCGGCGCAGGTCGTCGGTCAGCTCGGCCGCCGGGGCGTGCAGCAGGCAGGCACAGGCCCAGACCGCGTCATAGGTCGCCGGCGCATCAAGTTCGTCAAAACGCAGCATGCGCACCATGCGGCCAAGTCGCGTGCTGGCCTCGGCCGCCAGCTCGGGCGAAGCGTCGGTGGCGTCGACATCAAAGCCGCGCTCCAGCATGACGGCGGCGTCGCGCCCCCTGCCGGTGCCGAGCTCGAGAATGCGGGCGCCGGGGGTGAGGGCGTCGAGAAAGGCCACCAGGCGTGGGGTGGGCCGGTCGCCACCGTCACGCACATAGTCGGCGGCGTTGTTGGCGTAAAACGCCAGTGTCTCGTCATCTGCCATGAGCGGCTCCCATGAAAAAGGCCCGGGATCGCTCCCGGGCCTTCAGTCGGTTCAGGCGATCAAGACTACTCGATCAGGCCCTTGTTGACGGACTTGCCGCCTTCGATGACGAAGTAGTTGATGGCGCCGGCCACGTCACCGACAGCGTCGAACTCGATGGTGCCCGAAGCGCCTTCGTAGTTGATGTCGGTGCCAGCTGCGATCAGCTCCTTGGCCTTGGTCCACTCGCCCGGCAGGATGGTTTCGCCAGGAGCATTCGAGACTTCACGCAGGGCGGCGGAGATGCCGTCACGATCGGCCGAGCCGCTCTTTTCGATGGCCAGGGCCAGCAGGAACACGGCGTCGTAGGAGTTGGTCACATAGGTGCCGTTGACGTCCTGGCCAGCCGCCTTAGTGAGGGCGTCCAGCGCGTCGAAGGACGGGCCAGCAGCCGCAGCAGCCTGGGTCAGGATCATGCCTTCAAGCGCAGCCGCATCGCGGCCGGCAAGCAGGGCTTCACCGGCCATGCCGTCGCCACCAACGAACTGGGTGAACGAGCCGGCTTCGATGGCCTGGTTCAGGATGGCGCCGCCACCGGCGTTTTCGTAGCCATAGATCACCAGCGTGGATGCGCCGGCAGCTTCGACCTGCCCGATTTCGGGGCGGTAGTCGGCCTTGCCGTCTTCATGGGCCACATTGGCCAGCACCTTGCCGCCACCAGCGACGAAGGCGTCGACAAAGGCACCGGCGAGGCCCGAACCATAGTCGTTATTGACATAGGTCACGCCGACTTCCTTGGTGCCCTGAGCGAGCAGCAGTTCAGCGGCCTTGACGCCCTGGATGGAGTCCGGAACCACGTCGCGGAACACCAGGTCGTTGTCGTCCAGCTCGGCAACGGCCGGAGCGGTCGAGGCTGGCGAGATCATCACGACATTACCCGGAATGGCCGAGCCATTGGCGCCGGCAATGGTGGCGCCGGAGCAGTAGCCGCCAAAGATCGCCACGACCTGCTCGGTATTGACCAGACGGTCAGCAGCCGGACCAGCGGCGCCGCCGTCGCAGGCGCTGTCAGCCAGCACCGAAGTCAGCTTCTGGCCGTCGAACATGCCGCCCTGATCGTTGACATTGGTGATGGCCAGATTGGCGGCATCAACCATGCCAGGCGCGAAGCCGGCGATGGGGCCGGTAATGTCGGCCAGGAAGCCGAGCTTGACCTCCTGCGCCATGGCAGGGGCAGCAATGGCGAGCGCCGAAGCGGCAACAGCCATTACCAGTGTATTCTTGAGATTGATCATGTTCGTCCCTCTGCTGGGCCGGTCCGGGGGCGGCTCTTGCCTGAGCCAGTCTTTTCCACGCGGAACGACGCGATAAAGGGGGCGCAACCCACGCCCCACTGGGGGGACTGTTGCACATTTGATTGGGCGGAGTCACCGGGTATTGATTGGCAAATCAGCCCGCTGTGGCTGTTGCTTAACGGGGCCGCATTTTGCATAGATTTGGCCTGAGGTGGGAGTGGCAGCCATGATGGCGAAGCGATGGCGCGCGGCACTGCTGGGACTGCTCGCGCTGGCCGCGACGCCGGCCCTGGCGCAGCTCACCGTGCTCGATCAGGCCCAGGATGCGGCCCAGCCCGCCGCTGCGCCGGCGGAGCCGGTTGCGCCGCCGCCGCCCTGTGGTGTCCAGCCACTCTCCATTGCCCGAATGAGCTGGCCATCGGCGGAATTGCTGGCCGAAATCCATGCCCGGGTTCTGGCCCGCGAATTTGGCTGCGAGGTGCGGGTTACGCCCGGCGATCTGGCGGCCACGGGGTCGTCGATGGGATCGACCGGCCAGCCGGCCGTGGCGCCGGAAATGTGGGTGACCCGCATCGCCGACGTGTGGAATGCCGGCATCGCCGCGCAAATGCTGCGGCCTGCCTCCGCGACCTATGTCGAGACCCAGTTCGAGGGCTGGTTCATGCCGGATTATGTGGCGGCGGGGCATCCGGAACTGACCGGCGTCGCCGGGTTGGCGGCCGCCATGCCGACACTCAATAATGGGGTCAAGGTGCGCTTTGTCTCCTGCCCGGCCGATTGGGCCTGCGCGCTGATCAACCGCAATCTGCTCGCGGCGCTGGGGCTGACCGGCATGGTGGAACTGGTCGAGCCGGGCAATCGCTTCGAGATGGATATGCTGATCGCCGAGGCGGTGAGCCGACGCGAGCCGATCCTGTTTTATTACTGGCAGCCCAATGCGGTGCTGGCGCAGTTCAATTTCGTGCCGCTCGACATGGGCGCCTATGACGAGGAAGCGGCCAAGTGCCTGGCGCGGCTCAGTTGCCCCACGCTCGTGCCCAGCGCCTTCCCCAGCGAAACCGTGGTCGTGGCCCTTGCCGAATGGGTGTTTACCGACATTCCGACCATCGCCGCCTATTTCCAGCGGACCAGCCTGCCGCTCGCCGAGATGAATGCTTTGCTGGCCCAGTTGAACGAGCCCGGGGCCACGGTGGAGGGCATTGCCGACCGCTTTGTGGCCGAGCGAGAAGATCTCTGGCGCCGCTGGGCCGGCCCGGCCGCGCCGTAACCGCTGCAAACTGGGCGATTTTGCGGCGATCAGATGGCCGCTAATTATTTTTCACTTGCAGCGTGATGTCGTGACCACTTGCGGGCACTTGCGTGAGCAAGTTTTTCTCTTGTAGCAGTCTTATTGCAGTCTATTTCAGAATAGACGCCAAGTCTAAATTGCCAATTTTAACAGTTATCTGTCAAGTATTGGGCGATTTGACAGGGCTGTATTGTGCTGTATGGTTTGCTCATCCCAAAAATCCCAGGAGACGACCTGATGATATTGAAATCCGGTGGCATTGCCGCCGCGATGACCGTTGCGCTGTTGTCCGCTGCAACCGTACCCGCCATCGCCCAGGACTCCACCGCCGCCTGCGGTACTGATCGCACCATCGACATTGCCGAGATGACCTGGCCGTCAGCGGCCGCTCTGGCTCATATTCACGCCACCATTCTCGAAGCCGGCTTTGGCTGCGATGTCGAGATCGTCACTGGCGACACGGTTCCCACCTCATCGTCCATGCTGACGCGTGGCTCGCCGGCCGTAGCGCCCGAGCTGTGGACCAGCGCCATTGAAGAGCCCTGGGCCGAAGGCGTTGCCGAGGGCAGTGTGGTGTCGCTGGGCGAGGCCATCACCGATGGCACGGTCGAGGGCTGGTTCATCCCGCGCTATACCCAGGAGGCCCACCCCGAACTGGTGTCGGCCACCGACGTGATCGCACGCCCCGATCTGTTCCTCGATCCGGAAGATTCCAGCCAGGGGCGGCTGTATTCCTGCCCGCCGGGCTGGGCCTGCGAGCTGTCCACCTCGGCGCTGTTCGAAGCCTATGACATGGATGCGACGTGGAACCTGTTCTCGCCCGGTTCGGGCGGCACGCTGGATGCTTCCATCGCCCGCGCCTTCGTGCGCGAAGAAGCTATCGTGTTCTACTATTGGGGCCCGACGGCGATCCTGGGCAAGTATGACGCGGTGCAGCTGGAAATGGGCGAGCCCGACGAGGCCGTCTATATCTGCAATACCGATCCCGATTGCGACGAACCCGCTGGCGTGACCGCCTATCCGTCCTCGCCCGCCGTGGTTGGCGCTGCCGCCTGGCTGACCGAGGAAGCTCCGGCCGTGGCCGAGTATTTCACCAAGGTCGGCCTGACCAATGCCGAAATCAGCGAGCTGCTGGTATATGGCGACGAGAACCAGGCCGATGCTGCTGCCACCGCCGAAAACTTCCTGCGTACCAAGGAAGAGCTGTGGAGCGGCTGGGTGTCGCCCGAAGTGGCCGAAAAGGTCAAAGCCAGCCTCAGCTGATTGTTCGTCCCCACGATGACGCGGCCGGGTTGCGACCCGGCCGCTTTCCGTATGATGCCCGAAGGCGCGATCTATCGCTTTTCGGCATCATGCGCACCGAACTCCCGAAAAGAGAGCCCGCGTGTTTCCCGATATTATTGATTCTCGCCCGCTGCGACGCGCCATTGACGATGCCCTCAACTGGGTCGTCCGCAATTGGGGCGATGGCTTTGAGGCCGCCGCCTATCCGCTGCTGATGCTGCTCAAATCCATCGAGAGCCTGCTGATCGCCACCCCGTGGTGGCTGATCATGGCCATTCTGGGCGGCATTGCCTGGCTGGCCACAAGAAACTGGAAGCTGCCGGCCGTCGTGCTGGTGTCGCTGCTGTTTCTGGGCGTGATGGATTTGTGGCAGGACGCCATGACCACCATGGCCTTGATGATTGCCGCGACCATCACCGCCATTCTGGTCTCCATTCCGGTCGGCGTGTGGATGAGCCGGTCCTCGCGGACCCGGCAGATCATCACCCCGGTGCTGGATCTGATGCAGACCATGCCCAGCTTCGTCTATCTCATTCCCACGGTGATGATCTTCGGCCCCGGCAAGATTCCGGCGCTGATCGCCACCATCGTTTATGCGGCGCCGCCGCTGGTGCGGCTGACCGATCTGGGCCTGCGCTCGGTGGATCCGGCGGTGATGGAGGCCAGCCGCGCCTTCGGCACCAGTCCGCGCCAGCGCCTGTTCGGCGTGCAGATTCCCTTGGCGCTGCCGACCATTCTGGCTGGCGTCAACCAGACCACGATGATGGCCTTGGCCATGGTGGTGATCGCCTCGATGATCGGGGCCGGCGGACTGGGCTATCAGGTGCTGCAGGGCATCGGTCGGCTTGAAGTCAGCCGCGGGCTGTTTGCCGGGCTCGGTATTGTCGCGCTCGCCATCATTTTTGACCGCATCACCCAATCATTCGGCAAACAATTGCAGGGCCGTATCGGCCTGTCGGAGGCGCGCTAGATGAACGTCATGACCTCGCCCGCCCAGTTGGGCGACAAAGCCACCGACCTCGCCATCGCCATGCGCGGGGTGACCAAGATTTTCGGCAAGGACCCGCAGGGCGCGCTGGCGTTGCTGCGCTCCGGCAAATCCAAGGCCGAAGTGCAGGCCGAGACCGATCATGTTGTCGGGCTCGACGACGTGTCGCTCGATATCGCCCGCGGCCAGATTTTCGTGGTCATGGGCCTGTCGGGCTCGGGCAAGTCGACGCTGATCCGTCACGTCAATCGCCTGATCGAGCCCACCTCCGGCGAGATCGTGGTCAATGGCACCGACGTGCTGCAGATGGACCACGACGCGCTGCGCAGCTATCGGCGCACCCAGGTGGCCATGGTGTTCCAGAAGTTTGGCCTGTTGCCGCATCGTTCGGTGATCGACAATGTCGCCTATGGGCTGGAAGTGCGCGGCGTCAGCAAGGCCGAGCGGCTCAAGGCGGCGGCCAAGTGGATCGAGATCGTCGGGCTGTCCGGCTATGAGCAAAGCCAGCCGCGCCAGCTCTCGGGTGGTCAGCAGCAGCGTGTCGGTCTGGCCCGAGCGCTGGCGCTGGATACCGACATCATCCTGATGGACGAGGCGTTTTCGGCGCTCGACCCGCTGATCCGCTCCGGCATGCAGGATCAACTGATCGAGCTGCAGAAATCACTGGGGAAGACAATTCTGTTCATCACCCACGATTTCGATGAGGCGCTCAAGATCGGCGACCGCATCGCGGTGCTCAAGGATGGGGCGCTGCAGCAGGAGGGCAAGCCGGAAGATATCGTGCTGCGGCCGGCCAATGCGCATATCGAGGACTTTGTGCGCGAGGTGAACAAGGCCCGCGCCATCCATGTGCGCTCGATCATGGAGCGCGGCGAGCACGAGCCCTGCGCCCAGGCGGTGTCCAAAAACGCTCGCTGTGAGGACGTGCTGCCGCTGTTTGATGAACACCAATGGGTGGGCGTGCTCGATGATGAAGGCCGCCAGATCGGGCGCATTACCGCAAGGCAGGTCATCAAGGCGCTGGCGCGTTATACGCCGGGCGTCGGCGAAGACCCGTGACAGCTTCATGACAGCTTCATGACAGCTATCCTTCCGTCGTAGTTGCGTCCGGCGCAATGGCGCAGATATAAGGGCGCCGTGAAGCCGAGTGTGGCAGCGGGAGTAGCGACTTTGGATTTGAAACGGATCAACGATCACGTCACCGTCTCGGGGCAGATTCAGCCTGAGGATGTCGCCGCGCTCAAAGCCGCCGGTTTCGTGGCCATCGTCAACAACCGCCCCGATGGCGAATCGCCCGACCAGCCGGACGGCGCCGTCATCGAGGCTGCTGCCAAGGCGGCGGGTCTGGCCTACTATGCTATTCCGCTGGGCCGTGAAGGGGTTTCCCCCGGCATGGTCGAGCAGACCAAATCAGTGCTCGAGGGGAGCGCTGGTCCGGTCTTCTGTTTCTGCCGTTCGGGGACGCGTTCCACCACCTTGTGGGCGCTGAGCCAGGCCGGAGACGTAGCGGCGGATGAGATCATTTCGCAGGCGGCTGAGGCCGGCTACGACATGAGTCACCTCGCCGGCCACCTCGGCCGCAATTAGACTTAATCTGTTTCGGCGGTTGAACGGGCAACCGTCACGACCGCCGTTGACGACCTGAGCCGGACCCTTACGGGTCCCCAACCCCTCCAGCTCGGAACGGTTATCCATGCCTATCAAGAAAATCCTCGTCGCCAATCGCAGCGAAATTGCCATCCGCGTGTTCCGCGCCGCCAACGAGCTGGGGCTCAAAACGGTGGCCGTGTTTGCCGAAGAGGACAAGCTGGCGCTGCACCGCTTCAAGGCGGATGAGGCCTATCTGATCGGCAAGGGCCTCGGCCCGGTCGAAGCCTATCTGCAGATCGAGGAATATATCCGCATCGCGCGCCTGTCGGGCGCCGACGCCATCCATCCCGGCTATGGCCTCTTGGCAGAAAGCCCCGAATTCGTTGATGCCTGTGAGGAAGCCGGCCTGATCTTTATCGGCCCACGCGCCCAGACCATGCGCGACCTCGGCAATAAGGTTGCGGCCCGCAACATGGCCATCGCGTCTGATGTGCCGGTGGTGCCGGCGACCGGCGCGCTGCCGGATGATCCTGCTGAAATCAAGCGGCTCGCAGCCGAGGTCGGCTATCCGCTGATGCTTAAGGCCAGCTGGGGCGGCGGCGGGCGCGGCATGCGCCGCATCATGGATGAAGCCTCGCTGCTGTCGGAAGTCAGCGAAGGCAAGCGCGAGGCCAAGGCGGCGTTCGGCAAGGACGAGATGTATCTCGAAAAGCTGGTCGAGCGCGCCCGCCACGTCGAAGTGCAGCTGATCGGCGACGCGCATGGCAATCTGGTGCATCTTTATGAACGCGACTGCTCGGTGCAGCGTCGCAATCAGAAGGTGGTGGAGCGGGCCCCCGCGCCATATCTCTCCGATGCCGTGCGCAAGGAACTGACCGACGCCGCGGTGCGGCTGGGCAATGCCGCCAATTATCGCGGCGCCGGCACTGTTGAATTCCTGATGGATGCCGACACCGACAAATTCTACTTCATCGAAGTCAATCCGCGCATCCAGGTGGAGCATACCGTCACCGAGGAAGTGACCGGCATCGACATCGTCAAGGCGCAGATCCATCTGCTCGACGGCGCGGTGATCGGCACCCCCGAATCCGGCGTGCCGCTGCAGCAGGACATCCGCCTCAACGGCAATGCCATCCAGTGCCGGGTGACCACCGAAGACCCCGAGCAGAACTTCATTCCCGATTATGGCCGCATCACCGCCTATCGTGGCGCCACCGGCTTTGGCGTGCGGCTCGATGGTGGCACCGCCTATTCCGGCGCCATCATCACCCGGTTCTATGATCCGCTGCTGGAAAAGGTCACCTGCTGGGCCCCGACCGCTGAAGAGGCGATTGCCCGCATGCACCGCGCCTTGCGTGAGTTCCGCATCCGTGGCGTCTCGACCAATCTGGCGTTTCTCGAAAACATCATCACCCACCCCGATTTTGTCGAGAACCGCTACACCACGCGCTTCATCGACACGACGCCCGAGCTGTTCAACTTCACCCCGCGCAAGGATCGCGCGACCAAGCTGTTGAGCTACATTGCCGACGTCACCGTCAACGGCCATCCCGAAGTGCGCGACCGGCCCCGGCCGCCCGCCGCTGCGGCAGCGCCGGTGGTGCCTGAATTCCCGCCTTTGGCGGCCATCGAGGGCAGCCGGCAGATTCTGGACCGTGACGGGCCGAAGGGCCTGGCCGACTGGATGAAAAGCCAGAAGCGGGTGTTGTTCACCGACACCACCATGCGCGATGCGCATCAGAGCTTGCTCGCTACCCGCATGCGCAGCTTCGATATCACCCGCATTGCCGAGGCCTATTCGCGCGGCTTGCCGAATTTGTTCAGCCTTGAATGCTGGGGCGGGGCGACGTTTGACGTGGCGATGCGCTTCCTCAATGAAGACCCGTGGGAGCGGCTGGCCAAGGTGCGCGAAGGCGCGCCCAATATTCTCACGCAGATGCTGCTGCGCGGCTCCAATGGCGTCGGCTACACCAACTATGCCGATAATGTCGTCAAGTTCTTCGTCGCCCAGGCGGCCAAGGGTGGCGTCGATATCTTCCGCGTTTTCGATTGCCTCAACTGGGTCGAGAATATGCGGGTCTCGCTCGATGCGGTGCTCGATGCCGGCAAGGTGGCCGAAGGCGTGATCTGCTACACCGGCGATGTGCTCGATCCCGACCGCGCCAAATATGACCTCAAATATTACGTCGGGCTGGCCAAGGAGCTGGAACAGGCCGGCGCGCATATTTTGGGTCTCAAGGATATGGCCGGGCTGCTGAAGCCCGCTGCGGCGCGCAAGCTGATCGAAACGTTGCGCAACGAAACCGACCTGCCGATCCACCTGCACACCCACGACACCTCGGGGGCGGCCTCCGCTACCGTGCTGGCGGCAGTCGATGCCGGCGTCCATGCGGTCGATGCGGCGATGGATGCGCTGAGCGGTACCACCAGCCAGCCGACCCTTGGCTCCATCGTGGCGGCGCTGCGGGACGGCGAGCGCGATCCCGGACTCGACGCCAAGGCGATCCGCCAGATTTCCTTCTATTGGGAAGCGGTGCGCACGCAGTATCGCGCCTTTGAGAGCGATCTCAAGGGCGGCGCTTCGGAAGTCTATCTGCACGAAATGCCGGGTGGCCAGTTCACCAATCTCAAGGAACAGGCGCGTTCGCTGGGTCTGGAAACCCGCTGGCACGAAGTCGCCCAGACCTATGCCGACGTCAACCAGATGTTCGGCGATATCGTCAAGGTGACGCCGAGCTCCAAGGTGGTCGGCGACATGGCACTGGCCATGGTTTCGGCCGGACTGACTCGCGCCGATGTGGAAGACCCCAAGCGCGATATCGCCTTTCCGGATTCCGTGGTCGGCTTCTTCGCTGGCGATCTGGGCCAGCCGCCGGGCGGCTTCCCCGAGGCGCTGCAAAAGAAGGTGCTCAAGGGCAAGGCCCCGCTGACTGAACGGCCGGGCTCCTATCTCAAGGATGTCGACCTCGAAGCCGAGCGCAAGAAGATCGAGGACGAAGTCGGCCATCCGATCGATGATTTCCGCCTCGCCTCTTACCTGATGTACCCCAAAGTTTTTTCCGATTTTGAAAAGACTCAGGATCGCTACGGCCCCACCGAGGTGCTGCCGACGCCGGTGTATTTCTATGGCCTCGTGGAAGGCCAGGAACTGCTGGTCGATCTGGAAAAGGGCAAAACGCTGGTGCTGCAATATCTCAGCCGCGCCGAAACCAACGACAAGGGCGAAGTGCGGGTGTTCTTCGACCTCAATGGTCAGCCGCGCACCATCACCGTGCCCGACCGGCTGACCGCCGGCGCCGTCAAAGTGCGGGCCAAGGCCGCCTTGGGCGATCCCAAGCAGGTTGGCGCGCCGATGCCGGGCGTGATCTCGGCGCTCAACGTCAAACAGGGTCAGACAGTCAGTGCCGGCGATGTGCTGTGTTCGATTGAAGCGATGAAGATGGAAACCGCCATCCACGCCGAAGCCGATGGGGTGATCGCCGAATTGCTGATCAAGCCCGGCGACCAGATTGACGCCAAGGACCTGCTGGTCCGCTTCGAATAGAAAAAAGGCCCGGAGTGATCCGGGCCTTTTTTATTGGGGGAGTGTTCGCCTAGACCCGGCGCGCCTGACCATCAATGGTCTGGCCGTTGCGCTCGCGCGGGTCGGCACGCACCGGCACCGGCAGGCGGCTGACGATCCAGCTCACCATCAACGGGATCAGGATCAGATCATCGACCCAGCCAATGAAGGGCAGGACATCGGGAATGATGTCGAACGGATTGATCAGGTAGAACGCGGCAAACAGCGTCGCGGCCTTGAGGTAAAGCGGGGTTTCACGCGCCAGTAACGCCTTCCAAAGCAGAAGGGCTTCTTTGCGGAAAAGGACGATGCGGGGGAGGAGGGTGCTGAACATGATTGATAAATGGGATGGGTCCGCCGGGGATCAAGAGCGGGCCGATCACATTTTTGGGTCCGCCTGCGTCGGTTGGCATCACCTAGAAACATTGCGTCGGCGGGCCGCCCGGCCTATTTCTGCTGCAGAACTTTAGAGGTGTCTTATGGCTGGCCCGGCAATGCGCAGGCAATCGGTGGGTGTGGATGTTGGCGGCGTGATGGTCGGCGGCGGCGCGCCCGTGGTCGTGCAGTCGATGACCAATACCGATACTGCCGATATCGATGCGACGGTCAAACAGGTGATGCAGCTGGCGCGCGCCGGTTCGGAGATCGTCCGCATCACCGTCGACCGCGATGAGAGCGCCGCTGCGGTGCCGATCATCCGCGATCGGCTGGCCGTCATGGGCTATGACGTGCCGCTGGTCGGCGATTTTCACTATATCGGCCACAAGCTGCTGACCGACCACCCGGCCTGCGCCGAGGCGCTGGCCAAATACCGCATCAATCCGGGCAATGTCGGCTTCAAGGCCAAGCGCGACACGCAGTTTTCGACGCTGATCGAGATTGCCAACCGGTACAACAAGCCGGTGCGTATCGGGGTGAACTGGGGCTCGCTCGATGAAGAGCTGCTCACCAAGCTGATGGACGAAAACGCGGTGTCGCAGACGCCGATTTCGGCCTCAGCCGTGCAGCGCGAAGCAATTATCCAGTCAGCGCTGTTGAGCGCGCAGCGCGCCGAAGAGCTGGGCATGGGCCGCGACAAGATCATCCTCTCGACCAAGGTATCCGACGTCCAGCATCTGATCGCGGTGTATCAGGATCTCGCTTCGCGCTGCGATTATGCGCTGCATCTGGGGCTGACCGAGGCTGGCATGGGGTCCAAGGGCATTGTCGCCTCGTCGGCGGCACTGGGCATTTTGCTGCAGCAGGGCGTCGGCGACACCATCCGCATTTCGCTGACCCCCGAACCGGGCGGCGATCGCACCACCGAGGTCAAGGTGGCGCAGGAGCTGCTGCAGACCATGGGCTTCCGGCAGTTCGTGCCGGTGGTGGCGGCGTGCCCCGGCTGTGGCCGTACCACCTCCACCACCTTCCAGTCGCTGGCCAAGGAGATTCAGGATCATCTCTCGAGCTCGATGCCGGTGTGGAAAGAGCGCTATCCGGGGGTGGAAGGTCTGTCGGTGGCGGTGATGGGTTGCATCGTCAATGGCCCGGGCGAGAGCAAGCATGCCAATATCGGCATCTCGCTGCCCGGCACTGGCGAAACCCCGGCGGCGCCGGTGTTTGTCGATGGCCAGAAGGTGGCGACGCTGCGCGGGGCCGATGTGGCCGATCAGTTCAAAGTGATGGTGGCCGATTATATCGAGCGCAAATTCGGCGCTGGCCGGGAGGCAGCGGAATGAGTGATTTCTTCCGCCAGCTCTTCGCGCCCTTCGCTTCGGTGCCCCGCCGCTGGCTCTGGCTGGGCGCCATGCTGCTTATGCTGTTGGGACTCGGGCTGACCGGAAATCTGGCTTAGAAATGCAAAAGGGGCGCTAGCGCCCCTTTTTTATGATCAGGCCTGGGTCTGCCATTCGGCCAGCGGGAACACCCGGTCATAGGCCCAATTGAACACGAAGGCGTAGGCCATGTAGAACGCGGCCAGCGCGATATCCATCAGCAGCGCATCCCACAGCGAGATCTGCAAATACCAGGCGATGGCCGGCAGCATGAAGATCAGCAGGCCGAGCTCGAACAGCATGGCATGACCGACGCGGATGGGGACGGTTTTGGCGGTATTGCCGCGCCAGCGCACCATCAGATGGTCGAAGCCGAGATTGAAGACATAGTTCCACAGCATGGCGATGGTGGCGCCGAACACCACCACCACGGCGGAATCGCCGCCGGGCAGGTGGAAGGCTAGCGCGGCAAGTGGTGTGGCCAGCGCAATGCCGATGACTTCGAAGCTGACAGCGTGGCGGATACGGTCGGCGGTGGTCCGCATTGAAACATTCCCTTGAGTGTCGGGTCGTCCCGAATGCAGGTCCCAAAATAGGGGGAGGCCGTCCTCGCAGTGGCGATATAGGGCCTTCCGCGCGCCGGGGCAAGGCAAAGGGGCGCAAAGCCCCTATGCCTTGCGGGCAGGTAGCCTAGATCAGGCCTTCGGCCTTGAGCGCGGCCTGAGTGGCCGGGCGGGCGCCAACGGCAGCCATCAGCGCTGCGATCTTGGGGAAGGCGGTGGCCAGATCGATGGTGCTGCGGCTCCAGTTGATGACGGTGAAGGCGTAGGCGTCGGCCTGGGTATAGTCACCCAGCAGATAGGGGCCGGCTTCTGGCAGCATCGCCTCGAACTGCTTCAGCCGGCGGGTGATTTCGGCCAGCACAATGGCGCGCTCTTCGTCGCTCATATTGGGCTTGAACAACCCGCCGGATGCCTTGTGCAAATCGCCGATAAAGCCCAGCGCTTCCTGCAGGCGGGCGCGCTCCAGCGTGCCGGCGGCGGGCTTGAAGGCGGCAATGTCCGAGCTGTCGCCCAGATATTGCAGGATCGCCGGACCCTGGGTCAGCACCTGACCTTCAGCGACCTGGAGGGCCGGTACGGCGCCGCGCGGATTGATGGCAAAATAGTCGGCGTCGGACGCGGTCTTTTTCGTCCGCAGATCGACAGCCTCAATGGCAAAGGGCCGGCCCAGCTCGTTGAGTACAATGTGGGAGGCCAGCGAACACGCGCCGGGGGCATAAAACAGTTTCATCAGGAACCTAACTCGTCATCCATCCAGCCAAGCGGCTGTGCAGCTTAGCTAGGGTGGCGGTGCGGCGCGCACCAGTGAAGCTATCGTGATCGCGGCAATATGTCCTGCGGTCAGACCGAGGCTTCGACTTCGAGCGGCGGCACGCAGGCATCGACCCATTGGCCACCACACAATTCAGCCAGCCGCTCGACGCTCAGCCGCACCGAAGCATGGGTGTCGCCGCCGGCGGGGATCACCTCGGCGTAAACCTTGAGCGAGCTATCCAGGTAGATCGGCAGCGGCGCCGGCAGGCCGAAGGGGCAGACGCCGCCGACTTCGTGGCTGGTCAGGCGCAATACATCCTCGGCGCCGAGCATGCGCGGACGGCCGCCAAAGGCGGCCTTGGATTTGACGTTGTCGAGGCGAGCGTCGCCACGCGTCACCAGCAGGAATTCCTCGTCCTTGACGCGGATGCACAGCGTCTTGGCGATCTGGCCGGGTTCGACGCCATGCACCGCGGCGGCCAGTTGCACCGTGGCGGTGGAGGCGGTGGTGACTTCGACGATGAGGTCGGGGGCGCGGGCGGCGAGGTCGGCTTGAACGGATTGGAGGCTCATCTTGACGCTTTCAGAACAGGCGGGCGAGGCGGTTTTCGTAATCGGCGCGCATCAAATGATGCACCGGCGTGGTGAGGGCGCGGCGCATGAAATCGGGATCGATCTCGCGCACCCCATCCAGCGCCATCAATGCGGCGACGCTGATGCGTTCCCCGGCATAGGGATGATAGGCGACGTCCATGCCGCTGGCCACCGTGCCCGGCGTAATGACCCGGCAATAGGCGCCGGGGCGGCCGGCGCGATGGAAGCGCTTGGCCCAGAACTTGTCGCCCATGCGGGCGGAAAACACCGTGCAGGGCGTGCGGTGCGAGGTGACTTCGAGCACTACATCATGGATGGCGAAGCGGTCGCCGACCGCGACGTTGCGACCTTCGACGCCGGAAATGGTGAGGTTCTCGCCAAATAGGCCGGGCTCCATGGTCTGTCCCAGCTCACCGGCCCACCAGAAATAGTCATCGGCGAAATAGGCATAGATGGCCTGATCAACGCCGCCATGGTGGCGACGGTCGACAATGGCGTCATCCACGAGGCCTTGCGCGTCGATCTCGACCGGCCCGTCGACCGGGCGCTTGAAGATGCCGGTCAGCGCGGATTTGGCGGGGATCGGTTCGGCCTTGCCGCGATTGACGCTGAGCAGCGTGGCCACTTGCTCAATGCTCCCGGCTGGCAAAATAGCGGGCCGTGGCGCGCAGCCCATCGGCCTTGGGACCAAAGGTGCGCAGCGAGAGGACCGCCTCATTGACGATCTGGTCGAGCCGGGCGCGGGCGCCGTCGAGGCCCAATTGGCCAACCAAAGTCTGCTTGCCCTTGGCGGCATCCTTGCCGGTGGCCTTGCCCATGGCTTCAGGGGTGGCGGTGACGTCGAGAATGTCGTCGGCCAGCTGGAAAGCGCGGCCGGCGGCCTCGGCATAGGCGGTGAGAACCGACAGGGCCCGCGGCTCGGCACCGCCCAGAATGGCCCCCATGCGGACGCTGGCGCGGATCAGCGCGCCGGTCTTCATCGCCTGCATGGTGGAAATTTCATTGCCGGAAAAGCCGCCGCGCTCGCCCGCGATATCACGCATCTGCCCGCCCACCATGCCGCCGGCGCCGGAGCCGGCAACCAGTTCGGCCACCAGCGCCAGGCGCACGGCCGGATCGGGATGGCAGGCCGGATCGACCAGCATGCCAAAGGCGTGGGTGAGCAGGGCATCGCCGGCCAGGATGGCGGTAGCGTCGTCATAGGCCTTGTGCACCGTGGGGCGGCCGCGACGCAGATCGTCGTCATCCATCGCCGGCAGATCGTCATGGATCAGCGAATAACAGTGGATCATTTCCACCGCGAGACCGGCGGTCAGCGCGCCGACTGGGGCCGCGTTGAAAATGGCGGCGGCCTGCCGCACCAGCAGCGGCCGCAGCCGTTTGCCACCCTCAAGGCTGCCATGGCGCATGGCTGCAATCAGCCGCTCGTCGGCCGGGCCGGGGCCTGACAGGCGCGCAACAACAAGCTGGCGCTCCAGCGCGGTTTCCACAGCAGCAGCGCAATCGGCGATATCGGCAGCGAAATCATACATGACTCGTTGCTAGCCGGTCAGCCGCGCCGCTGCAAGCCGGGAGGAAGTGGCACTGGAAACTCCTTGTTTGCTCGGCTAAGGGGTGCCCATGGCACGACGCAGCACACTCAAGGGCATCTTGCGCTGGCTCGGCATCGCATTGGCGATTGCCGTGGCCATTCCGGCCCTGCTCACGCCGCTCTACCTGGTGGTCGATCCGATCTCGGTGCCGATGCTGGAGCGCTATGTCACGGGCCGTCCGGTGGATCGGCAGTGGCGCGATATCGCTGACATTTCCGACCGGCTCAAGGCGTCGGTTATCTTGTCCGAAGACGGCCAGTTCTGCCGGCATGGCGGCGTCGATATGGGGGCGCTGCGCGACGAAGTGCAGAAATTCATGGCGGGGGAGGAGGCGCGGGGGGCGTCGACCATCACCATGCAGGTGGCGCGGAACCTGTTTTTGTGGAATGGCCAAAGCGTCGTGCGCAAGGCGCTGGAGGTGCCGTTGGCGTTCTATATCGACCTGATCATGCCGAAAAAGCGGATCATGGAGATCTACCTCAATATCGCCGAATGGGGGCCGGAGGGGCAGTTTGGCGTGGCGGCGGGCGCCCACTATGCCTTTGGTATTGAACCACAAAACCTCAACTGGCGCACCGCGACGCTGCTGGTGACGGCGCTGCCCAATCCACTGCTGCGGCAGCCGGCGCGTCCATCAGCGGGGATGCAGCGCATTGCCCGGATCATCGAGGGGCGGGCGCTGCAATTTGGCGAGCGCGCTGCTTGTGTCGGCGAGAATGGGCAGCTGGCGCTATAGCGTCACGCCGCCGCTGGCTCGTCGCGTAGCAAATCGGCCAGCGCCATGAGCTGGCGGTCGCGAATGCCCAATTCGCGTAAGTGGCTGGCGGTGTTGAGGACGTAGTCGACATTGCGGCCCGACAGGCCGACGGCGACGCGGACCATGGCGAGTTGCTGGTCGAGGCTGAGATGGCCGGCAAACTGCTCGTGTCGCTCGTCGACGAGGAAGGCTAGGGCGCTGACGCTGCGGCCGTCGGCCAGATGCACCGGGCGCATGGCGTCGCGATAAACCGAAGTAACCTGTTCACGCGCCTGCAAATAATCGCGGACGGCCTGCCAGTCGGTATCGGCGACTTCGAACACCATGCCGCGGCAGGAGCCGCCGCGGGCCAGCCCGAACACCAGGCCCGGATGTTCCTCGGTGCCGCGATGGTGGTGGGAGACGATGGAGAGGCTGCGATGGGCGCCCCGGAGCAGGCCCTGCTGGGCGGAAAGGTGAGGGAAACCGGGGTTCCAGATCAGTGAGCCGTAGCCGAAAACCCAATGCGTCGCCGTGGTTTGCATCGCCATAACCTGAACAGAAAGCCGGGCAAGCCTGCCCGCACGCTGAATTGCAATAGAAGCCGGGCGATCCTAAGGCAGCGGGGATTTACCGCCGGTGAACGGGGTGCGCAGGCAAGCCGCTTTAGGTAAGAGTTTCGCCATGAAGAAACGAATCATTATTCTTGGCAGTGTCGTGTTGGCCGTGGTGGCGCTGTGGAGCGTGGCCTGGGTCGTGCTGGCGGGCATCGTCAAGACCAATATCGAGCTGCTCGCCGACGCCGATGGCATCACCACGCCGCGCATCACTTGTGAGACGCTGCATGTCGGCGGCTACCCATTCCGCTTCGATGCCGATTGCGTTGCGGCGCAGATCGTCAGCGGCGATGTGACGGTAGAGGTGCCCGGCATTCGCGCCAGCATTCTCGTTTACGCGCCGACCCATGTGCTGGCTTCGGCACAGGGGCCGCTGCAGCTGAGCGACAATTTTACCGGCACGCGCAATGGGTTAGACTGGTCGAGCCTGGAAGCCAGCGTCCGACTGAGCGACTGGCGCATCGCCCGTGCCTCGGTATCGGGCAAGGATGTGACCTGGTTCGACAACCTCATTGGCGAGTCGTTGATCGCCCAAAGCCCGCTGGTTGAGGCGCATCTGTTTGACATTCCCGAGCAGCATGATGGCGAGCGCGGGCTGGCCGCGCTGGCGCTTTTTGCACGGGCACAGAACGCGCAATGGCCGGGGCTGACGCTCAGCGATGCCACGGCCGAAGTGCAGCTGGAGCTGACCGGATTGCCCGATGATGTGCGCGTTTGGGACCAGCAAGCGCTGGCAGCAAACTGGCAAAGTTCTGGTGGTTTTCTTAAAGTCGTTTCGGTCCACGCCACCGACGCCGATGCCAGCCTCGACGCGCAGGGCGAATTGCGGCTCGATCCGCAGGGCATGCTCGATGGTCAGATCTCGGTGAAGTCGGTTGGTGTCGCTGAACGGCTCGGTCCGCTGCTCGAAGAGCCGTGGCGCACTCTGGTGCTGGGCACGCCGGCGGCCGATGGGTCGCACAGCAATCTGCTCAGCTTCCGCGCCGGCGCGGTGTTTTCGGGTCTGGTGCCGATCGCGGCTTTGGCGCCGCTGTTTTAGGGCGCCTCAGTAGGTCTCCCCTTCATTCGTCATTGCCGGGCTTGTCCCGGCAATCCATTCGCTCAGCGTGTGGAGTGGACCACCCGGATAAACCGGGTGGTGACGATGGGGAGGGGATCGAGATGGCCCTTCGGGCCACCTTCTCCCCTCAGGGAGAAGGGAGCTAAGCGTCGTCGCCGCCGCCGTGTTCGCGGATGAAGGGGGTTGGCGGGGCTGGTGGGGTTTCGAGTTCGCGGCCGAAATTGGCGGTGGCGGTTTCCTGGCCGGCCGAAATGATCGAGCGGCGGATGGCGCGGGTGCGGGTGAACATGGCTTCGAGCGCCGGGCCGTCGCCGGTGCGGACGGCGCGTTGCAGCACCGAGAGGTCTTCCGAAAAGCGACCGAGCATTTCGAGCACCGCGTCGCGATTGGTGAGGAAGACGTCGCGCCACATCACCGGGTCGGAGGCGGCGATGCGGGTGAAGTCGCGGAAGCCCGAAGCGGAGAATTTGATGACTTCGGACTGGGTGGCGGCTTCGAGATCGGCGACGGTGCCGACGATATTGTAGGCCACCAGATGCGGGATATGGCTGGTGATGGCCAGCACCATATCGTGGTGGCCCGCTTCCATGACTTCGACCTGGCTGCCCATGGCGCGCCAGAAGGCGGCCAGCTTTTCGGTCTGGGCGGCATCGACGTCGCCGGCTGGGGTCAGGACGCACCAGCGGCCGGCGAAGAGTTCGGCAAAGCCGGCGGAGGGGCCGGAATATTCGGTGCCGGCGATGGGGTGGCCGGGAATGAGGCTGACGCCAGCCGGCACCAAAGGCGCCAGCGTCTTGACCACATGGCCTTTGACCGAGCCGACATCGGAGAGGATGGCGCCGGGCTCCAGCGCCGGGGCGATGGCGCGCATGACGCTCTCATAGGCGCCGACCGGGGTGCAGATGATGACCAGATCGGCACCGCGCACCGCTTCAGCGGCGTCGAGCGTATAGATGTCGCCCAGCCCCAATTCGCGGGCTTCGTCCAGCGTCGCCTGCTGGCGGGTAGCGATGGAAATGACCTCCACCAGACCCTGCCGGCGCGCCGCCAGGGCGATGGAGGAACCGATCAGCCCGATACCGATCAGGGCCAGCTTGCGAAAATGCGCGCTCATGAGATTTTGACCAATGCGTTGAGAATGCCGGCGACGCCGATCATGGCCTGTTCGGGGCCGATGGAAATGCGCAGGCCGTTGGTAATGCCATAGGACGGGCCGATTTCGCGGACGATCAACCCGCGCTCATACAGCGCCGCGAAAGCCTTGGCGGCGAGGTCGTCGTCGGGGAACAGCACCATGACGAAATTGGCCTGGCTGGGCAGCACATACATGGAGTTGGAATGCAGCTCCGCCGTCAGCCAGTCGCGCCATTTGGCGTTATAGGTCTTGAGCTGGGCGGTAAATTCAACGTCGCGCGTTGCCGCCGCAGCGGCCAGCTGGGCCGGCAGATTGACGTTGAACGGGCCGCGAATGCGGTTGATGGCGTCAACGAGATGCGGTGGTCCGACCATCCAGCCGATACGGGCCGCCGCCAGCCCCATCTTGGAGAAGGTGCGGACCATGACGACGTTTTCGGCCTCGCCGACCAGCTCGAGCCCGACCGAGTAGTCGGCGGCGGTGACATATTCGGCATAGGCGCTGTCGATCACCAGCAGGATATCGGGGCGCAGCCCGGCATGCAGGCGCCGCACTTCGGCATCGCTGAGATAGGTGCCGGTGGGATTGTTGGGATTGGCCAACCAGACGATTTTGGTCCGGGGCGTGACCGCCGCCAGCAGCGCATCGACATCGGCGGTGTAATTGGTCTCGGGGACCATGGTGATGGTCGCGCCGGTCGCTCGGGTGATGATGGGATAGACCGAAAAACCATAGCGGTTCATCAGCGCGTCGTCGCCGTCGCCGAGATAGGTCTGGCCCAATAGATGCAGTAGATCGTCCGAACCATTGCCGCAGACGATGCGCGCCGGGTCAATGCCATGCACCTCACCGAGCGCTTCGCGCAGCAGGCGCGAGGAGCCCTCGGGATAGATTTCGAGGTGATCGCCGACCGAGTGGAAGGCTTCCACCGCCTTGGGGCTGGCCCCGAGTGGGGATTCATTGGCGCTGAGCTTGACAGCCTGGCTCCCCGCCGCGCCGGCCTTGCCGGGCAGATAGGGCGCAATGTCGAGAATGCCGGGCTGCGGAACGGGTCGAATGGGATCGGACATGATGGGGTACGCTTGGGCGGAAAAACCGCGCGGACCATAGTCAAAGTGAAGGGGGATGGCAAAGGGAAGTACGCTTGCACCCTGGATAAGGACCTCGGTGGGTTTGGCCCCACCCCACCCTCGTTCCCTCCCCATCGAGGGGAGGGAGGCGCTGGCTGAGGCGCCGGTGTTCATCGTCTCCCTCCCCCTTGTGGGGAGGGATCAAGGGTGGGGGTGTGGGGCGGGTTCGGCGGAGGGGGCGGGAGCTACTGTGATCGGGGCTAAACCACCCCTACCCTGGATTTCTGCTGGACGCAGAAATCCGGTCCCTCTCCCGCAAGGGGTGAGGGGGATGACTGCGGGGGCGGTGGGCGGCGGAGAGCTGGCTAGCTCTGTCGAGCTGTCGCGGTGCTCATGCCGGGGACGCGGACGAAGCGTTCTTCGCGTTTGCGGCGGGCGATGGCGGGGAAGGCTTCCTTGCGGGCGCGGACGCAGATGACGCCGCTCATGGCGGGGCCGAACAGGCGCCCGGCGCGTTCGAACAGGCGGGTGGATTTGAGCACCAGCGAGGATTGGAACGGCGGCAGGAACAGGCCGTCGCGCCACAGCTCGGGGACGAAGCTGTGGTCGCGCAGCAGCTTGTCGAGCTGGCCGCCGGAATAGGGGTTGCCCGAGCCGAAGGGGGTGTTGTCGCGCTGCGCCCAGATGCCACGGCGGCGCGGCACCACCAGCACCAGGTGGCCATTGGGCGCGGTGATGCGCCACAGCTCGCGCATCAGTTCCTCGTCGTCGGCGACGTGTTCGAGGGCATGGACGGCAATGGTCATGTCGATGGCGGCGTCGGTCAGCGGCATTTCGAGCGGATCGCACAGCACCGTATGCGACGGGCCTTCGCGCGGCCAGGCCGAGGCGCCCTGGCGGCCCGGCATGAAGGCCAGCACGCGTTCAGCCGGCTCCAGCGCAAAGCGCAGATAGGGGGTGGCAAAGCCCAGCCCGAGCACGCGCTTGCCGCGCACATCGCCGGCAAGGCCCGTCACCTGTTCGCGCACCAGGGCGCGCGAAATGCGGCCCAGTGGCGATTTATAATAGGTGATGAGGCGGGTGACATCGGCAGTCATGGCCCAACTCTGCCGCTTTCGCCCGGTCTTGTCCAACGGGGCGGTTGTTTTGTGCCCCTCGGCGGCCTAGCTATCAGCTTAATCTGATTATGAAGGAGTAGTGCCATGGGTCTGATCGTCGATGTGTTCCCCGCCCGGAGCGACAATTTCGGCTATCTGGTTCACGACACCGCCAGCGGCCGCACGGCGGCGATTGATGCGCCGGACGCCGCCGCGATCAAGACCGCGCTGGAGCATCGCGGCTGGACGCTGAGCGATATTTTCATCACCCACCACCATATCGACCATGTGGAGGCGATTCCGGCGCTGAAGGCCGAATTCGGCGCGCGTGTGGTCGGGCCACGGGCCGAGGCCGACAAGATCGACGGGCTTGATGAGCTGGTGGCCGGCGGCGAGACGGTGAGCCTGGGCGAGACAGTGTTCGACGTGTTTGACGCGCCGGGCCATACGCTGGGGCATATCGTGTTTCACGACAAGGTCGGCAAGCATCTGTTCACCGCCGACGCGCTGTTCTCGCTCGGCGTGGGCCGCATGTTTGAAGGCACGCCCGGGCCGATGTGGGACGGCGTCAAGGCGCTGCGCGAGTTGCCGGACGACACGCTGGTCTATTGCGGCCATGAATATACCGCCAGCAATGCCGCGTTTGCGCTGTCGATCGACCCAGACAATGTGGCGTTGCAGCAGCGCGCCGCCGAGGTTGAGGCACTGCGCAAGGCCGGCAAGGCCACCATCCCGTTCCCCCTCGGCCAGGACAAGGCGGCCAATCCGTTCCTACGCGCCGACGATCCGGGCCTGGCGAAGCATTTTGGGCTGGAAGGCGCCAGCGCCGCCGAGGTGTTCGCCGCCATCCGCAAGGGCAAGGACAGCTTCTAGCGATGTCCCCGGCGCTGATTTTCAAACCGGTCACGGATGAGACAGTCAGCGATTTTCAAAGCCTGTTCGGCGCGCCTGGTGCGCCGAAATATTGCTGGTGCATGACCTGGCGGGCCAGCAGCGACGAACTCAAAGACACCAAGAGCGCCAGCCGCCAGCGGCAGATGCTGGGGCGGATCGCCGAGGGCGTGCCGGTCGGGTTGCTGGCCTATCTGGCGGGCGTGCCGGTGGCCTGGGTATCGGTGGCGCCGAAACAGAGTTTTCGCGGGCTGGGTGGCCCGGAGGACGATCTACCGGTGTGGTCGTTGACCTGCATGTATGTCGCCAAAGCGCAGCGCAAGACCGGGCTCAGCGCCGCGCTGATCACGGCGGCAGCACAGCATGCCAAGGCGCAGGGCGCTGCGGTGCTGGAGGCCTATCCGGTCGCCCCCGATTCTCCGAGCTATCGCTTCATGGGCTTTGTGCCGGCCTTCGAACGGCTGGGCTTTGCGCCGGTCGGCACGGCAGGAAAGCGCCGCCATGTGATGCGGCTGGGCCTGTGACGCGCTGGCCAATGCACAGCGCGATGGCATTATAGTTAACAAATGATTAGCATCTGGCACGCCGCTTGCCCCTAATAGGGGATAAGGCCAGATGATTTGTCTCATATCGGGACGTGCTGGCCTGCTTTGGGACAAAGCGAGGCTGAGATGGCCGATAGTGAGACGATCCGGGCGGGACTGCCGATGCGGCTGGAAGCGGCGCGGCCGAGGCCGTCGCTGCTGCGCAATGCGCCGATGGCGGCATTTGTCAGCCAGCTGCTGGCCGAGCGGGATGTGTTGCCGCCGCAGCGGGCGCGGCGGCGGGGCAGTGCCGAGGGGGCGATCGGCGCCTATGCCGCTGGGGGCAAGATCGCCGTCAAGCGGCTGCCGGCGGGCTATCGCACGAGTATTGTGGCTTAGGGGCGGAGCGCCCCCGCCCTAGTTCATCGAGACGTCGCGCTGGGCGCTGGTGATGGAGACGGTGAAGCCGGCAACGACGTCGATCAGGCTCATCACCATCAGCAGGAAAAATACCGAGCTGGCGGCCGAGCCGACCAGCAGGAACTCCACCAGCATCACCACGAAAATCGCCATCGACAGCATGTGCTCGACGATGGAAGCGCGGTTGCTGCGGGTTGATTTCAGCACTTCGAAGAACAGGCAGGCAATGCCGACGACCAGCAGGAAATCGCCTGCGCTGATGTGCCAGGGCGTGCCTGACGGCATGGGCAGAGCGAACATGCCCGCCGCCCAATTGAGCGGATTGCCGGCGAAGATGGTGAAGACGATCAGATTGTAGGCCAGGAACGGGAACACCAGCAGCGGCGGGATGAACCGGCCGGGGCGGGTGGGGTGCTGGCGGCCATTGGAGGGAATGTAAACGGTCTCGGTCATGGCGGGCTCTCCAAAGGGGCGGAGCGCACAATGCCAGAGGTGATGGCGGGCGGGAAGGGCTTCAAGCCAAAGGTGTCACCCTCGGGCTTGACCCGAGGGGACTGAACTTGCATCGCCGCACGAAAGTGTAGAGCCCTCGGGTCAAGCCCTAGGGTGACGGCCAGTGGGTACCTCAGCTTTTCAGCTTGAGGGGGCCGACCATTTGTTCTGGTTTGACTTCGGCGTCGAATTCTTCGCCGGTGAGCAGGCCCAGCGCGATGGCTTCTTCGCGCAAAGTGGTGCCGTTCTTGTGGGCGGTCTTGGCGATCTTGGCGGCGTTGTCGTAGCCAATTCTGCGGTTGAGCGCGGTGACCAGCATCAGCGACTGCTCCAGCAGCTGGGCGATGCGGGTGCGGTCGGGCTCGATGCCGATGGCGCAGTGATCGTTGAAGCTCTTGGCGCTGTCGGCCAGCAGGCGGATGGACTGCAGAATGTTGTAGGCGATGACGGGCTTGAACACGTTCAGCTCGAAATTGCCCTGGCTGGCGGCAAAGCCGATGGTGGCGTCATTGCCCATCACCTGGGTCACCACCATGGTCATGGCTTCCGACTGGGTCGGATTGACCTTGCCCGGCATGATCGAGGAGCCGGGTTCGTTTTCGGGAATGGTGATTTCGCCGAGGCCGGAGCGAGGGCCGGATGCGAGCCAGCGCACGTCATTGGCGATTTTCATGAAGGCGGCGGAGAGCTGCTTGAGGCCGCCCGAGGTGCCGACAAAGGCGTCGTGGCCGGCCAGCAGGGCAAATTTGTTGGCGCCGGTGATGAAATCATGGCCGGTGAGGCTGGCGATCTCGGCGGCGACGGTCACGGCATAATCGGGGTGGGCGTTGAGGCCGGTGCCGACGGCGGTGCCGCCCAGGGCCAGTTCCTTGAGCTGGGGCAGGGTGACCTTGACGGCGGCGAGGCCATGATCGATCTGGGCGACCCAGCCGCTGATCTCCTGGCCCAGGGTCACCGGGGTGGCGTCCTGCAGATGGGTGCGGCCGATCTTGACCACATCCATGAATTCCTCGGCCTTGGCGGCCAGGGTGTCACGCAGCAGGGTGACGCGGGGGATCAGGTAATTCTCGATCGCCTCGACGGCGGCGATATGCATGGCCGTCGGATAGGTGTCGTTGGACGACTGGCTCATATTGACGTGGTCATTGGGGTGGACGGGCTTTTTGGAGCCCATTACGCCGCCGGCCATTTCGATGCCGCGATTGGAGATGACCTCGTTGACGTTCATGTTGGACTGGGTGCCCGAACCGGTCTGCCAGACGACGAGTGGGAAGTGGTCGGACAGCTTGCCTTCAATCACCTCGTCGGCGGCGGCAATGATCAGGTCGCGGGTGGTCTGGTCGAGCAGGCCGAGCTTGTGGTTGGCCAGCGCCGCGGCTTTCTTCAGCACGCCAAAGGCGGTGATGATTTCGCGGGGCATCTTCTCGCCGCCAATGTCGAAATTGGCGAGGCTGCGGGCTGTTTGCGCGCCGTAATATTTATCGGCAGGAACCTCGATGGTGCCCATCGTGTCCGACTCAACGCGCATGCTCATGGCTTAACTCCGGTTTAGGCCGCTCTTTCCGGCGGCAGACATAGCAAAACGGCCGACCCAGTGAAGGGTCGGCCGTCGGCATATCAGAAACGGACGCAAGGCGCGCCTCGTCTTTGGTTTACTTCCGAGCGTCGAGAATCTGACGACCGCGATACATGCCGGTCTTCAGGTCGACGTGGTGCGGACGGCGCAGCTCGCCCGAATCCTTGTCTTCGACATAGGCCGGGGCGGAGAGGGCGTCGGCCGAACGGCGGAAGCCGCGCTTCATCGGCGAGGTCTTGCGTTTTGGCACTGCCATGGTCGGTACTCCGAATTCAATATCGTTGTGCCGCCAAAGCGGCCCAGAGAGTTCATCTCTGAAAGGGGTTGATCGGCTCTATAGAGCAAGCTGGAAGGCTTGGCTAGGGGGATTTGCAAGAGTCTGCGTGTCGGATTGCGTTGCTCTCGTAGTCGACACCCTCCCCCTTGCGGGGAGGGATCAAGGGTGGGGGGCTCCCGGGCACCGGACTCGCGGAAAGATACCCCCCACCCGGCTCGATTTACGGACTTAGCGAAGGGCTAAGTCCTATCTCGCTGGCCCTCCCCGCAAGGGGGAGGGTGGGGGCCGGTGGCTCTCCCTACGAAAGGGCCAAACGACCTAGGCCGCCTGCACGCCGGGGAGGGGTTCGGCGCCTTCGAGGTCCCAGATAGTGGAGAGGCGCTCGGCGGCGGCGCCGGGAGCGAGCACGCGGAAGGCGCGGTCGGCGCAATCCAGCGCCAGCCGGAAGCGGGTGCGGCTCATCGGATCATTGACCAGCTCGGTGGTCGAGCCGACCCAGAGCACATGACTGCCTTTGGCGATGAGGAAGAGATCGTCCTCACCCAGCACAAAATGTTCGAAGTTTTCGCTGATCAGCCCATAGGCGCGCCCGGAGCGGCCTTGCCAGCTGCTGTGGCGGCCAAAGCCGTGGGTCAGGACATTGCTCTCGACAGTTTTGGCCATTTACGCCATCCCCACAGCGATCGTCGAATTGGAACAAAGATAGAACAAAACACCAAGCACGTCAAGCGGCTCCATGCTTGAATGCTACATCTATGTTCGCGTTCGTCCGAATCGTCAATATGTAGTGGTTATGGGGCGTCGGCGGCCGCTTGCTTGAGAGCGTCGAGGCGGGCGCGCAGCTTGGGATCGAGGGGGCGGGAGAGACCATGTTCAGCAGCCTTGAGAATCAAGGCATCTGATTCGGACTCGATGGCTTTTTTGAGTCGCTCCTGAAACACGTCGGCCGAGAGGCCGGCTTCGATGGGCGGCAGGAATTTGGCTTCGGCAGTGCCCGGCCAGATCAGCAGGCTGTTGCGGCCCCAGAACAGGCCCGAGTTCAGCGCCACCGGCACCACCGGCACCTTGAGCTCGAGATAGAGCCGGACGATGCCCTGCCGGTAGTCGGCGGGGGCGAGCGGCGCCTTGCGGGTGCCTTCGGGGAAGATGACGATGCGGCAGCCGCGGGCGATGGCGGCATGGGCCTGCGCCATCATCAGAGGAATGGCTTCGGCGCCGCGCTTGCGATCGACTTCGATACAATCGAGCGAGCGCGCCGCCGGACCGAAGAAGGGAATCTGCATCAGTTCTTTTTTGACGATATAGGCCGGCCTGCCCGTGTGCGGGAAAATCGAGAACACATCCCAGTCGCTCTGGTGCTTGGCGGCGATGATGCAGCCGCCCTCGGGGATGTTTTCCATGCCGCTGACCTGGGTTTTCACCCCGGTAAAAAAGCGCAGATAGGCCAAATTGGAGCGGCACCAGAACTTGGCGATGGCCCAGCTGGCCGGGGTACGGCCGCGGAACATGGCGATGGTGCCGATGGTGATGGCGACCAATGCGGTCTGGCCGATAAAGACGAAATAGAACAGCGCCGAGCGCACTGCCTGCACGATAGCCATCAGCCTCTCCTACGGCGTGGGGCCGTTTTGAGCGTCATAACGGGCAAACGCCAGCTTGGCGAGGGCGTTCCATGCTGGGGTGGCCCAATGCGGTTCGGTGCGTGTGGCCCACCCAGCTCATTGTTTCCCCTTGTGGCGCTATCGGCTCCTGCGCCTCCCTCCCCCTTGAGGGGAGGGCCGGGAGGGGGTGGCATTGTGGGCCATTGCACGACCCCCACCCTCAATCCCTCCCCTCAAGGGGGAGGGAGGCGCAGGAACCGCTATGTCCGAGGCCAGCCTAAGGTGAACAACCCATCCCGATCGAAGGAAAGAGGGCACGATCTCGGGATGGGCCCCGGCTCAAGGCCGGGGTGACATCGGGGTGGGGCTGGCTTTGTTCCTACGACGTCTCGGCCAGGAAGCGGCGGACGGTGACGCGGGAGGTGATGGCGGTGAGGGCGGCGATGACCGGGACGACGGCGATGATGCCGATCATGCCGTCAATGCCGAGGGCAAAGCGCCCGAACAGCACGCCGACCTGCGCGCCGGCTTCGCTCGACAGCATATTGCCGGCGGCGGTGCCGATCAGGGCGAAGAACAGCAAGGCGGCCACGGTGCCGAGCAGGCCACCCTGCAGGCCGATGGAGAGGAACCGTCCCTGGAATTCGCCGGCGATGAATTTGTTGGAGGCGCCGATATAATGCAGCACATCGACGATTTCGCGGTTGGTGGCCATGGCGCCACGGGTGGCGAAGACGATGGCCAGCACGGTGGCGGCGCCGATCAGAATCAGCACCAGCAGGCCCGAGAGCACGATGGTGCCGGCCATGGTGTTGAGCTGCTGCCGCCAGGCGGCGTGGGTGTCCAGACTTGCGCCCTTGATGGCACCGAGATTGCGCTCCAGCCCTTCGATATCGGCATCGACCGGATCGGCCAGCTGCACCACGACGAGGCGGGGGATTTCGATGGCGGTGAGATCGAGCCCGGCGCCCAGCCAGGGGGCGAGCAATTGCTCGCTTTCGGCCAGGGTCAGCGCCCGCGCCGAGGCGATGCCGGGGGTGGATTCGGCCAGTGACACAGCGGTGCGCAGATTGCTCTCCATCACCTCGCCCGAGACCGGACGAATCTGGATGGTGACTTCGCGGCCGACATCGGATGACCAGGCAATGGCTGATTTCTGCACCAGCACCACCCCGCCCAGAGTGACCGCGGATAAAAAGCCCATAATGGTGATCAGCAGCAGCAGGGTGCGCCCAGCCACGCTTTTTTCGGGGACGATGGGGGCGGCGCCGCGACGGCTCGGCAGGACGGTCAGGATACGCTCAATCATGGATCACCAGCTCGCCCTTGCTGAGCAGCATGCGCGGATAGCTGAACTGGTCCAGCAGCGGCAGTTCGTGGGTCGCCAGAATGATGGTCATGCCCAGCGTGCGGTTGAGTTCGGCAAACAGATGCACCAGCCGGCTCGACAGGTCGGGATCGACATTGCCGGTGGGCTCGTCGGCCAGCAGCACTTTTGGCCGGGCAATCACGGCGCGGGCAATGGCGGCGCGCTGTTTTTCGCCGCCCGAGAGCAGCGACGGCAGCGCATTCATGCGCTCGCCCAGCCCCACCCATTCGAGCAGTTCGGTGACATTGGGGCGGTATTCGCTTTCGGGCTGGCCCAGCACGCGCAGCGGCAGGGCCACATTTTCAAAGGTGGTCAAATGGTCGAGCAGGCGAAATTCCTGAAACACGATGCCGATATGGCGGCGCATCTGCAGCAGGCGGTCCTGGCTGAGATGGCTGACATCCTCGCCGAACATGGTGACGCGGCCGCGCGACGGCTTCAGCGACAGCAGCAATAGCCGCAGCAGGCTGGTCTTGCCGGCGCCGGAAGGGCCGGTGAGAAAATGAAACGAGCCCGGCTCGACCGAAAAACTCAGGTCCCGCAGAATCTCCGGACCATTGCCGTAGCGCAGCCCGACATTGGAAAACTCGATCAAGAACAGAGGCTCCCCTTTGGTCCGCCATGCGGGCGAATCAGGTGTTGTGCGCATCATAACAGCCATGGCGGCGGCATGTGCAGGCGCTGTCCTTGCCGGGATGAAAGGGACGAAAATGTGGTGGATTGATCGGTGGGTCGCACAGGTTTGAGGAGTTTTAACCCCCTGCCGCTAGGGTCGGCGCTGCGTTACTGCCTCCTCCGTTCTGTCTGGCCCGATGATCATTACCTGTCCACATTGCCAGACCAAGTATCAGGTGACCTATGAGGCCATAGGCTCGGCCGGTCGCAAGGTGCAGTGCGCCCAGTGCCGACAGGCCTGGAAGCAGCGCCCGGTGGCACCGGAAACCCCGCCGACGCCGGAGCAGCAAGCGGCGTTTGATTCGATCACCGAGGATGCGCTCGACGAAGTGATGATGGCCGAGGAACGTTCCGCGACCACGGATGGGGCGGCGCGGCAGGCGCTGGAACAGGCCAATGCAGCGACCCAGCAGCAAAGCACCAGCGCCGATGCCGCCTTGATGCGCAAACGGCAAAAGGCGTTCAGCCAGCGCCAGAATGCCATGGCGGCCGAGCTGCCGCTGGCGCGGCTGCGGCGCAGTGTCAGAGTGTTGGCGGTGCTGCTGCTCGGCGCGATCTTGATCGTCGGCTATTTCGGCCGGACGCAGGTGGTGGAGCGGTTTCCGGAGCTGGCCGGCGTCTATGAGGCGATCGGGCTGGGCGTCAATGTGGTGGGGCTGGAATTTTCCAATGTGTCGACGCTGCGCACGCTGCGCGACGGCAAGGATGTGCTGATCGTTTCGGCGCAGATCGTCGGACTGATGCCCGAGCCGGTGATGGTGCCGGCGGTGGTGGTGACGCTGATCGATGCGCAGGGGCGCGGCGTTTACGAATGGAGCGTGACCCCCTCGGTGCGCGACCTGATGGCGGGCGAACGCTCGACCTTCGATACCCAACTCACTCTGCCCCCGGGCGACGCTGCAAGGGTGCGGCTAAGCTTTGCCGGCGGGCAGGAAATGACCATAGGCGGGGCTGAACCCGCCACCGAGTTTTCTATTCTGGAGCAACATTGATGGCCCGTATTCTGGTTGCCGAAGATGATCCGTCAGTGCGCGCCTTCGTGGTGAGCGCGCTGACCATGAAGGGCCATGAGGTCGTCGCCGAAGAAGATGGCGGGCTGGCCGCCGAGACGGCTGATGCCGAAGAGGGGCAATTCGACCTGCTGCTTTCCGATATCAAGATGCCGATCATGGACGGCATTGCGCTGGCCCTGCATGTGGCCGCGAAATATCCCCAGATGATCATCGTGCTGATGACCGGCTTTGCCGATCAGCGCGAGCGGGCGCATGGGCTCGACGCGCTGATCTATGACGTCATCACCAAGCCGTTCACGCTGGCGGAATTGTTGCAGAAGGTCGATGACGCGCTGGTCGGGAAGCCGGTGGAAGTGTTGTCACTGGCTCGGCGGGCGCGGGAGCAGTAGGGGCGCCGGCCGCTTAGCACAGCGCTCGTCCCAACCGCGATGTCACCGAGTATGTGCGGAGTGTCGCCTACAGCCAGTCCGGCACGCTATCGAGGGCCAGCAATTCTTCCAGCGATTTGCGCGGGCGGATGACGTGGTGGCGGGTGCCGTCGACCAGTACTTCGGGGATCAGCGGGCGCGAATTATAGGTCGAGGCCATCACCGCGCCATAGGCGCCGGCGCTCATCACCGCCAGGAGATCGCCTTCCTTGACGCCGGGCATGGTGCGGCCCTTGGCGAGATAGTCACCCGTCTCGCAGACCGGGCCGACGATGTCGGCGGTGATCGGGGCGAGGTTGGAGTGATTGACCGGCTGGACGTCGTGATAGGCCTCATACAGCGTCGGGCGCAGCAGATCATTCATCGCCGCGTCGACGATGACGAAATTGGTGCCGCCTTCCTTCACATATTCGACCTTGGTGACGAGGATGCCGGCATTGCCGACCAGCAGCCGGCCGGGTTCGATCACCAGGGTGCAGCCGAGCTGGCCGATTTTGTCGCGCACCACGTCGGCATAGGCGGCCGGTAGGGGCGGCGCGTCTTCCTCGGCGTTATAGACAATGCCGAGGCCGCCACCGACATCGATATGCGCGATGGCGTGGCCGTCGGCCTGGAGCGCCTTGACCAGGTCGGCGAGCAGGGTGAAGGCCTCGGCGAAGGGGGCGAGTTCGGTGATCTGGCTGCCGATATGCATGTCGACGCCCACGGCTTCGACATTGGGCAGCTCGGCGATGCGGGCATAGACTTCGCGGGCGCGGGCATAGGCGATGCCGAATTTATTCTCGGCCTTGCCGGTGGAAATCTTGGCGTGGGTGCGGGCATCGACGTCAGGATTGATGCGGACCGAGACCTTGGCGGTCAGGCCCATATCCTGGGCGATCATCGACAGGCGTTCGAGTTCGGGCTCGCTTTCGAGGTTGAAGCATTTGATGCCGACTTCGAGGCCGCGGCGCATTTCGGCGACGGTCTTGGCGACGCCGGAAAACACGATCTTTGCCGGCTTGATGCCGGCGGCCAAAGCGCGTTCCAATTCGCCGAGCGACACCACATCGGCGCCGGCGCCCTCGCTGGCCATCAGCTTGAGCACGGCCTGATTGGAATTGGCCTTCATCGCATAGGCGAGCAGGGTGGGGATGCCGTCAAAGGCGGCCTGTACCGCGCGCACCTGGCTGCGGAGGGCGGCGCTGGAATAGACGTAAAACGGCGTGCCAACCTTGGCGGCGAGCTCGTTGAGATTGACGTCCTCGGCAAACAGCGTGTCGTCGCGGTGTTGAAAATGGTGGACCAAGGCCAATCTTCCTGTCTTCCCCCTCTCCCCTTGTGGGAGAGGGTGCCCGAAGGGCGGGTGAGGGGTTTGCTCAACCCGCGTTGCCCCCTCATCCGTCTCGCTACGCGAGCCACCTTCTCCCACGAGGGGAGAAGGGAGGGCCCGGTGATCTAAACTGACGCCGTGAAAAACAAAAGCCCGACTTAGCGCGCGGCCTCATAGGTGGCTTCGATGCGGTCGGCGACCATGGCTTGCAGGCGCCAGAGATGGGGATCGTGAATGCCGATATCCTCAAGGTGCTTGACCGTGGCGAACAGATATTCGGCCATCGAGCCGCGCGAGCCGACGGCGGTGGCCAGCATGTCGGCGATGGCGTCGATGCTGAGACCCGAGACATAGCGACCCGAATTGCGGTCGATGCAGAAGGTGAGGGCGCGGATGCTGCGCTCGTCGGTGGCGACATTGACGAAGCGGGGCGGGAAGGGCGAGGGCCGCCAACCCATTTCGCGCTCGAATAGCTGGGTCAGGCAGTGTTCGACCCGGTCGGGCGGCAGGCGATACAGTACGCCCTTGCAGGCGCCGCCGCGATCCAGCGCCAGCATCAGGCCGGGATTCTCATCGCTGCCGCGAAAGCGGTTGTTCCAGCCGAGGCAAAATGAGCGGTGCCAGCCGCGCACCAGCCCGGTGCGCATTTCGACGAAGTCGCAGGCCGGTTTCCAGATCAGCGAGCCATAGGCGAAAATCCAGACTTCGTCGGCGCCGGGATCGGGGCCGAACAGGCTGGCAATGGTGTTGCGGTGATCGTCCGGGCCGGCCTCGCGCAGGCCGGGCGGCGGCGGGGGCAGCACGTCGGACAGGATTTGGGGCTGGAGATAGCCGACATGACGCTCGGTGAGGCGCATCTGTCGGGGTTTTTTGGCCACCAAATTCTCCTTATTTTTCGGCAGGGAGTCTGTTGCCAAATGCCAGTCACCAATGCGGCGTCATCCCGGCCTTGAGCCGGGACCCATCCTGAGATGGGGGCGCCGGCGGGATCGGGAGATGGGCCCCGGCTCAGGCCGGGGTGACATCGTGGGTGGGGCAAAATCGCGACAGGTCCCGCAGGGGAGCATCGGGGCAGTTGAGAAATTATTCAACCCCACCATCGCCATGACTGCCACGCGACTTGGGCAGCGGCAGGGGGTCGTGGGGCTGGCCGGTCAGCTCGGTTTTCCAGCGGGCGGCCTGGATCAGCACGTTGGATGGGGCGGTGCCGCCATAGGATTTGCGGGCGGCGACCGAGGCTTCGACGGTGAGCACCTTGTGGATGCGGCTGTCGATGCGCTCATCAATGGTCTTGAAGTCCTCGATGGTGAGGCCTTCCAAGCCGGTGTTTTTCTGTTCGGCCAGCGCAACGATCTGGCCGGTGATGTGATGGGCGTCGCGGAACGGGATGTTCAGCTCGCGCACCAGCCAGTCGGCGATATCGGTGGCGGTGGAGAAGCCGGCGGCGGCCGAGACGCGCATGCGTTCGCGGTTGGCGGTGAGATCGCCGACCATGCCGGTCATGGCGGCCAGCGACAGCGACAGCGCGTCGAGCGCATCGAAGGCGACTTCCTTGTCTTCCTGCATGTCCTTGGAATAGGCCAAGGGCAGGCCCTTCATCACCACGATCAGGCTGGTCAGCGCGCCCAGAATGCGGCCGATCTTGGCGCGCACCAGCTCGGCAGCGTCCGGATTGCGCTTCTGCGGCATAATGGAAGAGCCGGTGGTGAATTTGTCGCTGAGCTTGATGAAGCCGAACTGAGCCGAACTCCAGATCACCATTTCCTCGGCGAAGCGCGACAGATGCATGGCGCAGATCGAGGCGGCGGCCAGGGTTTCGAGGATGAAATCACGGTCGGAGACGGCGTCGAGCGAATTGGCGGTCGGGCGGTCAAAGCCGAGCGCGTTCGCGGTCATCTGCCGGTCGATGGGATAGGGCGTGCCGGCCAGCGCCGCCGAGCCGAGCGGGCTCTCGTTGAGGCGCTTCCTGGCATCGAGCAGGCGGCCGGCGTCGCGGCCGAGCATTTCGACATAGGCCAGCAAATGGTGGCCAAAGGTCACCGGCTGGGCGCTTTGCAGATGGGTGAAGCCGGGCATGATGGTGGTGGCTTCCTGCTCGGCGCGGGTAACCAGCGCCAGCTGCAGGGTGTGAATCTGGATCACCAGCGTGTCGATGGTGTCGCGGACATAGAGCTTGAAATCGGTCGCGACCTGATCGTTGCGCGAACGGGCGGTGTGCAGCCGGCCGGCGGCATCGCCGATCTTTTCACGCAAGCGGCTTTCGACATTCATGTGAATGTCTTCCAGCGCCCGCGAGAACGTGAAGCTGCCACCCTCGATTTCAGCCAGCACCTCGGTTAGACCTGCGACGATGCTGTCGCGATCCTCCTGCGTCAGAATGCCCGTCTCGGCGAGCATTGTGGCATGGGCGATCGATCCGGCAATATCCTGGCGGAATAAACGCTGGTCGAATCCGATCGAGGCGTTGATTTCTTCCATGATGGCGTCCGGGCCGGTGGCAAACCGCCCGCCCCACATCTTGTTGCTCATCGAATACCTCGGAGATTGCTTTATGACCGATATGCACGCGCCTCGCCCCGGAGCGACCAGCCGGGTCCGGCTGTGGGTCATCCTGGGGGTGACGGGATTGGCGCTAGCTATAGCGGCGTGGCTGTGGCTCGGCAATGCTGGACAGGCAAAGGAATGTCCGGTGCAGGACGCGGCGGCGCAGGCGATCGACGCTGCGGCCAAGGGCGAGCTGGCGGCGCTGAATGGCACCGGCGAAGGGCGCGGCTATGCCACGCTGGCGTTCAAGGACGCCGACGGCAAGGCCATGACCATTGCTGATTTCAAGGGCAAGGCGCTGCTGGTCAATTTCTGGGCCAGCTGGTGCGTGCCGTGTCGCGAGGAAATGCCGGCGCTCGACGCGCTGGCGACGAAATATAATTCGGACGCCTTCATGGTGCTGCCGATCAATCTCGATATTGGCGAGGGCGGGGTGGCCAAGGCGCAGTCGTTCCTTGATGACGGCGCGTTCGCCAATCTGCCGCTTTATGCCGACAACACGTTTGCCGCCTTCGAGCGGCTGAAGCAGCAGGCCGTGGCCGTGGGCCTGCCGGCGACGCTAGTGCTGGATGAAAATGGCTGCGAGCTGGCCGTGCTGCAGGGCCCGGCGGAGTGGCATAGCGCCGATGGCGAAGCGGTGGTTGAGGCGCTGTTGGCGCTCAAGAGCTAGTTCTACCTTTCTTCCCCTCTCCCCTTGAGGGAGAGGGACAGCTTTGCCGCGTTCAGCGGAAAAGCAGGGTGAGGGGTGCTGCGCAGGCCCATGCTTCAATGCTTGGGGAAGCAACCCCTCATCCGCCCTTCGGGCACCTTCTCCCTCAAGGGGAGAAGGGAAGAAGAAAATCAGATAAGCCGGTCCACCACCGCGCCTGAACTGAGCGCTACGGCCGGGGCTTCGCCGGTGGGGCTGGCGCTGGCGGCTTGTTGCTGGTCGTCGTCGACGGCCAGCATCAGTTCCATGCGCAATTCGGCGACTTTGGCCAATTGGGCGGCCAGCGGGGTGCCGGCGCGATCCACCATGCGGTTGATCATCACCGATGGGCTGATACCGAGAGCATTGCTCATCACCTTCTCCCTAGGCCAGCTTGTCGACCTTGGCGCCCTGACCGGGCGGTGGGGTCGAAAGCGCCGACTGCATCAGGGTTTCGAGCAGGTCGGTCTGCATCTCATGGGCTTTTTTGAACACGGCAATCTGCACGCTGGTTTGCAGCTTGACCGAATTCATCGCCATCATCTGGGTCGAGAGGTCGGTATTCATCGCAGACCTCCTGTGCTGACTGGTCCAGGCGGGAGCCTAGGAGGGCGGCGTAAACAAAGTCTTCGGCGACGGTGTTAATTTAGTTTGAATTAGCGCGCAGCCGGCGCCCAGCGACCGCCGAACAGCGGCACGTCGCGCCGCTTGAGCAGGGCGGCCAGCACGATGCCGGCGAGGAAGCCGCCCAGATGCGCCCACCAGGCGACAGGTTCTTCCGAGCCGATCAGCACGTAAAACAACTGCGTCGCCACCCAGAAGCCGAGCATCCAGAAGGCGGGGACCGGCAGCGGAATCGGGATGACGATGCGGGCCAGCACGAAGACGCGGGCATGCGGGTAAAGCAGGATATAGGCGCCCATCACCCCGGCCACGGCGCCCGAAGCGCCGATCAGCGGGCCATTGTCGTTGAGGTTGAACGCCAGATGCGCCAGCGCGGCGAGCACGGCGCAGGCGAGGTAAAACAGGGCGAATTTGAAATGGCCCAGCGCGTCCTCGATATTGTCGCCGAACACCCACAGAAACAGCATGTTGCTGAGCAGATGCAGCCAATCAGCATGCAGGAACGCATAGGTCACCAGCGTCGCCCAATCGGGCAGCCACGGCACCGGTTGGGGATAGAGATCGCGCACCACGATGGGGATCATGCCGAAATCGATGGTGGCCTGATCGAAGGCCGCCGGCGGTAGCACCGCCTGCAGCATGAAACAGATGATGGTGAGGCCGATCAGCCCATAGGTGACATAGGGGAAACCGATATGGCGCATGGGATTGGTGTCATGCAGCGGCAGAAACATTGCTTTTGGCCCTTACCCTGGCGACATCGCCCGGCTGCACTAATGTCTTGAAACTCCGGTCGGTTCCAGACCCGCGCGGAGATCGGGGGCCTAGTCGCGACCGCCCTTTTTGACATCGCCATGGTTGCCGGGGACCCACAGCACATCCTTGGCGCCATTATTATTGGCGACGCGGGCCAGCACGAAGAGCAGATCCGACAGGCGGTTGAGATAGCGCACGGCCTCGGGGCTGGTGTCGGGCTCGGCAGCGGCCAGTTCGACGGTGATGCGCTCGGCGCGGCGGGTGACGGTGCGGGCGATGTGCAGGGCCGCCGACAGCGGCGTGCCGGCGGGCAGGATGAAGCTTTTCAGCGGCGCCAGATCGGCATTGAAATGGTCGATCTGCTGCTCGAGGAAAGCGGTCTGCACGGCGCGGATGCGCAATGAGGGGAAATCGGCGTCGGGGCTGTCGGCACCCGGCGTTGCCAGATCGGAGCCGACATCGAACAGATCATTCTGGATCCGGCCCAGCAGCATATCGATTTTGGGCATGGAGCCGGTATGGATACGCGCCGCGCCAATAGTGGCGTTGGCCTCTTCCACCGTGCCATAGGCGTCGACGCGCAAATCGAATTTGGGGCGGCGGGGGCCGCGCACCAGCCCGGTGGTGCCGTCGTCGCCAGTGCGGGTGTAGATGCGGTTGAGCTTGACCATGCTAGCCGCGCCCGGCGCCGAAGAAGAACAAGGCGGCCATCAGCAGCAGCAGCACCACGGCCTGACCGGCGACGCGCAGGCGCATCAGCTTCTGGCTGGTACTGCCCGGCCCGCCCTTGGTCATGTTCCACAGACCCATGCCCAGCACGACGACAACGAAGAGCAAGGCGAGGGCGATGGCGATATTGAGAGCGAGTTGCATGACATCCTACCGATTGGAGCGCTGGTCAGTGATGGAGGCGGCAAGACCTGCGGCCAGCGCATCATAGATCGCACGAATCCGGGACGAGGTGAACAATTCCCTGCCGGTGATCAGCGCGGCCGGTTGTCACAAATGGATCGGCTTGTCCGAGTAGATGGGGGTGCCTAATGTCCGTTGCCATGGCGAGGGACACGGAAAGCAATGGAAGGTGGCGTGCGATGAGCTGGTTCGTGATCTGGCAGCGGTTTGAGGGCGCGCTGGTGCTGGTGGGCGCTTTGGTCCTGTTCTGGCAGCTGGATAGTGGCTGGGCGTGGTGGCTGGCGATCCCGGTGTTCTTTGCGCCTGACCTGAGTTTTTTGGCCTATGCGTTCGGCCCAAGGGTGGGCGCAGTGGGCTACAATATCGTGCATATCTATGGCTTTGGCCTGGTGCTGCTGGCGGCAGGATCGGTGTTTGCCGTGCCGGCGCTTGCAGCCTGTGGCGCGCTGTTCCTGGCCCATGCCGGCTTTGACCGGATGCTGGGCTATGGCCTCAAAGCGCTGGAGGGATTTTCGCTGACCCATCTGGGGCGGATCGGCAAGGGAGCCTAAAACCCGACCGCGCGCCGCACATCCTCTTGCGTCCAGCCTTGGGCGCGCAAGGCCGCGAGGCTTTCGGCGCCCTTGGATTTGGCCAGCTTTTTGCCGGAATCATCCAGAATCAGGCGATGAAAATTATAGACCGGCGCCGGCAGGCCGAGCAGCATTTGCAGCAGCGTGTGGATATCGGTGGCCGCCTCCATGTCGCGGCCGCGCGTCACATGGGTGATATTCTGCGCCGCGTCGTCGACCACGACGCTGAGGTGATAGCTGGTGGGGATGCCCTTGCGCTGCAGCACCACATCGCCCCAGCGTTCGGGCTTGGCATAGCGGATTTGCGGCCGGTCGGTGAGCAGCGGGCCGACCACGGTAAAGCTGAGCATGCCGACACGGTCCATGGCCTTGGCGGTATCGAGGCGGAACTGCACCGGATCGCCGCGTTCCAGCCGCTCGATCTGCTCGCCGCGGTCGAGATGGCGGCAGGTGCCGGGATAGAGCGGGGCGCCATCGGGGTCGCTGCCATCGGCATGGGCGGCGATCTCGCTGCGGGCGCAGAAGCAGGGATAGAGCAGGTTTTGCTCGCGCAAACGGTTGCCGGCCTCGGCATAGGCGTCGAGCCGGTCGGACTGGCGCAGCACCGGTTCGGGCCAGTCGAGCCCCAGCCAATGCAGATCGTCGATGATTGTGGCGGTGAATTCGGGTTTACTGCGCTCGGTATCAATGTCTTCGATGCGCAGCAGGGCCGTGCCACCCAGCTGGGCGGCGGCGCGCCAGGTATAGAGCGCCGAATAGGCATGGCCGAGATGCAGCCTCCCATTGGGGCTGGGGGCAAAACGAAGGACGGGACTGGATGGATTCGGCGACACAGGACGGTTCTACCATAGGCCTGCTGCCGCCGTCACCGCGCCTCGATAGTGTCGACGCCATTGCCGCCCATATCGAGGCGCTGGTGGGGCTCGATCCGCGGCTGGGCCCGGTGCGCGATTTTGCCGGGGTGGTGCCGCCGCGGATCAATCGCCGGGGCTTTGTCGGCATGGCCAAGGTGATCTGCGGCCAACAGGTGTCGGTGGCCAGTGCGTCGGCGATCTGGAGCCGGTTTGAGCTGCTGCCCGGGGCGCTCGATCCGGCAACCTATCTGGCGCTGAGCGAGGAGTCGGTGCGCGCCACCGGCTTTTCCGGAGGCAAGTTTCGCACCGTGCGGGTGATCGCCGAGGCGGTGGTGGATGGGACGCTGGATTTCGACGCGCTGGAGACGCTGCCGGGGGATGATGCGGTGCGGTCTCTGGTGGCGCATAAGGGCATCGGGCCATGGACGGCGGAGGTCTATCTGATGTTCTGCGCCGGCCATTGCGATGTGTTTCCATCCGGCGATCTGGCGCTGCTCAAGGCGGTGCAGCATGGGCTTGGCCTTGACGCGCGGCCAACCATCAAGGAAATGATCGCCATCGCCGCTGGCTGGACGCCCCATCGTTCGGCAGCGGCCCTGTTGTTCTGGCGGTATTTCGCGGTGATGCGCGACCGGGAAGGAATTCTTTTATGACCAAACTCTCCGGCCCGATGGTGCCCCCCGCTTCCGGTGGCCTGCCCAAGCAGGCGGTGATTCTGCTGCATGGCTATGGCAGCGACGGCAATGATCTGATCGGGCTGGCGCCGCTGTGGCAGGACGCCTTGCCCGATGCGGTGTTCATCTCGCCCAATGGGCCCGAACAATGCGGGCAACTGGCCTCGGGCTATCAGTGGTTCGATATCAGCTTTGACGGCGACCGGCTGGCCAAGCGGCAATTGGGCGTGGTTCAGGCAGCCCCGGTGCTGCGCGAATTTCTCGACGATCTGTGGAGCCAGACCGACATTACCCCGGAAAACACGCTGCTGGCGGGTTTCAGCCAGGGCGCGATGATGGCGCTGCATGTTGGGCTGTCATTGGATCGCCCGCTGATGGGCATCATCGGCTTTTCCGGGGCGCTGCTGCCGCCGGAGGGCTTTGGCAGTGATGGTGTGGCCAAGAGCCCGGTGTGCCTGGTGCATGGTGACAACGACAGCGTGGTCGATCCGATCCATAGCGCCGAGGCCGATCTGGCGCTGCGCCAAGCCGGCTATGAGGTGCACTATCACGTGAGCCCGGGCGTCGGGCACGGCATTGCCCCGGACGGCATGGCGTTTGCCACCCGTTTCATCGAGCGCCTGATCACAAAATAAAGCGAATGCTTCCCGCTTCACAGGGCTGACACAAAGCGCTTAGTATAAAGCGCTATGGACTTACTCGATTCCCGTTCCGGGAGACTCAAGTGACCATCCACGTGTCGCCTGAGGCCTGTCCCGCTCTGGTGCTGAACGCCGACTTCCGGCCGCTCAGCTACTATCCATTGTCCCTATGGTCCTGGCAGGACGCCATCAAGGCGGTGTGCCTCGATCGGGTGAATATCGTGTCGCAATATGACACGGTGATCCGCTCGCCCAGCTTTGCCATGCAATTGCCCAGCGTGGTGGCGCTCAAGGATTATATCAAGCCGGCGCGGAACCCGGCCTTTACCCGCTTCAACGTGTTCCTGCGCGATCGCTTCCTGTGCCAATATTGCGGCTGCAAGGACGATCTGACCTTCGATCACGTCATCCCCCGCTCCAAGGGCGGCCAGACCACCTGGGAAAATGTCGTTGCCGCCTGCGCGCCGTGCAATCTGAAAAAAGCCAATCGGATGCCGAGCGAAATCCGCATGTTCCCGCACCAGACGCCGTATCAACCCACGGTATATGACCTGCACAATAATGGCCGGGCTTTCCCGCCCAACCATTTGCACAAGAGCTGGCTGGATTATTTGTACTGGGACATCGAGCTGGAGCCGTAGGGCTGGCTGGGTGGGGCGAGCTTGAGGATCAGTAGAGCTACGGAGCCCGTGCTCTCTTGCAAGGTGTTTAGCCAATAACTATTATTGGTTTTCACTCAGGCACGGAGAACAGGCATGGCCATCAGCGCTGAACTGGGCGAAACGCTCGAAAAAGTCGTGACCGATCTGGTTGAGAACGGCCGCTACAATTCCAAAAGCGAAGTGCTGCGCGAAGGCGTCCGCCTGGTGCAAGAGCGCGAGGCGCGGTTCAAGGAGTTGGAAGCCAAGCTGCAAGTGGGGCTGGACGAGATTGATGCGGGGCTCGGCATCCCGGCCGATGACGTTTTTGCTGAACTCATGGCCCGCTACGGTGAGATGGCCGAAAAGAAATCGGCATGAGGCTGCGGTTCGCTCCTCGAGCCAGAATGGATTTGCGCGGCATAGGCGACTATATCGCCGAGGACAGTCCAAAACGGGCCATCACCTTTGTGCAGGAGTTGCAGACCGCCTGCATTGAGCTGACCGAAACCCCGTTCGGTTTTGCCGTTTTGCCTAATTTCGCCGATCGCGGGTATCGTCGGCGGGTACACGGGCGCTACGCGGTCATCTATGTGGTGCGCGACGACGTCATCTCGGTGATCCGCGTCCTATCGGCAGCTGTCGACATCGACGCCGCTCTGGACGTCTAGCCCCGCTTCTGCCCGCGCAGCTGGGCGGCAATCGATACGCCCAGCAAAACCACAATCACCAATGACACCAGTGCGTTGTAGCCGGCCATGGAAATGCCGAGGAAGCGGAACTGCACCACGTCGCAGCCGATGACCGGGGTCAGGTTGCTCAGCGCGTTGAAATCCATGCTTTCGCCGACGCCAGTGCAGGCGGTCGGGCCGGGCCAGAAGCCCCATTCGACGCCAGCGTGGAACGCCCCCATATAGGTGCTCCAGACGAAAATGGCGGTGACGATGGCCATGGCGACATACCAGACCGGCAGCGGCAGCCGGTTCCAGGTGAGCAGCACCAGCAACAGCAGCGGCAGGCCATAATAATAGGCGAGGCGCTGTTCGAGGCAGAGTTCGCAGGGCACGAGGCCGCCGAACACCTGCGAGGCGAGCGCCAGCAGGATGGTCACGAGGCCGAGAACGAAGGCGGCGCCTGCCGAAAGCTTGTCGAGCGGGCGGAGGAACGATTGGGCCATTTGGGTTCTCGAGTGACGCTGGAGTGAAGGCTGGATAGCGTGCCGCTGTGGCAAATTCCAGCCGGAAACAGGCTTGTGATCAATCGCCGGGCAGGCTGATTCCAGCCGCCTGACGCAGGGCGATGGCATTGGCCGGGGCGTGCAATTTGTCCTCATGCACGAAATAGGCAAACACGTCCTTGCCCGATCCAGCCCAGGCGGTGACGGTTTTGGCCCAGTCGGCAATGTCGGTGGGCTGGTAGCCGCCGCCATGGCCATGCGCCGGTCCCTGCAACCGGCAATAGGCGAAATCGGCGGTCAGGTCGCGCGATGGATTGTCCGGCGTGTCGGCGATGACGCGCGCAACATTATGTTCGGCCAGCAGCGCATTGACCTCGGGCGCGTCAAAGCTGGCATTGCGCAGCTCGATGGCGTGACGGATCGGGCCGACGTTGCCGGTATCGAGGAAGGGCGGGGATTTGAGCCGTGCATCGGCCTTGCCCGCCAGCGCGACATAGTCGGCGCCGGTTTTGGGCAGCAGCGCCAGGAAGCCGCTCAGCACATCGCGGTCATAGCTGACATTGGGCGGCAGCTGCCAGATGAACGGACCCAGCTTGGGGCCGAGGGCCAGCGGACCCGAGGCGAAAAAATTGGCCAGTTCGATCTCGCAGTTTTTCAGCCGCTTGATATGGGTGACCAGTTGCGGGCCCTTGATGGCGAAGACAAAGCCGTCGCGGGCTTCGCCGGCCCATTTGGCAAAACTCTCCGGCTTCTGGTTGGCACGGAAGGTGGCGTTGATCTCGATGCTGCCGAGGCGGGAGCTGGCATAGGCCAGCTCTTTTTTCTGCACGAGGCCTTCGGGATAAAAGCTGCCGCGCCAGGGTTCGAACACCCAGCCGGCCGTTCCAGTGCGCACTTCGCCTTGCTTGCTCACGCTCTTGTCCTCCGCCGCCCAGCGCCAAACAGCTAACGGCCACGCCGATCCGACATGGCCACAGAGCGGCCGAATATTTTCTAGCCGAGCCTGTCCCGCCCGTCTCGCTTAAAAACAGGGTCGAGACATGGACGCCCAGATGCCACGGGACCCGATTGCTCCCCATGCCGCACCCCGCGCGAAACCATTGCGCCGCGCGCGGCCGGAGAGGGAAAGAGATTTAATCACGACCGTTCATATCGTGAATGAGCCGGGCTATAAGCTGTGTTCGTTTTCGCTTTGACAGGAAAGTTTTTTGACCGCCGCACTGATCTCGTTGAACAAGGCCACTAAATCCTTTGGGCAGGGAGACGCGCGCATCACGGCGGTCGATCAGGTGGACCTGTCCGTCGAGCGGGGCCAGATCTTCGGGGTGATCGGCCATAGCGGCGCGGGCAAGAGCACGCTGATCCGCCTGCTGAACGGGCTGGAGCGGGTCGATAGCGGCACGGTCCATGTCGATGGTCTCGATCTGTCGCATGCCGAAGGGCCGGCTTTGCGCAAGGCACGGCTGAAGATCGGCATGATCTTCCAGCATTTCAACCTGCTCTGGTCGCGCACCGTGGCGCAGAACATTGCCTTCGCCCTCGAGATTGCCCGGGTTGACCGGGCGACAACCAAGGCCAGGGTGGCCGAACTGGTGCGTCTGGTGGGGCTCGAAGGCCGCGAAGACGCCTACCCGGCGCAATTGAGCGGTGGCCAGAAGCAGCGCGTCGGTATCGCCCGGGCCTTGGCCAACCATCCCGATGTGTTGCTCTGCGATGAGGCCACCTCTGCGCTCGATCCGGAGACCACGGACGCCATTCTGGACCTGTTGTCCGACATCAATCGCCGGCTGGGTCTGACCATCGTGCTGATTACCCATGAGATGCATGTCATTCGGCGCATCTGCGACCAGGTGGCGGTGATGGAAGCCGGGAAAGTGGTGGAGACCGGTCCGGCCAAGGCCGTTTTCGCCCAGCCCCAGGCCGAGGTGACCAAGCGTTTCGTGCGGCAGATTTCCAGCGCCGATACCTTCGACCCAACGGTCCCTGGCCTCGTGGACGGTGCCCTGATCAAGCTGGTCTATGTCGGGCCCCGGGCCCGCCAGCCCGTGCTGGCCGACGCGATCCGGCATTTCGACCTCCCCATCAACATCGTGCATGGTCGGGTGAGCCGAACGCGCGATGCCGCTATCGGTGAACTCTATGTCGAGGTGCCGGCCGAGGGCGCGGCGCTGCAGGCATTGCTGGCCTATCTGGCGGAGCGCGACATCGTCGCCGAAATCATTGGCGAGGAGACCGCGCCATGATCGAATTGCTGTTTCCCAATCTCCGGCTCGACCAGTTCTGGAAGGCCACGATCGACACGCTCTACATGACGGGCATGGCTGGCAGCGCGACCTTTATTCTCGGGCTGCTGATCGGCACGGTGTTGTTTCTGACCAGTCCTGGGCAGCTGCTGGCCAATCGCTCGGCCTATGGCGCGCTGTCGCTGGTTACCAACCTTTTCCGCTCGATCCCCTTCATCATCCTGATCGTGCTGCTGATCCCGGTAACCCGGTTCCTGGTCGGGCGTATGCTGGGCGTCAACGCCGCCTTGCCGGCGCTGATCGTGGGGGCAGCGCCGTTCTATGCACGGCTGGTGGAGATTGCCTTTCGCGAGGTCTCCAAGGGCGTGATCGAAGCGACGCGCTCCATGGGTGGCGGTGTTTTCACCATCATCTTCAAAGTTCTCATTCCAGAGGCAGGCCCCGCGCTGGCTTCGGGCCTCACCGTGTCCCTGATCTCGCTGGTTGGCTTCACCGCCATGGCCGGGGTCATCGGGGCCGGGGGGCTGGGCCATCTGGCCTATCTCGAAGGTTTCCAGCGCAATAATGGCGACGTCACGCTGGCCGCCACCGGAATGGTTCTCGTCATCGTCTTCGCCATTCAATTCGCTGGCGACATGGCGACCCGCAATCTCGACAAACGATAAAACCAAAGGAGCCAATGATGGCAAAGACCTCTCTCATCACCGCAGCGTTGCTCGCTGCAACTGTGCTGGCAACCCCCGCTCTGGCCCAGACCAAGCTGGTGGTTGGCGCATCCTATGTGCCGCACGCCGAAATCCTCGAACAGGCCGCGCCCATCCTGGCCGCAGAAGGCATCGAACTCGAAATCATCCCGTTCCAGGACTATATCCTGCCCAACACGGCGCTGGATTCGGGTGAAATCGACGCCAATTATTTCCAGCACGTGCCCTATCTGAACGAAGTTCTGGCGGACAATCCGGACTATGATTTCGTCAATGCCGGCGGCATCCATGTCGAGCCGATCGGCCTTTATTCGCAGCGCTGGGATAGTCTGCAGGACCTGCCGGACAATGGCGAAGTCATCCTGCGCGACTCGGTCGCTGAAGAAGGCCGCATTCTGGCGATCTTCGTGCGTGAAGGCATCGTCACCCTGCCCGAAGGCCTCGATGTCTATTCCGCCCGCGTGCACGATATCGTCGGCAATCCGAAGAATTTGACCTTCAAGACCGATGTGGAAGCCGCATTGCTGGCGCAGGTCCATCTCAATGATGAAGCCGACGCCGTGGTGATCAACGCCAACTACGCCCTCGATGCCGGCCTTGACCCGGTGAATGATCCAATCGCCGTCGAAAGTGCCGAAAACAACCCCTATGCCAACATCATCACCGTGCGGGCCGGCGATGAAACCCGGCCGGAAATCATTCGCCTTGTCGAAGTGCTGAAGTCCGAGCCGATCCGCCAGTTCATTCTGGAAAAATACAAGGGTGCCGTGGTTCCCGTCGCCGACTAAGCCCTTGCGATAGTCGGAAGGCCCATTGCGGATGCAATATCCGCAATGGGCCAGTTCAAGACTCTCCCCGGCCTGAACGGCCGCTTGCGCCCCGGCCCCGAATGCGGGCATTTTGCCGAAGCCGAGTTTGAAGGGGTGCCATTGTGACTGCAGAGACTGTCGCCACGCCGGTCGTTGTTATCGGACTGGGCGGCACCATTGCCATGGCTCCCGGCGCGCAGCCGGGCGTCACACCGACCCTGACCGCCGATCAACTGCTCGGGGCGGTGCCCGAGTTGGCGGCGTTCACGGGCCTGCGCGCCGAAAGCTTCCGGATGTTGCCCGGCGCTCACCTGTCCTTCGATGACATCGTGCAGTTGGCCGCGCACATCAACGACCTTGCTGCTGCGGGTACCCAAGGGGTGGTCATCACCCAAGGCACCGACACTATCGAGGAAACTGCCTTTGCCCTGGACCTGCTCGTTGTCCCCGACATCGCGGTCGTGGTCACCGGAGCGATGCGCAATCCATCATTGTCGGGGGCGGACGGCCCGGCCAATCTACTCGCGGCAATCCGTGTCGCCGCCAGCAGCGAGGCCCGGCAGATGGGCGTCGTTGTCGTCCTGAATGACGAGATACATGCCGCCCAGTTTGTCGCCAAACGACACAGCACCAGCCCATCGGCGTTTGTCTCGCTGGGTGGGGGTGTCATCGGTGGGGTGAGCGAGGGGCGCGTCCATTTCCATACCCGACCCCTGCGCGCATGGCGGTTACCACGCCACAAGGTAACCGGCAGCCAGCGGGTAGCCTTGCTCCGCCTGTCGCTGGATGATCAGGGGGAACTGATCCATGCGGCGGTCGAGGCGGGTTTTGCTGGCCTGGTCATCGAAGGGGTTGGTGGCGGGCACGCCTCACCCAATGCTGCAGCGGCGCTGGAGCGAGCCGCGACCGCGATCCCGGTCGTGCTGGCCAGCCGGGCCGGCAATGGCGAAGTATTGCGCAGCACCTACGGCTTTGTCGGGGGTGAGATTGACCTGCAACGGCGCGGCGTCGTGCTGGCCGGCCAGCTCGACGGGCTCAAAGCGCGGGTTCTGTTGACGCTGCTGCTCAGAGCCGATTGTGCCGGCGACGTGAAGCAGATCTTTGCCGGGCCGGCCGCCCAAATCGATTGATCGCTGATCCGGTGCTCCAACCCGGAGGGGCTTTACGCCCGCGTTACGGGTTAGCGCCGCTTTCGATCTAGAGCCGTTACGCCGCTAAGGCGTAGCTCCGTTCCATCTCAAGTGATGGAGCGTTCGATGCTTGCCGATTTTCTCAAGATCGCCATCGAAACGGCCAGTTCGGGCCGATCTGAAGCTGATCGAGCAGGGTGCCCACAATCCCGCGCGCGGGCTCAACGCCCGCGGCCGAGCGAGGGTATCGCATGAACGCCGCGATCAATTCTTGCATCGCCGACACGGCAAACTGGTTAGGGGCGGTTTGGCTCAAATAAAAAGGGGACTGGCCGAAACCAGTCCCTTCCCAATAAACGCCCACACAGGATGGCTGCGGCTAGAACTTGTAGTTCAGGCCGGCGCGGACGACGCCGAAGCGCTGCGTAGCGTTGGTGTTGCCGAACGGAGCGGGCAGGTTGTTGTAGGTCTGGGTGCCCAGGTCGACATAGAGATATTCGGCCTTGATGGAGATGTTGGAGGTGGCCTGGGCTTCGAGGCCCGCGCCCACGGTCCAGCCCATATGGGTGGCGGTCTGCGAGGTGGTAACACCATTGTCGAGGCTGACGCTGCCACGGCCCGCGGCAAAGCCGCCGGTGACATAGGGCATCACCTGACCAAAGCTCATGCCGGCGCGGCCACGGATGGTGCCGAACACGTCGATGCCCGCCTTGAGCGTGTCGCCGGCGCCCAGATCCTGGGTGTGGCCGATGCTGGCCCACTGCAGATCTGCTTCGGTGCCGAGCACGAAGCCGCCCATATCCAGATTGTAGCCGACCTGTGCGCCCAGCGCGCCGCCGCCGCTATTGTTGGAGACCGTCGCGCCGCCAGCAGCAGGCTGCCGGTCCAGGGTGCCCCAGCCGTAGCTGGCATTGACGCCAGCGTAAAAGCCCGACCAGCCGGAGGCCGGGGTGGGCGAATAGATCGGGCTCGCGCCGCTGTTCCAGCCGAGATCGGCAGCCTGGGCAGCGGTGGAAAGCAGCAGGATCGCGGAAAGCATGATGCCAAGGCGCTTCATGGATGTCCTCGTAGAAGGGAAGGGAAATTGTCCTGCGCAAAATGCGACTGAACAAATTAATAGTCGGGTAAGGAACAGGGTTAACGCCATGCAGGAGAGCATGGCAGGTGATCACATTTGCGCGGGATGGGTGTGGAGGGGCGGAATCGGGCCGAAAGCGGCGGTTTTTGATATTGCCACGCCACGGTGTCGCCCCGGCCTTGAGCCGGGGCCCATCTCGAGATCAGGCCGGTGAACCCATCTCAGGATGGGTCCCGGCTCAAGGCCGGGATGACACCGCGTTTAGACGAAGCGAGGGGCCAAAAACCTAGAAACTCGGGCGTGGTCGGGGGAAGGGGGCGGAGTCGGTGCTGGGCAGGCCGGGGCGCAGGTCGCCGCCGAGGGAGGCTTCGGTGGTCGGGGCGCTGAACAGCGGCAGATGCACCGGGCGCGGGCGCGGCAGGTTGATGCCGACGGCGATGCGGCCCAGATCGGTGGCGACATAAGAGCTGGCGATCACCGTGTCACTGAGAAAGCTCGGCTGGCCCTTGAGCCCCATGGGGAAGGCGGCTTCCTGGGCGGCGGTATAGGCGGCGGCTTCCTTGCCGCAGATCAGCGGGCGCATGTCGACCGGCGCGGCGCCGGGATTGTTGGCGAGGCCCAGCACGTTCTGTCCGGTCGGCGTGGCGCCGCCCGACAGGCCCTTGAGCAGCAATTCGGCGGTCCGCTCATTGCGGTCGCGGCCCGAGGCGCCGCCCAGCACCACGGCGAGCAGGCGGCGGCCATTGCGTTCGACAGTGGTGACGATGTTGAGGCCGGAGGCGCAGACGAAGCCGGTTTTCATGCCGGTTGTGCCAGCAAAGCTTTCCAGCAGCTTGTTTTCCGACTTCAGCGCCTTGCCGTTGAGCATCACGGTGCTGGTGCCGAAAATCGGCAGATATTGCGGAAAGCTCTGGCGGATATAGAGCGACAGGATCGCCATGTCGCGGGCCGAGGTCACCTGGGCCGGGTCGTGCAGGCCATTGGCATTGGCGTAATGGGTGGCGGTCAGCCCCATGCGCGAGGAGGCTTCGTTCATCATGCCGACAAAGCTGGCCTCGTCGCCGCCCACGGTTTCGGCGATGGCGGTGGCGATGTCATTGGCCGATTTGACCAGCATCAAATACAGCGCGTCCTGCAAGCTCACTGCACTGCCCACCGGCAGGCCGGATTTGGACGGCGCCTGGTTGAAGGCCTTTTTGGAGACGACCACCGGGGTGTCGAGCGTGACCTTGCCCAGAGCGATCTGCTCGAAGGCGACATAGGCCGTCATCATCTTGGTGAGCGACGCCGGGTGCCAGGGCTGGCCAGCCTCCTGGGCATAGAGCACGTCGAAATTGTCCATATCGACCAGCAGCATCGGATTGGCGCGGGCCGGCGCCAGACTCAGCAGGGCCAGCAGGACGACAAGGACAAGACGGCGGGCAAACAGCAACGGACACGGCTCCAGGGTGGGGGAAAGGCGCCCCTTCTTAGCAGCGCGGCGCCGTCACCTCAATGGAAGGGGATGGCTGCTGACGGGGTTTTGAAGCCGGCTTTTGAAGCCAGCATCGGCTGGCAGCATGCTTGTGGTTTTCTTGCGGTTTTCTCGCAATTTGCCTGTAATTTTTTGCCCCCTAGGCACAATAAGGAACTGTGTCTATATTAGTGCCTGAGTTACGCGAAATGAAAGCTATATTCCATGTCACTGCACGACACGTCCAAATCCGCCAACTGCACCGCGATGTCTGACGTGCTCAATCGCATCGGCGACAAGTGGAGCGTGCTGGTGGTGGGCATGCTCGGGCGCAACGGCACGCTGCGCTTCAATGAGCTCAAGCGCATGATCAATGGCGTCAGCCAGCGCATGCTGACGCTGACCTTGCGCAATCTCGAGCGCGATGGGCTGGTCACCCGCACCATCTATCCCGAGGTGCCGCCGCGCGTCGAATATGGCCTGACCGAAATGGGCAAGACGCTGGATGGTCCGATCAGCAAATTGTGGGATTGGTCGGCCGAGCATCACACCGCCATCATCGAAGCCCGTTCCATCTATGACGCCCGCGCCGATGCGGTGGCTGCTGCCGAGCCGCGCAAGGTCGCCTATGTCAATGGCTGAGTGAGCCATGGTCTGGACGCGGTCGGCGCTGGCGCAACAGCTCACCGCACTGGGTCTGCGACCCGGCGATGCGGTGCTGACCCATGCCGGGCTGCGGTCGGTCGGGCCGATACTGGGCGGGCCGGATGCCCTGATCGCGGCGCTGGGCGACGCGGTCGGGCCCGACGGCACCATTCTGGCCTATTGCGACTGGGCCTATGATGATCGCGACTATCCCGATCATGCCCTGCGCCCGCAGGTGCCGCCCTTCGATCCGGAGCGCTCCCGCGCCACGCGCGACAATGGCGCTTTCCCCGAATTACTGCGCACCACACCGGGCGCCAGACGCAGCGGCAATCCCGGTGCGTCCTGCGCCGCCCTGGGTGGGCGGGCCGACTGGTTCGTCGCCGATCATGCGCTGGATTATGGCTATGGCCCGCACTCGCCCTTCGGCAAGCTGGTCGCCGCCAATGGCAAGACCCTGCTGGTTGGCGCGCCGCTCGACACCATGACGCTGCTGCATCACGCCGAGCATCTGGCTAATCTGCCGAACAAGCGTGTGCGGCGCTACGAGGCGCCGATGCTGATCAATGGCCGCAGTGTGTGGCGGCATTTCGAGGAATTCGACACCAGCGATCCGGTGGTCGATGGCCTGGCCGACGATTATTTCGCCGATGTGGTGGACGCGTTTTTGGCCAGCGGGCAGGGCAGGCGCGGCCAGATCGGCCACGCCCCGTCGGTGTTGGTCGACGCCCCGGCCATCGTCGCTTTCGCGATCGACTGGCTGGAGCGCCGCTTCAGAGCCTAGATCAGCGCGACGATCTTTTTGCGCTTCCACACGAACTGATACCAGCTCGCCTGTAGCACCAGCATCATGGTGAAGCTGGCGGCATAGGCGATCCAGATGCCGGTGAGGCCGAGGCTGGTCTGGCTGAGCCAGATCGCGCCGGGCAGTTCGATGAACAGGATACAGGACAGCGACAGCAGCATCGGCGCATAGACCGTGCCGCTGGCGCGCATCATGCCCGAGAACACCACGCTCCAGCCGAAGCAGAGAATGCTCCACAGCACCACATGCAGCAGGGTTTCGGTCAGCTCGATCACTTCGGGATCGGTGATGAACAGCGCCACCACATGCTGGCTGAACAGATAGGCCAGCACGATCAGCCCGCCGGTGATGATCAGATTGAGCAGCACGGCAGTCTTGGCGATGGTGCCCAATTGCTGGGTCTGGCCCGCACCGATGGCCTGGGCGGCAAAGATCGAGGCGGCGATGCCGATCGACATGGCGGGGAACTGCACATAGCTCATCACCTGCCCCAGCGCGCCATAGGCGGCAGTGGCGTCCGAGCCAAAGCGGTTGACCAGCCCGATCACGACGATGCCGGCGATGGACGAAATCACCATCTGCATGCCGGTCGGGACGCCCAGCTTGAGGATCAGCCCGAGCAGCTTGAAGTCGGGATGCAGCATGGCGCGCAGCAGCACCGCATCGGGCGCCAGCGGCATATTGCGGATCCGCATATAGAAGAACAGGAAGACCAGCACGGTGAGGAAGCCGGAGATCATCGCCCAGGCCGCAGCATTGACGCCCAGCTGCGGCAGGCCGAACCAGCCCAGGATCAGTGCCGGGGTGACCAGCAGGCTGACCACCATCGACATGATCAGCGAGAAGAGCGGGGTGATGGTGTCGCCGACGCCGCGCAGCACCGAGGTGACCACGAGGAACATGAAAAAGCCCGGCATGCCGATCAGCACGATGCGCGCATAGCCCACCGACATTTCGCGGATGTTTTCCGGGGCGCCGAGCACGGTCATGATCTGTTCGGTGAACAGCCCGCCGCCCACCGCAACCAGCGCGCCGAGCACCAGGGTGGCGAACAGCGTGGTGCCGGCCACCTGCTTGACCTTGTCGACATTGCGCGCGCCCCAGGCCTGACCGATCAGCACGGTCGAGCCGGCCGACAGGCCAATGACGAAGCTCATCAGGAAAAACATGATGGGGAAGAAGGTGGCGGTGGCGGCCAGGGCCTCAACGCCGATCATCTGCCCGATATAGATGGAATTGACCGTACCCGAGAGCGCCTGCAGAATATTGGAGGCCATCAGCGGTATGAGAAACACGACGAACCGCTGCCAGAGCGGCTTGGATTGGGGGTTCATTTGAACACTCCGAAGAACCTCGACAAAAAAGAGCGCCCCGACAGGGGCCCCGGGAACAGCGCAACGCTGAGAAAATTTCAGGTCGCTGCAGGGACCGATTTACACCCTCATGGCGGAGTGCAGGCTGGACGGGCGCTGGAGGCGTGGCAATGACACGGCGCAGTTTCTACGCTTGAGGGTGGTGGGCGTCAACGCGTTTTGCGGGCGTGTGGGCGGGGGCGCGGAGGCTGGGGCCCCACCCCCTCCCAGCCTCCCCCATCTAGGGGGAGGTGTCTCTCCACTCGCGTGGCACGATCCCGTCACGACCACTGCGCGGTACCTCCCCCTTGAAGGGGGAGGCTAGGAGGGGGTGACGGAGCGCCCCGATATCGTGGCTCCCATCCCCCACCCTTGATCCCTCCCCACAAGGGGGAGGGAGACGATGAACACAGACACCTCAGCCAGCGCCTCCCTCCCCTTCGATGGGGAGGGAATGAGGGTGGGGTGGGGCCACACACACCGATGAGTGGACAAGCCCAATCCACCCTTATCACCGCCACCAATCGCTCCCATCACCAAGTGTCATCGCCCCAGGCGCGAAAAGCTGATGCGTTCGCGGCGCGCTGCGGCTAAGCATCAACCATGTCCACGATCACCGCCGCCCCCGCTGTCCGCTTTTCCGACCAGTTCTATGCCGGCGCCCGCGCCTGTATTCCCGTCGTCATCTCGGTGGCCGCCTATGGCATTGTCTGGGGCGTGTTGGCGCGCGGCACCGGGTTGAGCCTGCTGGAAGTGATCCTGATGAGCGGGCTGGTGTTTGCCGGCTCGGCGCAATTCGTGGCGCTCGATCTGTGGAGCGCGACGCCGTCCAGCCTGCCGATCGGCCCGCTGATCATCGCTGCGCTGATCGTCAATCTGCGCTATCTGCTGCTGACGGCGACGCTGCGGCCCTTGTTTGGTCCGCATGAACAGGTCAAGGGCGCGCTGATCATGGGCATTGTCTCGGACGAAACCTGGGCGATGACCGTGGCCGAAATGGCCAAGGGGCGCGGCTCGGTCGGGTTTTTGCTGGGCGGCGGCGTGCTGGCCTATTGCTGCTGGATGGCCACCACCGTCATCGGCCATACGCTGGGCTCGGCGATTGACGATCCCAGTCGCTATGGCCTCGATTTTGCCTTCACCGCCACCTTCCTCGTGCTGCTGCTCGGCATGTGGAAGGGCAAGGGCGATCTGGTGCCGTGGATCGTGGCGGCGCTGGCGGCCATTATCTCGGCCAAGCTGATCGAGGGCAGCTGGTATATTCTGATTGGTGGCGTGGTCGGCAGTCTGGCCGGGGCCATCGCCGAAAGGCTGCGCCATGCTCACTAGCACCGAAGCCCTGCTCGCCATCGCCGGCATGGCGCTGGTGACTTTCATGGTCAAGGCCGGGGGCTTGCTGCTGGCCAATCGCCTGCAGCGCGACGGCTTTGCCGCGTCCTGGCTCAAGCATATTCCCGGCGCGGTGCTGGCCTCGCTGGTGGCCCCGGCTCTGGTCACCGGCAGCGCCGCCGAAGTCATCGCCGCTGCCATCACCGCCGGGACCTATGTCATCACCCGCAATCTGCTGGCGTCGATGGCGGCCGGCGTCCTCGCGGTTTATCTCGTACGACTGTGGCTGCTAGCGTAATCAGCCTGTTGCAGCGCAACCCGACCTGGGTTAGAGAGCTTTCCCGTGCCCCTCTGGCGGAATGGTAGACGCAGAGGACTCAAAATCCTCCGCTGCGAGGCGTGCCGGTTCGAGTCCGGCGGGGGGCACCATTATCCCACTATAATTGCAAACTGCAGCACCGTGCCCTCGGTGCTGAGCGTGCAGTCGTGGCCGTGCTGGCGGCAGTAAAGCGGGATATCCACCTTGGCCATCGGGTCGGTGGCCAGCACGAGCAGGGTTGCGCCGGCGGGCAGGCCCGCAAGACGCTTTTCCATTTTCAGCACCGGCAGCGGGCATTTCAGCCCGCGTGCGTCGATGATGTCGGGCTCAGTCGCCAAGGACAAGAACCCAGTGGATGCCGTAGCTCGAGGTCGGGTTGAAGGCCATGGCGAGGCCGGCCTTGCCGGCCGTGGCGCGCAGGCCGACGGCGTCGGCGGGGTTGTTGCGCCAGCCCGAGAAGGTCTCGGCAAAAGTGGCGTAACCGGCGCTGAGCTTCATCACCGTCAGGCCCTGCGGGGTTTTCGGCGGGGTGCCGGTCTGGGCATATTGATTGGCCAGCGCCTGGGCGGTGCCGTCGAGCGCCGCGTCGGAGGCCAGAGCCGGCAGGCCGGCGGTGGCGCGATAGGCGTTGATCATGCCGATGGCCTGGGCCTGGTCGAGCCGGGCGCCCGGCTGATCCATGCGGGCCGACAGAGCCGGCGCCAGCGCCGTGGCGCTGCTGGCACCGCCGCCGCCCATGCTGCAGGCGGAAAGGACAATTGCCGCCAACACGGCGGCGAGCGGCGCAAGGGCCGGCTTGAAAGAACGCAGAGCGGTCATGAGTAAATCCTGAGACAAAGGGCCGTGGCCAATTATGGGCCGAGCAAGGCCAAAAGATGGTTGCCCCCTCTATAACCGCCAGACACCTGCCAGCGGCTTAACGCGATCTGGTGCTGTCGGGAGGTGGTGATCTCGGCGGGATTCGAACCCACGACCCCCGGATTAGGAATCCGGTGCTCTATCCAACTGAGCTACGAGACCACGCCGGACGAAATACCAGCAAGGCCGGATGGTGACAAGGCGAAGCGGCGGCCTTCGCCGCGCTTCTTGCTCAGGGGCATCCCGCCCAATCGCCGGATCCCCTCTCCCCTTGTGGGAGAGGGACAGACCTGACGCGTTCAGCGGCAGGTCAGGGTGAGGGGGCTGCGCTCGCCTATGTTTTGATGTCGGCCGAAGAACCCCCTCATCCGCCCTTCGGGCACCTTCTCCCACGAGGGGAGAAGGGGGGCTCGGTGGGCGACCACCATCCCGCACCACGCCCCGAGGGTGACGCGCGGTAGGCGGGGCAATGTGCGTCTTCACGGCGTGAAATCGGCGTTCATGATTTTTTGCCGTATTTGGGTGCATGGTTAGGGAAGTCTTTCCGGGGCCTGATTTGTTCACCTCCAGTCTCGTTCGCCTTGCTGCGCTTGCGGCCCTGTCTTCGGTGTCGGTGGCGAACCTTGCCTGCGAACAGCTGGCGATGGCGGCCGGTGGCGTGGTCACGGCGGTCACCGATGGCGATACGGTGATTCTCGATGATGGGCGGGTGGTGCGGCTGATCGGCACGCAGGCGCCCAAGCTGCCGCTCGACCGGCCCGATTTCGTCACCTGGCCGCTGGCGCCCGAGGCCAAGGCGGCGCTGCAGGCGATCGCCCTCAACCAGAAGGTGCGGCTGGGCTATGGCGGGGAAACCATTGATCGCTATGGCCGTAGCCTGGCGCATCTGTTCATCGACACGCCGGACGGCGAAATCTGGGCGCAGCAGGTGATGGTGGCGCAGGGGCTGGCGCGGGTCTATTCCTTCCCCGACAATCGCGCTTGTCTCGAATTGTTGTTGGCCGCCGAAGGCCGGGCCCGCTTGGGCGGGCTTGGCATCTGGGCCGATCCCTATTACAGCGTTCGTGCGGCGGACGCGCCCGGCGACCTCCTTGCCCGGGCCGGCCATTATGAACTTGTCGAAGGTAGAATCCTGCTGGCCGATAAAACCGGCGGGCGGGTCTATCTCAATTTCGGCCGGTTCTGGAAGGAAGACTTCACCGCCGTGATCGAGGCGCCGGCTTTGCGGCTGTTTGCCAAGGCCGGTATCGACCCGCTGGTGCTGGAACAGGCGCTGGTGCGGATTCGCGGATGGGTGGACGACCGGGATGGTCCACGCATTGAAATTACGCATCCCGAACAGATCGAGGTTCTGGCTAGGCAATGACGGGCATGGGGCATATCGCAAAAATTTTGCGCAGCGGCGTGCTGGTGGTGTCGCTGCTGGCGCTTGGCGCCTGCACCAGCCTGACCGGGACCAATGTCGCGGTCAGCCAGACCGGTGACAATCCGGCGCCGGCCGTGGTGCCGGCTGGTACCGAACCCGATGACGTGGTGATCGGTCGCCGCGAGCATCCGCGTATCATCGCCGCCTATGGCGGGGTGTATTCCGACCGGCCGGCCGAAATCATGGTGGCCCGCATTGTCGGCCGCCTGCTCGCTGCCGCCAACCAGCCCAATGCCCAGTTCCAGGTGACCATTCTCGACAGTTCCGAGGTCAATGCCTTCGCGCTGCCGGGCGGCTATATCTATGTGACGCGCGGTATCCTGGCGCTGGCCTCCGATACCAGCGAACTCTCCGCCGTACTGGCCCATGAAATTGCCCACGTGACGCTGCGCCATGCCCGCGCGCGCACCAATCGCACCCGCACCACCCAGATTGTCGACCGCGTCATCACCGGCGTCTTCGGCGGCGATACCTCGACCGACGCCACCGCCAACCGCACCCGCGAATCAATGGCGGCCTTCAGCCAGAATCAGGAGCTGGAAGCCGACCGTGAGGGCATCAAATTTGCCGGCAAGGCCGGCTATGACCCGCAGGCGGCGGCGCGCTTCCTCGGGGTGATGAGCCGTTTTGCCAGCTTCTCGGCCGGCGAAAATGGCGGGGAAGGGTTCTTGTCGTCCCACCCCTCGACCCCGGCCCGCATCCAGAAGGCGCTCGATACCGCCAAAACCATGTTCGGCCAGGCCCAGCTGGAGACGGACCGCGCCGGCTATCTGGCGTCGATTTCCGGGCTCACCTTTGGCGACAGCCCGGCGCAGGGCTCCATCGTCGGACGGCGCTTCATCCATACCGCGTCCAAATTCACCTTCACCGTGCCCGACGGCTACACGCTGCAGAACTCGCAGAGTGCAGTGGTCGGCGTCGCGGGCGACGGCGAGGCGGTGCGTTTCGACAGCGCCGATGTGCAGGCCAATGTGGGGCTGGCGGATTATCTGAAATCGGGCTGGATCGCCGGGCTCAAGGCCGACAGCGTCAAGACGCAGAGCTTCAACGGTATCGAGATGGCTTCGGGCCTGGCCCAGACCGACCAGTGGTTCTTCCGCGTCTCGGTGATGCGGCTGGATGGCCAGGTCTATCGGTTCATTTTTGCCGCCAAGAGCGACAGCGCCCGCTTTGCCCAGGGGGCCGACGCCACGCTGCAGAGCTTCCGCCGGGCCAGCGCCGCCGATCTCGGCCAGGTGCGCAAGGTGGCGCTGCGCGTCGTCACCGCCAAGGCCGGCGATAGTGCCGATTCACTGGCGCGACAGATGGCCGGGCTCAGTCGCGGCAGCGAATTGTTCTATATCATCAACGACCTCTATCCCGGCGACAGCGTCGTAGCCGGGGAGAAATACAAGGTCGTGGTGCTGCAATAGCCTAGAGCTTCTTGGCCTGATCGCCGATGACGTCGGCGGCGCCGCCGGTGCCCGCGCCCATGACGACGAACAGATTATTGCCGACGGCGGCAAAGGTGCCGGCAATGGCGACAGCGATCAGTGTGCCCAAGAGGGCATATTCGATGACGGTGGCGCCGGCTTCGTCGCCGATAAAGGATTTGATCGTCTCAACCAGCATGCGCGCCCCCCGGCCGGCAAGGTTATCGGACTAGAGCAGATCGCATAGAGCGGCGATCAGCGGTTCGTCCGCCGGTGGCATGGCATAGTCGCGCAATTTCTGCGGACGCACCCATTTGAGGGCCGTATGCTCCCGCGCCTCCGGCACGCCCTGCCATTTCCGGCAGGCGTAAAGTGGCATCAACAGGTGAACATTGTCGTAAGAGTGGCTGGCGAAGGTCAGCGGCGCCAGGCACGCGGTCTTGGTGGAGATGCCCAGCTCCTCCTCCAGCTCGCGGATCAGCGCTTCTTCCGGGCTTTCCCCCGGCTCGATCTTGCCGCCGGGAAATTCCCACAGCCCGGCCAGATTTTTGCCCTCGGGGCGCTGGGCGATCAGCACGCGGCGATCCGCATCGATCAGGGCGCAGGCGACGACGAGCAGCAGTTTGTGGTCGCTCATCGGGCCCCCGGAATGCGATAGCTGTAGTCATATTGATGGGTATAGCCGAGACCGGCATAGAGCGCCTTGGCGGCAGCATTGTCGGCCTGCACATTGAGCGCCGCAATGGTCGCGCCTTTGCCCCTGGCCCAAGCCAGGCCGCTCTGCATCATGGCGGCGGCCAGGCCCTGGCGGCGGCGCGTGGGGTCGGTCACCACATTGCCGGTCAGCACAATGCCATCGGCGACGGCCATCAGGCCGGAGGCCACGGCTTGCCCATCGCGAAACAGCACCACGCCGGTAGCCGGCACGGCAAAGGCGGCCAGCACCTTGCTCATTTTGGCCGTGACCTCGTCGCTGAGGTCCGACAAATGCTGCTGGGCAGCCAGGAACACCGGATCAAGCACGCCAAGGCATTGCGCCTCGGCGTCCGGCGCGTGTTCACCCAATTCCATGGCCAGCAGATGGCTGGCGTCGATGCTTTGCCAGCCGGCGTCGTCGAGGGTTTCGTTGAGGTCGGGGTTCGACAGCGGCGTGATGCGGAACACCGGCTTGAGCCCGCGGATCACCATCCAGGAGCTGGCCGAAATCACCCGCAGATCGGCATCCTCGCCGTCTTCGGGATCAAAGCACTGCACCGAATTGGCCCGTTTGGTGTAGCCGCCGGCGGCTCGCCTTACCCAGCCGCCGTCCCATTTTTCTTCCAGAGAGGGCCAGGCGCGCAGGCTGGCCCGCTCGAAGGCTTCGACGTCGGGCAGGGCCATATCAGCTCCGGTAATCGCCATTGATGGTGATGTAGCCATGGGTCAGGTCGCAGGTATAGACCGTCGCCGCGCCGTCCCCGAGCCCCAGGCTGACGGTCAGCTCCAGCTCTTCGCCCTTCATATAGGCGCTGGTGGCGGCTTCGTCATAGCCATGGGCGCGCTCGCCATTGCGGGCCACCACCAGATCGCCGAAGCGGATAGCGAGGCGGTCGCGGTCGGCTGGCTCGCCGGCCTTGCCCACGGCCATTACCACGCGACCCCAATTGGCGTCCTCGCCGGCAATCGCGGTCTTGACCAGCGGGCTGTCGGCAATCACCTTGGCGATGCGGAAGGCCGAGGCGTCGGTGGTGGCGCCTTCGACATGGATCGACACCTGCTTGGTGGCGCCTTCGCCGTCGCGCACCACCTGGATGGCCAGATCGAACAGCACGTCCTTGAGCGCCTCGCCAAAGATTTCGGCGCGCGGATCATCGAGGCTGGCAATCGGCTCGACCCCGGCCTTGCCGGTGGCAAAGGCCAACAGCGTATCGGAGGTGGAGGTGTCGCTGTCGACGGTGATGGCGTTGAAGCTGGTCTGCACATGCTGGGCCAGCAGCGCCTGCAAGACCGGCGCGGCAATCGGCATGTCGGTGACGACGAAGCTGAGCATGGTGGCCATGTCGGGCGCGATCATGCCGCTGCCCTTGGCGATGCCGTTGATCTTGACCTCGACGCCGTCGATCTCAAGGATCGCGCCTGATAGCTTGGGGAAAGTGTCGGTGGTCATGATGGCCTTGGCCGGGCCCATCCACGGGCCATCGCCGAGCTGGGTCGCCATGGTGTCGAGCACGCCGGCGAATTTACTGGCATCGAGCGGTTCGCCGATGACGCCGGTCGAGGCGAGGAAAATTTCGGATGGGGTGCAGCCCAGTGCCTTGGCGGCATAGTCGGCGGTCAGCTCGACGCTCTGCTGGCCCTTGGCGCCGGTAAAGGCATTGGCATTGCCCGAATTGACCACCAGCCCGCGCGCCACGCCGCCCGGCAGATTGGCCTTGCACCAGTCGACGGCGGCCGACGAGCATTTCGAGCGGGTCAGCACGCCAGCGGCGACGGTGCCCTCATCAAAGGCCATCAGCAGCACATCGGTGCGGTTTTTGTATTTGATGCCCGCTTCGGCGGTGGCAAAGCGCACCCCGGCAATGGAAGGCAGGTCCGGATAGGATTTGGGAGCGAGCGGGGAAACCGGGATGGCCATCTGCAGGTGCCTTGTGGGAGATGAGTTCAACGCCCGGTGTGCCCCAAACATGCGGCATTCGCAAGACGGGCAGACGTGCCGCCTGTGGGCGGCTTGATCCGAGGGGGCAGGGCTTGGGGAAGTGGAGAGCCCTCGGGTCAGGCCCGACGGCTGGGGGTGGTGGGATGGCTTGAGCACAAAAGCCGCAGTCGACACCCTCCCCCTTGCGGGGCTTCGAGCCGGCCGAAAGGCAAAATCGCTCCAATGGAGCGATTTTAGGTGAGGAGGCCATGAGGGCTTTGCCCGAATGGCGATCAAGGGTGGGGGTGGTTTGGTCCCGGTGATCGGGGCTCTCGTACCCCCACCCGGCTCGATGACGGGCTTAGCGAAGGGCTAAGTCCTATCTCGCTCGCCCTCCCCGCAAGGGCGAGGGTGAACCCGGTGGGTGTGGCCGGAGGCCTTACTGCGCGGCGGCTTCGCCTTCGGTCTGGGCGTCGACGGCGGCCTTGAGGGTGGCGTCGGGGATGTCGATGGTGACACCAGCCATCAGCCGCTCCACGGTCTCGTCAAAGGTGGTCATCAGCAGCTGCTGCTGCAGCTGGCCGGCGACTGCCTCGAAAGCCGGGGCGGACGACTGGCGCTTTTCTTCGAGGCGGATGACGTGCCAGCCGAACTGGGACTGCACCGGATCGGAGACCTGGCCGATCTCGGTCATGGCATAGACAGCGGCCTCGAACGGCGCGACCATCATGCCCTTGCCGAAGAAGCCAAGATCGCCGCCATTGGCAGCACCCGGATCAATCGACTTTTCCTTGGCGACGGCAGCGAAATCGGCGCCGCCATCCAGCTCGGCCTTGACTGCCTTGGCTTCGTCTTCGGTCGGTACCAGGATGTGGCTGGCGCGGATTTCCTCGGCGGGCACGAAATCGGCGACGAATTTGTCGTAGGCAGCGCGCACGGCTTCCTCGGTCACCGCATTGGCGATGGTGTCGGCGAAATAGGCGCGGCGCAGGGCGCGTTCCTCAAGATATTTGAGGCGCTGCTGGAACAGCGGGGTATCGGCCATGCCGGCGTCCTTGCCGGCCTTGGCCATCACCTTCATGTCGATCAGCACGCGCAGCAGGAACGGCTTGCGCTGGTCGGGGGGCATCTGGCCGAGTTCCTGGGTCAGGTCTTCGGCGGCAAAGCTGAGATCGGCCTCGGTGATCGGCTCACCGCCAACGGTGGCGACCACCGTTTCAGGGGTCACAGCGGCGGCTTCGACAGCGGGCGCGGCCTCCTGGGCCAGGGCCGGCGCCAGTGCGGTGCCGGCCAGCATCAGGGCCAGAACGCTGGCAGTGCGGGCAAGGCGCGAAGAAAAAAGCATCATCGTTCGGTCTCCTGGGCCGGCGCTGCTAGGCGCCAGGCGAAATTGTTCTGCGACATGCGCTCCGGAACCGGAGTCCGGCGCGGGGCAATGGCCTCAGCTCACATGGCAACGGGGCCAAAATGTGCCGCGTCGCGCCTTGTGGGCAATCTCTGACCGGAAACCCTGTCTCTACCGGGCTTTCCGGCAGGGGTAGGGAGGTGTCGCTGATTTCGGCGACGTTGACAAGACAGGGGTGCGCTCTTACATCTCACCCGCTTTTTCCGTCGTCTGGCGGACACCAGAAATTCAAAAGCCCGAAAGGCTTTCTCATCGCGCCGACGTGGCCGAACGGGTCCCTTCCGCACCCTCTCCAGCTCTCCGCGATGAGCCATTTAAGGACCTGATATATGGCACTGGCTTCACTCGCTCGTCGGATTTTCGGGTCACCGTCCGATCGGCACGTCAAGCGGTTCCAGGGCCGGGTCGCCGCGATCAACGCGCTCGAGCCGGAACTGGAAAAGCTCAGTGATGACGCCCTGCGCGCCCGCACCGCCGAATTCAAGGCGCAACTGGAACAGGGGGCCGATCTCGACGATTTGATCGTGCCGGCCTTTGCTACCGTGCGTGAAGCCTCCAAGCGCGTGCTCGGCATGCGCCATTTCGACGTGCAGCTGGTTGGCGGCATGGTGATGAATGAGAGCGGCATCGCCGAGATGCGCACCGGTGAAGGCAAGACGCTGGTGGCGACCTTGCCGATGTATCTCAATGCCCTGACCGGCAAGGGTGCGCATCTGGTCACCGTCAACGACTATCTGGTCAAGCGCGACGCCGCCTGGATGGGCCAGATCTATAATTTCCTGGGCCTGAGCTGGGGCGTCATCGTCCATGGCATGACCGATCCCGAGCGTCAGGCCGCCTATGGCGCCGATATCACCTACGGCACCAATAACGAGCTGGGCTTCGACTATCTGCGCGACAATATGAAATATACCCGTGCCCAGATGGTGCAGCGCGGGCATGAATTCGCCATCGTCGACGAAGTCGACTCGATCCTGATCGACGAGGCGCGCACGCCCTTGATCATTTCGGGCCCGTCGGACGACCGCTCCACGCTCTACACCACCATCGATGCGCTGATGCCGATCATCGAAGAGGGCGATTTCGAGCTGGATGAAAAGCAGCGCGCCGCCACCTTCACCGATCAGGGCATCGAAAAGCTCGAAGCCAAGCTGACCGAAGACGGGCTGCTCAAGACCGGCTCGCTCTACGACATCGAAAACGTCGCGCTGGTGCACCATGCCAATTCGGCACTGCGCGCCCACAAGCTGTTCCGCAAGGACAAGGATTACATCGTCCGCAACGACGAAGTGGTGATCATCGACGAATTCTCCGGCCGCATGATGCCGGGCCGCCGCTATTCGGAAGGCCTGCACCAGGCGCTGGAAGCCAAGGAACACGTCAAGATCCAGCCGGAAAACCAGACGCTGGCCTCGATCACCTTCCAGAATTATTTCCGCCTCTACAAGAAGCTGGCCGGCATGACCGGTACGGCGGCGACCGAGGCCGAGGAATTCGCCGACATCTACAAGCTCGATGTGGTGACCGTGCCGACCAACGTGCCGGTGGCCCGCAAGGATGACGAAGACGCCATCTTCCGCACCGCCGAGGAAAAATTCAACGCCATCGCCGATCTGATCAAGGAATGCCAGGAGCGCGGCCAGCCCGTGCTGGTGGGCACCACGTCCATCGAAAAATCGGAAATGCTGGCCGAAATCCTGCGCACCAAGAATGTTGGGCAGATGAATGTGCTCAATGCCCGTCATCACGAGCAGGAAGCCTTCATCGTCGCCGATGCCGGCCTGCCGGGCGCCATCACCATTGCCACCAATATGGCCGGTCGCGGCACCGACATTCAGCTTGGCGGTAACCTCGAAATGCGCATCCAGCGCGAAACCGAGGGGCTGGAGGGCGAAGCGCGCGAGGCCAAGATCGCCGATATCAAGGCGACTATCGCCAGCGACAAGGCCAAGGCGCTGGCTGCCGGCGGGCTGATGGTGATCGGCACCGAGCGGCATGAAAGCCGCCGTATCGACAACCAGCTGCGTGGCCGTTCCGGCCGTCAGGGCGATCCGGGCCATTCGGCCTTCTTCCTGAGCCTGCAGGACGATCTGATGCGCATCTTCCCGGTCGACAGCATGGATTCCATGCTCGGCAAGCTGGGGCTGGAGCAGGGCGAATCGATCACTCATCCCTGGGTGAGCAAGGCCATCGAACGGGCGCAGGGCAAGGTCGAGGCGCGCAACTTCGACATCCGCAAGAACATCCTCAAATACGATGACGTGATGAATGATCAGCGCAAGGTGATCTTCGAACAGCGCATCGAAATGATGGATGCCGAGGATGTCAGCGAGACCGTGGTCGAGATGCGCCATGACGTGGTCGACAACATTGTCAGCAAGGCGATTCCGCCGCGCTCCTACCCCGAGCAGTGGCACGTGGAACAGCTGACCGCTGCCGCCAAGACCTATCTCAACCTCGATGTGCCGGTCGCGGCATGGGTGGCTGAAGAAGACATCGATCCCGAGATGATCACCCAGCGGCTGGTGGAAGCTGCCGATGCGCATGCCGCCGAGAAGGAAGCCCGCACCATCGTGGCGATGGAAGCAGCCGGCTCACCCAATCCGGGCGTGATGCGCCAGGTGGAGAAGTCCATCCTGCTGCAGTCGATCGACGGGCTGTGGCGCGAGCATCTGGTGACGCTGGACCACCTCTCCAAGGTGGTGGGCTGGCGCGGCATCGGCCAGCGCGATCCGCTCAACGAATACAAGCAGGAAGCCTATGAGCTGTTCCAGGGCCTGCTCGCCAATCTGCGCGAGCTGGTGACCACCCAGCTCAGCCATGTCGAATTGCAGCCGCGTCCCATGACCCCGCCGGTGCCTGATCTCAGCCGCCTGCAGGAAACCCATATCGATCCGCTGACCGGCGAGAATGACGTCAATGAAGGCAATGGCCTGGCTTCGGGCAGCGATCCGGCGCTGGCCCCGATCGACCCCAAGCTACTGGTCGGCGTGGCGCGCAACGCCCCATGCCCCTGCGGCTCGGGCAAGAAGTTCAAGCATTGCCACGGCGCGTTCTAGGCGCTGGTGGACTGAAATGACGAAGGCCCGGAGCGATCCGGGCCTTTTTTATTGCCAGTATGTGGGCTCCTGCGCCCCCTCTCCCCTGAGGGGAGAGGTGAGCCCTCAGCAGGTCACGCGGATCTCGGCGAAGCCGGTCATGCCGTTTTCGCCGGCGGAGACGACGCCGATCATGCAGGCGGTGCCGGGCAGGCCGATATTGCCGCCGGCGGCGATCACCGTGCCGTCGGCAAGCGAGATGAAGCCATTGTCCACCGCACCGATCGCCACCGTGCCGGCAACGCCGCAGACCGGGTAGCTGTCGCCGGCCGCCACCAGGAACCTTGTGCCGGTGGGCAGGCAGTCGCCGGCATTGGCGGGGGCGGTGGCATTGGGCGCGGCCGGCAGCTCGGGCAGCGCGGTCTGGACCGGGCTGCGCCAGTTTTCTTCGAGGATGGCGAGGCGATTGGCCAAATCCTGCAGGCTGGCTGCGTCGGTGCCCGAGGGTGTGCCCTGCTGGCGGCCGAACAGCTCAAGGCTGAGGCGGAACTGGGCGATATCGGTGGAGAGCCGCATGATGTCGCGCTGGGTTTCGCCATAGACCCAGGCGCTGGCCCCCAAAGCGGCGACACCGACCAGCCCGACGACAAAGCTCAGCAGCGTGCCGCGCGGCAGGCGGCGGCGCGGCCGCTTGCGTTCAGGCGGCGTCTCCGCCTTGACCTCGACAGTTACCGGCTCTTCCAAGGCGAATTATCTCCCTATGGGCAGTCGGGTCTGGATCGGCGCAGATTACGGCTTCGGTATGGTGCCGGCGCCTACTGGCGCTGCGGCGGGGCCGGGGGCTTGGGCGCCGGCTGGCCGGAGATCACCGGGGTGACATTGGCGTCCTTGCCGCCAAAGACATTGCCGATGCCGCTGAAGAAGCCGCCAATGGCCTCGCCCCGCTGTTTGGCGGCGGCCAGGGCCGCTGCCTCGCGCTCGGCCTCAAGCGCCAGCCGTGCTGCCTTCTGGGTCTCGCTTTCGACAGCGGAGACGAAGGCCATTTCGTCGGCCTGCTGCTTTTGCGCCAGCGCGGCATTCTGCACCACGGGCGGGCAGGCCCCCATGGGGTTGAGCGCGCCGCCGCCGATGGCGTTAAAAATATACTGCCGCTCGCACACATCCCAGGCCGGCGGTGTCTTGGTCAGCTCGAACAGATCATAGCCTTCCTTGATGTCCTTCCAGAAGCTGATGTGCTGGCTGCCGGCTTGCTTGGCCAGATTGCCGGCGGTCATGCGGAACGGGAAAATCTGCAGCTGAAAGCTGGAATTGCCGCCCTTGAAGGTTTCGCGGGCCAGCGCATAGATTTCGGCGATGCCTTCATCGGTCATGGCGTAGCAGCCGCGCGATGAGCAATCGCCATGCACCATCAGATCGGTGCCGGTGCGGCCCCAGGCGCGGTCGAACTTGTTGGGAAAGCCGGTGTTGAAGGAGAGGTAATAGCTCGACTTCGGGTTCATCAGGCCGGGCGTGATCGTATAGAAACCCTCGGGGCTCTGCCGGTCGCCTTCCTTGATCTTGGGGCCGAGATCGCCGGAATAGGCGCAAATCTCATAGGTCTTGAACAGCTTGTAGGTGCCGCCAGAGGTGCGCTTCCACACTTCGAGCGCCTGCTCCTGCTTGAAGATGCGGATGACCATGGCTTCGCCGGCCGACGAGCCCATATTGCGCAACCCGGCCTGGGTCACGCCCGACAGCGGCTGGTTATGCCGATTGTCGTTGCTTTTGGACATGAAGCCGCCACAGGCAGCCAGGCTCAAGGCGACGACAAGCACGACAAGAGTCGAACAGATTTTGCGGAGAACGATGGCGGTCACGATTGCGGCCCGATGGTCGAGGAACAGGTCCGGACCCAATAGGGGCCGTTGGTTACCGCAGCATGAGTTTTGCTGGTGAATTAAGCCTTACCACGGCGCTAAAATGCCCGGAAGCCGGCTTATCTCACGCAGATGTGTGGGGATATAACCTCTCCCTTCGGGGGAGAGGTCGGCGCGCAGCGCCGGGTGAGGGGGCCTTGACCCGCACCACACCCAGAAAAGGCCCCCTCACCCGACCCAAGAAGGTCGACCTCTCCCCCAAGGGAGAGGTGAAGAGGCGAAGCCTTAAAGCGTCGTGCCGATGGCCAGGAATTTTTCGCGGCGGTGTTCGCGGGTTTCGAGGCGACCCTTGCCGGAGAAATCGCTGAGGAAGCCGGCGATGGCGTTGCGGGTGGCGTCCATGATGACTTCGTGGTGGCGATGGGCGCCGCCGGCCGGCTCGGGGATGATGGCGTCGATGACGCCAAAGCCGAGCAGGTCCTGGGCGGTGATCTTCTGGGCTGTCGCCATGTCCTGCGCCCGGGCCGCGTCGCGGAACAGGATCGAGGCGCCGGCTTCGGGCGAAATCACCGAATAGATGGAGTTTTCCAGCATCAGCACGCGGTTGGCCACGGCGATGGCAATGGCGCCACCTGAGCCGCCTTCGCCGATGACGATGGCGATATTGGGCACGCCCAGTTCGAGGCATTTCTCGGTCGAGCGGGCAATCGCCTCGGCCTGACCGCGTTCCTCGGCGCCGATGCCGGGATAGGCGCCGGCGGTGTCGACAAAGGAAATCACCGGGATGTTGAAGCGGTCGGCCATTTCCATGATGCGCACGGCCTTGCGGTAGCCCTCGGGGCTGGCCATGCCGAAATTATGCTTGAGGCGGGTTTCGGTGGAGCTGCCCTTTTCCTGGCCCAGAATGGCGACGGACTGGCCGTTGAAGCGCCCGAAGCCGGCCTGCAAGGCCGCGTCTTCGCGGTATTTGCGGTCGCCGGCCAGCGGCGTCCATTCGGTGATCAGCTTGCCGATATAGTCGGAAAAATGCGGCCGCTGCGGGTGGCGGGCCACCTGCGTCTTCTGCCACGGGGTCAGCTTTTTATAGATCTCGACCAGCGCCTCTTCGGCGCGGCTGGAGAGTCGGTTGACCTCTTCGTCGATCGACACGGCCTGATCGGTTGCCGCCATCGCCTTGAGTTCGGCGATCTTGCCTTCAAGATCGGCGACCGGCTTTTCGAAATCGAGATAAGACTGCATCCCACCCGCCTGCTCAAGCCGCATGCGACCAAGGATCGCCGGCTTTCGGTTTCTTTTTTGTCGCAAGACCGTTGCGAAACGCCGGTATCCGGCATTTCGGGCCTTGCTCTGAGGGGGCTATGCGGCCCCGAAGTGCTGGGTCGCTGCTGTTGCGCCCTAAAGTGGCCGGAAAGTGGCGTTGGCGCAACGCTGAGTCAAGGGTTGGCGGCATTGGGACACAGGAAAGCGCCCTGTTTTGTCGCCGCGCCGGTGAAACTAGCCCTCCGCCAGCGGGTGATGGGTTTCGACCAGGGTGCGCAGTTTTTCGTCCAGCACATGGGTATAGATCTGCGTGGTGGAAATATCGGCGTGGCCGAGCAGCATCTGCACCACGCGCAGATCGGCGCCGCCGGCCAGCAAATGGCTGGCAAAGGCATGGCGCAGCACATGCGGCGCCACCCGGGCCGAACTGATGCTGGCGCGCGCCGCCAGTTCCTTGAGGTCGCGGGCAAAGACCTGCCGGGTGAGATAGCCATCGGCGCCGCTGGCGGGAAACAGGAAAGGGGAGCCGGGCTCCAGCGTTGCCACATAGGTCTTGATGGCGTCGCGGGCACGGTCATTGAGCGGCACCACGCGCTCCTTGCTGCCCTTGCCGATTACGGTGAGATAGCTGGTGTCGCGCATCACCGCCGAGCGGCGCAGGCTGACCAGCTCGCTGACCCGCAGGCCGGTGGCATAGAGCAGTTCGAGCAGCACATAGAGCCGCAGCGCCGCCGCCGCTTTGGGCGGGGTAGCTTCGGCATTGGCCTCGGCTTCCGCCGTGCTCAGCAACAGGTCGACCTCGGCGATGGACAGCACTTTGGGCAGCGCCCGCCGGCTTTTGGGGCTGGCGACGATGCGGGTCGGATCATCGCCCCTGATGCCATCGGCGCATAAAAACTTGTGGAATTGGCGGATCGCCGACAGCCGGCGCGCCGAGGACGAGGCGGAGAGCCCGTCATGCTTGAGCCGGTCGAGATAGGCGTTGACGGTGTCGCGGTCCGTGGTCAGCAGATTATGCTGCCTGCCGGTGACATAGCCGGCATAGTCGGCCAGGTCGCGGCGATAGGCGGCGATGGTGTTTTTGGCCGCGCCGCGTTCGGCGCTCATCATTTCGAGAAACGCGTCGACCAGATGGCCGCCAGCCTGGGTCATGGGGTGGCCGGCGCTGTTGCAGGCTCCTCGGCGGGCGCTGCGGTGCCCGGCAGGGCCGGCTGGCCGCCCGAGAGCAGGTCACGGGCCGGGATGCGGATGGTCACTTCCTTGGGCGTCGGTTCGACAAAGGCGATCAGGGCGATCATGCCGGCATAGACCAGGCCGGCCAGGAACAGCAGCGTGATGATGAGGCGGATCAAAGTGGGCATGAGCAGTCCGGCTGACAGATTTGTTTGAAGCTTGCGCGTAAATGCTTTCGTTTCCGTAAGGCTAACGGTTTGCGTCGGGTTTGGCTCGCAAGTTCTTGACAGGGCGGGTGCGGGCGGCTTGATAGCCCCCCAGTATCAGGGAGCCTTTCGTTGAACCGACCCGACGCGGCATCGCGGCACGCCCGCGCCGAACGCCTGTCCCAGCGCCTTGCCGGCACGCCCTTGGTGCTGGTTGGCATGATGGGCGCCGGCAAGACCACGGTGGGCCGGCGCTTGGCCGCCCGCATCAACCGCCAGTTTCTCGACAGCGATGAAGAGATCGAAAAAGCGGCGCAGATGACGATTCCCGAAATCTTCGCGCAGCGCGGCGAGCCCGAATTCCGTGCCGGGGAAACCCGCGTCATCGCCCGGGTGCTCAAGGATGGCGGCGTGGTGCTGGCCACCGGGGGCGGGGCGTTCGTCAATGAAGAAACCAGGGCGCTGATCAAGGCCGGGGCGATTTCGGTCTGGCTCAAGGCCGAGATCGATATCCTGTTCGAGCGGGTGTCGCGCCGCAGCAATCGCCCCTTGCTCAAGACCGCCAATCCGCGCGCCACGCTGGAAAAGCTGATCGAGGAGCGCTACCCGATCTATGCCGAGGCCGACGTCACCGTGGTCTCTCGCGACGTGCCGCAGGATGTGGTCGCCAGCGACGTGGTCGATGCCGTGCTCGCCTATCTCAAACGCCAGGAGCACCGCTGATGCCCGCAATTTCCCACACCGTTCACGTCGCTCTCGGCGAGCGGGCCTATGACATTCTGATCGGCGATCACCTGCTCGACGACGCCGGGGCGATTCTGGCCGAGCGCTTTCCCGGCTGCCGCTACGGCATCATCACCGACACCAATGTCGCTGAGGCGCAATTGCCGCGGCTGTTGGCCTCGCTCGATGCGGCCGGGCTCGGGCACACCGAAATCGTGCTGCCGGCCGGCGAATCAACCAAGTCCTGGACGCTGCTGGGCGAGGCGGTCGAAGGGATTCTGGCGGCGCGGCTGGAGCGCGGCGATCTGATTATCGCTCTGGGCGGCGGGGTGATCGGCGATCTGGCCGGCTTTGCCGCCTCCATTGCACGGCGCGGCATGGATTTCGTGCAGATGCCGACCTCGCTGCTGGCGCAGGTCGATTCGTCGGTGGGCGGCAAAACCGGGATCAACTCGCCGCATGGCAAAAATTTGATCGGCGCCTTCCATCAGCCCAAGCTGGTGCTGGCGGATCTGTCGACGCTGGATACGCTGAGCCCGCGCCAGTTTGCCGCCGGCTATGCCGAGGTGGTCAAATACGGGCTGATCGACGACGAAGAGTTTTTCTTCTGGCTGGAAGCCAACCAGGCCGAGATTTTCGCCGGTGGTCCGGCGCGCGGCGAGGCCATTGCCCGCTGCTGCGCCCACAAGGCGCGGGTGGTGATCGAGGACGAAAAGGAGCTCGGCGTCCGGGCCCTGCTCAATCTCGGCCACACGTTCGGCCACGCGCTGGAAAAAGACACCGGCTATTCCGACCGGCTGCTGCATGGCGAAGGCGTCGCTATCGGCATGGCGCTGGCGCATGGTTTTTCGGCGAAACTGGGCCTGGCGCCGAGCCAGGATACCGGGCGGATCGTGGCGCATTTGCAAAAAGCCGGGCTTCCCACCATATTGGCCGACATCCCCGGCACGCTGGGGTCCACCGAAACCTTGATGGCGGCCATCGCGCAGGACAAGAAAGTCTCGCGCGGGGCCCTGACTTTTATTCTGACCCGCGGCATCGGGCAGGCGTTTATCGAAAAGAATGTCGATCCGGCGGCGGTTGCCGCGTTTATCGAGGATATGCGGGGCTAGCCCCGCTCGATTGCCTCAATACGGTCCTCCGACCGGCAGTACATCGATGGCCAGGGCATGCACCCGGCCCTTGAGTTCGGCGTCCAGCACGTCCATGACAGCTCGGTGTTGCGCCACGCGGCTGAGCCCGTCAAAATGACGGGTCGCGATTCTGACACGAAAATGGGTTTCACCACCCTCGCGCCACCCGGCGTGTCCGAAATGCTGGTTCGATTCATCGATCACAGCGAGGAAAGCGGGGGCAAATTCGCTGGTGAGCTTGGCGGTCATGGTGTCGGTAAGGGACATTACGGCGGGCTCTCTAATTGGTTCAGGCACTTAACTAGGCGCAATGAAACTGCAATCCAAGATCTTCGACACCATTCGCATCAAGCCGCGCCGGGAAGAAAAGCCCGCGCCGATCGAGCACGTCTGTGAATGGGAAGGCTGCGAGGCGGCAGGCAATTATCGCGCCCCCAAGGGCAGTCGTAACGCAGGCGAGTATCACCATTTCTGCCTGGAGCATGTGCGCCACTACAATACGGCGTTCAATTTCTTCGCCGGCATGGAAAAAGAGGAATTGGACGAGGCGCTGCATGCCCCGCCCAAGGCCGAGTCGCGCTCCAGCTTCGCCACCGGCAATCCCGGCGTGCGCGGCGCCCGCGCTGCGGCCACCGCCGGGATGCGTCCCGGCGACCGCTATGGCGATCCGTTTGGCGTGTTTGCCAAATATCGCCACCGCCAGTCGCAGAAGCCGGCTTCCGAGCGCGTCCGCACCCTGCATGAGCAGGATCGGCGGGCGTTGGAAACGCTGGGCCTCGTGGGTCAGGCCAAATCGGACGAGATCAAGCGCGCCTACAAGACGCTGGTCAAAATCCACCATCCCGACGCCAATGGTGGCGACAAGGCCAGCGAAGAGCGGCTGCGCACCATCATCGCCGCCTATAGCCATCTGAAGAAAACCGGCTTCGTGCTCAAGTAGTCTTGCCGTGTGAATGGCTACCGCCACCGTCACAATGCTGCTATAGAGCCCGCGACTTTTATTCCCGCCCGCCTCGATCCTTCCGCCAAGAGCAATGCCCATGACTGAGTACACCAATCTGCCCGATACCGAATTTTCGGCCCGGGAGCTGTTCGGTATTGATACGGACATGAAGGTGATGGGCTACAAGGAAGCCAATAGCCACGTGCCGCCGCTGGACCCGGACTATCTGTTCGACCGCAACACCACGCTGGCGATCCTGGCAGGCTTTCAGCATAATCGCCGCGTCATGGTGCAGGGCTATCACGGCACCGGCAAGTCGACCCATATCGAGCAGGTCGCGGCGCGCCTCAACTGGCCGCTGGTCCGCGTCAATCTCGACAGCCACGTCTCCCGTATCGATCTCGTCGGCAAGGACGCGATCGTGCTCAAGGATGGCAAGCAGATCACCGAATTCCGCGACGGTATTTTGCCCTGGGCGGTGCAGAACAATGTCGCTCTGGTGTTCGACGAATATGACGCCGGTCGTCCCGACGTGATGTTCGTGATCCAGCGCGTGCTCGAAGTGGCGGGTCGGTTGACCCTGCTCGATCAGAACCGCGTGATCGTGCCGCATCCGGCGTTCCGCCTGTTCTCGACCACCAACACCATTGGTCTGGGCGATACTTCGGGCCTCTATCACGGCACCCAGCAGATCAACCAGGGTCAGATGGACCGCTGGAGCCTGGTCACCACGCTGAATTACCTGCCGCACGACAAGGAAGTCGGCATCGTGCTGGCCAAGAACAAGGCCTATGCCGAGACCGAGAAGGGCCGGAAAATCGTGTCCAACATGGTGCGGCTGGCCGATCTGACGCGCTCGGCCTTCATCAATGGCGATCTGTCGACGGTGATGAGCCCGCGGACCGTGATCACCTGGGCCGAAAACACCCAGATTTTCGGCGGCGATATCGGTTTTGCCTTCCGCCTGACCTTCCTCAACAAATGCGACGAGCTTGAGCGCCCCGTGGTGGCCGAGTTCTACCAGCGCGTGTTTGGCGAAGATCTGCCGGAAAGCTCGGCCAATCTGGCCATCACGGCCTGACACCACGCCTTCCGGATTGACCGGGAGGCCCCTCATCCGGCCCTGCGGGCCACCTTCTCCCCGACGGGGCGAAGGGAACGCGGTGGCCCTCCAAGCTCCGATGCGCCCCCTCGCCCCTTTGGGGAGAGGGTTGGGGTGAGGGGCGTTCGGGAACTGACGTAGAATGGCCACTCCACCGCGCAGCAAAGCCAATAAGCCCGACCAGACCCAGCTGTTCAAATCAGCCATGGGCGCGACGGTGCGCGCCATTGGTGGCCAGCCCGATTTGGAAGTCACCTTCACCGCCGACCGGCCGCTGCTGACCTCGGACAAGGCGCGGCTGGCCAATCTGCCGCGCCTGCCGACGCGCCGCGATATCGCCATTGCCCGCGGGCAGGGCGACGCCATGGCGATGCGTCTGGCCAGCCACGACCCCGAAGCCCACCGCAAGCGCGCGCCGATGGACCCCATCGCCCGCGCCGCCTTCGACGCGCTGGAGCAGGCCCGTGTCGAGGCGCTGGGCTGCGTGCGCATGCCGGGCATGGTCGGCAATATCGGCGAGATGCTGGAAGACCGGCTGTTCCGCGCCAATTTTGCCGAAATCAGCGACAAGGGCGATGCGCCTATCGCCGAGGCCCTAGGCCTGCTGCTGCGCGAGAAGCTCGCCGGCGTGCCGGTGCCGCCCTCGGGGCATGCGCTGGTCGAGCTGTGGCGCAAGGAGATCGAGGACAAGGGCGGCAAGTCGCTCGATGATTTGCTCGGCCTCTACGAAAATCAGGACGCCTTCTCCAAGGCGGCCAAGGCCCTGCTGCGCGACCTCAATCTGGTGCCCGAAAGCGAGCTGGAAGACCCCGACGCGTCCGACGACGACGAGAACGACGATTCCGAGCCCGAAGGCGGCGATAATTCCGAGCAGTCGCCCGAGCAGGGCGAAGGCGAGAATGACAGCCAGGACAGCGAGCAGGACGAGCAGGCCGGCGACAGCGACGAAACCGGCGATGTCGACGGCATGGAATCGGACATGGCCGATACCGACGAGGACGCGGCCGCCGAAGCCGGCGAAGACGCGCCGATGCCGCCGCCCGCCAAGGATGGCGGCGAGCGCCTGTCCAACCAGTTCAACTACAAGGTGTTCACCAACAAGTTCGACGAGATCGTCAAGGCCGCCGATCTGTGCCCGCCCGACGAGCTCGATCAGCTGCGGAGCCTCCTCGACAAGCAGCTGGAGAACCTGGCCGGCGCAGTAGCGCGGCTGGCCAACAAGCTGCAGCGCCGGCTGATGGCCAAGCAGAACCGCAGCTGGCAGTTCGACCTCGAAGAGGGGCTGCTCGATACGGCGCGGTTGACCCGCGTGGTCACCGATCCGATGCAGGCGCTCAGCTTCAAGGTCGAGAACGACACCGATTTCCGCGACACCGTGGTGACGCTGCTGATCGACAATTCCGGCTCGATGCGCGGCCGCCCGATTACCATTGCGGCGATCTGCGGCGATATTCTCGCCCGCACGCTGGAGCGTTGCGGCGTCAAGGTGGAAATCCTGGGCTTTACCACCCGCGCCTGGAAGGGCGGCAAGAGCCGCGAAGCCTGGCTCGAAGCCGGTCGCCCGGCCAATCCGGGTCGCGTCAATGATGTGCGCCACATCATCTACAAGGCCGCTGAGGAGCCGTGGCGCCATGCGCGGCGCAATCTCGGGCTGATGATGCGCGAGGGGCTGCTCAAGGAAAATATCGATGGCGAGGCGCTCGAATGGGCGCGCAAGCGCCTGATGGCCCGTCCCGAAGCCCGTCGCATCCTGATGGTGATTTCCGATGGCGCGCCGGTCGATGACAGCACGCAGTCGGTCAATGCCGGCAATTATCTGGAAGCCCATCTGCGCCAGGTGATCGAAGATATCGAAACCCGCTCGCCGATCCAGCTGGTGGCCGTGGGCATTGGCCATGACGTGACGCGCTACTACAAGCGCGCCGTGACCCTGCTCGATGCCGAGGAACTGGCCGGGGCGCTGACCGACGAGCTGGCCGCCCTGTTCGATGAAGAAATGCCGGCCCAGACGCGCCGGCGGAGCCGGGGATGACCCGGCTCGGCGCCGCCATCCTTGCGGCGGTGCTGGCGGGCAGTGTGTTGCCCGCCGCGGCCGTCGAGGTGAGCGTCAGCGCCAGCCCGATTACCCAGTTCAAGGATGCCGGTATCGACCAGCAGGTCGACCAGCTGGTGTTTCGTGGCGGCATCGCCCTGGTCAGCCAGGACGATACGTTTGGGGGCCTCTCGGGTCTCGCCATGACCGGGCCGGACCAGCAGGTGGTGTTTGTCAGCGATCGCGGCAATTTCGTCAGCGGGCATCTGGCCTATGACGATGCCGGGCGGCTGCTCAGCCTGATCGGCATCACCATCGAGCCGATGCGCAATTCCAGGGGCGATGTGCTGCCGCGCCAATATGCGCGCGATGCCGAAAGCGTCGACACCGTCTATCGCGATGGCGAGCCGGTGGCGGTGCGGGTGGGCTTCGAGCATCTGACGCGGGTGGCCGATTATGCGCTGACCGATGGCCGCCCAGGCGGCGCGGCGCGCGAAGTGGCGATTCCCGATTGGCTCACCGACCTGCGCACCAATGAATCGCTGGAAACCCTCTGCATCGCGCCACCGGCCTCGCCGATTGCCGGCTCGACCCTGCTGCTGACCGAGGAACATCTCGACGCAGCCGGCAATCATCAGGGCTGGCTGCTGGGGCAGAATGACAAGGGGCCGATCACCTATACCAACAGCCCGGTGGTCAATCCCACCGAATGCGCCTTCCTGCCCAATGGCGATCTGCTGGTGCTGGAGCGCGGCGTGGCTATGCTGAGCTTTGTGATGAATCTGCGCCGCGTCCCGGCGGCCGAGGTGCGGCCGGGCAATCTGATGGTCGGCGAATTGCTGCTCTCGGCCAGCGGCGGCTCCATCGACAACATGGAATCGCTGGCGGTCCATACGGCGCCGGATGGCGAGCTGCGCATCCTCATCGGCTCGGACAATAATTTCAACGACTGGCAGCGGACCTTGCTGCTGGAATTTGCATTGGCGGAGTAGGGGTTTTCTTCCCTTCTCCCCTTGAGGGAGAAGGTGCCCGAGGGCGGATGAGGGGTTGGTCCCGCGAGCATTGAAGCATGGGCACGCGCAGGACCCCTCACCCTGACCTTCCGCTGAACGCGTCAGGTCTGTCCCTCTCCCTCAAGGGGAGAGGGGGAGTTTAGCCTAAGCCGCTACGGCCCCACGCCCGGCCAGCCAGCTGCGCAGGGTCTTGTAGGGCGCCAGCATCAGTACGGCGAGCACCAGCTTGACCAGGAAGTCACCCAGCCCCAGCGAGACCCACAGCTCCACCTCGGGCCCGACGCCGAGCAGCGGGGCGGGGAAGGCTAGGGAGCCATCCTCGCGGCCGAACAGCGTGTCCAGCGCCACGAAAGCGGGGGCCATGGCCAGCGAGAAGAAGATCACCGTGTCGAGCGCCGAGCTGACCAGCGAGGAAAACATCGGCGCCTGCCACCAGGCGCCATGACGCAGGCGGTGGAAGATGGAAATATCGAGGAACTGGGCGCAGAGGAAGGCCGTGCCCGAGGCAATGGCGATGCGCGGCGTGGCGAGCCAGATCGACAGGACCACCGCCACGGCGAAACCGGCCAGCACCACGAGGCGCGCCCGGGCCGGGCCGAAGGCGCGGTTGGTCAGGTCGGTGACCAGAAAGGCCACCGGATAGGTGAAGGCACCCCAGGTGAGGATATCGCCGACATGGATGCCGCCGAGCTGAACATCGACCGGGAACTGAACGAGAAAATTGGACGCGGCAACAACCGCGACCATGGCGGCCACGGCCGTCATGAAGCGAGCAAGCATCAGAATGCACCTCTGTTAGCGCCGACCGGCAACAGACCGGAGCGCAGTGTTATGCGGGGACCTATAGCCCCCCAGGCGTCGTTCGTCACCCTCGGCTTTGATCCGAGAGTGCTTCGGCCGGTGCGAATGCAGCGGGCCAAATAAAAAACCGCGCGGGGCATTACCCCACGCGGTTCAAATTCGATAGCTGGCCGGTCGCTTAAGCGTTGGCGGCGAGCGTGGCGCGAATTTCCTTCTTGATGCCGGCAGCCAGCGTCGACAGCGTGTCGTCGCTCTGCTTGAGCAGGAAGGCGTCGAGACCACCGCGGTGTTCGACGGTGCGGAGTGCCGCAGCCGAGATGCGCAGCTTGATCGAGCGACCGAGCGCGTCCGAAATCAGCGTGACGTTCACCAGGTTCGGCAGGAACCGGCGGCGGGTGCGGTTAAGAGCGTGGGAGACGTTGTTGCCAACCATTACGCCCTTGCCAGTCAATTCACAGCGACGTGCCATTTGGAGATATCCTATTTGTGTAAAGGTCCTGCGTGGCGGACAATGCCGCGACGGGCCTCGATTGTTATGAGATCTGGCGTGTCTCTAGAGAAAATGGCCGCCGCAGTCAAGGCAAGCGGGGCTCAAACGCCCGCGAGCGCCTTGCATGGGCCATGGTGCGCAGGCAGTTTTGTTCAAATCACTGATTCGCGCCGCCCCCGCCCCCAGAGACCAGCCGCCTTGATCCAGTCCCGTTTCGCTCCCCTGGCCGCGCTGGCCGTTTTGTTCACGTTTCCGGTCGCGGCCGCCGAGGTCGATGCCACGGCACGCTATGTCATGACGCTGGGCGGCATCAATATTGCCGCCATGAATGTCGATCTCAAGGATGATGGCCGGGCCTATACGCTCGATCTGTCGGCCAATGTGGCGGGGCTGGGCACGCTGGTGGCCAGCGGCACCGCCAACGCCACCTCGGTGGGCAAGTCCTCAGGCAGCACCTTGCTGGCCGACAAATTCAACCTGCAGACCCGCGCCAATGGCGACAGCTTCACGGTCGACGTGACCTTCGCCGGCAAGGATGTCTCCTCCTTCAAGGTCGAGCCGCCGATCCTGGATAATTATGACCGGGTGCCGCTGGAACGCCGCCACCTGACCGGGGTGGCCGATTTCCTGTCTTCCTTCGTGCTCAAGGGCAAGGCGCTCGACAAGAGCCTGTGCCAGCGCCAGGCCAAGATTTTCACCGGCGTCGAGCGCTTCAATATCGCCATGAGCTATGCCGGCGAGGACAAGGCCACGTCGCCCCGCACCGGCTATCAGGGGCCGGTGGTGCTGTGCACGGTGTCGTATCAGCCGGTGTCGGGCCATTTCACCAGCTCGGACATCACCACCTATCTGGCCAATAGCGACCGCATCATCATCTGGTACGCCCCGTTGGGCGAGACCGGCTATTTCATCCCATATCGCGTGCTGCTCGGCACCAATATGGGCGATCTGTCGATGGTGCTGACCAGCCTGACCCAATAGGTCCCGTCCCGCTTCGGGACGGTCAACGGCTTTATTACCAATTTTGCCCCGCCATAGTGGCTGCGGCCGTGGCCATAGAGGTTAACGGCCGCCGGCCGGGCGCGGATTTTCGCGCAATGTTCTGCTCACAAACGGGCAGAATCGGCCGAAATTAACCCTTTTCTAACCAAGGTGAACCGGTTTGCGCCGTGCCGGCGCCGGCGCGACGTCATTTCGGCCCCTCTTGTGTCCCAGCCCGCTCCCGCCACCACATCTGGCCGTGAACAAACCCGCATTTTGCCTGTTCGCCCGATTCTGTCCCTGTTCGTTCCCGGTTTGGTTCGATGGTGAACGGAGCGGCGGATGGGCGGGCGATTGTGTCCAGATATGGGAATGGTGATGACCCCCGATCTCGCAGTCGACACCCTCCCCCTTGCGGGGAGGGATCAAGGGTGGGGGTGAGTCACGGGCACGGCGCTTGCGGCGAGATACCCCCACCCGGCTCGATCACGGACTTAGCGAAGGGCTAAGTCCTATCTCGCTGTCCCTCCCCGCAAGGGGGAGGGTGGGCCGACTGCGCGTGCGGTAGAATTGCCCCCGCCTGTCCCACTCCGGCACGGTCAATTGCCTGTTTCCTCAATTTGCGTCGCGCCGCCCCATAGCCGCCGCACCCCGCGTCATAAATCTGCCAAAAATCTTTGCCAGACAAGGATTTACCGCGCGTTTACTTTTGCCCGTTTCCGGCCGAAATTAACCTGCCGGTAACCAAGCTGAACGGATTTTTGGCTGTTTCCCGGTCGCAGCCCCGATTTCGCCATCCTCTGGTGTCCGAAGCCGCTGCCGCTACCACTGCTAGCCGTGAACGAAACCAGATTCTGTGAGTCGCGCCGATTCGGTGCCGTTTCGTTCCCTGCTTGTTCCTGCCGTTAACCGGCGTGGCAAAAGGGTCGCAAAGCCTGTCCTTTCTTGGGACAAACGCCGGACCATCTCGCAACCGCCATCGTGACCGCCTACATTGTCGGCAATGACTTTCGCGCCCCCTCAGTCGGTCAAGGCGATTCTTGGCCCCACCAATACCGGCAAGACCTATTTTGCCATCGAGCGCATGCTGGCCCATCCCACCGGGATGATCGGCCTGCCGCTGCGTTTGCTGGCGCGCGAGGTGTATCAGCGCTGCGTCGAGCGGGTGGGCGAGGGCGCGGTGGCGCTGGTGACCGGCGAGGAGCGCATCGTGCCGGCGCGGCCGCGCTTCTGGGTCTGCACCGTCGAAGCCATGCCGATGGATATCCGCGTCGATTGCGTCGCCATCGACGAAATCCAGACCGCCACCGATTTCGACCGCGGCCATGTGTTTACCGACCGCATCCTGCATGCGCGCGGCAGCAGCGAAACCCTGCTGCTCGGCGCCGCCACCATGGAGCCGGTGATCCGCCGGCTATTGCCGCATTGCGAAATCATCGACCGGCCCCGGTTTTCCCACCTGACCTATGCCGGGTCGAAGAAAATCTCGCGCCAGCCCGAACGCAGTGCCATCGTCGCCTTCTCGGCGCGGCAGGTCTATGCCATCGCCGAATTGATCCGGCGCGAGCGCGGCGGCGCCGCCGTGGTGATGGGGGCGCTCAGCCCGCGCACCCGCAATGCCCAGGTGGAACTGTATCAGAATGGCGATGTGGATTTTCTGGTCGCCACCGATGCCATCGGCATGGGGCTGAACCTCGATATCCACCATGTCGCCTTTGCCGATGACAGCAAATTCGATGGCCATACCAGCCGTCCGCTGACCCCGGCCGAGCTGGGCCAGATCGCCGGCCGTGCCGGTCGCCATGCCCGCAATGGCACCTTTGGCGTCACCGGCGGCACCGAGGGATTCGATGAAGAAATGGTCGTGGCGCTCGAAACCCACGACTTCGCTCCGGTAAAAGTGCTGCAATGGCGCAACAATCAGCTGGATTTCAGCTCCATCGATGCGTTGCGCTATAGCCTCGAAGCCACCCCCGACCACCGCAGTCTGACCAGGGTGCCGATTGCCAAGGATCAGCATGCCCTCGAGTTCGTTGCCCGCAATGAGGCGGGTAAGCTGGCCCGGGGCCTCGATGGGGCGCGCCTGCTGTGGGAGTGCTGCCAAATCCCTGATTATCAAGGGATTTCGCCGGCCAATCATGGAGAAATCGTCACCCGAATTTACTCGGATTTAGTCAAGCGCGGCAAGGTTGACGCGGACTGGATTGCCGAGCAGGTGCGCTTTTGCGACAATGCGAGCGGCGATATTGACACTTTAAGCAACCGGATCAAGCAGATCCGCACATGGACCTTCGTCGCGAACCGCAAAAACTGGCTTGCAGACCCCGCACATTGGCGCGAAAAGACCCGGGATATTGAAGATCGGCTGAGTGACGCGCTGCATGAGCGTTTAACCCAGCGGTTCGTCGACCGGCGCACCAGCGTGCTGCTTCGTCACCTGAAAGACAAACGTATGGCATCTCCCGAGATCAATGAGCGTGGCGAAGTGCGGCTGGAAGGCCATCTCATCGGCACGCTTGAAGGCTTCCGCTTCACCATCGCCCGAAATGACGGCGATGCCGACATCAAGGGGCTGCGCGCGGCGGCCGACCATGTGGTGGCCCCCGAGATCGCCAATCGGGCCGACCGGCTGGCCGGCGCGCCCAATGAAGAATTCGTGCTGGCCACTGATGGTCGCCTGCGCTGGAAGGGCGACATCGTCGCCGAGCTGATCGAGGGCGATGCGCTGTATCGTCCGCGCATCCTGCTGCTGGCCGATGAGGGCCTCACCGGCACCGATCTTGAGCGCGTGCAGGATCGCCTCAGCCTCTGGCTGCGCCACCACATCAATACCGTGCTCGAAGGCGTCATGGCGCTGGAAGCCCCGACCGACCTCGAAGGTCCGGCGCGCGGCATCGCCTATCAGCTGTTTGAGCATCTCGGCCTGATCCCCCGCAGCCAGGTGGCTGAAGAGGTCAAGACGCTCGATCAGGACGTGCGCGGCAAGCTGCGCAAGCTCGGCGTCAAGTTCGGCGCCTATCACATCTATCTGCCGCTCTCGCTCAAGCCCGCCCCACGCGAGCTGGCGGTGATACTGTTCGCGCTCCAGAATGGCGGCGTGCGCCAGGCCGGCGTCACCGACATTCCGCATATCGTGCTGAGCGGCCGCACCAGCTTCGTGGTCGATCCCGAAGTCGATACCCGCCTCTATGAAGTCGCTGGCTTCAAGGTGGCCGGCAAGCGTGCCGTGCGCGTCGATATTCTCGAACGCCTCGCCGATATCATCCGCCCGCTGATCGCGCTCGATCCGACCCGCCATCAGGGCGAGTTGCCGGCTGGCGCCGCCGAAGGCAATGGCTTCCGAGTCACCGTGGAAATGACCTCGCTGCTGGGTTGCTCGGGCGAAGATTTCGCCTCGATCCTCAATTCGCTGGGTTATCGCGTCAAGCGCACCCCCAAGGTGGCGGCGCCGGCTGTTGCTGAAGTTGCCGCCGAGGCAAGCGCGCCGGTTGATGCCGAGGCGACCGCTTCGACCGAAACCGTCGACGCCGCTCCGGCCGAAGACGTAGCGCCGGTCGAGACTGCTGCTGTCGAAGCAGCGGCCCCGGTCGAGGAAACTGCTCCCGCAGTCGAAGCCGAAGCCGAAGCCGAAGCCGAAGCTGCGCCGGAGACGGTCGAAGCCACACCGGCCGAGGCTGTTGAAGCTGTCGAGTCGACCGAATCGGCTGAACCCGCCGTGCCTGCCGAACCCGAATTCGACGAAATCTGGTCGCCTGCCGGCAAGCGGCAGGAGCATAAGCGCCACGACGGCCGTCGTCGTCCCGAGGGCGAGGCGCAGCAGACGCGCTCGCGTCCCGAGCGCAATCAGCGCCCGTCCGCGCCGCGTCGCCCCGAGGGTGAAGTGCAGGACCTCGCCAAGGCCCAGCATCTCAATCCGCGCCCCAAATTCGAGGGCAAGGGCCGCAATGACAATCGCCGTCCGGCCGACCAGCAGGGCGATCGCGCCCGTTTCGAGCGGCCTGTGGAAGTGCGCAAGGAAAAGGCTTTCGATCCCGACAGCCCCTTCGCCAAGCTGATGGCGCTCAAGGCGCCCAAGGGCCAGTAGCGCTTGGCAGGGAGTGTTGAACCCGTTCGCAAGGAACGACTCGACAAATTCCTGTTCTTTTCGCGGGCGCTGAAATCGCGCACGCTGGCGCAAAAGCTCATCGAAACCGGCGCCATCCGCGTCAATTCCGAACGCACCATCCGCTCCGACCTCAAGGTCGGGGCGGGCGATGTGCTGACCATGAGCCTGCATAGTCGCATCCTGGTCTGGCGCATTCTCGATTGCGGGACCAGGCGCGGCCCGGCCGCCGAAGCCCAGGCGCTCTACGAAGACCTATCGCCCCCGGTGCTGCCCAAGGCCGAGCAGTCGCCCTACGAAGCCGCCATCGCCCCCCGCGCCGAAGGCAGCGGCCGGCCGACCAAGAAGGAACGGCGGGAGACCGACAAGTTGCGTGGTGGGGATGATGGTAATGATTGAGTCTTTCTTCACCTCTCCCCCAAGGGAGAGGTGAAGAAAGATGATCCCCACGCTCACCACCTCGCGCCTCACGCTGCGCCCGCCGGTAATCGCCGATTTTCCTGCCTATGAAGCGCTGATGGCGTCGCCACGCGCGGTTTACATGGGTGGCCCGTATAACCGTTTCGCCGCCTGGGGCCTGTTCTGCCACGATATCGCCCAGTGGGAATTATTCGGCCACGGCGCGTTGATGGTCGACCTGACTGCTACCGGCGCCTGTGTCGGCCAGGTGGGCATCAATCACGGGCCGCTGTTTCCCGAACAGGAACTGGGCTGGCTGCTTTATGACGGGCATGAGGGGCACGGCTACGCTGCCGAAGCGGCGCGGGCGTTGCGCGATTGGGCGTTCACCGTGCGGGGTCTGTCGACGCTGGTCAGCTATATCGACGCCGGCAATCTTGCCTCCATCGCCGTGGCCGAACGGCTGGGAGCGGTGTGCGATCCGGCGGCGGCGCGGCAGGATCCGGAGGACCTGGTTTACCGCCATTCGCCGTGACGCGCCGACGCTGCCGGAATAGCTTTCCTGCTGGGGGCCTGCCTGCGCCAAAAGGTGCGCCTCTGCAGCCTTGCGGGGGGCACCAAAACGGGTTAGCACCGGACCTGTTGAGACCTGCCCGGACTGCCGCCCCGAGATGACCTACATCGTCACCGACAATTGCATCGCCTGTAAATACACCGATTGCGTGGAAGTGTGTCCGGTGGACTGCTTCTACGAAGGCGAGAACATGCTGGTGATCCACCCGGACGAGTGTATCGACTGCGGCGTCTGCGAGCCCGAATGCCCGGCCGAAGCCATCAAGCCCGATACCGAAAGCGGCTTGGATGAGTGGCTGGTGCTCAATACCAAGTTCGCCTCGCTCTGGCCCAATTTGACCGAGAGGCGCGATCCGCTGCCCGAGGCCAAGGAAAAAGACGGCGAAGACGGCAAGCTGGAGAAGTATTTCTCCGAAGCCCCCGGCGAAGGCGACTGAGTTTTCTGGCCGGCAGGCGGTTCGCCGCCGGCTTTGCTCGCGGTGCGCAGAACGCGGCCGGGCGCAAATTGTGGATAGGCTGTGGACAGCTCATCCGATCACCCTGGGCCTCAGCATCGCCCACTTGCGCGCTCGTCGCGCCACGGTGATTTACGACCTGATTCGTAGTTTTTGATTCTGCTGAAAATTTGTGCTATGGTCTTTTCAGATGCAGTTAAGCCCGTCACCCAGCCCGTGCCTTAAGGCACGTTTTTTTTGACAACATCATTGGATGCATGTGCTCCGGGGAAAGCGGACCCGGGTGCCCATGGGGTTGTGCTGCGCGCAGCGTCCCGTCCGGACGTGAGGTAAGAGTAGGAGTGGACGATCCTTCCCGCAGGGAATTGTCCATTTTGGGGCGTCAACAAGGAGTTCCATGAATATGGTAGCCAAGAAGTCACAGCAGCGGCTTGGGTTCAAGACGGGCGAGTACGTGGTCTATCCGTCGCACGGCGTCGGCGTGATCGTCTCGATCGAGGAACAAGAAGTCGCTGGGATGACCCTTGAGTTGTTCGTCATCAGCTTCGAGCAGGACAAACTGACCCTGCGCGTTCCTGTCGCCAAGATCAAGTCCGTTGGCATGCGCAAGCTCGCCGAGGAGACACTGGTCGATCAGGCGCTGGTCACCGTTACCGGTCGCGCCCGCGTCAAGCGCACCATGTGGTCGCGTCGTGCCCAGGAATACGAAGCCAAGATCAATTCGGGCGATCTCATCGCCATCGCTGAAGTTGTGCGCGACCTCTATCGCTCCGACGACCAGCCTGAGCAGTCCTATTCGGAACGCCAGCTGTTCGAACAGGCAATGGACCGCATGAGCCGCGAAATCGGTGCCGTCAACAAGCTGACGCTGACCGAAGCCGTCCAGCTCATCGAGAAGAATCTGGCCAAGTCGCCCAAGCGCACCAAGGCCGACGCGACTGAAGCCGCCGAGACCGACGAGGAAGCGGCCGCCTAAGCGTCGCCCTCCGCAAAATTCTGAAAAGAGGCCGGTAGCAATACCGGCCTTTTTTGTGTCCGCGCTGACGCTAACCGCGCAGCACGTCCTTGAGCCGCGTGGTGGCGCTGCCGGGGCGCAGCGGCTGTTGCTGGCTTTCATGCGGCGCCCAGCCCGAGAGCCAGATGATTTCGAGGGTGGCCCGGATGCGGCCATCGGGATCGCTGTCGCGCGCGGCATAGGCTTGCGCCGCTGCGCTGAGCAGGGCCGGGCTTGCCAGCCGTTTCGAGCGGTCGATCAAGGGGTTGGCGGCCCCCAGCGCCTTGAGTTCGGCCATCAGCGCAAACGGGGTCGCATAGCGCACGATATGGGTTTCGACATCGGCCACCGGCAGCGCCAGCCCGACCCGCTGCAGCAGCGCCCCAGCGTCGCGCACCTGGATCATCGGCGCCACCCTGGCCGACGCGCCGCCGAACACCTCGGCATCGGCTGCGAGAAAGGCTTCGCGCAGCTCGGTCAGCGTCTCCCCGCCCAGCGCCGCAAGCATCAGCAATCCATCGGGTTCCAGCCGGGCGCGCAGCCGCGCCAGATAGCCCGGCACATCATTGACCACCTGCAGATGCAGCAGCGAGACGATGAGGTTGAACTTGCTCCCGTCATCCGGGGGAATGCCATCATCGCCGGCAAAGGCGGCATGGCGCTCGAACTGGATTTCGGCGCTGGCCGACCGGGTCGTCACGGGCAGCAACTCGACATCGGGGCCGATGATCATGGCCTTGGGAAAGTCACGGATCAGCGCGCTCAGCCGGTCGTCGAGATCGGCCAGCACCAGCTCGGTGACAAAATCGCCGATGGTCTGTCGCCGGGCCAGATGGCGGGCAATCAGCGCGGTATCGAAGATGGCGGGCGACTGGCTCATGATGGACTTGCGGCCGGTTGGGGAGATAACGCAGTATCTGCCTTATGGAGAGCGCCGGGGAGCTTGTCAAAAGCGGGGGCTGGCGTCGCCGCCTGGGCCTAGGCGTGCGGCGCGCCGGCAGCGTGTTGCTCGATCTGGTCTATCCCCCGGTCTGCCTCAGCTGCGATGCCCCGACCGCCAACCCAGACTGCCTGTGTGCCCAGTGTTTCCAGGGCTTGCGGCCGATCACGGCGCCGCTATGTCCCCGCCTCGGCCTGCCATTTGATGCCGATCCCGGGCCCGGCGCGCTGTCGGTGGAAGCCATTGCCGATCCGCCCCCGTTTGGCCGCGCCCGCTCGGCGGTGGTCTATACTGAGGTGGCGCGCAGCATCGTCTCGCGCCTCAAATATGGCGACCGGCCCGAGTTGGCCCGCTTCTGCGCCCGGCTGATGGCCGGGGCCGGGCATGAGCTGTGGGCGGATAATCCGATATTGGTGCCGATCCCGCTGCATAAGGCGCGGCAGCGCCAGCGGCGCTATAACCAATCGAGTGAACTGGCGCAGGCGCTGGGGCAATTGACCGGGCTTGGGGTCGATCCGAGCCTGGTCCGGCGCAGCCGCAACACCAGGCAGCAGGTGGGTTTGAGTGGCGATGGCCGGCAGCGCAATGTCGCCGGCGCCTTCGCCGCTGACCCCGAAATCCTGCTGCGCGCCGGCGGCAGGCGGATCGTGCTGGTCGACGATGTCTATACCACGGGCGCCACCACCAAGGCGGCGGCGCGCAGCCTGCTCAAGGCCGGCGTCACGGCGGTCGATGTCGTGAGTTTTGCCCGAGTTGTCATTGGCGCCGACTTGCCCATATAAGGGACAAACATCTTGTCTTCATTGGAGAAAATGTGATGGCCAAGATCGAGATCTACACCACGCCGACCTGCCCTTATTGCCACGCCGCCAAGTCGCTGCTGGCCGACAAGGGCGCCGACTATACCGAGATCAGCGTGCTCGACCCGGCCCTGCGCGAGGCGATGACGACGCGCGCCCATGGACGGCGCACCGTGCCGCAAATCTTCATCGATGACGCCCATATCGGCGGCTATGACGATATGGCGGCGCTCGATCGCCGGGGCGGGCTCGACCCGTTGCTGGCAGCCTAATCGGTCAGGATATAAATCATGAAAATCGCTGCCATCCAGATGCGCTCGGGCCTTGATCCCGAAGCCAATCTCGCTGCGCTTGAGCCGATGCTGGCCGATGCCGCCGCCCAGGGCGCGAGCTATGTGCTGACCCCGGAAGTCACGGTGATTTTCCCCGAGAGTCGCGAGCAGCTGACCAGCGTCGCTGCGCCGTTCGAAGACCATCCGCAATTGCGGCGCATCGGCGAACTGGCCAAGCAGCATGCCATGCATATCCATATCGGCTCACTGGCGGTGCCGCTGCCCGATGGGCGTTTCGCCAATCGCTCGGTGCTGTTCGGGCCGGACGGAGCGATCACGGCGACCTATGACAAGATCCATTTGTTCGACGCCAATATTGCCGGGCTCAACGCCTATCGCGAAAGCGCCACCTATGCCGGTGGCGAGGCTGCGGTGGTGGCGCCGGTCGGCGAGTTCACGCTCGGCATGAGCATCTGCTACGACATGCGCTTCCCCAGCCTGTTCAATACCCTGGCCAATGCCGGGGCCAATCTGCTGGCGGTGCCGGCGGCCTTCACCGTGCCGACGGGGCAGGCGCATTGGCATGTGCTGCTGCGCGCCCGGGCCATTGAAACCGGCTCCTATGTGATCGCGGCGGCGCAGGGCGGCAAGCATCCCAATGGGCGGGCGACCTATGGCCATTCGCTGGTCATCGACCCCTGGGGGCGGATTGTCACCGAGCTGGCCCATGACGAGCCGGGGGTGTTGTTGGCCGAGATCACCCCGGAACTGGTTACGGAGGCGCGTGAGCGCATCCCGGCGCTGGCCAATGCCCGCAGCTTCGCTCCTCCTGGGCCGTTGCAGGTCTAGCCTGACGCCCTATATGCTTATGCAACGAGCCATCGGGGCTCCTGAAACGATAGTGCCGTGATCCAGTATTCGCTCCATTGCGCCCAAGGCCACCAGTTCGACGCCTGGTTCAAGAACGCTGCGGCGTTCGATGAACAGCAGGCGCGTGGCATTGTGACCTGTGCGGTATGTGGCGATGGCAGCATCGAAAAGGCGCTGATGGCGCCGGCCGTGGCGCGCCTCGACACGCAAAAACTGGCCTTGAGCCCGACGCCGGCCGAGGCGGCCAAATTCCGCGAAATGCTGCGGGCCTATCGGCAGCAGGTCACCAGCCAGGCGGATTATGTCGGCGACAATTTTGCCGAAGAGGCGCGCAAAATCCATTTCGAGGAAGTGGAAGCGCGCGGCATCTATGGCGAGGCGACGCGCGACGAAGTGGCGGGCCTGCTCGATGACGGCATCGACTTCCTGCCGCTGCCCGACGTCGCCGACGACAATTAACGCGGCATTGCCGGCGGGTGTTCAGACCGCCGGCTCAGATGATTACTGAAACTTCAGCCCCAGCTTCTTGCGCTTGGCAGGGCCGGGCACGACCTCGAGCACCGGCGCTGCGGGGGAGCGGCCGAGCCCATTGGCCTTGGCCAGCGCCGACCGCGTCGCCGAATAGGCGGGCGCCGTCATCGGATAGTCCTGCGGCAGGTTCCATTTCTCGCGATACTGCTCGGGCGTCAGATTGTGATGCGACGCCAGATGCCGCTTGAGCGACTTGAACTTCTTGCCGTCCTCGAGACAGATCAGCGCTTCGGGCGTGACCGATTTCTTGATGGGCACAGCCGGGGTCAGTTCGACGACCGGCTCGATCACCTCGCCCTGTTGCTGCAACAGCAGCGCAGCGTGCGTGTCAGTGATGAGGCCGACCAAGTCCGTGGGGCTGACGGCATTGTTGCTCACATAAGCCGCAACGATCTCGGTCGTCAGGTCCAGCAGGTGCAGGTTGTCGGAAGTGTTTTCCGTCTCGTTCATGTCTATCCACCGTTGTATCCAGCTCCGCTTACGAACAACGGCGCGGCCATGCAATGCGACTTATGGTATCGCGTTGTGGCGCTTTAGTACAACTGGGTGGTTGGAAAGATCAGCTTAGACTTTCGCCGGCCCCTCGCCTCGTGATCATTTGGGGCGAGAGCGCCGGCAAAACAGTGCTGATGCCTATACGGTTGGGGCACGCGCTAGGGCAGGGACCAACCATCATGCTCGATGCGGAATACGCGCAAGGGCGCGCGCGCCCGTTCGGTGTCGGCCCGCAGATAGAACACCGCGCGCTGCGGCTGGCCGAAATTGGTGAAGTCGACATTGATAGTGATCATGCCGCGAAACATGGGCTGATCGGGATCGGGGGTCGGCTCGCCGATAGCGCCATCGAAGTCCTGGGCGCCGTAGAGCGGATGCGCGCCAATATCGCCGGAGGCGAGCCAAGCCACAATATCGTTGGTGAAGTAGTGGTGCGACACTGACGGGTCAAACGCGCTGGGCAGGTTGCTGTTCTCGGACTGGAACTGGCGCTCGTAGATTTCGCGCACCAGATCCGTCGCCTGATCGACCGGGTCGATATTGGGATCGGGTGCGTAAGGCTCGGTTGCCGGTGGCGCGGCAGGCGCCGTCGCCGGTGTTACGGTCAGCGTCTCGGCATTATCAGGGGTGATATAGTGCTGCGCCACCCAACCGGCCTTGCGCATCGCAGCATCGCGCATCAGGCACCAGCGCTGCGGCAGGGAAGCAATCTCGGTCTCACTCATCGCCATGAAATGGGCTGCCGTGTAAAACGGCACGCAGGTGATCTGCTGCAGCCCACGCTCATAGTCGGCAAAAGTTTCGATCACCGGATAGTTGGTGCCCGGCCCCATCCTTGCGTTGAGCACCTCGCCAACGCGCACATTGGTGACGCGCCAGCTATCCGGCCCGTGACCGTCAATCTCGGCATGCGCCGCTGGCGCCATGGCGCCGAGGAAGACGACGGCCAGCGCTGCCTTAAACCACGCCATGATCACTGTACCTCCACAATGGCTCGGCCGAGCACGGCGCGGCCACTGACATCGAGGTAACGCACCTCATAGCGGCCGGCTTCGGCTGGCAGTTTCAGCTCCAGCGTGGTGTCCGCGCCGATTTTATGCGCGCTGATCCAGCTGAAATCGGCCTGCTCCGCCCGCGCCAGTGCAATGCGCTGGTCGGCACTGTCGGCCCCGCCGCTCCACGACACGGTGATGGTGGCTCCGGCTGCGGCCTGGGCCGGCACGGTCAGGCTGGCGCCATCATCCAGCGCCGCATCGGCGTCCACCACTTCCAGCGGATAGCTGGCCAAAGTCCGCCTTCCTTCGTTGAGGATATAGCGCACCTCATACAGCCCGGTTTCGGCGGGCGCCTTGAGATCGGCCTGCAGCTTGTCATGAACGCGGACATATTGTTCATAGCTGCCTTCATCAGCGCCGGCCGGCACGATGGTCACGAGGTCATTGGGATGCACCGATGACGACCAGCTCACCCGCACCGGCGTCTCGGCCCGGACCAAAGCCGGCCCGCTAATGCCGACTTCGGCCTCGATCACTTCCACCGGGGCCGATGCGAGGGTCCGCCGGCCTTCATTGAGGATATAGCGGACCTCATACAGCCCGGGGTCGGCCGGGGCGACCAGCTGGTCCTGGCCGTTGTCATGCACCCGGACATAGGTGGCATAGCTGCCTTCGTCGGCCCCGGCTGGAACGATGGTCACCAGGTCATTTGGATGCACCGCTGCCGACCAGGAGACAGCAAAGCTGGCACCGGTGGTCACCTGCTCCGGCGCAGCGACGCCGACTTCGGCCTCGACAACTTCCACGGGGGTCGATCCGAGCGTGCGCCGGCCTTCGTTGAGGATATAGCGGACCTCATAGAGGCCGGGTTCGGCTGGAGCAACCAACTGGTCCTGGCGGTTGTCATGCACCCGGACATAGGTGGCATAGCTGCCTTCATCGGCCCCGGCGGGGACGATGGTGACCAGGTCATTGGCATCGACGGTGTCCGACCACGCTACGGCAAAGCTGGCGCCGGTGGTGACCTCGGCTGGCGCGGTCAGCTCAATTTCGGCCTCAAGCCGCGGTTCCGGCTCCGGCTCGGCCGGCGCGAGCGCCATGGGCTGCAAAGCCAGCACATCCTGCACCTGCGCCAGCGCGTCCTGCAATTCGGCGGCATTCTGGGCGGGGACGAAGATGCCGCCGGTGTTCTCCGCAATGCAGGCCAGTTGCGCATTGGCGGCGTCGTCGAGATCGAAGCCGACCACATGGGCGGTGAATTTCACTCCCTGCCGGGACAATTGCTCGGCCAGTGCGCAGGGATCGGCCTGACAGGTTTCCAGCCCGTCCGAAATCAGCACCACGGTGGCCGGGTTGTCGCGATAGGACAGTAAGTCGGCGGCATGCTGCACCGCCGCCGAAATCGGCGTCTTGCCCTTGGGGCGAATGGCATTGACCGTGTCGATGAAACTGGCCCGATCGAGCGGTCCCGGTTCGATCAGGGTTTCGATGTCGCGGCAATCGCCTTCCGAGCGATGGCCATAGGCCACCAGCCCCAGATTGGTCTCGGCCAACCAGCTCTGGACCAGCTCCCCCATCACCTCGCGGGCGATCTCCAGCTTGCTGACGCCATCGATCTGGCCCCACATCGAGCCGGAGGCGTCATAGACGATCACCACATCATCGGCGGCCGCGGCGGTGGCGACGGGCGCCAGCAAGGCCAAAGCGGCGAACAAGGCTGCGTGCAGAATTTTCATCGGTGTCTCCTGGGCCCGAGCCGGGTCATGCCGGCCGCCAATCCTCGTTTGCCGGGGTCGCGCCGCCGGGCGCACCAATGGCGCGTGCCTTGAGCTTGCGGAATTTGTCCGACAGCTGTTCGAGCCGGGCTTCCCATTCGGGGTTGGGCTGCTGGCCCTCGATGGTTTTGAAATAAACCTGCATCAGGCAGGTGATGGCGAAGGGCTCGAGCAGCGCCGCCTTGACGCTCCAGGCAAACAGCAGCGCAAACACCACCCCGCCAGCGGCCCAGGCGCCAGGCATCAGGTAAACCAGCAGCGCTGCCGGGGCCAACATCACCAGAAACACCACAAAGCTCAGCAGATAGACGATCACCGCCAGCCAGGCGGCGTTTTTCAGCATCACCTTGTAGTTCTGTCCATACAGCACCAGCGCTTCCTGGGCCGAGGCCCAGGGATTGGTCGAGCGGGTGCGGATGGCGTGGGCGAGAATGACCTCGTCGATGAAGCCGACGGCGATTTTGAGGAAGGCATTGAGAATGCCCGACAGCTGCTGCATGCCGGGCAGCGGCAGGATCGACAACACGCCGCGCATCAGCCCGGTGATGGCGCCGACCACGCCTTTGATCAGCTGATCAATGGCGAACAGCACGCTGGCCTGGGCAAAGCGCTGCTGCACCACGGAGCTGGCATAGCTGATCTGGGATTTTCCCTCCGGCATCGGCTTGCCGTCGAGCAATTCAACCAAAACGGCGATATGGCCGGCCTTGACGATGTAGAGGATATATTCGCGGGCCCAGTACATGATGGCGCCGAATACGCCGAAGCCGACCGCACCGCCCCAGAAGGCCGTGCTGGCCTGAAACTCGCTATCGCCGAACATGCCGACGCCATAGCCCACCCCCGCGCCAGTGCCGGTGACCAGCACATAGCCAACGGCAATGCCGAAATACACCGCCATGCGCAAGACGATGAACGGCATGGTCCGCGCCATCAATCCCAGGGCGTTGCCCACGCTAAAGTCCCACATGCTTGTCTCCGGCCGCCGCAATCTGTTTTGCCGAGCCTAGCGGGGAGAGGCAGTGGGCGCCCCGTTCGTTTGGAGGGGGCGGCGAAGAAAACTCTGTCGCATAAGTATGCTATGGCTTGCTGAACCAGTGCGGCAATTGAGGGAGAGCGGTCTTGGGGGGAGGGCGGTGGAATTTTCTGGGCGTTGCTATGGCGCTATTGGCCGCGACGGCAACGGGGTCTTCTGCCGTCGCTGATGTCCTGGGCGCGCCGCGCGGCGACACTGTGCTTGAAGTGCATGGCGAGATTGCCAATGGCAATCAGGATGGCGCGGCATTGTTCGACATGGCGATGCTGCAGGCGCTGCCGGCGATGACGCTGGAAACCAGCACTGCTGTGACCGATGGGGTGCACCGCTTCGATGGCTTTCTGATGCGCGACCTGCTCGCTCATGTCGGCGCCGCTGGCACGACGGTGACCGCGACGGCGCTGAATGATTACATCATCGATTTTGCCGCCGATGAATTCGAGCGCTTCGATGTGCTGGTGGCCTATGCGCTGGATGGCACGCCGCTGCTGGCCAGCGACAAGGGCCCGCTCTGGATCGTCTATCCACGCGACCAGCATGTCGAGCTGCAGGACATCCGCTATGACTATCGCTGGGTCTGGCAGCTGACCCGGCTCGACATCAAATGAGCCGCTCGGCCCGCACCCTGATCGGCATTGCGCTGCCGATCCTGACCATCGCCATTTTCGCGCTGCTGCTGGCGTTCTCGCTGATGCGGCTGTCCAATATCGAACGCGACATGCGCATCGAAGCCACGCAGAACATGGTGTGGGTGGTGTCGCGCAGCCATGTCGCCAGCCTGCAATTGAGCGAGGCGGCGGCGCGGCGCTCGCTGGGCGAGATCGATCAGGAGACGCTGCAACTGCGCCATCAGCTGTTTCTCAGCCGCGTCAGCCTGCTCAATGATGGGCCGCAGCGCCGCAAAATGCAGGCGCTGGGTTTTGGCCCGGTGCTGGATGCGTTCCAGCTCCGGCTTCCCGAGCTGGCCGCCTTGCTGGATACCCTCCAGCCGGGCGCCATGGCCGAGTTGCGCGCCATCGATGGCCTGCTCGACCCCTATGATGCCATGCTGACGCAAGCGGCCAACAAGGCCATGGTGGCGGAATGGGATGATCTGGGCGGCAAGCTCGATACCTCGCGGCATCAGCTGTGGCAGATCATCATTTCGGTCATCGGCATTTCGCTGGCCGGCGCCGTGCTGTCGATCCATTTCCTGCTGACCATCAGCGATGCGCGGCGGCGCGCCCGACTGCTGGACAAGGAAAGGGCATTTTCCGAACTGCTGATCGGCTCCAGCGGCGAGGGCATTGTTGCCGTCGATCTCGAACGGCGCTGCACGGTGTGGAATGCGGCGGCGGAGCAATTGTTCAGGCTGCCCGCCGGCAAAACCATCGGCTGCACGCTGAGCGCCGTGTCGGGCTTCTTTCAGGTCGAGCGGATCAATCAGGCCATGGATCTGGCTCTGGCCGGGACGGCGATGGTGTTGTCCGATCAGCCCTTCTTTCCGCCCGGCAGGGACGCGCCGCTCTATCTCGATCTGCGCTGTTTTTCACTGCGCGATGGCGAGCGCATCATTGGGGCAATCCTGCTGGTCTCCGACGAAACCGAGCGCCGCGCGGCGCAGCGCCAGACCGCCGAGCACCGCGATCAGCTCGAACATCTGGTGCAGGCCCGCACTCGGGAGCTGGACGCGGCGCTGGAGCGTGAGCGGACGACAGCCGACCTCTACCGCCATTTCGGCACCATGATCTCGCATCAATTCCGCACCCCGCTGGCGATTGTCGATTCGGCCCTGCAGCGGCTGATGCGCCGCAGCGACAAGCTGTCGGCGGCAGAAGTGCTGGATCGCGGTGGCAAGGCGCGGCAGGCGATTGCCCGGCTGATCCGGCTGGTGGAAAGCACGCTCGATGCAGCACGGCTCGACGCCGGCCAGATCGAGATCCGCAGCGAGGCCTGCGATCTGGGGCAGGTGGCAGCAGAGGTTTGCGCCCGCCAGCATGAGGCCACGCCGCGCCGCAAAATCCTGCTCGATGCTGGTCCGTCACCCACCATGGCGCGCTGTGATCCGGTGCATGTCGAAAACATTCTGGTCAATCTGCTGACCAACGCCATCAAATATTCCGCGCCCGACAGCCCGATCAGCGTGACGGTGCGCGGCGACGGGCAGGCGGTGCAATGCGCGGTCAGCAATCGCGGGGCATTGGCCTGCCCGGATGAGCGCGAGGCGCTGTTCGAGCGTTATTTTCGCGGCCAGAACGCCGAAGGCCGGCCGGGCATCGGCATCGGACTCTATATGGCGCGCAGTCTGGCGCGCATGCAGGGGGGCGATGTGCAGCTTGCCGATCATGCGGATGATCAGGTCAGCTTTGTCCTGACCCTGCCGCAAGTGTCCGATCTGGCCGAACCCACCCCGCTCCGGCTGGGAGAGCCGGCGTGATGCCCGGCGCCACCCAGTCGCGCCCGCTCATCCTCTGCGTCGAGGACGAGGAGGATTTGCGCCGCGATATCGCCGATGAATTGAGCGAAGCCGGCTATGCAGTCATCGAAGCCAGCGATGGCGCCGAAGCGTTGCAACAATTGGCGGCGCAGCGCCCCGATCTGATCCTGTGCGATATCTCCATGCCCGGTCTCAACGGCCACGCCGTGCTGCAGGCGACCCAGGCTGAGGGCGGTGAGCATGCCGGCATTCCCTTCGTCTTCCTGTCGGCGCTGGCCGATCCGCGCGAAGTGGTGGCGGGCAAGCGTCTCGGGGCCGACGACTATCTGGTCAAGCCGATTGATTATGACCTGCTGCTGGCCACGGTCGATGCAAGGCTGCGGCAGGTTGCGCGCCTGCGGGCGCAATTGGGGTCGCGCCCATCGCTCTGCCCCGACATTCTGGCGCGTGCCTTTGGCCTGACCCCGGCCGAAGCGCGGGTGGCGCTGGCGCTGGCCGATGGCAAGCAGCCGGCGCAGATCGCCGCTGACCTCGACATCGCCCGCACCACGGTGGTGTTTCACCTGCGCAATATTTTCCAGAAGACCGGCACCAACCGACAGGCCGAACTGGTGGCGCTGCTGCTGCGCGCGGCCGACGTCTAGGAAATGTCGTAGGGCACGATCATGCGGCGGTCGGCATTGACGGCGATGGACGCGGCCAGCGGTGGCACCGAGCGTTGCGGGCAATTGCGCCGCTCGCAGATGCGGCAGGCAATGCCGATGGGCTCGAATTTGGTGCGGGTGATGTCGATATCGGTGCCATAGACCAGCCGGCTGGCATGGCTGATTTCGCAGCCCAGCGCATAGGCGTAACGCCTTGTGATACCGGCATAGCCGCCGCTGCGCTTTTCGCTCGACCAGGCCAGCGACAGATAGCGATTGCCGTCCGGGGTTTCGGCGAATTGGCGCTGGATGCGGCCATGCGCTTCAAAGGCCTGATGCACATTCCACAGCGGGCAGGCGCCGCCGAAGCGGGCGAATTGCAGCGGCGTCGCCGAATGGCGCTTGGTGATGGTGCCGGCGGCATCGACCCGGGCGAAGAAAAACGGCACCCCGCGCAGCATCGGCCGCTGCATGGTCGACAGGCGATGCGCGACCTGCTCGAAACTGGCGCCGAACAGATGGCCGAGTTCCTCGATATCGTAGCGACTGGCCTCGGCGGCGCTGAGAAACGCCTCATAGGGCAGTTGCAATGCCCCCGCGAAATAGTTGGACAGCCCCATATGGCAGATGGCGCGCGCTTCCTGGGTGGAGAAATTGGCGGCATCGAGCAGCTCGCCGATCAGGCGCGACTGGGTGATGTCGCCGAGCACGGCGGCGATATGGAAAAACTGGCTCGACGCCTCCTGCCGCGCATTGACCAGCAGCAGCCGATTGGCCCGATCAAAATCGCGCATCAGGTCGGGCGGCACGGCGCTGGTCAGCCGGACATCGAGATCATGCGAGCGGCGGCAATAGGCGATCAGCTTTTGCAGCCGGTCCGGCCCGGTGCTGCCGATTTCCCCGGCGGTATGCTCCGCCGCCCTGTCCAGATCGTCGATATAATTGTCCGCATAATGGAAGAAGTCGCGCACTTCCTCATAGGGGCTCAGCGTGCCGCTGGAGGGGTCCTGCGTCAGCACCGCGTCGACGCTGGCCAGCCGCTCATTGGTCTTGCGATAGGTTTGGTACAGCTGCAGCATGGCCTTGGCCATGTCGGGCGCATTATGGGCGAGGGTCTTGAGATCCTGCAGGCTGGGCGGGGTATCGCCAAACACCGGATCGACCAGAACTTCACGGAGGTCAGCCACCAGGCGGTCGGAATCGTCCGAACTCAGCCGCGACAGATCGAGATTGAAATTCCGGGCCAGCGCGAACATCACCGTCGCGGTCAGCGGACGCTGATTGAGTTCGAGCTGGTTGACATAGGAGGGAGAAATTTCGAGCCGTGCCGCCAGCTCGGCTTGGGTCAGGCGGCTCTCGGCGCGCAGGGTGCGCAGGCGGGCGCCGATGAAGACTTTCCGGTCGTTCATTCACATATCCACAAAGCCACAAACACTTCTCCCACAATCCTAGCACGCACGCACTTTGGAGTCTTGGTGCCAGCGCCCTTCGCCGCTAGGTTCAGTGAAGAAAACAGGCGGAAATATGCAAGAAATCATCCAGCAGCTGGAAGAAAAACGCGCACTTGCTCGTCTTGGCGGCGGGCAAAAACGGATCGACACGCAGCATGCCAAGGGCAAGCTGACGGCGCGCGAGCGGCTCGATGTGCTGCTCGATCCGGGCAGTTTTGAAGAATACGACATGTTCGTCACCCACCGGGCCACCGAGTTCGGCATGGGTGAAACGCTGATTCCGGGCGATGGCGTGGTCACCGGCTGGGGCACCATTGGCGGCCGCATCGTCTATGTGTTCAGCCAGGATTTCACGGTGTTTGGCGGCTCGCTGAGCGAGACCCATGCCGAAAAAATTTGCAAGATCATGGATTTAGCGCTGCAGAACGGCGCGCCGGTGATCGGGCTCAACGATAGCGGTGGCGCCCGCATTCAGGAAGGCGTGGCCTCGCTGGGCGGCTATGCCGACGTGTTCTGGCGCAATGTGCAGGCCAGCGGCGCGGTGCCGCAGATTTCGGTGATCATGGGCCCCTGCGCCGGCGGTGCGGTCTATTCGCCAGCGATGACCGACTTTATCTACATGGTCAAAGACACCAGCTACATGTTCGTCACCGGCCCCGACGTGGTCAAAACCGTGACCAACGAAATCGTCACCGCCGAAGAACTCGGCGGCGCGTCGACCCACACCAAAATCTCCTCGGTCGCCGACGCGGCCTTCGACAACGACATCGAAACCCTGCTCGAAGTCCGCCGCCTGTTCAGCTTTTTGCCGTTGCGGGCCGGCGAACGCGCGCCCAGCATCGCTACCACTGACCCGCTCGACCGGCGCGACGACAGTCTCGACACCATCATTCCCGACAGCGCCAACAAGCCCTATGACATGCGCGAAGTCATTGAAAAGGTTGCCGATGAGGGCGATTTCCTCGAACTGCAAAAGGACCATGCCGGCAATATCCTGATTGGTTTCATCCGCCTCGGCGGCGAAACCGTCGGCGTGGTAGCCAATCAGCCGCTGGTACTGGCCGGCTGTCTCGACATCAATGCCAGTAAGAAAGCCGCGCGCTTCATCCGCTTCTGCGACAGCTTTGAAATCCCGATCCTGACCTTTGTCGACGTGCCCGGCTTCCTGCCCGGCGTGGCGCAGGAATATGGCGGCATCATCAAGCACGGCGCCAAGTTGCTCTTCGCCTATGCCGAGGCCACGGTGCCATTGGTCACCGTCATCACCCGCAAAGCCTATGGCGGCGCCTATGACGTGATGGCCTCCAAGCACATCAAGGCCGACGTCAACTACGCCTGGCCTAGTGCCGAAATTGCTGTGATGGGTGCCAAGGGCGCGGCGGAAATCATCTATCGCTCCGAACTCTCGGACAAAGCCAAGATCGCCCAGCGCACCGCCGACTACGAAAAGCGCTTCGCCAACCCGTTTGTGGCGGCGGAGCGCGGCTTCATCGACGACGTGATCATGCCGCACGGCACAAGACGCCGCGTCATCCGTGCCTTCTCGACGCTGCGCCACAAAACGCACAGCATGCCGAAGAAGAAGCACGACAATATTCCGCTGTGAGGAGCCAGAGCATGATCACCAAACTCCTCATCGCCAATCGGGGCGAAATTGCTTGCCGGGTCATCAAGACTGCCAAGCGCATGGGCATTGCCACGGTCGCGGTTTATTCCGACGCCGACCGGGAAGCTTTGCATGTCCGGATGGCGGACGAAGCCGTCCATATCGGTCCGTCGCCGGCCAAGGATAGCTACCTCCAGATCGACAAGATCATTGCCGCCTGCAAGCAGACCGGCGCGCAGGCGGTGCATCCGGGTTATGGCTTCCTGTCGGAAAATCCCAAGTTTGCCGAGGCGCTGGCCGCTGCCGGGATCATCTTTGTCGGCCCGCCGGTGAAAGCCATCGAGGCGATGGGCGACAAGATCACCTCCAAGAAGCTCGCCGCTGAAGCCGGGGTGTCGACGGTGCCTGGCCATATGGGGCTGATTGCTGACGCCGAAGAGGCGGTGACGATTTCCCGGTCGGTCGGCTACCCGGTGATGATCAAGGCCAGCGCCGGCGGCGGCGGCAAGGGCATGCGCATTGCCTGGAACGACGCCGAAGCGCGTGAGGGCTTTGAGCGCTCCAAGTCTGAGGCCGCGTCGTCGTTTGGCGATGACCGGATTTTCATCGAAAAATTCGTCACCGAGCCGCGCCATATCGAAATCCAGCTGATCGGCGATAGTCATGGCAACGTGCTCTATCTCAATGAGCGCGAATGCTCGATCCAGCGCCGCAACCAGAAGGTCATCGAAGAAGCGCCGTCGCCGTTTCTCGATGAGGCCACCCGCAAGGCCATGGGCGAGCAGTCGGTGGCGCTGGCCAAGGCCGTGGGCTACCAGAGCGCCGGGACGGTGGAGTTCATCGTCGACAAGGACCGCAATTTCTATTTCCTCGAGATGAACACCCGCCTCCAGGTGGAGCATCCGGTGACCGAGCTGATCACCGGGCTCGATCTGGTGGAGCTGATGCTCCGCGCCGCCAATGGCGAAGCCCTGCCGCTGACGCAGAGCCAAGTGCAGCGCAATGGCTGGGCCATTGAAAGCCGGCTCTATGCCGAAGACCCCTATCGCAATTTCCTGCCCTCGACCGGTCGGCTGACCCGCTATCGGCCGCCCGAGGAGCGCGCTGGCAAGGATCGCGTGGTGCGCAACGACACCGGCGTGTTTGAGGGCGGCGAAATCTCCACCTTCTACGATCCGATGATCGCCAAGCTCTGCACCTGCGCCCCGACCCGGCTCGAGGCCATTGAGGCGATGGCGGTGGCGCTCGACAGCTTTGAGGTCGAAGGCGTCGGGCACAATCTGCCCTTCCTCTCCACGGTGATGGATCAGGAGCGGTTCCGCGCGGGAACGATCACCACCGGCTATATTGCCGAGGAGTTCCCCGAGGGCTTTGACGGCGCCACGCTGGATGACGCGGTGCTCGCCGATCTGGCCGATATCGCTGCCGTCGCTGCCCTGCGGCATCAGCAGAAATTCGTGCCGCTGGCCGGCAGTCGGCAACTCGCGGTGGTCATCAATGGCCGGCGGCGTGACGTCACGGTCGACCATGTCGATAATGAATGGATCGTGGACAGTGGAGCCGCGCCGCGCGCGGTTGAACTGGCCTGGGAGCCAACCGACAGGCTCGCGGTGGCCCGGCTGTCCGGGGTGCGGCGGCATGTTAAGCTGAAGCGCAGCAGCAGCGGCTTCCGCATGCGCTATCGCGGTGCCGATCTCAATGTGCAGGTGCTGGAGCCGCGCGTCGCCGATCTGCTGGTGCTGATGCCGGTCAAAGTCCCGCCCGACATGAGCAAGTTCCTGCTCTGCCCGATGCCAGGCCAGATCGTGCGGGTGGACGTCAAGGAAGGTGATATCGTCGAAGACGGGCAGACCCTGGCCATTGTCGAGGCGATGAAGATGGAAAATGTGCTGAAGGCCGAGAAGCGGGCCCGCGTCAGCAAGGTGCATGCCGGCCCCGGTTCGGTGCTGGCGGTGGACCAGATCATTCTCGAATTCGAGGCGCTGTAATGAGCGAGCAGCCGAATTTCGCCCATTGGGCGGCGCTGGCGCAAAAGGAATTGCGGGATACCCCGCTGGCCTCGCTCGACAGCGACTATGGCGGCATTCCGGTCAAGCCGGTGTATTTTGGGGGCGAGGGGGAAATCCCCGGCGTGGCGCCGTTTACCCGCGGCGTGCGCGCCACCATGTATGCCAACCGGCCCTGGACCATCCGCCAATATGCCGGCTTCTCGACGGCGCGGGAGTCCAATGCGTTTTATCGGCAGGCGCTGGAGAAGGGGCAGAAGGGGCTCTCTGTTGCCTTCGATCTGGCCACCCATCGCGGCTATGACAGCGACCATCCGCGCGTCACCGGCGATGTCGGCAAGGCCGGGGTGGCCATCGACAGCGTCGAGGACATGAAAATGCTGTTCGACGGCATTCCGCTCGATCAGATGAGCGTGTCGATGACCATGAATGGCGCGGTGATTCCGGTGTTGGCGATGTTCATCGTCGCCGCTGAGGAACAGGGCGTGAAGCAGGCCAAATTGGATGGGACCATCCAGAACGACATCCTCAAGGAGTTCATGGTCCGCAACACCTATATCTATCCGCCCGAGCCTTCGATGCGGATCATTGGTGACATCATCGCCCATACCGCCGAGCATATGCCCAAATTCAACTCGATCTCGATTTCGGGTTATCACATGCACGAGGCTGGGGCGACGGCGGTGCAGGAGCTGGCCTATACGCTGGCCGATGGCATGGAATATGTCCGTGCCGCGCAGGCAAGGGGCCTCGATATCGATGCTTTCGCCGGGCGGCTGAGCTTCTTTTTCGGCATCGGCATGAATTTCTTTCTCGAAGTCAGCAAGCTGCGCGCCGCGCGGCAGCTGTGGAGTGAGATCATGACCGGGCTGGGGGCCAAGGATGCGCGCAGCAAGATGCTGCGCACCCATTGCCAGACCTCGGGCGTGTCGCTGACCGAGCAGGACCCGCACAACAATATCGTGCGCACCACCATTGAGGCGCTGGCGGCGACTTTGGGCGGCACGCAGAGCCTCCACACCAACAGCTTTGACGAAGCCATCGCGCTGCCCACCGAATTTTCCAGCCGCATCGCCCGCAACACCCAGCTGATCCTGCAGCATGAATCGCGCATCACCGATGTGGTCGATCCGCTGGGCGGTTCCTATTATGTCGAGGCGCTGACGCGCGAGCTGGTGGAAGGCGCCAAGATCCTGATCGGCGAAGCCGAAATGGCCGGCGGCATGACCCAGGCGGTGCAGGCCGGCGGGCCCAAGCTCGAGATCGAGAAGGCGGCGGCGTTGCGGCAGGCGCGGGTCGATCGCGGCGAAGATGTCATTGTCGGGGTCAATCGCTACCGCCTCGACAGCGAAGACCCGATCGAGGTGCGCGATATCGACAATGCCAAGGTGCGCGCCGAACAGGTGGCGCAGCTGCAGCGCATCCGCGCCAGCCGCGACGAGGCCAAGTGCCAGTCGATGCTGTCGGCACTGCGCGAATACGCCGCCAAGGACGAAGGCAATCTGCTTGAAGCGGCGATTGAAGCGGCCCGCGCCCGCGCCACTTTGGGCGAAATCAGCGCGGCGATGGAAGACGTGTTCGGCCGCCATTCGGCGATTACCCGCGTCATCTCCGGCGTCTATGCCGATGGCTATGGCGACGATCCCGAATTTGCCGCCATCGCCGGCCGCATCGACAGCTTCAAGGCGGCGCGGGGCCGCGCCCCGTCGATCTTCATCGCCAAGATGGGGCAGGACGGCCATGATCGCGGCGCCAAGATCATTGCCAGCGCCTTCGCCGATCTGGGCTTCAATGTGCATATGGGCGATCTGTTCGAGACGGCGCCGGAAGTGGCGGACCATGTCGCCGAGCTCAAGGTCGATGCGGTGGGCGTGTCCTCCCTGGCCGCTGGCCACAAGACGCTGGTGCCGGAACTGATCGCGGCGCTGCGCGAGCGCGATCTGGGCGAGGTCACCGTCGTTGTCGGCGGCGTCATTCCCGAGCAGGATTATGCGTTCCTGCTCGATGCCGGGGTGGCTGCGATTTTCGGGCCTGGCACCAATGTGCTGAGTGCGGCGTTTTCCGTGTTGAGCCAGATCGAGGGAAGGCTCTCCAACCGATGATCGGCCGCCTCAACCACATCGCCATCGCCGTGCCTGATCTGGCCAGCGCCGCCGCGAAATATCGTGATTTGCTGGGGGCGAAGGTCGGCGCGCCGCTGGAACTGCCGGAGCATGGCGTCACCGTGGTGTTCATCGATACCGGCAATACCAAGGTGGAGCTGCTGGAGCCGCTGGGTGAGAATTCGCCGATTGCGGCGTTTCTCGGCAAGAATCCCGCCGGCGGCATGCATCATATCTGCTTCGAGGTGCCCGATATTCTCGCCGCCGCGGCGACGCTCACCGCAGGCGGCGCCCGGGTGCTGGGCGATGGCACGCCCAAGACCGGGGCGCATGGCCTGCCGGTGCTGTTCCTGCATCCCAAGGATTTTGACGGCACGCTGATCGAGTTGGAAGAATTGGCGCCCACATCTTGAGATCTCAGGATGGACCCCGGCTTTCGCCGGGGTGACACCGTGTGTGGGGCGGGCTCCAGTCTTAAGCCGGCTGCGCCTGGCTTTGGCCGATGGCCCAGGTTACGCCGAACGGGTCTTTCAGTTGGCCGTAGATATCGCCCCAGAATTCGGTCTTGAGTGGCGAGGTGATGGTGCAGCCGGCGGCGACGGCGCGGTCCCACCACATCTGGGCGTCATCGACATGGATATGCATGTTGAAGCCCTGCGGGGCGACCGGGGCATAGCCGTGCTCGGGGAAAAAATCGGACAGGAAAATCGAGCTGCCATTGATGCCGATTTGCGAGTGCATCAGCTTGTCGCTGTTTTCGGCGGCCATGGCTTCATATTCGGTGGCGGCAAAGGCCTTTTTGTAAAACTCGATGGCCTTGCGGGCGCCGTCAACGCTGAGATAGGGCGTGACGCCGGAATGGGGGCGGAAGTCGGTCATGGGCTGATCTCCTCATAGGGTTGCATGTCACGACGAACCAGCAGGTGCCGCTTCGACAGCGGCTATTTTGCGTCGCCGTCCAGCAAGGCGCTGGGGTGATATAGCGCCAGCGGGCGGATTTCATAGGCGCCGAGGCCTGGATTGGCGACCGACAGATCCTTGGCAAAGGCAATGGCGTCATCCAGCGTTTCGCAATCGGCGACGAAAAAACCGAGAAACTGTTCCTTGGTTTCGGCAAACGGACCATCGATGATCAGCGGCTCGCCCGAGGTCTTGCGCAGGGTGGTGGCCTTGCTGGTGGGCAGCAGTCGCGCCACGGGGCCGAGCTTGCCCTTGGCCTTCATGCCCTCTTCCACCAGAGCCAGGCGCGCCATGCAGGCGTCGTCCTCTTCCTGGCTCCAGGTGGCGACGGCTTTTTCGTCATTATAGCAGAGCACGGCATAGAGCATTTTGGGGCGTCCCTCGTCCGGGTGGCGGCGGGGGATTATGACTCAATCCGAGATTGGGGGGAGAGTTTTTTTGCGCCTTACGCCACCGGTGGTGGGGGCGAGCGGGCAATGGTCACCGTCGCCCCCAGCGAGGCGACGATGATGGCAGTGATGCCGGCACCCTGCCATGGGCTCAGGGTTTCGCTCAGAATTACAAAGCCTGACAGCGCCCCGAGCGCCGGCTGGCCGCTCATCAGAATGCCGAACAGGCGCGAGGGAATATGGGGCAGCGCCACCATATCGAGGGCATAAGGGATGGCGCTCGACATCAGTGCCACGGCCAGCGCCAGCGGCAGGAGGCCCGGATCGAGCAGGGCGGTGCCCGCCGTCGCCACGCCGAAGGGCAGGGCGATGATGGCGGCGATGGAAACGCCCAGTGCGGTGATATGGGGACCACCGCCGGTGCCGGCGCGTTGGCCGAAAATGATATAGCCGGCCCAGCAGCCGCCCGCCGCCAGCGCCAGCAGCACCCCGACAATGCCGATTTCGCCGCTGGATTGGCCCAACGGCAGCAGCATGGCGAGGCCCGCCACCGCCAGCGCGATCCAGGCAAAGTCGAGCGGCTTGCGGGCGCCGAACAGCGCCACCGCCAAGGGGCCGGTGAATTCGAGCGCTACCGCTACCCCGAGTGGAATGCTGGTCAGCGCTGCATAGAAGAACAGGTTCATCGCCCCCATGGCGCCGCCATAGGCCAGCACGGCGCGCCACTGGCGGGCGTCGAGCTTTTGCCGCCACGGCCGGAAGATCAGCACCAGCACCAAGGCGGCTAATACCAGCCGTAGCGTTGTCGCCCCGGCGGGGCCGATGGCGGGAAACAGCTGCTTGGCGAAGGAGGCCCCGGTCTGGGTGAACACCATGCCGAGAGTGACGAGAGCGACGGAGAACAGAACGGATTGGGGCCGCACGGGAAGGGCTTTCAAGATGATGGCGTGCTGTAGCAGCCTTCTTCCAAGGCGTCATCACCTCCATGCCGGCTCCATTGACCCGACTCTCAATGCGCTTTAGCCCTATCGCCAGCCGATCCTAGGAGGAAAGCCGATGGAATACCGTTATCTGGGACGCTCGGGCCTCAAGGTCTCGACGCTGACCATGGGCACCATGACCTTCGGTGGCTCGGAACGCGTCGGCCATACCGAACAGGCCGATGCGACGCGCCAGATCGATCTGTGCCTCGATGCCGGGATCAATCTGCTCGACACCGCCAATGTCTATAATGCCGGCGTCTCCGAGGAGATGATCGGGGTGGCGCTGAGCGAGAATGGTCGCCGCCAGCGCACGCTGATCGGCACCAAGGTGCGCTTCAAGATGGGCAATGGGCCCAATGAGACCGGCCTCAGCCGGCACCACATCATTGCCCAGGCCGAAGCCAGCCTGCGCCGCTTGCAGACCGATGTCATCGATCTCTATCAGGTGCATGAATGGGACGGGCAGACCCCCATCGAGGAGACGATGGAGGCGCTCGATACGCTCGTGCAGCAGGGCAAGGTCCGCTATATCGGCTGTTCCAATTATTCGGGCTGGCATATCAGCAAGGCGCTCGCCGCTGCCGACAAGCGCCATGGCCAGCGCTTCATTTCCCAGCAGATCCACTACACGCTGCATTCGCGCGAAGCCGAATATGAGCTGGTGCCGATCACCCGGGATCAGGGCCTTGGCATGCTGATCTGGTCGCCGCTGGCCGGTGGGCTGCTGTCGGGTAAATATCGCCGCGATGGCGGGCCGAAAGCCGGTCGCCATGTCGGCGGTTTCCGCGAGCCGCCGGTCTATGACTGGGACAAGTTCTACACCATCATCGACGCGCTGGTGGCCGTTGCCGATGCGCGCGGCGTGTCGGGGGCGCAGGTGGCGCTGGCCTGGCTGCTGGGGCGGCCGGGGGTGACCTCGGTGATCATCGGCGGGCGCAATGAGGCGCAGTTCCAGGATAATCTGGCTGCGGCCAATCTCAAGCTCACCGCCGACGAGCGGGCGCAGCTCGACGCGGCCAGCCAGCCGCCGCTGCTCTATCCCTATTGGCACCAATCGTTTACCGCACAGGATCGGCTGGGCCAGATCGATCTCGATCTGATCGCCCCCTATGCCGAGGAGTTCAAGCGTGGCTGATTTTCTGTTCGAACCCTATGCGCCGATTTCGGTGCCGATTGCCCGGGGCGGGCTGTTTGCCGTGCGCCGCATCTATTGCGTCGGCCGCAATTATGCCGAGCACATTGTCGAAATGGGCAATGACACCCGCGAGCCGCCGTTCTTTTTCGGCAAGCCGACCGACGCCGTCGTGGTCGGTGGCGCGGCGATCCCCTATCCGCCGCAGACCAGTGATTTCCATCATGAAATCGAGCTGGTCGTCGCCATCGGCAAGGATGGCGCCGATATCGCCGAAGCCGATGCGCTGGACCATGTCTATGGCTACGCCGTCGGGCTCGACATGACCCGGCGCGATCTGCAGGCCCAGGCCAAGCAGGCTGGGCGACCATGGGCGATGGCCAAGGGGTTTGATGCCTCGGCTCCCATCGGCAGCATCGAACCCGCTGCCTCCATTGGCCACCCCGACAGCGGGGCTATCACCCTGTCGGTCAACGGCGTCGAGCGGCAGCGCGGCGATCTGGCTGACCAGATCTGGACTGTCAGCGAGGCCATCGCGTTTCTCAGCCAGTTCGTCACCTTGCGGGCCGGCGACCTGATCATGACCGGTACGCCGGCCGGGGTCGGCGCGGTGGTGCGCGGCGACGTGCTGGAAGGCGCCATTGCCGGGATCGGCACTGTCAGGACCTCGATCGTCTGATGCCGGTCTGGTCTCCCCAGCAGGATGCGGCGCTGAAAGCCGTGTCCGATTGGCTCAAGGATCGCAATGGGCCGCAGGTGTTCCGGCTCTTCGGCTGGGCCGGTACCGGCAAGTCGACGCTGGCGGTGCATCTGGCGCAGGACGTGCGCTCGGTGAAGTTTGCCGCCTTCACCGGCAAGGCAGCTTTGGTGATGCGCAAGCGTGGCTGCAAGGGCGCGCAGACCATCCATAGCCTGATCTATACTTTGGTCAGCGAGAAGGACGGCGAGCCGCGCTTCGTGCTGGATGGCGAAAGCCCGGCCGCCGATGCCGATCTGATCGTTATCGATGAAGTCTCGATGGTCGATGAGCAGTTGGGCCGAGATCTGTTGAGCTTTGGCGTCAAGGTGTTGGTGCTGGGCGATCCGTTCCAGCTGCCGCCGGTGCAGGGGGCGGGGTTTTTCACCGCCGAAGAGCCCGATGTGATGCTCACCGAAATCCACCGGCAGGCGGCGGATAATCCGATCATTCATTTGTCGATGCAGGTGCGTGAGGGCGGCTTCCTCGAGCGCGGCACCTATGGCGATTCCATTGTGGTGGGGCGCGACAATGTCGATCGCAATGCGGTGCTGGAAGCCGATCAGGTGCTGGTGGGCCGCAACAAGACGCGGCTGCAATATAATGACCGGCTGCGCGAGCTGAAGGGCTTGCCGTTTCATGAGCCGGTGCTGGGCGACCGCATGGTCTGCCTGCGCAATAATCCGCGCAAGAAGCTGCTCAATGGCCAGATCTGGATCGTCACCGAGGCGACCCGCCGCAGCAATGGCAAGTGGTCGCTCTTGCTCGGCGCCGATGAGGGCAAGGGCGAGGCCAAGGTGCTGACGCATAAGGCGTTTTTCTCAGGCGAGGAAGATGCGATGAGCTGGCCCGAGCGCCGGCAATTTGACGAATTCACCTTTGGCTACTGCCTGACCGTGCATAAGGCGCAGGGCAGCCAGTGGGACAATGTCTATCTGTTTGATGAGAGCTTTGTGTTCCGCGAGGAACGCGCGCGCTGGCTTTATACCGGCATTACCCGGGCCGCCGAGAAGATCACGGTCGTCTCGTAAGACAGCAGCTGCTGGGTCGCTGATAACGATGTCTGGAGGTTTTAGGTCGGTTCGATAGGGAGGGTGGAATCCCCGCTATCGAACCTAACCAATCAGCAATCTTGGCAGACCGCTGATTGGCTGGCGCCCGTCTAGCATGCTGGCGCCAGACTTGTCACGCGATTGTCGTCAATCAATTTTTCCCGGTCACTTATCCAGTGCGCCGAGGTCGCGCACCGCGCCGCGAGCAGCGGAGGTGGCGAAGGCGGCGTAGGCACGCAGGGCCTGCGTGACGTTGCGCTTACGCGGATGCGCCGGCTTCCAGCCGAGCTGATCCTGGTCGTGGCGGCGCTGCACCAGCTCGTCATCGCTGACCAGCAGCGTGATGCTGCGGTTGGGGATGTCGATCTCGATGGTATCGCCTTCACGGACGAGGCCAATGGTGCCGCCTTCGGCCGCTTCGGGGGACACGTGGCCGATGGAGAGGCCCGATGTGCCGCCGGAGAAGCGACCATCAGTCAGCAGGGCGCAGGCTTTGCCGAGGCCCTTGGATTTGAGGTAGCTGGTCGGATACAGCATTTCCTGCATGCCGGGGCCACCGCGCGGGCCTTCGTAACGGATCACCAGCACGTCGCCTTCCTTGATCTCATTGGCCAAAATCGCCTTGACCGAGTCGTCCTGGCTCTCGAACACGCGGGCCTTGCCGGTGAATTTGAGAATGGATTCGTCGACGCCGGCGGTCTTCACTATGCAGCCATCGATGGCGATATTGCCCGACAGCACGGCCAAGCCGCCATCCTTGGAGAAGGCGTATTCGGCCGAGCGGATGGCGCCGTTCTGGCGGTCGAGGTCGAGTTCGGCCCAGCGGTTGGACTGCGAAAACGCCTGCGTGGTGCGCACGCCGCCGGGGGCGGCCATGAAGAAATTGCGCACGTCTTCCGAATTGGTGCGCGAGATGTCCCAGTGGTCGAGCGCATCGCCCAGCGTCGGCGCGTGAATGGTGGGCTCGGAACGGTTGATCAGGCCGGCACGGTCGAGCTGGCCGAGGATCGACATGATGCCGCCGGCGCGGTGGACGTCTTCCATATGCACGTCGGCCTTGGCCGGGGCGACCTTGCACAGCACCGGGACGCGGCGCGACAGGGCGTCGATATCGTCCATGGTGAAGTCGATTTCGCCTTCATGAGCGGCGGCCAGAATGTGCAGCACGGTATTGGTCGAGCCGCCCATGGCGATGTCGAGCGTCATGGCGTTTTCAAACGCCGCCTTGGTGGCGATGTTGCGCGGGAGCACCGAGGCATCGTCCTGCTCGTACCAACGCTTGGTGATGGCGACGATGGTGCGGCCGGCTTCCTCGAACAGATGCTTGCGGTCCGAGTGGGTGGCCAGGGTCGAGCCGTTGCCGGGCAGCGACAGGCCCAGGGCTTCGGTGAGGCAGTTCATCGAGTTGGCGGTGAACATGCCCGAGCAGGAGCCGCAGGTGGGGCAGGCGGCTTCTTCGACGGCCTGCACTTCTTCGTCGGAATAGTTTTCGTCGGCGGCCATCACCATGGCGTCGACCAGATCGAGCGCCTGCAGCTTGCCCTTGAGCATGGCCTTGCCGGCTTCCATCGGCCCGCCGGAGACGAACACCACCGGGATGTTGATGCGCATGGCGGCATTGAGCATGCCGGGGGTGATCTTGTCGCAGTTGGAGATGCAGACCATGGCGTCGGCGCAGTGGGCGTTGACCATGTATTCCACCGAGTCGGCGATCAGGTCGCGGCTGGGCAGCGAATACAGCATGCCGTCGTGACCCATGGCGATGCCGTCATCGACCGCGATGGTGTTGAATTCCTTGGCGACGCCACCGGCCGCCTCGATTTCACGGGCCACGAGCTGGCCCAGATCTTTGAGATGGACGTGGCCGGGCACGAATTGGGTGAACGAGTTCACCACGGCGATGATCGGCTTGCCGAAATCGCTGTTCTTCATACCCGTCGCGCGCCAGAGGCCACGCGCGCCGGCCATGTTGCGGCCATGAGTGGTGGTACGGGAACGATAGACTGGCATGGACATATCCTCAGAAGTCGGGCGCAAGGTCGCCTGGCAATGTTGCCGGCCACATTAGACCCATTACAGACAGGTATCAATCAAAACGTACCGTACCGTACGGTACGATTGCGGCGGAAATGCCATGGTCGAAACGAGCGGAGCCCCGAGGTGGCTTTCGCCTCGTGAGGTAGTAAAAAAGTGAGACGAAACCGCCTCGGGGCGTCGGGTTTTTCTCGGAAGGCAGACCGCAAGCCCCAGCATGGAACCGTAGCCCCCTGCCCGAATGCCCCATCCGCACAGCCCAGGGCGGAGCGCGACCTCCACCCTCCCGACCGTCGCCCCGGACACCGGTCGCTGCAGCGCCGCCCGTATCCCGGAGAGATGGGGGGAGTATGCAGGAGGTTTTGGGGGCGGGGATAAGAGGGATAAGTTGAGGGCATGGTGCGTTTGGCTCCACCCCCTCCTAGCCTCCCCCATCAAGGGGGAGGTATCGCTCCACTCGTGGGCGTGATCGTGCCTCAAGCTCGATCTGACACCTCCCCCATGATGGGGGAGGCCGGGAGGGGGTGGGGTACGGACATCGAGGTGAAATTGATCGACCTTGCGGCGGCGGGACGATCTGGGGATGGGCCCCGGCTCAAGTCCGGGGTGACACCGCATTTTTGAGGGGCTGCGGGGATGACATCAAGGCGGCAGGGCGCCGCTCAATTATTGATGCGGATGATGCCCCATTGGGTGTCGGCGCAGGAAACGTCGAGGCAGACCAGGGTCATCCACAGCGCGCCATTGCCGAAGCCGACGCCGTCGCTGGTGACGATGAGGTCGGAAAAGTCCTGGCTGGACAGGGCGCTGATGGTGTCTGGCGTCAGCAGGGTGTCGAAATTGTCGATCAGCTCCTGCGGTTCGGTGATTTCATACAGCTCGCCATTGGCTTCCACATCGAGCGGATAGAAGACGAGGTCAGCCAAGGCGGCGGGATTGTCGAACAGAAAGGCGTCCTGCAGCGTGCTGAAGGCTTCGCCAAAAGCTGTCGAGTCGCCATGCAGGCTTTCGATCTGCGCGAGGATCGCCTCCTCGCTCTGGGCCAGGGCGGGCGCGGTAACGAGAACAAAGGCGACGGCAATCTGGGTGAGGCGCATGAAGGCTCCGGGGCGCTTGGTCCCGCAGGCTATAACGCGCCGTGACGCCGCGATAGGGGCCTCAGGCAGCCGGCTTTTCGGCCATCACCATGTAGTTGATCGCCATGTCGCGCGACTTGCGCCATTCATCGGCCAGCGGGTGGAACACCACGCCGGTCTGGTCGGTGACCTTGAGGCCGTTGCGGATCAGCAGCACTGCAATTTCTTCGGGCGTCAGGAATTTGTTCCAGTCATGGGTGCCCTTGGGCAGCCAGCGCAGCACGCGTTCGGCGCCGATCACCGCCAGCGCCCAGGCGCGGGCGGTGCGGTTGAGCGTGGCGGTCAGCATCAGCCCGCCCGGCTTCACCAGATCGGCGCAGCTCTTCATATAGAGCGGGACATTGTCGACATGCTCCACCACTTCCATGTTGAGCACCATGTCGAAACGCTCGCCGGCGGCGGCGACGGCCTCGCTGGTGGTGGCGCGATAATCGATGGGAAGCCCGGATTGCTCGGCATGGAGGCGGGCGATGGCGATGTTGCGTTCAGCAGCGTCAATGCCGGTGACGGTGGCGCCCAGCCGGGCCAGCGGTTCGCAGAGCAGCCCGCCGCCGCAGCCGACATCAAGAATTGTCAGACCCTCGAAGGGGCGCATGCCGGTGCCATCAAGACCGAAATGGGCGAGCAGATGCTCGCGGATGAAGCCGAGGCGGACCGGGCCGAATTTATGCAGCGGCTTGAATTTACCGGTCGGATCCCACCATTCCTCGGCCATCGCGGTGAATTTGGCGATTTCGGCGTCGTTGATGGTGGTGGCGGTCATGGCGCGGCTCCGTTGGTCCGTCATATGAACGTGCCAGCATGGCTGAGGCAAGGCACGCGAGGTCGCAGATCGTCGCTGCGGCTGCGATGCGTGTTGATCGCGGGCCGCCTTTGTGGCATTGCACGCGCAACATCAAGCGTACCGCCGGGTTCGGTGGAAGTCCGGGGAAGCAATTGGCCCGTATCGTCGTCAAGTTCGGGGGCACTTCGGTTGCCAGCATCGAACGTATCCGCCAGTCCGCGCGGCATGTGAAGCGCGAAGTCGAAGCCGGCAACCAGGTGGTTGTCGTGGTTTCGGCCATGTCGGGCAAAACCAATGAACTGGTCGGCTGGGTCAATGAAGCCAGCCCGCTGCATGACGCCCGCGAATATGACGCCGTCGTGGCGTCGGGCGAGCAGGTGACAGCCGGGCTGATGGCCATCGTGCTCAGCGAGATGGGCATCCAGTCACGCTCGTTTTCGGGCTGGCAGGTGCCGATCAAGACCGATGGCGCGCATGGCGCGGCGCGGATCACCGAAATCGATCCGACCGAACTCAACAAGCGGCTCAATGATGGCTGGGTGCCGGTGATCACCGGCTTCCAGGGCATTTCCCCCAGTGGCCGGGTGACGACGCTGGGTCGCGGTGGCTCGGATACGTCGGCGGTGGCGGTGGCGGCCTCGATCAAGGCCGACCGTTGCGATATCTATACCGATGTGGACGGCGTTTACACGACCGACCCGCGTATCGTGAGCAAGGCGCAGCGCATGACCCGGATTTCCTTTGAGGAAATGCTGGAAATGGCCTCGCTCGGCGCCAAGGTGCTGATGATCCGCTCGGTCGAGATGGCGATGGCCTATAAGGTGCCGCTGGTGGTGCGCTCGAGTTTTGACGACCCCGATGCGCCGCAGGTGGCGCCTGACGGAACGCCGGGTGTGCCCGGTACATTGGTTTGCGATGAGGATGAGATCGTGGAAAAGCAGATCGTTTCGGGCGTGACGCTCGCCAAGGCAGAAGCCAAGATCACCCTGCGCGACGTCAAGGACAATCCGGGTGTCGCGGCGGCCATTTTCGGCACGCTGGCCGATCAGGGCATTATCGTCGACATGATCGTGCAGAATATTGCCGATGATGGCGCCACCACCGACATCACATTTACGGTACCGGACAGCGAGTATGACCGGGCCATCAAGACGCTGGAAGATGCCGGCAGCCGCATCGAATATGCGCGCATCAGCGGCTCCAAGGGCGGGGCAAAGGTCTCGGTTGTGGGCGTGGGCATGCGCAGCCATGCGGGTGTCGCCTCCTCGATGTTCAAGGCGCTGGCCGACAAGGGCATCAACATCCAGTTGATCACCACTTCGGAAATCAAGACCTCGGTGTTGATCGACGAGCAATATGCCGAGCTTGCGGTTCGCGCCCTCCATACTTATTACGGGTTGGACAAGAAGGACGCCTGAGCCCCGCCAAGGGGGGAGTGGGCCGCGTCCTCGACAAAGGGGGGCGGCTTGCGGGCCGTCTATAGAGGCAGATGGCCATGACCATAGGCGGCCCACGGGTGCTGCTGCGGCAATTGCGCGAGACGATGGCGGAGCCGCTGGCTTCGCAGGCCCGACTCGACAAGATCGTAGGCCTGATCGCTGACAATATGCGGGCCGATGTCTGCTCGTTCTATGTGCTGCGTGACGATGGCGCGCTCGAGCTGTTCGCCACCAAGGGGCTGGCCGCCGAATCGGTGCATATGACCACGCTGCGGCTGGGTGAGGGCCTGGTCGGGCTGATCGCGGCCGAAGCCGAGCCGCTCAGCCTTGACGATGCGCCCAACCATCCCGGCTTTGCCTATCGCCCGGAAACCGGCGAAGAGCGCTATAATTCCTTCCTCGGCGTGCCGGTGCTGCGGGCTGGCCAGACGCTGGGCGTGCTGGTGGTGCAGAATGCCGAGCGCCGGCATTATGGCGAGGATGAAACCGAGGCGATGCTGACTACGGCCACAATTCTGGCTGAGATGATCGCCACCTCGGATTTCGACAATCTGATCAAGCCGGGGTCCGATATCGACCTCAGGCGGCCTCGCATGTTCACCGGCGTCAGTTTTACCGATGGCATCGCTTTGGGCACGGTGGTGCTGCATGATCCGCGCGTCGTGGTGTCCAATTTCATCGCCGAGGATACCGACGCGGAAAAGCTGCGGCTGGAAGCGGCGCTGGAAAAGATGCGCGTCTCCATCGACGCCATGCTCGACCATGGCGACATGGTGGGTGGCACCGATCATCGGGAAATTCTCGAAACTTATCGCATGTTCGCCAATGACCGGGGCTGGGTGCACCGGCTGACCGAAGCCATCGACAATGGCTTGTCGGCGGAAGCGGCGGTCGAGCGGGTGCAGAACGATACCCGCGCGCGGATGATGCGCCAGACGGATCCCTATATCCGCGACCGGCTGCATGATCTCGACGATCTGGCCAATCGGCTGTTGCGGGTGCTGACCGGCAATGGCGGGGCCATCGGGCGCAAGAACCTGCCCGACAATGCCATTCTGGTGGCCCGCAATATGGGGCCGGCGGAACTGCTGGAATATGACCGCACCAAGCTGCGCGGCATCGTGCTCGAAGAGGGCGGCACCACGGCGCATGTGGCCATCGTGGCGCGTTCGCTGGGCATGGTGGCGGTGGGGCAGGCCGAATCAATCGTCTCGATGTCCGAGAGCGGCGACAACATCATTCTCGACGGCGCGGCCGGGGTGGTGCATTTGCGGCCAACGCCCGAGATTGAACAGAGCTATGTCGACAAGGTGCGGGTCTCGGCCAAGCGCCGGGCGCATTACGCCGCGCTCAAGGACAAGCCCTCCATCACCAAGGATGGCGTCAATATCACCCTGCTGCATAATTCGGGGCTGGTGGCCGATCTGCCGATGCTGGACGATACCGGCGCCGCCGGGGTCGGGCTGTTCCGCACCGAATTGCAGTTCATGATTGCCAGCAAGTTGCCCAAGCTGGGCGAGCAGATGGAGCTCTATGCCGAGGCCATGGCGATTGCCGGCGACCGGCCGGTGGTGTTCCGCCTGCTCGATATCGGCGGCGACAAGGTGCTGCCCTACCAGCGTTCAACGACCGAGGAAAACCCGGCCATGGGGTTCCGCTCGATCCGGCTGGGGCTGGAACGGCCGGGGCTGCTGCGCACGCAGATCAGGGCGCTGCTGATGGCGGCCAATGGAAGGCCGCTGAAGATTCTGGTGCCGATGGTCACCGAGACCTTTGAATTCACCCAGACCAAGATGGTGGTGCAGAAGGAAGTCGAGCGGCAGCGCCGCGCCGGCAAGCCACTGCCGAGCCGGCTCGAACTGGGGGTGATGGTGGAAGTGCCCTCGCTGCTGTTCGAACTGGATCAGTTGCTGCCGCAGGCCGATTTCGTTTCCATCGGCTCCAACGATCTGGTGCAGTTCCTTACCGCTTCGGATCGCGCCAATCCGCGCGTCGCCAAGACCTATGATCCCATCGGCATGCCGCGCCTGCGCGCCATCCGCCTCGTGGTCGATGCGGCGCGGCGCTATAATGTGCCGATCACCATGTGCGGCGAGTTGGCGGGCAAGCCGCTCGAAGCGCTGGCGCTGATGGCGATCGGAATGACACGGCTGTCGATGGGGCCGGCCTCGATCGGGCCGATCAAGGAACTGGTGCTCAATCTCGATCTCAAGCCGATCCAGCTCGCCGTGGGCGCTGCCCTCAGCGATGGCGCGGATGGCGTGACGATCCGGCAGCTGCTGCAAGAGTGGATCGAAAAGCAGAATTTGCCGGTTTGAGATGGGCGTTGCCTAAAGCTGAATCGTCACCCTCGGGCTTGACCCGAGGGCACTACACTTGGCGGTCATTCCCAAAGTACAGAGCCCTCGGGTCAAGCCCGAGGGTGACGATCTGTGGGAGGGCGATATCATGCCAACCCTTGCGATCTGTCCGCGATATCCCTAAAGCGTGCCTGCTCCAGACTTGAAAGACCCGACCCATGGCATCTCTTCCCCAGGACAAGCTCGACGCGCTCGAGACGCGGTTTCAGTATGTCGAAGCGGCTTTGTCGGGCGGGGCGGGGCCGGATGAGTTCGTCAAATTCTCCAAGGAACATGCCGAGCTGGCGCCCATCGTCGGCGAGATCCGCGCCTATAACAAGGCGCTGAGCGACCGGGCCGAAGCCGAGGCGCTGCTCAAGAGCGGCGACAAGGAAATGGCCGAAATGGCCGAGGCCGAAATCGAGGAACTCGACGAAAAGCTCGAGGATCTGTTCCAGGCGGTCCGCGTCCTGCTGCTGCCCAAGGACGAAGCCGACGAAAAGTCGATCATTCTCGAAATCCGCGGCGGCACCGGCGGCGATGAAGCAGCTTTGTTCGCCGGCGACCTGTTCCGCATGTATGAGCGCTATGCCGCCAACCATGGCTGGAAGGTTTCCATCATGGAAGAAAGCGCCGGCGAAATGGGCGGCTTCAAAGAAATCATCGCCAATATCTCCGGCAAGGGCGTCTATGCGCGGCTGAAATTCGAGAGCGGTGTGCATCGGGTGCAGCGGGTTCCCGAGACTGAAGGGTCGGGCCGCATTCACACTTCGGCGGCCACCGTGGCGGTGCTGCCGGAAGTGGAAGACATCGACATCGAAATCCGCAACGAAGATATCCGCATCGACACGATGCGGGCGTCGGGCGCCGGCGGCCAGCACGTCAACACCACCGACTCGGCGGTACGCATCACCCATATTCCGTCTGGTCTGGTCGTGACCTCGGCGATGAAGAGCCAGCACCAGAACCGGGCGCAGGCGATGATCGTGCTGCGCTCGCGGCTCTATGAAATGCAGCGCGAGGAGCGCGACAGCGCCCGTTCGGCCGAGCGCAAGGGGCAGGTCGGCTCGGGCGACCGCTCGGAACGCATCCGCACCTATAATTTCCCGCAGGGCCGGGTGACCGACCACCGCATCAATCTGACGCTGTATAAGCTCGACAAGGTGATTGCCGGCGAAGCGCTGGATGAGCTGATCGAGGCGCTGATCACCACCAGCCAGGCCGAACAGCTGGCGGCGCTGGAGACGGGTAACTGAGCCTGTCGCCAACTATCGGTGCGCTGTGGCGGGGCTGGCGCGATGTGCTTGGCCGGCAGGGTTTCGAGAGCGCCGCGCGTGACGCCAAATTGCTGACCGGCCACGCGTTGGGGCTGAGTGCGCTGGAACTGGCGACGAGGGAGAATGAGCCGGTTGATGACGCGGCGGCCATGCGGGTGGCCGAACTACTGCAGCGCCGCATGACCGGCGAGTCGGTGGCGCGCATCATTGGCGAACGCGAATTTTACGGCCTGGGTTTCAGCCTCAACAGCGCCACGCTGGAGCCACGGCCGGAGACGGAATTGCTGGTCGAACTGGCGCTCGGCGCGCTGCCGGCCGGTGGTCGCCTGCTCGATATGGGTACCGGGACGGGCTGCATTCCGATTGCCGTGTTGGCCAGCCAGAGCGATGCGAGCGCGGTGGCGACGGATCTCAGCGCCGAGGCGCTGGACGCGGCGCGGGCCAATGCCAAGCGGCATGCGGTGTCGGAGCGGATTGCGTTTCGGCAGGGCAGCTGGTTTGAGGCGCTGACTCCCTCTCCCCTGAGGGGAGAGGGTTGGGGTGAGGGGTTCACCCTCTCGGCTCAAGCCCAAAATCTGAACCCCTCACCCGACCCCACGGGTCGACCTCTCCCCTCAGGGGAGAGGTGGGGTTTCGATGTCATCACCTCCAACCCACCTTACATCACCTCTTCTATCGTCGAGACCCTTGCCCCCGAAGTGCGCGATTTCGATCCGCGTCTGGCGCTGGATGGCGGGCCGGATGGGCTGGCGCCGTATCGCGTCATTGCCAGTGAGGCGCAGCATTGGCTCACGCCCGATGGGCGGGTGCTGGTCGAGATCGGCTATGATCAGGGCGCCAGCGTCAGCGCATTGTTTCTCGAGGCCGGCTTTGAGGCGGTGACGGTGCATCGTGACCTCAATCGGCTTGACCGTGTGGTCGAGGCGCACCATCTATAGGGTATTCGTCGGTGCTGCGGTGGACATCGCGCAATTAATGCTGGCAAATCCGCCGCGAACGTTATAGTTTGACTGTGCTGTCAACGGCGCTTCATGAGCGCCACGGCGACAAGCCACCCGACAATCCCCCAGGCTGCATAGGCAGCGCGGTTCCGGCAGAGCTGGAACGACGCGGGACAGGTTCGGAACTTGGTGCTGCCGCCGGATGACGGTTTCGGTCTTCATGAAGCCAGATAGAGCCCCATGCCCGAAGCGGAATGCTTCGCCAGGGACTGGCCCGACCAGGCAGCAAGCCGGCCCGCCAGCAGTGTGACGCTTATTTTTCTAGAGTTAGATAAAGCGACCAGATGAGACCCAACAACCAGAATAACAAGAACCGGCAGCGCAGCCGTAATGGTGGGCGCAAGCACGTTAATCCGTTGTCCCGCAATTTTGAGAGCAACGGTCCTGACGTGAAGGTGCGCGGCAATGCCGCCCACGTCGCCGAGAAATATCTGCAGCTGGCGCGCGATGCGCAATCGAGCGGTGACTCGGTGATGGCGGAGAACTATCTCCAGCACGCCGAACATTATTTCCGCATCGTCTCCAGCGCCCAGCAGGCCCAGAGCGGCATTCGCCCTGAAGGCCAGGACGACGCTGATTTCGATGACGATATGCCCGAGATGAACTCGCGCTTCTCGTCGCCGCAGCCCCAGCCGCAGCAGCAATATGTGCAGGGTGATGGCGATGAGCAGGGCGAAGGTGAGCAGCAGCCCCGCGAACCGCGCCCGTCGCGTGAGCGCCCGGAAGGCGAACGCCAGCAGCGCCGCGAGCGGCCTGAGCGTCAGCCGCGCCCCGAGCGGGTTGAAGGCGAAGCCGCTGCTGCCGTCGTCGAGGCTGCGCCGGTCGAGGCCAGCGCCGAGGCGCCTGCCGTCGAGGCTGTGGCCGAAGAGGGCGAAGCCCGCAAGCCACGCGAGCGTCGGCCCCGTCGTCGCCGCCCAGCAGGTGGTGATGGCGGCGATCTCGCCGGGGCGGATCAGCCCGATGTCGGCGAATTGCCGGCCTTCCTGACCGCCGGCACCACGAGTGCTGCGGAATAAGATTTAAAGAGGCCGGGCAGCAATGTCCGGCCTTTTTCTTGGGGCCTGCCCGAGCCGATGCGGATGTGGCGGCGCGCCCCTTTATCCTCCAGGATCACTCCCCATATAGCTCTGTGATGGAGCCGTGCCGCCAGGTCGGGCGTTCCATCATTCGACGCTTCCGCCGTGTGCTTTGGTGCCTTGATGGGCCGGGCCGCGGGCGAGATCAGGAGAGTTGCATGAATATCGAGAAATATACCGAGCGGGCGCGCGGCTTTATCCAGAGTGCGCAGACCTACGCCCTGGGCAAGGGCCATCAGCAATTTGCGCCGATCCATCTGCTCAAGGTGCTGCTGGACGATGATCAGGGCATGGCCAATGGCTTGATCGAACGCGCCGGGGGCGACCCCAAGGGCGCGCGCGCAGCCGTCGAGGCAGCGCTGAACAAAATTCCGTCCGTATCCGGCGACGGTTCGCAGCTTTATCTGAGCCGCGAATTGGCGCGGGTGTTCGACACCGCCGAAAGCGCGGCGCAGAAGGCCGGCGACTCGTTTGTCACCGTCGAGCGCTTGCTGCTGGCCTTGGTGGTCGAGAAGGATAGTGACGCGGGCAAAATCCTGTCGTCGTCCGGGGTGACGCCGCAGACGCTGAACGCCGCAATCGAGGCGATCCGCAAGGGCCGCACTGCTGATTCCGCCTCGGCCGAGAACAGCTATGACGCGCTGAAGAAATATGCGCGCGACCTGACCCAGGATGTGCGCGAGGGCAAGCTTGATCCGGTGATCGGCCGCGACGAGGAAATCCGCCGCACCATCCAGGTGCTGAGCCGGCGCACCAAGAACAACCCGGTACTGATCGGCGAACCCGGCGTTGGCAAGACCGCCATCGCCGAGGGGCTGGCGATCCGTATCGTCAATGGCGACGTGCCGGAATCGCTGAAGAACAAGGCGCTGCTGTCGCTCGACATGGGCAGCTTGATTGCCGGCGCGAAATATCGTGGTGAGTTCGAAGAGCGGCTGAAAGCCGTGCTGAGCGAAGTCACCGCCGCCGAGGGGCAGATCATCCTGTTCATCGACGAGATGCACACACTGGTCGGCGCCGGCAAGGCGGATGGCGCGATGGACGCGTCCAATCTGCTCAAGCCCGCTTTGGCGCGCGGTGAGCTGCATTGCGTTGGCGCGACGACGCTGGATGAATATCGCAAGCATGTGGAAAAGGACGCGGCTTTGGCGCGGCGGTTCCAGCCGGTATTTGTCGATGAGCCGACGGTGGAAGATACGATTTCGATCCTGCGCGGGCTCAAGGAAAAATACGAGCTGCATCATGGCATTCGGATTTCCGACTCGGCGCTGGTGAGTGCGGCGACGCTGTCGAGCCGCTACATCACCGACCGCTTCCTGCCCGACAAGGCCATCGATCTGATGGACGAAGCGGCGGCGCGGCTGCGCATGGCCGTCGACTCCAAGCCCGAAGCGCTGGACGAACTTGATCGCCGCATCATGCAGCTCAAGATCGAGCGCGAGGCGCTGCGCAAGGAAGATGATGACGGCTCCAAGACCAGGCTCGACCGGCTGGAGAATGAACTGGCGACGCTCGAAGAGCAGGCGCAGGTGATGTCGGCCAAGTGGCTGGCGGAAAAGGAACGCCTGCAGGGCAGCCAGAAGCTCAAGGAAGAGCTGGATGCGGCGCGCAGTCAGCTGGAAATCGCGCAGCGCCAGGGCGATCTGGCCAAGGCCGGCGAGCTGGCCTATGGCGTCATTCCCGATCTGGAAAAGCGCATCAAATCGGCGGAAACCAATGGCGTCGATGGCGCCGATCCGGTGATGGCGGCCGAAGTGGTGACGCCCAGCGATATCGCTGGTGTGGTCAGCCGCTGGACCGGCATTCCGGTGGATCGGATGCTCGAAGGCGAGCGCGAAAAGCTGCTCAAGATGGAAGAGGCGCTGGGCGCCCGGGTGATCGGCCAGTCCGAAGCGGTGGCGGCGGTGGCCAAGGCCGTGCGCCGGTCGCGGGCCGGCTTGCAGGACCCGCATCGCCCGATCGGCTCGTTCATGTTCCTCGGGCCGACCGGCGTCGGCAAGACCGAGCTGACCAAGACGCTGGCCCAGTTCCTGTTCGATGACGAGACCGCCATGGTGCGGCTCGACATGAGCGAGTTCATGGAAAAGCACTCGGTGGCCCGGCTGATCGGCGCGCCTCCGGGCTATGTCGGCTATGACGAAGGCGGCGTGTTGACCGAAGCGGTGCGGCGCCGGCCCTATCAGGTGGTGCTGTTCGACGAAATCGAGAAGGCGCATCCGGACGTGTTCAACGTCTTGTTGCAGGTGCTCGATGACGGGCGGCTGACCGACGGGCAGGGGCGGACGGTGGATTTCCGCAATACGGTGATCATCCTGACCTCCAATCTGGGCTCGGAATATCTGGTCGACCTCAAGGACGGCGAGTCGGTGGAGCTGGTGCGCGGCAAGGTGCTCGACATGGTGAAAGCCGCGTTCCGCCCGGAATTTCTCAACCGCGTCGACGAGATCCTGCTGTTCCACCGGTTGGGCCGCGAGCATATGGGCTCCATCGTCGATATCCAGTTCGGGCGGTTGCAGCAGCTGCTCAAGGATCGCGAGATCACGCTTGAGCTGACGCCGCGGGCCCGCGAGTGGCTGGGCAATGAAGGCTATGATCCGGCCTATGGCGCCCGCCCGTTGAAGCGGGTGATCCAGCGCCATGTGCAGGACGGGTTGGCTGATGAAATCCTCAGCGGCCAGGTGACCGACGGCAGCCGGGTGGTGATCGATGCCAATGACGATGGCATCGTGCTGCTGCCGGGCGGGGTCGCGGAAGCCGCGTAAATCGACAAAGGGCCGGTCGCAAGATCGGCCCTTTTTTCTGGCAGCAAGCTGCCGGTTTGCTGCCAGCATGCTGGCATTTTTCTTGCGGTTTTCATGCGGTTTGATTTAGAACAAAGAGCGAACAATAATTTGGAGCAGACCGATGGCTGACAAGATCGACTATGTGGAATTCCCCTCGACCAATCGGGCGGCGAGCAGCGCGTTTTTTCAGGCGGCTTTCGGCTGGGGCATTGTCAGTTACGGACCCGACTATGATGGGCTGAGCGACGCCGGCATCGATGGCGGGGTGGATCAGGCTTCAGGCAAGGTTGCCGCGACCATGGCCATCGTGCGGACCGATGATCTCGATGATGCCGAGCGGCGCGTCTTGGCGGCGGGCGGGGTGATTACTCAGGCGCAGTTCGATTTTCCCGGCGGCAGGCGGTTTCATTTTCGCGAGCCGGGTGGAAACGAGATGGCGGTGTGGACAGCGCGGGAATAGGCTAACGCCAAATCGAGCCCCGGACCCGTCATGACCCAGGATATCGCCGCCCCGCAAAGCCGCATTTTCGTGCTGGTGGCGGCGATTCTGGCGTCGAGCATGGGTTTCATCGACGGCTCGGTGATTTCCATCGCCATTCCGGCCATTCGGGCCAATCTCGGCGCGACGCTGGCCGACGCGCAATGGGTGAGCAATGGCTATCTGCTGTTCCTGTCGGCGCTGATCCTGCTGGGCGGCGCGGCGGGCGACCGTTTTGGCCTGCGCAAGATATTTGGCCTCGGCATTGCAGTGTTTGTCGCCGCCTCGATGGTCTGCGCTTTGGCGCCGACGCCGCTGGTGCTGGTGATCGCGCGGGCGGTGCAGGGCATGGGCGCCGCCTTCATGGTGCCGGGGAGTCTGGCGATTATCGCCAAGGCCTATCCGCGCGAGGAGCGGGGCTGGGCCATTGGCATCTGGGCCACGGCGGCGTCGCTGACCTCCATTGCCGGGCCGATCATTGGCGGCTTTGTGCTGACCGGATTGGGCGAGTGGAGCTGGCGGCTGGTGTTTGCCATCAACCTGCCGCTGGGTGCCGTGGCCCTGGCGCTGCTGTGGCTGAAGGTGGCGCCGGATCGTCCCGAAGCCGGGCGGCGTCTCGACGGGGTGGGCGCGATATTGGCGACTTTGGCGCTGATGGGCATTGCCTACGGGCTGACCGGCGATGGCAGCGAGAGCACGCCGCCGCTATCGCATACGATAATGTGGTGCGGTGGCGGGCTGGTGCTGGCCGTGGGCTTTCTGTTCTGGGAACGGCGGGCCAAGAGCCCGATGCTGCCGCTGCGGCTGTTCAGCGATATCGGCTTTTCCGGCGCCAATGCGCTGACCTTTGCGCTGTATTTCGCGCTGGGCGGCACCATGTTCTATCTGCCGATGACCATGATTGGCGGCTGGGGGGAAACGCCGGCCACGGTGTCGCTGGCGCTATTGCCGATGGGCGTGCTGTTGACCGCCTTGTCGTCGTTCAGCGGCAAATGGGCCGATCGGTTCGGGCCGGGGCCGCTGATTGCCTTGGGCTCGCTGCTGGTGGCGGCGGCTTTTGCGGGGTTGGGCCTGACGGCGCCGCGCCATGATGTGTGGCAGGCGGTGATGCCCTGCATTGCGCTGCTTGGCCTGGGCATGGGGCTGGTGGTGTCGCCGCTATCGACGGCGGTGATGATCTCGGTCGCCGATGGCGATACCGGCATTGCCTCGGGGGTCAATAATGCGGTGGCGCGGGTGGCCGGGCTGCTGGCGGTGGCGCTGCTGGGGGCGGTGATCGCGCCGGTGTTCGAACAGGCGCTGGGCAGTGCAGCGGAATTGCCAATCTTTTTTGGGTTACCGGCGGCGGGGCTGAGCGCGGACGAAGAGGCGCTGCGGCTGGCGGCGACTGACGCGGCGTTTGCGAGCATTGCTTACATTACGGCGGGGCTGAGCCTGGTGTCGGCGGCGGTGGCGTGGTTCACGCTGGAGCGGCGGTTGCCTGGGTCGCTTGGAGGATAGGCGCCGCGGCTCCCTCCACACCGTCACCACCCGGGTGGTCCGGGGATGTTGGGCTATCGCTGGATTGCCGGGACAAGCCCGGCAATGACGGTTGGCCAAATTTGGATGGGCCGTTGCAGGCATCTCAGGATGGGTCCCGGCTCAAGGCCGGGATGACATCGCGGGTGGCGCTTGGATGCGTCGATCGCCCTGACTTGTGCACCCCTCACCCTAACCCTCTCCCCTGAGGGGCGAGGGGACAGCTTTGTGCAAGTGGCACCATAGTTGTCTACCCACCGGCCAAATCCCCTCGCCCCTTCAGGGGAGAGGGTTAGGGTGAGGGGTGCAGAGGTTGGATGGGCCAATAGGGTCGCAACAATTTTAGGCCTGGGCCACCTCGAAATGACGCCGGTGGGATTTCCACACCGTCACCACCCGGCTTGTCCGGGTGGTCCAGGATGTTGGGCCAGCGCTGGATTGCCGGGACAAGCCCGGCAATGACGGTTGGCCAAATTTGGATGATTTTTGCAGGCATCTCAGGATGGGTCCCGGCTCAAGGCCGGGATGACATCGTGGGTGGGGCGGCCATGTGGCTGAAACGAGAGTAGTGGCCCGACGCCTTAAGGCGTCGGGGCTTGGGCGACGGTGACCGGGGCGGGGTCGCGGGCCATCAGGTCGTTGATCTGGGCCATGGTCTCGGCGAACTGGCCTTCATAGCGCTGGGCCAGCACATTGTCCTTGGGCAGCTTGACGCTGAGCGGATCGACCAGATTGCCGTTGATCTTGATTTCGAAATGCAGATGCGGGCCGGTCGACTGGCCGGTGGAGCCGACATAGCCGATGATCTGGCCCTGGCGCACATGGCTGCCGACGCTGAGGCCGTCGACATAGCGCGACATGTGGCCATAGGCGGTTTCGTAGCCGTTGACGTGGCTGATCTCGACCTTGTTGCCGTAGCCGGACTGCCATTTGTAATATTGGATGACGCCATCGCCGGCGGCGTAAATCGGGGTGCCGGAGGGGGCGGCCAGATCGGCGCCGGTATGCAGGCGCCGCGTCTTGAAGATGGGGTGGATGCGGTAGCCGAAGCGCGAGCGCAGCGTGCCGCCGCCTTCGAGCGGCCGGCGGGTGAGGAAGCGCTTCCCGGTTTCACCATCGGCGTCGTAAAAATCGATAACGCCGTCGCTGGTGCCGAAGCGATAGAGCTGGCGCGTCGTGCTGCCCAGCGTCAGTCCGACATAGAGCAGGTCGGTGCGACCCTCGGCATCGGGCGCGGTTTCCAGAATTTCGATGGAATCGCCGGCAGCGATCTTCTTGGTCATGTCCACTTCATAGGCGAACATGCCGATGATGCGTTCGATGGTGGGGTCGTCGAGGTCGTGCTTGCGGCCGGTTTCCCAGATCGAGCGATAGACGCTCGGCAGATTGGCGACGTTGACCTCTTCGGTGTCTTCCTCGGGGAACTCGATCTCGGCCGGGGCCAGACCGAGCACATATTGACCCTTGTCGGTCAGCGCCACGGTGGCGCGATGCACGTCGGTGTTGCTGGCGTTGTCATGCAGATAGATGCTCATGCGATAGGGAATGAGCGTCTTGGAGGTGCGCGACGGCCCGAACAGGATGCGCAGGCGCGCGCCGGCCGGCAATTCGGTGGAGGGGA
>NZ_JBTMWU010000001.1:50000-55000 GCF_054489375.1 Devosia sp. A449 | reverse complement strand
ATGAGCAGGTTGAAGGCAAGGTAACACTTGCTGGAGGACCGAACCCACGTAAGTTGAAAATTGCGGGGATGACTTGTTCCTAGGGGTGAAAGGCCAATCAAACTTGGAAATAGCTGGTTCTCCGCGAAAGATATTTAGGTATCGCCTCGGACGAATACTGTGGGGGGTAGAGCACTGGATGGGCTAGGGGGTCTCACCGACTTACCAAACCTAACCAAACTCCGAATACCCACAAGTAATATCCGGGAGACAGACAGTGGGTGCTAAGGTCCATTGTCAAAAGGGAAACAGCCCTAACCTACAGCTAAGGTCCCCAAGTCATAGTTAAGTGGGAAAGCATGTGGGAATGCTTAGACAACCAGGAGGTTGGCTTAGAAGCAGCCATCCTTTAAAGATAGCGTAACAGCTCACTGGTCAAGCGTTCCTGCGGCGAAGATGTACCGGGTCTAAAACTATGCACCGAAGCTTAGGGTTTACACGTTTACGTGTAAGCGGTAGCGGAGCGTTCCGTAAGCCTGCGAAGCGGTACCTGTGAGGGGCCGTGGAGGTATCGGAAGTGCGAATGATGACATGAGTAGCGATAAAAAGTGTGAGAGACACTTTCGCCGAAAGTCCAAGGGTTCCTGCGCAATGCTAATCAGCGCAGGGTTAGTCGGCCCCTAAGGCGAGGCAGAAATGCGTAGCCGATGGGAATCACGTTAATATTCGTGAACCAGGTGGTAGTGACGGATCGCGCAGGTTCGTATCCCCTTATTGGATTGGGGGTGCGATGAGCCGGTTCCTGGAAATAGCTCCACCAACATTGACCGTACCCTAAACCGACACAGGTGGACTGGTAGAGTATACCAAGGCGCTTGAGAGAACTATACTGAAGGAACTCGGCAAATTGCATGCGTAACTTCGGGATAAGCATGACTTCTATGGAGGCAACTCTATAGGAGTGGCACAAAAGAGGGGGTGGCGACTGTTTACTAAAAACACAGGGCTCTGCGAAGTAGTAATACGACGTATAGGGTCTGACGCCTGCCCGGTGCCGGAAGGTTAAAAGGAGAGGTGCAAGCCTTGAATTGAAGCCCCGGTAAACGGCGGCCGTAACTATAACGGTCCTAAGGTAGCGAAATTCCTTGTCGGGTAAGTTCCGACCTGCACGAATGGCGTAACGACTTCCCCACTGTCTCCAGTATAGACTCAGTGAAATTGAATTCCCCGTGAAGATGCGGGGTTCCTGCGGTCAGACGGAAAGACCCCATGCACCTTTACTATAGCTTTACGCTGGCATTTGTGTCGGCATGTGCAGGATAGGTGGTAGGCTTTGAAGCAGGGACGCTAGTTTCTGTGGAGCCGCAAGATGAGATACCACCCTTATCGTCATAGATGTCTAACCGCGGCATAACAGTGTCCGGGACAGCGTATGGTGGGTAGTTTGACTGGGGCGGTCGCCTCCCAAAGAGTAACGGAGGCGCGCGATGGTAGGCTCAGAACGGTCGGAAATCGTTCCTTGAGTGCAATGGCATAAGCCTGCCTGACTGCGAGACTGACAAGTCGAGCAGAGACGAAAGTCGGTCATAGTGATCCGGTGGTCCCGCGTGGAAGGGCCATCGCTCAACGAATAAAAGGTACGCTGGGGATAACAGGCTGATAATGCCCAAGAGTCCATATCGACGGCATTGTTTGGCACCTCGATGTCGGCTCATCACATCCTGGGGCTGGAGCAGGTCCCAAGGGTATGGCTGTTCGCCATTTAAAGTGGTACGTGAGCTGGGTTTAGAACGTCGTGAGACAGTTCGGTCCCTATCTGCCGTGGGTGTAGGAATATTGAGAAGAGCTGACCCTAGTACGAGAGGACCGGGTTGGACGAACCTCTGGTGGACCTGTTGTGGCGCCAGCCGCATTGCAGGGTAGCTAAGTTCGGACGGGATAACTGCTGAAAGCATCTAAGCAGGAAGCCTCCTTCAAAACTAGTATTCCCTTGAGAGCCGTGGAAGACCACCACGTCGATAGGCCGGGTGTGGAAGCGCAGCAATGTGTGAAGCTTACCGGTACTAATAGCTCGATTGGCTTGATCGTTCTCATTAATCTATGTCCGCATAGATTGTGAAATGTTCGATCGGTACAAATAATACACCAGACCAAGGCTCCTTGCATGGGAGAGCACTTGGTCCATATACAGAACAACAAAACCAGAATTCACATCATACGTTTTTCGCTGACCTTGTGGTTTTTGCGAGGAGCCCAAGACCCGATCCCATCCCGAACTCGACCGTCAAATTCCTCTGCGCCAATGGTACTAAGTCTCAAGGCTTGGGAGAGTAGGTCGCTGCAAGGTCTGCCAAAAACGTATGGTTCTCAATTACAATGTCGAAAAGAAATAACAAAAACCCCAGTCAGAAATGACTGGGGTTTTTGCGTTTGGAACGCGGAAGGGGGAGGGGCAATGCCCCAGTGGGTTCGGCCCAGCGGGAACTTGCTGCGTCTCGCCTCTCTATTCATCCCGAGCCGGCGCCGAGATAATGGATCGACCCATTGGCGTTGAGATCGTCGCCGCCCCTTCGCCCGGTAGCCGATTCGAGCATGCGGGTGCCTTTAGGCAGCCCTACCGGGAATTACGCGATCCGCGAGAGATGGTCGCGCCGGCATAATCTCGGGATGGGCCCCGGCGCGAGGCCGGGGTGACATCGGGGGTGGGGAAGGCATTGTCTGGGCCGAGGTGATGGCTCCAGCCATTGGCGTTGAGATCGTTGCCGACTCATTTGACCCGCTGCCGATTCGAGGATGCGGGCGCCTTTCGGCGGCCCTGCCAGAAATATGCGATCAGCGAGAGATGGTCGCGTTGGCGCCATCTCAGGATGGGCCCCGGCGCAGGGCCGGGGTGACACTGGGGGTGGGGAGGGCGCAAGGATCTCCGCGCCTATCTGCGATTTCATTGCCCAATCCATGTGCGATTCTAGGTGATCGATCCGGTTGTCATTCGCGTCCGACGCCGGTGATGCCGTTTTGAGATGGAAACACCGAAGTTATCTCAAGCTGGGCCCGGCACGGGGCCGGGGTGACATCGAGGGGCGGAGAAGCCGGCGCGCCCTTCAGGAGTCAGCCTTTGAAAATTTCCTGGCGATGCATTCGGCGTTCGGCCAGGCGCGGGGATCCATGGGAAAACTCGCTTTGGTCCTGCCGTTGAAGAGCGATCGAAGCGCGGTTGTCATCCTGGGGCTAAACAGCAATTCGCCGCTATTGCTCATGCTGAACAGGCCATGATCATAGGCCCAGTGCAGCGTCTGCGTCATCGGCATGGCGTTCCAAACCTCATCGACGCCACCCGATTTGACCGGGCGAATATGGGAGACCTCCACCTCATAGCTCGCGGTTTCTTCGATGACATGCGCACTGGCCGCTCACGGCACAGATCGGGCCGTAGTGCTGCAGCACCGTCAGCCGCAAGCGCGCATCCCGAATCGCCTGTTGTCTGGATAGGAACTTGCGCGACGTCTCGATTGTTTTGACCTCGTAGAGCAGGTCGGCCGCGCTCGGTTGTTCTTCTGCCATGCCGGAGAGAGAGCAGAGAGATCCCGCCGCAATAATCCGGTCAAATTCGGACTGGGACAAAGCTCTGACGCCGGCCGCGTAGTGGTAGAAAGCAAAATTTCCGGCATCATCGAGGGCGTCAGATTCGTGGGGCTGCCCCTCCGAGCGGAGCTTTACTGGCTGCGCAAACAACTTCATCTCTGCCAATTCCGCCACCATGTAGCGCTGATCATTGCAGTCGGGGCGAAGGTCCAGCAGCATGGCGGTGCCGATATAGCCGGGTTCATCCGCGTGGCGCGGGGCGCAAAGCACGATGCGACTATGCAGTGCTTCCAGGGCGATTTCGATAGGACGATTCAGCAGGCGAACCAGTTGCAGATTGTCAGTTTGATCGGGACGAATATTGAGCACTGCGAAAGTCATGACGTGTTCCAAAACTAGGGGAACTACGTATGTGCGCAGATTTCTGCTGGCCCGGCACCGTGCGGGAGGCGGCGGCGGGCTGGCAAAAAGGCGGCTTGTGGCCTATATAGTCATGATAGTCATAATGACCTGATTGGATACCGCCATGTCGACGAGCCAAAGTCACCAGGATGATCGCTGGACGGTCGCCAATGCCAAGGCGCGGCTGTCAGAGGTGATCGAGCGGGCGCAGAATGAGCCGCAGACCATTACCCGCAATGGGCGACCAAGCGTGGTGGTGGTTTCGGTGGAGGAATGGAATCGCAAGACCATGCGCAAGGGGAGCCTTGCCGCGTTTTTGCTCGATTCGCCCCTGGCCGGCTCGGCGCTCGACATCGAGCGGGTGAGCGATGAACCGCGCGATCTCGGGCTGTGAGTTTTTTGCTCGATACCAATGTGCTGTCGGAAGTGCGCCGGCCGCAGCCCGATGCCAGGGTGCTGGCCTGGCTGGACCAGGTCGATGAGGACCGTACCTATCTCAGTGCCATCTCGATCGCCGAGATTCGCCGGGGTGTTGGCCTGCTGGAGGAGGGGCGGCGCAAGCAGGCGCTGGGGGAGTGGCTCGAGGGCGAGCTGCTCGAGCGATTCGATGGCCGCATTCTGCCGATCGATACCGCCGCCGCCCTGGTGTGGGGCGAGCTGATGGCAGGGGCCAAGCAACAGGGAATGGCGCTGGCGGTGATGGATGGCTTGATCGCCGCTTGTGCGGTGAGTCGCGGGCTGACGCTGGTGACCCGGAACACCAAGGATTTTATCGGGCTGCCGCTGCAGCTGCTCAATCCCTAGGAGGGGTAAGCCGGCGGCGCCGGTGGCGGGCGGCAAAGATGGCGGATGGGCCGATTCTCGATGAGCCATTTTGGATGAGTGTCGAGAATCGGTAGGGCGATAGAGCAAGAGGGGGCCAAGGGGCGTGCCGAAGGTGGGGACTGGCAGCTCTGATGGGGAGAGGGGCGATAAGAATCGCGGTGTGGTCCGGGAGCGGAGGGGCCAATGCATTGGTTGTGGGCCTCGTTGCGATT
>NZ_JBTMWU010000001.1:0-45000 GCF_054489375.1 Devosia sp. A449 | reverse complement strand
TCGGGTAAGTTCCGACCTGCACGAATGGCGTAACGACTTCCCCACTGTCTCCAGTATAGACTCAGTGAAATTGAATTCCCCGTGAAGATGCGGGGTTCCTGCGGTCAGACGGAAAGACCCCATGCACCTTTACTATAGCTTTACGCTGGCATTTGTGTCGGCATGTGCAGGATAGGTGGTAGGCTTTGAAGCAGGGACGCTAGTTTCTGTGGAGCCGCAAGATGAGATACCACCCTTATCGTCATAGATGTCTAACCGCGGCATAACAGTGTCCGGGACAGCGTATGGTGGGTAGTTTGACTGGGGCGGTCGCCTCCCAAAGAGTAACGGAGGCGCGCGATGGTAGGCTCAGAACGGTCGGAAATCGTTCCTTGAGTGCAATGGCATAAGCCTGCCTGACTGCGAGACTGACAAGTCGAGCAGAGACGAAAGTCGGTCATAGTGATCCGGTGGTCCCGCGTGGAAGGGCCATCGCTCAACGAATAAAAGGTACGCTGGGGATAACAGGCTGATAATGCCCAAGAGTCCATATCGACGGCATTGTTTGGCACCTCGATGTCGGCTCATCACATCCTGGGGCTGGAGCAGGTCCCAAGGGTATGGCTGTTCGCCATTTAAAGTGGTACGTGAGCTGGGTTTAGAACGTCGTGAGACAGTTCGGTCCCTATCTGCCGTGGGTGTAGGAATATTGAGAAGAGCTGACCCTAGTACGAGAGGACCGGGTTGGACGAACCTCTGGTGGACCTGTTGTGGCGCCAGCCGCATTGCAGGGTAGCTAAGTTCGGACGGGATAACTGCTGAAAGCATCTAAGCAGGAAGCCTCCTTCAAAACTAGTATTCCCTTGAGAGCCGTGGAAGACCACCACGTCGATAGGCCGGGTGTGGAAGCGCAGCAATGTGTGAAGCTTACCGGTACTAATAGCTCGATTGGCTTGATCGTTCTCATTAATCTATGTCCGCATAGATTGTGAAATGTTCGATCGGTACAAATAATACACCAGACCAAGGCTCCTTGCATGGGAGAGCACTTGGTCCATATACAGAACAACAAAACCAGAATTCACATCATACGTTTTTCGCTGACCTTGTGGTTTTTGCGAGGAGCCCAAGACCCGATCCCATCCCGAACTCGACCGTCAAATTCCTCTGCGCCAATGGTACTAAGTCTCAAGGCTTGGGAGAGTAGGTCGCTGCAAGGTCTGCCAAAAACGTATGGTTCTCAATTACAATGTCGAAAAGAAATAACAAAAACCCCAGTCAGAAATGACTGGGGTTTTTGCGTTTGGAACGCGGAAGGGGGAGGGGCAATGCCCCAGTGGGTTCGGCCCAGCTGCCGGCGGCCCTCAACCAGCATCAAGGCTTCGACACCCCCAACCCTTCAGGGGGGAGGGGGCACATCGTGGCGCCATCTCGCGGCGCCATCTCAGGATGGGCCCCGGCGCAGGCCGGGGTGACACCCAGCGTGGGGAAGGCTCCGTGCCCTTTAGCGATCGGCCACGGCTTTCAGAAATGCCAGCATCGCGCTGTTGAAATCGTCCGGGCGTTGCAGGGGGGCGAAATGGGTGACGTCGGGTAGCGTCACCAGGTCGGCGCCGGGGATGGTGGCGGCGAGGTAGGCGGCGTGTTCGGGGCGGATGAATTCGTCGCCAGCGCTGTGCAGAATGGTGACGGGGACGGCGATCCGGCACAGCTGTGCTGCGGTGTAATTGGGTTGGCTGCGTTGCATGGCGCCGACGGCCTCGACGAAATCCTCGAAGGCGTCTGGCGTCGAGGAGAGCGCCGCATAGTCCTGGCGGTGCCGGGAGAAGCAGTTATCGACCACCGGAGTGGGGACAAAGGGCAAGGCGCCGCTGGCGTCCATGTTGCAGCCGAAAAACAGCACGCCGTCGACGCGCTCGGGATGGGCCGCGGCCAGCACCAAGGCGATGCAAGCGCCATCGCTCCAGCCGACCAAAGCGGCGTGGGGGATGGACAGGCTATCCATGATGGCGATCACGTCGCCGGCCATCAATTCATAGCTGTAGGGGCGGGCGTCGCGAGTGCTGCGGCCGTGGCCGCGGCTGTCGATGACGATGACGCGATAGCCGGCAGCGACGAGGGCCGGGGCCTGATGCGCCCAATTGCCGGAATGGCCCAAGCCGCCATGCAGCAGGATGACCGCCGGGCCGTGGCCGATGCCGGCGTACCAGATCTGCGCGCCATCATGGGCCAGATGTCCGCTCTGGTCGGGCGTGGGGAGCGGCGGGGTGCCGTCGCGTTCGAAGAGGGTCAGGCTGTCGTCGGTGAATGGGGTGGGGATGTCGTGCTGACTCATTATGTGCTCCAGTGTCGATGGAAACCAAATCGCTGTCGCCTCAGCGTCTCCACAATCAACGGGCAGTTACGCCTGCCAGCCGCTTGGGCCCAGTCCCTGTGACGTTACCGGATTTTTTGATGCGCGCGCTTTTTCTCTTGTTCCTGCTGCTGTTTTCGCCTGCCGCCCTGGCTCAGACCGTGCCGGCGGCCGATCCGGGGATCGAGGAGCTGGTGCGAATTCTCGAGAATGATGCCAGCCGCGCGGCGTTGCTGGAACGGTTGAAGCAGAGTGGCGTCGAGGGCGGGCTGGCGGCTGAGGCGCCGCCGGACCTCAATATTGTGCGGCAGCTGGCCGAATATACCAAGGCGGCGGCCGAGGGCACCTCGGCGACATTGCGCTCGCTGGGCGCGGTGTTCATCGATTTGCAGCAGGGGCTGAGCGGGACGCTGGATGCCGATCTCGAGGCGTTCCGCAATGTGGCCATTGGGGTGCTGCTGGTGGCGGCCGGGTTGTTTGGCGGCTTTCTGGCGCTGCGGCTGGTGATGATCTGGGCGCAGCGCATCATTGCCGCACGGGTCGAGGGCCATGGCTGGGTGTCGCGGCTATTGGGGCTGCTGGCGGCCACGCTGGTGGATTTTAGCGCGGTGTTGCTAGCCTGGGCGATTGGCTATGCCGTGGCCGTGGCGCTGGTCGGCGGCGGGGCCGGGCGGATGGGGATCAATCAATCGCTGCTGCTCAATGCGTTCCTGCTGGTGGAGCTGAGCAAGGTGGGGGCGCGGGCGCTGCTGTCGCCGCGGTTCAAGAGCCTGCGGCTGTTCCCGATCAGTGATGACAATGCGGCCTATTGGTCGTTCTGGCTGGCGCGGATTCTGTCGCTGGTCGGCTATACCTTCCTGTTCGTTACGCCGCTGCTGGCGGCCAATCTTTCGCTGGGGGCGGCGTCGGCGGTGCAGGTGCTGGTGATGGCGACGGCGGTGACCATCGGCATTGTCGTGGTGCTGCAGAATAAGGACGATGTGCGGAACTGGTTGACCGGCATTGCGGCCAGGCGCGGCAATGACGGCACCGGGCAGCTGCTGATCCTGCTCGGGCAATATTGGCACATGGTGGCGATCGTCTATCTGGTGACGCTGCTGGTAGTGTGGTTCACCAATCCGGAACAGGCGCTGCCATTTATGTTGGGCGCCACCATGCAGTCGATCATCGCCATTCTGGTGGGCGTGGTGATTGTCGGCTTCATTGCGCGCTTTGTCAGCGCCGGGCTGCGACTGCCCGAGGATATTCAGAAGCGGCTGCCGCTGCTGGAAGCGCGGTTGCATGCCTTCGTGCCCGGGGTGATGCGGGCGGTGAGCTGGATCGTGATTGCCGGGGTGCTGCTGGCGATCGCGCAGGCCTGGGCGCTGTTCGATTTCGTCGGCTGGATCGGCAGCGATGCCGGCCAACATGTCGCCGGTTCGGTGATCTCGGCGGCATTGGTGGTGCTGGTCTGTATCGTGCTGCATGTGGTGGTGGCGTCCTGGGTGGAATACCGGCTCAATACCAGCATCGGCAAAACCCCCACGGCGCGCGAGAAAACCCTGCTCGGCCTGTTCAAGAACGCCTTCACCATCGCTTTGGTGGTGTTTGGCGCCATGCTGACGCTGGCCCAGATCGGGGTCAATATCGCGCCGCTGCTGGCCGGTGCCGGTGTCATCGGCCTGGCCATCGGTTTTGGTGCGCAAAAGCTGGTGCAGGACATCATCACCGGCATCTTCATCCAGTTCGAGAATGTGATGAATGAGGGGGATGTGGTGACCGTGGTGGACAAGACCGGCACGGTGGAAAAGCTGACCATCCGTTCGGTGACCATTCGCGACCTTGCCGGCACGGTGCATCTGATCCCGTTTTCCTCGGTCGATCAGGTGAGCAATATGGCGCGCGGCTTCTCGTTCCATGTCGCCGAAATCCGCGCCTCCTATGATAGCGATATCGGCCAGATCAAGCTGGCAATGCAGGAGGCGTTCGATCGGCTGATGGCTACCGAATATGTCGACGACATCCTCGATGATTTTGACATGCATGGGGTGACCGGGTTCACGGAATCGGCGGTGACGGTGCGGGCGCGGATCAAGACGCGGCCGGGCAAGCACTGGGCGGCCGGACGGGCCTATAGCGAGTTGGTCAAGCAGGTGTTCGATGAGCGGGGCCTCAAAGTGCCCTATCCGCAAATCACCTATGTGGCCCAGCCGGGCCGGAGCGGGGAGGCATTGTTGCCGCCGCCAGTGGCGCAAGCGGGGGGCTGAGGCGGGCTAACAGCGCTAAGCTGTGGGGTTGAACCCATTGTGATCGCGCCCCCGCTTTGCCTTAAGGCGATCTTAATTTGGTGGGTTAAAATTGTGCTACGCGCCAGTTGCGGCACAGCCGGCGCAATCGTGTCCATTTGTTTCGCGTATCACGAGGCCCCCTATGTTTGTTTCGACCGGCAAGACCGCCGCTTTGTTCCGTGGCCTGGCCACGCTGGCTATGGCCGCGTCGCTCAGCCTGGTTGCGGCCGCGCCGGCTGTGGCCAATAGCGCCAGTTTCGTGCGCAGCCTGTGGCCGCAGGCCGAGGCGCGCGGCGTCAGCCGGGCGGCGTTCGAGGCGGCGTTTGCCGGTTATAATTATCTGCCCAAGGTCATGGAGCTGACCAAGAAGCAGCCCGAATTTTCCCAGACAGTGCAGCAATATATCGACCGGCGGGTGACCAATGCGCAGGCGCAGAAGGGCCGGGCGATGCGCGCCGAATGGGCGCAGACGCTGGCCGGCAGCCAGCAGCGCTGGGGCGTGCAGCCCGAATTCGTGCTGGCGATCTGGGGCATGGAAACCAATTTCGGCGGCTTCATGGGCGGCGAGAACACCATCCATGCGCTGGCGACGCTGACCGAGGGCGGCTATCGCGCCGACTTCTTCCGCGAGGAATTGCTGACGGCGTTGCGCATCCTGTCGGATGGACATGTAAATGCCCGTAACATGACCGGCTCCTGGGCCGGGGCGATGGGCCATACCCAGTTCATGCCATCGAGCTTCATGCGCTATGCCGTCGATTACAATGGCGATGGCCGGAAGGATATCTGGAACTCGGTGCAGGACGCGCTGGGTTCCACGGCCAATTATCTGCACAGCTTCAAATGGCGTCCGGGCGAGACCTGGGGCTATGAGGTCAAGCTCCCCAGCGGCTTCGATTTTGCCCGCGCCCGGCAGCTGGAGCGAGCACCGCTCAGCCAGTGGCAGGCGATGGGCATCCAGCGCGTCTCCGGCAAGGCGTTTCCGCGCCCCAATGATACCGGGCGGCTCTATATGCCGGCCGGCGCCAGCGGGCCGGTGTTCCTGCTGCTGCCCAATTTCGATGTGATCAAGCGCTACAATAATTCGGACAGCTATGCGCTGGCCGTGGGCCATCTGGCCGACCGGATCATCGGTGGCGGCGATTTTGCGACGTCCTGGCCGAGCGGCGACCATGCGCTGACCAAGGCGCAGCGCGCCGAGGTGCAGACCCTGTTGGGCCGGGCCGGGTTTGATGCGGGCTCGCCCGATGGGGTGGTTGGTCCCAAGACCCGCGCGGCGGTCGTGGCCTATCAGGCGCGGCGGGGCCTGGCGGCCGATGGTCACATTTCCGGGAGGCTGCTCGATGCGCTCAAACGTTAACCACTGGTTAACACTTTGAGCGCAATTTTATCGCGCTTAAGTAGAGGGCAGGCAGTCTCCAATGGTTGAGGCGCCTGCCCTCGCCCATTCCGGCCATCCCGCACCATGCCACAATATCCCCGGCTTTGCTGGTTAGGCACATCCTCCTCCTTGTGAAGACATGCTCATGTTCAGTCTGAATTCGCCGCTGCGGCGGGCTCTTGTCGTGCTTTTGCTGCTGGTGCTGGTCGGGTCAGTGCCGGCCTGGGCGCTGTCGGTGATGGACCCGTTCAATATCGGCTCTGCCATGGATGGCGGCACGGTCAAGGCGGGCGATGGCATCGCCTATGCCGATGGTTCGCGACACAAGCTCGACGTCTATGCGCCCGAGGCGCGCGGCGCGCCGGCGCCGGTGGTGTTCTTCATCTATGGCGGCGGCTGGAACCGGGGCGAGCGCAGCGACTATCAGTTTGTCGGGCGGGCACTGGCAGCGCGCGGCTTTGTCACGGTGATTGCCGATTACCGGCTGGTCCCCGAGGTCAAATATCCCGAATTCCTCGAAGACAGCGCCAATGCGCTGCGCTGGGTGCAGGACAATATCGCCAATTATGGCGGCGACACCAATCGGCTGTTTCTGGCTGGCCACTCGGCCGGGGCCTATAACGCCACCATGCTGGCGCTCGACCCGTCCTTCCTGCGCGAATATGGCGTGACCATGCCGATCCTGGGCGTCGCGGCGTTGTCAGGGCCGTTTGATTTCTACCCGTTTGAATATGGCGAAGTGCAGAACGCCTTTGGCGCCGCGCCCAACCCGCAAGGCACCCAGCCGATCAATCTGGTGACCAACGCCACCCCGCCAATGTATCTGGCGACCGGCACCACCGACCCTATCGTGCGGATGCAGAACACCGAGCGCTTTGCCCAGAAACTCAAGGATAGCGGCGTCTGGGTAACCACCCGTTATTATGAAGGCTTCGGCCATATGGAGCCGGTGATCGCCATGGGCGCGCTGTGGCGCTGGCGCGCGCCGGTGCTCGACGACATGGTGGCGTTTTTCCAGATGTTCGGGGCCTTCCCGAGCGGCGTGCCCTATGTGGCGATGGCCCCCGAGGCGCCTGAGGAACTGCCGGACTCCATCGCGCCGATGGAGCAGATCGTCGACCAGCTCAATGCCATGTTCCAGCCGATCGAAAACTGATGGATGCGTTGATCTTCAGGTGATGGCGGCCTGCGAACGCTGATTTTCTGCGCTTCGGGTGCTCACGTACTGATGTACGCTGCGCTCCGGTTCTCGAAAAACAGCTTTCTCGACTCGGCCTGACCAGAAGCTCAACACATCCATGTCCATGCCAGACCACCTTCGATTCTCGGGCGCTTCGGCGCAGAGCCAGCGTGAGGCGCTGGAGGCCATTATCCGTCAGTCGCCGGTGCTGATGGGCATTTTGCGCGGCATGCAGGAACTGGCGCTGCCCGATATGCTGCTGGGCTCCGGGGCGATCTATAATAGCGTCTGGAATGCACTGACCGGGCGGCCGCCGCTCACCGGCATCAAGGATGCCGATGTGGTGTATTTCGACGATAGCGACCTGTCCTATGAGGCCGAGGATGCGGCGATCCAGCGGGCGGCGCGGCAGTTTGCCGAGGCGCCGATTCCGGTCGAGCTGCGCAATCAGGCGCGGGTGCATCTGTGGTTTCCGCAAAAATTCGGCTCGCCGTATCCGCAGCTGAAGTCCAGCGCGGAGATGCTGGGTTATTTCGCCTCGCGGACCCATGCGGTTGCGGTGCGGCTGGAGGCTGATGACAGTTTGAGCCTGTTCGCGCCGTTCGGGCTGGACGATATTTTCGCGTTTCGGATTACCCCCAATCCGACGCTGGACAATGCGGTGACGCATGCAAGCAAGGCGGCGCGGGCCGTGGCGGTGTGGTCGGAGCTGACGGTGGTGAAGTGGCCGGTGTAGGGCTTGCCAAGTGGTAGGTCGATCTCGAGCTATCCTCCCCTCGATGTCATCCCGGCCTTGAGCCGGGACCCATCTTGAGATCTCAGGATGGGTCCCGGGTCGAGCCCGGGGTGACACGGTGGGTGGGGGAGGATGGCAGATGACTTCAACGGAGGGGCAACCGCCCCCCCTAAGCCGGATTGAACTCCACCGAGTCCGCCGAGCGGCGGACGGGGCCGTGGAACACGCCTTCGATATTGTTGCCGTCGGGGTCGAGCACGAAGGCGGCGTAGTAGCCGGGGTGGTAGTGGCGTTCGCCCGGTCTGCCATTGTCCCTGCCGCCGGCGGCGAGGGCGGCTTTGTGGAAGGCGTCGACCATGGCGCGGTCGCGGGCCTGGAAGGCGAGGTGAATATGGGTGGGGATGGTGCGGGCGTCGGCGGCGTCGACGAAGAGTTCATCGGCCTGGAACCAGCCTTCGCCTGATTGATCGATCCGCCGCCCCAGCGCCGCCAGTACGTTTTCGTAGAAATAGCGGGTGGCCCGCAGGTTTTTGGCGCGCAGATGCACATGGTCGAGCAGGCGGCCGGTGTGCCAGGTCATTGCGGCGTCTCCGTCTGGCGGGCAAAATAAAGCCGCCCGAAACAGGTTCCGGGCGGCTGCATCTCAGTCTGGTCTATTCGGCTTCGTCAGCCGAGGCCGAGTTGAGCTGGCCGTATTTTTCGACGCCGATCTTGTCGAGTAGTTCGAGCTGGGTTTCGAGGAAGTCGATATGGCCTTCCTCGTCGGTCAGCAGCGCCTCGAACAGATTCTTGGAGACATAATCGCCCAGCTGCTCGCACAGCTCGCGGCTGGCCTTATAGGCAGCGCGGGCGTCGTATTCGCCGGCCAGATCGGCCTCGAGCACTTCCTTGATGGTCTGGCCGATTCGCAGTGGCGCGACGCGCTGCAGATTGGGATGGCCTTCGAGGAAGATGATGCGCTCGATCAGGCGATCGGCATGGTGCATTTCTTCAATGGATTCAGCGCGTTCCTTAGCGGCCAGCTTCTTGAAGCCCCAATCGTCGAGCAGACGAAAATGGACCCAATACTGGTTGACGGCACCCAGTTCGAGAAAGAGGGCTTCGTTAAGCCGCTCGATGACTTGCGCTTCGCCTTTCACGACGTACTCCACTTCGTTGCTGCTTGAGCTTCTCCAGCCCAACCGGAAGCGTGAGGACTTCGCCGGTTTGTTGGGCTTGCTGCGAGTGGTAGTTTTCCGTGACGCGGACAATAATGTCCACCACATTCGGCACGCAACCGCTGCATTTGGCGCGACGATTGAGTTCGCCATAGACCTTGGCCGGCACCACCAACTGCCACGGATCCGCCTTGAGCAGATCCAGGACGATGTCCTCGATCTCCTTGCTGGTGATCATATTGCACTGACAAACGAGCATGGTGATATGGCGTCGGGTCGGGTGGAACTTGCGGGCGCATAAAGCGTCCGGATTAGGTGAATGTCAATGTCATATATGTCGCAAGGCTAACGGGAACTAGTCCCGGTCGCGGTGTTCTTCGGCGCGATTGGCGGCCTCCACGGCGGCGGAGGCGATGCCGCGATGCTGCGAGGCGAAGAATTCGCGCTGCGCCAGGATCAGCGTGGTGGCGAGACACGCCACGATGGGCAGCCATTCGGAGACGAACCAGGTGACGGTGGCGACGGAGAAATAATAGGCGCGAATGCCGCTGTTGAAATTGCGGGCGCCCAGCGCATTCATCGCGGTGATGGCGTCGATCTCGGCCTCGGTGGCGCCGCGCGCCGGATCAAGCGCGCCGAGCAGGATGCAGTAGTGATTGAACTGGCGCAGCGACAGGGTGAAGGCAAAGAAGGCCAGCACGAACATCGCCAGCATCACCAGCAGATGCAGCTGCACATCGAGCATGGTGTAGGTGCGCTCCAGCGACAGCGTATCGAGCGCGCTCAGCAGCGCCGGCAATTGCCCGAACACGGCGACGATGGCCAGGATCAGCAGCACGGCGGTGGAGGCAAGAAAGCTCACCGAGCTCATGATATTGCCCGAGAGGATGGCGTCGAACGGGGAATCGCGCACCGAGGCATTGATCATCCAGCGGCGGCGCTGAATGTTCATGATGCCCGAGAGCGAGGGGCGGACACGCTCGATCTGCGGCACCACGATATTGTAGGCAAAATAGAAGATCAGCGGGAACAGGGTGGAGATCAGCGTCATCGACAAGGGCGGCCCCGCAATGGTGTTTATGCCCCTGTTATAGCGCGCGGCTGGCAAAAGGCGACGGTTTCCCGTCGCCTTTGCTTCGGGTTTAGAGAGGGCGGGGATAGCGGCGGTGGATGGCTTCGATCTCGCCCAGCAGTGCGGGCGACAAGGTCACGTCCCGGGCGCCGATGGCATTGGCCAGTTGCGCCGTGCTGGTGGCGCCGATGATCACCGAGGTCATGAAGGGGCGGGTCAGGGCAAAGGCGATGGCCATCTGCGCCGGATCGAGCCCATGGCGGGCCGCCAGCTCGACATAGGCCCGCGTCGCGGTGTCGGAATGTTCGTTCAGCCGCCACATGCCTTTTTGATAATCGCCGCGGCTGCCCTTGGGCATCTGGCCGTTGAGATATTTACCGGTCAGCAGGCCGGCGGCCAGTGGCGAATAAGCCAGCAGCCCGACATCCTCGTGGTGGCTGAGTTCGGCCAGGTCGAGATCGAAATGGCGGCGTAGCAGGCTATATTCGTTCTGCACCGACACCAGGCGCGGCAGGCCCCTGGCCTCGGCAATGCGCAGCCATTGCGAAATGCCCCAGGTGGTCTCGTTGGAGACGCCGGCATGGCGCAATTTGCCTTCCTTGACCAGCGCGCCCAAGGTTTCGAGCATGTCCTCGATATTGTCGAGCGTGTTGGTCCGGTCCTGGGTATGGGGCTGGTAGCTCCAGGAGCCTTCGAAATTATAGCTGCCGCGCTGGGCCCAGTGGATCTGGTAGAGGTCGATATAGTCGGTCTGCAGCCGGCGCAGGCTGGCCTCGAAGGCTTCGCGCAGCGTCTTGCCGCTGGTGCGCGTACCATTGCGGATGAAATCGACCGCGCCGCCGGCTACTTTGGAGGCCAGAATCCACTGGTCGCGCTTGCCGGTCTGCTTGAACCAGCTGCCGATATATTCCTCGGTACGGCCGGAGGTTTCCGGGCTGCGCGGCACGGCGTAGATTTCGGCGGTGTCCATGAAATTGAGGCCGGCCTCGAGCGCCATATCGATCTGGGCGTGGCCTTCGGCTTCAGTGTTCTGGCTGCCCCAGGTCATGGTGCCCAGGCAAATTTCGGTGACCAGCAGGTCGGTGCGGCCAAGCGGCTTCAATTTCATAAGGATGTCTCGACGGCATGTATGGAAGAGCCGTCACTCTAGCCGATGTCGCTGAAAATGACAGGATTGCTGCCCAAAAATTTGCATTGTCAAAAAAGCGTCACCTAATCCGCTTTAGGGGTTGAGCTATCCGTCCCCACCCCCTATATAGCCCTCACGACGCGGCCACGGCCCGCCGTGATGACGGACCCCACCGGAACTGTTATCGACTATTTGACGCGGGATGGAGCAGCCCGGTAGCTCGTCAGGCTCATAACCTGAAGGTCGTAGGTTCAAATCCTACTCCCGCAACCAAAAAAGCCCAGTAAACTCAACGAGTTTGCTGGGCTTTTCCTTTTCCGGTATCCCCTCAGCACGCCACCACATTGACTGCCAAGCCGGCGAGGCTGGTTTCCTTGTAGCGGTGGCTCATATCCATGCCGGTCTGGCGCATGGTCTCGATGCAGGCGTCGAGCGGCACGGCGTGAGTGCCGTCGCCCTTGAGGGCCAGGGAGGCGGCGGTGACGGCTTTGACGGCGCCAAAGGCGTTGCGTTCGATGCAGGGGATCTGCACCAGCCCGCCGACCGGATCGCAGGTCATGCCCAGATGGTGTTCGAGCGCGATTTCAGCGGCGTTTTCCACCTGGGTCGGGGTGCCGCCCATGATGGCGCAGAGCCCGGCGGCGGCCATGGCGGAGGCCGAGCCGACTTCGCCCTGGCAGCCGACTTCGGCGCCGGAGATGGAGGCATTATGCTTGATGATGCCGCCAATGGCGGCGGCGGTGAGCAGATAGTCGCGCACGGCTTGCGGGCCGGCGGCGGCGTTGAATTTGAGGAAGTAGCGCATCACCGCCGGAATGACGCCGGCGGCGCCATTGGTCGGCGCGGTGACGACGCGGCCGCCACCGGCATTCTCCTCATTGACCGCCATGGCGTAGAGGCTGAGCCAGTCATTGGCCATCAGCGGCGTTATCTCATTGCTTTGCCACTGCGCCTCGAGCTGCTGGAAAATGCCATGGGCGCGGCGCTTGACGTTAAGCCCGCCCGGCATGATGCCCTGCTGGGCGATGCCGCGATCCATGCAGCTTTTCATCACGCCCCAGATTTCGTCGATGCCCCGATCGAGCGCCAACCGGCTGCGTGTCGCCTCTTCATTGGCGCGCTTCATCCCGGCGATGGACAGGCCCGAGGCGGCGGCCATGGCCAGCATGTCCTTGGCGTGGGCGAAGGGATAGGGCACATCGGCCTGTTCGGGCGAGGCGTGCTTGAGCGCCTCCAGCTCTTCGGCGCTGACCACGAAGCCGCCGCCAATGGAATAATAGGCGCGGCGCAGCAGCAATTGGCCGTCACTGTCATAGGCGGCGAATTGCAACCCGTTGGGGTGGCCGGGCAGGGTGTTGCGCTTGTCGAATACCAGGTCGACCGCCGGGCGGAAGCGATAGGCCGGGTGGCCAGGGGGCTGGACGATGCCGCTGGCTTCGACGGCAGCGATTTTGGCGTCCATCGTATCGGGGTCGATGGTCTTGGGGTCTTCGCCACACAGGCCGAGCAGCACGGCGCGGCCGCTGCCATGGCCGATGCCGGTAAAGGCCAGTGAGCCATGCAGGCTGGCCGTGAGCGCCGCCGGATGGGCATTGGCGGCACGGGGCCAGTCGCCGGATTTGAGTTCATCGAGGAAACGCCTGGCGGCGGTCATCGGCCCCATGGTGTGGGAGCTCGATGGCCCGATGCCGATCTTGAACACGTCGAAAATCGATAGGAACATGGCGCCATAGTGCATGAAAGCGCGCGGTCAGCAATCCACCGGCGGGGGCGATTGTTATCGAAACGGCAACAGTGTGGGACGGCGGGCAACGGTTGTGCCGACCGGGCAGGTGGCCGATATGTTGGCCAGTATCAGTTCAGGAGAGTGGTCATGGCCGACTATCACTATCGCGAGGGGCAGGGCGCCGACGCGACTGCGCCGCTGTTTTTCGTGTTTCACGGCACCGGCGGCGATGAGAACCAGTTTTTCGATCTGGCCGGCCAATTATTGCCCGGTGCGCGGGTGGTGGCGCCGCGCGGCGATGTCAGCGAAGGCGGGGCGTTGCGCTATTTTCGGCGCACGGGCGATGGCGTTTATGACATGGATGATCTGGCTTTGCGCACGGCGCAGATGATCGCTTTTGTCGAGGCACGCAAGGCCGAGGGGACGGCCAAGCAGGTGATCGGATTGGGCTATTCCAACGGCGCCAATATTCTGGCGGCGGTGCAGTTCGCGGCGCCGGAGCTGTTCGACGCCACGATATTGATGCATCCGCTGATCCCGTTTGCGCCGCCGATGGTGGATTTTGCCGGGAAGCGGGTGCTGCTTACCGCCGGCCAGCGCGACCCGATGGCGCCGGCGGCGTTGACGCAGGCGTTGCACGATTATTTCGCCGGCCAGGGGGCGCAGGCGTCGCTGTTCTGGCATGAAGGTGGACATGAGCTGCGCCAGGAAGAACTGCGTGCGACCCAGCAATTCCTCGCCGCTAAAGACTGAGTGTTCTCAACTCCTTACAGCAGTTCATGCTCCTGCATGGCCTTCTGTTCGTCCGGGGTGACATAGGCGAAAATCTTCGGCGTGCCGTCGGCGATGGTGATGCAGTAGAAATTGGTGAAGGTGACGTGGCCGCTTTTGCCGGCCTTGTTGGTGTAGGCAAAATCCCAGTCGACATCGGCGACGGCGTGCAGCCGATCGAGTTCGATCACCCGCAAGCCCTTGATGGTCATGTGACGGCCACCGACCGCGCGATAGTGGGCAAAACCCTGCGGAATGCGGGCGCGGAAATTGTGATCATTGGCCCCGCCGATCACGCCATTGGGGCTGGATTCGACAAAAAACGCGGCAAAAGCTCGGGTTACGCCCTCCAGATCTTCCAAAGGCGGATCGCGCAGGGCATTTTCGGTGTGCTTGCCATAGGCGTCGAACAGCACGCGAATTTTGGTTTCGAGCGGGGTCATCATGGTCTCCTCTGCTGCTGGCAACTCAACGTGGCAGCCGGCCTGCGAGTTCAACCAAGGCGACATAATCACATTGTGTTGGCCTCCGGTTGACCCGGCGGCACTCGCCTGCCAGCGTCGTGACAGGTCAAATCGAGGAAGAAGCCATGATCCTGTCTCGTGCTTTGCTGCCAGCATGCTTGTTGTTTTCTTGCGCTTTGCCGGCAACAGCCGCCAGTTTTGACTGCGCCAAGGCCGGAACGCCGTTCGAACACGCGATTTGCGACGTGCCGGCGCTGTCGGCGGCCGATGAGGTGCTGGCCAAAAGCTTCGCCACGGCGACGGGCGGGCTGACCAAACCGGCATTGGAGACGATGCGCGCCGAGCAGCGTGACTGGCTCGATTATGCGCAGCGCGTCTGCACCGACGATGCCGAGAAACTGACCAGTGGCCGCTATGATGAGCAGGGCGGTGAACGTCTCGTCACCAAGTTCCAGGCGCGCAGCAAGGCGCTGGAGCAGAGCCGGATGCTGGGCGGCCATCGCTTCCTGATCAAATCAGTCTATGGGGCTTTGCCCGACCCGGATGCGGCGGACGACTCCGAGTCCTTTTTCAAGGTGGCGAGCCATGAACTGGCGCTGGCCCAGCTCGATGGCGATGAGGCGCTGGCCGAGGCCTTTAACGCCTATGTGGTGGAAGAGAGCACGAGCCTGTCGGCCGCCATGGGCATAGAGGGCGCGGTGAGCACCGAGCTGGACGCCTTCGCCGATACCAGCGTCTCCGTCGTGCCCAAGGAGGTGGCCGGCACCAGCCGCATCACGCTGGAGGCCAATACCTATTGGTATGGGCACGGCGCGGCGCATGGCAATTGGGGCATCACCCAGCTGAACTACAATATTGACGCGCAGCGCGGCGTGCTGGCCTCCGATATTTTTACCGGGGCGCATTGGGACAAGGTGCTGACCGACCTGGCCTGGAAGCGGCTGCAGAGCGAGCATGGCGAATGGCTGCAGGTCGAGAGCCCGGCCGACATCGCCGGGGCCGTCATCGATCCGACGCGGTGGGACCTGTCGGATGACCACGGGCTGATCATCCAGTTCCAGCCCTATGAGGTCGCCGCCTATGCCTATGGGGCGCCGACCATCACCGTGCCGTGGAGCGAACTCGACGCCATCAAGGCCGAGGGTCAGGACCGGCTGCGCTACGGCTGGTGATCAGGCGCGCAGATCGGCCCATTCGGGGTGGCGACGGAACTGCGCCACCACATAGGAGCAGATCGGGGTGATCTTGAAACCCTGCTGGCGCGCATCGGCAATGGCCTGATTGACCAGTTTGGCGGCGAGGCCCCGGCCCTCATAGGCCGGTGGCACGCCGGTATGGTCGATGGTGATATTGCCGTTTGCGGCCTTGCGGAAGGTCATCTCCGCCTCGGCGCCGGGGGCAAGGTGGATGACGTAGCGGCCGCTGGTGGGCGTATCCTCGCGGGTCACGGTCAGTTCGGTGGTCTCGGTCATGGATAGTCTTTCGTTGGCATCGCCAGCAATGTGGGCGCAGCTTCGCGCCGCCGCAAGGTGCCGTCAGGCACGGATCAGGTCGACCAGTTCGGGGAACAGGCCGCGTTCGGCGAGGAAGGGATGGATTGCCAGCGCGGCGATCATGTCGCGCAGCGCCAACTCGTCCTTGCCCTGGTTTTTATAGATCACCGCGCGGCCCGCCAGCGCTCCGAAATGGCGCGGCTCCAGTTCCAGCACCTTGTCGATATCGGCCAGCGATTGCTCGAAATTGCGCAGCAGATAGTGGATGGTGGCGCGCTGGTTCCAGCCCTCGGCATAGTCGGGATAATCGGCCACCAGCCTGTCGAGCAAGGCCAGCACGGTGGGGAAATCGGCCCGCAGGCGCAATGCCAGAATGTCCCGCATGCGCATGGCCAGCGCCGGATTGGCCGGGGTGGTCCAGTGCAGCCAGATCTGGTCGGCGACGGCGCGGGCCTTGGCCTCGTCGGGGGCCGAACGGAGCTGGGCAAACAGCGTGTCGAGCGCCGCGCTGTCCTCCTCGCTCTGGGCCATAACGGGCGGCATCAGGGCAAAAGCGGCGAGCGGCCCCGCTAGGGCAATGATGAACCGGAAATGGGCGAGCCAGCGGTACATGATGGCGGCAGAGTGAGCCTTTTTGGCCCGCCCTGCAAGACGGCATTCGCGCTCAGTGCGGCACGTTCTGCGCGCCCCAGCGGGCCTGGATCGAGCGGCCAAAGCTGCCCAGCCACGGGGCAAAGAACAGCAGGATGCGGCGGTGGTAATGCACGCCCAAAAACAGCGCCGTCAGGATCAGCGTGCCAACCACGATTACCAGCTCGAGCGACAGGCCGATGGATTTGAGCCAGGCGGTCAGCAGCATGCCGGGCAGGATATGGGCGGCGGCCCAGACAAAGGCCGAGCTGACATTGATGATGGTGAAGTGGCTGTATTTCATGCCCATGATGCCGGCGACGCCGGGGATCACGGCTTTGACGCCGGGAATGAAGCGACCGATGAACACCGCCTTGCCGCCATGGCGGGCAAAGAATTGCTCGCCGCGGGCGATCAGCGGCTTGTGGTTCTTGAACGGCCACACCTCCTTGATCGAATCCTTGAGGAAATGGCCGATGGTGTAGGACAGCGCGTCGCCGATAATGGCGCCGATCACCGCGGCGAAATACACCTCCCAGAAAGGCAGGCGCCCTTCGGCGATAATGCCGCCGGCCATCAGCAGCACCGGGGTCGAGGGCACGAACAGGCCGAGGATGAACACCGCCTCGCCAATGGCGACCAGGAAGATGAACCAGAAGGTCAGCCAGAAATTGCCCGAAATCGTGTTGAGAAAACTTTCGAGATAGGCCGAGATGGTGTGGAAGATGTCGAACATGGTGGGTTCCGTGGCGCTGAAGAGCGGTGTGCAACGCCCACCGGACGTTGACTTATGGCTGGGCAGACGGTGAGGCTCAAGTCATATCGCGTTGAGGCATTATCAATTACGCAGGGACACATAGTGAGCCAGCTTCTCCATCATATGATCGCCAGCGGCCCCAGGCCGGTTGCCCCCTTCTCCCACGCCGTCGAGGCGGATGGCTGGGTGTTCATCACCGGGCAGATGCCGACCGATCCGGAGGCACCCGACGCGCCCTTGCCGGCGGGTGTCGAGGCGCAGACACGGCGGGTGGTCGAGAACCTCAAAATCGTGCTGGGCGGGATCGGGCTGGGGCTGGAGCACGTCACCATGGCGCGGATTTACCTCACCGAATTCGAGCGCGACTACGCGGCGATGAACGCGCTGTGGCCGAGCTTTTTCGAGGTGGGGAAATTGCCGGCGCGGACGACCGTGGGGGTGACGGCGCTGGCGGTGGGGGCGCTGGTGGAGATTGATCTGGTGGCGCGGCGGCCCGCTTAGCGCGGGGCTGCTGATCTTCCTTGCCTTCTCCCCTTGAGGGAGAAATTTCGTCACTCACCTAAGCGATATCAATGGGTTACGTTGCTGAATAACGTCATAGCACTGCACCAAGTTATGCACAAGTGAGGCACGCTTTGGCGTTGGGAACGCCAAGCGAGCCATCAAAGTTGAGGCCGGCGGCAACCGTCGATTTGAGATGTACTGCTGCGACCCCCGCGCGCCTGGATTATCTGCCAAGTAGGAATGGGATCAACGGCCAAATCCTGGAATCGGACCTCACCTATGTGCTGCGGCTGCGTCCTTTCGGGATATGGGACAGGGGGCGGGTTGACGCCGGGCTGCGTTACCTACCAATTGTTGGTACCTGCCAGGAAGCTCCAATGCGCGGCAATGTCGCTATACTGACAATGGGTATCGAAACAAGCCAGATGATGGCCAATCGGCTGATCTCAATAACGTCAGGTTTGATCACCTCGCTGAGCGCCTCTTCGAAGAGCTTTGAAGCTTGATACGGACCGGCTGCTTCATTCGGCAACCCAACGTTAGCGGACATTGATAGCGAGTTGCCGCATGGCAGTTACCGACCCCATGCCGGTCATTCGCTGCTCTAAGTGCTAGTTCCTAAAGGCGGCCGTTCGCCTTCGCAGGCAATACCGGCCTTGCGCCCTATCGGTCGTTAGCTCACTGCCGCGTATGAATTCTTGTGCACCGGCGAATGGCCAGATCGCTTGGCAAACGATCCGCCCCATCGCATAAACATAACTGAGATTTAGTCTGCGATCTTGATCACAACCTAGCCGAATGGCCCTCTCGCCAGATGCTCGTAAGCTTGCACTGCTTGTTCAAACGGATAAAAGACACCAATCACGGCGGCATCACCAGCCCGCTGGCGGGGAAACTCTATCTTCCGCGGTCCAGCGTTCGCTCGCGGATCACCAGTCTGCTCAAGGTGGCTCCCGGCGTACCAATAGTTGATCAACAATTCTTAAGGCGTGGCCAATTTGCGGTTTCGCGGTACGCCGTCCGACTGCCATTCAGTTGAATTTCCGCATTTACTAGGCATCGTAATGGGTTATCATCAACGCATGCGAACATTTTCGGTTTTTAGTGGGTTGGTTTTTTTGCTGGCGAGCATGAGCGCTGCGGCGGCACAGAGCCAGATCGAATGCTATCCGATCACGCGGGGACAGCCGCTTAGCGCCGCTGTCGTCGTTGACCTCGCTGACACGTCTGTCGGCGACGCCAAGGCGTTTTTGGCCGGGGAGGTGAACGACTGTGTAAAATGCGACCTTGCCGGTGCCCAATTGCAGCGTCGCAATCTGGCCGGTGCCGATCTGCGAGGAGCGGATTTGTCCAAGGCCAGTCTGTTCGGCGCTAATTTGAGCAATGCGCTGCTAGACCAAGCTGCGCTCAGTGCCGCCAATCTGGGACGAGCCAAACTGGCGGCTGCCTCCCTTGTCGGGGCAGACCTGTCGGGATCGATATTGGTTCACGCTGATTTGACTGGCGCCAATCTCGCTAATGCCAATGTCAGCAACGCTCGGTTGCAGGATGCGCGCATGATGGGTGGGCGGATCGACCAGGCCAATTTTGCGGGCGCTGTTGCAGTGGGCGCCAATTTTTCAGCCACCTATGCCGTCAAGACCGACTTCCGCCTTGCGAACCTGTCTGCAACCAAGTTCAACGGCGCTATCTTGCGATCGGCCAATCTGGAACATGTCGGCATGTCCCATGCTGATCTCACCTCCGCCGACCTGTCGCAGATCACGGGCTTCAATTTGGACCTCGCTGGAGCGCAATTGCGCGACGCTGCGCTGGTGAATGCCGATATCCGCAATGCCCGGCTATATGGTGCCGAATTGGCCTGTGCCGTTTTCACCAACGCCAATGTTGGCGGCGCCAAGCTGGACTGAGCCCTGCCCGCTATTGCCCTGGTGACTGCACGAACTCGAACCGGCTATTGCTGACGAAATACGTGCCTTGGACTTTACCAAATTCGTCGACAAAGGCTTGCCCGGCCTTGTGAAAATAGTCCTGCGCCAAGAAAAACTGGACCCCCGCCGCGGTTCCGCTACAGCTGCGCTTTACAAAAAAGCTCGACGCTATGGTTTCGCGGGGACGCAGCGGGGTATCGCTGCAGTCCCATTCGACACTGTGATAATGCGCTTGCAGCACCGCTGCGAGGCGCCAATGATCGTTGCGCTCGCCGGCGGGCACGCCGCGCGCATCCGATAGGATACGCACCCCCACCAGAGTGCCAGCAGAATCGAACAGCGCCGATAGCATCGCCCGGATGCCATAGACTCGCGTCCCCGCGACCCGCGCCAGCGGCCAGCGCTGCCACGCTAGCCGCAATTCGTCGCTCTCATCGTCATAGCGAAAATAGACCTCGTGCAGCCCCTGCTCGTCCGCAGCGCATTTCTCAAACTCGGAGAAACCGGTCAGTGGCGTTGTTGGGGGGCCGCCATTGCCACCACAAGCAAAGTCAATAAAGCCAATGGGTTGCTGCGACGCTGATGCGCCCAATTCGAGATCCCATACGCTGTCGGCGGCGTGAGCGACGGTCGGCGCGCTCAAGCCCGCGCCAAGCGCGATGAATGCGAAGAGACGGAAGAGCGCGCGCGTCATTGCTCTTTAAGCCCCATCACGACCAAGACCAACAGCCCCTCGGACATATCCAGGTCAGGGGAGCGATAGGCAAGGTATGGACCGAGTGCGTTCCCACCGACCACAACTGCTAGATATTGGCGGCCTTCGAGCTCAAATGTCATTGGGTTCACCGAGGATAGCGCTGCCAGATGGGTGCTCGACATCGGCTCAAGGGTTTGCTCATCCAAAACATGCAGCATGCCGTCGGCCGTGCCCACAAAAAGCAGGCCATTGCCCGCCACCAAGACCCCTCCCACCAGCGGGGCAGGAAACACCCGCTGCGCCACAATCTCGGCGGTGGCGAGATCGGCGGCAGTGAGCACCCCCAACGACGCGTCATGCTCGGCATAGTAGGCGCCTAGCCAATTGACATCCGTTTTTGGCGCCATGATATGACCGATGCCCGTCACGCAGGCATTCGCGTTAGAGCCATAGGCAAGCCCCGCCGAACTGCTGATCGCGGAGGCGAAACTGAGGACACTCCAACCGTTCTCGCACGTATCGGTGGGTGCCGTGATCTGCAGGTCTTCGTGCTGCCCCATCGAGAACCGGATCTGCGACGCGTCCAGATCATAGCTGCTTGCGGCGGCCAGTGTGGCCCCGGAGGCCGCATCGAATATCGTGAAGCGACCGTCACCTGAGAATTGGACCAGTCGGGCCGGCAGGTCAGTGGTGGCCGGAACCAGATGCAGCGGACCGCTCTCCGGCCTCGCCAGCGCTGAAGGGGCTTCACGCTGCGTCCAGCGCAGGGCGCCGGTCTCGCGTTCAAGCGCGAGGATGCCGTTGCCAGCCCAGGCCTGGCGTTCGATCTCGGGAACAGCAATCGGCGGGAAGGCGAAAGTCCAGATGACCTGCCCCCGTTCGGCGTCGTACAGACCCGGCTGGCGGACCACCGCGCTCAGGCCCGACAGCTCACCCGGATCCGCTTTCCAGGCCAGTTCGCCGGTTACCTTGTCATAGGCGACGATATAAAGGGGACCGACCCGGTCGTCACCCGACCCGGCGACAATGACCAGGTTTTCGGCAATAAGCGGCGGCGCGACGATATCGGCCCCGGTCTTGGGGTCTACCGTCTGAACGCTGCGAACGAGGCTGCCGGTATTGGTGTCAATCCAATGGAGTTGGCCGTCCGATCCGGCCGCGAACAGCGTATTGCCGTCCAGTACCATGCCGCGGGAGGCTTGCAGCCAGGCATCAATATTGCGCCGGCCTAGATCATTGTACCAGATCCGTTCGCCCTTGCGGGTCAGATCGAGCTTGGCAATGCCCCCCCACCCGTCAATAGTGTAGAGGGAAGTGCCGCTCTGGATATAGCTATGGCTCGATACATTTTGGTAATGCCCCGCCCCTTCCACGGCTCCACCCAGCACCACGGTGAATATTGGCGCCAACTGGGAAATGTTGGATGGGGTAAACTGGCTGACAGCCGGCGGTTGTTGTGCCCAGGCCGCCGGAAAATGCAGCAGCAACGCGGTCGAAACGAGGAGCAATCCTCTGATGTGGTGACGAATGTTCAACAACAGTCTCAAAAGTGTGCCCCAGGGAGAGAATCCCTGGGGCGATAGTAGTCTATTCGGCGACCTCGAACACCCAGATCACGCCGCCGGTTGGCACCCGGTCACTCGAAACAAACTTGTCCGGGTAACTGGCTGACAGGCGGGTCTGCATGCCGGCAGCATCCACACCCCAGCCGGCCTGGACCGAGATGTACTGCTTGCCATTAGCCTCGAAGCTGGCGGGCACACCGGTCACACCGGAGTTGACCTTCTGCTCCCAGACGACTTCACCCGTCTTCGAGTTGAACGCCCGGAACATGCTGTCATTGGTGCCACCACCAAAGACCAGGCCACCGGCGGTCGAGAGCAAGGGACCCCAATTCTGCGACTGGAAGTTATGCGACCAGACTTCCTTGCCGGTCTTCAGATCCCAAGCCTGCACTTCGCCGACGTGGTCAGCGCCTTCGACCATGTACAGCTCGGACTTGTCGCCCTGGGTGCCGCGGGTAAAGCTGGCGCCGGGCCGGTATTCGACGACCGTACCGCCGGCCATGACGGTGCAGAGGTTCTCGTTGGCCGGAATGAAGACATATTCCAGCTCTGGATCATAAGCGATCGGGGGCCAGTCCTTGCCGCCCCAGAACGACGGGCAGAAGTCACCCTCGATGCCAGTGCCGGGCTTGGTGCCTTCAGCATATTCGATGCGGCCGGTCTCGGGATCCATGCTCTTGATCCAGTTTTCCGCGACATAAGGCGTGCCGCTGATAAACTTGATCGGTCCCTCTTCGGTACGCTCCAGCTGCCACAGTACGCCGTTACGGGCGGCATGCACCAGGCCAGGAACCTTCTCGCCTGCCTTATTGGGCAGATCGACGAGAATGGGTGCAGCCACTTCGTCCCAGTCGAACGAGTCGTTCTGATGATACTGGAAATGGCCAACGATGGAGCCGTCATCGGGCTTCAGCGCGACCACCGAGGTCACATAAAGGTTGTCACCCGGGCGCTGGTCACCCATCCATGGGCCACCGTTACCCGTGCCCCAGTAAATGGTCTTGGTCTCGGGATCGTACTGACCGGTAACCCAGCTCGATGCTCCGCCGGTTTTCCAGGCGTCTTCATGCTCGTCCCCCGGCTGCGGCCAGGTTTCGGAACCCGGCTGGCCGGGCTCTGGGACCAGGAAGGTCCGCCAGGCTTCTGCACCGGTTTCGGCATCGAAGGCTGCGATGTAACCACGGATACCGCGTTCGCCGCCCGAGGTGCCTACAACAATCTTGTCCTCCACAACCAGTGGGGCAAGGTTGGCGTAATAGCCAAGCCGGTAGTCCTGCACGGTGGTGTTCCAGACCTCGGTGCCAGTCTTGGCATCGATGGCGACCAGCACGGAGTCACGCGACATCCAGTAGACCTTGTCGCCCAGCACGGCAACGCCGCGGTTGGTTGGGTGCGACCCTAGCATGTCCTGCGGCAGGTCGCGCTTGTAGCGCCACAGGATATCGCCCGTAGCGGCGTCCAGCGCCAGAATCTGGTTGCCGGCCGTTGCAGCGAACATCACTCCGTTCACCACGATAGTGGGCGCTTCGTGACCTTCGTTGTAGCCGGTCGACACAGTCCAGGCCGGCTTGAGGCTTTTGACGTTATCCAGGTTGATCTGCTTCAGCGGGCTATAGCCCCAGCCGTTATAGGTGCGGCGATACATCGGCCAGTCGGCGTCGGCCGGATTGACCAGGTTGTCCAGCGTCACTGGTTTGTAGTCAGGAATGGCCACTGGCGCCGCTGGCGCTGCCGGGGCTTGTTGCGCATAGGCAGCCCCAGCCATCAGAGCCATGGCACTCACGGCTGCCAACCCAATATTTAACAGTTTCATTCGAGACCTCCTCAAAAAACAAACCCAATACAGACGAACTTACTCGGCATCCCCCCCGACACGGGAATCAAAGCCCGACGCTATTATCAAGCGCCCTTCAGCGTCGGACGCCAAAGAGATAGAGGGCAATTTTCGGGTCGCCGGACCATTCACCAGCGCTCCACCCTCTTTCAGGTTGAATTTCGAGAAATGGCACGGGCATTCGGCGACCGCCGTTGCAGGGTCGAAATCGGTAACCTCGCAGGCCGCATGCGGACAAATGATGGTGTTCGCCAGAACCCCGTCGGCCGAGGTGGCGCGAACGGCTTCGTTCAGATCGGCAGGATCATAGGCTGTGAGGAGCATCACATTGTAGAACACGCCATCGCGCGCCACGCCGGTCGCTGGGTCTGCTGGCCAAGCCTGCATCGGATACTGTGCGCCCATTTCCACATCGGCAACCTTGATCGGGGTGGCCTTGTCTTTTCCGGTCGCCCGAACCAGCAGATCGCCAACTTGCGGGCCCTGCATGGTCGCGTCATCGGCAAAAGCCCCCCCCACCGACAACCCGACTGCGGCGCCCGCAGCACCTAAAACCACGGCCCGACGGCCAATCAGCGGTCCTTTGCAACCGCAGCCAACATTATCCTTTTTACTCAATTAGATGCCTCCTGAAACCGCAAATACCAACAGCATAGCTATCGGGCCGAACGCCGCAACAAAAAACAGACCGCCCCGCAGGGCGGCCGGTCGCCGGCAATGGACCGGACTGTGGCGCTGCACGAGGCGGGCCACACCATCGCGGCAAATGAACTGTGCCTGCTCATTGTAGAAATCTCCACCATTAGCGTCGCCGATGTGGGGGACAGGGTCAATACCAGGCCCGATGATGAGCTGTTGACCCGCGTCAAGAGGGAACGTCTGGGCATCATGATGCTGGGTGGCCGCGCCGAGCACCAGAAAAAGCGTTCTATCCAAATTCTAACCGATAGGCGCTGCCTATGGCAGGGATAGAGTGACAACGCTGGCAGTTGCCCTAACCTCCTGGCGTAGCGGCAAACTTGCCGCCTCAATGAGGAGAGTAGTATGGCCTGGAATAAGCCCAAGATCGATGAAGTACCGGTCAGCATGGAAATCAACATGTACGCTTGCGCACCGCGCAAGTAGTGACAGCAACCTGCCGCGGGCACCGGTCATGATCAAAATCGTCATTCTGGGAACCGCGGCAGGCGGCGGCCTGCCGCAATGGAATTGTGGCTGCACCAACTGCAACGATGCGCGCACCGAGCAGCCCGAATTGCGCGCCACGCAAGCCTCGATCGCCATCAGTGCCGACAATCAGAACTGGTTCCTGATCAACGCCGCGCCCGAACTGCGCCAGCAGATCATTGATACGCCGGTGCTGCATCCCCAAGCGGGTAGCCTGCGCCATAGCCCCATTGCTGGAGTGATCCTGACCAATGGCGAAGTGGATGCCATCACCGGCCTATTGTCGCTGCGCGAAGGCTCGCCCTTCGGACTGTATGCGCATGAAAGGGTGTTGGCGATCCTGCGCACCAACAGCATTTTCAACGTGCTCAATCCGGGCAAGGTAGCCCGCATTGCGATTGAGCCCGATACGAGTTTCGAGCCCACGCTGCCTGATGGCACGCCGTCGGGGCTGGAGATCACGCCGTTCATTGCCCCCGGCAAAGCGGCGCTATTTTTGGAGGACAGCGGCGACGAAGGGCCCGGCGATACGCTGGGGCTGAAAATTACCGACACAGCGGACGGGCGCAGCTTGGTGTTTCTGGCGGCCTGTGCCAGCGTGACGCCTGCTGTCGCAGCTCATCTCTCCGGTGCGTCGCTGGTATTTTTCGACGGCACGCTCTGGCAGGACGACGAGCTGATCGCGCTGGGACTGGGCGCCAAAACCGGCCAGCGCATGGGCCATATGGCGATGCAGGCGGTGATTCCAGCGCTGGCCGGGCTCGCGATCGAGCGCAAGATGTTCCTGCACATCAACAATTCAAATCCGGCGCTGCGCCTGGGCTCGCCCGAACGCCAGCAGGTCGAAGCGGCCGGGTGGCAGATCCCCGCCGATGGAATGGAGCTGACACTATGACGGCGATGACCGGTTTTGCCTTGGGCCCCGACGTCAGCCTGGAGAGCGCCGACGAGCTGGAAGCGGCACTGCGCCATATCGGGGCGACGCGCTACCACAATCTGCATCCGTTCCATGTGCTGCTCAATCGCGGCCAGCTGAACAAGGGGCAGGTGCAGGCCTGGGCGCTGAACCGCTATTATTATCAGAGCACCATCCCGATTAAGGACGCGGTGGTGATCTCGCGCTTTCGCGACCGGGCGACCCGCATCGAATGGCGTCAGCGGCTTGAAGATCATGACGGCGATATCGGCAGCGAGGGCGGCATCGAGCGCTGGCTGCAACTGACCTCGGGGCTCGGCCTCGACAATGAATATGTGGAATCCGCCGAAGGGATTCTGGCCGCGACCCGCTTTGCCGTTGAAGCCTATGTGCATTTCGTGCGCGACCGCAGCCCGCTCGAAGCCATCGCCTCCTGCCTGACCGAACTGTTCGCGCCCAACCTGCATGAAGAGCGCATTGCCGGGATGCTGGAGCACTATGATTTCATCAATCCCACGGTGATGCGCTACTTCACGCGCCGGCTGGAGCAGGCGCCGCGCGACGCTGATTACGCGCTGGACTATGTCAGGACCCACGCCACGACGCCGCGCGAACGCCGGCTGGTATGCGAGGCCCTGCTGTTCAAGACCAATGTGTTGTGGGTCCAGCTCGACGCGCTGCACCATGCCTATGTCGACGGGCATATTCCGCCCGGCGCTTTCGTTCCGGCCGCAGCATGATGACCGAGCCCGTCGCCCCCGCCGCTCGCCGACGCATGACCGTGACGGAAACCAGCGTTCCGGCGCTGGCGCGCGGGGCCAAGCTGCGCTTTGACGAAACGCGGCAACGTTGGGTGCTGCTGGTGCCTGAGCGGGTGCTGGCTCCCGACGATATCGCCGTCGAAATCCTCAAGCTGTGCGACGGGGTGCGCAGCGTCGCACAGATCACGGCGGTGCTGGCCGAAACCTATCTGGCCTCCGCTGAGGAAATCAGCGGCGACGTGATTGCCATGCTGCAGGGGCTGGCCAGTTCCGGCTTTGTCATCGACGCAGGAGGAACCAAGCCATGAGCCCGACGCTGACCGATGCGAGCCCGGTGTTTGCCGACCCCAAGGATGGCCTTGCCATCATGGAGCGCCCCGGCCAGTCGGTCGCCGCGGCCTATGGCATTCCGCTGGCGGTGCTGCTGGAGCTGACGCATCGCTGTCCACTGCAATGCGGCTATTGCTCCAATCCGTTGCAGCTGGAGCGATCCAGTAACGAATTGACCACCGACGAGTGGAAAAAGGTTTTGACCGAGCTGGCCGAAATCGGCGTGCTGCAGGTGCATTTTTCCGGCGGCGAACCCACGGTGCGCAAGGATCTGGTAGAATTGATCCGGCACGCCGATGAGCTGGGGCTTTACACCAATCTCATCACCTCGGCGGTGCTGCTGAGCAGGGATCGGCTGGCGGCGATGGCAGATGCCGGGCTGGCGCATATTCAGATCAGCTTTCAGGCCAATGACGCCACGCTGGCCAACCGCATTGGCGGATTCCGCAATGGCCACGCCAAAAAGATCGAGGCGGCGCAATGGTCGCGCGAGCTGGGCCTGCCGCTAACCGTCAATGCGGTGATGCACCGGCAGAACTTGCACGAACTGCGCGACATGATCGCCATGGCGGTGGAGCTGGATGCCGACCGCATCGAGGTCGCCAATGTGCAATATTACGGCTGGGCGCTGAAGAACCGCGCTGCGCTGATGCCGACCGTCGAACAGGTGGATGAGGCGGTAGCGATCGTCGAGGAGGCCACGGTTCGGCTCCAGGGCATTCTCGATATCGATTTTGTAGTGCCCGACTATTATTCGGTGCGCCCGAAAAAGTGCATGGGCGGCTGGGGTCGGCAGTTTTTCAACATCACCCCGGCCGGCAAGGTGCTGCCCTGCCACGCCGCCGAAACGATCACCGATCTGGATTTTGAATCGGTGCGCTCCAACCACTCCATCGCCTGGATCTGGCAGAATTCTGACGCGTTCAACCGTTATCGCGGCACCGGCTGGATGCCCGAACCCTGCCAGAGTTGCGCCTTCAAGGAAGTCGATTTCGGCGGCTGCCGCTGCCAGGCCTTCGCCTTGACCGGTAGCGCCGGCAATACCGACCCGGCCTGCAGCCTGTCGCCGCTGCACGAGGCCATTTTCAAGACCGCGGAAACCGAGGCGGCGGAGGGCGGTAATCGCTATATCTACCGCAATTTCGCCGGCGGCACGCTGGAACCGGACCCCAATAATGACGCCTGACGGGGCCACCGCGACCGCGCATTCATTCGCGCCTTTGTCCAGCCAACTGCTGGATGTGGGCGACGGGCATCAGCTTTATGTGGAAACCATCGGCCGCGCCGACGGCATGCCGGCGGTGTTTCTGCATGGCGGTCCCGGCAGCGGCTGCCAGCCGGGCCATCGGCGCCTGTTCGATCCCACCCGGTTTCATGCGGTGCTGTTCGACCAGCGCGGCGCCGGCCGCAGCCTGCCGGCGCGGGAACGGGCTCATAACACGACGGCGCATCTGATCGCCGATCTGGAAAGCATTCGCCGGATGCTGGGCATCAAGCGCTGGCTGGTGGTCGGCGGTTCCTGGGGCGCCACGCTGGCGCTGGCCTATGCCGAGCAGTATCCGCAGCATGTCACCGGGCTGGTGCTGCGCGCAACTTTTCTCGGAACGCGCGCCGAACTCGATTGGGCGTTCGGCACGGGCCTGCAGCAGTTTCATCCCGGCCTCTATCAGGATTTCCTCAGCGTGCTGCCGGAGGCTGAGCGCGGCAGCCCGCTCGACGCCTATTTCCGCCGCATCCTTGATCCAGATCCGGCCATCCACGGCCCCGCCGCTCGCGCCTATGCCGATACCGAACGCGTGTTGGCCGAGATTACGCCCGCAGCCACGCGCCTCGACATGACGGCGATCGCCACGCCCGGTCGGTTGCCGTCAACGGCCTTTATGGAAGCGCATTACTTCGCCAATGCGAGCTTTCTAAAGCCGGACCAATTGCTGGCTAATGCCGGAGCGCTGAAGGGCATTCCGGGGATCATCGTGCAGGGCCAATACGACCTGCTCTGCCCACCCAGCACCGCCTTCGCCCTCGCTGCCCGCTGGCCCGACGCCAAAGTCCACCTCATCCCCGGCGCCGGCCATGCCCTGAGCGAACCCGGCATTGCCGCCGCCGTCATTGCCGCCATCACCTTGGCAGCCTGCTCATGATCTAGGCAGTCGAACAGCGCGCGCTGAGGGATCGGTGCGGCACCAGCCGCGACGTGAACAATTCGCGGTACGAAGGCACTGACACCAAGGTGCCGCTGATCAATTCGCTATGACTCCGGCTACCTCCGTCCCCATGCACGACCCGCTTGAACGCGCTTGGTCCGCAGCTGCGGACCAAGCTGCGCGTCTCCATGTCAGAATCACTGCTTTCGGACGTCGTCGTCGGCCGGCTCGATGCTGCCATGGTCGCCGAGATTAACGAATTTCCTTCGACACTGCGCTGGCGGCCATTCCTGCGCGAGCGTCTCCTCGTTACCGCTCCGCCCGGAACCGCGCCTACCTCCGCAGCCGAGCTGCTCGCCAAGTTTCCCTTCGTCGAGCTGGGCCTTGAGGTCGGCATCCCGAAATGCGTTCGGGTAGTTCTTCACGAGACCTGCTCGCCAAAGCTCTGTTTATAGCTAGGGCACTTCCTCTCGACAAAACTGCAGGCCAGTTTTTCTCACAAGCCCACAAGCCCACAAGCCCACAAGCCCACAAGCCCACAAGCCCACAAGCCCACAAGCCCACAAGCCGAGCAAATCCCACAAAGTCCCAGTGAGTACCAGCAGCCCCAGTAAGTACCAGTAAAAGACCAGTGAAGTACCAGCAAACTAGGGCCACCACACCTCACGCACTGAGAGTGATTTTGCTCACCATCAGGTTCAAAACCGTTCGATTCCGGCGGTTTGACCACCCATTTAGAGGACTGGCGTTGCGAATCGAGCCAATGAGCAGGGTCGTATTAGCAGCGTAACCACTATCGATCGGTCTACCGGCTTAAGCAATCCGCCGCCCGCCGGCACCGCACCGACGCCGAAACCGCGGCGGAGAAAAACCAGGCCACCGAGATCAACGACCCCGACACCGGCGAAATCGGCGCATAACGGCTAACCTATCCGTTCACCACCAGCACTGGCCGGTTTTACGCCGCCACAATGGCCGACTTTTGCTCCGCCGTTGACAAAGCACGCTGGTCACCCTGCAATCATCCACCCGCCCCCGCTCCGGGCTGTTCTTCGGTAGAAGCGGTTCAATCGCGGCCCACGCAACAATCGTTTCGATGAATTAATCGGCTTTAGACCCTAGCATGTAACCTCATCCACAATTGAGATTACAATGGCTTAGTGGGCTGATCGACGTGCAAACTACGTGCTATTTCATAGTAGCTAGCCAACCCAAGATCGCACCTGCGATAAAACATCTGATCAAGTGCCACCCAGTCAGGAAAATCGCCAGCAGTGGGCTTCTGATTTGAAGCAAGGCCGCCGCATCAGGCGGGAGCGGCGGTGGTGCCGCGAACGAACAGGTGGGTTTCAAGGGCGATGCGAGCGTCCCCCACGGCTCGCGAGGCTAATACGTCGAGCAATAGCGACATAGCAGCCTGACCGGCCTCCTCGGAACGCGTTGAAACTGTGGTAAGCGACGGATAGGTGGCGGCGCTCAGAACATCGTCGCAGCCGATCACAGAAAAACTGCCCGGCACGGACACGCCGGCGTCGGCCATGCCGGTCATGATGCCATGGGCCGTCACGTCGTCAAAGGCGACTGCAGCCGTAGCGCCGGTGGCCAGAATGTCGGGCACCACGGCGCGGCCGCTTTCGTAGCTGGGGACGCGCGCGGCCACCACCTCCACCTGTAGATGATACTGCCGCGCGCCGACGCGGACGGCGTTGCGGCGCTGCTGGTTGGACCATGACGAGGCCGGGCCGCTGACATAGACAATTTTTGTGTGACCCAAGGCTGCCAGATGGGCGATGGCTTCGCCAACGCCTTGCCCACTATCGATGAGCACGCGCGGAATGCCGCGCACGTCGCGGTTAATCAATACCAGGGGACGCCGCGCGGCGTGGCCGCGAATGCACCCCTCGCTGAGCCGCGACGCCACCAGCAGCACACCATCAACCTGCCCCCCGAAGCGGTCGATCAGCCTGTCTTCCTGCCGCCAGCTTTCGTCCGAATTGCCCAGGAACAGGCACAGATCGGCGCGGTCGGCCGCCATTTGCGCGGCCCGGATCAGCGGCGGAAAGAAAGGGTTGGTCACGTCCGGCACGATCAGCGCGACGTTGCCATAGCGCCCGGTGCTGAGCGCGCGCGCTGTGTGATTGGGCACATAGCCAACACTGTTGGCGATCTCGAGAATACGGCTGACGGTCTTGGCGCCCAGCATTTTGGGCTGGCTGAAGGCGCGCGATACCGTGGACTTGGAGACGCCTGCGGCCTTGGCCACATCGTCCATGGTCGGCGGCCCGGCCTGGCCCTTGTCCTGCATCATGTCGCCTGTCCCCGCGATTCGCGGCTCGATTTCATCTGGCCACCATATTGGCGGTTTTTGTCGCCCGGTCACGCTCAAACCGCCTTTAAGCCCTCTTGACGTGCAACCGGTTGCATATAATAGTCCAAATATCGCTGGCGCCTCCGCATTATGGGTGGCGACGGCATGCTTGCACGCTGGGAGATTTGCTGCATGGAAACGGGTATTTTGTCTCGATCGCAACCGCACGAGCGACGGGTGGACAAACTCCTGGTCAAGAGCTTTCCCACCCGCCAGCTGATGGGCGCCGTGGCAGCTGAGGAGATTGCGTCCGAGCTGCGCGCGCGGTTGGCCGTGCAGGACAGCGTCCGCATGGTGTTTGCCGCCGCACCGAGCCAGAGTGACGTGCTGGCGGCGCTGGTTGCCGCGCCCGGCGTCGACTGGAGCCGTGTGGTCGCCTTCCACATGGACGAATATATCGGACTGCCGCCTGATTCGCCGGCACGCTTCGGCAATTGGCTGGGCCGCTATATGTTTGATTTGGTGCCCTTTGCGGCGGTGCATCGCATGCTGCCCGGCCCTGATGGGGACGCCACGGCGCGCGACTATGCGGCACTGCTCAATGAGGCCCCGATCGACGTGATCCAGCTCGGCATCGGGGTCAATGGCCACATCGCCTTCAACGATCCCCCGGTCGCCGATTTCAATGATCCGCTTGATGTCAAAGTGGTGGTGCTCGACGAAGTCTGCCGCCAGCAGCAAGTCGATGACGACTGCTTCGATACGCTGGCCGATGTGCCGCTGCGGGCGATTACTCTGACCATTCCGCGCCTGCTGCGGGCCGGAAAGCTGTTCTGCATGGTGCCGAGCCGGGTGAAGCTTAATGCGGTTCGCGCGGCGCTCGAAGGCCCGCTGACCACGGCATGTCCGGCTTCTATCCTGCGCCAGCTCGACAATTGCACCCTCTATCTCGACCCGGAGTCCGACCCCAATGTCTGATCCTGCCAAGATCGACGCCGATGCCCTGTGCCAGGGCTATTTCAATGATGTGACCGCGCTGATGCAGCGCATTCTGATCGAAGAGCGCGATCCGCTTGATCGCGCCGCCGCGCGCGTCGCCGATCAGATTGCCGCCGACCGGCTGGTGCATGTCTATGGTCCGGGCGGCCACTCCAATCTGGCTTCGCAGGAGATTTTCTTCCGGGCCGGCGGGCTGATGCATGTCAGCGCCATTCTCGATGAAGGCACGCTGCTGTCCGGCGGGGCTCTGCGCTCCATGGCCATCGAGCGGACCCCTGGCTATGGCAAGGTGGTGATCAACGATCAGCGCCTCGGGCCGGATGATCTGCTCATTTTGGTCAATGCTTACGGCATCAATGCTGCTCTGATCGACTCGGCGCTGGAAGCCAAGCGGCGCGGCGTGTTCATCATTGGCGTCAATTCGCACAACCACGCCAATCAGTCGGCCAAGGAGCACCCGGCGCGTCACCCGACCAAGCAGAATTTGCAGGATCTGGTCGATATCGCCATCGACTGCAAGGTGCCGATTGGCGATGCCATAGTGAACGTCCCGGGCATGCGCGAAAAGATCGGCGCGGTGTCCACTTTTGCCAACGCTTTTGCGCTGAACAATCTGGTCATTCGCGCTGTCGCCAAGCTGGTCGAACGCGGTATCGAGCCGCCTGTCTGGCGCAGCGGCAATGCCCCCGGCGGGGATGAGGCCAATGCCGATTTCATCGCCAATTTCGCCGGCCGGGTGCGCAAGCTATGAAGTCGATTATTGGACGCGATCCGCACACCGGCACCGGTCAGGCCATCAGTTTTGCTGATGGCCTTATCACCGCCATCGAGCCGGCCGATTATGCCGGCACGCAGTATGTGTCGGCTGGCCTGATTGATCTGCAGATCAATGGCTACGCGACCTTTGATCTCAATGACGGCACATTGACGCCTGAGCGCGTTGTGGCGCTCACCGAACTGATGTTTTCGCTGGGCACCACGACCTATCTGCCGACGCTGGTGACAGCGTCCGAGGTCAGTATTACCAATGGTTTGCGTGCCATCCGTGCGGCGCGCGACAGCGATCTGCGCATCGCCAAGGCCATCCCCTCGGTGCATGTCGAAGGCCCGTTCATCTCGATCAATGACGGCGCGCGCGGGGCTCATCCGGCGGCCCATGTCCGCGAGGCCGATATTGCCGAATTCGAACGCTGGCAGGAGACCAGCGGCGATCTGGTGGGGCTGCTGACGCTGTCGCCGCACACTGATCAGGCCATCGAGCTGGTGCGCCATGCCACTGCGCGCGGCGTGCATGTCGCCATCGGCCACACCGATGCTACCTCCGATCAAATTCACACCGCCGCCGCCGCTGGTGCGGTGCTGTCCACCCATCTGGGCAATGGCGCTGCGGCGCTGCTGCCGCGCCATCCCAACGCCATCTGGGCGCAGCTGGCCGATGACCGGCTGACCGCCACGCTGATCGGCGACAGCCATCATCTGCCGGCCGACACCTTGATCGCCATGCTGCGCGCCAAGGGTCTGGATCGCGCTTTGCTGGTGTCGGATGTGGCCGCCCCCGGCGGGCTTGAGCCCGGCATTTATCAGCAGACCATCGGTGGCCGGGTGCAGCTCTGGGCCAATGGCCGCCTCGGCCCCCCGGGCACCCCCTATCTGGCCGGCGCGGCCCTGCCGCTCGGCGATTGCGTGGCGCGGACCATCTCCATGACCGGGCTCAGCCTGGCGCAGGTGCTGGGTCTGGCGACGGTTAACCCGGGCCGCTTTGCCGGCGGTCGCGGCCAGCTGGCCGTGGGCGAGTCCGCCGATTTGATCCTGTTTGACTGGCAGTCCGGCGACGAGAAACTGGCCATCCACGAAACCTATCTGGGCGGGGCGCAGGTATGGGCACGCTAAGGGCTGGCGTCGCTGTCGTCGATATCACGCCGCCCCCCGGCCTGTTGCTGTCCGGCTTTGCCGCACGCACCGAGCCGGCCACTGGCGTGCATGATCCGCTGACGGTGCGCGCCGTGGTGCTCGGCGACACCGCCATTGTGGTGGCTGACGTCATCGGCATCCACGAAGACATGAGCGCCGGCATTCGTGCGCGCTGCCCGCTGCCCGCCAGCAATATCATTGTCGCCGCCACCCATACCCATGGGGCGCCTGCGTCGATGGAGCACCGCCTCGGCGCCGCCGATCCGGACTTTCTGCAGCAGCTGGAAGATGGCTGCGTCGCCGCGCTGATTCAGGCGCTGGCCACTGCCGTGCCGGTGACGTTGACCGCCGGCATGGGGTCCGATCCCGATGTCGCGCGCAACCGCCGCCACGATGATGGCCCGCTCGACCGGGCCGTGCCGGTGCTGCGCCTGCGCCGGACCGATGGCAGCCTGCTGGCGACGATCCTGTCCTACGCCTGCCATCCCACCGTGCTGGGCGCGGATAACCGCCTGATGACCGCCGATTTCCCGCATTTCCTGCGGCAAAAAATCGAGGCTGAACGCCCGGGCTCGGTGGCGATCTTCCTCAATGGCTGCACTGGCGACGTCAATATCGGTCACACGGCCCAGGCGTCCTGGACCCTCGCCGCCAACAATGCCCGCACTTTTGCCAATGCGCAGCGCCTCGGCGAGCGCATTGCCGACGCGGCGCTGGCCGCCCCCGAACAGCCCATCGGCAACACGGCCGCCGCTTTCGAGCGCATGGTTGAACTGCCGCTGGAGCGGCGCGAGGGCGATCTGGCTGGCCTGATCGCCAGCTGGAGCGACGAAGCAGCCACCGCCGAACCGCTACGCCGCGTCCTGCTGAAACATTGGATCGATTGGGCCCGCGACAACCAAAACGCACCGCCCGGAAACTGGACCAGCCGCGTCAGCCTGCTGGTCTGGGGCGGGGTGCCGATTGCGGCGCTGCCCGGGGAGATTTTTGCCGAAACCGGGCTCGCCATACGCGCTGCCTGCGGCACCGAAACCGCCTTTGTGCTGTCCTATGCCGATGGCACGCCCGGCTATATTCCGCCCGCCAGTGAATTCGTCTTTGGCGGCTATGAGGTTGATGAGGCTCATCGTTTCATCGGCATGCGCGGCTCGTTTGCCGCCGGGTCGGCGGAGCGCCTGGCGGCGGCCGCTGCCGCTCTGATCGCCCTGCACCAGTCCACAGAAAAATAACACGGAACATTACGGTCTCGTCGAAAGCGCATCATCAGCTTGACACGCAACCGGTTGCAGGCAAGAATTTATCCGCGTGCCATGGCGCGCAAAAACAGGGGAAGAGAACTATGACAAGCTTGCTTAAGGGAACTGCGCCGAAGGTTTTTTCTAAGATTGGCCGCGCGGCATTGCTGACGTCTGCCCTCGGTGCTGGCCTGTTGGCGGCCTCGGCCGCGAGCTTTGCTCAGGAAATCCGCGTCTGGAGCGGTTATCCTGAACTGGCGCCGTTCTATGAGCATGTCGCTGAAGGCATGAAGGCCGAATTCCCGGACCTCAAGGTCACGGTGGAAGCCATCGCCCTGCGCGAGCACGAAAAGCGCGTGGCCCTCGGCGTCACCTCGGGCGAGGCGGCGCAGGTCATCGAGCTTTCGACCTCGATTGCGGCGCGCTACCTCGAAGGCGGCCTGCTCAATACGCCTCCGGCTGACGTACAGGATTTCGTCCGCGATCCGGCCAATTTTGGCGAATTTTTCGTCGATTCCGCCAGCTATGACGGCACCGTCTATGGCATGCCGCTGTTCCGTGGGCAGAGCGCGCTCTATTACAACACCGACATGTTCGCCGCTGCTGGCCTGACCGGCGCGCCCACGAGCATGGAAGAGTTCGACTCCTTCGCCGAAAAGCTGACCCAGCGTGATGCCAATGGCAATCCGACCGTGTCGGGTTGGAGCATGCGTCTGTCCGGCGGCGGTTCGGGCATTGCCGAAAAATTTGCCATCAACATGTGGCAGCATGGCGGCGAGCTGCTCACCGACCTCGGCAATGGCCAGTGGCGTTCGAACCTGGCGTCCGATGCCGGCGTCGCCACCCTCAAGCAGTATCTGCACAACATCTTCGAAACCAAGAGCGTCACCGTCGAGATGCCGGCTGATGCGGATGCGTTCGAGCGTGGCCAGACCGCCATGTTCATTCGTGAATCCTGGGTCATCGGCGATATCGCTGCCAAGGCGCCCGAGCTGAACTATGCCACGTCGGTGTTGCCGCGCGGTTCCATCGTCAATCCCGGCCAGCTTTACGTGAAGGCCGATGGCGATCAGGAAGCGGCGGCGTGGGAATACGTCAAGGCCTCGCAGAAGCCGGAAAACCTGCTCTGGCTGCTGGATAATGTGGGCTGGTTGCCCAACCGTTCGGGTCTGGACTACTCGGCTATTGTTGCCGCCAAGCCGGGCTTTGAAGCCTATGTGAACTATCCCGCCGACTACGCCTTCTTCACCGTTCCGGCCATTGGCCCGATCGATGAAATCCAGACCCGTGCCGCTGCCTCCCTCGTGGAAGCCTTCGGCAAGCCGGAACTGGTGGGCGACGACGCTGCCATCAAGACCCTCCTCGAAGGCATCGACGCTGACGTCAACGCCATCCTGGAGCGCGAAGGCCTGCTTGGCGAATAACGCCATCCCATCGTAACGATCATGCTTCCGGGGCCTTAGCCCCGGAAGTTTCACGTAGGAGCCCTGCATGCGCGCACGCAAACGTTGGCTGTTTTCCCTTCTCGCCATTTTGCCGGTGCTGGCGATCTTCACCTATGTGCGGATCATCCCCATCGCCGAAATCCTGCGCCTCAGCGTGCATAAGTGGGACATTCTCTCCAAGAACAAGCCCTTCATCGGACTGGCCAATTTCGTCGAGCTGACGCGCGACAAGCTGTTCCACGAAGCCTTGATCAACACCTCCATCATCGCCTTTGGCGTGATGGCCATCACCATTCCGCTCGGCATGGTCATTGCGGCGCTGATCTTTCAGCGCACGCGGTCTCGCTTTGCCGGTTTTTATGAAACCGCCGTGTTTATTCCCCACGTGGTCTCGCTGGTTCCGGCGGCCATGGCGTGGAAATGGATTTTTGACGCCCGGCTTGGCCCGCTCAATGCCCTTCTGTCGGCCTTCGGCATTCCGCCGCAGGCCTGGCTGTTCGATCCGACGCTCTCCATCATCAGCGTCATCGTGCTCTGCTCCTGGCAGGCACTGGGCTACGCCGTGCTAATCTACCTGGTCGGCTTTAAGAGCCTGCCCACCTCGCTGTTCGAGGCGGCCAAGCTCGACGGCGCCACCGGGCCGCAATCCTTCTGGCACCTGTCCGTGCCGATGCTAAAACCCATCTCGCTCTATGTGGGCGTCGTCACCCTAGTCTCGGGCTTCAACGTTTACGCCCAGGTCTATGTGCTGGCCTCGGACGCGCAGGGCGCGCCCGGTCGTCAGGTGCGGGTGATGGTGCTCGATATGCTCGAGAACAGTTTCCGCAATTACCGTGTCGGCTATGCGGCCTCCGAAGCCGTGGTGCTGCTGGCCATTGTGCTGATACTGACATTCGTCCAGTTCTCGCTACTGCGTGAAAGGAAGGTCCGATGAGCGATCTGTCTCTGCCTCAGACCGAAACGGAATTGGCTGCCGGCGCCCGGCTGCGCCGCAAGCGTGGGCTGGTCAATTTCAGCATCGACGCCTTCTTGCTGCTGTTCGGCCTGTTCATGATCCTGCCGCTGATCCTGTTGGTGGCCAACGCCTTCAAGACGCCGCAGGAAATGCTCAGCTGGCCGCCCTCCATCATTCCGGCCAATCCGACGCTTGCCAATTTCGAGGCGGTGCTGGGCGATACGCCGTTGCTGCGCTGGATTTTCAACAGTTTTGCCTTCGCCGTGCTGTCGGCCCTGGCCATCCTGTGCACCTCGACCATTGCCGGCTATGTGCTGGCCAAGTTCCCGTCGCGCACCATGAGCGCCATCTTTGCGATCATCCTCGCCACGGCCATCGTGCCGTTTGAGGTCTACATGATCCCGCTCTATTTCACGGCGCAGTCGCTGGGCATTCTCAATAGCCTGTGGGGCCTGTTGCTGGGCTATCTGGTGATGAGTTTTGGCATTTTCCTGATCCGCCAGAATGTCATGCACTCCATCCCCGACGAGCTGCTCGAAGCCGCGCGGATCGACGGGGCGGGTGAAGTCTGGATTTTCATCCGCATCGTGGTGCCGCTGCTGCGCGGGGCGCTGGGCGCGCTGTTCGTGCTCGCCTTCTTCCAGGCCTGGACCGCCTTTGCTTGGCCGCTGATCGTCGCCACCACTACCACCAGCTACACCATCGAAGTGGGCCTGGCGCTGTTCCAGACCGGCTTTACCGTCGATCTCGGGCGTCTGAGCGCGGCCTCGGCCATTGTGCTGGTGCCGTCGGTGACCCTCTTCGTGCTGCTGCGGCGCAACTTCGTCCAGGGCGTCGCCAGTACAGGACTCAAAGAATGACCGCCTCTTTCTTCAGCGCCGCGCGCCAGAGCTACCTCGCCTCCAACGCCGCCACCCTCAACTGGATGCTGGATCGGACGCCGCTGCACGGCGCCTATCTCAACACCAAGATGAATCCGCTGACCCTGGTGGATTATGCCGACAGCGATGGCTGGCGCGGGCCGGATCATATCTATGGCTGGATTCAGGGGCGGGGGCTGGAGTCGGTCGTCACCCACGCCCAGGCCTTTGCCGAGAGCGATCTGGTGCCGTCCCAGCGTCTCGACGAGGCCGGTCAGCGGCTTTACACCGCGCTGGATAGCCTCCTGCAGCGCGATGGTCATGTCAGCTTCTGCTACGACCGCGACATGGTGCCGGCCCGCTTCCTCGACCTGACGCGCTATGTGCGCCAGGAGCAGGAAGCTGACATCTATACCTTCTCCGACATTTTTGCCGCCAAGGGGCTGGTGGCGGGCGCGGCGCGCTATGCGTCGCAGGACCTGCCACGGCAATTGGCGGCTTTGCAGCGCGTCATCGACGCCATCGAAGATGGCCGCTTCCAGATCGATGAAAAGCTGCCGCTCAGCCGCGCTTCGGTCGCGGCGCAGGGCGACGATTTTGGCATCCGCATGATCATGCTCAGCGCGGCCGGGCTGCTGACCCGGATCGGGCGGCGCGACCTGACTGGTTTTGCGGACCGCTTCATCAGCCACATCATCGACAATCATTTCGACCCGGCTACCGGCCTGCTGCGCAATGTGCGCGGTCAGGACAATTGCAATGTCGGCCACGGCATCGAATTTGTCGGCTTCGCGCTCGACTATCTGGGCGCCGATGTTGACCCGGAATTGCTCAAGGTGCTGCAGACCATCCTGACGGCGTCGTTTGATCTCGGCTTTCAGGGACCGGGCGTGCGTCTGGTCGTTTCGGCCTCCAGCCGCCAGCCGACCAGCCCCTATTGCCCATGGTGGGCTCTGCCCGAAACCATTCGCAGCGCCGCGCTGTGCTACGAGCAAAACGGCAGCGCCGATGCCTTGCGCGTCTGGAAAAAAGCGCACGAGACGTTCTTCGACAGCTATTGGCGGCCGGAAGCATCCATTGCCTACCAGTGCCGCACCGAGGACGGTCCCATCGATTACGTGCCGGCGACGCCCGATCTTGATCCGGGCTATCACACCGGCCTGAGCCTGCTGGCCGCCATCGAGATGGTGGAACGTCAGGGCCCCAACAGCTTCAAAGCAGGATAGTTACATGGCATCGGTCGATATCCACAATCTCCACAAGTCCTATGCCGACTTCAAGATCTTGAAGGACGTGTCCCTGTCGGTGCCGGATGGCGCTTTCGTCGTGCTGGTCGGCCCGTCTGGCTGTGGCAAGTCTACCTTGCTGCGCATGATCGCCGGGCTAGAAGAAATCACCGGCGGCACCATTCGCATCGGCGGCAAGGTCATCAATGATGTCGAGCCGAAGCATCGCGACATCGCCATGGTGTTCCAGAATTATGCGCTCTATCCGCATATGACGATTGCCGAAAACATGGGCTTCTCGCTCCGCCTCGCCAAGCGCCCCAAGGCCGAGATCGAGACGCGGGTCAACGAAGCGGCGCGTATTCTGGGACTGTCGGATTATCTCAACCGCTTCCCCAAGCAGCTCTCCGGCGGCCAGCGCCAGCGCGTCGCCATGGGCCGCGCCATTGTCCGCAGTCCGCAGGTGTTCCTGTTCGACGAGCCGCTCTCGAACCTCGACGCCAAGCTGCGCGTGCAGATGCGCGCCGAGCTCAAGGATCTGCATGCCCGCCTCAAGACCACCATGGTCTATGTGACCCACGACCAGATCGAAGCCATGACCATGGCCGATGTCATCGTCGTCATGCGCGACGGCGTGGTCGAGCAGGTCGGCAAGCCGCTCGAACTCTACGATCACCCCGCTAACGCTTTTGTCGCCAGCTTCATCGGCTCGCCCGCCATGAACCTCATCGAAGGCACGATCCAGACCGAAGCCGGCACCCGCACTTTCGTCAGCAAAGCCGGCGCCAAATGGCCGTTGGGCGCGCTGGGGGCCAATGTGGCCAACGGCACGGCCGTGACCTTTGGCATCCGGCCCGAACACCTCATTCCCGGCACCGGCGAGGCGCAGCTCTCGGCGACAATCAAGGTGATCGAGCCGACCGGTTCGGAAACCCACATCATCGCCGAGGTGGATAATCTGTCGATCGTGGCGCTGCTGCGCGAGCGCATCAGTGCCGGTCCGGGCGATGCGATCGCCCTGCATCTCAAGCCGGGTGCCGGCCATCTGTTCGATAATGTGACCGGCAAAAACATCGACTAAGAGGGGCTGGACCATGGCACAATCGGACGTCAGCACGGTTGCCGTTATCGGCACCGGCACCATTGGCGCCAGTTGGGCCAGCCTGTTCCTGGCCCATGGCCTCTTTGTGCACTGCGCCGATCCGTCCCCCGATGCCGAACCGGCAACCCGCCGCTTTGTCGAACGGGCCTGGACGGCTCTCAGCGCGCTGGGTCCGGCCCCCGACCTTGAAATTGCCCAACACCGCCTGAGCTTTCACTCCGAAATCGGCACCGCCGTAACCGGCGTCGACTTCGTGCAGGAAAACGCTCCCGAGCGCCTCGAACTCAAACAGCGCCTCCTCGCCGAGATCGAGGCCGCGCTGGCGCCCGACACCGTGATCGCCTCGTCCACCTCTGGCATCATGCCCTCCGCCATGCAGGCCGGCATGACCCATCCCGAGCGTTTCCTTGTCGGCCATCCCTTCAATCCGCCGCATCTGTTGCCGCTGGTCGAAGTGGTCGGTGGCCTCCGGACCAGTCCGGCCAGCATCGCCCGCGCCATGGAATTTTACCAAGCCCTCGGCAAGCGCGTCATCCATGTGCGCAAGGAAGTCAGCGGCCACGTCGCCAATCGACTGCAGGCCGCTTTGTGGCGCGAAGCGGTGCACCTCGCCGTCGAAGGCGTGGCATCCGTCGCCGATATTGACGCCGCCGTCGTCGCCGGCCCCGGCCTGCGCTGGGCGCTGATGGGCCCGCATATGACCCTGCATCTGGCGGGGGGCGAAGGCGGCATGGCCCAATTCGTCGACCACCTGGGTCCGGCCTTTGCATCATGGTGGGCCGATCTGGGAACCCCGGTCCTTGACGCCGCAGCGCGAGATATCCTGGTGGAAGGTATTGCCAAGGAAGTTGGGTCTCAAACGGTGGAGTCCCTGGCCGATATCCGGGATGCCGGCCTGCTAAGCCTACTTGTCAGCATCAAGCCTTTGTCCTGATCTGACTGCGCACTCCGACAAAGCCTGTCCGTCAGCACCTGTGTCCCAGATTTACGGTTGAGTCTTAAGGAGTGTTTTCTCTCCTCGCATGACGAAGGAACCAAGTGGTTTCACGGCGAGCTTGGTTCTGTTTTGGCGTCGTGGCTAAGGAGGGTAGCTTTCGCGTTCGGTAGCTGATGTTCGCCCTTCTCAAACTCGCCCCCATCAGGCATTGATCGCTGCGCAGTGTGCTGGAGGAATGCGGCGATGAGCGACGAACAGGGACGGTTCATTTTTGGCGTGATCGGGGCCGGCATGGGCGCCAAGCCGCATGCGCTGGCGCTGCAATCGCTCAGCGCGGACATTGCCGTGCGCGGGGTCTATCGCCGCGACCCGGTGCAGCGCGCCGAATTCTGCCAAACCTATGGCTTCCCCGAAGCCACCAGCTACGAGGCGCTGCTCGCCGATCCGCAGCTGGATGCCGTGCTGGTGGTGACGCCGCCGAATGCCCGCGAGGCCATCGTCGCGGCGGCGGCCAAGGCGGGCAAGCATGTGCTGCTGGAAAAGCCGGTGGAGCGGACGCTGGCTGCGGCCGAGCGCATTGTCGGGCTGGCCGACGCCGCCGGGATCACGCTGGGCGTGGTGTTCCAGCATCGGTTCCGCCGCGCCTCGCGCTATCTGGCCGAAGCGGTGGCCGAAAACCGCTATGGCCGGCTCGAAGCGGCGCATCTGGTGGTGCCGTGGTGGCGGCCGCAGGCGGGCTATTACGACCAGCCCGGTCGCGGCACGCTGGCCCAGGATGGCGGCGGGGTGCTGATCACCCAGGCGATCCATTCGCTCGATCTGATGCTGAGCCTCTGCGGTGAGGTCAGCGCCGTCACCGCGATGGGCAGGATCACGCGGCTGCACCGAATGGAGACCGAGGATTTCGTCTCGGCGGGGCTGGAATTTGCCAATGGCGCGGTCGGCGCGGTGATGGCCACCACCGCCAGTTTCCCCGGCGGGCCGGAAAGCCTGACGCTGAATTTCGAGCATGCCACGGCGACGCTGACGGGGGGTAATCTGACCGTTCACACCATGGCCGGCGAGATCATCACCGAAGGCGAAGCCAGTGTGGGCGGCGGCGGCGCCGATCCGATGGCGTTTCCGTTTGACTGGCACGCGGCGCAGATCGCCGACTTCGCCGATGCCGTGCGGCATGGAAGGCAGCCGCTCAGCACCGGGCATTCGGCATTGCGCGTGCATCGGCTGATTGATGCGATGATGGCGTCATCGGCGGCGGGGATGCGGGTGGTGGTGGGTTAGGTTGATGTTGGTGCCCTGCCCATAATGCTAGTCACCAGCGGCACTTCGGGCATCACAAGATGATGATGATTGATGTTGGCGAGCAAGCCAGCCAGTGTCGCTCTAGTCATAGAAATAACGCTGCACAGTTGAGGGCGGCGGAAAACTCTCCGGCAGCAGCTGCCATTAGTACCCGCTCGAGGCCATGTAGAGAACTGCGTCCATCACCGTCCACAAATCTGTCGTTCTGGGACGCCTAGTCGGCCGGGCCGATGGCAGGTACCGCCGGATCAAGAGAACCCAATGAGGCCGTGCACTTCGAGTGCGAGCTTTCGATCGGGACCTGAGCCGCGCGAATGGCATCATGGCCAGCGGCACATGAACGACCGCATTACAGGTCGGATACATGGCCGCACCAACCAGGCTAGGGTCCTCTCGCCTTTAACGCAGCCAGGGCCACCTTCGCCTTGAACGCCGGTGTGTGGTAGCGGTGGAGTCGTCTCGTCATGGTTTCTCCTGTCGCGGCCATATTGGGCGACCGTCAGACAGAAAATTCACCTATCTCCGTGGTCAAATTCCCCGGCCCAGCTCTATCTCCCACACTTCGCGGTGCCCATCTGGTCCATTTCCGGCGCACCCAATAAGCTTTGAACATGCAGAGAAGCGCTTTAAATCAATCTCGCCAGAATACAGGAGCCCAAAACAGGCGTTCGTTTCCTTTCGCCCGGTCTAGCTGTCGTTACCAGCTAAGGCTTCGAGAAAGTCCCACCCAATCGCCTGAACGATGTCATTGAGCCTACGAATATCGACGGGCCGCGGCTCTTTCTTCGTGCCGTAGCCCTTGGTGGCACCGGTCTCGGCATGACCAAGCAGTTGCTTCTTTTCGTCCTCGGTAGCGCCGACGCTCGCCGTCGCATCCTTAAAGCTGTGCCGAAACGAATACAGCGTTTTCTGCGGATCACTGATCTTGAGTTCGCTGCGGGCAAAGTCGGCCCAGAAAGACGAGATCTGCTGCGATATTGCGTCAATGTCGCCGTGTTTGTCCTCCACCGGCCGCCACAGGGTGTTCCAACCCTGGGCCCTGGCCGTCTCGACAAGGTCGTTGAAGCCGAGACCGAGGAGCTCGTTACGGATCGGCAGCCAGCGCCGGCGCGCCACGGTTTTGGTGTGGCGCCCGCCGCTGGTGGTGACGACAAAACACAGAATATCGGTGCCGGGATAACAACGGACGGTGTCCGGGCCCAATTGCAGGATTTCACTGGAGATCATGCCATGCAGACAAGAGATCAGGGGCAGCCAGAATGGCAGCCCGTCCAGGGTGGTGGCCGATGCTAGGATCTTGCGCTCGGTGAACAGTGGGTGGCCGAAGATCGTGTGCAGATCCGATTTGGAATAGGGTTCGCGCGCATCTTCCCCGTCGGGCACCGTGAGGCGAATGTCGCCGCGGATCGCGTCATCAATCCAGCCCTTGTTGGCGGCCGTCTTGACCAGGGTGGTGATGTAGCCGGTGCGCTTGTTGACCGAGGCGGTAGCGTAGCGGCCGCTGTCATACATCTGGTCACGAAAGGCGATGATATGACGGCGCTGCACCAAGCCGACATCGCTGACCCCGGCCAAGGCCTGGAACAGGCCGACGGTCTTATCCATATCGTCCAATTGTTTGCTGGTCGCCGGCTTGTTGGTCCGGATGCGTTCGGCAGCATAAGCGGCCCGGCAATCGGCCAGGGATTTGCCGGAGGCGGCCTGTCGGGCGTTGGCCGAGCCCATAATCCGGGCCACCTGCGCATCAGTGCTGCTGGCGATCTCGGCCTGCCACGG